>CBDBID010000041.1:0-283552 GCA_965205565.1 Acidobacteriota bacterium
GAAGGGGACTCTCCGGGGAGATCTGGTCTTGGAGGGGGGTGGAGACCCCAATTTGAGTGGTGGGCTAGAGAAAAGAACGAGGCCTTTTGTCTATCTGGATCGTATGGTCCGGGCCGCTCGGGATGCCGGAATACGGGTGGTCGATGGGGACATCATCGGAGACGATTCCTACTTCGTCTATGCTCCTTTTGGAAAAGGCTGGACCGATACCGACGTTCAGCATCGTTACGGCGCCGCTGTTTCTGCCCTGTCCTTCTATGACAACGTGCTGTCTCTGGCGGTGGGTCCGGGGAAAAAGGTGGGGGAGCGACTGCGGGTTTCCTTTTTCCCCAGTTACTCGTTTTTTTCGGTCACGAACCGGGGGAAAGACGGTCTCGTCAGGCGCCAGGACCACTTTCGCCTGGTCTGGTCCCGGGGACAGGCATCGGATCCGGCTGTGGGGGAACCTGCCCATTTCGAGCCGTAAGTCGTGGCGGCTCGTCATGGTAGATGACCCCGCCCTTTACACGGCGACGATCTTCCGGGAGCGGCTGCGGAAGGCCGGAATCAAAGTGACGGGCCGGATACGAGCTCGCCACTACGGAGAACTCCAGACAGACACGCCGGGCACCGAGGTTTATGTTCATTCGTCCCTGCCACTCCAGGACATCATCGCCTTCATCAACAAGAAGAGCCACAATCTCTCGGCTGAGATCCTGCTGCGGACTCTGGGAGCAGAGCGCATCGGTGTCGGGAGCGACGAGGCTGGGCTCGAGGTCCTCTATGATTTTCTCCAGGAGGCGGGAGTCGATCCCGACACGGTGGACCTGGTACGATGGATCGGGACTTTCCAGAGACAATCTGATCACACCACGCGCCCAGGTTTTGCTGCTCAACCATCTGGCCCATCAACCCTACTTCCCCCTCTTTATGGAGAGTCTCGCGGTGGCAGGCCTGGATGGCACACTGAAGGGACGAATGCGTCGCCGTCTCACGCGAGGCAAGGTTTACGCCAAGACGGGATCACTCAAGAAGGTCACCACTCTCGGAGGCTATATCCGAACCCGTTCCCGGCGTACCCTGGCTTTCTCCATCCTGGTCAATGACTACGCCTTCAGTTCCTACACGGCCAAACGACTCACCGACAGAATCTGCGAGGCGCTGGCTCGGTACTGACTGTGGCTACTCCGGAATCTGTTGTGAACCGCCGTCAGTAACTGGTGATGGGTTGGAAAGGCCAGAATCGCGGGATCAGATAACTCGCGAGCAGCCAGAAGATCAGACTCAATGGCACCCCAAATCGTAGGTAATCCAGAAAGCGATAATTCCCCGGGGCGTAGACCATCATGTTGGTCTGATATCCAATCGGAGTCATGAAGGCAGCCGAGGCGGCGAAGCAAACGGCGATGATGAAGGGACGCGGATCGATCTCCATAGCGGCCCCAATGGTGAGAACGATGGGCGGGAGAATCAGAGCCGTGGCATTGTTGGAGATAATCTGGGTCAGTAAAGAAGTCACCAGATAGATCGTGGAGAGGGCAACATAGGGCCCCAGGGGATCGGGGAACCAGGAGCTGATGGAAAGTATCGCCGAGGCCAGAAAGGTTGCTGTGCCGGTTTCGACCATGGCCAGCCCCACAGGTACGAAAGCCGCGATGAAGAGCAGGACCGACCAGTCGATGGCTCGATAGGCTTCCTGAGGAGTGACCACGTTGAGGATTAGCAGCGTGATGGCTCCCAAAACCGCAGCCTCCATGATGTCCATGATCCCGATGGCGCTCAAGAGGACGATCAGCGGGATGATGAGCAGTGGAGCGAGCCAGAATCTTCCTCGCTTCAGAGCCAGATCCAGCTCGGAGATCACGATCATGTCGTTGGAACGTCGCAATTCGTCAAGGCGCTCCGGTGGCGCCATGAGCAGCAAGGTGTCGGAAACGCGCAACCGGGTGTGCGCCACCTTGCTGTGCTGGGTGGCTCCATGGCTGCGGATGGCCAACACGAAAGCCCCATAGTGGCGTCGGAAATCCACCTGTTCCATGGTTTTTCCGATCAACGTGCTGGTGGGGGTGATGAGGGCTTCTGCGATGACTTGGCCCTCAGACAGCTCGCGCTCACCCAGCTTAATGTCGGAAAGAAGGGCGGCGCCCTTCTCGTTGCGCAGACGGATCAGGTTGTCGATGGTTCCACGAACGATCAAGGTGTCGTGAGCCCGCAGCTGCATGTTGCGAATATTTTCCGTGTGTCGGGTTTTACCCCGGAGAATCGCCAGGGCGGTGATGTCATAAACGCGGTTCAGGCCAATCTCGACACAGGTTTTCCCCTTCAACTTCGAATCCTGGAGAACCTCGACTTCCGACAAATATCTCCGCATCCGGTATTTGTGGGTCAGGGAGCTGACGACGGCTCTGGAAGGCAACGTGGGGCGAGCCAGCGTTAAGGTGTAAGCTAGCCCAACCACCACAAAGACGATGCCCAGTTGTGTGAACTCGAACATTCTCAGAGGGGGTTGGCCAGCTTGCTCTGTTGCGGCGCTGACGAGCAGGTTCGTGGAGGTCCCGATCAGGGTAAGCGTCCCGCCGAAGATGGAGGCGTAGGAGAGCGGGATGAGGACTTTGCTTGGACTGATGTGAAAGCGATGGCAGAGGTTCATCGTCAGAGGAATGAAAATGGCCACCACGGCCGTGTTATTCAAAAGACCCGACAAAAGGCTCACCGTGACCAGTAAGATGCCTACCACGTGCCACGCTTGGAGCCCCATCTCCCGGCTCAAGCGATCCGCTGCTACCTCCAGAATGCCGGTTTTCACCAGGGCATGGCCAAGCACAAACATCGCTCCGATAGTTACCACCGCTTTGTTGTTCAGGCCAGTCAAAGCCTGTTCGGCGTTGACGAATCCGCAGGTAAAGAGGACCGCCAACAGACCGAAGGCCGTCACTTCCAGGGGGAGAAGCTCCAGCGTGAAAACCACCAGGGCTCCCACCAGGACCAGCATCATGAAGGCGATTTCGAAGGTCATTTCTTGCGAAAAGTGGCCGTTAGTTTAGTCGGCTTGCAACCTTTGGTTCAAGACGGCCACCGAAAGGAAGGAATCTCGACCCGCTGGCAGGCCAATCTAAAGACAAGCCAGATGGGTTGTCGCGGGCCCCTTTGTTTCATCAGGGGACCGAAACACCTTTCTTGTTTCGCGACAGTGTACCATCGGTCCCCGTTTTTGAGCGGCGGTTCAGGCGTCTCCCTCTTTTTGTATTCCATAGACTCGAATGCTATACTGCATCCCCTTCGGCAAGCGGATTAGAATGTTCGCTTGCCTTTCGGTAACGTGGTGTGTGTCGAGTCCGGAGGAGAAGCACTTCCCCCGGTGAACAAGACGGAGGGGTGGTCGAGCGGACAAAGGCAACGGGCTGTAAACCCGTCGACCTTCGGGTCTACGCAGGTTCGAATCCTGCCCCCTCCAAATCCAAACCTAACAAGGTTGCTGGGCTGGAGCGAAATCGACCATAATGAATCACGGTCGATCGGGGCGGGAGTAACTCAGTTGGTAGAGTCATAGCCTTCCAAGCTATTGGTCGCGGGTTCGAGTCCCGTCTCCCGCTCCATAAAAAATGTGAACTGGATCCTTCATTCTTTCAGGAGAATTAAGACAGGCCCACGTAGCTCAGTGGTAGAGCACTTCCTTGGTAAGGAAGGGGTCACCAGTTCAATCCTGGTCGTGGGCTCCGTTTCCCTTTAAGTGCACAAGCCTGAGGAGAACCTATGGCGAAGCAAAAGTATGAGCGGACGAAGCCGCACGTAAATGTTGGGACGATCGGGCACGTGGATCATGGGAAGACGACGTTGACGGCGGTGATCACGCAGGTGTTGAGCAGTAAGGATGAGACGGTGTCGGTGAGGACATTTGATTCGATCGACAACGCGCCGGAAGAGAAGGAGAGAGGGATCACGATCGCGACGGCGCACGTGGAGTACGCGACGGCAAAGAGGCACTACGCGCACGTGGACTGTCCGGGACATGCGGATTACATCAAGAACATGATCACGGGAGCGGCCCAGATGGACGGGGCGATTCTGGTGGTGAGTGCGGCGGATGGGCCGATGCCGCAGACGCGGGAGCACATATTGCTGGCGCGTCAGGTGGGAGTGCCGTCGATCGTGGTGTTTTTGAACAAGGTGGACATGGTGGACGATCCGGAGCTATTGGAGTTGGTGGAGTTGGAGGTACGGGAACTGCTGACGGATTATGAGTTTCCTGGGGAGGAGATACCGGTGGTGAAGGGGAGCGCGCTCAAGGCGATGGAAGGGGACGGGGAGGCGCGGCAGTCGATAGAGGAGTTGATGGAGGCGGTTGACAGCTACGTACCGGTGCCGGAGCGGGAGGTGGACAAGCCGTTTTTGATGCCGGTGGAAGACATTTTTTCGATCAGCGGACGAGGGACGGTGGTGACGGGGCGAGTGGAGCGAGGGCGGGTGAAGGTGGGCGAAGAGATGGAGATCGTGGGGATTCGGGAGACCATGAAGCGGGTGGTGACAGGGGTGGAGATGTTCAAGAAGCTGCTGGATGAGGGGCAGGCGGGAGACAATGTAGGGTTGCTCTTGAGGGGGACGGACAAGAACGAGGTGGAGCGGGGCCAGGTGGTGGCGGCGGCGGGATCGATCACGCCGCATTTGAAGTTTCAGGCTGAAGCCTACGTGTTGACGAAGGAAGAGGGGGGGCGCCACACGCCGTTTTTCAACAACTACCGGCCGCAGTTTTACTTTCGGACGACGGATGTGACCGGTTCGGTGACGTTATCGGAAGGGACGGAGATGGTGATGCCGGGGGACAATGTGTCCATGTCGGTGGAACTGATCACGCCCATCGCCATGGAGAAGGGGCTGCGCTTCGCCATCCGGGAAGGTGGCCGTACGGTGGGTGCCGGCACCATTACGGAAATCGACAAATAAAGGGGTACGGCTGCTCATCGGGTCTGTTTCAAGATATGCGTGACATCATCACCCTACAGTGCCGTCAGTGCAAGCGGCGAAATTACACGAGTACCAAGAACAAGCGAACCGTCACGGATCGGTTGGAACTTAGAAAATATTGTCGATGGTGCCGTGAGCACACCGCCCACCGAGAGGTAAAATAGCGTTTACGCAGGCCAGTAGCTCCAACTGGTAGAGCGCCGGTCTCCAAAACCGGATGTTGGGGGTTCGAATCCCTCCTGGCCTGCCAGCTCTTTCATGGCGGCATGATTGAGGCGGTTTTAGAAGCGAAGGATCTTATGCTGGAGAAACTGAGAGACGCGTCCCGCAATCTGACCACCTTTTACCGGGATGTCCGCACCGAACTGAAAAGAGTGACCTGGCCCAGTAAGAAGGAAGTTTATGGGACCACATTGGTCGTGATCATCGCGGTGTTCTTTTTCGGTTTCTACCTCTTCTTCGTCGACATGCTGCTCCAGCGTGTCATCACGGCTATCCTGGACCTCTTTTAAGGAGAGGTCGAAAGGGGCGAGGGGAAAATGAGTAAAGACGAGAAGGAAGTGAGTTCCCCGGAACAGCCGAAAGAGATCGGCGCGGTTGGGAAGAAATGGTACATCATTCACACCTATTCGGGTTTCGAGAGAAAAGTGGCCGAGAGTCTCATGAATCGGGTGCAAGTCTACAGTCTTCAGGAAAAGATTGGTCAGATTCTCATCCCCACCGAGGATGTCGTGGAGATGAAGGGCGGCAAGAAGGTGGTGAGTTCCAAGCTTTTTTTCCCAGGTTACATCCTGGTGGAAATGGAGATGAACGATGAGACCTGGCATCTGGTGCGTAGCACCCCAAAGGTGAGTGGTTTTGTTAGTCAGGGCAACACGCCCACACCACTCACCGAGGAGGAGGTCAACCAGGTCGTTCACCGAGTCTCGTCGGCAGGCGAAAAGCCGAAGCCCAAGTTTGTCTTTGAGAAGGGAGAGACGGTGAAGATCATAGACGGTCCCTTCTCAAACTTCACGGGGGTTGTTGAGGATGTCAACCTGGATCGGAACACGCTGAAGGTCATGGTAAGGATTTTCGGGCGGGCCACTCCGGTGGAATTGGAGTTTCTACAAGTCGACAAAAACTGACGCTCCCACTTGGAGGTAGAGGCATGGCAAAAAAAGTAATCGGGCTCATCAAACTTCAAATTCCTGCCGGGAAGGCAACCCCTGCCCCGCCCGTGGGGCCAGCCTTGGGTCAGCACGGCCTCAACATTATGGGCTTCTGTAAGGATTTTAACGCCAAGACCCAGAGCGATGAAGGGCTCATCATTCCGGTAGTCATCACGGTTTACCAGGATCGTAGCTACGGATTCATCACCAAGACCCCTCCGGCATCCGTTCTCTTGAAACGGGCCGCCGGGATTGCCAAGGGTTCGGCCGAGCCCAACAAGACGAAGGTGGCCCAGATAACCATGCAACAGGTCGAAGAGATCGCCAAGACCAAACTACCGGATCTGAATGCGACCGACTTGGAAGGTGCCAGGCGGATCATCCTGGGAACGGCCCGCAGCATGGGGCTGGAGGTAGGTACTTAAGGCCTCGACCCAAGAAACTGAACCAGAGGAACACTCAGCATGTCGGGAAAGAAGTACCAGGAGGCCAAAGCCAAGGTGGAGTTGCGCGACTACAGTTTGGAAGAAGCCGTCCAATTGATGCGAGAGATCCAGCGCAGCCGATTCGACGAAACAGCCGAAATCGCGATTCGACTGGGGGTGAATCCAAAGCACGCGGATCAGATGGTGCGCGGCACCGTCATCCTGCCCCATGGGCGGGGAAAGAGGGTCCGCGTGTGCGTGATCGCTTCCGGGGAGAAGGTCCTGGAAGCGGAGCAGGCGGGAGCCGACCAGGTGGGAGGTGAGGAGATCGTGAAAAAAATCCAGGGCGGATGGCTGGATTTCGATGCCGTGGTCTCCACGCCCGATATGATGAAGTCGGTTGGAAAACTGGGTCGCATCCTGGGGCCTCGAGGACTGATGCCCAATCCAAAAGCGGGCTCGGTGACCTTCGAGGTGGGGAAAGCGGTCCAGGAAATCAAAGCCGGCAAGCTCGAGTTTAGGGTAGACAAGAATGGGGTCGTACACGCCCCCTTTGGTAAGCTCTCTTTCGAAATGGACCGTCTGGTACAAAACGCTACCAGCATCATTGATGCCGTGGTACGTGCCAAGCCCGCCTCAGCCAAGGGTCGCTATCTGAAGGCGGTGGCCGTGGCCTCGACCATGGGACCGGGCATCAAGATCGATGTCGGTCTGCTGGAAGCCACCAAATGAGCGGGGAACACTAGAGTCGGGATCGGAGCAAGGTCATGAGGAAGACGGAAAAACAGCAGGTGGTCGAAGAGTTGAACCGGACGTTCCAGGAGAGTCAAACGATCCTGCTGGTGGATTTCACGGGACTCAACGTGACCGACGCCACCAAGTTGCGGCGCAAAGTTCGAGAGGCAAGCAGCAGTTATCGAGTCGTGAAGAACAGTCTCGCGGTTCGCGCCCTCTCGGAAACTCCCGCTGAGGAACTGAAACAATTCTTCGTGGGACCCACGGCGCTGGCCTGCACGCAAGAGGATCCGGTCGCCCTCGCCAAAATCATGTGGGAGTTCGTGCGTGACCATCCGGGAATGAGTTTGAAAGCGGGACTCTTGGAGAGCAACCTTGTGTCCGGTTCCCAAGTGGAGGCCCTGGCGAAGATGCCTTCGCGTCCGGAGCTACTCACCCAGCTGGCCTTTTCGCTCCAGAGTCCCCTGAACCGCCTCGTCGGAGCGCTGCAGGCCTCCCTGAGAGATCTGACTTCGGTTTTAGGCAGTCTGAAAAAAGTGAAGAATCAAACCCAGTAATGATGGAGGTGTTGGATAATGGCCATATCGCGGGAAGAAGTCCTGTCTTGGATTGAGCAGGCATCCATTCTTGAAATCAACGATCTGGTGAAAGACCTGGAGGAGAAGTTCGGCGTCTCGGCTGCCATGGTCGTTCCAGTGGGCGTAGCGGCGGCCGGTCCGGCTGGAGCCGGAGCCGCCCAAGAGGAAGAAAAGACTGAATTTGACGTCGTTTTGACCGAGTTTGGCGCCAAGAAAATCAATGTCATCAAGGCGGTCCGGGAAGTGACCAGCTTAGGGCTGAAAGAGGCCAAGGATTTGGTTGAATCTGCCCCGAAAGCCGTCAAAGAAGGGGTGAGCAAAGAAGAGGCGGAAGAGATCCGCAAGAAGTTCGAGGACGCGGGCGCCTCGATCGAAATCAAATAGAAACCGCCCGGGCATGGATTCGGTTCCAGGGCGAAGGGGCGAGGCGGGCGGTATTGCGCTTGTAATTGTCTCAGCTGTGTGCTAGACTAAATCAGTTGAGGCACCCGTCTAATTCTTACCAAAAAGAGAAAAGAGGAAGTCTCTGTGTGTCTTTTTTGCAGCTGGCCCACAAGGGGAGAGTCCAATTCCATTTTTGGCCTCCCGCTGTGGGTTACCGATAGAAATTGGAATTCTTTCTGCTTCGGTGCATGATTTCCCCTTTTCCTCCTTCCACGTGAAGTAGGACTTCGTGTCCTTTTTTCGTGGGCCGTTTTTTGTACGGACTGACCGCATCAAGGGAGCTTTTCGAGCATGTCTGACTTAACAAGCAACGCCCATCGAGAGCGGTTTGATTTTGCCAAAATCCAAACCGTTTTTCCGATCCCGAATCTGCTGGAAGTACAGAAGGAATCGTATCGCCGGTTCTTGCAGATGGATTTGCTTTCTCCCGAGCGGGACGATGTGGGTTTGCAGTCGGTTTTCAACTCGGTATTCCCCATTACCGATTTTCGAGGCACCTCTTCGCTGGAGTTTGTGGAGTATTCCATCGGGAATTGGGAGTGCAAATGCGGCAAGCTGAAAGGCCTGGAGTATCTTCGCGGCCGCTGCTTCAGTTGCGGGGAAACTCTGGTGCTCAACCCCTACAGCATCGAAGAGGTCACGTGCGGAAAGTGTAGTGCTCGTAACCCCAACGAGGGGGAGCGCTGTGAGGACTGCGGGGATCCCGTCCAGCTGAACCTCAAATACAACATCGAAGAATGCAAAGAGCGGGGAATGACGTATTCGGTGCCCCTCCGGGTGACGATTCGGCTGGTGGTGTGGGACAAAGATCCAAATACCGAGGTCAAGACCATTCGCGACATCAAGGAGCAGGAGGTCTACTTCGGTGACATCCCGCTGATGACGGATAACGGCATCTTCATCATCAACGGCACCGAACGCGTCGTTGTGAGCCAGTTGCACCGCTCGCCGGGAGTGTTCTTTGAAGCCGGGGCGCAGAAAAGCTATTTCCTGGCCAAGATCATCCCCTACCGTGGGTCTTGGGTGGAGTTCGAGTGCGACAACAAGAACGTCTTGAACGTCCGGATCGACCGCAAACGGAAGTTCCTGGCCACGACTTTCCTGAGAGCCTTGGGGTTGAACTCAGATGAGGAGATTCTGCGAACTTTCTATGCGGTCTCTCAGATCCAGGTTCGTGGAAAGAAGCTCTTCTGGAAGGTGGACGACAGTCTGCCCGGCAAGCGCATCAGCAAGGACATCCCCCATCCGGCGAAGAAGGGCAAGGTCCTGGTCCTGGCCGGTCGAAAGATCAGCAATGCGGCCTACGCTCAATTGAAGAAGGCCGGGGTCAAAGAGGTCGAGATCGGTATCGAGGATCTGGCGGAAGGTGTCTGCAGCGGAGAAGTTGTCGATGGCGATTCCGGGGAAATCATTCTGGAAGCCAACACCGAGGTCGGACCCGGAGCGGTCAACAATCTGATCGAAGCTGGGGTCAAGGAATTCGGCGTTTTCTTTCCGGAGCGCGATGAGGTGGGGACGATCCTCTCCGATACGCTACGGCGAGATGCGATCAAGAATGCGAACGAAGCCCTGATCGAGATCTATCGAAAGCAGAGGCCGGGTGATCCCCCTACGATCGAAACCGCTACGGCTCTCTTTCACGGGATGTTCTTCGATCCTAGAAAATACGACTTCTCGAGAGTCGGCCGTCTGAAATGCAATATCAAGCTGGGTTTGGAAACTCCTCTGGAGGAGCGGACCCTCTCCCCTCAAGACTTCTACGAGGTCATCTCCTACCTGCTCAAGCTTAGAAAATCCATCGGTTCGGTGGATGATATCGATCACCTGGGGAATCGGCGCGTCCGAGCGGTGGGTGAACTGCTGGAGAACCAGTTCCGGATCGGTTTGGTGCGCATGGAGAGGGCGATCAAGGAAAAAATGTCCGTCCATCAGGAGATGACGACGGCCATGCCCCACGATTTGATCAATGCCAAGCCCGTCATGGCCTCCATCCGGGAGTTCTTCGGAAGCAGCCAGTTGTCCCAGTTCATGGATCAGACCAATCCGCTGTCCGAGATCACCCACAAGAGAAGGCTTTCGGCACTGGGCCCAGGCGGTCTCAGCCGGGAGAGGGCCGGGTTCGAAGTCCGCGACGTGCATCCCTCCCACTACGGGCGCATCTGTCCGATCGAGACGCCGGAAGGTCCGAATATCGGATTGATTTCCTCCCTGAGCTGTTACGCTCGCATTGACGAGTTCGGATTCATCGAGTCGCCCTACCGGAAGGTCGTGGAAGGGAGAATCGTCGATTACGTCCGCATCATCAACTCGGGAAGCACCGATTTCAAGGTGGGCCAGACGGTCGTGAAGGAGGAGGTCGAGGCGGTCAACGCCCGGTCGGAGGGCAAAGGACGGAAGAAGGGCGGACGCCCTGCCGAGTATGAGCCCCATGCCTTTTACCTGACGGCCTGGGAGGGTGACAAACACGTCATTGGGCAGGCCAACATCGACTTGGATGAGCAGGGGCGGATCACTCGCGACCGGGTGAGTGGGCGTCACCAGGGCAATTTCGTGTTTGTTCCAAAGGAAGAGGTCGAGTACGTGGATGTCAGTCCCAAACAGCTCGTCAGCGTGGCCGCCAGTTTGATCCCGTTCCTGGAGAATGACGACGCCAACCGGGCTCTCATGGGCTCGAACATGCAGCGCCAAGCGGTGCCCCTGATCCAGACGGAGGCGCCCTTCGTGGGCACCGGAATGGAGTACATCGCGGCCCGTGACTCTGGCGCGCTGCTCTTGTGCAAGCGCAGCGGCATCGTCGATCGAGTTGATGCGGAAAGAATCATCGTTCGGGTGGCGGGAGAAGACGGGGAAGAGTCTCGGGACGGTGGGGTTGACATCTACAAACTGACGAAATTTGAGCGCTCGAATCAGAACACTTGCATCAATCAGAAACCCTTGGTGGCGAAACGCAGCATCGTTTCCAAAGGGCAGGTTCTGGCTGACGGACCCTGCACCGACAAGGGCGAGCTGGCGTTGGGACGCAACGTTCTGGTCGCCTTCATGCCCTGGCGCGGCTACAACTTCGAGGATGCGATCCTGGTGAGCGAGCGATTGGTGAAGGAGGATCTGTATACCTCTATCCATATCGAGGAATTAGAGATCGAGGCCCGGGACACCAAACTGGGACCGGAAGAGGTCACTCGCGACATCCCCAACGTAAGTGAATCGCTGCTGGCCGACCTGGACGAAAGCGGCATCATTCGCATCGGCGCGACCGTCCGTCCCGGAGACATTCTGGTAGGCAAGGTGACCCCCAAAGGAGAAACTCAGCTGACCCCGGAAGAGAAGCTTTTGCGGGCGATCTTCGGAGAAAAAGCCGGTGAGGTCAAGGACGCTTCCCTTTATGCCCCTCCCGGGATCGAGGGGACCGTGGTCGACGTCAAGATCTTTTCCCGCAAGGGAGTGGCCAAGGACGAGCGCTCCAAGCAGATCGAAGCCGAAGAAGTCGCTTGGCTGGGAAAAGACCTTCAGGACGAGATTCGGATCTTGAAGGAAGAGAGCGCCAGACGAATGATGGGTGTACTGGCGGGCAAGAAGACGCAGGCCAAGGTGACCGACACCAAGGGTAAGCAGATCGCCAAAAAAGGCGAGTCCCTGGAAAAGAGCCGACTGGAGACTCTGCCCTATGGCGAGATCCGGAAGTTTCGGGTGGACGATTCGGAGGCCGCCCAACAGGTGGATACTCTCGAGGATCGGACCGAACGGCAGATCAAGATTCTGAAATCTCTTCACGAGGAACGCCTGGGCCGCATGAAGAAAGGCGATGAGTTGCCTCCCGGTGTGATTCGAATGGTCAAGGTGTACGTGGCCATGAAGCGCAAACTCTCGGTCGGGGACAAGATGGCCGGACGTCACGGGAACAAGGGAGTGATCGCTCGAATTCTACCTGAAGAGGACATGCCGTTTCTGCCCGACGGTACCCCCGTGGAAATCGTCCTGAATCCTTTGGGGGTGCCCTCGCGCATGAACGTCGGTCAGGTTCTAGAGACCCATCTGGGCTGGGCTGCCAAAGTTCTCAACCAGTTTTACGCGACCCCTGTTTTTGATGGAGCTCGTGAGCAGGAGATCAAGGATCGACTCAACAAGGCGGATCTGCCGGTCAGCGGCAAGACCACCCTCTCCGATGGAATAACCGGGCAACCCTTCGATCAAAAGGTGACCGTGGGTTACATCTACATGCTCAAGCTGAGCCATCTGGTAGACGACAAGATCCACGCCCGCTCCATTGGTCCTTACAGTCTGATCACCCAGCAGCCACTGGGCGGTAAGGCTCAATTCGGTGGTCAGCGCTTTGGAGAAATGGAAGTGTGGGCTTTGGAGGCTTACGGCGCGGCCAACATCCTGCAGGAACTCTTGACTGCCAAGTCCGATGACGTCCAGGGGCGCGCCAAGATCTACGAGGCCATCGTAAAAGGAGAATCCATCTATAGTCCTGGAATCCCCGAATCCTTCAACGTCCTGATTCGTGAATTGCAGTCGCTGGCCCTGGATGTGGAATTGATCGAAAAACCGAAGAAGAAGCTCCGTCGCCGCTCGGACGTCATGATGCGCGCCGAGGCCGCCCTGAGCGGAGCCGCTGCCGACTCGGGTGGAAGCGAGTCGTGAGTCCGCGTTCAAAACGCCAACCGGCCCCGCCCAACACGCGGTGGTCGAACCCTTACTTGTCCGCAGGGAGGTAGAAAAACCGAACATGTTTCGTGATCAGATGAACAAAAGTCAGTTCCTGAAAAGTTTTGAGGCCATCCGGATCGGTCTGGCCTCACCCGAAAAGATCCGGTCTTGGTCGAGCGGAGAAGTGACGAAACCGGAAACCATCAATTACCGGACCTTCAAACCCGAGCGCGATGGTCTTTTTTGCGCCCGGATCTTCGGCCCCGTCACCGATTGGGAATGCTTGTGCGGCAAATACAAGCGGATGAAACACCGCGGGATCATCTGCGATAAGTGCGGGGTAGAGGTAACCCTATCGAAAGTGCGCCGCGAGCGGTTGGGCCACATCGAGCTGGCCAGTCCCTGTTCCCATGTGTGGTTCTTCAAGGGCTTGCCCAGCCGAATCGGCCATCTGCTGGATATCAGTCTGCGCGATCTGGAATGCATCCTCTACTTCGAGGCCTATGTCGTCATCGATCCGGGTGAAGCGCCCTTGAAAGAAAAGGAACTCCTCTCGGAAGAGAAATACCGGGCCCTGCAAGCGGAGTACGCCGGCCGGTTCGAGGCGGGGATGGGAGCCGAGGCTATCAAAGAGTTGCTCCGGCGCGTGGATGTAGAGCCTCTGGCCGTCGATCTGCGCTTCCGGATGAGGAATGAGACCTCTCAACTCAAGCGCGTCAAGTTCTCCAAGCGCCTGAAGGTGCTGGAAGCCTTTCGCAAGTCAGGCAATCGCCCCGAGTGGATGATCATGGATGTGATCCCCGTCATCCCGCCTGAATTGCGGCCACTCGTTCCTCTGGATGGAGGACGTTTCGCCACCTCGGATCTGAACGACCTGTATCGACGGGTCATCAATCGAAACAATCGTCTCAAGAAGCTGATGGAGTTGCGGGCGCCTGAGGTCATCATCCGTAACGAGAAGCGGATGCTGCAGGAAGCCGTGGACGCCCTGTTCGACAACGGTCGGCGGGGACGAGTGCTGCGTGGCGTCAAGAATCGTCCCCTGAAGTCTCTGTCCGATACCCTGAAGGGGAAACAGGGACGGTTCCGTCAGAATCTGCTGGGAAAACGAGTGGACTACTCGGGCCGCTCGGTCATCGTAGTGGGACCGGAGCTGAAACTGCACCAGTGCGGTTTGCCCAAACTCATGGCTTTGGAGTTGTTCAAACCCTTTATCTACAACCGGCTGGAGAAGGAAGGCTACGTAGGCACCATCAAGGGTGCCAAGGAAATGGTCGAGAATCAGGAACCGATCGTGTGGGATATGCTGGAAGATGCCATCAAGCAGCATCCGGTTCTTCTGAACCGAGCGCCTACCCTGCACCGGCTGGGCATCCAGGCCTTCGAACCCGTTCTGGTAGAAGGCAAAGCGATCAAAATCCATCCCTTGGTGTGCACGGCTTTCAATGCGGATTTCGACGGGGACCAGATGGCCGTTCACGTGCCACTGTCGCAGGAATCCCAGGTGGAAGCGGGTGTCCTGATGCTGGCTACGCACAACATCCTTTCCCCCGCTAACGGACAGCCGCTGGCGGTGCCGAGCCAGGACATCGTGTTGGGTTGCTACTACCTGACGAGCCAGCGCAACAAAAGCCGGGGCGCCGGCCGTTCCTTTGCCGACGTGTATGAGGTGTACCACGCTCTGGAGGCGGGTGCAGTGGAGATTCGCACGCCCATTTCCCTGCGCTATTCGGGACGGCTAATCGACCTTTCCAAACAGTACGATACGCAAGCCGTTTTGCAAGCCGACGTTCAGGAAGTGGAGAACCAGATGATCGCCACCACCGTGGGGCGAGCCCTTTTCAACGATCATCTTCCCGACGAGATGCCCTACGTGAACGGACTCTTTAAGAAAAAGGGCCTGCAGCAGCTCGTCAACTACAGCTATCTGCGTTTCGGACTCCCTGCCACCGTGGCCATGCTGGACGAACTGAAGGATCTTGGGTTTAAGTATGCTACCCAGGCAGGCTTCACCGTCAGTATCGATGATCTCATCATCCCAGAGAACAAGGAAGAACTGGTCGAGAAGGCTCGAGAAGAGGTCATCGAGGTCGAACAACAATACCTGGATGGCGTGATCACCAACGGAGAGCGTTACAACAAGGTGGTGGCCATCTGGTCGGACGTCACCGAAAAGATCGCCGACGAGATGTTCGAGTCCATGGCCTCTTACGAAGACGATGATCGGGAATTCAATTCCATCTACGTCATGGCCGATTCGGGCGCCCGGGGAAGCAAGCAGCAACTGCGACAGTTGGCCGGTATGCGAGGACTGATGGCCAAACCGTCGGGGGAAATCATCGAAACGCCAATCACGGCAAATTTCCGGGAAGGTCTCACCGTGCTGCAGTATTTTATTTCGACCCACGGTGCCCGCAAAGGCTTGGCCGACACCGCCTTGAAAACCGCGGACTCCGGTTATCTGACTCGACGACTGGTGGACGTCGCGCAAGATGTCATCATCAGCGAAGAGGACTGCCAGACCTTGGACGGTATTGAGGTGACCGCTCTAGTCGAAGGCGGTGAAATCATCGAGGCACTGCGGGACCGGATCGTGGGTCGGGTGGCCTTGGAAAAAGTGATCGATCCCTTTACGGGCGAAACCCTGATCGACGTCAACCAGTCGATCGAAGAGGAGACGGCCGCTTTCATTCAGGCGGCCGGAATCGAGAAGGTCATGATTCGTACCGCGCTGACCTGCAAATCCAAGCGGGGGCTCTGCCGAGCCTGCTACGGACGAAATCTGGCTAGTGGCGAAATGGTGGAGATGGGAGAGGCCGTGGGAGTGCTGGCGGCTCAGTCAATCGGAGAACCGGGTACTCAGTTGACCATGAGGACCTTTCACATCGGAGGGACCGCTAGCCGGATCGAAGAGCAGTCGACTGTGGAGTCCAGAAGCGCCGGGACGGTGCGCTTCGTCAACATACAGACCGTCCAGAATAAGGAAGGCAACCTGGTCGTGATGAACCGGAACGGGAGTTTGATTATTCAGGACGAGAGAAAGCGCGAAAAAGAGCGCTATTCCATGATTTACGGCGCTCAGCTCATGGTCAACGACGGGAAAAAGATCGTTCCCGGAGAGCAGCTGGTGGAGTGGGATCCCTTTACCTTTTCCATGCTGACGGAGTTCGGTGGGACCACCGTCTTTAAGGACATTGTCGAAGGTTTGACCATGAGGGAGGAGGTGGACGAGGTCACCGGTCTGTCCCGTAAGGTGATCATCGAATCTCCGGACGAAAAGCGCCAGCCCCAGATTCAAATTCGGAGTGCCGAGGGCAAGATCATCAAATCCTACCTGATCCCATCGCGAGCCCACTTGATGATCGATAATGGTGATGAGGTCTTCCCGGGCGATACGCTGGTCAAGATTCCACGAGAGACCACCAAGACGAAGGACATCACTGGAGGGTTGCCCCGCGTGGTGGAGCTCTTCGAGGCGAGAAAACCTAAGGAGACGGCCGTCATCACTGAAATCGATGGCATCGTCCATTACGGTGGCATCACCCGGGGACAGCGCAAAATCATCGTTGAAAGGCAGACCGAGAGCGACGAAGGGAAGGGTAAGCTCAAAGCCGAATACCTGTTACCCCGAGGGGTTCACATCAACGTCCAGGAAGGAGAATACGTGAAGGCGGGCGAGGCACTCATGGACGGTCCGAGAAATCCCCACGACATCCTCATGGTTTTGGGCGAAAAAGAGCTACAAAGCTATCTAGTAAACGAAATCCAGGAGGTGTACCGCCTGCAGGGCGTCAACATCAACGACAAACACATCGAGGTCATCGCGCGCCAGATGATGCGCTGGATCAAGGTCGAGGATGTGGGAGATACGGAATTTCTGCTGGAAGAGCAGGTCGATAAGTTCCGTTTCCAGGAAGAGAACGAGCGAGTGATGGCTGAGGGTGGCAAAGCGGCCAAGGGCCGTCCCTTGCTTCTCGGCATCACCAAGGCCTCTCTGAGCACCGACTCCTTCATTTCGGCGGCCTCTTTTCAAGAAACTACCCGGGTACTCACCGAAGCTGCCGTCAGCGGCAAGATTGACTATCTGCGCGGCCTCAAGGAAAATGTCATCATGGGGCGTTTGATCCCAGCTGGGACGGGAATGGAGTACTACCGCAACATTGAGGTGGAAGATCCTTTCCAGCAGAAGGTCGAGAGCGAGGAAGAGACTGCAGGAGAGGACCTGCTGGAGAGGCAGCCCCTGGAAGCCGTGACCGCCCCGGTTCCAGACAGAAGAACTGATCGAGTCTGAGAAGGCGCCTTAAGTGGCCACCGGGTCGGCATCAGTGCCACGGAAACAACAAAAGGGGCGAGCCCTGACGGGGGGTGCGCCCCTTTTGGCTTTTTGTTACGTGGTGATTAGCTTCCAAGCGGAGGATCGCCTGCACCAGCTGCACCGCCGGTGTTGACTTGAATCACGCCCGTCTGGTCGCTGAAAAAGCGACGCTGACCCGTCGTTCCAACGGTCACGGGATTGGCGTTGACGGTGAAGCTGATGGCACCGTTGGGAACCGTGGTGAAAGGTGAACCCTTCTTTGGTTCCGCTGCCGAGAAGAGTATCGACGATGTTGGCGCCCTGTAGGTCAGAAATGGCTCCGTATTGACCGTTGCCGACGGTGGCCGAATACGTCAACTGAGCGGTCACCAAAGTGCGCACTGAGGAGATCGCCGAGGCTTCGTTGGCAGCCATTCGAGAAGTCACCAGATTCGGGATAGCCACCGCAGCGATGATCCCGATCACGGCCACTACGATCAAAAGCTCAATCAGTGAAAAGCATTTTTTCCTGTTCATCATTTTCCCTCCAAAATCTAACGTTCCGTTCATCTCACAGAACAACCTGTAAGCAAACCCCGTTCCAAACTTTCCATAATTTTACAAGTATCTATATATCAGTTGTTTACAGATTATCTGATCGAGACCAGATCCGGCTTAGCAGACCTCGACTGGGCACAATTCGTCAGCCCGTTGACATTTTTTGTCATCAATGACGGGAGGCGGGAAGACCGTCGGGGTTCTACGGTACAGTTCTAGCCGCCTATGGGAAACATCCTGATCATCGATGATGAACGGAGCATGCTGGAGTTTCTCGAGTACCTTCTTCGGAAGGAGGGCTACCAGGTCACACTCTCCGATTCGGGAGCGGCAAGCCTTGGCTCTGATCGAGCAGAAGAAGCCCTTTGACCTGATCATCTCCGATCTGAAGATGCCGGATGTGGACGGTTTGCAGCTGCTCGAAAGAGCACGAGAGAGTGATGCGGAGACGCCCTTTATTTTCATTACCGCCTACGCCTCGTCGGATACCGCCATCGAGGCTCTGAAGCTGGGTGCGTTCGATCTACATCACCAAACCGTTTCAGGTGCAGGAATTCAAGAACCTGGTGAGAAACGCGCTTCTGGCCGGTCAGCTGAAGCGCAAGGTTCGGGTCTTGGAAGACGAGAGGGTACGCGATTACCAGCTGGTGGGTACTTCCCCGCAGATGTTGGAAATCTACAAGATGATCGGGATGATTGTCACCACCGACAGCACGGTTCTGATTACCGGAGAGAGTGGCACGGGGAAGGAGCTGGTGGCACGAGCCGTCCACGATGCCAGTCCCCGTCGTGCGGGTCCTTTCGTTTCCGTCAACTGCGGAGCTTTTCCAGAGACGCTACTCGAGAGCGAGCTGTTCGGATACAAAAAGGGTGCGTTTACCGAGGCGGTGGCGGACAAGCCAGGTTTATTCGAGGCGGCGACCGAGGGTATCCTCTTCCTGGATGAAGCCGGAGAGACTCCTCTGGCGATGCAAGTCAAGCTCATGCGGGCGCTTCAGGAAAAGAAGATTCAACGGGTCGGGGGCATCCAGGAAGTTCCGGGCCGGTCAAAGCCGCCTTGACCCCGATCTAGGCTGTTTCGATGTCTCGGATCTCCTACCATGATGATGTTGGGATCCTGGCGGAGAAAGGAGCGTAGAGCTGTGGCGAAGGTGAGCCCGATCTGCTCCCTCGTTTGCACCTGGTTGATTCCGGGGAAGTTGAACTCCACCGGATCTTCCACCGTCATGATGTTCACTTCGGGAGTGTTGAGTTGATTGAGGCAGGTGTGCAGGGTACTGGTCTTGCCGCTTCCCGTCGGTCCGGTGACCAGCACCATAGCCATAAGGACGATGAACGGCGGCTTCGACTCTTTGCCGCGAGCCCTCTTCCAAGCCGAGCAGCTTTAGGTCCAGGGGAAGCTTGCCCCGGTCCAAAATTCGCAGAACGATCTTCTCTCCGAACAGGGTAGGGAGGCTGGACACTCGAAGGTCGATCTCTTTTCTGTCCCCGTCCTGGTGGATTTTTAGCCGGATGTGCCCGCCTTGCGGAAGCCTGCGTTCGCCAATGTCCAGACTGGCCATGATTTTGATTCTGGAAAGCACGGCCTCCCGGAGGTTGAAGGGCGGCGTAACGATGTCATAAATCGTCCCGTCGGTGCGATAGCGAACCCGAAACTCGCGCTCGTAGGGTTCCATGTGAATGGCGCTGGCGCCTTTTTGAATGGCCGCCGCGAAGGTGATGTTGACCAGCTTGATGATAGGAGCCTTAGAGCTGCTTTTCTCCAGTTCCTGGAGATTCAGCTCGCTTTCCTCATGTTCCAGCTCCAGCTCGTATTCCTGATCGGCTTCCAGTTCGTCGTAGATCTGTTTCAGCTGAAGCGCCTGCTCACTCCCATAACTCTGCCCGATCATCTGGCGGATCGATCCCTCCGCTGCAATTACCGGTTCCACGCGATAACCCGTCAGGAATTTGAGCTCGTCCAAGGCCAGCACGTGGGTTGGATCGCTGATGGCGATGGTGAGCGTCGAGGCCACTCGTTTGATGGGGAGTACTTGATGGCGGATCGCCGTTTCTGTTGGAATCAGCTGCAGAGTCTCAGGATCGATCTGTATCTAGGTCAGATTGACGTAAGGAGCGCCGTAATGGCGCTTAGGGCCTTGGCAACGGCCCCTTCCGTCACGTAGCCCAGTTCGATGAGAATGGAACTCAACCTTCCCGGACGGTTCTTTTTTGGTAGCGCAGGGCATCGCCCAGCTGCTCTTGAGTGAGCAGACCCTGTTCGATCAGTACTTCTCCCAAGCGTACAGACACAGATCCAGTCCTATGAAAAGAAACAGGGCTACACTGATCACCCCGTTGACCGTGAAGAAGGCCGCGTTGACCCGGGACAGATTGCTCGGGCTCACCAGACGATGCTCGTAAATGAGCGCCACTGCTACCACCAATAGCCCAAACCAGCTGACCGGTGAGAGGGGGAAAAAAGAGAAAGACATTCCCAGCAGGATCACCATTGCAACATGCAACAATCTGGACAGCAGCAAGGCTCGCTTCACACCCAACTTACGGGGCAGGGAATACAGGTCTACCCTGCGGTCGAACTCCACATCTTGGCAGGCGTAGATGATGTCGAAGCCGGCGACCCAGAGAAGGACCGCGCCTGACAGATATAAGGGAGGAATGTCTAGTCCGCCCGTGACCGCGACCCAGCCGCCCATGGGAGCCATGCCCAAGGCGAGACCCAGAAAGAGATGGGAGAGGGAAGTGAAGCGTTTAGTGTAGCTGTAGATCAGGATCACTGCTAGTGCCATCGGGCTGAGTGCCAGCGCGAGAGGGTTGAGTTTCCAGGCGGCCAGAAAAAACAGAGCTGACGCCGCCACTACAAAGGCCATCACGAAACCCCGACTCAAGAGCCCTCGTGGCAGCGGACGACCGGCGGTTCGCGGGTTCAATGCATCATAGCGCCGGTCCACGACTCGGTTGAACGCCATGGCAGCACTTCGGGCTCCCATCATAGCCAACACGATCCAGAGGGTCACGCTCCATCCCGGAAAGTCTCCGGCGGCCAGAAAAGCGCCCAGGAAGGCGAACGGAAGCGCGAATACAGTATGCTCGAATTTGATCATTTCCAGGACGATGAAGAGCTTCCTCATGGCAGGTTTCAGCACAAAAAATTATAGCACAGGCCACTGAACGGATCGGCTCCAGAGCTGGGGAAGCGGCCCAGGGGAGGCAAAGGGGTGCTGGCCCGATAGAAAAAAAGGGTTGGGGCTAAAAACCCCATGCACGGTGCCGAAATCCTGGTAAACTTTAGGCGGTGTAGCGCCCAACGAGGGGTGCCTCAGGCTTGCCGGTGGACAGTCGCTGGATCACCCGGATATTGGATCTGACCTAGTCTGGAACCCAACGAATGGAGGCCATGATGGGAGTGAATCTGGTGAGTAGGGAAGATCATTCAACTCCTCCAATCCAGTCGATGGCAAGGCTGGATTCTGACGGAAGAAGACCCTCTGTCTTCCGGTTCTCATGGCTCGCAAAGGCCTGTTTTTGCGGGGCCTGGTGGGGACTCTTTTCACTGCCGGCTGCCCCGGCTTCCGAAGGGGCTCCCAGTCCTGGGAGGGCGGACGAATCCCTCTGGATCCACCACGCTGGCTGGGAGGCATCCCGCCAAGGCTCCTTCGGTGACTCCGGAGCCAACACCTACGTTTCGCGGCGGGGGCGGATTCAAACCATCAACCGTTGGGACCTGAATGCCGACGGTGAATTGGATTTGGTTTTCACCCAGGACCACAATAGTGTCTACACTCCGGATTTCCTGATCTACTGGGGGAGCGCCCACGGATTCGAAGCGGACCAGCGTACCGAGTTGCCGGCCTATCTGGCCGGTGGTGTGGCTGTCGGAGATCTCAATAGCGACGGCCTGCTGGACGTGGTGATAGCCAATCATGGCGATGAACAGGGTGAAAGGCGGGGCTTTCGTTTTCACCTGGAATCCTTCATCTATTGGGGCGACCTGCACCGCTTCGACACCGGACAAAGAAGTTCGGTGGCCACCATCAGCGCCGCCGCCGCGGAGATTGGAGATTTCAATGGAGACGGGAGCCCGGATCTAGCCTTTGTGAATTACAACAGCCAGGAAAAGAGCGTCTACGTCTACTGGGGCGATGGCAGTGGCGAGTTTCCTGAGGAGAAACGCCAGATCTTCACCTCTTCGGATCTGCATCTGGACCTTCGAGATGCAACTCGCCGACCGATACCCGGAATGCGGACTCTCAGGACCTACGACCTGGACCAGGATCGATTCGATGACCTGATCGTAGCGGGTACCAGGAAAGCCGTCATCTACCGGGGCTCGGAACAGGGTCTAAACGTGCAGCAGGCCTCGGAACTGCCTGCGGACAACTGCGCAGAGGTGGAGGTCGACCTGAATGCAGATGGACAGCTCGACCTGATCTTCGCTAATGAAGGCGTCTCGCGCGAAACTCCGCCTTCCTCGATTTTCTGGGGATCCTCCGACGGCTTTGACGTTCACCACCGTTCGGACCTGTCCACGCTGTCTGCCACCACCGTAAAGGCCGTCGATTTCAATCAGGATGGTTTTCTCGACCTCCTGTTCGGGAACGGCAATGATGAGAAGAGTCGCGACGTACCCTCCTACACTTATTGGGGCAATTCTCGGGGGAGCTTTTCTCCCCATCGGCGACAAGAGTTGACGGCTTTCGGTGTCGCGGACAGTGACGTCGCTGATCTTAACCACGACGGCAAGCTAGATCTTCTGCTGATCAGTCATCTGAGCGAACACGGTAATGGATTGCCGACGGTAATCTTCTGGGGCAATTCGGAGGCCCACTACTCGATCGCAGCCCTCACCCTGCTCGAACGAAGCGCCAACATGGAGTACAGCATCGCCGATCTAGACGATGACGCACACCCCGATCTGGTCCTGCTGAATCAGGATTCATATTGGGTGTGGTGGGGCTCCAAAGAAGGCTATTCGGCTGATCATCGAACCCGCTTGCCGGGAAAGCTTCCCATTGCCAGCAGCGTCGCCGATCTGAATCGGGACGGGTTTTTGGACGTCCTGCTCAGCCTGCGGGGAGACCAGCCGAAGGGAAAGAGCGCTCGGGCAATGATCGTCTGGGAAATGCTGATCGCTTCCACGACGCGAAGAGCCAGCAGTTCGATCTGGACTGTTTCTCACTCGAATCGAATGCCATAGCCGACTTGAATCGGGACGGTTTTCTGGATCTGATCTACCCCAACGGTTTTTCCGAATATTCGCAGATCTTCTGGGGCACGGGTGAGGGTTACGATCCCAAAAAATTCACCCGTGTGGAGGCTTATGGAGCCCCCCACGTCCTGGCTGCGGACATGGATGCGGATGGCTGGCTGGAGCTCATCTTACACCAACGGTGCCACCCCCTCCCACCGCAGTGTCAACTCCAAAACCTATGTCTACTGGGTAGGGCCGAATGGATATTCCCCCGATACTCGAGTGGCCTTGGAGGGTTTCACCAGCCTGGATGCCTCGGTCGCGGATTTCGACAGAGACGGATACCTGGATCTAGCCTTGACCAATTACAAGTCGGACACTACCCGCGAGTTGCCGGCCTTCATCTACTGGGGGGCTCCGAATCGGACCCTGGGTCAGCGACCTCGAACCCTGATCCCGACCGCCTCTTCGGCGGCTGTGGACAGCCTGGACCTGAACCGGGATGGCTGGATTGACCTACTTGTCACAAACCATCAGAAGCGCTTTGACCACTCGGCCGCCGGCACCAACCTCTTCTGGGGCGGTCCGGACGGTTTCTCACTGCAAGCGGTGCACAACATCCCCACCATCGGAGTCCATCTGGATGCCATGGTGGATGCCGGTCACGTCTACCACCGTAAGTATGAGTGGGACTATGTTTCCGCTCCCATCCAGATCCCAGTCGGATCCCGCTGCAATCGTTTGCATTGGAAGGCGATCACCGCTTTGAATACGGGGATCAAGTTTCAGATCCGCGGCGGAGCCGATCGTGAGACGATGCTTGAAGCCGGATGGGAGGGCAGGTCGGGTGCGGATTCCTTCTACCTCGATCCGGGAAGCCAGCTCAAGGTGGGAAGAGAACATCGCTGGCTGCAGTATCGAGCTTTGCTCACTTCGCCCGATGGCGGAAATTCCCCAATTTTGACAGAGGTGGCTTTAGAATGTCGCCGCTAAACACCGAGAAAGGGTTCCAATCATGTTAGCCAGTAAACTGAAAGAGAAGCTTCGCAACCGGGAAATGGTGGTGGGACCCATGATGATGTTCGATTACTGGCCCGGTTATCTGGAGATCTACAAGAGCGTGGGCATGGATTTCGTCATGGTGGATTTCGAGCATGGGGCCGGTGATCTGAGAATCCTCGAGGAGCTGTGTCGTACCGGACGCCTCCTGGATCTGCCCATCTTGGTTCGACCAGCCGCCAGCCTGTACCATTTGCTGCGTCGCTACGCCGACATGGGGCCGGCCGGTTTCATCATGCCCTGGGTGGAGAGGGAAGAGCAGGTTTGTACTGTCCAGGAGGCCATTTTCTGTCCGCCTCGCGGGAGAAGGGGTCCTGGAGGTCCGTCCGTGTTGGGAGTCAGTAGCCTCGAGCGGTCCGGTTGGGACGAAGTGGAGGAGAATTTCGCCGTCATTTTTCAGATCGAGAGTCCGGCCGGGATTGAAGCCATGGAGACTCTGGCAGCACCCGACTGGGTGGACGCGGTCATGCTGGGACCTTACGACCTGTCCCTCAACCTGGATCACTGTGGACAGATGGATCACCCGGAAGTGGTGGCTGCCATAGGCGAGGTTTTCCAAAAGGCCCAGAGGCTGGGAAAACCGTGCGGGTTGCCGACAGGCGACATGGAAATGGCGCGATTCTGGAAGCAGCGGGGTTGTCATTTTTTTGTCTGCTCCGAGGCCACGGTCATGGTGCGCATGCGGGCCGGGGAGATGGTGCGGGAGATTCGCTCGCCGTGAGCGATTTTTCGCGGATCCGGCCTGGCGGTGCACCGGCTGGATCGTGCCTGGAAATGGGGCGGGAAGGTCGAAATTTGGAGTGGACCGCACCTCTACGCAGGGGTGGGCTGGCGGCTGGTCGCCTCAGGGATGGGTAATGAAATTATGGATACGGTACTGATGGAAGAAATGACTTGGCCGGAGATCCAGGCGGCCTTGGGGCAGGGCAGCCGAACGGCTCTCGTGGTTTCGGCCTCGGTCGAACAGCATGGCCCTCATTTACCCCTAATCACCGACACGGTTCTGGGTTACGAAGTGGCGGTGCGGGTAGCCAGGAAATTGGGGGATGCTCTCGTGGCTCCCGTCTTGCGCCCGGCCTGCTCGGACCACCATATGGACTTCCCGGGCTCGCTGACTGTACCGGAGGAGCTTTTCCACGAGAATCTCCGACAATATTGCCTGAGCCTGGCCCATCACGGCTTTCAGGAGATTCTGCTGCTCTCGAGTCATGGCGGGAATTTTCTGCCCATCCAACGTGTGGCTCGTCGTCTCGTAGACGAGTTGGCCGCCAGGAACGTGCAGGTGCGTCCGATCGTGGACGTCGAGGGTTTCATGGCCGCACAGACGGCGGTGCTGAAAGATTTGGGACGCAGCGGCGACGGCGGACCTCACGCCGACCTTACGGAAACCTCTCAGATGTCACTGATTCTGCCCCATCTGGTGCGGCAAGACCGAATCGAGAAGGGCTTCACGGGGGACGTTCCCCTGCAGGATGTTGTCGCAAAAGGCCTGAGGCACTTTACGTCCAACGGAATCATGGGCGACCCGGAAGGGTCAACCGCAGAACTCGGGGAGCGGGTTTTCGAAGCCGTCAGCGATTACATCGTGGGTGAGGTGGACCTGGAACGGGCCCAGGACGCTTGATTCCAGCGCCTGTAACGCAATCGGAACCATTACTCGGACAGGCTCCTAGTCTAGCTTACTTCTCTTCCCCCAGGACATCGCCGATGGTCAGCCCTCGAATCTTCTCCCGGTCCGGTGAGCGGAAGATGTAGTTGAGCAAGGCGGCCAGACCCAGACCGGCCAAGAAGGGAATGGGGACTACCCAGACGAACGAAATGTTTTCCTCCAGACCGAACCAGGACTTTCCGAAGCAGATGAAGAGGCTCAACAGGGTTCCAAAGACGAAGGAAAGGAGCACGGCACGACTGCCAGTTCTTCGAAACAGGATTCCCCCAAAAAATAGCACGGCGATTGGAGCCACGAAAATGTGGTTGATGCGACCCGTCAGTTCCACCAGATTCCAGTTCGTGCTCTGCGCTCCGACGGCGATGGTGATGGCAGCGCCGATGCCGATGACCCCAGCCGCCAGCGAGGCCAACTTGTCGACCTTCAAAGAGACGCTGTCCTTGAGGAAACCGAAGCGTTGGAGGAAATCGTTCATCACTACGCCCGAGATGGAATTGATTCCGGAACTTAAGCTCGACATGGCGGCTGCCAGCAAAGCCGCCAGAAGAAGTCCGGAGATTCCCGCTGGCAGTTCCTGGACGATGAACTGCGGCATGATGCGGTCCGCTCTCAAAGCGATCTCTTCCTGGAAGGCTCCGATGGGAGCGCCCGACTTCTGGGCGTAGAATGCGAAAAGGGCCAGGCCGCAAAGCATCAAAAACAACGACAGGAAGACTCCCCAGAAGGTGTAGACCCAAACCGTTCGTCGAGCAGCCTTCAGAGATGGGGTGCTCAGGTAACGCTGCACCGCCACTTGATCTCCACCGCTGGTGGCGATGTTCCAAAAAAAATTGCTCATCACCACCCCGAACACCGTGATTCTCACGGTCAGGTCCATACTGAACATCTGGATCTCGGTACGTCCCGCCTGGGAAAACGTCTGCCACCACTCTAAAGGGCCCTCTCCTGTGGCGTAGGCGATGAAGAAGGGGATGGCCACCGCCCCTCCAAACAGGATGAACAGCTGGATATTGTCGGTCCAAACCACCGTTCTCAGGCCTCCGGTGGTGGTGTAGAAGGTCGTGACCAACCCGATGGCGATAATGGTGACGTAGATGTTCCAGCCCGACATCTCGGCAAAAGCGAAACTGGCCGTGTAGATGATCAAACCCATCCACAGGATGGTTCGACCGATGAAAGCGAAAGAAGCCAGGCTGCGGACCTTTACGTCGAAACGCTTCTCCAGGTATTCGTAGGCGCTGGAGATGGGTAGACGCATCAAGATGGGGATCAGCACTCGGTTGGTCACCGGGATGATCAGGGGCATGGCCAGAATACTGCCGAAGTAGGCGATGCCGTAACGGATCATCTCGCCGGGCACCGACAGATAAGTTATAGTCGACAGCAGAGTGGCCATTAAACTGCCTCCGGCCAGAAACCAATGAATGTCCCTGCCTCCCAGAAAATACTCCTCGCGGGAGGTCTGGCGTTTAGAAAAATACAGGCCGATCAAGGCGAGGCCTGCCATGTACACGATGATGACGACGAAGTCGAGTGCCGTTAGATACATTTTCTGGGCCTTTCCCCTGTCTTAGTGCTCCCCTCCATAGATACGGTGACGTTCGCAGAGGGGGCTGGGGTGATGAGGTCGAGGAGCGACGAAGAGATCGACCGCAACCCCCCTCCGCCCGAAGGGTTGCGAGGGGATATCCCCGTCTTCAGTATTGCTCCTCCTCCCCGATGTCTCCGCATCGATTCGTCGTGGTGCCTGGAATCAGGGGTGTCGCGCTCGCAACAAACATGATCGTATTTATGGAAGTTGGCACGTAGTCTCCTTCACTTGTGAAAAAAAGGGAAGGAGCCCGGAACTCGAAAACCTGTTAGGCGCCTTCCCGCTCGAGGGGGCCTGGCCAGTCGGCCAGGCCTCCACTCAGGTTGTATAAATTCAGGTAACCTTTTTCGCGACTGAGGAAGTGGCAGGCGCTGCCGGAACGATTGCCCGAGGCGCAGTGAATGACGACGTGTTCGACGCTGGAGGGTATTTCCGACCAGCGTTGCTCCAGTTGGGACATGGGAATCAGCTGGGCGCCGGGAACGTGTCCGTTTTCATACTCATGCGGTTCGCGTACGTCGATAAAAAGCGTAGCCGGCTGTTTGAAGAGGCGTTGGGCCGTCTCCCCTTCGATCTCCCGGAACAGTGTGCCGTCGCGAATCTGGTCCGCTGTTGGGGTGCGCCCCGCGGCCATTCCTCCCAGAAAGCGTTGAAGGGTGCCGATTCGAGACTCCTGTTCCTCCTGCCAATCCTTCAATTGCAACTCGGAGGACCGATTTTCCGCCTCCTGGCGCGCCAACCTGCGTTTCAAGGACCGGGCCGTTTTCAGGGACCAGAGCGCCAGCAGGAACGCTCCGACGGCCAAGCCCAGAACTAGTGAACTCATCACATGCCTCCTTTTTAGCTGGATTCCGGCCGGTCATTGTACCGCAACAGCGATATCGAGTCAGGGATGGAGTGCGGTTTATTTCCTGTGGGGTAGATACGAGTCGGCACAACGGATCGGAATGGGGATGCCGGTCGATGCGGCGGCCGATCCGAAACCGGTTGGGCAGGGACCGTCCATCCCCATTTTCAGATCGTGGACTCAACAGCGAGAGGAGAGTCCTTTTGTGGGAACCGGTCAGCTATGGACAATTCGAAAGGTCAGGGAGCATCCTGAAGTTATGATGAAAGTTTTCCATACGGCCGTACTGACTCTTCTCTTGCTTCCCAACCTCCTTCTCGGCAATGATGATTCGGAGCGCTTGGAGAAGTGCACGTCGGTGCTGCAAAAGGCCCTGAACCTGGCAGACGGCATCCCCCAGGAACTGCTGGACAAGGCCGAATGCATGGTGGTGATTCCCTCCACCAAGAAGTTCGCCCTGGGCTTCGGAGGCAACTATGGTCGCGGTGCCATGGTGTGTCGCACCCACAAGGATTACCAAGGTCCCTGGGGAACTCCGGCCATGTACCGACTGGAGGGTGGCAGCATCGGATTTCAAATCGGAGGCTCCGCCACCGACTATATCCTGCTGGTCATGAACAGCGCCGGAGCGGAATCATTGCTGGACAGCAAGGTCAAGTTGGGAGCCGATGCTTCGGCCGCCGCGGGTCCCAAGGGGCGCACCGGAGAAGCGTCGACGGATGCCTATATGCGGGCAGAGATCCTGACCTATTCGGTTTCCCGGGGGCTCTTCGCAGGTGTGTCCCTGTCCGGCTCGACCCTGCGCTCTGACAAAGGGGCCAACAAGGGCGTCTACGGGAAGCAATACACGGCCAAGGAAATCATCCTGAATGGGAAGGCTCAACCCACCAAAGAGGGACGGGATCTGATAGCAGTGCTGCAGAAGAAGTCGCCGAAGAATCTATCCAAACCGACCCAGTAGGCGGAGTTTGGCCGATCGTCCAGCAGACCGGAAGACTTTCTGCTTCTTGCTCCCGAGAATCGCCGGCAGCTGGATCTCGACAGCAAGACCGCCCCCCGGTTGATTGGAGGCTCGAATTGTACCTTCGTGACGGCTGACGATTTCGATGTCTCCAGGTTCTCGAACAGCTCGATTCGAGAGGCCAGCTTCGCATCGCAAGCGACCAAAAGTGCGGATAGTCCTTCGGTCAGCGATAAGTAAGCGGCATTCGTGAGCCGTGACATTGTTTCGAAGCTCCCGCACTCTTTCGAGCAGAAAATCGTAGGGATTGACCGGCTCGCTCCCTTTACCAGTGCAGCAGGAAGAGTTCCGAGCTGAAGCCGGGGCCGAAGGCGGCGCCCAGCCCATAATCTCCGGGCTTTGGCGCTCCGGACTCGAGGAGGTGGTGCAGCACGAATAGCACGGTGGGACTCGACATGTTGCCGTAGTTCTCCAGCACGAAACGGCTGTGCACGAGATCGTCCGGGCAGACATCCAGGGAACTCTCAAATGCAGTCAGGATCTTGGCTCCGCCCGGATGAATGGCGTAGTGGGAAACGTCTTGACGGGAAAGGCCTCTGCGCCCCACGAACCCCTCGATGTTGTCGCGGATGAAGCGGGTCACCAAAGCGGGAATCCGCCGGGAGAAGATCACCTGCAGGCCGGTATCGGTAAAGCGCCAACCCATCACATCCAAGGTCTTGGGATATAGGGTGCTTTGCGCGTCCAAGATCTGCACGCCCTCCTCCTCGCAGCCGTCTCCACAGACCAGAGCGGCAGCGGCACCATCGGCGAAAAGGGCCGAAGCCACCAGATTGCTCTTAGTGAAATCCTGCGGCTGGAAGGTCAGGGAGGAGATCTCGATGGAAACCAGCAGCACTTTTTTGGCGGAATCGGTTCGCAGAAGATCCAGGCAATGGCCCAGGCCTGCCGCTCCTCCCGCACAACCCAACCCAAAAATCGGAGTCCTCTTGATGTGTCGATCGAACCCCATCCGGTTGATGAGGTGGGCATCGATGCTGGGCGTGGACATACCCGTGGTGGAGACGAACAGGAAGTGGTCGATTTCATCCGCAGCCACGCCCGCCTTGTTCCAAGCATTTTTCGATGGCTTCACGGCTGAGCCGTTCAGCCCATTCGATGTAGGTGTCATTGCGGTCCAGGAAGCTGTGAGGCTGATAAAACCACTCGATCGGCACGCAGAAGTATCTTTGGCGCACCTCGACGTTGTCGAAGATGGGAAGCAGGCGGTTGATCTCGCCTACGCGTTGCCCGAAGTGGATTCGGGCCTCTTCGCGTAACACATCCTGAGGCACGCAATGGGGGGGTACAGCAGTTCCTATCGAGACGATTTTTGCCATTCAATCTTCTCTGGAGCGGTTTTTTGCCCGTTTCAAATTCTGCAAGCCGTGTTGGGAACCTTTTTGGGCGATTTCAGAGGTCCCCTCTGACTTTCGGATTTCATTGTACAGTGTTTCGTCCTTCCTGCGCTCGGCCAGTTGCTTGATGGGGGCCAGTTTGGGGATGAATTCGGTCACTTTCTCCTGGAGTTTTTCCAGGGTCTCTTTGAGCTCCTCTCTGGAAGGAGGCCGGTGTTCCATCCGGTCATCGACGTTGACCATGATCCCGTCGATGGCTCGTTCATAGCTTCGGACCAACTCCCAATAGTCGAAAAAAAAGAGAGGATTCTCCTCCTCGGGATGGCTCTCTTGCCCTTCTGTATTCTGGCTGGACTCCGGAGGATCCCCGTTTATCTCCGCCTGGGGTTCTCTTTCTCGGGCGCTCATCCTGCGCTCGAATTCCAGCAGGCGGCTTTCGGCGATTTCCAGAAAAACTTCGACTCTCTTGACCAGTTCCTGGTTCTGCTGCAGTTTTTCATATTCGGCGTCGGTGAAACAGTCGTCTGTAGCGACTTGGTGCCGGTGCGCTCGCGTTTCAGGAGCCCGAAAAGAGCGAGCCTCTGAAGGCTGGGCCCGGTGCAAAATCTGGAGTTTCGTCTGGGCCAGGGCTTCACCAAAAAGCTGGCGTAGCAGTTGGTCACGCAGTTTTTCCAGATCCTCTTTGGTTCGATCGAACTCCGTTCGGTATTCAAAGGGTACCGAGAATCTCAGGTCGTCGAGATTCTCCAACAGCTTCCGCAGCCGGATCTCCAGTTTCTTCACCTGCTTGGATTGCAGTTCCTTGATCTGGGCTCGAGCGCGGGAGGGTTCTTGCATCGCGTAACGAGCCATTTGGCCCATGTCCTGTAGGGTGTTGAGTACTTTCTCCAGACGCTTCTGGCCGAGGTAGACCCGGACGGCTCTAACCTGACGATCGAACACTTTTTGAAACAGGTCGATGCGATCCTTGTAGCGCGGCTTGGCCCGATATTTCTGGTACTCCCGCTGTGTCAAAAGCTCAGACAGACCGGCGTCTATCTCGGGAGCGAAGGCGGCCGAGCTTCCCAGCAAAAAACAGAGTAGGGCAACGCCCATATCCGACTACATCCGTTCGGGGACCTGTATCCCGAGTGCATCGAGGGCCTTGAGCAGACCTCGACGGGCCGCATCGGCGATGCTGAGATACAGGGTCCTCTTGAAAACGTCCTTCTCGGACAGAATGTGGTATTTATGATAGAAAAGATTGAATTGCTGAGCCAGCAGGAAGGCGTGTTTGGCCAGATAGCTCACCTCCATGGTGCGAAGGGACTGTTGGATCGCCTCGCTGATGCGGGCGATTCGCACGAGCAGGCTCCACAGTGCATCGTCTGACAGGAGGTCCGTAGTTCGATCCAGATCCTCCCATAGAATCCGCCGACTCTTTTCATTCCCGGAGACGTTCCAGCCTGGTTCTGATTTTTTCAGTTTGCGAAAGATGTTGTTGGCGCGCACTACAGAGTATTGCAAATAGGGTCCGGTTTCGCCCTCAAAACTCAGAGCCTCGGCAAAGTCAAAGGCGATGACGGCGTTGCGAGTGTACTTGAGAAGGAAATAGCGCAGCGCCCCGATGGCAATTTTCCGAGCGATCTGCAATTGCTTCTGATCCGGCAAATCCTTCTGCCGGGCACGGACCTCTTCGAGGCATCTGACGATCAGTTTGTCGATCAGTTCGTCGGCTTTGACACCCAAGCCCTTCCGACCAGAGACTTCCACATAGGGTCGGCGGGCGTCTTCATCGGACAACTCGATCCCCAGTTCCTGACAGCAACCCGGCGAAAGGGCCACCATTTCATAGGAGAAGTGGATGGATCGCTCAGCTTGGGAAGTGAAATTTAGGCTGCGCAGACCTTGCGCCACCACCCGCTGCAGGTAGGCTTGCCGGACGTCGATGACATTGTAAACCTGATGGCCATGTCCGAAATCGGGTGGGTTTCCGTTGACGGCACGAGTGGACGTGATCCAGACGACCCGGCCGTTAGGATATTCGTGGAAAGGCTGGTAGTGGAAGTTATTGGACAGGAGCCCGAACTTCCAGAGTTGGTAAGCAATGTCCTTTCCGACATAGGTCACGGTTTCGTTGCTTCTGACGATGATCTTCTCGTCTTCGGATCCAGACTCGTCCTCCGGCAGCTGCATCACCCAGCAACCCCGATTGGGACCCTGCTTGACGAAGCGAATGGCTCCGGCTTCTTTGAGTTGGGCGAACGCCTGCTCCCAGAACTTCAGCTGCAGGATCTCGCTCTCTCGTGGCAGAACATCGTATTCCACGCCCATCCGAGCCATGGTCTTCAAGTGGGCGCGTACCACCCGTGAAGCGATGTATTCGGCCAGCTCCGCCGTTTTGCCCTGAGCTGTCTCGATTTGCTGGAGAGCCCGATGCCGGTACTCGAGCCGGGTCTCATCCTGTTGGTACCAGTCGGCAACTTCGGCGTAGAGATCCCAGCAGAAGTAGTCAAAGGGATCCTCTATCTGCCTCACCTGGTCCAGAGAGAGCTGGCGCAGTTGCTCGAAACCGACCACGACATCGGCCACCTGGACGCCCGTGTTGTCGATGTAATTCTGGACTTCCACCCGATGCCCTTCGGCGCGCAGTAAACGCACGAAGGTGTCTCCCAGAGCGGCATTGCGGAGGTGACCGATATGAGCCGCCTTGTTGGGGTTGATGTTCGTGTGCTCGACGATGACTTTGGGGCCGGAGCTTGCAGGTAGGGTCGAACTCAGCCAGACTGCCAGATCCCGAAGGAAGGTGCCTCGGCGAAAAAAAACGTTGATATAACCCGCGCCGGCGGCCTCGAAACGGTCTACTTCCGGTGGGGGCTCAATCCGTTCCACCACTTCTCGGGCGATGTCCCGGGGTGGTCTCTTCAGATTTTTCGCTAGATCGAAGGGGAAGGGAAAGGCCAGATCTCCGAACTCGATGCGTGGTGGCCTTTCCGAAGTGAGGGTGCCCGGTTCCAGCTGAAAATGTTCTCGGATGAATGTTCGCAGGTGAGCGCCAACGGCCTCGATCCGTCCCAACAGCATGGTTTCTTATCATAGCAAAGTCAGCACTCGGGCGAGTTATCACCCATCTCTGGCGGCGTGCCTGCCGGCAGAGAGGTGCAGCGCGACGCTGGCCGTTGTTTTGAAAAAACTCTCCTCCGCGATCTTTCGATCACCTAGGGTTGGCTCTGGAGTCGCGCCTGGCAGATTTGCACGGGTTAGCCGGTAGGATGGGTTCGCTCCGGTAGAAGAAAGAGTCCGGCTATTGTATCGTCAGGTGGCTGGTATGGGAAAGGAAACCTGTTAGCCTTTATTGAGTTGCCGGATCAGTGCGAGACGGGCCCATGAGGGCGAAAGGGTCCGCCTTTTTGCGGACCGCTCTGGCGAACCCCGCAACGTTCGAACTCACACGAAGGCCAGCTTCGACCGAGTAGGTAAGAGGGAAGCCGCCCGTGGCCAAGATTCTGTATTTCGATCCCTTCAATGGCGCCAGCGGAGACATGGTTCTAGGCGCCCTCTTGGACCTGGGGCTTCCGCTCGAGCATCTGGAAGCGGAACTGAGCAAGCTGGGGCTCGAACCCTATCGCCTTGAAGTCGAGCCGGTGGAACGTCAGGGATTGCGGGGCGTCAATGTTCGGGTTCGGCCCGTCGATCCGGCGGAATCGAGTTCCGACGCCTCCCATCACCCGGTCTCCGATGAAACGGACCAGGGTTCAAAGGATCGAGCCAGACACCACCACGGGGGCTCTCACCCGTCCCGGGGGCCCAGGGAGATTCGCCGGCTCATCGAAAGCAGCTCCCTGGACGCCTGGGTCAAGGAAAAAGCACTGGAGATCTTCCGTCGGCTGGGGGAGGCCGAGGCCAAGGTTCACGGCGTGCCTCTCGATCGCATCCACTTCCACGAGGTGGGTGCCGTGGATGCGCTGGTCGATATTGTGGGAGCCTGTGTCGGCTTCCGTTACTTCGAGGTCGAGGAGTTCTACAGCGCTCCCCTGAGGTTGGGTTGGGGTACCGTCACTTTCTCGCATGGGACCTGGCCGGTTCCCGCTCCGGCGACGGTGGAGTTGTTGAAGGATTTCCCTTCAGTGATGGGTGAGCTGCAGGGGGAGATGACCACTCCGACCGGGGCGGCCATCATCACCACGCTGGTGGAAGGAGACCCCTGCCCTCCGGTTTGCCGGTATTTCGGGAGCGGTCTGGGCACTGGGGATCGCTGCTACGAAAACGCACCCAACATGCTGCGTTTAATGCTGGGGCAGACTCCGGAGGGCCTGCCCCGACACGGGGAGCTTCCGTCTTCGGACCAGAAGGTGGTGGTGCTGGAAGCCAGTATCGATGACATGGACCCGGAATTGTTCGGGCACTTCCTGGGGATCGCCTTGAAAAAGGGCGCGCTGGATGTCTACTATACGCCTCTTTACATGAAGAAGAACCGGCCGGGCTTGCTGCTTTCAATCCTGTGTCTGCCCCAAGACAGCGAAGAGATGGCCGAGCTGATCTTTCGCGAGACCACCACCTTTGGGGTACGCTATAGCTGGTGGGATCGGTGGGTGTTGGAGCGAGAGATTCGGTCGTTGCAGACCGACCTGGGTTCGGTGAGAGTGAAAATCGGCCGCTGGCGCGGGGACGTGGTCAGTGTGTACCCAGAATACGATGATTTGAAGACGATTTCCGAGCGGGAAAACATTCCGCTCAAGGTGGTTCGGCAAAAAGTTCTGGAGCAACTGCGCGACTTATGAGTAAGAAGTACTACCTCACGACGCCGCTTTACTACGTCAACGGAGTCCCCCATGTCGGTCACACCTACACTACCGTAGTCGCCGATGCGTTGGCCCGGTACAAGAGAATGTGCGGGTTGGACGTGTGCTTGCTGACGGGCACCGACGAACATGGCTTGAAAATCGAGCGAGCGGCCCGGGAGGAAGGGCTGGAGCCAAAGTCGCTGGTCGATCGCTACGCTGCGGCGTTCGAGCGCACCTGGAAGTCGCTCGATGTCAGTTTTGACGAATTCATTCGCACCAGCGAGTCGCGCCATGCCTCTGGCGTGGAGGAGTTCTTCCAGCGCCTCGAAAAGAGTGTCTATCTGGGTGAGTACAGCGGATCCTATTGCGTGAACTGTGAAGCCTACGCCGGCGAGGGAGACCAGGTTTGCCCGGACTGCGGCCGCCCCACTGAATTCATGACCGAAGAGAGCTACTTTTTCAAGCTGTCCGCCTTCGAGGAGAAACTGCTGGCGTTTTACCGGGACAACCCGGACTTCGTGATCCCGTCCACCCGGATGAACGAAATCGTCGGTTTCGTCAGGGGCGGCCTTGAAGGACCTCAGCATCAGCCGCACCTCCTTCAGCTGGGGCATCCGGGTACCGGAGGATCCCAAACACATCTTCTACGTCTGGTTTGACGCTCTGACCGGCTATCTGTCGGGAGTTGGTTTTGGCGCCGATCCAGAGCGTTTCGAGAAACACTGGCCGGCCAACGTCCAGTTGATTGGCAAGGATATCCTCCGCTTTCACGCCGTCTACTGGCCGGCCTTTCTGATGGCCGCCGGTCTGGAGCCGCCCCGCCACATTCTGGTCAACGGTTGGTGGACGGTGGATGGCGAGAAGATGTCCAAATCTCGAGGCAACTTCATCGCGGCTCAAGAGATGACGGAATTGTTGGATACCGATTACATCAAGTACTTCCTACTGCGGGAAATTCCTTTGGGAGGGGACGGAAATTTTTTCCTACGAGGCTCTGCTGGGAAGAGTCAACAGCGATCTGGCCAACGACCTGGGGAATTTGATCAGCCGGACCTTGAAGATGATCGAGAACTACTTCGAGTCAAGAATCCCGCAGCTGGTCGAATCGGAGCCTCGCGACAATGATCTGCAGAGCTTCTGCATCGAGACCGTGCAGCTGTACCGCAAGAACTTCGATCGGTTTCAGATTGGCAAGGCCTTGGACCATGTGTGGGAGCTGATCTCGGCCGTCAACAAGTACATCGTGGCCAACGAGCCGTGGTCGCTGGCTCGGAATCCGGCCCAGCGGGATCGGCTGGCCACGGTGCTCTACACTTGCGCTGAAAGCATTCGAATCATAGCGGTCCTGCTGGCTCCGGTCCTACCCCGCGGATCCTCGGCGATTTTGAAAGCAGTTGGGAATTGACGAGCCGCTGGAGGCCCACCGGTTGACCCATCTCAACTGGGGAGTGTTGAAGGTGAGATCGAAGATTGGACCCGTAGAGGCGATCTACCCTCGCCAGGATGTAAAACCAGTTTCTGGCCGAATCCGCAAAGAAAAAGCGGCCGGACCAACCGGCCGCGACTCCCCAAGCAACGAAGAGTGCCAAACCAAAAGAGCAGATTCGAATCGAGGATTTCGAGAAAGTGGACATGCGGGTGGGAAAGGTGCTCAAAGTCGAACCCATCGCCCGCTCCAAGAAACTGGTCAAGATGCAGGTCGACGTCGGTGACGAGGTGCGCCAGGTCGTGGCTGGTATCGCTCGGGAATATCCCCCCGACTCGTTGGTGGGGCGGCAAGTGGTGATCGTCGCCAACCTGCAGCCCGCCAAATTGATGGGAGTCGAATCGAAGGGCATGGTCGTGGCGGCTTCCGACGGGGATCGGCCGGTTTTGGTGACCTTCACCGAGCCAGTGAGCCTGGGTGCCAGGCTCCGATAATGTTTGTCGATTCTCATGCCCATCTCGACTCGGAGACTTTTCAGGAGGATCTTCTTCCGGTTCTGGACCGAGCCGCCGATTCCGGTGTCAGCCAGATTCTGACCATCGGCTGCGTGGGAGAAGAGGGAAAATCCCCCGCACAGATCCTCGGCTTCGCAAAGCCCCATCCCCAGCTTCTTGCCGCCCTGGGAGTCCATCCCCACGACGCCCGACTCTACACCCCGGAGCTGGGTCGACAGATTCTGGATCGGATGACGCACCCTCGCGTTCTGGGATGGGGGGAGATCGGTCTGGACTTTCATTACGACAACTCTCCCCGAGAGCCGCAGAGACGAGTCTTTCGTGACCAGCTTCGCCTGGCTCAGCAGGCTCGAAAGCCGGTCATCATTCATACTCGCAACGCCGAGGAGGAGACCATCGAGATCCTCAGGGAGGAACTGGGGGAGAGTGGAAAGGGGGTGGGCGTGATCCACTGTTTTACCGCCGATCAGGTGGTGGCGGAACGTTTTCTGGCTTTGGGATTTTACCTCTCCTTCGGCGGGATTCTGTCCTTTCCCAAGTCCGATGAGCTGAGGGAAACGGCCCGACGGGTTCCCAGAGACCGCATCCTGATCGAGACGGACGCCCCTTACCTGGCCCCGGTTCCGCATAGAGGCCGGCGCAACGAACCGGCTTACGTGGTCCGGGTAGCGGAGGTGTTGGCTCAGGTCCTGGGTGAAGACTTGGGGACAATTGCCGACTTGACCCGCAGCAACTTTCACCGGCTCTTTGAATCCGCTTCCTGCCTCTGAAAGCCGGCAAGGTATCCGGCACGAGGAGCGACGAGATCGCCCGCGAGACCTCACCTCCCAAGCCCCCTCCGCAAACATTTTGTCGCTGGACCCCAACGGGGTGGTGCTCGTCGCCTTACGGCGTGGCCAAACTTTCAGCATCGCGCTCAAACACGTACTCAGTTTGAACTGACTAACTACCAGTCCGGAATGCTCCGGAGTGCCCGTTGTCAGGGCTGGGGAGCGTTGATATAGTGACGGGCCGAGTGGTTGTATGAATCCAATTCCCCGCGTGTCTCTTGGCGCAAGGGAGGTCTTTCAGCTCATCGCTCCCGAGCTTCAAGAAGTCGAGAGGACTCTCAAGAACAAAGCACAAACGGCGATTCCGCTTATCAATGACATTAATCGCTACCTGCACGGCAGCGGCGGGAAGCGGCTGCGACCGGCTCTCCTGCTGCTGGCGGCAAAACTCTGTAACTACGACCGGGACTCCCTGATTCGCCTGGGCGTAGTGGTCGAATTCATCCACGTGGCCACCCTGGTCCACGATGACATCCTGGACAACGCGGACATGCGGCGGGGGAGACCTTCGGTCAATGCACGTTGGGGAAACCAGGTCACGGTTTTGATGGGTGACTGGCTCTACATTACGTCTTTCGAGCTGGCGCTCCGAGAGAGGAAATTTCGAATTCTGGACGTCTTGATTGAAGTGACCCGCAAGATGGTGGAAGGCGAGTTGATGCAGATGGAGCGCCGGGGTTGTGCAGAGGTCACTGCGGAAGAACAGTTGGGAATCTGCTTCCGGAAGACGGCTTGCCTTTTTTCCAGCTGCACACAAATGGCCGGAATTCTGGGAGAATTGGGAGCGGAGAGGGAAGAGAAGCTTCGGACCTACGGCGCTTCCCTGGGGATGGCCTTCCAGTTGATCGACGATCTGCTCGATTACACGTCCGATCGGAAGGCGCTGGGAAAACCCGTGCTTAAGGATCTGGAAGAGGGCCGGGTTACCCTTCCCATCATCTATCTTCTTCAGCAAGCCGGGTCGCAGGAGCGAGCCTTCGTGCTGGATGTGGTCTCCCAGGGGAACTTTTCATCGGTCAACAAGAGAGAAATCATCCGCCTGGTGGAAAGCCACGGTACCCTTCAGCGGGCGAGAGAATTGGCCGAAGAGTACGCCCGCAAGGCGAAGGCCTCTCTGGAGGGATTTCCCGACTCCATCTACCGATCCGCTCTGCTCAAGGTCCCGGACTTCGTCTTGGAGCGTACCCACTAAGTGCTCACTTCCAGGGAACACTTAGATCCCCGGTTGGCTCCGCATCTTGGAGCCAGTTTCCGGCAGCGCTCCGGGGCGCCTATTCCTCTCCTCCTTTTAGATTTCGCTCCGTCCCCGCAGGGGAAATGATGTCCTCAACCAGGATCCCTCGGGAGGCCCGTTCCGCCTGTGGCTGACTGGTTGGGGTGGACTCTTGCACGGTTGCGAGAACGGCCGGCGGCGGCTCGGTTTCGGGGCGTCTTTGAACCAGCCGGGGATCGACCCTTCTGTTGGGCTCGATGGCGGGTGCATCGGTCCGCTCAAACTCTTCCACCGGAGTGTCCTGGAGAGTCTCCTTCATAAATTCGATCCAGATGGGAAGCGCCAGAGTGGAGCCATAAACTCGCTCACCGAGCGACTTTTTCTCGTCGAATCCCGCCCAGACGCCAGCCGTCAGCCGAGGTGTGAAGCCGACAAACCAGCTGTCGGTGGACTCATTCGTGGTACCCGTCTTGCCACCAATGGGCCGTTTCAGCTTGCGGGCCTGCCCTGCAGTTCCCATCCGTACGACACTCTGCATCATCTCCACCATTTGGTGGGCCACTTGAGGCGACAGGACCTCATCGATGTTCTGGCGGTGCTCCTCCAGATTGGCTCCGTGATAATTTTCCACTCGCTGGATGAAGTAGGGGTGAACCCGCACACCCTGATTGGGAAAGGTGGAGAACGCCGACGTGATTTCCTGCAAGGTGACCTCTCCGGCACCGATGGCTATGGGCAAGAAGGGGGGGAAGTCTCTCTCGATTCCGAAGCGGTGCACCACGTCGATCACCCGCTCGATACCTAAGGCATTGGCCAGACGGAGCGTGGGGACGTTTCTGGACTTGGCCAAGGCCTGGCGCACAGTAATCAAGCCGTCAAACTCCTCATCCACATTAGTGGGTTCGTAGACCCGGCCGAGTCCGTCTAGGAAGGTCACGGGGGCATCCAGAACTTCGTCCGAGGGTGCGTATCCGTTTTCCAGAGCGGCCACGTAGGTGAACGGTTTGAAGATCGATCCGGGTTGGCGCAGGGCTTGTGTGGCTCTGTTGAACTGGCTGTACTCGAAGTCGAATCCACCGACCATGGCCTTGATGGCCCCAGTCTTGTTTTCGATCGCAAGAAGGGCCCCCTGAACCTGAGGAATGCGGTCCAGAATGGCTTCGATGCTCTTGTCGACCGCATCGATCTTACGGATCGTGAAGATCGCCACGTCTCCGGGGCGAAGGGCCTTGTGTACCCGTTTGATCCCGGTCCACTCCACGTCTTCCGCTTCGATCACGACTCGATAACTGCCGATCTTAACCTTGGCCTGATCTTGGTTCGATTCCAGGACCAGGCCGTACACGAGCTGTCCCGCGTAAAAGATCTGGCGCCAGCTCGGATGGTGGTAGCTCTCGAGGTCTTGACCCAGATCGAGGATGTTTTCCTCGATCTTCCGCCAGCGCCGCATCTGCTTGTCAAAGGCCTTTAAACCTTCCCGGAGAGCCTTTTGTGCTGCCATCTGGATGTCGTAATCCACGGTGGTATAAACCTTGAGACCTTCCTTCCAGATCTGATCGGTCGTGTAGTTCCGCTCGAGATAACGCCGAACCCATTCCACAAAGTAGGGAGCGGGACTCCGGTTGCGGGATTTTCGACGGATCTCCAGTGGAGCTTGCAGTTGGCTCTCCAGGGTGGGGCGGTCGATGTAGTCCTCCTGGTGCAGTCGTCGCAAAACGTAGTTCCGCCGGTTCAGAGCGCGCTCCGGGTGGCGCAGGGGAGAGTAGTTTTCCGGGGACTGGATCAAGCCGGCCAGGGTGGCACTTTCGTTCAAGGTCAGATCCGGGAGGGCCCGCCCGAAGTAAAAGTCGGCCGCGGCGGCGATTCCATAAGTGCCATGACCGAGGTAGATCTGATTACAGTAAAAGGCGAGGATTTGCTCTTTCGAGTAGTTCTTTTCGATTTCGATGGCGAAGAGCATGTCCTTGATCTTGCGCTCAATCGACTTCTCCGAACTGGTGAACCTGAGCTTGCTCAGCTGCATGGTGAGGGTGGAGGCCCCCTTCTTTTCCCAGCGCAGAATGTCGTTGACGATGGTGCTCAGGAGGCGCCAGAAGTCGATTCCGGCATGACCGAAGAAGTTGGCGTCCTCAGCCGACAGAATGGACTGTTTGACGACCTCCGGGATGTTCTGGTAGGAGACCAGCATTCTTTTTTCCAGGGCGAATTGTCCCAGTACCCGGCCGTCGTCGGCATGGACGTAGGACACAACACTGGGGCGGATTTTCTGGAGTTCCTGAACCTGGGGAAGGTCGATGGCGTAGCCGAGCAACAGGCCGACCAGGCTGAAGAAGACAGCCACCGCCAGCGAGAGCAGACCGTAGCTGATCCAGAACCAGTACCGACTCACCTTCCGCTTCAAGGTTCTTCGGCGCGAGCGGCTTCGCCCGGAAGAGCGCAATGCAGGCGTCATTGTTGGCATTTTACACCAACGTCTGGACGGGTTCAGCGCGAAACCGGCATGGAGCTGTTGTTTCCAGTCGAGGAAGTCTTCGGTGAGCTTTCTCAGCTTCTCCCAGTTGTGGCTGTGAGTCGCTTGACCAACTTGGAATGGAGGCCGCTCTCCGCCACAATCGGCCCCGAAATCAACCCGCATGAGGGAGGGAAGTCAATGAAGCGTCCCGTCAGGTGTTATTGGCTGGTCACGATCACTGTCTTGGGAGTTTTGGGGCTCGGCTGCAGCCAATAGGCGAGCGAACAACTCGCCGAGAAGGCGCTGGAGAAGGGTCTTGGTTTGCAGGGCAATGCCAAGGTAGACATCGAGGGTGGAAACCTTGCCATGACCATGGAGGGAGAGGAGGGGCAGAGACGAGATTCTCCTACGGGGAGAATCTCGGTGTTCCGGCGGGCTTTCCCGAAGATGTACCAGTCTATCCGGGCATCGAAGTGATGATGGCCAGAGAAGGTCAGAACAATACCTTCCACATTCAGGCCAAGAGCGAAGATTCCCTCGCAACGATCGACAACTTTTACCGCCAGAAACTGGAAGAGGCCGGCTGGGAAAAGGTCACGGTGTCCTCTACCGGCCAGGTCATGCGAACCCTGCACTACCGGAAGGAAAAACGGCACACTCACGTCAACCTGGTGGACAGTGAAGACGGTAGTGTGATGGTTTCTCTCAGCACCCGAGAAGAAGGGTGATCGGAATGACCTGCCTGGACGGCTCGCGGCTGGGCTTCTTACCTGGAGAGGGCGCCGGGAGGGGCGATAACCGCCGTCGAAGGAAATCCAGCACGCTCGTGACCAGCCGATCGCGACTGGAGGGCCTGGTTCCGAGTCGGAAAGGCCGGGCCTGAAAGCCGGCGGCCACCGACCCCGCCGCGACCCAGACCCGCCTTTCCGGATGATGCTCCAGCGCGGAAACGGTCAAGGACCAAGCGGTCTCCCCGGAAAGTGCGCAGGCGGCTCGGGCCAAGTTAAGAGCGGATTCTTTACCCACGGATCTCTCCGGCGGGGATGGCGCCTGATTTCCCATCATCCGGATCACCGAGCGATGGTCCGTCCCCACGAATCCTCGCGAAAAGGCGCGTTCCGACCTGGAAACGGCGGTCAGTGCCGCGGTCACTGCGCCGCCCGTCTCGATTTCCGCCACGATCAGTTTCAATCGCCGCTCTTGCAGGAGCCATAGGACCTTGTCTTCCAGGGAAGAGTCATCGTCCGAGTACAGGTAATCGCCCACGTGAGCCGCAAGGTCACGCTTCACCTTGGCCAGGCGGGCGGAATCATCACCGGTGTTCCCAGGCAGGGAAAAGGTCAGATCCACTCGATTCAGGTCGAAGAGTGAGGTCAGGATCACGTCCTCCGGCAGGGTGACTCGATCCCGGATGATTTGGCTGAGCGTGGATTCTCCAATTCCGGCGAAGCGGAGCCGGATAGAGTTGCCGATGGAACGAAGTCCGAAGCGCTGTCTCAGATAGGGAATCAGGTGACCGTTGACCATGGGGCGCAGTTCCCGAGGCGGTCCAGGCAGCGCAACCGTGACTCGCTCTCCGTCGTCGAACACCAGCCCTACGGCGGTTCCATTCGGGTTGGGCAAGTAGGTCCCTCGCTCGGGAACGCGGGCCAGGGGTCGCATGTTCTCGCGTACCGTCCTGCCCGCTCCTCCGGCCAGCCGATCTCGCAGGGCCGGGTGCTCCCGCAGAGGAATGCCCGTGTGGTCCGAAATCTGGACTCGCGTGATGTCATCGTCGGTCGGGCCCAGGCCTCCGGTGACGATGGTCAGAGCGGCATGACCTTTGGCAAACTCCAGAGCGTCGCCCAGATCCCGGGCATGATCTCCTACGCTCATGGATCCCACACAGCGGCCTTCCAGGGGCGCCAGTGTTCGGGTCAGAAAATGGGTATGCTGGTCGGCATAAGTGCCATTGAGCAGCTCACTTCCGGTGACGATGATCATATAGTGGACGGGTTCCCGGTCAGGGACCTTCGAGTCCTGAGGCTCGGACATTGCGGCCGCCGCTACGAACGCAAGGACCGACAGTCTCAGCAGCGAAACCATTGACCGTCTCATTGCCGACCAGCCCACCAGAAAACACCAGAAAAGGAGTCCCAGTATAGCAGGTTTCATGCCTCTCTCCTCAGGATCCAGATAGCCACCATGGATGCGGAAACGTGAGCGACTCAATCTACCACTCGGAGGGGGCGTCGTCCGCCAACGGGTCGGTCGGGGCATCCTCAGACGTACCCAAAACCGTTCGCCCAGGCGCAGGTAAGGTTTGCAAGGGAGGGGAGAGAGGAGGGGACCCCGTCCCAGCTACGCCAGGGGCTGGGACGGGGTCCCCCTGAGAGCGGGACTATTCTCCGGGAGAGTCGGGGAACTTGCCTGGTCTGCCCCCTCGGGGACGGGGTGCGTGGCTGCCTCCGGGGCGCGCCGAACTGTTCAATAGGCGGATCAGTCCATGGGATCCGATTCGCTGCAGGAGAGAACCGATCTGGCCGGCGTCGAGTACCTCCAGAACACCGATCTTGAATTCAGCGGCCAGCTCCAGTTTGGTGGTGGTGATGTGCGCGGCCTGCTCTCCAATGACCGCCGCCTGCTGCTGGGCACCGGCGAAGTCGCCTGCCAATACGGCGTGTTGATAGGCCCGCTGCGCATCATGCAGCACGCCATTCTCGACTCCATCGGGTCGATTTTCCCGAAGTGCCTGGATTAGCGCTAGGATTTGCTGCTCCTGGGACTCGGTCAAGGGAGGGGCATCCGCATTCCTAAGGGCGCGTTTCAAGGTGCCCAGTGGGTCACGATTCCTGGGTCCGTCCGGGTCTCCCAACTGGGGTCTGGGACCGCCTCTTTGGGATCCGGGTGGGGGCCCTACCTGTGCCCAAAGAGACATCGAACCGACGAAGAGCATCACCCAGATTTGCAAAACAAGGACAGAACACCTCATTATTGCCTCCTTCCGGTTGCTTGCGGGAAACGGCATGGTCCGCAACCGTTTTGACCAAGCTGGCGGAATGGCCGCCCCGGCCCTTCCCACCTGGCGTCCCTCGCGAGCCCGAGCCGCTGGGGTGCGAAACCACCATTATTAAGTTGAGATGATATCGGGGCGAGATTTTCTGTCAATTTTATGTAAGCTTATCGCGGGGAGGGGAGGGCACCGACTGTGCGAACCGGTAACCGAATCCGCGTACGGTCAGGAAATGGCACGGACTCTTGGGGTGTTGCTCCAATTTCTGTCGCAGCATTCCCACGTGCACATCCACCGTGCGGGTAAAGACGGAAGCCTCGTAGCCCCACACCTCGCGAAGCAGCCTGTGTCGCGATAGGGTGACTTCTGAATTCAGGATGAAATAGCGGAGCAACTCGAATTCCAGAGCGGTCATCGATACCGGGATCCCGTTCCGCCTCACCTGGGTGGCGCGGAAGTCGACCTGTACCGGCCCAAAGCAGAAGGGCAAGGCTTTCGGGCGCACGGCCAAGGACGCGCTTCTCCTTAGCAGAGCTTCCACCCGGGCCAGCAGTTCCGCCGTTTCAAAGGGTTTCCCCAAATAGTCGTCGGCCCCTGTTTTCAGTCCCCTGACCCGATCCTCTACTGCTCCGCGCGCCGTCAACATCAAAACCGGTGTCGGGTCCCCCTGACCGCGCAGATGAGGGCAGATTTCGAAGCCGTTCTTGCCCGGCAGCATGACGTCGAGAAGGATGAGATCGAACTGATCCCGCTCGACACACCGCAGACCCTCCTCTCCATCTCTACAAGAGCAGACCCGATAGCCTTCTGCGGCCAGTAGGTCCGTGAGAGTGAGAATCAAACCCGCCTCATCTTCCACCAGCAGGACTCTCTTGGACATCACTAGGCACCTCACACTCCCGTGGCACCAGTGGAGACGGCAGGAACGTGGAGGGTGAAGGAGGCTCCTTTGCCGACTTCCGACTTTACGGTGACACGGCCACCGTGCAGCTTCAGGTGTCGCTGCACCAGACTCAGTCCCAGTCCGCTTCCGGAAGTGGAAGAGGCCAGGTATCTGCCACCTCGGTAAAAGGGTTCAAAAATTCGCTCCAGTTCCTCGCGTCGAATTCCGGGACCGCGATCCCGTATGGAGATTTCCACTTCCTCTTTGGAACCTCGTCGATGGGCGCGCACAGCGATGCCGATCCATCGTCCGCTGGCGGCATATTTCAAGGCGTTGTCGAACAGGTTCCTCAGTGCCACACTCAGGGATTTGAAGTTGGCCCACAGCGCGGGCATCCTCGGTTCGATCTCCTTCTCAACCACCCACCCTCCGTCGCGGAACCGTTCTTCGAACTCCGCCAGAATCTGCTCGACCAGCTCGACCGGATCTACGGGTTCCCGGTCTGGCGGTGGATGTCCCACTTCCAGCCCCGAGAACTCCAGAATCTGGTCCACCAGGTCCGCCAGTCTGCGGCTTTCCTTCTGTATAGTGGCTCCGTAGATCTCAAGCCGGTCCGATCGACAGACCAGCCCTCGTGACAGATTGGCTCCGGCGGAATCGATGACGGCCAGGGGAGTCCGTAGTTCATGGGTGATTCCAGCCACGAATTCAATCCGTTGGTGAGCCAGCCGGGCCGCCCGCTGACCGGCGACGACGACAACAAATGCGCTCGTGCCGATGAGAAGGAGGATGGTGAAGCCAAGTACTACTTCCTATCCGGAAATCGGCTTTTTAAGACGCTCGTAGTCGAGTCGACCCCAATCAACGGCTGGCAATCCGTTATGTGCAGTGGGCTGGGGACCTAAACGGACCACACAGAGTCGATTTTAGTCGATTTCAAGAGACACTTCGGCCCTTTGCCAGACGGATCGAGATGTCAGCCGCAGGAGCACCTCTACAATCGCAGGCGCGCCAGTACCAGCAGATTGTAGGAAAGGGTCGAGAGCTGCAGGTACTTGTGTTGAGCTACCAGCGCCCAATAGGGACCCGCCAGCTGGGGGAAGAACGGTTCCATCCTGAGCTCCTGTGGTCCAAGCCCTCCGCGATTGTGCGTGCCGATCTAGCATCGTCTCCAGGTAAGTGCTATCGGACGGGTTGCCCCGCACCGGCAGACAATCCAGGATCAGAGAGGATCTGCCACAGGATAGAAAAACTTTGTGCCCATAGACCGTTTCCCGGCCGCCTTTGCGAATCAGATCGGTGTGCTCCTCGAAAATGGAAACCACCTTGTGGCTGGCCGGGACCGATTCCCCCCGCAAAACACGACGCTCGGTCTGATCGATCACTCGATGGGTCAGTTCCAGGTAGTGTTCGAGTAAGCTCCTCTCTCGCACAACACGGGGATGGCTGGAGTCTTCGCAGGCCCGCCAGGGCTGCCCGGGCGTAGCCTGCCATCTTGCGGGTGACTTTGAGCAGATCGCGATAAGGGCCAATGCGCAGGGTCTGACGGCGGGCATTGCTGATGGCCAGACAGCGGCGGCGAGCCCGCAAGCCATGATCCCGGTAAGGGAAGTCGACAAAACAAGAAAGTCGTCCCAGCCAACGGGCCAGCACCCGTACGCAATCAGAGAGCAGTTGATTATCGGTGGGGTGGTGAATCTCACTCTCCACCGGGGTGGTGTCGATTCTGACCTTCTCTCCCTTCTCCAAGCCTTGCTCACAGGCCCAGTCCACCAGCGCCGCGTTGATGGCCCGCCAGGTTGAGTGGCGGATGCGCGAGAGGTTCTCGGCCAGGGTGGAACGAGCCGGGGTCCAGCCCAAAGGCAGCCGGCAGAAGGCCCGCAAGCTCACAGAATCGGCCAGGTGAAAGGCCAAGCGGTCATAGGAGAACTGATGCATCTGTTTGATCACACCACAGCGCAACACCTGCTCCCCGCTCATTCCCGGAGCCCCTTTTGTCGAGTCTGCCTCACTGAGATCTTGCCAGACCCGTTCGTTCAGCTTAGAATTTTCATCGAGGATCTTGGAAATCTCCCGCAGTTCCTGTGCGTGCTGGTGATCGGGCCAGAGGGGAGTCAGCGGCAGCTGATTTTCACGACTTTGACGCATCTTTGACCTCCTGGCTTTGCCGTAAGTCTTGTTGTTTCAATGTTTTGTGAACATTATTGTACCAAGACACCACGACAACAATGGAGGTCGAAGATGCGACCTAAGCCTTTTATTTACAACTATTTATCCTTTTCCGGATGAGAACAAGTACTAGATTCCGCTGTCTTCTGGCAGCTATTTCCTGTTGCAGCGAACCGGACTTGTGTTGAGCTACCAGCGCCCAATAGGGACCCGCCAGCTGGGGGAAGAACGGTTCCATCCTGAGCTCCTGTGGTCCCTCCGCGATTGTGCGGTTTGGATCCGGAACGGGCCTCATCGGTTGGGATGTCGACCGGTCCGGTCCGGTCAGCGGGAGGGTGAGCGGGAGATGGTGGTCGAGATGGGATAACTGCTCCAGATCCCAACCGGAATACGGGGGATAGAGGATTCGCTTTCCCGTCCCGAGGACGGCCACCCGATAGGGGGATGTCACCGGGTCTCCGAAATGGCGTTGTATCAGTCCTGGAATCAGTTCGTTGCGAATCCAGGCAAAATCGAGTTCGAGGTATACCCACCCCACGGGAAGGTTCGGCATCGGGTTTCTCCCTGCGGCTCGGGTGGCAGCCAGGGTGACGCGCTGGGGGGCTTCGCGATCAAGCCCCAGAGAGAAGCTGTTTCGAGATTCCCACAGCCGGCGCTGGGCTCTACCGGGTCGAGGCAATCTGCGAGTCGTCACGACGGGTAAAAAGCAGAAGACCTGGTTATGGGTAAACTCAAAGTGGGGGCGGATGGGAGGAGGAGGGAGAGGGGGAGGTGCGGCGGCTTGACGTTTGCGATGCAGAACCTCGCGAAGCCGTAGCAACGGCCGTGGCCATACGGCCAGTTGGAAATTCATTTCCCCGAAGTCGAACTGGCGACAATGGCCCCCGTCGGGTTCCAAGGTGGCCAAGCCGACGGTTTTCACCAGGCCAGGCATTGGCGTGGTTCCTTCGGAGTGCAGACTCACCTCGGCCAGATACAGTTCTATCTCTGCCGGAGTCATTCGCATCAGGGGGCGAAAGGACACCACGACTTCACGGAGGTTTTGGGAGAAATCCCCGCGGAATCGCTCGCTGGTGGGCAGCAGAGCTTTCTTTTCCGTTTGGTAATCTCCCTCGCTGAGTTGATGGATGCCCTGGTAAAGTAAGACCGCGGCCAGCAGCAGTAAAAGAGCCAGAAGCGGCAGCAGTAGGGTGGATATACTATTGCGCAGAGTCAGGGCTGCCAAGCGTCGGCTCACATGTCCTTAGACGCAGGCCAAGCCCACTTGGGTCAGTCGAATCCAGGATTGCCCCGGGGCAAGCTGGCGAGGTCATTTCGGGCCTGACAGTCTCACAATGACCATGCCGTACTCCCACCTCGCCCCTGTGCATCGTACCCGGGCAGTGAAAATCCTCGACTCGGCCTACCAAACTGGCACAAAAATTGACACGGTCGAAAAATCGTGACGATCCTGCCAGGCTGCAAAAATGAGGATGGATGTGGTGGGCCTAGGTGGATTTGAACCACCGACCTCACGCTTATCAGGCGTGCGCTCTAACCAAGCTGAGCTATAGGCCCGGCTGACGGGACGGGCCAGTATACGTGAAGCCCGGCGGGGAAGACAAGCCGAGCGAGGGCCGCAAAGTCCCGGATTCTCTAGGGCACGGCTGCTGGCAGGACACGGTAAATGGAGACGGCTTTCGTCTTCCCTTTCATCCTCTCTTCGCTCAGAAGCACTTAGGGACAGGTGGCGAAGGCCTGTCCGTGACGGGCTCAAATTGAGTTCCGAGTGGGTTCTCGTAAACCTTCTGTTGACCGCTCTTCGTGTCCGTAACTGTCATGTTGAATTCAACACTCGTGTCCGGAGTCGCAAACAAGAGTGAGCTGAAAGCGGGGTTTGAAGTAGAGCAGCCGTCCCCCAGAGTGTAAAGAAAATCGACGTTGATCTCGGCATCAGTAAAGACTGTAGAGCCATCATCGGAACTCCTGACTCGGGCCGGACGTGGTGAACCGCTGGGATCGTCCTGTACCATCAATGGAACTTTGAAGCGGCGGTTGTGCAGACACGCCGTGGTCTCGTCGGGTCGGCAATCCGGATTGTCCGGCTGATCGGAAGTCGTGGCAAACTGGATCGCCCCCTTGTTGAAGACCTCAATGAAGAGGGTGTCAAAGCCGTCGGAACCCTGAAAATTAGGTGCGCGGGATCGTACGCATTCCCCAAAGCCCTGAAAAAGGTTCCTGGTCGGGAAACACCTCCGGCAGATTTTTGGCGTCGTGCCCCCCGTTCCAGTCAGTCGGTGAACTCTCGTTGAGCAGCTCGCCTGCTCCATCGTACAGCTTCTCGCAACGCATCGTTCCCTGGGGGAGCGTGCCACCTCTATTGCTGACGATGGCCCGTCCCGGGATCTGAGTCGGGGGGGGGGTGTATGTCACGAGTGCTTCGGCACAGTAACCAAGTGGCAGTGCCGCGTTCACCCCATAGGAGAACAGCTCGCTGATCGAATCTGTGAGCGAATCGTTGATGGTGTATTTGGTTGTGATACCGATCGAGTTTAAGCAGATATTGTCTGTAAACGCCAGCGAGGCCGCTCCTACAAACGGCTCGTTTGAGCTGGCGAGTGTGGACATCTCGATCGTCGTGGATCCCCAGGGAGCGACGGTTCCGGTCAAGGTATTTCCTAAATCGCCGTCAATGAGCACCGGCACATCAGGCAAGCTCGACACTTCTTGGTGAAGGAAGAGAAGGAAATCGCAGGGTTTCCCGGATGTATTCTACAAACCGACGATCGTGGTGATGTCGGCATCGCCCAGCTTTCCCGCAACCACTTGCTCGGCGGTGCCTACTCCCTGATGCGGGGAGAAGGCCGCAAGGAAGCTCATTGCCAAAAACGATCCGAGAAGCGACGGAATTGGACGCATGTTTCCCCCCTTTTGAAGAATCTCTTCCGGAACAAAGGGACAAACCCACTGTGAGCATTTAAGGAGATCTGTCGAGGGTTGGTCAAGGGACCGGCGTGCACCCTTTCGGATCTTTCCGGACAGCCGGATTTTTCGCGACCCCTCCCTACTCGCTAGACCAACTCATCATCAGCCATTTAACCGGAGTCTCTCCAATCACCTGGTATCCGTGCTTGACGTGCCGGGGGGCGAAAACCAGCTCTCCCGGTCCCACCTCTCGTTCGATCTGCCCAGCACGAAGCGAACTCTTCCATCCAGAAGATAGAAGGCTTGTTCGGAGGTGGAGTGGGAGTGGGCAGAGGTGGCGGTGAGGTCGGGGTCTGCATCGTACTGTTGCAGGGAGATCCAGGCTAGCGAAGAATTGCCCTGGTGGGACAGGCTCGGGTAATCCTCAGAGGTGACGAAGGGAGAGGCGGAGATGCCCTGATGACCACCAGCGTCCTCGGCGCTCAATCTCGTCAATGGCTTCAATTCTTCAGAGACGACCGTAGCGGCCAGCGATCGGCTCTCGGTCCGGTTGCCACTTCGCCATTCTATCAACAGGATTCTGAGGGGGGTCTCTCCCAGGACTTCATATCCATGCCGAATCCCGCTGGGAACGAAGACCAGGTCTCCCGGTCCCACCTCTCTCTTGGAGTCCCCCAGGGTGAATCTGCCCCCCCCGCAATGACGTAAAAGGCCTGCTCCCGGATGTCGGGGCAGGTCAGGGTATTGGTGCCCCCTCCAGGTTCGTGTTGCAGCAGAGCGACTCGAGCCAGTATGGAGTTGGCTTTGTGGCCGACAGACGGGAGGTCGACAGACCACATGAAGGCTGTGGCGCTGGCACCCCGATGGGCGAATCCGTTATCCGGAAAGACTTCTTTTCCGAGTGGAGCCAAGGTCCTCGACTGGGACATGATCAGATCGCCGGTTCTGGACGGGGCGGCATCCTGGACGGCGAGTGGGTTCGGCTGCCAGCACAAAAACAGCAGCAGCGGCGAAGCAAGAGCGGGGAGACGGTTGCTGCGGGAACTGCTCATCGTCGAACTCTTAACCTGAAACCGGCCACGCCGTCAGGCCGGATAGGGTAGGTTCCCCGTCCGCGACCCTGCGACCGCGAACCGTGTGACGAAGGACTCCATTGTTTTACAACATTTCCACAATAAAATCGCCCGAATGATCGGTGCCCAGGACGGTCAGCTGGCCGGGTTTCTTACGTGACTTTTTTAAAGCGTCGACAGCAAAGGACTTGAAGCCTTGGTCAGGGTGAGACTGGGTTGAGTTCGGGCCATGCCGCGCGGCATGGCCCAGGCGCTGGAAGGCGCGCGAAAGTTCGGGGGCAGATTTGAAGTGGGGTTTGATGGCCCTGGCCGGTTGGCAACGCCCTGCCGGAGTGAGTATAATGCCTGTTCTTGGAAGCACTTCAATTCGAATCGACGGGGAGAATTCGATGACCGGACTTCTTGCCTATATGGACCCGGGGACGGGGAATCTGTTCCTGCAAGTCCTGCTGGGTGGCATAGCAGGCTTGCTGGTGTTTGTGAAGCTGTTTTGGCATCGATTCTTGTCTTTCTTCGGGATGCGCAGAGAGACCCCCACGACGACAAGCCAACCGCTGGTCGAGACCGACAGGCCCGACCAGCAGACGTGAACAGGTTCCGGTGCACCGGAACCCGCTTCTTGCCAAAACGGTTATGACCGAGCTGCGCTGCGAACCGGGCTCATTCCGTGACCGCCACGGGCGCGTCTTCTACCGCGACGGAGAGGTCTTCCGCGCGTTGAGCCAGAAATCGCTGGCCGATTTCAAACATCTAGCCGCCACCCGTTTTTACCAAGATCTTGTGCGCGAGGGCGCGCTGATTGCCAGTGAGCTGGTTAAGGATCTCCATCCCTCGGAACTCAATGGAGACTGGGCCGGAGTCTTGAGGCATGAGCGGATTCCGGTTGTTTCATACCCCTACGAGTGGTCGTTCAGCATGCTCCAGGACGCCGCACTGCTCCAGCTGCGGCTGGCGAGGGCCGCCCTGGCGGAAGAGATGATTCCAAAGGACGCCACTTCCTACAATATCCAGTGGGTCGGCAAGCGCCCCGTTTTCATCGACACTGCCTCTCTGGAGCGACTTCAGCCGGGGTGTCCCTGGGCGGGGTATCGGCAGTTCTGCCAGCTTTTCCTTTACCCGCTCTTGCTGCAGGCCTACAAGAATGTCCACTTTCAGCCTTGGTTGCGAGGCAATATTGAAGGCATTGAGGCCTCTCAATTGGGCGCCTTGATGTCTGCCCGCGACCTTTTGCGACGTGGAGTTTTCACCCATGTCTACCTACAGAGCAAACTGCAGAAGCGCTATGCCGACAACAACGACGACGTGCGCGGCCAGATCAAACAGGCGGGCTTTAACAAAGAACTGATTCTGGCCAATCTAGCCGGACTGACACGGCTGGTCGAAAGGCTGTCCTGGTCCGAGACCGGCTCGACCTGGTCCGGCTACGCCGAAACCCATTCGTATTCCGAGCGCGATCACCAGGCCAAGGTGAGGTTCGTGCGTAAAACGCTGGGCCGCCGCCCGCGCCGACTCGTGTGGGATCTGGGCTGTAACATTGGTGTGTTTTCCAGGATCGCCTCCGAGTCGGCACAACACGTGCTGGCTCTGGACGCCGACCACCTGACGGTCGACCGGCTCTATACCCGCCTGAGGGGCTCGGGACCGAAAAACATCCTCCCTCTGGTCGCCAACCTGGCCGATCCGGCGCCCAACCTGGGCTGGAGAGGTCAGGAACGGCAGACCCTCTTGGACCGGGGCAGGCCGGACTTTCTTCTGGTTTTGGCGCTGATTCATCACCTGGTGATCGGTGCTAATATTCCGGTCCGGGAGCTGGTGGAATGGTTGGCCAGCCTGGGGGCTGAATTGGTGATCGAGTTTGTCTCCAAGCAAGACCCGATGGTCGAGAGGCTACTCAGCAACAAGGACGACCAGTACGACGACTACGACCAAAGCTATCTTGAAGGCTGTCTGAGCCAACACTTCGAAATAGTGGCTCGCCAGAACCTCCTTTCCGAGACCCGCACACTCTATCACCTCCAACCCTGGTCGAGAGGCTAGCCCCATGGTGGTTGCGGGGCAGGTTGACTCTGGAGGTGGGAACAGCGGGCTAAGGCGGCAGACCTGCCACCTTCTGGTACTTTTCGGCTTTGCGATTGCTCAGCCCATTTACGACCTGCTGGGGCGCTATCCAGAGTTTCTCTCCGCTCACGGCTGCGGAATCGGAGATCTGCTTCTGCTCGTTCTGTGTCTGAGCTTGCTGTTTCCCGTTCTGCTGGGTGTCGGGCTCGGGGCCTTGGGCCGATGGTCTCATCGTTTCCTGAGCATTTCCTACCAGGTCTTACTGGCTATGCTGGTGGGGGCCTTTGCACTTCAGTTTCATCGCCTGGTAAGCGCTGTCCCCGGTGTCTTATGGGTGTTTGTGGCGGGACTGGTCGCCTGCGTGGCAAGCCTTGTTTACCAGCGTCTGCCAACTCTACGGCTAGTCCTGGATTGGTTGCTGATCACGGTGCCGCTTTTCCCTTTGCTTTTTCTGTTGCGTCTCCCCATAGCCCAGTTGGTCCAAGCCGATGTGCCGGAGCAACAATGGGATGTCCCCGCGACGGCTCCCATTGTGATGGTCGTTTTCGACGAGTTTCCGCTGATTTCACTGCTAAATGAGAAGTGGGAGATCGACGCGGAGCGGTTCCCTCACTTTGGCCGTTTAGCCGCGGAGTCCTACTGGTTCACCCAGGCGACCACAGTCAGCGACTGGACCCCAATTTCGATCCCGTCCCTGCTCAGCGGCCGATTGCCGACTCCGGGGCGCCAGGCTCTGCCCACGCTAGGCGGCCACCCCCAAAACTTGTTCACTCTCCTGGCTGGGTCTTACCAGCTGAGAGTCTTTGAGAACATCACGCAGCTGGCTCCCCTCGAGGGCCGAACGGAACGGGAGCCTCTCCGAGGGGCTCTTTTCAGCGACATCGCCTACCTCTACGCTCACCTGTTGCTGCCGCCTGAACTGTCAGCCCATCTTCCTCCAGTGACCGAGTCATGGAGGCGGTTTGGACGATTGGCATCCGGGCCGCTCCCATCCGATGCGGTGCCACAGGACTGGACTGCGCCCCCTGGCGACTGGTCGGAGCGGGCCGTTAAGTTTCGCGATTTTGTAGCCACCATCGGGTGGCGGGCTGAGCCTACGTTCTACTTCCTTCACTCCATGCTGCCGCACGCCACCTGGCGATATCTGCCTGACGGACGGATCTACACCCTCTATGAACCTTTGGGCGTTCGAGGAGTCTTGCGTCCCAATGGAGGCAAGGGGATCAGCCTGTGGCTTGATGACTGGCTGGCGGTACAGGCCTACCAGAGGCATCTTCTCCAGGTGGGATTTGTAGACACCCTGCTGGGGGAACTCCTGGCCCACCTGGAGGAAAAGGGCATCTACGATGAGATCCTGCTGGTTGTCGCGGCCGACCACGGAAGCAGCTTTGTGCCTACTACCTCGCGACGCAAGGTGACCGAGGCGAACCACCCCGACATTATGTTGGTTCCCCTTTTCGTCAAAGCCCCGGGCCAGAGCTGCGGGGTGCGTGTCGAGGAAAACGTGGAGACCGTCGACCTCTTACCCACTCTCCTCGGCCTTCTCGATATTCCACAGCCTTGGCCTATGGACGGTCGCAACGTCCTGGGAGACTCTGCAGAGCGTCCACTCAAGACGATTTTTCCAGGAAAGGGTGCAAAGCTGACCTTCTCTTCTCCCCTGAGTAGCGCTGCCGCCCTCTTGCGACGAAAAGTGGACTGGTTTGGCACGGGCTCCTTCGAGTCGGCGTTTCGCATCGGACCCTGGCCGGAGCTGTTGGGGAGGAAGGTGGCACAGCTAAGAAGGCGGGACACAACTGGGCCCCGCATCTCATTCGAAGGACGCGAGCTGTTGCTGGATGCAAACCCGGAATCTGGGTTCTTGCTGACCCACATCTTCGGCCACATCGAGTGGGAGGACCCCCCTTCCGTTCCCGTCCCGCTAGCCGTTGCGGTCAACGGAGTGATCCGAGCGCTGACCCAGACCTCGCCTCAACTGGATGCCAATGCGACCTTCTCGGCGGTGATGCCCTGGTGGGTCTTGGAACGGGGTCGCAATCAAGTCGAGACCTTCCTGATAGACCGAGTGGGAGGAGAATTCTGGCTCTCCCGTTCTGCAGCATCGTTTGAGGAATATCGGTTGGACTGCAGCGCTCCCCGAAATTGCCGAATTCTGGTTGACGGTCAAGACTCCCTGGAGATTACTCCCGACCATCTCATTGGATGGGTGGTGGGTGGTGGGTGGTCAAGGGGAAGGTAGGGACCACTACTGGGTTGGGGGATGGGCAGCCGACCAGGAGAACCGAAAACTGGCCAAAGTCGTCATCGTCTTCCGAGACGATCAGCTGGTGGCCCGGGTCCGGACCCGCTTCGAGCGCTCCCACGCGGCGCAAAGGCTGGATGCTCCTCACCTGCGGCGTTCAGGCTTCCGCCTCGAGGTGGTATTGCCGTCTGGACGGGATCCGGCCCTATCACGGATTCGGGTCTTTGCCATTTCGGAAGATAGGAAGGCCAGCGAGCTGCACTACCCCCGGGATCCAGCAAAGTGGCCGTTCCAGCCCAACCAACCCTGAAAGGGAGGAAACGCACTGCCTGATCGGTATCCTCGGTCTTCTGGCTCGCTTGTTTGAGGCTCATTCGGAACGGGCTCAACAGATCTCTCAATGGTTGAAGAGCCGGTCTTTTTTGAAGATCAAGGGAAAGGGGCGATCGCTGTGGAGCAGGTCCGGATCGAAAAGAGTCGGGGGAGAGGATCCGGAGTCAGGCCGAGAGGGCGCGTTGGACCAAACCCTGTAGGGATAGCGGTAAACTTCCTACCAGCTCTTGAGCCGTCCTTCGACCGTCCGAGGACATCTTCCGCCAGGTTTTTTGAAGGATCTCCACCAGCTTGGATTCGTCGTGTTTGGAGGAGAAGTCGGCCAGTTCATTCTCCAGAAAGACCAGACAGATGGCGTCTTCGAAGAGCTGCACTTCGGGATCCAGCTTCATTCGGATTTTCCTCAGCAGTTGCCCCACGCGCTCGACGCTAGCCGGAGGGTAGCCGGCCTCGGCTAGAATCCGAGCCGCCTCCTGGCTGTGAAATTGGGCGAGCGTCTTGCGCCAGCGTTTGTAGCCGGCTCGGTCGGCCGGATAGCGGCTTCTGGGGATAGCCCAGCGGCGGATGTGCTGGCAGTGAGCCGCCAGCAGCAGTTCGTCGGAGGGTTCCTCTGCCAGGCGGCCGACCCAGTGGGTCAATCGCCGGTGGTAGTGCAGCGAGAAAGGGACGAGACGACCGTTCAAAATAACCGTTCTGGGGTCTTCTCGATGGACCTCCTCAAACTGGGCCAGCACCGCTTGGTACCGCGGATCGCGGGGAGGCATAACCGGCACACTATATCAGAAGGGGATGAGGTTGGGAGTTGGGTGGTCTGGAGGTCTCCTGAGTTCCCCTAGGGACCTGGGGGCAGTTGACAAGCTCTGTGACAGTGTGTTAAAACACTACTTCGATGGAACGGGAATTGGAAGACAATCGGGCCCTGTGGTCCCTGTTCGAGGCGGTCAGCCGGTTGGACAATCGAGACGAGTCGGCCCGTTTTTTGCGCGATCTGTGCACTTTGAGGGAACTGGAAGCCATGGCAGAACGCTGGCAAGTGGCCCAGAACCTGGCCCTTCGTTTGCCCTATCGTCGCATCCACGAACTGACCGGCGCCAGCACCACCACCGTCACCCGTGTGGCTCACTGGCTGCGCCACGGAGAGGGCGGATACCGTCTGCTTCTGCAGCGGATGAAGGAGCGCATGTTGAAACCGGGGAAGAAACCTGGGAAAGAGAAATCATGAAACTCGACGGCGACAATTTGAGAATTGCCATCCAGCATCAGGGGCGCTTGGCGGAGCCTTCGCGGCGGATTTTGCAGTCTGTCGGACTGGACTTCGACTACTATGAGGGAAGGCTCTTCTCCCAGTGCCAGAATCTCCCAGTGGACATTCTCTTTCTTCGCGACGACGACATCCCCGAATACGTCCAGGACGGGGTGACCGACCTGGGCATCGTGGGTCTCAACATCGTCTGTGAAAAGGAAGCCCAGGTCAGCCAGCTCGACTTCCTGGGTTTCGGCTCCTGCACCCTCTCCATCGCGGTGCCCCGGAAGGCAGATCTGCGAAGCCTGCAGGATCTGGATGGCCGTCGCATCGCCACTTCCTATCCACACATCTTGGAACGGTTCTTGGAGGAAAAAGGAATCCGGTGCCGGATCATCGAAATCAGTGGCTCGGTCGAGATTGCCCCCAGCTTGGACGTAGCGGACGCCGTCTGCGATCTGGTTTCCACGGGCAGCACCCTACGCATCAACGATCTGGAGCCGATCGAGGCCGTGCTCAGGTCGGAAGCCGTCCTGGTCGCCAATTCCGGCTCTTTGCAGGACCCCAGACGGCGGGGTTTGATCGATCGGTTGCGAGTGCGGTTGCAGGCCAACTTGCGGGCTCGCAGTACCAAGTACGTGATGATGAATGCTCCAGAAACGGCCCTGGAGCGAATTAGGGAGATCCTGCCGGGGTTGAAGAGCCCCACCGTCGTCCCTCTGGCGGAGAAGGGCATGATTGCCGTGCACTCGGCCGTACCCGAGGAGTTCTTCTGGGATGTGATTGAGAAGCTCAAAAAGGGTGGAGCTTCGGACATCCTGGTGGTACCCGTCGAGAAAATGCTGGTGTGATGAAACTCTACCGGTTCGGCCGGCTGACGGATTCCGATCTCGATCGGCTGTGCCACCGCAATCCGGTGGCCGATCCCGCCTTGATGCGGGTCGGTCGCGAGATCTTCGAAGCGGTGCGCGAGCGGGGAGACGGAGCTCTGCGCGAATACACGCGGCGGTTCGACAGGGTCGAGATCGCGCAGTTTCCGGTATCCGAATCCGAATTTGCGTCCGCCCAGCGCCAGGTGCCACCCAGGACGAGGAGAGCTTTACGCGCGGCCGCCCGCAACATTGAGGTTTTTCATGCCTCCCAGCAGCTGCGCGAGGAACCGGTGGAGGTGCAACCGGGCGTACGTTGCTGGCGCGCCAGCCGTCCCATCGATACGGTAGGGCTCTACGTCCCGGGAGGGACGGCGGTCCTGCCCTCGACGGTGTTGATGCTGGGGATTCCCGCCCAGGTGGCCGGTTGTTCACAGGTGGTGCTTTGTGTGCCACCCAGGCCGGATGGCACGGTCACTCCAGAGGTGTTGGTGGCCGCCCGCATCGCGGGTATTCGGGAAGTCTTCCGGGTGGGAGGCGCCCAGGCCATCGCCGCTCTGTGCCTGGGCACACAGACGGTGCCTCGAGTGGACAAGATCCTGGGGCCGGGAAGCCGGATCGTTCAGACGGCCAAGTTGCTGGCCACGTTAGAGGGTACGGCCATTGATCTGGTGGCCGGACCCAGCGAAGTTCTGGTGATTGCCGATGAGTTCGCAGGGGCCGACCTGGTGGCCGCCGACCTGCTTTCTCAGGCCGAGCACGATACCGACAGCCGAGTGGTTCTAGTCTCCACCTCGGGGGTCTTGATCCAGGAAACGCACCGACAGCTGACGAGCCAGCTGCAGGACTTGCCCCGTCGGGCTGTGGCAGTGGAAGCCTTGAGACAGAGCTTCAGCCTGCAGGTCGGCACTCTCAGCCAGGGCTTCGCCTTCAGCAATCGGTTCGGACCCGAACATCTGATCCTGCACCTGAAGGAACCGCTTTCTTGGGTAGACGAGATCCAGAGCGCCGGCTCAGTGTTTCTCGGTGCTTGGTCTCCTGAGGTAGCCGGCGACTACGCCTCGGGAACCAACCACACCCTCCCCACCTCGGGACGGGCTCGGATGGAATCGGGAGTCTCGCTGGATAGCTTTGTGAAGAAAATCAGCTTTCAGACCCTAACCCGCGAGGGACTGGGGCGTCTGGCGCCGACTCTGGAGGTGCTGGCTCGGGTGGAGGGCCTGGAGGCTCATCGACGTGCCGTCCGTTGCCGTCTGGAGGAAACCTCCGAGGAGCCTCCCACGGTCGGTTAGGACCATTCGGCCGGGCTGCCTCACGGATGGGGGCGAACATGGGTGAAAAAACGGGCAAAGTGAGGGTGAACGTGGAGTCCCTGGTGCGAGCCAACATCTTGGGTCTGGCACCCTACCAGTCCGCCCGTGGCACGATCCAGAAGGGGATCCTGTTGGATGCCAACGAGAACCCTTATCCGCAGGACTGGGAAGGCATTTCCCTGAATCGATATCCGGATCCCCATCAGCTGGAACTCCGTCACTCGCTGGGCTCCTATCTGGGAGTGGAGGTAGAAAACGTGCTGGCCGGTGTGGGCTCGGACGAGGTGCTGGATTGGATCTTCAAAGTCTTTTGCCAGCCAGGCCGGGATGCGGTGGCCATCACCGAGCCCACCTACGGTATGTATCGGGTCATGGCTCAGATTTACGATGTGGAGGCCCTGGATTTTCCTCGGGATGCGGCATTCGATTTTTCGGCGCGACACTTTCTGGAGGCGGTGCCGGAACGAGTCAAGGTGGCCTTTCTGTGTTCGCCCAACAATCCGACTGGAAACCGGTTGAGTGAGGACGAGGTGTTGCGCCTGTGCGGCGACTGGAGCCGGGTGGTGGTTCTCGACGAGGCGTATGTGGAGTTTTCCCGGACGCCTTCGCTGGCGCCGAGAGTGCAGGAGTTTCCCAACCTGATCGTGCTCCGAACCTTATCGAAAGCCTTTGGTCGGGCCGGCGTTCGGCTGGGATACGCGGTGGCCTCGCCTGAGATTATTTCCTATTTTCTGAAGGTGAAAGCGCCTTACAACGTCAGTTCGATCACCCTTCAACTGGCGCGCCGCACCCTGGAGCAAGGGCGCATGCCCACGCCCGAAGTGGAGGAGATCTGGAAGGAGCGAGCACGGCTGCTTCGGGCTCTCCGGAACGTCCCGGAAGTGGAGCGAGTGTTCCCCTCCGAGGGGAATTTCCTGCTTTTTCGCTGCCGCGGTGCCTCCGGGATCTGCCGAGATCTGATGCAGCAGGACATCGTGGTACGAGATCGCAGTTCCATGTTGGGGCTGGCTGACTGCATCCGAGTCACGGTGGGGACACCAGCGGAGAATGACGCTTTCCTGGATGCGTTGCAGCGGCTCTTGCAGGAGCGCAGGCCAGGGCGCTAGTACCTCGTTGCGCAAATATTTCTGCAACGAGGTACTAGAAGGTCGAAACGGAGGCTGGAATCGGGGGGGACGGTCGAGCCAAAAGGTTGGGGGCAACTCCCCTCCCGGATCTTGACCGCTGGGCCGGCCCGTTGTGCAACATGGGATGGTCGGGGTAGGAGTTGGAGAAGCATGAAGAAACGAGTGGCGGAATTGATTCGGGAGACGGGTGAAACCTCCGTCCGGGTGCATCTGGACCTGGACGGGGAGGGCAAGAGCCAATGTGAGACGGGCGTTGGATTTTTCGAGCACATGCTGCAGTTGCTGGCGCACCACTCGAAGGTTGATCTGGAAATCCACGCCGAGGGTGATTTACAGGTAGATGACCATCATCTGGTGGAGGATGTGGGTATTGTTGTGGGGCAGGCGTTGCGCCAGGCCTTGGGAGATAAGAGCGGCATTCGGCGCTATGGATCGGTGTTGTTGCCGATGGATGAAGTGTTGGTGGCGGTAGCGTTGGATCTCAGCGGACGCTACGCCTTCGTCTGCGATTACGCGCCTGGCCAGCCTCGAGTCGGACAACTGTCCACCGAAATGGTGCCCCATTTCTTCTCCTCTCTGGCCGCGGAGGCTCGCTGCAACCTGCATTTTCGCTTTCTGTATCCGGGACAAAACGAACATCATCGAGTGGAGGCCATGTTCAAGGGTTTCGCTCGCTCGCTTCGGACGGCCGTGCGGATCGATCGGGAAGCGCTTGCCCGCGTCCCCTCGACCAAGGGAACTCTGTAGGCGTCCGACGGGAAGGTTTTCGATGATCGTGGTAATCGATTACAAGGCCGGAAATCTGTACAACGTAGGCAATGCGATGCGCCATTTGGGCGTGCCGTATATTTTCTCCGGGGACTCATCGACGGTGGCGGCGGCCAGCAAGATCATTCTGCCGGGCGTAGGCTCCGCCTCGGCGGCCATGGACTCATTGCGAGAACGGGGACTGCTGGAGGTCTTAAAGCACTCCAAGGTTCCGTTTCTGGGAATCTGCCTGGGGCTTCAGTTGCTGTTTGTATCCTCCCAGGAGGAGGATACCCCGTGCCTGGACATCTTACCGGGGCGGGTGCAGCGCTTTGACAGCAGTCGGGAAAAGGTTCCTCATATTGGCTGGAACCAGGTTGATTTCTGGTCAAAGCAGAGCGGTGGGACCCACCTGTTCGATGGCATCCGCGATGGCTCCTATTTTTATTTCGTGCACAGCTACTACGCGCCCGTGGACGAGGCGCTGGTCCTGGGCGTGACCGACTATGACGGTCCTTTCGCTTCGGCGGTCCAAAGAGAGCACTTTCACGGGGTGCAATTCCATCCGGAGCGTTCTGGTGATGCTGGCCTGAGATTGCTTCGAAACTTTGCGGAGATGACACCTTAGTGCTCCCTACCATAAATACGGTGACGTTTGCACAGGGGGCTTGGGAGGTGACGGTCGAGGAGCGAGGAGGAGGCGATGCCGGGGCATCGTCGACGAGGAACGACAACGAGATCGCCCGCAACTCCCTCCGCCCAGAGGGTTGCGACGCAACAAACATCATTGTATTTATGGAAGGGAGCACTGAGTGTTCGTAATACCTGCCATAGACTTGATCCAGGGGCGGTGCGTGCGACTTTATCAGGGAGACTACTCCCAAAAGACGGTCTACGACACCAGTCCCGCTCGACAGGCCCTACGCTTTCAGGAGGCCGGGTTCACACGACTCCACGTGGTGGATCTGGAGGGAGCACGCTGGGGCCAGGGGCATAACCGCCAGGCGATTCGAGAGATCATTCAGGGCGTCGACATTTCCGTCCAGGTGGGAGGTGGAATTCGTTCCGAGCGAGACATCGGCGAGTTGAAGAATTGGGGAGTGCGGTATCAAATTCTGGGGACCGTAGCTCTCACGCAACCCGCCAACGTGGACCGTTGGGTCGATAGATGGGGCGCCCAGACCTTCATCGTCAGCCTGGATTTCCGCGAAGGGAAGATCCTTAGTCAGGGATGGAGTGAAGAGAACCAGACGAGCCTGAATCAGATTCTCGAGCGGATTCACCGCTGGGGGCTGTCTCAGATCATCTGTACCGATGTCACCCGGGACGGGACGCTTCAAGAGCCGAACTACCAGACCTATCAACAGCTACTCTCGCAGCTCTCCTCGGATGTCCGCCTCATCGCCGCTGGCGGAGTGAGCCGGCGGGAACATCTGGATCGCCTGCGGAAAATGGGCCTGGCCAAGGCCATCATGGGCAAGGCTCTGTACGAAACAAAGGTTTCCCTGGAGGAATTCGCCGGTGTTGGCTAAACGAATCATTCCCTGTCTGGATGTTGCGGCTGGTCGGGTGGTCAAGGGTGTGCACTTCGTGGACCTGCGCGATGCGGGAGATCCGGTCGCACTGGGACAGCGCTATTATCTGGAAGGGGCGGACGAACTAGTGTTCCTGGACATCACGGCTACCGTGGAGCAGCGTAAGACGGTGCTGGAATGGGTGCGACGAGTGGCGGATTCCATTTTCATACCGTTCACGGTGGGAGGAGGTATCCAGACGCTGGATCAGATCCAGGAATTGCTGCGGGCGGGTGCGGATAAAGTGTCCATCAACAGCGCGGCGGTCAAGAATCCGCGCCTGCTTCGAGAGGCGTCTTTGGCCTTTGGCAGCCAATGCATTGTGCTGGCCGTCGATGTCAAACGTCAGGAGGAAGGCTGGAGGGTTTTTGTGGGAGGGGGACGGTTCGAGACCGAGCGCCTGGCCCTGGAGTGGATTCGTGAAGGCGAGGATCTCGGGTCCGGAGAGATTCTGCTCACTTCGATGGACCGGGATGGCACGCAGGAGGGTTACGATTTGGAACTGCTTTGCCAGGTGTCGGAGATGGTCCGTATCCCGGTGATCGCGTCCGGCGGTGCGGGATCTCCTCAGCATCTGCTGGCCGGATTCCGGGAAGGTCAGGCCGATGCCGTCCTGGCGGCCAGCATTTTCCATTACGGTCAGTATTCGATACAAGAGGTCAAGGGCTTTCTGCGGGAGCGGGGCATTCCGATCCGCCTGCCGGAAACATAATCCGGGCCAAAACGGCCGGAGCGATGGAGAGAGAAGAGAGGGCATCTCAAGATGTTTGACGCCGCACAGTTGGACTGGGAAAAGACCGGAGAGCTGGTTCCAGCCGTGGTTCAAGACGCCGGTACCGGCCGACTGCTGATGTTGGCTTTCATGAACCGGGAAGCACTCGACAAGACGATCGAGACTGGATGGGTCACTTTCTGGAGTCGCAGTCGCGAGGAGTTGTGGACCAAGGGAGCCACCTCGGGAAACTACCTGAAATTGAAAGCGATTCGCAGTGATTGCGATCGAGACGCTCTGCTCATCCTGGCCCAGCCTCTCGGTCCCAGCTGCCATCAAGGTACCCGTTCCTGCTTTGGTCCGGACGAGGAGTTCTGGGGCCTGGAATTCGTAGCTCATCTGGAACGGATCATCCTCGATCGACGGGTAAAGAAGCCGGAAGGCTCCTACACCAGCCGCTTGTTCGCGCAGGGCCTGCCGGAAATTTCAAAAAAGCTGGGCGAAGAGGCCGTGGAAGTGGTCGTGTCGGCGGCTCAGTCCCGCCAGCGATCCGTGGAGGAGAGTGCCGACCTCCTATACCACCTGCTGGTTTTTCTGGCGGAACGAGGGATCGGTCTGGCTGAAATCGCCGGGGAACTCAAACGCCGTCACCTAAGCCGGGGAAATACGCTCTCTTCGGGAGGGGCCGTTCATTCGCCGTAGCGGGGCCGATCGGACAAAGTCGTCCGACCGCCCAGAGGCATCAGGGCTGGCTCTACCTCCTCGTCGAAAGGCTTGCCCTCGATGAAAGCTTTCACGAACGGGTCCTGGGAAGCTCGGAACTCTTCCTGGGAACCCTGGAAGTGCAGGCGTCCATCTTTGAGCAGGATCACCCGGTCGGCCACGATCTCCACGCATTTCAGATCGTGAGTGACGACGATGGAAGTCAGGTATTCCTGGCGGTTCAGTTTGCGAATCAGCCGGCTGATGGACTTTCCGATAATGGGATCCACGCCGGTGGTCGGTTCATCGTAAAGGATTGCGTCCGGATTAATGGCGATGGCACGGGCGATGGCTACCTGCTTCAGAGAGCCTACACTCAGGTCTTCGTAGCGCAGATCCCCCATACCCTCGAGCTCGACCGCATCCAGAAGGTATTCCACCCGGTCCCGGATGGCGCCTTCATCGCGCATGCCCTGTTCCCGCAGTGGATAGGCGATGTTCTCCGTGACGTCGAGAAAATCGAAGAAGGCGCCCCCCTGAAAGACATAAGAGATTTTCTTCCTGATCTCGAGCAAGTCCGATTCGTCCAGTTGGGTGAGGTCTCGGCCCTCGAAAAAGATCTGACCGTCGTCGGGTTCCAGCAGACCCACAATCAGCTTCAAAAGGACGCTTTTTCCGCTGCCGCTCTGACCCAGAACCCCCAGAGTCTCGCCCCGCCTGATCTTCAGGCTGATGCCCTGAAGCACCGGGTAATCGAATGCTTTGGAGACGCTCGAAAGCTCCACCAGCACCTCCGTCTTCTCCGATTTCCCGGTCGGCACTGATGGAGAAGCGTCGGGTTGCCGGCGTCGTGACAGAAGGGTGCCGGTCAGAAGCACGCAGAGCAGAATGATATAGGCCAGGAGGATGGAGATTACGAAGAGCTTAAACAGCATCCTTAGAATGAACTCTTCCTGCGCGGGCCCCGGACTGACCTAGTGAGTCAGTGGCGGATCTGGAAGCGAATCAGCTTTCTGGCCATCTCCTTTTTTCGATGGCTATTGCTGCGTCGGTATCTTTGAAGCCATTCGCGAAGTTCCCGAGGGCTCATATCCAGCACTTCACAGACCCAGTGAAAACTACCCGGATGTCCCTCTTCGGAAAGGAACCACTCGAAGGCGTCTGTACGCCACATCTCCCACTCCTTGTTGGAGACCTTCTTGGGAGCCACGATGTCTCGAAAGGCCTGGAGCAGGATGCCCAATGCCAAGTTTCTGAGGAAAGTATCGGCCTTTTTGGCCTGTGGATAAAGGCCCGCACTCTCCATCACTGGAATCTTCATGTCTTTCTTTCTCAGAGGGTTCACACTCCAACCCTTCGGCTTCTGGTGAACCCGCCCTACAGTTAAGACTACATATACTGTGATGTCCAGTTTTGAGAAAAGTTTCAGGAGTTGCTGGCTGTGGCCCACAGGGAGGGATCACCCCGGAGTGATCCCTCCTAGTAGCGCAGGTTTGGCGAGGCCTCAAAACTGGGTTACAATGCGCCTCCGTAAGAATGTGCAACAAAGGAGGGAAGCATGACGATCAATCGAGCGGGTGCGGTAACGCTCCAGGGGAACCCTTTCTCACTGGTGGGTCCTGAGCTGAAGTCGGGCGACTCAGCCCCGGATTTTGAACTGGTCAACGGCGAGATGAAGCCGGTGAAATTGGCCGACACTCACGGAACAGTCCGGATCTTCAGTGTGGTTCCCTCGCTGGACACGCCCGTGTGCGACGCTCAGACGCGGCGTTTCAATCAGGAGGCCGGCGGCCTTGCGGGAGTGCCGATCTATACCATCAGCATGGACCTTCCCTTTGCCCAGAATCGGTGGTGTGCCGCGGCCGCGGTCGACAAACTGACCATGCTTTCCGACCATCGGACCGCTTCTTTCGGGACCGCCTACGGTACCCTGGTCAAGGAGCTTCGGCTGAACTGCCGCGCCATTTTTGTCCTCGACGCCGAGGATACGATACGCCATGTCGAGTACGTGAAGGAGATTGCCAGCCACCCGGACTATGATTCGGCTCTGGCGGCGGTGCGAAACACGGCCGGCCTGTAAGGCACCCCACGCTGAGACTGTCTGCCAAGCGGCCCCGCCTGGTGCCGGCATCTTGCCAGCGGTGCAACCGCCCTACTTCTCCAGGACCCGGGGATGCGGCACCCCGAGCCTGGGGTTCGAATTCCCGCCCCGGTTCTCTTGTAGGATCCCAGGGCCGTCAGGGTGGGTCCGAGAGCAGCCGAGCCATTACCTTCAGATCGGTGGTGGGGAGCTGGCAGGCATAGTCTTCACACACGTAGACAGTGGCTTTTCCGTCCAGCATCTTTATGCTTTTGGCGAATGGAAGGCGCCCGGCGGCGGACTCTCCGGAGTCGTCCGGATCGACCAATAGGACGAGCTTGTGTGGGAGAAAGGCCCGGTGCGCCTCTTGTAACAGGGCTTCCGTGCTTTTCTCCCCGTATCGTCCGGCGATGATGATCTGTCTGGGTTTGTCCAGATAAAAGGCCAGTGCGGCCAGCATCTGGGGCATGCTCTGAGGGGCTGTGCTCAGGCGCCCGGCGAACAGCTCCAGGCTCTGCTGCGCTATCCGTCGCCACTCGCGATTGTCCGTCATCTGAGCCAGCCGGAGGAGATTGAGCGTCATCACCGAGCTGCCGGTCGGTTCTGCGCCGTCGTAGCTTTCCTTGGTGCGCAGCAGCAGGGATCGATCGGTGCCAGATGTGTCGAAAAATCTCCCCTTCGCCGGGTCCCGGAACAGCTCGGTAGCCATTTGGGTCAGATCCAACGCCAGCCGCAGCCAGCGGTCCTCCAGGCAGGCCTCGTAGAGGTCGAGGAAGCCCTGGGCCAGGAAGCTGTAATCCACGAGCAAATCCTGCATAGCGAGCTTCCCCATCCCGGTAGCGCCGCTGGGAGGTGTCATACAGTTTGGCCACGACGAACTCACCGGCTCGCCGGGCTGCCTCCAGGTAAGCCGGCTGGTTCAACACCTGATGAGCCCGTGCCAGTGCCGAAATCATCAAGCCGTTCCAGGAGGCCAGCGATTTATCGTCCAGATGGGGCCGGGCCCGTGCTGACTGGGCTTGCCGCAATCGCCGCCGGCTGCGCGCTGTGAGTTGACGGATTTCAGCCGGAGATTTGCCGAATTTCCGCGCGGTCGATTCGACCGGGTGAGCCAGGTACAGGATGTTTTTTCCAACGAACACCTCATGAGGGTCTTCCAGAGCGTTGCCTTTGGACTGAACACCGTACTGGAACTTGAAGATCCGGGCTGTCTCCGCCTCGAGCAGGTCATCCAACTCGGCCTCCGTCCAGACGTAAAAGGCTCCCTCTTCCTTCCGATCCGGTTTCCGCGGATCGGGGCACTTTCGGCGTCTTTGGCGGAATAGAAACCGCCCTGCGGATGCGCCAGGTTATTCAGCACGTAATCCAGGGTTTGGCGTGCCACCGAGGCACGTGCCACCGAGGCATAGAATCTTTTTCGGGTGATCTGATGAGCATCCAGATAGGAGCAGGCCAGCTGAGCCTGATCGTAGAGCATCTTCTCAAAATGCGGCACTCGCCATTGCTGGTCGACCGAATAACGGTGAAACCCACCGCCAACGTGATCGAAGATTCCACCCTCGGCCATTTTTCGCAAGGTCGTGAGCGTCACCTGAAGAGCCTTCGGATGGCGGAAGCTCCAGTGGTAGCGAAGCAGAAAGTTGAAGGTGACCGGCCGGGGGAATTTGGGGGCGGAGCCGAATCCGGAAAAGCGCGAATCGTAACTTTCCAGAAACGCTTGAAACCCCTTGTTCAGTATCGAGTTGGACAAAGAATTACCGGTCGTTTCCAGCTCGAATCTCCGTCTTAAAATGGACGTGAGTTGCTTCCCGTACTGGGCGATCTTGTCGGGCTGTTTCGTCCAAGAGGTCTGCATCTGCTGCATCAGACGCGGAAACCTGTCCGCGGGAATGTAGGTGGTTCCATAGAATGGTTTGAGATCGGGAGTCAAAAACATCGACATCGGCCAACCCCCTCGACCGCTGATGGCCTGTAGAGCGGTCACATAGATGCGGTCTACGTCGGGACGCTCTTCACGATCCACCTTGATGTTGACGAAATATCGGTTCATGACCGCCGCGATGGCCTCATTCTCGAAAACCTCGCGCTCCATGACGTGACACCAGTAGCAAGTGGAGTATCCGATAGAGAGAAAGATCACCTTGTTCTAGCGGCGGGCTTTTTGGAAAGCCTCCTGACCCCGGGATACCACTGCACCGGATTGTACGCATGCTGGAGCAGATAAGAACTTTTTTCACGGATCAGCCGGTTGGGTTTGCCGGACTTCGCCTTTTCTGCTGGCCCTGTGGACTCCTTCCCGTGCGTCGTTTTCTGGCCAGGATCTTGCGTCAGAGCGCACGTCAACATGACGGCCCCGACCAAGACAGCAAGCTGGTGGAAGCGGATTCTCAAGTTAGCCTAGACCTCCGCAAACCGTGTCTTCGGCCGGATGCGGCCTGGGTCAGGAACTCTTGAGCCGTCTCCGGGGGCGGCGCCTCAGCTCACCGTGCGTGCCGTCTCGGGCCCGTCCGCGGCGGCCCAGGTGCAAAGAAAGACCAGGCGCACGATGCGAGCCATCTTTTTATAATTGATTTTGTCGGCCGTGTCTTCCGGGGAATGGTAATCCGGGTGGAGTCCCGTGTGAAAGAAAAGACAGGGGACTCCCTGGATCAAAAAGGGCCAATGATCGCTTCGGCGCAACAGGTTCAGGGGATGATGGTCGTAACGAAAGCGGATGTCCAGGCCGATGGGCTGGTTCATCTTGGAGGCGAGACGACGTAGAGCCTGACTGCGGCTGTAGCCGAGAATATTGACCGAGTTGGCATTGTCCATGGCTTCTTGCTTTTTCCAAACCATGAAAACGTGCCTCGCTGGGGTCTGGGACCTCCTCATTGCGCCCGATCATGTCCATTTGAAACATGGCTACGGTTCGGTCCAGACGAACCAAGGGGTGGGCCACGTAAAAATAGGATCCAAGCAGACCCTGCTCTTCGCCGTTCCAGCCTACAAAAAGAAGGGAGCGTTTCGGTTTCTGCGGCGCCAGCGAGAAAGCCTCGGCGATTTCCAACACCCCGGCCACTCCGCTGGCGTCATCGTCGGCTCCGTTGAAGATTTTCCCTTCCTGAAATCCAACGTGATCGAAATGGGCTCCGACCACCACTACCTGCTTTCTCCATTCCGGATCGGAGCCCGGAAGATAGGCCAGCACGTTGCGAGATTGTGACTTTTCCCGGGTGAGGGAGGTTTCAATGGTGGCGTGGACCCCTGGGATGGGCAGGCTGGAGGGCTGATAGGTTGCCTCGATCTTCTCCCGCAGCTCTTGGAGATTCACCTGGGTATCGTTCAACAGAAGGGCCGCAGTCTTAGCGGACGCGTAGATGACGGGGATGCGGACCTGGTCGGCCCACGTCGCCAACTGGTGGCGGATGCGGTCGATGTCATCCGGCCAGACATGCCGGTAAAGCCTCGAAAACTCCTTCAACTCCGGATGGTTGTCTCCGTCTTGCACCAGGATGACACCGGCCGCTCCCCGTCTTTGCGCGTTTTGAATCTTGTTGCGAGTCAGACTGAGATCCGATCGAAGAATGCCCTTGAAGGGACTCTTCGGATTGTCTGCACCCGGTTCATGCATGAACATCAATGCGATCTTTTGGGCGACATTGATCCCGGCATAGTCATCGTAGTCCAGATCGGGAGCTGTGAGTCCGTATCCGGCGAAGACGATCGACGCGGTGACACGGGCATTGGCGGAAAGGGGCGCGGGAAAGAAGTCCTCTCCCAGGACGACTGCCTGGGACGAGCCTGTTTGGACGATCTCGAATCGGTTTGGCTCGGAAAGTCCCGGTCGAATCAAGGAGAAGTACTGGAAGAAGGAGTCGACGCCCGGTGCAGGCTCCAAGCCCATCAACTCAAATCGGTGGGCCAGGTAGCGAGCTGTGATTTCATTGAAGGGCGTGCCCGTGTTTCTGCCCCTCATCTCATCGGAAGCCAGAAAGGAGATCTCCGAGCGCAGATCCGAAATTCTTATAGAGGCGGTGGCCTGCTGGGCAACTCGATCCGGACCGGCCGCCTGCAGTGCCCACACGGCCAAAGCGCAAATCAGGAGGAAGGCAAACAGGGGATGTCTGACCATGACTTTTCTGTGAGCTGTTTCATTGTACTGAATTTTAAAGCTTTGACCAAAGCAGCCGATTGGAGGGACTGCCACGGCTGCGCTATAATCAAAGGCGAATCGAGACCAATTCTGCCAGGTGGGATGAGAGATGGCGGCCAAGAAAGCACATCGAGACGCCGACGAATGGTCAGGGAAACCGGTGCGCGTAACCGACTTGAAGTCCAAGAAAGGGCGCGGGGAGAAGGTGGTGATGGTAACCGCCTACGATGCCTCGATGGCGAGATGGGTCGACGCTGCTGGTGTAGATGTTATCCTGGTGGGAGACTCCTTGGGCATGGTGATTGAGGGGCACGACACCACCCTCCCGGTCAAGCTGTCCGCCATCATCCACCACACGAGTGCCGTCTGCAGAGGTACCCGAAGAGCTCTGGTGGTGGCCGACATGCCTTTCTTGACCTACCAGGTCAGTGTCCCATCGGCCCTACGAAATGCAGGGCGCCTACTCCAGGAGGGGAGGGCGGCGGCTGTCAAGATCGAGAGTGGGTTTCCGGTCCTGGAAGTCACCCGCCGGCTGGTCGAGTCGGGTATTCCCGTCATGGGACACCTGGGCCTGACTCCTCAGTCGGTCCACCAGGGTGGAGGTTTCCGTTCCCCCATTCGAACCTGGGGACAGGCTCAACAGCTGGAAGAAGAGGCGCTGGCGCTGGAGGCGGCCGGAATCTTCGCCTTGGTTTTGGAGTCGGTGCCGGCTGAAGTGGCCGAAACCGTCACTGGCCAGCTGTCCATTCCGACCATTGGCATCGGAGCCGGTCCTCACTGTGATGGGCAGGTCCTGGTCAGCTACGACCTGCTGGGCTTGTATGACGGGTTCGTTCCTCCATTCGTCAAGCGATACGCCCGTTTGGGTGAAGAGATTCTCGAGGCGGTGAAGACCTATGCCGAAGAGGTGCGTTCGGGCCAGTTTCCCTCCCAGATCCAGACTGTCTATCATCTGTCCGAAAAACAAAAGTCCCGATGAGCGTCCGGCTGATCCGAACCATTCGGGAACTCCACCGGGAACTCGAATCTCTTCGCCGGTCGAGCCGATCTCTGGGTCTGGTCCCCACCATGGGAGCACTGCACGCCGGACACGGTGCCCTGATCGACGGGGCCCGGCGGGAGTGCGATGCGGTGGTGGTCAGCGTCTTTGTCAATCCCCTCCAGTTCGGGCCCCAGGAGGACTACGAAAAGTACCCGCGCGATCTGGAATGCGACCTGCAGTTTTGCCGTTGCAGAGGGGCCGACTGGGTGTTCGTTCCCAGCAAGCAGGAGGTCTACGGGGATCGGCAACGAATTTTTGTCGAGGTGACTCCCATCGGTGACCATCTGTGCGGCCGCTTCCGGCCCGGACATTTCCGGGGGGTGGCCACGGCGGTGCTCAAGCTCCTCAACATTGTGCAACCCAACCGGGCCTATTTCGGGGAAAAGGACTTCCAGCAGCTCGTGGTCATCAGCCGAATGGTCGCGGATTTCAGTCTCCCTGTACAGATCGTCGGTGTGCCCACGGTGAGAGAAGCGGATGGCCTGGCTGTCAGCTCGCGCAATCAGTTTCTCGATCCTGATCAGAGAAAGTCGGCAGCCTCCCTGTACCGAGCCCTCCAGGCGGCTCAACAGTGCATCGCCAGAGGAGCCACGCAGAAGCCTCGGGTCCGGCAAACCGCCATCGAGATCCTGCAGCAGGAAGTGCATGTTCGGGTGGAGTATCTGGAAATCGTCGATCCGGACAATTTGCAGCCCGTCGAGCGCATCTCAGGTCCCGTCCGGATCGCGGCGGCCGTCTGGATCGGCTCCACCCGGCTGATCGACAACCTGTATTGTGGGACACCTCAGGGATGAAATTGCCGGGTCCGGTTGACCCAGAGGAAGGGTTGTCTGCGGTGTCGGATCTTGTGCTGGGATGCTTCGTGGGTGTGTTGCCTCGAGCACCTGCATTTCCCGCCGCGCCCTGACGGGTCACGGCTCTGCAAGAGGTGCCTCTCGCAGGGTTTCGATCCAGGGGGTGAGGGTCTCCAGTTCATCCAGCTTCATCGTCAACTTGGACATCTTTCGGCCCCATTTTGCGAGGCTCTCTCCGCCCGCGTAATGCACACACGCATCAAATTTCCTCAGGCAAATCTCATGGTACTGGAGGCTGGCCGGTTCTCCGTCCACGTGATGCAAGGTACGCCGCAGCCGGGCGCCATTGTTTGTATCGATCTCCACCGTGACGGGCAACTCGGCGTTCCGGGTCTCGGCCATCTTTTTGGTTAGGACGGAAACCGTGGAGGTCATTTGCAATACTTCCCGATCCGAGCGGATGGTGTTTTCCTCGATTTCGTGAATCGTCAGCCGCCCGTGAACCAGGGCCGCGCTTACCAGATATTTCAGGTTGAATTGGGCCTGGGCCTGTGGGCTATCGCCCAGGTGAAAGTCGTGACCCAGCTGCTTGGCCACCTCGGGGGGGACGACTACTCGCACAGCAGCTATCTCCCGTGGCCTCAAGGGGCGCTCTTTCAGCAGTTCCAAAGTGGCTTGAACTGGTCCCTGCGCCCCGCTGCAGCAGGGGTACATCTTGCACAATAGTTCGGAACCGAAAAAGAGCCGGCCAAGGTCTTGGGTCAAGAGCGAAGCGTCGTGCCGGTTACCGGAATAGAGGGCAAAGAGGCCGAACGGTCCGCTCAGGAATCGGGTGGCCCCGGTGATGCCTCGTTGGGCCAGATCGAGGGACACGACGCCCATGGAACTGACCCGCCCGCACTGCAGGCGCTTCGTCAAGCCCCCGTCCAGCATGGCTTGTCGGTTGCCTCCCAATTGGGAGTAGGCGATGCCCAGGCAGTGGCGGAGGCGCGCCGGATCCAGTCCCATGATCTTGCTGACCGCCGCCGCCGCTCCCAGGGTGCTGAAAAGTCCGGTGGGCCACCAGCCCACGCCCAGTCCCTGTCGAGCCGCCAGGCTCAAACGGCAGGCCAGATCCACCCCGACGGCGACGGCGGTCAAGAAATGGCGGGCTCCGACCTTGCCGAGTTTTTCCGCTACGGCCACCACGGCAGGGATGACAACGGCCCCGGTATGCAATCCGCCGGCCACAAACGTATCGTCCAGATCCAGGGCGTGGGCGGTCATGCCATTGACCAGTGCGGCCTTTTCGGTACTGGCCTTTCGTCCCCATCCCCACAGAGTGCTCTCTGAGGGTCCGCCCTGTTTTTGGACGTATTCAAGTATGGTCTCGCAACCCGGCGCCTTCCGGCCGGCCAGAGCCGTTCCGATGGTGTCGAGCAAAGACAGCAGGGTGCATTCGACTACCTTTGGTGGCAGGTCGCGATAGCCTGTCGATACCAGGTGATCTACGAGTAGAGATTCGATAGTGTCCATGTTTTTGTGTCCGGTTGCGGCGGCGTTGGCAGTGGCGGAGCCACTCCCAGTCACGAGATGGATCCGATGCCGTAGATGCCTTCCAGCACCGCTCCTGTCTGGAATCTCTCCATGCCGTACATGTCGATGGGGATCGCGGTTGCCAGACCCAATAGCGTCTGGGCCAGAGACTCTCCCAGTGTGGGAGCCAGTTTGAATCCATGACCGCTGAAACCGACTGCTACGGACAATCCCCCATGGCCAGGGACCGGACCTAGAATCGGATTCCAATCCGGCGTGATGTCATAGGGACCCGTCCAGCCGTCCGCAAAGTGTGATTTCTGAAAGGCGGGCATTCGCCGAGCCAGAAGTTTCCGAATCCGCGCGACGTGCCTTTCATCGATCTCGTCTGTCAGCGTGTCGGGGTCCTGGATGGGATCGCCGTGATCTCCGGTACCCACCAGGAGAGAACCTCCACTGGCCGGCCGGCAGTAAATCTTGTCCGGCGTGGTCAGGTCCTTAACGATGGGCCATTTGGCCTGATAGGGCTGGTCGATCTTGAGGGTAATGACCTTGTGGCGGCTCACCACGTAGGGGAATTCCACTCCCAGCATGGCTCCCAGACCGTTGGTCCAGGGTCCTGTCGCCAGCAACAGTTGGGCACACTCGAAGACGCCCCGAGGCGTGTGCACCAGGTAGGTCTGTCCTTGAGCTTCCAGTCCCGTGACCGCAGTCTCCGTCAACAGGGTAACTCCCAGATCCTGGGCGCGCTTGGCGTACGATCGGGTGGTCAGGCGAGGGTCGCAGTAACCGGCCAGCGAGTCATAACCCAGCACCGGTACGTCGTCAACCTCGACCAGGGGATGCAGTGCACGAGCCTGTTTCGGTGTCAGCTCCGCCGTGTCGACTCCGTATTCGTTCTGGATCCGGAAAACAGCGCGCATGTCCTTCCGATGTTCCTCGGGTCCCAGAACCAGATAGCCGGTGCGTCGAAAGCCGGCGGCCCCGCCCACGGCTTCGGAAAAGTTCTGGTAGATCCTGAGACTCTTAACCGCATGGATCAGATTGGCACGAATGGAATAGTGGGTGCGCAAGATCGCACACGACTTTCCGGTTCCACCTGAAGCCAGCTCCTTTCGCTCCAACAAAATCACTTTCTTGGCGCCATGCTTGGCCAGGTTGTAGGCGGTACTACAACCCAGCACGCCGCCTCCGATGATGACGATATCAGCGGTTTGTTTGCGGTGGAAATGCATGCTCTCTGCTCCATTGATGATCGGATACTCGAGTCATTCAAAGGCTGGCTCGACCAGCCTTCTGTTTCTTTATCAAGCGCCCCATCGTACCCTAAGTACTCCCTTACCCTAAATACGGTGACGTTTGCGGAGGGGTCTTGCGAGACGAGTAACGAAGAGATCGGCCGCAACCCTCCGCCCGGAGGGTTGCGGCGGGACGCACCCGTCTTCGGTGTTGCGCCTCCTCGACGATGCTGGGCATCGACTCGCCGCCGCGCCTGGAATCCTGGCACGTCGCGCTCTCAACAAACGTTACCGTATTTAGGGAAGGGAGTACTTAGGTAGAGGTTTGGAAAAAAGATAGAAGCTCGGCCACGATCCGGACGGTTGTGGCGGAGAACCAGACGATTGGAGGTTCGACTTGCGGCGGGAGATCGAACGACCCTCCGGACCCATCACCATTTCGCGCGGCCATGTGGATGTGGAGGGGGTCCGGCTGGACTATTCGCTGTCGGGTGGCGGGTCCTGGGTAGTTCTCCTGCACGGCTGGATGTGCAGCAGCGCCTTTTGGCGCGCCACGGTGGAGTCGCTGGCGTCTGGTGGATTTCGATGTCTGTGTCCCGATTTTCGAGGTCACGGGAACTCGGAAATCCCGGACTCGGGCTACTCGATCGAGCGGTTGAGTGTGGATGTCGAGCTGGCTCTGGATGCCTTGGGTGTCCAGTCGGCGACTCTGGTGGGACACTCCATGGGTGGAATGGTGGCCCAGCAGCTATGCCTGGAGCGGCCTGGCCTGATTGATAGAGTGGCTCTGGTGGCCACCATAGCGGCCGATCGAGGGGATCATCTCATTTCCAAGAGGATGGAAGCTGAGGCCGGGGCCGTGGGATTCCGAGCTGCCTTCGACAAACATTTCCCCGCCTGGTTTTCCCGGGAAGCCGACCCGGCCGTGGTCGCCTGGGCTCGCCGGGAGATGCTGCGCACACCCGAACCGGTGGCTTTGGCTCTGGTTCGATCCTACCGGCACTTCGATCTGACCCATCGATTGGAAGAAATCGGCGTACCGGCCCTGATTATCGGTTGTTGGTCCGACGACTCGGCGGTGCCGGAAGAGAGCCGGATTCTGGCCCGAAAGCTTCCTGATTCCCGCTTGGAACGGATCGATCGTTGCGGGCATTTCCCCATGCTGGAGCGTCCGCGGGCGCTGTCGCGGACGCTGCTTTCTTTCGCAAATGGGCGGACCGAGTCCCTGGATCTGAGTTAGGTTTTCCAAGTTGGGCGCGGGTTGTGATGTCCATGCCACTGTGTTTGCGCCCATCCGAGCGCGAGCGCCCAGGAGAGGCAGGAAATAGTTGGCATCGGACCTCTTAGAAGAGGGCACCGCACTCAGGAGTGAGTCAGAAAGTCCATTCGCCCCCCGTCAGCGGTGAGAATCTGGGCAGTGATGAAGCTCGCCTCCGGCGAAGCCAGGAAGCAGATCAGGCTGGCGATCTCCTCGGGAGCTCCCACCCGACGGAGCATGGTCCGCTCCGAGACCGTGCGAATGGTTTTCTCGATCTCCTCCCGGCTCTTGCCTTCGAAGGGCATGTCGGTGGACACCAGACCCGGCGACACTGCGTTGACGCAGATGCCGTGAGGGCCCAACTCCAGGGCGAAGCGCCGGGTAAGAGCCAGCACCGCGGCCTTGGTGGCGGCGTAGAAAGTGGTGCCGGCGAAGGCGGTGCCCTGGGCGGCGATGGAAGAGAGGTTGATGACGCGGCCAAACCCACTAACCTTCATGCTGTCGACCGCCGCCGCCGTGCAGTGCACGATTCCCTTGACATTGATTTGCCACATCTGGTCGAAGCCGTCTTCGTTGTAGCTGGAGAGATCTCCGGCGACAAAAAGTCCCGCGTTGTTGACCAGGATCTCGATGGGATCGAGTTCCCTCTGGCAGTGCTCGAACATTTCTTCGACGGCAGCGCGGCCGCCTACGTCCGCACCGAAGGCGAGAGCGCGGCCGCCCGAACTGCGAATCTCTTGTACCACTGCATCGGCGGCGGCGGCCCGCCGATGGTAGTTCACCACCACGGCCGCCCCCTCACGAGCCAACTGCACAGCTGTGGCCCGGCCAATCCCACGCGAGCCTCCCGTGACGAGAGCCGTCTTTCCTTCCAACGAACCTGCCATACCTTTCTCCTTTCGTGTTCCCCTGGAGGTCTACTCTGCCCCCTGATCAGCTTTCTGCGTTTCGAAATAGGTCTCGGCTCCATCAACTCAGGCGTGTTGAGTCAGCTCCTGCTCCATCTGCTCTCGCATCCGGAATTTCTGAATCTTTCCGGTAACCGTCATCGGGTACTCATGGACGAACCGGATATGTCGGGGGATCTTGTAGTGGGCGATCTGATCGCGGCAAAAGGTGGTGATCTCTTCGGTGGAACCGGTTTGGCCCTCCTTCAGACGAATCCAGGCGCACACTTCTTCCCCATACCTGGGATCCGGCACACCGAAGACCTGCACGTCCTGGATCTTGGGATGCCGGTAGAGAAATTCCTCGACTTCACGGGGGTAAACGTTCTCGCCGCCTCGGATGATCATGTCCTTCAGGCGTCCCACAATGTTACCGTAGCCGTCCTCATCGAGGGTGGCCAGATCACCCGTGTGCATCCATCCGGCGGGGTCGACGGCTTCGGCCGTCTTACTCGCATCGTCCCAATACCTCAGCATGACAACGTAGCCGCGGGTCAACAGCTCTCCCGTTTGCCCGCGCGGGACTACCCTGCCCTCCTGGTCGACGATCTTGACCTGGACGTGGGGGTGGACTCGACCCACCGTCGAGACCCGTTTATCGAGGGGGTCGTCAACGCAACTCTGAAAGCTGACCGGACTGGTTTCGGTCATTCCATAGCAGATGGTGACCTGACTCATGTTCATCTCACGGACCACTTTCTTCATGACCTCGATGGGACAGGGCGATCCGGCCATGATGCCGGTTCGAAGGCTGCTGAGATCCGCCTGTGCGAATTGCGGATGATCGAGTTCTGCAATGAACATGGTGGGAACGCCGTGGAGCGCCGTGCAGCGTTCCTGCGAGACGGTCTCCAGTACCGCAGCTGGATCGAATCCCGGGCCCGGAAAGACCATGGTGGCCCCGCGGGTCACGCACGCCAGTGCGCCCAGGACCATCCCAAAGCAGTGATACAGAGGCACGGGAATGCAAAGGCGATCGGTCTCAGTGAGCCGCATCCCCTCTCCCACGAAAAAGCCGTTGTTGACGATGTTGAAGTGGGTCAGGGTGGCGCCTTTGGGAGAGCCGGTGGTGCCGCTGGTGAACTGGATGTTGATGGGTTCGTCGGGCTGAAGGATGCCGGCCAGCCTTTGAACTTCCTGCAGGTGCCTTTCATCTGCCCGGTCCGCGACCTCGGCAAATCGGAGGAAACCGGGCAGCCGGTCTTCTCCAATCTGGATGACCGATTCCAGAGCGGGCAGTTTCTCGGCTCTTAGCTTCCCCGGAGGGCAATGGTCGATCTCTGGCACCAGTTGCCGGATCATTTCGAGATAGTTGCTGCTCTTGAATTGAGTGGCCAGGATGAGGGCTCGGCAGCCCACTTTGTTCAGAGCGTATTCGAGTTCGCTGAGGCGATAGGCGGGGTTGACGTTGACCAGAATCAGTCCGGCCTTGGCGGTGGCAAACTGGGTGATGATCCACTCGACGTTGTTGGGAGACCAGATGCCGACTCGATCGCCGGGTTCCAGGCCCATGCTCAGAAGGCCAGCGGCGAATCGATCCACCGCTTCGCCCAGCTGTCGATAGGACCATCGGAGGCTTTGGTGACGGACCACGATGGCTTCCCGGCGGCCCCAGCGCTGGACGGTTTCCTTCAGCGCTTCCCCTACCGTCTTGTACATCAGGGGAATCTGGCTGGAGCCGCAGACGTAGCTCTTGCTGGCTTTTGGCATGCTGGTTCGCCCCTTTTTCAGGGCTCTTCTTCCCGCGAACACGGTGGCCTGATCTTCAGGAATCTCAGGAGAGTCGGCAGAAAAGAGATCTCATTTCTGCCATCACCTTCCTGTCCATTGCTCGCCAGTCGGACCCGTTGTTTCCCGCGGCGGTGCATCTGTTGGGATCAATCTGACCTTTCGGGAAGCGATCAGTTTCTGGGGAGCATGGATCGGCGCTTGTAGCCGGCCGGTGGCTCTAACTCGGCCGGGTCAAGGGTACGACGACGGGCCGAACGGAGCTGGGACTCGTTTTCCAACTGGTTGTCTTCAAAACTGCGGGTCACGACCGGGAAACCTTCTAGCTCCTCGAGCCCAACGAAGGGATTCTCGGACACGGCACCCCCGAATTGGCTGTTGGACAGTAGCTGACGATAAAAGTTCGCCATGTCTTGGAAGACCCCGTGAACCTCGTCGCCTCCGGGAATATTACCCCAGTCCGTGATCCAAAGGTCCTGGGCTTTTCGGCCGTCGCGAAACACCTCATATCGAACGCAAGGGTAACCGTTCTTGGTGGCGTTTTCCCCGGCCTCACGCACTTCGCGCGTGGGCCGTTCGGGAGTCTGCGGCAGACGCCCCTTCATCATCTTCTCGACCATGGCCCGCTGGGCCTCAGGCAGGTTCTTCAATTGCTCTTGAATCTGTCGCGAAGCCTGATTGAGCTGATCGCCGACCTTTTGCAGCGCTTGCTCGTCGATCACCATGTAGCTCTTCCGATCGTGATCCACCACCACCATTTCCCGGCGGTCGCCTCGATAGATCACCGTACTGCGGGGGCCGGAACCAAGGACACCATCGAATTTGAGTTGCCGACCTTCCACCGAAAACGTGCTGTCGAGAGTCCGCGGTGGAGAGGCATCGTGATCCTTGGTCTCAATCTCGTAGACTACCCCTGCAACGAGAGAGACTGAGACGAGCACACCGACAAAAAGTGGGCAGAACGATCGGTTCGTGAACTCCTCCTTCGGGATCTGATCTTCCCCGGAGCAAACATCATCGGCGGCCCGTCCCAAACTTGTCAAGGCACCAACCGGAAGCTGGCCGTCTCCTCGCGGTAGAGGGATTTCCGTCCGGCGCCCGCTTGTCGTCGCCGCTCTCGTAAAAGGGTGTCGCAAAAGGTCGACTGGGCGTGTTCTTGAGAACGAAGACGTAGGCTACTGATTGAGAGAGATTTCTTCTGCAATCTAGATTCCCGCCATCAGCAATTCAGTTCCAGCAGGGGACCTTACGATTGCAGCTCTCCGGTCCTCTCCCACGATGTCTGCTAAGCCGTCAAAGCAGCGCCGTCGAAGCTCTCGGTCCGAAACACGTCTTGTTGCTGGTTCAGATACCCTTCCTTGCTCAAGAAGGGTTGGAACTGCTCCAAGATGTGGCTGGCGCGGGCCGCTTCGTCACTGAGAAGATCGATGGCCATCATGGCCAGCGTCTTGGCCGGATTCACGTATCCGGATTCGGGATCGGCGATATGCCATTGGACACTGTGAACCTGGCCTTGGCCTCCGGTCATGACGGGATGCAGGACGGGCATCAGGTGGCTCAGATCTCCGGCGTCCGTGGAGCCGCCCCCATGGGGGTGCTCGCGACAGGTGCCTTCGCCGAAGAGCTGCTCCGCCTCCTCTCGAAAGACCTCGGCCAGCCCAGGATCGTTGTGAAGAGACAGATTTCCAGGCGAACCTCAGCGGGGACGATGTTCACCAGATCGCCGCCCTTGGTGATGATGGGATGCACCCGCACACAATCCTGGTCGCGAAAGGTCTAGCGCTGGGAGTGGATGGCGGACAGGGCCAGAGTGGCGGCATTCAGGGCATTGATGCCTTCCTCGGGTGCGGCCCCGGAATGGGCCGCTCGTCCAGAAAACGGACGCTTTTAGCGAGGAATCCGTTGGAGGAGACCGCGATGCCGATCTGGCCCTCCGCCATTTCCGGGCTGCTGGCATGGATCATGACGGCCAGGTCGACGTCGTCAAAAGCGCCCCGCCGGATCAACTCCTGCTTTCCGCACAGAAACGAAGTCGTCCCCTTCTTGACCAATCCCAACCGGTAGTCGATCTCCACGTACTCCTCGGCGGGCACGGCTAGAAACACAATGTTTCCCGACAGGTGATCGGCGATCTGGGCATTGTGCCCGTAGGCGTGGGCGGCGCCCGTTTTACCGTCGGCTCGCGGGTGACCTGGCACGATCAGGGCATCCAACTCGCCCATGAGAGCCACGGTGGGCCCGGGACGTTTGCCTCGAAGGATGGCCTTGACTCCGGTTACGGCCAATTGATCCTGGAAGGGCAATCCGGCCTCCTGGAAGGTTTCCTTGACCCGCTGCGCGGTGCGCTCTTCCTTGAAGCCTAGCTCGGGTGTATCCATGATGGATTCTCCCAGACCCACTATCCTGTCCCGGCAAGCATCGATCGCCCGGCATACGCGCTCTTTCATTTGCTGCTTGTCCATCATCGTTTCCCCTTTTCCCGAAGCTGAATTTGGCGAGCCGTTTGGGCGGCGGTCAACATCTCTCTTCTTGTCCGAACAGTCATCTTGAGAGGATGCAAGAGCTAATTGGAAATCCCGGGCTTCTCAGTAGTGCCAGCGACGAGGGAGGATCAGGGATCCTCCTGGCCGTGGAGCTAATTGGCAACCTCTAGCAGGGCCTGGACCAAGGCTTCGACGTGTTGGGGACTATGAGCGGCGCTCAATGAGATGCGCAGCCGGGAGGTTGCGGCAGGGACGGTCGGAGGGCGGATGGCGGGAACGTGAAAGCCCCTTTGTAGCAGGTCCCGCGCCAGCTTCAGAGCTCCTTGCTCGCTGCCCACAATGACGGGGCGAATTGGACTGGAGGCGGGTTCCCGGCCCGGTTTCACCGAGATGCCTGGACACCCTCCTTCAGCTAGGAGAGAGTCCAGCTGGGAGATGCGATCCCAGAGCCGGGAGCGCAAGCCTGGATCCTCCATGGCGGTTTCGAGGGCAGCCAGAGCGGCGGCCGCCACCGGGACCGGCAGGGCGGTCGTAAAAAAGAAGCTGCGGGCTCGATTGACGAACAACTCGCGCAGATTGCGACTCACGGCCACATACCCTCCCAGGCTCCCGAAAGCTTTGCTCAAGGTGCCCATCTGTACCTCCACCTCAGCCCGGACCCCCAACTCATCGGCCAACCCTCGGCCATCCTGGCCGAAAATCAGCGTGGAGTGGGCCTCGTCGACCACCAGGAGACAGCCGTACCGTTTTTTGACGGTGACAATTTCCCGCAAAGGGGCTAGGTCGCCATCCATGCTGAAGAGAGCTTCCGTGACGATGATCTTCCGGGGGGCGCAAGAGCTGCGAACCAGCGTCTCCAATTCGCCGACGTCGCCGTGCTTATAGACGCGAACGCGGGAGCGGGCGAGCCGGCAACCATCGATGATACTGGCGTGGTTGAGCCGGTCGCTGAAGATCTCCGCGTCGGCGCCACCCAAGGTCTGGAGGATTCCCAGATTGGTCATGTATCCAGTCGGGAACAGCAGGGCGGCTTCGGTCTTTTTCAGACGGGCGAGTGTCTCTTCCAGGCGCCGGTGCAATTCGGTGTAACCGCAAAGAAGCGAAGCTCCTCGGGGTCCCATTCCAGTCCGCTTCAGGAGTTCACCGGTTCGACCGAGCACTTGGGGATGGGAGGATAACCCCAGGTAGTCGTTGGTGGAGAAAAGGATTAGCTTTTGCTTTCCCAGTCGAGCCTCAACCGGGGAGAGCGGGTCCAGGGCTTGGGTTTGGCGAAGGAGTTGAGCGTCTTCGATGTCCCTCAGCTGCTGCTGAACCCATTCTTTCATGGTTCACCTTACGGGCTCCTCCAGGAGATGCCTCTGAATCTCTGGCCGAAGAGCTCGGATCACCTGTTGGGATTGGCGCCCATTATACCGTGGTAAAACGGCGATCCGGTCCAGACCGGTGAGCTTTTTTAGAGCTCCAGGATTGGTCTGCTCGTCGATGCCGGGGTCGGGAGAGTAGCCGTTTAGGAGGACCGCCCAGGTTTGAAGTCCCCGGTTTTGGATGGCATCCAGGGTGAGGAGGGTGTGGTTGAGGGTTCCGAGGTTGGCGCGGGCCACCAGCAAGACGGGCAGCGCCAGATCGGACATGAGATCCAGTACGGAGTAATTCCACAATATGGGGACCCGCACCCCTCCAATGCCCTCCACCAGCAGGTAGTCATGGCTTTGGCGAAGGCTCCTAATGCATCGCAGAATGCGATTCGGTTGGATGGGAACGCCCTCCATCTCAGCTGCTACCGCCGGGGCCAGCGGGTACTTCAAGCGGTACAGGGATGCCGCCTCAGAGTCTCGGAGGTCGGAGGCTTGCGCCAGGATCTCAGAATCCGCAGGTTCTCCGTCACGGGAAGGGACGCCGCTTTCGATGGGCTTGAAGGCGGCAACCCGGCCCCGATCGCCAAGACATAGAGCCAGGGCGGCGGCGATCACGGTTTTTCCCACACCCGTGTCTGTTGCCGTTATGAAAACCGATTTAGGGACCATGCGCATCGACTCGTCGTCGCTTCCTGGAATCCACGGGTGTCGAGCTCGCAACAAACATCATCGTAGCTATGGAAGTGCGCACTTAGCGACGGAAAGAATGGACTCATGCACGGCTTCTACAAGCCAGTCTATCTGCGGGCGAGTGACGCTGAGCGGGGGCATGAGCACGATCACATCACCCAGAGGGCGAATCAGGACGCCGCGGCGGCGTGCCTCCAGACAAACCCGATGCCCCCTGCGCTCCTCCGGTGGATATGGCTCCTTGGTTTCTCGGTGGCTCACCAGCTCGATGCCGACCATCAGGCCCACCTGGCGGATCTCACCGACCGTTGCCAGCTGCTGCAGCTTGCGCAGCTGCTTCTGGAAGTAATCGATCTTCCTTTCCAGTTTTTCGATGATCCTTTCCTTCTGGAGGCACTCGATGGTGGCCAGGGCGGCACTGCAGGCCAGTGGATTTCCGGTGTAGGTGTGACCATGAAAGAAGGTCCTGTATGCCCGGTACGATCCCCAGAAGCCCTGGAAAACGCGTTCGGTAGTCAAGGTGGCTCCGAGCGGCAGGTAACCCCCGGTCAGACCTTTGGAAAGACACAGGAAGTCGGGCTCGACGCCCTCGGCCTCGCAGGCAAAAAGCGACCCCGTGCGTCCAAACCCGGTGGCCACCTCATCCAGAATCAGGAAGACGCCGTACTTCTTACACGCCTCTGCAATCCTTTTGAGGTAGCCGGCCGGCTGAACCAGCATTCCCGCGGCGGCCAGGACCCGTGGCTCGAGCACCACGGCTGCAATCCGGCTCCGATGCCGTCTCAGGAGGCTCTCCAGATCCTCGGCACACTCCATCTGGCAGCTCTCTGGTTGCAGGCCCAGGGGGCATCGGTAGCAGTAGGGGGCGTGGGCCTTGTAGGTGGGGAACAAGAGGGGGCGGTAGATTTCTTGGAAGAGATCGATTCCCCCCAAACTGACCGATCCCACGGTATCCCCGTGGTAGCCCTCGCGCAAGGTCAGAAAACGGTTGCGGGAAGAGGACCCGGCGCCCTCCACCTGTTGCCAGTACTGGAACGCCATTTTCAGAGCCACTTCTACCGCCGTCGACCCATTGTCAGAGAAAAAGACATGGCTCAGGTTCGCCGGGGTGATCTCCACCAGCTTTTCAGCCAGCCTGATGGCGGACACATGGCTCAGGCCCAGCAGCGTGGAGTGAGCCATGTGCTGCAGTTGAGTCCGGATGGCTCGATCGATTGCCCTCTTGCGGTGGCCGAGAAGATTGCACCAGAGAGAAGAAACGCCATCCAGATATTTTCGGCCCTGCAAGTCGTACAGGTAATTCCCCCGTCCCTTTTCGATCACCAGAGTCTCGTAACTACTGTACTCCTGCATCTGTGTGAAGGGATGCCATACCAACTCTCGATCCAGTCGAACCAGCTCCTCAGGGCTTCGCTCAGCTGGGGAGGTCATCGTCCACCTTTTCGATCTCGAAGCCAAGGTCTTCAATCATCTGGTGAACTTCCGTGGCCGTATTTCCCGGGGTGGTCAGGTAACCCCCGGCAAACAGCGAGTTGGCAGGGTAGAGGACGAGCGGTTGCAGGTGTCGAAGGTTCACTTCTCTGCCCCCCGCCGCTCGGATGTCCTTGTCGGGGTTCAGGAACCGGAAAAGCGCCAGTGTTTTCAGGCAGAGGGAGGGTGTCAGGTGACGGTTCTGAGCGAGCGGTGTGCCGTCCACTGGATTCAGGAAGTTGATGGGAATGGAGTCGATGTCCAATTCCCTAAGGGCGAAAGCCAGTTCGACGATGTCTTCGGTCCGCTCGCCCATGCCGATGATTCCACCCGAACAGGTCTCGATGCCGGCTTGTTTGACGCGTTCGAGTGTGTGGACGCGATCCCGGTAGGAGTGGGTCGTGCAAATGGACGGGAAGAATCGTTCCGAAGTCTCCAGGTTATGGTTGTAGCGGTCCACGCCCGCCTCTTTCAGGGCTTGCGCCTTCTCCGCGGTGAGCAAGCCCAGTGAAGTGCAGATGCTGACCGGGACTCGCCGTCGGATTTCCCGGACTGCCTCACAGATGGTCTCCAGCTCGCTCCAGCTGGGTCCTCGAGTGGCTGTCACTATGCAGTACTTCCAGGCCCGAGCGGTGTGAGCACGAAGAGCCCCTTGCACCAGTGCCTCTTTGGATAGAAGCCGGTATTGATCGATGGGAGCTGAGGAGACAGAAGACTGGGAGCAGAAGGAGCAATCTTCCGGGCAGAGGCCGCTCTTGGCGTTCATCAGGATGTGTAGGCGGACTTTCAGCCCTCGGTGATGACGCCGCACCGTGAAAGCGGCTTGGAGCACTTCCAGTAGTTCGGATTCCGGAGCGCACAGAACCTGGAGAGCCTCCTGCCGGGTGGGACTCTCTCCGTCAAGTACTCGCTGCGCCAGAGCTTTCCAGTCCATATGGCCTTTCCCCTCGAGCCGCCTCAAGCTACCTCAGTCAGCGGCGAATTATCAACCGGGAGCGCAAAGAGAAGGGCCACTCATAGACATCCCCTTCAGGTGTCACCGTCGTCGCCGATGGCGTTCACGGGACAACCCTGCAAGGCCTCCCGGCACTGCTCTTCCTGCTCCGGAGTTTCGGGCTGGCGGTGGACGTAGGCATGACCGAGGTCAGACATTCGGAAGTTCTCTGGTGCCACGGCAATACAGAACTTGGCCGCGATGCAACCGTCGTCGACATAATATTCCCCTGCTACGTTCTCTGCTGATTTTTGATCTTTTTCTGCCATTTCCTCACTTTTTCCTAGGGTTCAGATCGTTTCTCCTCGCCAAAGATCCTGGTACAGCTCTCGTTTACGGATCAGCTGGATTTGGTGGCCATCGATCATAACCTCGGCGGGGCGGGGACGGGAGTTGTAGTTGGATGAAAGAACGAAACCGTAGGCGCCCGCGTCCATGACGGCGAGGTAGTCTCCCTTGGCTACATTCGGGAGGGTTCGTCCTCGAGCGAAAAAGTCGCCACTCTCGCAGATGGGTCCCACCACGTCGGCCGTGATGGCCCCGTCTCGTTGCTCCACTGGGAGGATGCGGTGGTACGCGTTGTAAAGGGAGGGTCGCATCAGATCGTTCATGGCGCCATCCACGATGATGAAGGTCTTCTCTTGGCCCACTTTTCTATAAAGCACTCGATTCAAAAGCACTCCAGCCGCCCCAACGATGTAACGCCCGGGCTCGAACAGGATCTGGTAGTTGCCGTGGTGATCTTCGACATGCCGGGCATACTGCTTCAAGTCGACGGGCGGCTCTTCCTGGTAGGGAATTCCGATACCGCCGCCCAGATTGAGAAACGTCACGGAGAATCCGAGCTTGCGAAATCGATCGGCCAGGTCCTTCAACTTATCAAAAGCCTCCAGGAATGGGGCTAGATCCAGGATCTGAGAACCGATGTGAAAGCCGATCCCCTCGAAGCGTAATTCGGACCATGGACGGAGAAGGTCCGGAATCTGGGCCCAGGCCTCGATGTCGATTCCAAACTTGTTCTCCCGCAGCCCTGTCGCTATGTAGGGGTGAGTCCGCGCGTCGACATCGGGATTGATGCGAAAGGAAACGGGTAGAGAAACACCCCTTCGGCGAGCCACTCGACCCACCACCTCGATTTCTTCCAGGGACTCGATGTTGATCTTCACCGGGCCCCAGTCCAGGGACATTTTCACTTCTTCTGGGGATTTGCCAACTCCGCTGAAGACCACCCGCGAGGCATCGATCCCCAGCTTCTGGAGCCGGTGCAACTCACCGCCGGACACAACATCGAAACCGCTGCCCTCTTCTTGCAGGAGCTTCAGGATCGCCAGGTTGGAATTGGCCTTGACGGCGTAACAGATCCGGCTCTTCAGTTTGGAGAAGGTGTTGCCGAAGTGGCGGTAGTTATCACGGATGGAGGTTTTGCTGTAGACGTAACAGGGGGTTCCAATCTGGCGTACCACTTCCGTCAGTGGCACCTCTTCGCAAAAAAGCTGGCCGTTGCGGTACCCGAACGGTCGAGACGGTGGGAAGCGCAGATCGTGTTGCATGGTCTCCTTGGTCCTGGTTCCCCTTGGCACGCTTCGGCGAAGGTGCCAGGCCTATTTTCACCCCTCTGGTATAATTTGGCAAGATAGATCCGGGCTGGACCCGGGGGGCAAAGGGGGCCGCTTGACCGATGTCGTGACGGGAGGTACTGGGTTCATCGGAGCCCACCTCTGTCGGCTGCTTCTTTCCGAGGGCCACCGGGTCCGCGTGGTGGACAATTTCTCCTCCGGCAAGCAGGAAAATCTGACGGAAATCCGGCGAGGCTTGGGCACCAATCTGGAAGTATTCGACCAGGACATTCGGGACTTGGGGGCTTTAGTACGCACCTTCGAGGGCGCCGAAACGGTTTATCATCAGGCTGCCATTGTTTCCGTCGAAGCATCGATTCGTGACCCCGTCGAAGTGAACAACGTCAATGTGGAGGGGACACTCAAGGTCCTGCAGGCAGCTCGAAAAAACCGGGTCCGAAAAGTCGTTCTTGCCAGCAGCACCGCTATCTACGGCCAGTGCCCGGCACTGCCGACCGGCGAAGAGACGCCAGCCTCGCCGATTTCACCCTACGGGCTGACTAAGTACATGGCAGAATTGTACTGTGGAATGTTTTCTCGTCTGTTCGACCTCCCCACGATTGCGCTCCGCTATTTCAATGTGTACGGTCCCCGCCAGGACGCAGCCTCCGAATACGCCGCGGTGATTCCCAAGTTCATCGCGCGGATGTTGAAGGGATGCTCGCCGGTAATTTTCGGGGATGGAGAGCAGACCCGAGATTTTGTGTTCGTGCGGGACGTGGCTCGAGCCAATCTCCTGGCCGCCGGGTCCGACGGTCAGGGAATGGCCCTGAACGTGGCCTCTGGACGTCGGGTGAGTCTCAATCAACTGGTCGTCTTGTTGAACGATGTCCTGAAAACCACCCTACAGCCGGTTCACAGAGCGGCGCGAGAAGGCGAGGTTCGTCATTCCCAAGCCGATTTTTCTCTGGCTCGACAGCGAATCGGCTTTCAGCCGTCCGTTTCGCTACGCGAGGGGCTGAGTGAAACGGCGACATGGTTTCGAACTTGATCCGAGGGTCGGGGGGCTGGATTTTTGAGGGTCGAGATGTGCTCCGGGGCGACTTTGAGTGCGTGGTCAAGCTGGAAAGGGAACGGCCCTGGCTGGGGATCGAAGGCGGGGGCCGGCGGTGACATTGAAGAGAGACTCCCTGGGGCCAACGGTCTCCGAACTCGCCCTGCTGTCCTGGACGTTGGCGGGGGCAGTGACGGAATTGATCCGCCAAAAATGGCTTCCCTGGGCGGTTCTGGGCGGAGTGGCCGCTTCGATCTTTTCGATCGCCCTCTCCAACGTGCTATTTGGGCTAGCGATTCTCTTGTGGCTCTGGGACTGCTGGTTTCGGCGAAAAATTTACTTGAGATTTCCGATTTTCTCCCCGTATCTTCTGGCCTTTGTGGGCGCAGTCCTGCTAGCCATCGTCTTTTCTCAGGAGGTGGGCACCAGTCTTCCCTATCTACAGAAATTGCTGAAGTTTCTGTATGTCTTTCTGATTTTTACCTACGTGCAGGAGGATCAGGCCCGGAAAGCGCTGTGCCTGGTGTTCGTGCTGGCCGGGCTCAGTGCCGCCTACGCTGTGGGCCAGTATTACTGGTTTCTGGAGGTGAACCTCTTGAACCGGGTTCGCGGATTCATGAGTCATTGGATGACCTTTGGAGGACAGCTGATGCTGGCGTCCGTGGCTCTCACAGCACAGCTGCTCTTTGGGCGCCTTCAGAAGGCGCGCGTGCCTGCGGACGCAAACCGGTCCGCCCCTGCGATTCCGATCTGCGGATCGGGTCCTTTCCGGAGGGTGCCCTGGGTAACCCTGCTGGGATTGCTCCTGTTCGCCCTGATCCTCACCTTGACTCGCAGTGCCTGGGTGGGTACCACGGCAGGTATTTTCGTACTCCTGGCGGCTCGGAATATCCGCTGGACAGGCTTGATTTCGGGGTGCGTACTGGTGCTTTTCCTCCTGTTGCCCGATTCTTTCCAGGAAAGAGTCTATTCCGGTTTCGACCTGCGGGACGTGACCACCAGGATCCGGGTCGAGTTGTTCTTAACCGGCAAAAACATCCTGCGGTCCCATCCCTGGACCGGTGTCGGTCCGCGCCTGGTGCCCAAAGTTTACGAGGAGTATAAGCTGAGCGCGGAGTTCCCCGAATGGGCCTATCAGCATCTGCACAACGACTTTATCCAGATCGGCGCGGATATGGGTCTGATTGGCCTGTTCACCTGGTCGGCCCTGTGGGCCCGTGTTCTCTGGGATCTGGGAATGAAAATGAGGAGCAGCCAGCCAGGGAGGAATACTGATCTGACGGCGGCTGGCCTGGGGGCGGTGATTGCGTTTCTCTGCGCCGGACTTTTTGAATATAATTTCGGCGATGCGGAAGTCCTCATCTTGCTTCTCTTTCTGATAACCGCGCCTTATGTCGGCAAGCTCCCTCGCCAGCAAGCGACTTAAAATCGCCATCCTTGGAACCCGTGGAATTCCAGCCAACTACGGAGGGTTTGAGACCTTCGCTGAGGGTCTCTCGGTGCGTTTGGCGGGCCTCGGCCACCATGTCACCGTGTACGGACGGTCCCATTTCGTGCCGCCCCACTTGCGGCTCTATCGGGGTGTGCACATCCGTATCCTTCCCAGTTTCCGGCACAAGTATCTGGAGACGGTTTCCCACAGCGCCCTTTCAGTTCTGGTCTCTCTTCTGGGTGGATACGACGTGCTGCTGATCTGTAATGCCGCTAACGCTTTCCTATGTGGCATTCCGGCAATGGCGGGACAACGAGTCGTGATCAATGTCGATGGAATCGAACGCCTGCGCAAGAAGTGGAACTTTCTAGGGAAGGGTTTTTACCGGATGGGAGAGTTCCTGGCCACAGTCCTGGCCGACCGCGTCGTCACAGACGCCCGGGCCATTCAGGATTACTATTTTCGAGAATACGGGGTGCGGTGCTCTTTTATCCCCTACGGAGCGCCGACCTCCGTGCCCTCGAGTCGGGACACCCTCAAGAGCCTGGGACTCCGGCCGGGCCAATACTGTCTGTACGTCAGTCGGCTGGAGCCAGAGAACAACGCCCACCTGGTGATCGACGCGTATCTGCAATCGGGCATCCCCATTGCCTTGGTGGTGGTCGGGGATGCCCCTTACAGTGGACGTTACATCGAAGGCTTGCGCCGTCAGTCAAGCGGCCAAAACGTGCAGCTGACGGGCGCCATTTATGGGACCGGCTACCGGGAACTGTTGGCGGGTTGTTTCTGCTATCTACACGCCACCGAGGTGGGTGGCACTCATCCGGCTCTGATCGAAGCAATGGGGGCCGGCGCTCTGGTGTTGACCAACGACACGGACGCCAACCGCGAGGTGGTTGCCGAGGGCGGACTTTTGTATCCTTTCAACGACTGCGCTGCTTTGGCCACTTTGCTGCGAAAGACTTGGACTCGACCGGGTGAATTCGAGCACCTGCGTGAAAGGGCGCGCCGGCGGGTGCGAGAATGTTACAACTGGGATACCGTGGTGGCTCAGTACGAGGATCTCCTCTATGAAGTGGTCGGCTCGACCTCTGGTTTCGGCGAATAGCGGCCTGGGCATCTGTTTCAACTTTCTCCAGAGTCTTGCCCAGCGGCGTCATCTGATCTGGAATTTTGTGCACCGGGATCTGCAGGCGCGTTATGTGGGTTCCTTGGTGGGGTTTTTCTGGTCGGTGCTGCATCCTCTGGTGTTGCTCGCCAGCTACACTTTTGTGTTTTCGGTAGTCTTCCAAATCAAGCCGCAGTTGGAGACTACGGACAATTTCGCAGTGTTCCTGTTTTGCGGGATTTTGCCCTGGCTTTATTTTCAGGACACACTGCTGCGGGCTTGCCAGAGTGTTACGGAGAACAGCAATCTGATTCGGAGGACGCTTTTCCCCTCCGAGGTTCTGCCTCTGACGATCGCGTTGTCCAACTCAGTGACGCACGGCATCGGCTTGTTGATCCTAGCGGGCGTGCTGCTGTACCTGGGTCTGCTTGGCCCCTTCGCCGGGCTGATCCCTTTTTACTTCATCCTCTTGGGCTTGCTGGCATTGGGATTCGGGTGGCTGCTCTCGGCGGTTCAGGTTTTCCTGCGAGATACGGCTCAGCTACTGTACGTAGTCCTGGTCTTCTGGTTCTGGTTTACCCCGATTTTCTATACGCTGGAGATGGTTCCGGCCAGTTTGCAATTGGGAGTGTATTTGAATCCGTTAACGCATGTCGTGGAGGCGTATCGGCGCCTCCTGCTGGAAAACCGGCTGCCGGAGACCTCTTCGAGCCTGTTACTGGCAGGCTACGCCTTGACATCCTTCGTGCTGGGGGGATTGGTCTTTCGGGGCACGAAGAGGGAGTTCGTCGATGTTCTCTGAGTCGGGAGGGGTAGCCGAAGCCGGCCCCTCGGAGCTGGCTTTGCACCTGGATGGACTATCCAAGAAATACCCGATCTACGCACGCCCCGGTCTGAAGTTGTGGGAACTGATCAGCCTGGGCCGCAAACGGTTTCACCGGGAATTCTGGGCGCTGAAAGACATTTGTCTGCAGGTAGATTCCGGCAGCACTGTGGCCATCATCGGTCAGAACGGTTCGGGAAAGAGCACGCTCCTGCAGATTGTGGCCGGGATTCTGAGACCGACTGCGGGTCAGTGCCGCGTCCAGGGACGGGTCTCGGCTCTGCTGGAGCTGGGCGCGGGCTTCAACCCGGAGTTCACCGGCCGGGAAAATGTCTTCATGAATGGGGCCATCCTGGGTCTGAGCCGTCACGAGATCACCCATCGTTTGCCAAGCATCTTGGAATTTGCCGAAATCGGGGAGTTCATCGATCGCCCGGTCAAGACCTACTCCAGCGGCATGTTCATGCGTCTCGCTTTTGCCGTCGCCATTCACGTAGAGCCCGACATCTTGCTGGTGGACGAGGCTCTGTCGGTCGGTGATCTGATCTTTCAGCACCGTTGTATCAACCGCATCCGCCGCCTGATCCAGCTCGGCAAGACGGTCCTGTTCGTCACTCACGACCTGCAGGCGGTCACCCAATTTTGCGATCGCGCCATTTTGCTGGACGAGGGGCGCAAGCTCGAGGACGGAGAGCCCGAAAAAGTCGTGCGGCGGTATCGCGCCCTGATATTCGAGCGCGAGAGAAAAACGATCGGAGTCGGCAAGGATCGGGTAGAACTGGAACAGGACGGTTCTCTTCCGGTGGTCGATGCCATTCCTTACATCCACCACCGATACGGAGAGGGCGGAGCCGAGATTATGGGGATCCTGCTCCACTCCATGGATGGTCTGGTTCTCAACGAAGTGGAGGCCGGTCAAGAGGTTCGGCTGCTGATCTCGGCCCGCTTTCATCGGTCAATGGAACATCCGATCATTGGTTTTACCGTAAGGGACCGTCTGGGTGTGGAGGTCACCTCCTCGAACACTTCCTATGAAGGCCTGGACCTGCCGCCCGTCCGGGCTGGAAACGTGATCAGTGCCGGCTTTCGCATCCGGATTCCCGCTCTGCGTCCCGGCAGTTACTCCATTTCACCCGCCATTGCGCAGGGGAACATCTGGGAACACACGATCGAGGACTGGATCGACAACGCCTACATCATCAACATTCTTGACCGGGGACTGGTTTACGGCTTGATGCGCTGGCCTGTGCAATCCAGTTTCAAGGTGATTCCGAAGCGTCCTTCTTAGTGCTCACTTCGACTCAGTACTCCCTTGCATGAATACGGTTGCGTTTGAAGATGGGTCTTGCGGGACGAGGTCAAGGAGCGAGGAGGAGGCGATGCCCCGGCATCGTTGACGAGGAGCGACGAAGAGATCGGCCGCAAGACCCATCTGCCCACAGGGTTGCGGCGGGACGCACCCGTCTTCGGTGTTGCACCTCCTCGACGATGACTAGCGTCGACTCGTCGGCGCGCCTGGAATCCTGGCACGTCGCGCCCGCAACAAACGTTACCGTATTTATGGAAGTGAGTACTTAGCGACGCGGCGAGGGGACCTTAAGGATGGCCGGGAAGTACTTTCTTAGAATGTTGCTCAGGAGGGTACGGCCCTGCTGGAACTCTCCCTCGGCGGAATACAGTTGCACCATGGAGCACAGACGACTTCTGCGGTGTCGGGAGATGGGAGCTACTTCCAGATAGCGCTGCAGCAACAGCTTCTTGGACTCTCCGTGAGCGAATCCAGGGCAGTCATCGGGCAGCGAGGCGAACAGCTGGATCAGGTCCCGGGCTGCCAGCACGTCCCGCAGCCATCCCGGAAAATATGGCACCGAGATGCATTTTTCCAAGTCGACGAAGTAGAAGCGTCCCCCCGGGTTGGATCGGTGCTGGACGAGAACGTGCCGAGTCTTTAGATCTCCGTGAAAAAAGCCCTTGGCGTGGAAGCCCGCCAGCTCCTGAGCTAAGCTGGTGACCAGTGACGGACTCAGAGATGCGGGCCGGTGAATCTGATAGACGTGATTTCCCCCGGAGGGCAGCTCCTGGACCTCTTCGATCTCACGAGCCACCACGAAGCTGTGCCAGTTGAGCCATTCCTTTCGTTTCTTCAACGCCGCTACGACTTGCAGAGTTTTGACGCGATTGCGTCGAAGCTTTTCGGCGATTCGGAGACTTCTGAAGGCGGAGGTGGGGCGCAAACTTCGGCTCCAAGACCCATTCTGGAAGTAGTAGGTGAAACAAGAGGCCCGTCCTTCCTGAAACAGCAAGGGGAGTCTGTAGATCTGGCGTCCCCGACAGTCCAATAGATGCTCGGCTCCCGGATACTCCCCCACTCTTTCCGGGTTCTCCAGCAAAGACGCAGGTGGTTGGAAGTTGGTGTGTAGCCAGCCCTGAAACCGTTTTCCCTGGTAACGTTTAAATTCCATCATCCGCCCTAGGCCGGCGGGCAGGCACCGCTTCGAAAAGGAGCGCAGCAGGCTGGCCAACTCGAAGCAGAAATGGGCTCCTTCAGGACCAGCACAGTCCGGTTTCCGCTTAGCCAGTTGAGCCGTCGCCTTCCGTTCAACCCGCCCGCCCCGGTCTGGATCGTTAGCCTTTCCAGGTAGGCTAGTGTATCCTAAGGTGCCCATTGCTGTGTAGTGCGGCCCTGGGGACGGACACCCACCGGAAAGCCCGGACTTTGAAGTTTGAGAGGATCCGACCGGGGCACAGTCAGCCTTGAATCAGCTACTCCTGTTCGGGAATCGTTTTGGACTTGAGTGTGGTCATCGTCAATTGGAACAGCGGACTCCACCTAGGAAAGCTGCTGCGATCCTTGGGTGCTTCGCACGCGCAAATCAAGGAGACACTGGTCGTCGACAATGCGTCCCAGCGGTTCGATGGCCAACTGGCCGAAAAGCATCCTCACGTCACCTTTTGGCGTCAGGCCAGGAATCTGGGTTTTGCCGCAGCCGCCAATCGGGGAATCGAGCGAACGAGCACCTCTTTTGTTCTCCTTCTCAACCCGGATGTCCAGTTGTTGCCCGGCAGCTTGTCCGGGCTTTGCGGGGCTCTCGCAGAGAGGCCGGAAGCCGGCATCGTCTGCGGACCCCTGCTGGGAGACGGTGGCATCCATCAGAAAGAGTTTCAGCTGCGACCCCTCCCCAACTGGAAGAATATCTTGATGGACGTGACCTGCGGGGACGCACTGTGGGGCAACCGCAACCGGCAGGTTCCCGTGGGCTCTGCAGGGGAAGGCGTGCAGGTTGAGCAACCGGCCGCCGCCTACTGGTTGTTGCGCCGGGAGGCGTGGGAAGACATCGGCGGATTCGATGTCTATTTTTTCCCGGCTTGGTTCGAAGATGTGGACTTCTGCAGGCGGCTTCGTTCCCGGGGGTGGCAGATCTGGTTCTTCGCCGACTACCCGGCCCGCCACCGGGGCGGCCTCGCTTTGGACCAACTCGGCTACCGGAGATTTGTGCGAGCCTACTACGCCAATCTCAAGAAGTATCTGCGCAAGCATCACCCCGCGTGGTATCCCTGGCTCTGGTTACCGATTCAGTTCGGGATTTGGGCTCGGGTCCTGATCATCTCCCTATGGCGCCGCTAGCGAAGAAGCGCATTTTGGCCAGCCTCGTAACGTTCAACGATGAGCAGTTCCTAGGCGCTTGCCTGTCCTCGCTGCAGGGCCAGACGGTGCTCCTGCACATTCGAATCTTCGACAATGCCTCGCAGGATCGAACCCGGCAGGTCGCCGCCCAGTTTCAACTGCCGGTGCACCGCTCCGATCGCAACCGAGGGTACTCGTTCGGACACAACTACAACCTGCAACGAGCCGAGTTTGACTTCGCCCTACTGCTCAACGCTGACGTGATTCTGCAGCCCGATTACGTGGAAAGGGTTACCGAAGCACTGGAGCAGGTGCCCCGTGCCGGCATGGCTGGAGGGAAGTTGTACCGGATGGATGGTCGCGGTCATCTGGTTCTTCGGAAGCAGTGTCGTGTCCTGGATAGTACGGGCATCTATTTCACGCCCACCCAGAGGCATTTCGACCGGGGGAGTGGGGAGACGGATATTGGACAGTACGACCGCCGGCAACGGGTATTCGGAATCACTGGTGCCGCTCTCTTTTGCAGCCGCGAACTCCTGGAGGATGTGCGCTGCGGACGGCAATACCTGGACCAGGATTTCTTCATCTACCGTGAAGACGCCGATCTGGCCTGGCGAGCGCGGCTTCGGGGGTGGGAGGCCGTCTACGAGCCGCTCGCAGAGGCCTTTCACCACCGACACGTATTGCCCTCCCGCAGACGGCGACTTTCGGCCGACATCAATTACCATTCCCTGAAGAATCGTTATCTGATGCGTCTCAAGAACATGGATGCCAGCGTGCGGCGCCGATGCTTCCCCTACATGTGGCTGCGAGATCTGGGTGTCGTGTTCTACGTGTTGCTGATGGAAAGAAACTCGCTCACATCCTATCGCGAGGTGTGGCGTCTTCGCAAGCGGTTTCTGGTCAAGAGAGGCAGAATCGAGAGAAGGCGAACGGTGGGTTCCGATGAAATGGCTCGCTGGTTTCGCTTCGCTCCGGTGGCTCTGGACTTCAAACGGGAGTTTTAGTCGAGATGAGAGGCAGATTCGGATCCGCCGGCAGGTTCCAGGCGTCCACGCCACCGGCCTGGAGACGGAGGCTGCCAGCGGCCGCGATCATCAGGGCGTTGTCCGTGGTCAGCGACGGTCGCGGAAAATAGGCCGGCAACCCGAGATTCTGGAATCGCTCGGAACAGCGCCGTCTCAGTTCACTGTTGCAGGCGACGCCGCCGGAGATTTGGACGGAGCGAATGGCCCTCAGCCGCTCGGCGGTTCGCGTCAGGCGGTCCAGAATTTGATCCACAATCGAAGCTTGGTAGCTGGCCACCAGGTCCAAGACCACCTGAGGCAGCTGCCTCCAGTCCACAGGTTGAGGAAGGTTAACCGGTTCGATGCCGCGTTCTTCGACGTAGCGCAGAGCCGCCGTCTTCATGCCGCTGAAACTGAAGTCGAGGGCTCCATCACTGATCTTGGGCAGCGTAAAAGAGAAGGACGAAGGATCTCCGTGGGGCGCCAGCTGGTCGATCACGGGACCGCCCGGATAGCCCAATCCGAGAAACTTGGACAATTTGTCCAGTGCCTCTCCAGCGGCGTCATCCCGGGTCCTTGAGATTTCGCGGTAATGCCCCAATTCCGGGAGTTTGAAAAGACTGGTGTGCCCTCCCGAGACCACCAGAGAGAGGGCGGGAAGCTCTGCCTCGGGGTGATCCAGAAAGATCGAGTACAGGTGCCCCTCCAGATGGTTGACACCTACGAACGGCACTTCCAGGGCGTAGGCCGCGGCTTTGGCGTAGGCCAAACCCACCAGCAGAGCCCCCATCAATCCAGGGCCCTGAGTGACCGCGATTCCGGCGACATCTCTCCAGCCTGCCGGAGAGCCCTTCCGGATGGCCTCCTGGAAACAATAATCCACCACCGTGCTGATGTTCTGCACGTGCTCGCGGCTGGCCAGCTCGGGCACCACGCCACCGTACTCCTGGTGAACCGGGATCTGAGAAGCCACCACGCTGGATAGGACCCGGCGACCATCCTGGAGCAGGGCGGCTGCGGTTTCGTCACAGCTGGTCTCGATCCCCAGCACCATCATGCCGGTGCGGAAGCCTTCTCGAACAGGACGCGAATGGAATCCTCATTCGGGGGCCTGGCGATCCCGGCTTCGGTGATGGTGGCTGAGATGAGGCGATGAGGGGTCACGTCGAATGCCGGATTGGCGACCTCCACCGTATCTGGAGCCAGGACCTGGCCTCGAATCTCGGTCACTTCCCGGGGGTCCCGCAGTTCGATCGGAATTTTGTCTCCGCTGGGCGTCTGCAGATCGATGGTGGAAAGGGGTGCCGCTACGTAGAAGGGGATCTGATGCTCTTTGGCCAGTACGGCCACGGAATAGGTTCCGATCTTATTGGCCGTGTCGCCGTTGGCGGCGATGCGATCGGCGCCTACGACGACGGCCTTGATGCGGCCGGCCTGCATGAAGTGTCCCGCCATATTGTCGGTGATCAAGGTGCAGGGAATGTTCTCCCGGGTCAGTTCCCAGGCCGTCAGGCGGGACCCCTGGAGAAAGGGGCGGGTCTCGTCCGCAAAAACATGAATGTTCTTGCCGCCTTCGGCGGCCGCCCGAATCACCCCCAGAGCCGTTCCGTAGCCGGCCGTGGCCAGCGCTCCGGCGTTGCAGTGAGTCAATACCGTGGTTTCCGCTTCCAGCAATTGCTGGCCGAGTTGTCCGATCCGGCGATTGATCTCGATGTCCTCCCGGTGCATCTCGACCGCCTCCCGCTCGAGAGCTCGAGCGATTTCCCGCAAACCACGTCCGCGGTTGGCCTGGAAAATCGAACGCATTCTTTCGATCGCCCAAAAAAGGTTTCGAGCCGTGGGCCGCGTCTCGTGGATGACCTGGCAGATCTGCTCGAAATCCTCTTCCAAGGTTTTCTCCGAGGTCAGGTTTCTGACGCCCAGAGCGATGCCCATGCTCGCCGCCACTCCAATGGCCGGAGCGCCCCGGATCACCATTGTGATGATGGCTTCCGCCACCTCCTGCACCGTCTGGTAGGTGTTGTAAACCTCCTCGTTCGGGAGCCGCCTTTGGTCGATCATGACCACGCCTTCATCGGTCCACTCAATGGTTCGAATCATAGATTCCAACTTATCACCGGTCCGGATCGGCGGACAACCGAGGTTCGGCAAACAGTCCTTTCCTGTGGTGCGGTGGAGGAGCTTGTACGCCTATGTCCCGGCACCCGGGACGAGCAGAGACAAGCCGACGCGCGGAAGCGATTGATACAACCCCGCAAGGCTCAGCGTCGGACGAGACGACTGATGCCTTTCCCACCCTTGGGCTTTCTTCTCTGCATTCGGGATTTCTAGATTCGGATTTCCAACCGCTCCTGATACAATTTCTGAAATGGATGAAATCCGGAAGCTTTTTCCCTACATCCGACGTAATCTGCCCTCCCTGCTTCTGGCTCTCGTTCTGCTGGTAGCTAGCGGCGCCCTGGAGACGTTGACGGTGATGTTGCTGGCGCCCATTTTTGACTCCCTGTCACCCGCCTCTAGCGGTGAGGTTACGGGAGGTGGGAAGTTCCGATTTCTGCAAACCTATCTGGGGCTGTATTTTGGGGCTGGGATCGCCAAACTGGCGGTTTTGCTGGCCGTGCTGCCTTTTTTCAAAGGCGTGTTTCTCTATTTCGCCGAGTATTCGATGAGCCGGAGCGGCCAGCGGGTGGTGGCGAACCTGCGCAAGGATCTTTATGCTCACCTGCTGGATCAATCGCTGGCCTTTTACGCCGGCACCTCCACCGGCAAACTCATGGTCCGGGTGATTTCCGATACCGAGCGGCTGCAGGAGACCGTCAGCCGCACCTTGACCGATTTCCTGCGCCAGTCCTTTCTGCTGTTTTTCTTCCTGGGACTGGTCTTCTACACGGAGTGGAAGCTGGCCCTGCTGTCCCTCCTGATCGGACCCCTGGTTCTGGCCATCACTCTCAAACTGGGCCGTAGGATCCGTTCCATCCGTCGTCGAAGCCAGGAGAATCTTGCCAAGCTCTCCCACGCCCTTCAGGAAACTATCATCGGACAGCGGATCGTGAAGGGATTCGGGATGGAAGATTACGAGAGACGCCGCTTCAACCACTCCGTGGATGAGCTGATGAGTGTGAACCTCAAGGCGGAACGGATCACGGCCCTGAGCTCGCCGCTGATCGAGTTCATTGGCTGGGTCTCTTTCGTGCCTTTTCTGCTCTACGCTAATTATCAGATCAATCATGGTTTTACCCTGGGTTCTTTTGTGGTTTTCATAGCCGCGCTTTTCCGTCTCTACGAACCGGTGCGCAAGTTGTCCCGCATGCACCTGTATTTCCAACAAGCCTTTGCCTCCTCCGCTCGCATCTTCGAACTCCTGCAGACCACGATTGATTTGAAGGATTCTCCTGGGGCCCAGAATCTCGAGTGCATGGAAAAAGAGATTACCTTTGATCGTGTCTCTTTCCGGTACGGTAATGATCCGGTGCCCGTGCTGGAGGACATCGATTTGACCATCCGGCGGGGAGAGATCGTGGCTCTAGTGGGCAGTAGTGGGTCCGGCAAGACCAGCCTGGCCAGTTTGATCTCCCGCTTTTACGATGTTTCGTCCGGTGCCATCCGAGTCGACGGCCGGGACATCCGGGACCTGACCTTGCAGTCCTTGCGAAGCCAGATCGCCATCGTCACCCAGGACACCTTTTTGTTCAATGACTCCATTCGCAACAACATCGCCTACGGACGGGAGGATTGCTCGTTGAAAGAAGTCGTGGAAGCCGCGCGTGCGGCTTTCATCGATGATTTCATCTCTACGTTGCCCGACGGCTACGACACCCTCATCGGGGAACGGGGGCAGCGATTTTCCGGAGGACAACGACAGAGGCTCGCCATCGCCCGTGCCGTGCTCAAGAGGGCGCCGATCCTGATTCTCGACGAAGCCACCTCCGCACTGGACAGCGAGTCCGAGAACCTGGTTCAGCAGGCCCTTCACAACCTCGTGCAGCGTTGCACCACGCTAGTGATCGCCCATCGACTTTCCACGGTCCGGCAAGCCGATCGTATTGTGGTTCTGGAGTCAGGTCGAATCGTCGAAATGGGTGATCATGAAAAGCTCGTGCGGCACTCCGGCGTATACCGAAAACTCTACGATCTGCAATTCGCGGACACGGGTCTGGCCTCCTAAACTCCGTTCCCACCCTTGGCGAGGTGGCACAGAGCAACGGCTATTCGAGCCTTCCATTGGAGAGGAGAAAACGTGTACAGCATGACCGGTTTCGGTCACACCGGAAAGTCTTTCTCAGGCTTTGAGGTGGCACTGGATGTGCGGACACTGAACGGTCGTTACCTGGACATCAAGTTGCGGTTGCCGCGCGAGCTGATCCGCTTGGAAAGTCAGCTTCGGAAAGCCGTAGCGAAGAGATTGAAACGAGGCCGGGTCGAGATTTCAGTGGCTCTGACCTACCACTCGAAGGAGCAGTACGAGCTGAATCCGGATTTGGTGGATAATTATGTGGAGATGGTTCGGCGGATCCGGGAGCGCGGGGTGCCCGGCGAGTTGGATGTGGGCACCCTGCTGCAGCTGCCGGAGGTGGTGGCTCTGCCCGAGCACCTTTCCTCGAGTTCGGAACTGGCCGAGGCAGCCCACGAAGTGCTGGCGGAGGCTTTGGACCAGGTACTCACGTTCCGCCAGGCGGAGGGCGAAAGGCTAAAAAAGCAGATCGAAAGCCGGATGGCAACCCTGGACGCCGTCTGGCAGGAAATCGAAGCCCATTTCAAGCAGGATGCGGAGCATCGCAAGGTTCGATTGGAAGAAAAGCTGCGACGGTGGCTCGGGGATCAGTCTGTGGACGCCGACCGCCTTGCCCAGGAAGTGGTTTTTTACGTGGGACGTTCCGATATCGAGGAAGAGCTGACGCGCTTGAGGGTGCACCTGGAGCGGTTTCAGGAGCAACTATCCAGGAGCGAGCAGAGCAGCATCGGACGGAGTCTGGATTTTCTTTGCCAGGAGTTGAACCGGGAAATGAACACCATTCTGTCCAAAGCTGCCATGGCGTCCATTTCCGCCGCGGCTTTGCAAGGCAAGATCGAAATCGAAAAGCTACGGGAGCTGGTGCAAAACGTGGAGTGAACGAGGGTCGGTCGAAATAGCTTATAATAGGATTTGCCGGAGGAACGGCAAGGTCGGCTCCCCAGGAACGGGGAGCCGGATTCAGAAGAGGTGGTGCATATGATCATTAAGGTGCCAGAGGAGTTTGACAGCAAGTTTCGATTCATCTTAGTGGCGGCGGCGCGCGCCAAACAGCTGCAGCATGGGGCTCCTCCCAAAGTCAACACCAAGAGCAGGAAGCCGGCCTACGTCGCCATCCAGGAAGTGGAAGAAGGGTTGATTCCCTACGAGATGTTAGAGGAAGAAGAATGAGGGTCATCCTTGGGGTGACCGGATGTATCGGCGCCTACAAGGCAGTTGTGATCCTGAGGCTGTTGCAGAAGGCGGGCCATGAAGTTTTTCCGGTCATGACTCGCCATGCCCGACATTTCATCGGACCCGTCACACTGGAGAAATTGTCCGGACATGCGGTCGTCACCGGGCTTTTCGACACTCAGGGCGGATCGATTGAGCACATTACTCTGGCCCGCAAGTCCAACTTGTTGCTGGTGGCGCCGGCCACCGCCAACATGCTGGGAAAATTCGCTCACGGGGTAGCCGACGATTTCCTGACCACCCTCTATCTTTCAACCACGACGCCAGTGCTGGTGGCACCGGCCATGAATGTCGAAATGTGGCGCCATCCTGCCACCCAGGAGAATGTCGATATCTTGCAGCGGCGCGGGGTGCGGGTGATTCAGCCCGGTTCCGGGTATCTGGCCTGTGGAGAAGAGGGCGAGGGCCGCATGGCCGAACCGGAAGAGGTCCTTCAGGAGGCGATCGGTCTATTGGAAGGGAAGAAGAGTTTAGCCGGAGAAGTGGTTCTGGTGACTGCCGGACCGACCTGGGAGCCGATCGATCCGGTGCGCTTTCTATCCAACCGATCCTCCGGAAAAATGGGGTTTGCCGTGGCAGCGGAAACCCGGCGACGGGGAGCCCGCGTGATCCTGGTCTCGGGGCCGACCCAGTTGCCGCCTCCAGCCGGGGTAGAGTTGGTCCCGGTTTCCACAGCTGCGGAAATGGCCCAGACCGTGGCGCAATATTTTCCGCAGGTCGGGATCATCATCATGGCAGCGGCCGTAACCGATTTTACTCCCGCCGTCCCGGCCCCTCAGAAAGCAAAAAAAGAAAACGGTTTTCCGGTTGTTGACTGGCGACCCACGGTAGATGTTCTTAAGGTCCTGGCCAGCCGCAAGAGGCACCAGATCCTGGTGGGTTTCGCAGCCGAATCGGAGAATCTGTACGAGAATGCAAGGCGCAAGTTGCGCCAGAAGGAACTGGATCTGATCGTAGCCAACGACATATCGCAGCCCGATCGAGGCTTTCAATCCGATCAAAACCAGGTGATGCTGATTTTTGCAGACGGCTCCCAAAAGGAATTCCCTTTGCTACCCAAGTCTCGGGTGGCTGGGATCCTCCTCGATGAAGTGGAGCGAATCCTGGCCCACCGGCGAGCCGAAGCGGCCCAGACGGGCACCGGATACGAAACGCAAGATGCGAGATGAATCCGTTTGGGAACGATTTCTGGGGAACGAAGCTCTGATTCCGGTTTCGCCGCGGGCGTGGCCTCATCCTGATCTCGCGTCTGGGGATGTCCGGATCGCACTCCCTCTCTCGGCTGACGGATTCTGGATGTGCCGGGCCGCCCCATGACTCGCTGCGGACACGTCGCCCTGATCGGGCGCCCCAATGCCGGTAAGTCCAACCTCCTGAACCATCTGCTGGGGCAAAAGGTTTCCATCGTCAGTGATAAACCTCAGACCACCCGGCATCGAATCCTGGGCATCCTGAGCCTGACCGAATGCCAGATCATCTTCGTAGACACCCCCGGTATTCACCGTCCCGTCCATCTTCTCAACAAGCGCATGATGAATGTGGTCTACGACGCCTTACGAGGTGTGGACCTCATCGTCCAGATCGTGGACGCTTCGGAAAGGTTCGGGAAAGGGGAGCAGTTCGTCATCGACCTGGTCCGCAAGACCGGTAAACCCACCTTCCTGGCACTCAACAAGGTGGATCTGGTGAACAAAAGCCGGCTGCTTCCTCAGATCGAGTTCTACAGGCAGCAGCACGATTACCGGGGGATAGTGCCAATTTCGGCCGTAAGCGGCGACAACGCAGACGCTCTGGTGGAGGAGATCGAGCAGAACTTGCCTTTCGCGGAGTTCATGTTTCCGGTCGAGCCGGTGACCGATCAAAGGGAGCGCGCCTTCGTCGGGGAAATCATCCGAGAGAAGGTGTTGCGAAACACGCGCCAAGAACTGCCGTATTCCACGGCCGTTCTGGTCGAGTGGATGGACGAGGAGCGTAGAAAGGAGGGCTTCGTGCGCATCGTCGCGTCCATCGTGGTTGAAAAGACGAGTCAGAAAAAGATCGTGATCGGCCGGGCGGGCCAGATGATCAAGGCCATTGGTACGGAGGCCCGCCAAGAAATCGAACGGTTTCTGAGGGTTCGAAAGGTCTTCTTAGATTTGAATGTGAAAGTGGTCGCGGGTTGGAGGAATCGGGGCCACTTGCTCAACCAGATGGGTGTCAGGTAATCGAAATATACTGCCGCTCAAGCTCGATTGAAACCGCGTCAAGGCCTCCTCATGAGTGAAGACAGCTCAACGACCGGTCCCAGCAGGGCGCCCTGCTCCGTGGTGCGGAAGCAGCTGATCGAACAGCTACGGTTTTTCGCCGGCTTGGGAGCCACTCATTTGAATGTCCAGCTGTCTCACGGCCACAGATCCCTGGAAGAGATCCGCCAGGAAATCGGGGATTGTCAGCGCTGCAAAGTGTGGCGGCATCGAACCCAGATCGTGTTCGGTGTCGGCAACCCTGAAGCTGACCTGATGTTCGTGGGAGAGGCTCCGGGGGCCGACGAAGATGCCCAAGGAATCCCTTTCGTGGGGCGGGCCGGACAACTGCTGACCCGCATCATCGAAGCCATCGAACTGGATCGCCAGCAAGTCTATATCGCCAACATCCTCAAGTGCCGGCCACCTCGCAATCGCGATCCCGAGCCGGACGAAGTGGAAGCCTGTGAAGGATTTCTGTTCCAGCAGATCCGGACGGTGAACCCCAAGATCATCGTCGCGCTGGGGAGGTATGCGGCCCAGACGCTTCTGAGAACCAAGACCCCAATCTCGGCTCTTCGCGGCAAATTCGTAGACTTCCAGGGCCGCTTTCTGATCCCCACTTTCCACCCTTCCTACCTGCTTCGCAACCCCAGAGCCAAGAGGGAAGTGTGGGAGGACATGAAGGCGGTGCGGGCGCGTTTGAAGGAATTGGGAAGTGGGTACTACGGTGGGAGGGAAAGGGCATGAGCCGGCCGGCCTTGGCGATGACCGTGGCCTTGGAGTACTCACCGGGGTGTTCCCGCCTCAGTTGCAACACTGCCAAAGGCTCGGGACATCGGCGCCAGGCCAACCGACCGATTCCCCTCCGCTTGCTAACGGGGATGTTTAAACAGTTGCCAATCCACCTTTTACGACGCCCTTCTTGTCGGGAGCGGTGAGAGTCATGGATTCCGTCGACACACATGTCGACATCGCCGTGCCGTTGCCGCTGTTTCAGCTCTTCACCTATCGGCCGCCGCCCGATGCCGACCCGCTTGTCCCGGGAAGCCGAGTGCTGGTGCCATTTGGTTCCCGGCGTCTCACCGGCATCATCGTCCAGTCTCGGCGGCCCTCCCGGGCAGACTCTGTCAAGACCGTTCAGGCCGTGCTCGACCAGTCTCCCGTGGTGGCGCAACCTCTCCTGGAACTGGCGCTCTGGGTGGCCTCCTACTATTTCGCGCCTCCGGGTGAGGTTTTTCGAGCCATGCTGCCTCCCGGTCTGCTGCACAAAAACGCCACCTTGAAGGAAACTAACTTCTGGCCCGTGAAAAAGCGGCTGGCCATCGTCGCCGTAAGCGAAGAATCCGACGGGTTGACACCCCGGCAGCGGGAAATCTTGGGCTTGCTCAGGAATCGCAAACTGCCCGTGTTCCTCCGGCAGTTCGTTCGCGATGCTCATTGCAGCACCAACCTGTTGCAAAGTCTCCAGCAGCGAGACCTGCTGCGGATTGAGGCCAGCGAGGTCATCCGCTCTCCCTGGCGCGCGGATCGCACTCCATCGGTGGTGAGGCATCGACTCACTTCGGAACAGCGCCAAATCGTGGATAAACTCCGGCTCCGGCTGGATCGATCCGGTTTTCAAAGTGTCCTCATTCATGGAGTCACCGGCAGCGGCAAGACGGAAATATACCTGAACGTGATTGCCGCCGTTCTCAAGCGTGACAAAACGGCCCTGGTTTTGGTGCCAGAGATCGGGTTGACGCCCCAGGTATCCAAGGCTTTCCGAGGCTGGTTCGGTACCCGGGTGACCGTCTTGCACAGTGGGCTCTCTGATGGAGAGCGTTTTGACCAGTGGCGCCAGATCCGGGACGGCCAGGCTCAGGTGGTCATCGGCACTCGTTCGGCGGTCTTTGCGCCCCTGCGAAATCTGGGAGTGATCATCGTGGACGAGGAGCACGATCACTCCTACAAACAAGAAGAACTGCCCCGTTATCATGCTCGCGACACCGCTCTGAAACGGGGGCAGCTGGAGCAAGTTCTGGTCGTTCTCGGGAGCGCCACCCCCCAAATGGAAACCTTCTACTCGGCTCGCCACAGCGGTCGCCACCAGTACGAAATCCTGTCCTCACGGATTCTCGATCGTCCCCTGCCTGAGGTGCGCGCCATCGATATGCGGGTGGAGTTTGAGCGACATGGCAAGGCTGCTGTCGTCTCCACCGCCCTGGAAGAAGCGATCCGCAACCGGTTGCAACTGGGGGAACAGACGATCATCTTGCTCAACCGGCGCGGCTACTCGTCCGCTCTCTTGTGTCGCAGTTGTGGCTACGTCGAGGTCTGCTCTCACTGCAGCATCAGCCTCACCTATCACCAGCAGGGTCACCGCCTGATCTGTCACTACTGCGGCGACCGTCGGGAGGTGCCTGCGCGCTGCGCTCAGTGCGGCAAGGAATACATCTTCTTCCTGGGTGTTGGGACCGAGAAGGTTCACGAGATGCTGCAGCAGATGTTCCCGGCAGCCCGCCTGGATCGACTCGACCGGGATGCAGTGCAGAGGAAAGGGAGCATGCATCGAATCCTGGAAGACTTCGCCCGGGGTGCGACCGATATCTTAATCGGGACCCAGATGATCGCCAAGGGTCACGACTTTCCGAACGTCACCCTGGTAGGCGTGCTGGCAGCAGAGCAGGGATTGAGACTAGCGGATTTTCGCGCCGCCGAGAGAACCTTCCAGTTACTGACTCAGGTGGCGGGCCGAGCGGGGCGGGGGGATCGCCCCGGGGAAGTCATCATCCAAACGTACTATCCCGATCACTACACCCTGAAGTATACCCGATCCCAGGATTATCGGAAGTTTTTCCAGGCGGAACTCCGTTTCCGGCGCCGCTTCCGCTATCCTCCTTTCACGGCTCTGGCCAATTTGTTGGTGAAGGGCCGGCCCGAGCATCAGATCCGGTCGCTGGCGGGTCGAGCCGCGGCACGACTGCGCGATGCCGCGGCCTCTCACTCCGCACCCTCCAGGATGCGGATCCTCGGTCCAGCACCGGCTGCGCTGGAAAGGCTTCGAGGAGAATACCGTTTTCAGATTCTGATCAAGGCCACCGATCGGAAGGAACTCCATCGGGTGATCGACAAGAGCCTGCAAGAGTTGGATCTCGAGGGTGTTCGCCGCAACAAGGTCTCCGTTGATATCGACCCCGTAAACTTGCTGTAATTGAGGTCAAGATGAACATTCGAATCGAACGGCCGGCCTTGCAAGACGTGATCGAGCACGCCAGCAGTCAGCACCCACTCGAATGCTGCGGGCTGCTCTCCGGTTGGGAAGGAGTGATTCAAACGGCGACTCCGGCCACCAACGAAAGCCAGAGCAGCCGAGAGTTTTTCGTGCCGGCAGCCGAGTTGTTCGCTTTCTTCCGGGAGGTGCGTAGATCGGACCAACAGTTTCTGGGGATCTACCATTCCCACCCTTTTTCGAGGGCCTTCCCTTCCCGGCGAGATGCGGAGGAGTTTTTTTATCCGGAGACGAGTTACTGGATCGTATCCGGGCAGCAGCCGGGGCCTGAGGTGCGCTGTTTCGTCTGCTCCGGAACGGGATTCGAGGAAAAACGGTTTGAGGTGGTGGGAGTTGAAGGGAGACCCCTTGGCTTCGGCTGACACTCCTGCTGCTTCGGTTTCTCGGTAAACGGTTCACAGGCGTGTAGAATTGCAGAGGAATTCCGGAGGTAGAGTCAAGTATGAACCGCCAAAGGGATCGAAGAAGCAGAAGATCGGACACTCTCGCCAGTATCCGCGGTTGGGCGCCGGACGAGGTTGTCGCGTTGCTGGACCAGGTCTCGTTCCTGCTGCCGCGGGGCTTCAAGGTTCGTCTCCAGAAAGTGTTGGATTGCCTCCCGACCCGGGCAAACACAGACAACCTGCAGAGGGTTCTGGAACTGATCCGAGGGCAGTGGCAGGACATTCAGTCGGAAGTCTCGGTCCGGATTGCCTTCGTCGGACCAGCCCAGACCGGTAAATCGTCCCTGGTCAGAGCGATCACCCAGCGACAGGTCACGCCTGAATCAATGTTTTCCATCGTGGACACTCGCACTCTGGACGCTCTCTGGGCGCATCCAAGCGGCCGCCTGCCCGCGGAACTGCAAGAGGCCGATCTGGTGGCGATGGTGCTGGATGCCCGGCTGGGAGTCTCCGATGACACGATACAGATGTACGATTGGCTGACCAGTACGAACAAACCGGTGCTGGTTGCCTTGAACAAAATCGACCTGGTAGAGAATGCTGGTTCCGCCATTCGCTCTGCCGCCGAGCAATTGGGCGTCACTCCCTTTCCGGTATCCGTTTTTCGATCCGACAGCCTTGACAAGCTGCTCAAGGCCTTCGTGTCGGTGCAACCCAAAGCTCTGTATCCCCTTTGCCAGGGTTTCCCGGAGTTTCGCCGGCCCATCTGCCAGGGCATCGTCACGGAATCCAGCCTGGCCGCATCCGTGGTGGGAGCCATGCCCACCCCGGTCAGCGATCTGCTGCCCATTACCACCATCCAGGCGGCTATGGTCCTCAAGATCGGGCACGCCTTTGGACACCGTCTCAACCGAGGCCGGGCCCGGGAGCTGCTACCCGTCCTGGGTGCAGGGATCCTGCTGCGGGAAGCCAGTCATCGGTTGAGCCGCCACTTTCCGGATCAATCGCGCCTGATCGGTTGCTCGGTGGCCGGGGTGTGGACCCTGCTGTTGGGACAGGCCTCCATCCGTTATTTTGAAGGTCTGAGTCCCCTGGATCAGAAAGCTACAACACCCGAGACGGGCGAACTGCTGGCCGGATTAAGATCTTGAATCATGAATCATAGCCACGACCACGACCACGGCTCCGACAGTCAGCGGGTCGACCGTCCGCTCCTGCACGTACGGAAAGAGGGAACACGGGCGCTGCGGCTGGCTCTGCTGATCAGTTTTTTCTTCATGCTGATCGAGTTTGTGGGCGGGCTTTGGACCAATAGCCTGGCTCTTCTGGCGGACGCCGGCCACATGCTGACGGATGTGGGAGCGCTGGGATTGAGTCTTTTCGCCGTCTGGTTCGCTAGTCTGGCCGCCACGCCGGAGAAAACCTACGGTTACTTCCGGGTAGAGATACTGGCCGCCCTGGTCAACGGGGTGTCCCTGGTTGTCATCGCCCTGCTGGTTCTCTACGAGTCGTACGAACGATTCTTGCAGCCGGCCGAAGTCAAGAGTCTGCCCATGCTGGCCATCGCCACCGCCGGATTGGTGGCCAACCTAGTTTGTGCTTGGATCCTGCACGGAAATGATGAGAATCTGAACGTGCGCGGCGCTTTTCTGCATGTGATCGGCGATGTTTTGGGTTCGATCGGAGCCATTCTGGCCGGCTTGACCATGCTGCTGTGGCAAGCCTACTGGGTGGATCCGATGGTCAGTGTGTTGGTTAGCTTGCTGATCGTCTACAGCGCCTGGAAACTGGTGGTGGATTCCGTGCGGGTGCTGTTGGAAGCGACCCCGGCTCACGTCAACTTGAACGCTATGAAGCATCTGCTCTGCCAGGTTTCAGGAGTGGAGTCGGTGCACGACCTGCATGTCTGGACCCTGACCTCCGGGGTCCACGCCATGACCTGTCATGCCGTGGTCGGGGGGGCAAACGAGCGCCATCAGATTTTGGAAAGTTTGGGCGCCGTGTCTCGAGAACGGTTTGACATTAACCACACGACGATTCAGTTGGAAGAGGAAGATCTGTGTGAGGGGCAGGAAAGCTTCTGTCACTGATCGCACCGCATGCCCGGGGCTGAGAGCTGGGGACTCTGAGCCGGGATTTAAACGGAGTTGCACCGGATTCCTTCCAGCCACGGAGACCGGACAACTTCAAGACAACGAGGGAGTCGAATGCCAAGGGAGCGTGAAAAACAGGGGCGAGACGGTTTCGAAGATCGAGCTCTTTCCTCGCGGCTCGAGAGGCGGGAGGAATTCAGCCCGACCTCGACACTCCAGCAGTCTCCAGGTACGCTGAGACCCGGTTATCCCTGGATTCGGCATTTTCAGAAGAAGCATCCAGATTACTTTTTCTTGCACTACGAGGAGATTCCCTGGACGGAGGCGCCGGATCTGAACGAGGCTCGAGTGGCGCTGGTTTCCACAGCGGGTGTGTACGCCAAGGGGCAAAAACCCTTCAAGATTTCACCGGAAGAAGTCGACGGTGAATTCCGACGCTTCAAATTCCGGCACAGAGGGGATCCCAGTTTTCGAGTGATCTCCTCGGAAGCCGATCTCGCCGATCTCTGTGTGGCCCACCCTCATCTGGATTCCACGGCAGCCGAGGAGGACATCAACGTCGTCTTTCCGTTGGGTCGCCTCAAGCAACTCGAAAATGAGAGCTTCGTCGGCTCGGTGGCCGAGAAGCATCTCTCCTTTATGGGATACCTCCCAGATCCAACCGCCTTGGAACCGCATCTGCCGCAAGTCATGGAATTGCTTCAGCAAGATGACGTCAGCTTGGTTGTGTTGACCCCCGGTGAGGTCTTGAGTCACCAATCTATGGGGATGATTCAGCGAGCTCTGGAAGAGGCGGGGATCGCCACCATATCAGCCGCCCTTTGCCGGGACGTCATGGAGCGGCTACAAGTACCTCGTGCGGCTCACTACCGCCATCCGTTCGGCTACACCTTCGGGGACGCCAACGACGAAGTGATGCACTTGAAGATCCTAAAAGATATACTACGCTTGATCGCCACTTTCGAGGAGCCCGGAGAAATGGTGGACCTGCCCTACGAGTGGTTCGCGGATTGAGCCTTGAAAGGGAAAGGACCCACGAGGGCTAGGCCCGGTTTAAGACCTATGCAAAAGTCGGGTGATTGGAACCCACGGGTGAGCAACGAGCTATATGAGGAGTTGTTGAACCGTTATGAAAGGATGCTGGTGTTCGCCGGCCAGCTGCAGGAGAAGGTGCGCCAGCAGAAGCTGTTGGTGGGAAAAAACGACTCCCTGGGGCGGGAGAACCAACTCCTGAAACGACTCGTGGATGTGGAGCAATCATACGTGTGTGTCCTGGAGGACGCCCTGGAAGCAGCCGGTTTTCTAAAGAAAGATTCTTCCTAGCAGTCGTCACCACTCGTAGGTGAGGCTGGGCGGAATGAGAAGCCCGTCCACCGTATCGAAGGGCCGCATCAATCTGACTCGTGCCCTGGCTCAGGGAGAGAGTCAGGTGCCAGGGCACGAGTCCTGAAGTAGGAGAAGCCACCACAAGTAGGAGAACTCGCCTATCCGGGCGGCGGTCCCTGAGGTAAACTGACAGCGGGTCCTCGCAAAAGGCATCTGCCTCTCGACCGGCTCTGGGTGGGGCGGTTAGCTCAGCAGGGAGAGCGCCTCCCTTACAAGGAGGAGGTCACTGGTTCGAGCCCAGTACCGCCCACCAATCTTTGCAACAACTTAGACAGATCGCTGGTTCCAGCCAGAAGCGGCTGTGTCAGTTTTTGTGTCAGTTTGGAGGGCGGAATCGAGGATTTTGATAGCTCGGGTCTTATGCGAGGGTGAAAGGTGAGCGTATCGCTCGGTCATTCGCGTACTGGAGTGGCCCAGGAGTTCGGCAATGGTTTTCAGATCTACTCCGCTCATTGCCAGATGACTGGCGAAGGTATGCCGCAGCGTATAGGGAGTGACCTCCTCGGGGTTTTCAATTCCGGCTCTCACGACTGCTGAGGCGAATTGCTTCTTCACGTTATCCAGTTTTCCAGCCGTCTTAGGCGAGGGGAAGACGTAGTCACCCCTGAACCTGCGAGGGAAGGTCTTTGAGGGCATTCCGAAGGCTTTCGTTCATAGGAATGTACCTCGCTTTGCCCACCTTGGATTTGAGGACATAAACAAGACCTGATCGGAAGTTCACGGCTTTCCATAGCAGCTCAAGAAGTTTCAGTTCAGCGTGGAAGTGCTTGCGTTGGTCCGTTACGAGAACGAGGACGGTGAGCGTATTTATCGATTCGACCCGTTTCTGGCAGACCTTGCCGAGGATACAAAGTGCTCCGGTCGTCAGGCGGGGCCACCTGTTGACACTAGCGAATTGGATACCGTCGTAGTCCCTGCCCGGGAAGACGGTTTCAAGAAAGTATTCCTGGGGGAGACCCGGTGGTACGAGATTCGGCTGCATGCTTCGATACGTCCGCAGATCAAGTACATAGCCGTCTACCAAGTCGCTCCGAAGTCTGCTATTACCCACATAGCTCCCGTTATGACAATCAAGCCCTGGGAAGATACGGGGAAGTTCGTCGTCAATTTCTCTGAACCGGCGAAGCCGATCGGTCCCATAAAACTCGTGAAAAAGGGTCGAGTCAAAGCCCTCCAAAATCTCCGCTATACGACGAAAATCCGTTTGCTTTCAGCAAAGACACTCGAAGAAGTCTGGTAGGGCAAGTGAGCTGTACTCCGTGGCCAACTGTAAAACCGGAACAGCCTTCGCCAATAGTGTTTGAAGTCGATCTCTGGATGGGCAACAGCTTGCCTGAAAGTCGATAGCTATTGGCGACAGTGTACGATAGTCAGCACTGAATGAGAAAATTGTAGGAGGTGGAAACCTTGGCAAAAACTAGAACAGGAAGGCCCCTGAAGTTTGATTCGGCGGTTTCCCTTCTCTTTTTTAGATCCTAGAACCGAGGCAAAGCTGGACCAGGTCATTTCGTGAAACCAGATCCGGAAACTGAAAGGGCGGGCTCGCCTGTTGGCCAGCATGGGGCCTGATTCCCGGCAAAACACCAGCCTTGAGCGAGCCCATAATTGTGCTCATCGTACAACAATGCGCCTCCTCCTCACACAGCCGTCTGAAAAGCTCTTGAAGTGGCTGCCTAGCCTGCTGGAGATCCCATCACAACCCGTACAAACTCATAATCGTGGCTGAGCTGGATGAGTGCTTCAAAGGAAGAGCGGTCCATTGGGGGCTAGGATACTGGATTGCAACCGCTTTTGCTCTTCTTGGAGGTGGGGTGGATGAGGGGGGCTCTGCCAGCTCCTGTCCAACCGATTGACGCCCGCCTAGGCCTACTTGCCGTCGCGTCCCTTGCGGTATTCATCGCGTACCCTTTGGGCGAAACGCTTGAGTTCGAGCTTGGCGTTTTCGATTTTGGGTTGAGCCTCCCGCCAAGCCTGCTTGGCGCGGGGCTTGAGGTCTTCTTCCAGCACCTGCGAGGCTTTCGGCGTGGGCTTCCGGATTATAACCCAGCTCCTGGCGGCGCGAATCAAAAATCGGCGAAGAAGACTCATCTCAGGCTGCGTCTAGTATAAGCGAAACCGGCTGGTTGGTCTGTGTGGACCAGCCAGCCCTCGACCACCAGGTCCGCCTTTGGTCATGGCGCCGAGGGTAGTCGGGAGTGAGGCCAACAGGCTAGGACTCTGCAGGAATTGATCAGCCTCTTCAGCACCCGGCCTGGTTTGAAATAGACCGCTCTCTTCGCTGGAACGTGGACCGCCTCACCAGTGTTTGGGTTGTGTGCCTGGCGGGGGTTTCGTTGGCGATGGCGAAAGCTGCCGAAGCCGTGCAGCTCCACCTTCTCGCCGGAGATCAAAGCCTGCCCGATGCCATCCAGGACGGTCTGAACTACTACCTGCGCATCTTGGGGTACCGACCAGATTGCTGTAAAAATACAACATAAGGACCCGTTCCTAGCGGCCCAGGGCGCGATCGAGCACGTACTGGCCGTAGAGGACGAGGTTGTCCCATTCGATCGGCTCCTCACGTGCTGCAGGAGCGTCTGGTTGACACCTTCCTAGGCGGCATCGGCAGAGCGCACCGTCTTCGGCTCCCCGCGGCGGGCTGGATGTCGAAAAAAACGACCGTCTTGCTCGACGCTATCCGACTACACAATGTTCTGAATACTACAGTCAGCAATCGTCGAAACAGACCGTGTTTCACCTTTTCTTGGACGTCACGTGGAAGCCAGCCTCTTGTCCGCTTGAGCGCCGCATCGAGGAGTTGCTGGGGACGCTTCAGCCCGGCAATAGCCTGCTGATCAACGAACTGTCGCTGCTCGGCCCGCGCAAAGGAGCCTCAGGGAATATAGAGGCTCGACGGGCAAAGAGCTGACGAGAAGGTTCGCTCCGAGCTTATGTTGTATTTTTACAGCAATCTGGTCGGTACCCCAGACTGGACAATGTCCAAATGTGTCCTGTACCGATAAGAAAAACCACCTTGGGGGAGGCGGTGGTGTTGATGTGTGGGCTAGCGCTCTTCGCAGCGGACACTTTGGACAGGGGTCCCGATACAGTCCATGCTATCCGTCATCCCGGAAACGAGCTGGGCACAGGCGTTCACCGTGGCGGTTTGAATCGCCTCTTTCCTGTTGGAGCCGGAGGCGGTTCGACAGGCTTTCTGGCCTCGGAATTCCACGCAGACTTCACAACTGACCCTATCCAGACTCAGGGAATAATAAATAACGTATGCCACGAACAGAAGGCAGCCGATCGTGATCAAAATCACTCCACTTCTACTGTCTGCCCGCATAGAGTCCTCCGGTGTCTGGTTACTAGCCAGGATTATGCATAAGGTGTCGTGACCAAGTGCAGAGCTGACCCGCTCAGCCCACATCCGCGGTTTGCCGATGCCGAGCACGTAATTCGCAGAACGAACCACCCGGAGAAAACCATGTTGTTGCTGAAATCACTGGCTGCTTATCGACGAGACAACAAAGAACACAATGGTGATCGAGACTCCGAGGGTTCCCGTATACGCGCCAATAACTGTCAGCTTGCTAGGGAGTGACCATTTTCGCCATTGGTCCTGTGATGGCCACCATCTGCTGAACGACATGACGTCTCCATCATAACACAGCACGTCGTCCCTCCTTGTGGCGGCTCGGTTCAAGACGGAAAGGTTGCGGGGCTAGGCCGCTGTCCCGTCATGGCACAATAGGGTACCCGTAAGGGAGAGTGGCAGTTCTTGCAGCGGAAGGGTCAATGTCGCTTTCAGCATAGAAATGCGACAACGGTTCTGGCTGAATCACCTCCCCCGGTAGGCGTGCTCGATGTGGCCATAGTAGCTGTCTGGCTTGTGAGCGAAAGCGGTCCTTGCCGCAGATGCAACGGCCCTTGGCGTGGCTTCGCCATGAGCAGGGGCGCCGAGACGCCGTCCTCGCCGAGATGGGTCAGCGCACTGGGGCGAAGCTGGTGAAGTGTCCATTGCCCTCCCGATGCTTCACGGAACGACGAGCTATGCGGCTTGTTAGACCGCTGCCCATTCAGCCACACCTATGATGCAGAGGGTTGTTCCAGTCACCCACGCGCCAACAGCCGCGATGAGCGTAGGAATGCGGTAGTTCAGGCCTAACGCCCTGAAGTGGCCGGCAATGACCCCGGCAATGCCCAGCAGGTAGCCAAGATTAGCCAGCCAGCCCATAGCCCATCACTCCAAGTGCTCCTGCCGAGCCCTGTGGAAACGCCATGCTTGCCGTGAGTGGGTACGCGAGAGCCAGGAAACTCGGCCACGCAGGCGCTCCCGAATCCCGTCGCGCGCCGTGGGTCGCCATGAATGCCGCCTGGGACGCCTCGATACGGTCGGCCTGGGCAAACAAAGTAACAATGCCGCCGACCTTTGGCACCGCCAACTTGAAGGGGCCTACAAGATCGTCGCGCGAGCGCATCGACTCTACTCCCGGTTGCGTGGGATCAACTACAGTCCATGTATCGTCGGAAACAAACCAATCAAAGGCCTCGTCGGGCATCCTGGCAACAACTTGCCAGAAGCCGAGACTTCCGTAGCGCACCATCACGGATCGCCACAGCAGGAGGAGGGCAAGAAGGCCGAGCGTGCCGAGCACTACTGAGTTCACGGTGGGTTCTCTCCTGTCGGTCTAACATCCTAATTAAACCGCTAGATGTAGTATAGGCTCCCCGCAGGGAGTGCTTTAGTGCCCCCCTCGGGGATGTGGAAGCCACTCGCCTTCAGGCAAAGAGAAGGTGCCCGGCGGCGCTCCGTCAATTTGGGGGGCAGGGGGCAGGTGGTTCGAAGTGCGACCGTCGCTTACAGGGCAACGTCGAGAGGCGGTCAGGCCATAGAGTGTTCGCCCCGCAGTGAGCACGGAGTGCGAGCAAGGACCAATCGAGGCAGTCGAGTCATCCTTATTTTTCAATAAGTTAGAGCCGAGGCACTAAACCGAGGCAGAAGCGAGTTGGGGGAGTCGGTGACTCGGATGACTCGGTAGTGACTCGGTCCAGCGACTCGATTGTAAATGATTGATTTTATTGAAGAACTCGATTGCCTCGATCATTACTGCTCCGGGACATTGGCGGCTTTTTGCAGTTTGTCGTCCACTTCCAGCACAAGACCGCTTTTGCGCAGCTGCCTCATCCACATCGCATAAGTGGAAGAGGATTTCATCTTTGGCTGGACCAGCTCTTCACCCTCGCGGTAGCCAAAGGTTTGGGGATGCTCCGGCAGCAACTTCCAGGCTTTACGACGGGGTTCCGTGTTCAGGACCAAGGGAGCCGTCCTAGCGATGTCGGGCAGAACGCTGAAGCTCTCATCGTCTTCTTTTTGCAGCAGGGTGAAGGCGTAGTTTCCATCCCCTCGTTGGCGTCCTCCGAGAAAGAGGGTGTAGCCCTCCCGGTCTCGCCTCTCGACCGCCCACAGGCTGCCTGTTGAGTTGATGAAGTGGGAGCTGCCCATGGTTTCCTCGAAGAAAAGCTCGGGATCATCCTGCTGCGACGAGCGATTTCGCTTGTCTTCCTTTCGCGGATGGGCTGCGATAACGACGGCTGCGTTCTGCTGCTTCGTGATCTCGTAACTGAGCTTCATTACCTTGTGGATCAGGTCGGGATCGTTGTACTTGGCCCCCACGAGGTGCGCCAGATTGTCGAAGACGACAACCTGGGCATCGATTTTGTCAACTACCAGGAAAACATCGACACTTCTTCACCGCTGGGTGGCGCGATATTCACCATCATCAGCGCGGTGGCCCAACTGGAGCACGACATCATCGCTGAGCGGGTGAAAGCGGGCCTCAGGCGGGCCAAGGAGCGCGGCAAACGGCTGGGAAGGCCCAAGGCTAGGGTTGACCTAAAAACGCTCCACAGGCTCAAATCCGAGGGTCTGAGCACCCGTCAAATGGCCGGGAACCTGGGTGTTTCAAAAAGCACCGTGTCCAATTTTCTCAACAAACCCGCCTGATTGGTCTGTCCAAAAAACCTTGCCGAAATGAGGCCCGGAAACCCGCCAGCGACAGGCCTTTTTTCTTGCCCATTTGCTGTCCAAAAAACAGACATTTTCTGGGCATAAATTCTGGGTGATTATAGTCTCAGGTACAGACATTGTGACGGTGGGTGTCGGTGGTGCCACAAAACATGAGACACCCCTGGCGCCGGGCTGTTAAAGGGTCTTGTCCGTTTCCGAAGACGATTCGATTTCCGCAATCCAATTCGCAAATCTATCACCTACAATTCTTCGTAGAACTGACAACTTCCAGTCAACAAATCTATCACCGAATATCTTGCGTTGTAACGACAATCTCCAGCGGATTAACCTGCGGACCACCAAAGGAATCTTGCCTCCTCACAAATTGTGCATGATCACCTCCAAATCTCAATATAGAGCCATGTTGACGCAAACAATAGGCACCCACCCCCTGAAAATCTGGGGACACCCCTCTCGCCTGTCTCTCAGGAGGTATAAGGGCATAGTTTGGCACACCCCCTGCGAGGGGGGGTAGGGGGCTACTGGGGGAATATGCTGAGGATTGGCTTCTAATTCCTGCTCTTGGATTCCTCCACTTGGATGCGGTTTGCTTCAGCCCAGGTGTCCTTCCGGACTCCAGTCACCTGCCAAAAAATCAATACGCCTGCTGGACCACCGGCTATCTTGAAGCGGTTATCACTGATCGTCTCAGCTACAAATACAGAAGGAGCGGGTGCACCAATAGGGGTCAACTGGTAGAGGAAGTCTCTGTTTAAAGCTTCGAAATAGTCCGGCAACTGTACCCAAGCCTCGCCCTCTTTATTCAGTTCGATTTTCCCGTTGTACACGTTCATCATATCTGGACTCTCTACAAAGGAGTGGGACAGGTACTTCTTTTCAGGTTCCAGTGGATGGTCAATCTTGAAACCTCCCCCTCCCTTGGAGAGGCTGCCGGTGATAGACAAATCCCCGAAAACCTCCACTTCTGGCAGAGTGCCCACACCGGGACCAAGCTGCATCCGGGTGGCACCGGCTGCAACAAAGGTAAAGTTATCGGTTGTGTGGCTGTAGTAGATGCCTCCCGCATCCGGGTCGCCGGGTCTAGCAAAGTGGATACGGCTGCTCTTGTCAGCAGCGGCTGTGATGGTCAGGTCAGTTCCAAAGCCGTCCTGCTCATCATTTTCAAGGTGCAGAACGGTATCCGGCTGGGGCGTTACCATGTCGGCGCCCGTTTGAATATTCAGTGGAGTATCAGGATACTCGGTTCCCATGCCTATATGATTAGTGTCGCCCTCCAAGTAAATAAAGTTTCCCGCGTTTGGCATTGCAATGATCGGAAAAACTGCGTTAGTTTCATCATACACCGCAAAAACCCCACTTATATTAGCCACCTCAAAGGCTTGGCCTGAGTATGCGGCTTCCAAGCGGACAGCAGACCACGTAGGATCTACAATATGGATATCCGGAAAACCACCAGGCACTGAAGTTCCAATCCCAATGCGTCCATCGTCATCAACGTAGAGCGAATTAGTGGGAGCGCCGGCTTCGATTTTGAAAGGTGTGGTGCTGGTGGTCCCGTCTTCGGAGTCCGCCCTAATCGCAAAATAGTTGGCGCCACCGTCAAACGTGTCGTTGGCGACCAGAGTCCAGTCTTGGGTCGGGAAGGTGTACGTGTTACTCGTTTCTGTGAAATCGATCCTGAGGACGGTCTCCTTCAATCGGAGCGTGTCGAAGCCAAAGCCCTCACCGGCGGTGCAGTCGAAACCGACACACGCGCTGCCAGGAATGATGACATCGTCGGTGTGGACGAAGTCCGCGGGCGAAAGATCACTGGGGCTTCGGAAGGAATAACCGGGAGAAGCCATTCCCTTTTCCGTCCCTGCGATATCCGGATTCACTACAGTCCCATCCACCACGGTGAAGGCACCCGAATCGACTGAGGCCCGATCAGGCAGGTGACCTGAGCGGTGCAGCTCCTTGAGTACCTCCTCATCGCCCGTTTCCCCGGCATAAGCCAGCCAATCCCGTACTTCCTCACTCAGGATGGGAGCAGCTCGTAGCTCCCAGTGGTAGGTGCCGTCTGGGGCAGAAAGGGTGGTCAAGTCAAAGTAGATGCTGTCTCCCTGGTTGAAGGTCTCCTCGAAATACATCCCATCCGGACCCGAGATACGAAGGTTGACACTCTGGAAATGGGCCATCTCTTCCCATCCCACGAAGTTGTCAAAGACTTGCATACGGGCCACCTTCGGTTCAGGACCTTCCGCCCGTACCCCAGACATCAGGACCATGCCCATCAAGGCCGTGAAGATGACTACCAGGTTGCTGTTTTTCTCTTTCATGCTCTTTCTCCCCTTTGTTCCTTCCAGAAGATGGTCACCCCTCGCTCTCGCTGGCAGACCACACGGGGTGGTTGTTCCCATTGTAGACAGCAGCCGCACCAACCTCTACTGCTCGACAGTGGTCACTGACGCCTGTGTGCCAGGACGTATACAGGCTAGTGGGAAGGCACCCCACTTCGGGGGGGGTATGGGGGTAGCCTAGAAATGTGCCCAAAATGTGCCAGCCAGCTTCCATTTGTTGCACCGACTTTCTTCATTTCAGCCACTAAGGACAGCCGACCAGCGCTCAATCGGCTGATGGACGATGCCTGCAATCGTCGCTTCGACGTGATGCTAGTGTGGCGCTTTGACAGGTTTGCCCGCTCCACCAAGCCTTGTTTACACGCCCACTTCCCTGGAAAACTGGCTTGAAGTCGGTATGGCCGACACGGCTGTGAGCGGCATGGGGTGGCCCCCTGGACAATGTTTCGCGTGTGGGCGGCCGGGCCTACTAGACAACCGAAGCTTTTGGGGCGACATCGTGGTCCGCGCGTCTACTGGTGGATTGGTTGCAAAGGATAGCCCCCCTCTGGGGGATCGAAGTAACGGTTGCCCTCTACGTCCACAAAAATGGGATTGGTGAAGGAGAAGGAGCTGAACTGCTCGAAGGGTTGGCTCCAACGCTTCTCGGACGTTGCCAGAACCAGGTACCAGTCCTCAAGGTCGGTACCGGCGATCCAATGGTCGATCTTTCCAACCCCGCCTTGGCGACTTTCTGCCTTTAGCCCCTATTTCTTGACCAGTTGGTCTTCACATCGTGGGAGGTTAGAGGTCGCCCCCATATGAGCCGTTATCCGCCCAGCCTCCACCGCCTCCAGCCGTTGCAACAGGGTCCTGATCCGGTCCTTCTGCTGAAGCGTGTAGAGGGTCAACTCTTCGATCTTTTCCAGCAGCTTCATTTGCAGTTCCGTCATGTTGACCTTGCCGATCTCTTCGGCTGAAGGCACATTGGGCAGGTGTTTCTCTTGCTTGACGAAGGCTTCCAGTTCGACGAGCGGCATCAACGGATAGCCTGCTTCAAAGACATAGTCCGGGACCACGGACATGTCGGTGGTGAGACTGCCTCCGATGATCACGTCCCTCCCGGCTTGCACGCCGAAGAGGGCGTGTCGTCCGTTGACCCAGCGCACATAAGACCGCATACTGGTTTTGTGATCAGCGCTGCTGCAGCCCGGAAGACCCTCATCGAACTGATTCGAAGGGCACTTCACACTCATCAACCGGCGCACCCCGTTTTTGAGCCTTGAACAATGATTCCCATTCGTAGAATCGGAGAAGAACCGGCATGGCGTATACCCGATGATGGTGAGGATCGGGAGATGGGCATACTCCACGAGCGCGATATGACACCAACCAGGAACATGTCCGCCGGAAGCGTACGTATTCCCATAGGGCGCAAGCAGACAAAATTGAGCGTTCATGACGCTGAAGAGATCTACTTTGTCCACCGGGGCCGTGCCAGATTCTACCTGAACGACGATGCACACGAGGTGGACGAGGGAAGTGCGATCTACGTGGCACCGGGAACCCGCCACCGCGCCGAGAACGTTGGTGATGTAGACCTCATTTTGTACTGGGTCAACTCTCCACCCGTCTTCGGCGGGCCAGGCGCGTACAAGGAGATTGTGAAGAACTGGGTCAGGATTCGCTGATGCCGCCCGAACCGCCGTCAAAGGTGCTCCGTCAACGGCTCAGTGACCCGGAACCGATCGTGTGTCCTTGTGCCTATGACTGCGTCTCGGCTCGGGTTGTGGAATTGGCGGGTTTCAAGGCTGTGATGCACGGCGGTTTCAACACGGCGGCCAGCGTGTTGGGCTTGCCCGACGTCGGCACCATCACCATGACCGAGATGATCGACGCGGCACGGCATATGGTTCAGGCCGTTGATATCCCGGTCATTAGTGATGTGGACGATGGATTCGGCAAGGAATTGAACGTGGCCCGCACAACGACCGAGGCGATTCGAGCTGGCCTCGCAGGCATGTACATGGAAGATCAGGCCCTGCCCAAGCGCTGTCCCGCCCTGGGCGGCGGGGGAGTGGTTAATACCGACGAGATGATCGGGAAATTGGATGTGGCCCGGCAAGTGGCCACCGAGCTGGACGACGACTTCGTTATCATTGCCCGCACCCATGCGAGCTTGGCTGTCGACTTCGAGGAGGGACTGAAGCGTGGCGAGGCCTACGCTCAGGCGGGTGCCGACTTGATCTGGGTCGACCTCGGCTATGACGAGCGAGTTCTGGACGAACTGAAAGCGATCGTGCAGCGAATCGCACCGCACGCGCCCGTCATTGCCAACATGACAGAAAACGTGGGGCGGCCCATGCTCACGACAGCACAACTGCACCAGATGGGATTCAAGATGATCGTCTACCCTCTTACGCTCCTGCTCAGCGCGACTGCAGCCATGACGAAGGTGACGCACGAGTTGGCGGAAAAGGGGACCACACGTGATCTAGAGGCAACGATGATGCCCGTGAGTGAGTTCAGGAGGATTGTGAGGGACTAGTCGAGTGGCGAATGGCGACTTGGATAAAGAGCGTACACTCCCCCTAAACCGATCCACGGACGCACTTAGCGTTGTAGTACTAGAACATCACATGTTAGTGCAGCTAGCTGGCCAAGGGATCCCGCACCTGCCAATCGCCACCGGACACCACCTTCCATGATCAGGCGAATCCACCACGTTGCCATTCTTACCAGGGATATTGACGCAGCCATCAAGCACTACGTCGACTTGATTGGTTGTGAAACGGCTGAACCGATCGACGTGGATGAACCGGGGATGCGCTGGCGCAGCGTACTCTTGCCAATCGGAAACGGGACCACCGCGCTGCAACTGATCCAACCCCTGGAAGGTCCCGGCGTCGAAGCACTTGAGCAGGGCGGTGAAGGAACCGTGTTTGAGATCGGCTTTGCCTGCGAAGATGTAGAGGCGTTCGGGCAGCATCTGGCGCTACGTGGTATCGAACCGGCGGATCTGGCGGGACAGCCTCTTGCCGACAAGTACATGAAGTCGAAGTACGGCAACCGAGTCTTCATTATTTCCCGTGAAGATTCGCGGGGCACTCGACTAGAAATCGTTCAGTTTTGTAACTAACATTTCGGCAGGTGGCACGGACAGGAGAGACTGACAATGGCTGAAGGAAGACTCAAGGGCAAGACCGCGGTCGTGACCGGAGGCGCTTCCGGCATCGGAGCGGGTATTTGCAACGAGTTCGCTGCCCAGGGCGCCCGCACTGTGATCGCAGATATCAATGAAGAAGGTGGGCAATCGGTTGCCCGGCAGATCAGTGCGCGGGGCCAAGAGGCGATGGCGGTGAAGGTGGATGTCACGGATCCTCAGCGCATTGCCGATGTCGTCGCGGGTATCGAGCAGCGCCTGAGTAGCATCGACATTCTGGTCAACTGTGCCGGCTGGAACTCGTTGAAGCCAGCACCAGATTACACGCTGGAGGACTGGCAGAAGATTCGCAAATTGAACCTGGATGGCCCTTGGCATATGTGCAAAGCGATCATGCCTCTGATGATTCGGAATCGTCACGGGAAGATCGTCAACATCAGCTCCGGTTCCGGCATCCTGGCCCAGCCCAACATGTCCGCTTATGGTACAGCGAAGAGTGGTCTGGTGGGAATGACCAAGGCCCTGGCAGTCGATCTCGCCGGGTACCAGATCAACGTCAACTGCATTTGTCCGGCGACGGTCGCTACACCGCTGGTCATGACCGAGACCCCGCAAGCGTATCGCGATTTTCAGGTGGGGCGCATTCCCCTCGGGCGTCTGGGAACAGTCTCAGACATCGCCAAAGCTGCCTTGTTTCTCGCGTCAAGTGATTCCGATTGGATCACGGGCGCGATCCTTCCCGTCGACGGCGGCTTGACTTGCTGTGCGATGGCTCATCCGATCGAGGGATGATAGTCAGGCACACTGAAGCGGATGACTGAGTCGGCGCTCCATGAACACAAATCCATCGATGCAGGACACGGGTGACTCATGAAACTGAAGGACAAAGTTGCGGTGGTGGTTGGCGGCAGTTCGGGAATGGGCGAGACGATCGCCCGACTCTTTGCTAGGCAAGGCGCTTCGATCGTCATCGCCGACCTCAACGAGGAAGCGGGTCGGAAGGTGACGGCGGATATTTTTGAGACTGTCCCAGGCGCCAAGGCTTGTTTCCAGAATGTAGACGTCACGGTTGAAACAAGTGTTGCGCAACTTGCCCGCCTTGTGGCAGACAGCTTTGGCGCTGCGGATATTTTGGTGAACACATTTGGCGTCGCCGAGTTCACGCTGATGCTGGACCTGAGCCTCGAACAGTGGCGGCGGACTTGTGATGTGAATCTGACGGGCACATTTCTAACCTGTCGTGCGTTGGGCATGCAGATGGTCGAACGTCGGCGAGGGAAGATTGTGAATTTCGGATCAACGGCCAGTTTCAGTGGTGTGCCCGGCATGGCCCACTACACGGCCGCCAAACACGGCGTGTTGGGACTGACGCGGGCACTGGCGGTCGAGTGGGGCAAGTACAACGTCCATGTCAACTGCATCTGCCCGGGGGCCACAACCACGCCGCTGATGATAACGGCCACGACACCCAAGTGGCGGCAGCAACGGGTCAAGCGTATCCCTCTCAGCAGGCTGGGCAGTCCGGATAATCAAGCTCGCGTGGCGCTCTTTCTGGCGTCAGACGATTCCGACTATGTTTCCGGCGCCGCTGTTCCCACCGATGGGGGAGTGTCCGCAATGGCGGCAGCTACCTCCGATGATGCCTTGGGAGCCCAATAGTCGTAGGGTCAAAAAGTTCAGCCCAGCTGTTTCCATGGACATCCTGCAGTTTGGGCGACGAGTTTCCGTCGCTGAACGACTATTTACCAACAGACCGAGATAGGGGTTGCGACCCTCGGGGAACTGGGATCGTTTCGATCGAAAAACGGTGAACGTCGTGAGCCTTGAGATGGCAGGGGCGCACGCTTGTTTATCAGACTGAAGAACGGAAGCTGTAGTCAGGCCGCCTCTGAATTACCGATCGATGTCTCGTTTTTCGCGTGGGTGCAGACTGAGCGAATGTTTCCCTGGGGCAAAGAACGCCTCGCCCGGAGGTAGCATCCCAGTGTGATTGCCCCCCTAGAACTCTGTCACCCGCTCTGGGGCGAAAGGCAAGCCCAACTGAGCAGTTCCGTGTGTGAATCCGTGTGAAGGTGCCAGAGTGGTTACTGTGTCAGTTTTTGTGTCAGTTTTGTCGTCGCAGTTGACTGGCATCGGGTGCTAATGTCGTAATTCTTGTAATTGCTGGAAATGGAGAAAGGACTGATGGAACAAGGAGTTACGGCGGAAACCCGCATGAGGAGAGGGCCAGAGCGTTTTGCCCTGGCCCTCTCTTACAAGGAGGAGGTCACTGGTTCGATCCCAGTACCGCCCACCAATCTAACCTGTTTTTTATCAATCGATTAGGATGACAATAGGCGCAGCCGCTTTCGCGTCTTTCGAGTCGATGTTCCCAAATTGTTTCCACTTGCCTGCTTTTCTGGAGCTTTCGACGCCGAACACACATAGGTGCACTTTTCTTTACATCCCGCGATAGTCCAACGAACGTCAACAAGTGCATCAGGAAGGCCTGCGCAGATCTCGGCATCAACAAGCCGGTGACGTGCTACAGCCTCAAGAGAAACGGCATAACCATGCGCCGGCTTCGCGGCGAAAGTGATATGGAAATCCAGCATGCAGCCCGTTGGACCAACACGAAGCAGCTGAAAACGTACGACCTTAGTAGTCAGAGAGGATGCCTTCAAGAAGGAGCTGGAAAAACGGGGACTAATCCCTTCGACAAGGCCAAAATCCGAAGTCCAGCGTTGCGCCTACTGCGAAAAGACAGCCGGATTTGGGGAAATCATTTGCGAGCAGTGCAAAAGGCCGCTGGACAGAAACGCCGTACGGGAAAGGCAAAAAGAACGAGAGACAGAAGTCCGGGAACTCAGGAGCGAACTCGTTGCCCTCCGGAATCAGTTCGAGCAGCTAAGGCAACAGCTCATGTCTGGCCTCATGCACGAACTGGTGAAAAACGGCGGGAAGCCGTTTAACGGGCAGTCTCCTGTTGACCGAAACCGCCACCTGATCGAGGCTGGTTACAGCCGCTCCTGACCAGATGGAACAGCTCTTGCCGCCACTCAGGAAGGTAGTGTAAGTTGGTCATGACAAAGTCTTCGATGGATTTGAAGCCGAAGTCTTTAACCCGCCTAGTCAGTCGTGCTAAGGGGTCCTCGGTTTTGCTCGGTGTCATCCTGTAGAAATTAGGGCTTCGCTGCTTTTAAGGTTTGTAGTGAGAGCCGCATGGCTGGTCGTCACGACTATCGCTCCCTAGACTTTTCAAACTCGTCCCGGTCGTCGATGATAAGGCGCAAGCTCTTCTCAAACTCCACTGCAGCCCATGGGCCCCGCGGTGATTGGCACACCCAGCCGCCTAGCCTCTTGAACCAACCGATGCTCGCTGACCATTTCTACTCTACCCACAGAGCCTCGGAGCCAGGCCGATGTCCTCTTCTCTGGGAAGCTGCCCGGTTTCTCTTCGTCCCAGATGATCCGGTCCCCAGGTTGGAGGTCTAGGATTCTCCACTGGTTCTTTCGTTGACTCCAGATTATAGATCAAGTACGCGGAGAGGCTTGTGTCATCGTCTTGCCAGAACCTCAAACATCCGGAACGCCAAGAATTCGCTCTTTTTCGGGTGCTAGATGACAATTGTGTTAACCCAGCATTCACCATATGCGGCACGAAGTATGCTTCCTTTAATCAATGTAACTATCTATAAATAAAGAAGATATTGAGAATAAATGGGGCAAGAAATGGCCGACCCCAAGGGTGAGCTTTTGAAGCTCGGTTTTAATAGTAGGGTAAAGCTGGAATTTCATGCGAACTAAGGTCACTTCGGATGCCGGGCTCCTCGCCTATCGGGACCTGGATAAAGCCTTAAGTCTATTTGATCGTGTACCTTCCGTTGTTCAGGATCTGCGGACCGGGCGTAACATCCAGCACGACCTTCCGGCCTTGCTACGCCAATCCGTATACAGCCGCTTGGCGGGTTATGAAGATGTCAACGATGCGCATCGTCTATCGGTGGATCCGACCATGCGAAGGGTCACCGGGAAAAAGAATGAGGACAAGAAGGCCGCCAGCGCCAACACGATGGATGGAAGGAGCACTGGAGAAAACCTCTCATCGACGCATCATTCTGGATCTGGACAGTTCAGCCAGTCCTGTCCATGGCCAGCAGGAGGCCTCTGCCGACAACGGTCATTTTGGATGCACTTGCTACCATCCCCTGTTTTGTTTCAACCAGTTCGGAGATTGCGAAGGTGCCTTGCTACGCCCCGGTAACGTGCACAGCGCGGATGGCTGGAAGGAGCTGCTGGAACCGATCGTAACTTGTTACGAGAAGAAAACCGTCCGCAAATACTTTCGCGGGGATGCCGCTTTCGCCAAGCCGGAGATCTTATGAATGCCTGGAGGAGAAGGGCTTCTTGTATGCCATCCGGTTTCCGGCCAATGAGGTGCTTCAGGCAAAGATTGAAACCCTGCTAACCCGGCCCGTGGGTTGCCCACCCAGAAAGCCCATCGTCTGGTTTGCCGATTTCAGCTATCCAGCCGCCAGTTGGGACCGGCCTCGTCGGGTCATTGCCAAGGTGGAGTGGCATCGCGGGGAACTCTTTCCGAGAGTCGGTTTCATCGTGACCCATCTGAGCGCACAAGCCTCCGGGTTGGTTCACTTTTACAATGGACGTGGCACGGCCGAGCAGCGGATCAAGAAAGGCAAGTATGCCTTGAACTGGACCTGGCTGTCCTGCCAACGCTTTGTCCCGAATCAGGTGAGGTTGGCCCTGTTTGTCTTGGCCTCTCGGATTGACCGCTTGAGATGGAGTACGGCTTAAGCGTCGAGTGTTTCTGACCAAGTGGGTGGAGAAGTGTCTCCGCTTATCGGATTTTGCCAAGATGACCTGGATAATCGAGGGATCAGAGGCCTTTTTCAGCCGACCCATGAGGGCAAACACTTGCTCCCTGGTCGGAGGGCTGATAGGTTTTGATTTCCACCACGGTGAGACCCGAAGAAGGTTCATCACAGGCTGATATGAGGAATGTCGGGTTGAACCCTTACCCACTCCTGAGCGTTGATATTCTGCCCAGTATCAGCCAGGCAGTCTGGCTCTACCATCGGTTCACGCTAAGTTTGCGAGACGTTGAGGACTTGCTTGCTGAACGAGGCTTCATCGTCTCCTACGAGTCAATCCGGAAGTGGTGTCGCAAGTTCGGTCGCGGCTATGCTCGAAACCTGAGACGAAAACAGGGTCGCTTCGGCGACGCCTGGTTCCTAGACGAGCTGTTCATCACGATCCAAGGGAAACGTCACTACCTTTGGCGAGCCGTTGATCAGGACGGCGATACAATCGATATTCTGGTCCAGCCCCGTCGCGACTGTCGGGCGACCAAGCGTTTCTTTCGCAAGTTGTTGAAGGGGCAAGGCTGGGTTCCGCGCCGACTCGTGACCGACAAGCTTCGCAGTTATAGCGCCGCATGCCGAGAGGTGTTCCCCTTCCGTGACCCACTGCACGCGACAATACGAAAACAACCGAGCCGAAGTCTCTCACCAGTCGACGCGTCAACAGGAGCGCCAGATGCGGCGATGCAAGTCAAGAGCGCAGACCCCACGCTTTCTTGCCGTCCATGCGGCGGTCCACAATTTGTTCCGTTATGCTCGCCATCTCCTGCGGCCTGCCAAGCATCGATTCCTTCGAGACCGCGCTCGAGACCGCGCGTTCGACTCTTGGCGGGAGGTGACTTCTGCGTGCTGCGAGACGGGTATCTCTTGGGAGTACTTTGGGCCTAACGGCGTTAAGTTGACAACACCTCCAGCGGGATCGCACATTGGTCGAGTTGTACGATCCGTGTCGTTCGCCGCGGCCATGTAGCCCAGCGCTGGCCGGCAACTTCGCCCGATTGGTGAGCGGACGCCACTGACCAAGAAGAGGCTGTAATGTTCTACAAAACAACCGCAGATCACGGCCTGCCCCAAAACCCCTTTAACGCTCTGGTGGTGCCCAGGCCGATAGGCTGGATCTCGTCGGTGGATGCCGCCGGGAACACCAATTTGGCGCCCTATTCCTTTTTCAACGCGGTGGCTTACGATCCGCCGCAAGTGCTCTTCGCCGCGACCTCCAATCACGCCTTTGGCGGTCTCAAGGACTCGGTCAAGAACATCCAGGAAACCGGAGAATTCGTTGTCAATCTGGCCACCTGGGAACTGCGCGAACAAATGAATCAAAGCGCCGTGGCCGCGCCCTCGGACGTGGACGAATTCGAGTATGCTGGCTTGAGCAAAGCGCCGGGCAAGCTGGTTGCGCCACCCTGGGTCGAGCAGAGTCCGGCACATCTGGAATGCCTATACACCCAAACAGTCGAGCTGCCCGCCGACCCTGGGAATACGAATACCGTCGTCTTCGGCAAGGTCATCGGGATTCATATCTCCGATCGGGCCCTCGTCGGCGGCAAGGTCGATCTGCAAAAAATCCAACCCATCGGCCGGCTGGGCTATCAGGACTACGTGCGAGTGGTGGACATTTTCTCGATGGATCGCCCCACCTGGTCGTCATAAGAGCCCTCCCGTTGGTCCAGTGGTTACCGGCAGTGCCAATCTTGAGAACTCGGGCGTGCGAGGGGCGCCCGGGTATCCCAGATGGGGATCTATTTCCCTCCCAGATGGCCTCCTAGCTTGGCCCGAAGGCTGGGCATGAAGTGGCTGGGATTGTGCTCCTCACTCCAACTCCTGCGAATGCGCCAGTTTCGAAGGAGTTGAAACAGCCTGAAATGCCAGTCCTAAGGGTATTCTAGGGCTTTGTCAACTGAACCGGCGATCAGCGGATATTCAGGGATGAGATCACGATATGGCCGTCACCGCTTTTCACCTCAGATCATCAGCCACACCGTCTGGCTGTACCATCGGTTCACGCTCAGCTTCCGCGATGTAGAGGACCTGCTCACCGAGCGAGGTATCCTCGTCTCCTATGAGTCGATTCGGCGATGGTGCCACAAGTGTTGGCCCCGACTACGCCCGCTCCCTGAGACGAAAGCAGGGGCGAGCAGGTGACATCTGGCACGTTGACGAGCTCTTCATCACGATCCAGGGCCAGCGACACTATCTGTGGCGAGCGGTGGATCAAGATGGAGACGTGATCGATATTCTGGTGATGCGCCGGAGAGATGGAAAAGCCGCCAAACACTTCTTCCGCAAAATGTTGAAGCACCAAGGGAAGCCACCGTGGCAGCTTGTTACAGACAAGCTTCGGAGCTATCACGCTGCCCATCGTGAGGTCTTCCCGTCGGTGACTCATCGAACCGGTCAATACGAGAATAACCGAGCCGAGGCTTCTCATCAGCCAACGCGGCAACAGGAGCGGCAGATGCGAAGATTCAAATCGGCAGGTCAGGCTCAACGTTTTCTCGCCGTCCATGGTGCGGTTCAGAACTTGTTCCGAGTGGGTCGTCGCCATCTCAGGGCGTTCCATCATCGGTTGCTCCGCGACCGAGCTTTTGCCGACTGGAAGCAGGTTACCTGTGTCTGCTGATTACATCCTTCTATTAGGATATTTCCTCGGCCCGCCCCGTTAAGTTGACAAAAGCATTCCCGCTGCCCAGGCCACGGATCACGGTCAATCTGCTCTCTACTGGGTGAAGGATCTTGCGGGGAGCCGTGTGCGTGAATCGCGCACGCACGGTTCTAAGAGGGGCGGGGGACAACTGATGCTATGGTCGAAATCCTGTGGCACCGCCGGGAAACCAGTCGGCCAACGGAGAATACAAACCTCGACCTAAGGCTTCGGGAGAAACCCGTCTACTCGCCCAGCCAACCAGCTGTAGTTGCATCGGCAGATTTCTAGAAATTGGTTCCATATAGGTTCCAGAAAGCACTTGGTAGGGGCTCTCAAGGACCCGAAGCCGGGTCTGGGTTGGATCTGACATGGCCCTAGGGCCAGGAAGCGCTACATCCACGATGACAAAAGTTGGGTCGGCTCCTATGCACGTCATCATGGGATTCCCATCGAGTGGGCTGAAAAAGGCGTGTTCAAGGACTCCCCCTCTTTCAGTGCCTTAGCCCTGCCCGTTGTCAACCGCTACCGGTCTTTACACTACGCCGTCAACTCAAATGCCGGGCAAGTGGGTCCTCGAGGAAAAGGTTCCAGGTTTGACACTGGGAGCAGTAATAGCCGTCAGGGAGCAATCTGCACTTCACGACGGCACCACGAGCCCGGAGACATTTGGAGGGAGTCGCCGAACCGCATGCGATGCAGACGTTGCACCAGCTCTTGAGATCAACGGGTCGCTGCAACCGGCCGAAGTAAAGAGCCCACCCGTAAACACTCGTACGCGTCCCCAGAAACCGGTCTGAGAGCCGTGTCAAGATAGAGACGGCCCGGAGCGTCCACTCGCCACCCGGCAGTGTCAAGCGTACGCGTCGAGGCAAAGGTCTTTGACTCTGACGAGGATTCAGGATGGACAGAGAAGAAAACAGGAGGCGTGTCCCTTGATGCCGAAGGCCCGTGAACTTCTCAATTCTCGACACCAACTCATGGGCATCTGAGAACTGGTTGACGTGGCCGGCACCGCGCAACGCCCAACGGCAGTATCGGTCGGCGAAAGTCGTCGAATCAGGAACCGAGGCAAACAACACTCCGTCTTCTATGAGAACCCGCCGAATCTCGGCTAGAATGATCTCCAAGTTCGAGAAATGCTCCAAAGTATGGTTGCAAATGACGGCCGCCACGCAGGCATCGGCCAAAGGTAGCTGGCTGGCCTCCGCCACGACGAACCATTCTGCGTTATCGCGACCTTCCTTTTGCCCGCCCAAGGCAGCGAGATCGATGTCAAGGCGGATCGTTTTGAGGTAGGCCGCCTGGAAACTACCGAGCGGGCCACTTCCAAGATCCAAGACCCAGGTACCAGGAGCCAGATGTTGCAAGATCTCGTGCATGGCGTCTATTTCGCTGCTACCGAGCAGCACTGCGATCGCCAGAATGATGGGCGAACACTGCTCAATGGGTCTCGAAAGGCTTCGAGGAAATCACGAAAACCGACGGCGGGCAACGATTTTTTCGGTCGAAGAAAAAGTGAAGCACTTGAAATTGGGTTTCTTGTCCTTGAACCCCTCCCCCCGGGAGAGCTCTATTTCAGTGTTGTTTCCTGTGTTTATTTCGGGAAGTCGGTAGCTTTAACCGTTGGCCTCGAGGATGTGGACGCGGTGCGTGATGGCGTCTTGACGAAGATGGGCCAAGATGCGTTCTGGGAGACTACGCGGCCGTGGTAGGATGCACTCAACAGGGAAGAGCCAAACGTGCGAAGGCCGGGCCGGGCTGGGTCTTCTTATCCCCCCCGAGAGAAGGGAGCCGACCATGGATGTAAGGATCACATGGATTGTGGTAGGAGTCTTGATCAGCGGTCTGCCTTGTGGAATCGCCTTTTCTCAAGATAGCGACGAAGAACCTGTGATAGCCGAAATAGACGAGACTCTCCGACGGCTTAAAGGACTAACAAAGGGTCTCCAATCGGCTGTTGTATTTGCCTACCTAGACGGGTGGGTCGACCCTTCTCGCCCGAGCGACAAAGAAGCTCTTTGGGTGAACGAGTATCGCGACCTTTTTTGCGTGATTGAAGGTCTGCCCAGAGACGCGAAGGAAATTGGTCTGAGTAAGGATCGAATAAGGAGTAAACTCGAGCGTGAACTCCGATCCGCTGGAATTAGGTTTTGGGAGACTCTGACAGAAGCGCCGATGACGGCTCAAGATCATCTCCTGTATGTCAATTTGAACGTCGTCGGAGACGGCTGGTCTCTTAGCGTGGAGTTCAAACGAGAGAGCTACTGGCAACTGCCTGAAAACCAAGTCGGGTCCGACTGGGTTACAGTCTGGAACCGGGGGGCCGCCGGTACTCATAGCGATCGTGCATCGTTTGTGCTTGATGCTGTGGAAGTAGCTTTAGAAAGATTCCTGAACGAATATCTGAAGGCCAACCAGGAATGAGAGATCCAGCTTGTATCCTAAGATCCCGGAAGGGATGGCTCTCCAATCTGGCAAATCTTGGCAATCTGCGGGAGCCTAGCGCCCGCCCCTAACCCCCGGAACAGCAGATCGATGATAACGAGAGCCGGTTGCTTCCGGCGCACTTCTTGACGCAGAAGTTCCAAAGCGTTCTCTGGGGCCGGAGCAACGTGAACTTCTACAGGGTCGTCAGCCGTCGCCCCCATCTGACGAAAATGCCGTCTCACTTCGTCCCGCTTTTCTTCCAGAGCCAGGTGCAGAACCAGCCCTTGGGTAGTTGGCGAACCCAGCCAAGGTTTCCCCCGCGCAACCGACAGGGCCAGGCGGAGGACTAAGGTTCCATCCCGACTTTCGGCTTCGCAGTGATGAGCGAAAAGCCCGAGGCTGGAAGCCGGTTCTTTGAGAATATGCTTGTAAATGGCGGCGAAGAACTGAAGTGGGTGGCGGTGTAAAAGTGAAGCACCGTTGGTACTGATTATCTTGCTTTCTCCATATTCATACAAGTGAGATTGGGTTTCTTGTCCTTGAACCCCTCCCCTCGGGGAGGGGCGCGATTTCAGGGTTGTTTCCTGCGTTGATTTCGGGCCCGTTTCTTGGCGTCCCGAAGTCGGTAGCTTTCACCGTTGGCCTCGATAATGTGGACGCGGTGAGTGATCTGGTCCAGCAGAGCGCTGGTGAGTCGCTCGTTGCCCAGCACTTCGGTCCAGTGCTCGAAGGGTAAGTTGGTGGTCAGGATCAGACTGGTGCGTTCGTAGGCGCGACTGACGACTTCGAAGAGCAGTTCGGCCCCGGCCTTGGAAAAGGGCACATAGCCAAATTCGTCGAGGATTAACAGGTGCTGCTTCTCCAGACGTTTGAGAAAACGTTCGAGCTGGCGATCTTCCCGAGATTCCAGGAGCTGCGTGACCAGAGCCGTCAGGGAGAAGAAGCGGACCCGTTTGCCTTGCCTGCAGGCCGCTTGACCCAAGGCCGTGGCCAGGTGGGTCTTTCCGGTACCCGGGTTTCCCATCAAGAGGATGTTCCCCTGGTTTTCGAGGTACTCCCCGCCCATCAACTCCAGGATCAGAGGCCGATTGATGGAAGGCTGGGCCTTGCACTGGAAGGTGTCCAGCGTTTTCAGGACGGGAAACTTAGCAGCCTTGATCCTTCGCTGGGCCGCCCGCTGTTCGCGCTCGATCAGTTCCCGCTCTACCAGCCGCAACAGAAACGCCGTGTGGTCCTGATCTTCCCGGGCGCAGACGGCGGCCACAGAAGCGTATTCCCGTAACATCGTCGGCAACTTCAGCTGCTTCAGGTAATGCTCGCGCAGCAGGGTTGCACAGGAGGTTGTCATGGGCTGAGTCCCCCCATCAAGTGCCGATAGCCACTCAGATCCGGCGGGGCCACGTAGACACCCTTTAGGTGCTCTCTGCCTTCCAGCGAGAAGCTGGTGACCGGCTCGCTTGGGTACAGGTATTGGGCCACCACGTCCCGATGACAGTGGCGCAGGCGTAAGGCCTTTGAAATGGCGGCTTGGACCCGGGTCAGGGGATGCTTCTCCAACAGTCGCAGGACACGGATGTAGTCCCGAGTGCCCCCACCTTGTCCCTCTTGTTCGAGACATCGGCGCAGCTGGTGGAAGCACTCCGGCAGCCTCCACTGGGATAGAGGTCTGGCCTGATCCAGAGCCCCAGGCTTGCGTTCGAGCAACTCCAGGTAGTGCAGCGGCTCAAACGCGATCCCTTCCTTGTCCCAGTGACGATCGTGTTCGGCAATCAGCTCATCCTGGCGATAAATACGAACCCCGTCTACATACCCCTTGATGAGTACCCCCCAGTGCGCGTAGCGAACCGGCACGGAGTAGTCATTGCAATCAAAGCGAACCAGCGAGAGTCGTCCCACGGTGGTCGAAGCCTGTCGACAGGCTTCGAAATCGGCCGCCGGAAGCTGAACCAAGGAGGCCTGATCCTCTTGGAGAAGTTCTCTCTTAATAGCCTTCTGGCCCCGAACCCTTCGCCCCAGATCCTCCCGACAACGCTGCTCCAGGTGGGCGTTGAGTTCCTCGAAGCTGTCAAACTGAGGCACGGGAACGAAGTAGTTCAGGCGGGCATACTTGACGATCCCCTCTGCATGCTATAAATCTGGAAGGTAGCAGGGACCAGGGATTGCCGGATACCTGTCCAAAACGGTCTCGTCGATCTCAATTCCAAGGCCAGGCCCATCGGGTGGCTCGATGCAGCCGTTGACTACCCCGTAGCTCGGCTTGGCGATGTCCGTGCGAAACGGGTTCACTTTGGCCACGTCGGCCTCGTAAATCAGAGCGTTCGGGATCGCAGAGAGCAGATGTGCGTTCCCCGCCACGCTCAACACACTGTGGCTGGTGTGCGGTGCCATAGGGATGTGCCACGCACTGGCCATGTCAGCGATCTTCTTCACTTCCGTGAGCCCCCCCGATTTGGTGAAATCAGCCTGGCAGATGGAAATGGCCCGAGCCTCGAACAGCTCACGGAAGGCGCGACGAGTGTAGTGGTTTTCGCCCGCGGCAATCGGAATGCTAGTTCTCTTTCTGAGCTCTTGGTAGGCGGGGATATTATCCGGCGTGAACGGTTCCTCGAGCCAATACACGCGGTTATCTTCGCAGTAGCGAATCACGTCAGGAATATCGAGGACATCGTAGCGCGTCGCCGCGTCCACAGCGATGTCCAGCTCATCGCCAAAAGTTTTTCGGATGTGGCTGACGCGCATTGCGTCGTTCCTGGGCGTGTCACCAACGCGCATTTTAATCGCCGTTTAGCCCTGCTTCAGGAGGTTGTCAACCTCTTCTTCCACCTCTCCTGGACCTTTGTAAACCAGGCTCAAGCCCCCGGCGTAGGCACGGATCATTTTCTTGGAGCCACCCATCAGCCGATAAATGGGCTGGCCCAGGATCTTACCCTTGAGGTCCCAAAGAGCGTTGTCGAGTCCTGAGAGAGCGATGACGCTGCCTGCACCAAGTCCATGGGTCACAATCTGCTGGCGATTGAGTTTTTCCCAGATGCCCTCAGTGCCAAGTGGGTCATCGTCGATAATCAGCGAGCCAAGTCCTTTCTCTATGATCTCGGCCATCGCCGTCGGGTTCTGGCCGTGGTGTGCCTCTCCAATTCCCACCTCTCCGTCCTCGTTCGTGATGCGAACCAGTACCGTGTCTCGCTTGATGTTGGCGCCCAAACCCATGCGAACGAGGTCGGTGGTGAACGGACATGAATAGGCCGAGGCCGAGATCTTTACGATTTTCGCCACAGTCGTCCTCCTAAGGATATGATAAAAATAGGTTCTTCTAGCCACAACTGGCTGGCGTCTCCCCCCTAACCACCATATCCTAACTCTTGTCACCCCCGGGGAGGGGGGTGGGGAAGGAAGATGTATGCCCGACCAGATCCGAACAAGGCTTGCGTACAGTTTCGGACAAAGGATGATCCTGATGCTGAGCGCCTGGGTCGCCCTGCCTACTTGCGTTCACCTCTTGGCCGAGGATTGGCCTGAATGGCGCGGCGAGGGAAGAAGAGGCGTCTGGAGCGAGACTGGCATACTGGAGAAGTTTCCAGAAGATGGGCTTGAGTTTAAATGGAGAACACCAATCAGGTCAGGCTATGCTGGTCCAGCCGTAGCCGATGGGCGCGTTTTCGTGCTCGATTATCAACAGAAGCCTGGGACGCAAACAATGGAAGGGACCGAGCGAGTCCTCTGCCTTGACGAGAAGACAGGCCTGGTCCTTTGGACCCACGAGTGGCCCACTAGCTATCGGATGTTGATGGTCAGCTATGCGACCGGACCGCGTGCCACGCCTACCGTAGACAGTGACCGAGTTTATGTGGTGGGCGCTACCGGGATGCTCCTTTGCCTGAAGACAGAGACGGGAAAGGTGGTCTGGAAAAAGAATTATGTCGAAGATTATGGAACTAGCGTGCCGGTCTGGGGTGTCGCAAGTGCTCCCTTGGTCGACGGTGGTCGGCTGATCTGCGTCGTGGGAGGGGAACCCAATGCCAAAGTGATGGCGTTTGACAAAATGACCGGCAAAGAGATCTGGAGAGCGCTCTCGTCGGATTGGGAGATGGGCTACGCTCAGCCGGTCATCTTCAAGGCGGGAGGAGTTCGCCAGTTGATCATCTGGCAGCCCAAGGCCGTCAGTTCACTCAACCCCGAAACGGGCGAAGTCTACTGGGAGCATCCCTTTGAGGTCCGTTCCGGATTGACGGTGGCCACACCTGTCAAAAGCGGTTCCTACCTTCTGGTTTCTCAGTTTTACGGTGGATCTTTGCTGCTCGAACTGCACGCGCACAAGCCTGCTGCCCGCATGATCTGGCAAGGGAAGGGCAACAGCGAACTCCCCGACCAGACAGACGGCCTGCATTCACTCATCAGCACTCCGCTTATCCAAGGGGATTACATCTACGGAGTGTGCAGCTACGGTCAATTGCGCTGCCTGCAGATGAGGACTGGTCGCCGCATTTGGGAAACCTTCGAGATGACCGCGTCTGGCCGTTGGGCTGCTGCCTTGATTGTCAGAAACGAGGATCGTTACTTCGTCAATAACGATCTGGGCGACCTGATCATCGCCCAATTCACTCCGGATGGTTATCACGAAATCGATCGAACGAAACTGATCGATTCTACCTCGAGATCCGTCTTTGGATCACGTCGGCGGGTCCGTCTTGTCAACTGGTCGCACCCGGCTTACACAAATCGGCATATTTTTGCACGCAACGACAGAGAGATTCTCCGTGCTTCGTTGGAGAAACAGTGAGGCTTGGCAGCCCGTTTGTTTATTCTGTGTGCTTCTCGTCACCCGCCGCCGTATTTGGCGATAAGCTTGCTCAAGGTGATTGAGCCGCCCGGCTCCGTTTTTTGAACTACTTGGCCGCAGCTTCCCCTTTTACTTTGCGTTTGGCCCAATACTTTTTCATTCTCTCAGACTGGGATTTTCGCTGTGCAGCAGTGCGACTTCTGCGGCGCCCTCGTCTGGATTGTGTCAGTCGCGGCGACGGCTTATCATCTCCTCCCACAGAGCTGCTAAGACCGAGTTCGTTTCGAATACCCTCCATTTCAGCATCCAGTGCAGCCCTCTTTGCAATCAGGTTTTCAAGTGCGAGTTCTAGAAGTCTCTGTTTGTTCATAGCCAGGGTAATACCACAGGTGGTTTGATGCGAACAAACGCGCGCTCTTCTCTGTCCCCACTTCAGTAACGCATCGTCGCCTCTGCTTTCCAAGCGCAGCAAGCACAAGACCTTGAGATCCTCGAGATGATTGGAGTTGTGTAACGAGGGGTCCTTGAGCCGCAATGTTTCCGGATCTGCGCACCGTTGCAGTGGTGGAGCCCGATCTGGAGGAATTCATGAAGATTGGCGTTCTGGAGCTATTGTCATCTTACAGGTACGAGAGTTGGACCGCGCACCTCGTCAACAGACGTTTCAAGAGAGGCTATGCCAGCATAACGCCACAGGCGGTTTCCGTCTGGTGCCGTCAGTGGGGCCATGACGTTCACTACGCGACTTTTTATGGCCAAAACGAGCCCCGAAAAGCTGCTCCCCGATCAACTGGATGTCCTGCTTATCTCCTGCCACACCCAGGCCAGCTCCCTCGCCTATGCCCTGGCCAAGCTACAGCGTCGAGAAAAGACCTTGACCGTGATCGGCGGGCCGCACGCCACCTGTTTTCCGCGCGACTGCCTGCGCTACTTCGATCTGGTGGTGCACAAGTGCGATAAGAATCTCATCGAAGACATCCTGAAAGGGTGCTTCTAGCCCTCCAGCGTGGTCACTAGCGGCCGGCCGCTCACCGAGATCCCCAGTGGTCGAAGAACGGCGTCCGGAGATCGAAGCCGCCATGCTGAAGCCCGGCCGGCCGGGGCTCGTGGACAATGTAGCGCTCCTGAGCAGCGTCGGGTGCCCCTACACCTGTGACTTTTGCGTCGACTGGAACAATCGCTACGTGGTGATTCCCAAGGATCAGCTCTGGGCCGACCTGCGGGATATCTCGGAGAATATGCCGGGCGTTCTGGTGTCCTACCACAACCCCAATTCCGGGGTCCGCTTCGAACAGATCCTGGATGCGATCGAAGACATCCGCCAGAAGGCCCGCAACCCCTACCTTGCCGAGAGCTCCCTCTCGATTCTCCGAGACTCACGTCTGCCCCGCCTGCGAGACTCGAACTGCGTTTACATCGCCGCCGGAATCGAGTCGTGGGGTAACTATTCCAACAAATCCGGCGTGGGAGTCAAAACGGGGGCGGAAAAGTTGACCAGAGTCATTTCTCACTTCCAGAAACTCCACCGGTTCTTTCCGGGTCTGCAGGGGAATTTTATCTTCGGGACCGACGTAGATGAGGGAGACGAGCCGGTCGATCTGACCAAGGAATTTCTCCACCGGCTTCCCTTCGTCTGGCCCTCGATCAACATCCCCATCCCTTTTGGGGGAACGCCGCTTTATGACCATTATCTCGCCCAGGGCAGGATCCTGCGGAGCATGCCCTTCAGCCTCTATTACATGCCTCAGCTGGTGACCACTTTGAAGCACTATCACCCGCTGCAACATTACGCAAAGCTGATCGATATCTGCACGACCGCTGCCTCGAACCGAATGCTGGCCCGCCGCTTTCAAGGCACTTCCAAGGCGCCGATTTCCTCCGCGCGCAAGCGGACCCTCCAGCTGGTTCATCTTCTGCGTACCCTGGAGCTCAAACAGGATCTGGGCATCTTGCACCGCATCCACAAGAAGTTGCAGACGGATGCTCAGTTCAGGGCTTTCCACGAGGGACGATCGGATCGTTTTCCGGATTATTATCACCGCCAACACCTGTGGACGTGGGGCTCGTTAGCGGAGTTGTTCTCAGAGTCGGAGATGGTGCCAGATCTGGGCCTGCCTCCTACCCCGGCCAGTGCCACCACCCCGGCGGTGGTGCACTTGGACGACTAGCTTGAAAACTCCCGTAGAAGGCTCACCGAAACCCCCGGATTCTGACCCATGTATCTCCAACTACAGGAGAATCCCAGTTTAGAGCTGTTCAAATCCCCAGTATTCGCTTCAAAGATTGCCGAAGATAGGGAGGGCGAGTACTCAGGCTTGGTTGCAAAAAGGTTGGTAACGTCGGAGAATGCCTGCGGGCTGCAGCGTTCTGTCCGGCAGAGTGGAGTTAGGGGGGGCATGGTAGGAGAAGTAGAGGTTACCTTCTAACGAGGCGCCTTCTCCGATCGATCCAGCGGGCGTGCTTTGGAATTCAGAGAGCCCCCCTGCTCTTGGTGCATGGCATGGTGGCTTAAGGCCCCTCCCGGTGCTGGCTGGAACGGTTCTGATCGATTCCCAGTTACCGCTTGAGGTCTTTTCGGAGAATTCATGGAAAGGAAGCCCCCTAGACCGGAAGATGTTCGGTCTCCCGGAAACCCAGAAAGCATAAACGACCCTGACCGCATCTACTTTCGCGAAATGGGGGCGGTACCGCTTCTGAGTCAAAAGGAGGAAGTAGAGATCGCCAAGCGAATCGAAAAGGCACAAGGGCAGGCGCTTAAGGCTCTTTCACGATCTCCCCTGGTCGTCGCTGAAATCCTGAACTACGGAAGGCATCTCCGGGAAGGGACGATGGCGATCAAGAACCTCGTCAAGCTCCCGAGCGATGGACGAAGCCGGGAAGTTCAGGCCGAACGGCAGCAAAAGGTGCTGGGGCAGATCGCAGAGATTGCGGAACTGCAAAAGACGGCTTCTGAGGTTCGCCGGCGCCTGCAACTTGGGGGTCTAGAGGCTTCTGAGCACAGGCGCTTACGCCTTCAGCTGGCGCGCTACCGGATTGCCATCGCCCATCACATCCGGGACCTGGATCTCACTGCGGCGATCCAGGGTAGGCTGGTGAGTATCGTTCGAAAAAAGGCCGAGGGCAGAATTTCAGTGGAGCGGGAAGCGGAAAGGCTGAGCAAGCTGTGGGGGGCTTCCCTGACGAGGAATGAAGCCGGCAGAGTAAAGGAGCGGGTGCGAGAACTCGAAAGGGAGATGAAGGATACCGAGGAAGACGCTCAAGCCAGCCCGGCGGAGCTCAAGCGTACCCTTTCGACCATCAGCCAATTTCAACTGGAAGCAGGCATCGCCAAGACGGAATTGGTGGAAGCCAATTTGCGACTGGTGGTTTCAATAGCCAAGAAGTACACCAAACGAGGTGTGCTTTTTTTGGACCTAATCCAGGAAGGGAATATCGGCTTGATGACGGCGGTCGATAAGTTCGACTATCGGCGAGGCTACAAGTTTTCCACCTATGCCCATTGGTGGATTCGCCAGGCGATCACTCGAGCGATCGCCGATCAAGCTCGAACCATCCGGCTTCCGGTGCACATAATGGAGCGGATCAACAAGCTGAACCAAACCTCAAAAGCTCTCGTCCAAGAGTACGGCCGAGAGCCAAGTTCGCAAGAGATCGCTCTCGAGATGGGGGTTCCTGCCAGCACTGTTCGGCAGGCCTTGAAGATCGCACAACACACGATTTCACTCCAAACTCCGCTCAGCGATGAACCGGACAGCCAATTGGGCAACTTTGTAGAGGACCGCGGAGTGGTCTCGCCAGCAGAAGTGGCGATGGATCTCAATCTAAAGGAGCATGTGGCGGGGGCTTTGCTCCAAGTGCTCACGCTGCGCGAAGCCCAGATTCTTCGGATGCGTTTTGGAATTGACGATGGCATCGCCTGCACCCTAGAAGAAGTCGGTCAGCAGTTTTCGGTGACCAGGGAACGCATCCGTCAGATCCAGGTTAAGGCGCTGCGCAAACTGCGGCACGTCACTTGGCGAGAGTCGAAACAGTAGCTCTGCAAAGGGGGAGGGCATTGACGGGTGCAACCTCCAACAAGAAGGGGCGCCTAGAAGGTGGGATCTCTATTGAGGTCTCCACTTCAAACTTCCTCTGGGAATCGATCACTTCAACCGACATCCCTCATATCAACTGCGGTTCCGATCTCTACGGACAGTCCACACCCGAGTGAAAGATTAAGAGGAAATCATCACCGACTGGAAACCCCCATTCCAAGTCCTGAGACGCTTTACGCTGTGATCCTTTTCACGGCAGAGGAGGGGAAGATCGGAAAAAGGCTTACTTGGTTTCTTCTTCCGTTTCTTTTCCCTTACCGCTTTTGATGGAATCCCTAAAGTTTCGGATTCCCTCGCCAACTCCTTTCCCGAGCTGGGGGATTCGGTTGGCGCCAAAGATCACGACCACGATGACAAGGATGATGACGAGTTCGGTTACCCCTAAGGTGCCCATGTATTATTCCCTGACCCTTTTAGGTTGTTGCCCCTGTATAGTACCTTTCGCTCAGGAAGGAGTCAAAGCGCTCGCATTGCCTCACTATCAAAGTGCCAGAAAGGGGATCTTTGCCTCATATAAAAAAGTGTCCGAAATGGGATAGGAAGAGGCCCCATGAAAAGGGGTCCAAGCAAGAGGCTAACGATGTCGGAGTGACGGGTCTTGGTAAAGGCGTTTGCCAAGGAGTACCAGAGGGGGAGGAAGAAGGACAAAGGAGCGATCTTCGACGGGTTTGTGGAGGCGACGGGCTACCAGCGCCGCTATGCCGCGCGGCTGTTGCGCCATTCCGGCCGGAGGGTGTGGTTTGGCAGGGGTGTGGAGGTGGCCTGGTGGCCCACGAGGGAGGTCGAGCGCGAGGCGACTATGCTCAGACGTTAGATCTGACGGATGTGTCGACGGGCTGGACCGAACTGGCGGCGGTGAAAAACAAAGCGCAGGTCTGGGTCTTTGAGGCCATCCAGCAGGTGCGCCAGCGTCTGCCCTTTCCCTTGTTAGGCCTGGACTAGGACAACGGATCGGAGTTCATCAACAACCATCTACGGCGTTATGTGGGTTACGCTCGCTACGACACGCCGGCCGAAGTCGAGTTGCTCAACCAGCTGTACGAGCAGCTTCGCCTGTACGTGAACTTCTTCTTGCCCTCGCAGAAGCTGCAAGAGAAGGTGCGCCGAGGCAGCCGGGTGGCCAAACGCTACTCGCCCGCAAGGACTCCCTATCAACGCGTTCTGGAGTCAGTGGAGAATCTCGGCCAGCTGGAAGCGACAACTGAGAGCGCAATACCGACAACTGAACCCAGCTCAGCTGCACCGGGAGATCGTTCGGTTGCAGGAAAAACTGTTGGACCTGACGGCGAAAAAGCAAAGCGGTCCGGCACCGTCCACCGCCCTTACCACTACGGGTCACACTTGAGGTACTTTTTAGTTGAGGCAACGAATCCTCTTTTGGGCACTTTTCTACTTGAGGCAACAGGAGCACCTCTTTCATCCCATTCTTGCCACCAGAGAAGGACTGAATCTGGAATAAGCTCCGCTTTACGAGGGAAAATCTCCCAATTGCCTTGGAAGGCGCAGACGATCATCGGGTAGAGTCAAGAAATTCAGCCGACGAGGAAATCCCTACGTCAGGGCGGATGGGTCGTCGGGATCGGAATGTTCTGGGCTGATTCGTGCTGGCCCATTACAACCTCCCACGAGAAAGAGCCGCCACACTTCAATGCTGCGGACCAGCACAGAGGCGATGAGCAGAGTTCTTGACAAAAGCTCGCCCGTGGACTCGTAGTGATTATACAGTGCCTCCACCTAGATCGCATCGGCAATCGCTCGGGGCTTGTTCCCATCATTCGAAGCAGTCGGTCTGCCTGTGTGGTGAACTCGCTGTTTCGAGCGTCCTTATCGAGATGTAGCGGCAAGGAACAAAGGAGCGATGCGCAGAGCCAGAAGCGAACCCTGTCGTGGCACTATTGGGCTCCCAGGGCATCATCGGAGGTAGCCGCCGCCATGGCGGCGGCTACCCCGCGTCGGTGGGAACGGCGACGCCGGAAACGTAGTCGGAATTGTCTGACGCCAGAAAGAGCGCCACGCGAGTTTGATTGTTTGGACTACCCAGCCGGCCGAGGGGGATGCTGCTTGACCCGTTGCTGCCGCCACCGTGGTGTCGTGGCGGCCACTATCAGCGGCGTGGTCGTGGCTCCCGGGCAGATGCAGTTGACATGGACATTGTACTTGCCCCACTCGACCGCCAGCGCCTGGGTCAGTCCTAATACACCGTGTTTGGCGGCCGTGTAGTGGACCATGCCGGGCACACCATTGAGACTGGCAGTCGATCCGAAATTCACAATTTTCCCTCGTCGGCGCTGAACCATCTGCATGCCCAACGCACGACGGGTCAGAAATGTGCCCGTCAGATTCACATCGCAAGTCCGCCGCCACTGTTCGAGGCTTAGGTCCAGCATCCGCGTGAACTCAGCGATGCCGAACGTGTTCACCAGAATATCCGCGGCGGCGAAGTTATCCGCCACGAAGCGGGCGAGTTGCTCAACACTCGCCTCGACCGTGACGTCCACTTTCTGGAAACGAGCCTTGGCGCCGGGGACAGACCGACGACATGATCGGAAAGAAACGCTGGTCTGGCAAAATTGCAAACCCGTTGCCGTTCAAATTGCGATTGGTGACCAATGTCTCACCGACCTGACGACCGTGAAGATACTGCTTCCTGAGTACATCATTAGGGTTCCTGTAAACGATGATAGTAGAAGTCTGTGAAACCGTCAAAGGCACAGGAATCGGTCACTAGCTTGCGGATGCAACGTCCCTTCGCGTCGCATTCATGATCCGCGATCACCTGGCCACCTCGGATAAAATTTTGCAGACGGTTGAGGAAGTCGTACTGCTCAGTGACCTCGCCGTTGTCAATCAGGTTCCTGCAGGATGAGAGTGGTTCGGGCGGCCAGGCGAAAATAGTACTGAAGGAGTCCGCCAAGAGTGCACCGAGTCCAACCGTTAACCGGGGGGAAACCAGCCCGTGAATTACAACTGCCTTGACGACCAGACGACGGAACAACCGTGATTGGACGGCCCGGAGGCAACTTGTTAGAGTCGACTAGATCGGCTTCCGGTAAACTTGGTCAGCGGCGACAAAACCAGCAGTTACGATATGATGGATTGCACAGTCGCGAGCGGCGAAACCCCTCGAATGGTCTTCGGCGCCAAGCCGGTCCCTCTAGTGCGCGACAAGGGGTTCCCCCCCATCCAGCTCCACACATGCCTTGAATCGCGGAGGCCGGGGCGTAAAGAGTCCGGACAATCCGTAAGGAGATGCTGTGCCTAGTATACGGAATTGAAGGAGAAAATGAGTTTGTTGGAGAAAAATCGCCAGCAGAAGAAATCCACCGGCGGGGTGGATCGGCGGGAATTTTTGCAAGCCGCTGCGTTGGTCTCTGGCGCCGCTACGAGCGAAGCCGGGCATGAGCCGCTGCAGGCTGCATCCGCTTACCCCGCGGCTCCGAGTGCCAAGGCTCTCTATCTGACCGACCTAGATCGATGCCAGCCCCAATCGGCCCTGTCTCGGAAAGCGCTGCCGGGTCACTGGAGACTTCTCCCCTATGAGACCGATCATCTGAAGGGTGTCATGTTGGTGGCCGGTCACGACACGGCCGCCCCAGCGGTGACGTATCCTTTCCACCAGAAGGGGTGGCACGCGATCCATTTAGGCCTCTATTCGTATATACACAGTTCCACGCTAGAAATGGTTACTAAGGTGCAGGTCCGTCTGAAGAGTGATCCGGTGTTTTACTCGATCACCCACTTGGCAGCTTTACGCGGGGGTCTGCATCAAATCCGCATCGACGAGTATTTTTGGAAGCACGCCGATTTGGACGGAGAGGATCTCATCCTGCGCCAGGTGCCGGGAAGTACGGCCTTGGCCGGGAAATCCAGCCAGGCGGCCTGGATTGCTTATATTAAGTTGGTCCCCTTGTCCGAGGCGAAGGTGCGGGCCGTGATGCAAGATCGGCGCCGGAAGGACACCCGGCGACTGTTTATTGGCCCCGGTGGTGGAGTCGCTTGGGAAGGGCAGCCTCGGCCCCAGATCGAAGCCTATCGTCATACCGATTTTGCCCGCGTTTACTGGGACGCCGCATCGGGGGACCAATGCAGCTATCCAACCAAAATCGGCCTAGGACCTTCTAAGGAATTCAGCAAAGATCCGTACCGAACGGCAGATCGGCTAGCCACGGAAAGTTGGCAACTTTTGCGCAAGAAAGGAATCGACCCATTTCTTGCGGCCGTGGAGCACGCGCACGATATCGGAATCGAGTTTCACGCCGGCTACCGCACGGCAGGATTTCACTATCCCCCACCTTTCGAGGAATTCAGCAGCGGTGGTCTGTATGAGAGACATCCCGAGTGGCGAGGCATCGACCGAAAGGGACGCTCCACGCCTCGCTGTTCTTACGCCTTTGCCGGAGTTCGCCGGTTTGTGGTCTCGCTACTAGCGGAGATGGCGGAATATCCCATCGATGGCGTAAGCCTCTTTTACAACCGTCGCCCGCCGCTGGTGGAATATGAAAATCCGGTGGTAGAGGGGTTCCAAGCCCAATATGGAGAGGATCCACGGCAATTGGATGAGAGGGATCCCCGTTGGCTCTCCTACCGGGCCACCTTCCTCACCCAGTTCATGCGGGAGGTGCGAGAAGCGATGGAGAAAGCCGCCCGGGATCAGAATCGGAGCCGCTCGCTGGAGGTCTCGGCCATTGTCATGAGCAGCCGCCAAGAGAATCTGTACTATGCCATGGACCTGGAGACCTGGATCAAGGAGGGACTGGTCGACACCATCATTCCCTATACCTCGGCGCCCGGCTTGGACAGCTCAGCCCATTCCTGGGTCGATCCAGACGAAGCCGAATTCTTCTTGCGCATCACCCGAGGCACAGCGTGCAAATTGGCTCTGAACTTGATGCCGCGCTCGCTGACGGCGAAGCAGTACCGCAGCCGGGCTCACGCGCTCTACCAGGCCGGCGTGGAGCATCTCTTCTTTTGGGATGGCGGCCCGGGCAGGGGCGGGTCCGACTCAGCCTGGGAGGCCATGCCGCGCCTGGGCCACCGGGAAGAAGTCGAAGCCTGGGTGCGAGCGGGTTTTCCCGAGTTCCAGCGTCCCGGCAGCGAACTGGTCAAACTGGGAGACTGGGATCTCTCCTACACCTCACCGGGTTAACCATTTGTCCCAGCCGAGGCCCTGTTTCCAAAATACGAATTCCCAAAAAGCAGAAGCCACAAAGTGACACGTCCCACTAGGTCCTTTTCCCTGGTATACGGGAATTAGGATTTTCGGTGGAGATTCCCCCGTGAAGCCAGCAAACCGAATTCACACGGAATTCAGCTTCCAAGGGAGTCAGGTGATTCTGCCATCCTGAGGCGCACGAGCTCACGGTGAATCCACTTCGCAACTTGGGCATGGCCATAGTGGCTAATATGAAGGTCGCTGGGCGAAAGGAAGAAGTGATCCGTCGGGGTACTGCCTTTCAGAATCTCGTGGCGCATCGAGATCACGGGGACCCCCAATTCCCGAAAGATGGCTTCGAAGCGGTTCGTGCCAAACTCCGCTTCCATTTCGGCTTCGGCACCAGTGGCCCGAGAGAAAGCCTGCCAGTAGGGATCGAAGGTAGGGCAGAAAGGGACCACTAGCACAAGGAGCGGAATCCGCCGTGGACGCAGTTGTCGGCCAATTTCTAAGAAGATCAGCTTTGTCGATTCCCACCCCTGTCGCACTCTTGGTTGCCCCTGAGCTTCTGGCATGAGTGAGTAAAGGGAGCCCGGGTGTTCGAGACCTTGCCGAACCGCGTTTTCCTTGAAGAAGGCGAAGCCCCACGAGTCCAGCTGCTTCTTCCAGTCCTCCTCACTGCGCAGCGAAGATACGTCGGTTTCAGCGGGAGGAGGAGGGAATTCCGGAACGGAAGCCTGCGCGATCTGGTTCTGGGTTCAACTGAACAATCTCAGCCATTGCATGCAGCTGAGAAACGGCCTTAGGGTCCGGGTTTTCAAGCTATAGCCCTCTGCTACCAGGTAAGGACGTTGGCTGTCTTGAAGACTGCATGTATGCGCCAAACCTATTGAATTGTTGCAAAAGTCGTTGAAGGGAAATGTCTGAAGGACAACAAGGTCGGGCTCGTAACCAAGCCCATACTGTTTAAGAGCAATGTACTGTTGAGCCGAACCCCAGTCATCGACCGAAAGATTGAGCACCTGCCACCGGCCCGGTGGCCGATTGCGATTGAGCCGACTCTCAAGTATGCCTGGGAAGGACCTGGAATAGGGCAGGCGGGTAGCCAGTGCAAAGGAATCACCTAGTATCAGAACACGTCTAACATGGAGAGGCTTGCTAGCGTGCATGGGAGAATGTCTGAATCCGGTCGCTTGCACGCTGTCTATGTCCGAGGTGTCTGAATCGACGACCCAGCCCACTTGTGGGTTGAAACGCCAGGTGGGATGGGGGTTGAGGTCGTACTGAAACAAGCGCAGCGCCAGCTCGAGGACACTTAGCGTTAACAGCAGGGACAGCGTCGCGAGCGCCATTCTGACGCCGATTCGACGGCCCTTGAAGGTTAGTATCTGCATCACCTAACGCCCATCCCCTTCCTCCCCCTACCCCAAAAAAAGGGACACCCCTTTTTTCGCACTTTTCTGGGACACATGTTTTAGTGGTTTGGAACGACGCAATCAAGGTGGCCGCAAGGATGTCAGACCATGGCCAGACCTGCCCCACCGATGCCGTCTCATTTGGAGGCTTCTTGCAGGTCGTAACCCCTATTGCCGACTCCGCTTTGGCGACGCTGTTTTTCAAAGGACCGCAAAGACCAAGAAACGCAGCCAGACCGTCTTCGCTATTTCTCAGCGGATCGAGAAGCGGACCCCGGCCCGGGCGTTCACCTGGGGTGAAGGGTAGAAGCCTCGCTCCACGGGAAAACCTCCCAGGACGCCGTACTCAGAGTACTCGCGGTTCAGGAGGTTGTTCAGATCCAGAAAGAGATGGAAGCGTTCCAGTTGGTGGCTGAGGCGTGCGTTGAGCAGGAAGTAGCCCTCCTGTTTCCCAAACACGTTGCTCCAGTCACTTATGAAGTGTCTCTGGCCCACATAGGTCCCGTTCACCCCGACGTGGAAAGCATAACTGACTGGGATGAAGGCTTCGACTGTCGCCTTGTGCGCGGCTACGGCAGGGACCTGGTTCCCGGCGTATTGACCGTCTTTTACATCGGCGTCCACGAAACTATAGCTTCCTTTCAGGGTCACGCCCTCGACCTGGGTGCCTAGGGCGATTTCCAGACCCCGCCTTCGGGTGATGCCCTCGAAGTTCTCATTGGCGCCAAACCCGAAGCTCCCCCCCAGTGGGTTGAAGAAGATCTCCCGGTCCAGGTCGATATGAAAGAGGTTCAGATTTCCAAAGAAGGTGTCCGTAAAGTAGTGCCGCAAACCGACTTCCACATCATTCGCGGTCTGAGGCGTCAGCTCCGTATCGATGGTGTTGGCGAAGAAGTTGAACATCTCGTCCAGGAGCGGGTAGCGGAAGCTCCGGGAATAGTTGGTGTACAGGAACGTCTCCGTCCAGAACTGGTAGTTGGCCCCAGCCGTGTAGAGGTTCTCATCGTAGCTCATCCGGTCGGGTGTGCTCGGGGCGAAGCGGAAGGTCACGCCATCGTGCCGGTAACCGGCGGACAGGGCCAGACTCTCGACGGGGTAGACCTCGTCGTACACATAGAAGGCATGGTTCCTCTTCTTCAATTCGAAGGGACTGGCAGAGCCGGATCCACCGAAAATGGTTGTGTTGATGATGTCCTCCACGGCATCCACGAAGTCGTACCCGACACTTAGACTGTTGGCCAAGCCGCCGATCTTCTCCCGCAGCACCACTCGTGGCGACGCGGTGAACATGTCGGTTTCTGTATTCCCCTCGAAGGTCCCTCCGGTGAAGCTGCTAAAGAACTTGGAGTCCCGGCGCCTGGCTGAGAAGTTCAGCTGCAAGTCGCTTTGGCCCAAAAAACGGATCTCGGGTCTAACCAGGAAGTAGTACTCGTCTATATCCACGAAGTCCTCTGGAAATGGGGCATCGACACGAGAGGCACCGGCCAGGAACTGGCTCTCCCGAATGGCTCCGGGCAACCCCGTTTTGTCAGAGTGGATGCCTCCGCTGAGATCCAGGTTCCCCGCGTCACCCAGGCGAAAACCCAGGCTGCCGCCGAAATCGCCGCCCTTGATTTCGCTGTTGTCCCGGTAGCCGTCGCTGCGGAAGTAGCTGCCGGCTGCTGAGTAGACGACGTCTCCGGCCGAACCCCGAACCCGTGCACTGGGCCGGACACTCCCGTAACTGCCGCCTGAGATTTCGACGTCCGCCCTGGGCGGCCCTTCCTCCCGGGTAATGATGTTGATTACGCCCGCTCCGGCGTTGTCGCCATAAAGGACGCTGCCTCGCCCTCCGCGGATAATCTCGATCCGCTTGACCCGATCAATGGGAATCTGAAACCAGTCGACTCCGCTCAGACTGGGTTGGTTGACCCTCCGTCCGTCCACTAGGACCAGGGTATTGGAGGGTCCGGTCTCGCCGAAACCTCGGATATCGACGCTGTAGAGCCGGCGGTTTCCTCCGATGTCGCTCACCTGGACGTTGACCTGAGCGCGGAGCAGGCTAGGGATATCCGTGGCGGTGGAGCTGGAGATGTCCTCTTCGTTAATGACGGAGATGTTAGCCGCCACCCGGGCGGTCTTTTCCTCGTATCGGTTGGCGGTGACCGTGATCTGCTCCGAACTGGGGAGCCTCAGCGGGATCTTCTTGACTGAATCCCTGTCCCTTGCCAGGGGCGCCCCCGTCAGGAGGGAAACGACCCAGATCCAGTAACACACTCTGCGGTTCATTCTCTTCCCCTTTTCTTGAACCCTTCCCGCCGGCTTCGTGGGGAAGGCTCTTTCGAATCCGGATTGGTTAGCGGCGGGCCTGCGCAGGAACGGGCGTCTTCCACGCCCTCCGCTTCTGGGGCTCGCAACAGTGTTTGGAAGTTCTCGGTGTTGGATTTAGTCCGGTGAGGGGTACATTGATACCTCCTGGCTTCCCCATCGGAAGCATTGAGAGGTCGCAATCGGGTCGGTCTCCTGGCTCGCAGCGGAAATCCCACGCCTCCCCGCCCCTCTGAGGGACAGTGGCTTCGTGCGCGATTCCTTAGCTGCTCACAGTTGCGAGGGCAGCGCCGGTCTCTCACCGGTCTTCCCGTTTACCCAATCACGACGGCATCGCAAAGGATACCATGCTAAGTCCTGGCCCTGAAATCTGTCAAGCCGTTTGGACTTTCAGGGTCTTCAGCAATCCGCATGACTGGGCCTCCGGCAACAGAATCCAAATCTAGGCAGCCGATTGAACGCCCGCTGCTCCGTTGCTATACTTCTGAGTTACACGGATAAACGCAGCGGGAGAATGAAACCCTTGCCAAAGAACGAAACCTCTCCGTCGGGGACGAAGCCAACGCGACTGTTCGAGCCTTTGGTTCGGGAGAACGGACGGCTCCGTCCGGCACCATGGGAGGAGGCCTTGGATCGGGTCGCCCGTTCGTTTCAAGCCGCCGCCGATCGGCACGGTGAGCAGGCCTTCGGACTCTTCAGTTGCTCCAAAACCACCAACGAGGTGAATTTTCTGGCCCAGAAATTTGCCCGGGTGGTAATGGGCACCAACAACATCGACAGCTGCAACCGTACCTGACACGCTCCCAGTGTCGTCGGTCTGGCGACGGTCTTCGGAATGGGTGGCGGGACGAGCTCCTACCAGGAATTCGAGGACACGGACGTCATTATCCTGTGGGGATCCAACGCCCGTGAGACTCACCCCATCTTCTTTCACCGCGTCCTGAAGGGACTCCACAACGGGGCCCGGCTGTACGTGATCGATCCGCGCCGCACCAGTTCTGCCCAGTGGGCCGAAGGGTGGTTGGGTCTGGACGTGGGCTCAGACATCGCACTGGCCAACGCCATGGCTCGTGAGATCGTGGCCGCCGGGCTGGAAAATCGCGAATTCATCGAGCAGGCCACCAGTGGATTCGAGGAGTATCGCTGGGCCGTCGATTGCTACACTCTCGACCGCGCCGAAAAGGAAACGGGAGTGCCGGCGGGTGCGATCCGGGAGCTCGCTCACGCTTATGCCAAGGCCGAAAGGGCCCAAATCTGCTGGACTCTGGGGATCACCGAGCACCACAACGCTGTGGACAATGTGCTGGCTCTGATCAATCTGTCCCTGCTGACCGGTCACGTGGGATGTTACGGATCCGGTCTGAATCCCCTGCGCGGACAAAACAACGTGCAAGGCGGTGGCGACATGGGGGCCTTGCCCGATCGGCTGCCCGGATTTCAGCACGTCGAGAATGACCCGTTGCGCGCGAAGTTCGAGAAGGCTTGGGGTGCCCAGATACCCGCCAAGAAGGGATGGCATCTGAGCGAAATGTTCGAGGCCATGGAGCGGGGAGAGCTGAAGGCGCTCTACGTGATTGGCGAGAATCCAGCCCACTCGGAAGCCGATCAGAACCGGGTCATGCGCCTGCTGGAAGGGCTAGATACCCTGGTCGTGCAGGATCTTCTTCTGACGAAGACCGGCCAGATGGCCGACGTCGTGCTGCCGGCCGCAGCTGGCTGGTGTGAGAGCGAGGGAACCGTCACCAGCAGCGAACGCCGGGTGCAACGCGTGCACTGCGCCATGGCCCCACCCCACGGCGTTAAAGATGACCTGGAAATTCTGTGTGAACTGGCCAGACGCCTGGGTCACGACTGGGGGGGGCCCGCGGCGGAGGATATCTGGAACGAACTGCGCCGGCTCAGTCCTCCTCACGCTGGGATGAGCTACCAGCGCTTGGAAGAGTTGGGGGGGATCCGCTGGCCCTGCTACGATGAGTCGCACCCGGGAGAATTGTTCCTACACGGACGGCTCTGGGAGCGGCCGGTGGTCGGTCCGAGGGCCCCTTTTAGCGTGGTGCAGTTCGTCCCTCCTGTGGATCGCCTCGATGAGCAATATCCGATCCGCCTGACCACCGGAAGGCGCCTCGATTCCTTTAATACCGGCGTTCAATCTGGCGTCTACTCTTCCCCGCTGCGGCGCTCCGAGGCGCTGGAAGTTTCCCCCGAAGACGGTCAACGCTACGGTCTCGAGGAAGGAAAGACGGTGCGCGTCAGCTCGCGCCGCGGATCGGTGTTGGCCCCGGTACGTTTCGACTCGGGATTGCGTCCCGGTCTTGCCTTCATGACTTTACACTTCCCCGACCAGGTGGCCACCAACCAGCTGACCATCGACGCCACCGATCCCAAGTCAGGAACGGCGGAATTCAAGGCCACGGCCATTCGAATCGACAAGCTGGAAGCCGCACCGGCGGGAGGACCGTAGTCGCTAGACGGTGGCTCTTGGTTTTCGTTTCGTCATTCTCAAAATGGGCGTTCTGGGAGGAGAGGGCAGCGATTGGGGGCTCGGTGACCGCGCCGGGAAAGGAGACATGAATTGGATCTTCACCTGACCGATCACCGCCCCACCCCCGAGGAAAAGCGTGCGGTCGACGGAGTCCTGGGGGAGGCGGACTCGGGCTGGAGAGGGGGAGAGCGGCGCATCGAGCTAGAGGGTCACGCCTCCTCCGGCGGGCAGGCTGCCAGGGCCCGTCGTCACCTCCTGCTACCCGCCCTTCACTCGGTCCAGTCCCGCCTCGGCTGGATCAGTGCCGGCGCTCTCAACTACCTCTGCCAGCGTCTGGACGTCCCTCCCGCCGAAGCCTTCGGCGTGGCGGACTTTTACGCTCTCTTCTCGGTCTCGCACCGCCCCCCGGCAGTCATGCACGTATGTGACGACGTGGCCTGCCTGGCTGGGGGCGCCCAGACGCTGTGCGCCGGGCTGGAGAGCGTTCTGGGCCCGGCCGGCGCCTCGGAACAGGGAGGAGAAACGACCTGGGAGCGGAGCCCGTGCCTCGGTCTCTGCGAACGCGCACCGGCAGCGCTTCTGATTGCCGCCGGCGAAAACCCAGTAGAGAGGGTGATAGCGCCAGCCTCCGTGGAAGCCATCCGAGCCCGGCTTTCCGACCCCTACGCCGCTGCAGGGAAGGATGCTCCCGACCGGTTCGAGCCCGAAGTTTCGACTCCTCAGGCGGGCGGGCAGAATCTCAGGCTGCTCCGTCGTATCGGCCGGGTCGATCCGACCAGCCTAGGCGACTACCGGGCTCAAGAGGGCTACCGGGCTCTCGAGAAGGCCTTGCGACTGGGCCCTGAGCGAGTCATACAGGAAGTGGTCGACTCGCGGCTCCTGGGCCGGGGGGGAGCTGCTTTTCCTGCGGGCGTCAAATGGAAAGCCGTGGCATCGGCCGAGCAGAAACTCCACTACCTGGTTTGCAATGCCGACGAGTCGGAGCCGGGGACTTTCAAAGACCGCGTCCTTATGGAAGGCGATCCCTTCGCTGTGATCGAGGCCATCACCATCGCCGGTCTGGTGACCGGCTGCCGGCAAGGATTCCTGTACATCCGGGGGGAATACCCGCTGGCGCTGCAGCGGCTGACCACGGCCATCGAAAAGACTCGCCAGGCCGGCTTACTGGGCCTCAACGTCATGGATTCCGGTCTCGACTTCGACCTGGAGATCCGGCGGGGAGCGGGCGCCTACATTTGCGGCGAGGAAACCGCCCTTTTCAATTCCATCGAGGGCTTTCGTGGGGAGCCGCGCAACAAACCGCCCTACCCGACCCAGTGCGGTCTCTTTGGGCGGCCCACGCTCGTCAACAACGTGGAGACGCTCGTCAACGTTCTGGATATTGTCCGGGAGGGCGGTCGTGCCTATGCTTCCGTGGGTACGGAACAATCCACCGGTACCAAGCTCTTCTGCCTGTCCGGACACGTGGCGCGGCCAGGAGTATATGAGGTTCCTTTTGGCAAAACGGTGAGTGATCTGATCGCACTGGCCGAAGGAGTTTCGGGCAGCGGGCGCCTGCAAGCCATCCTGGTGGGGGGAGCGGCCGGGTCGTTCCTCTCGGCTCGGGAATTGGATACCCCGATGACCTTCGAAGGGATGAGAGCCGCCGGAGCCTCCTTGGGGTCCGCCGTGGTGATGCCCTTTGACGACACGGTCGACCTGAGGAAGATTCTGCTCCGTATCGCCGCCTTCTTCCGCGATGAATCGTGTGGACAGTGCGTTCCCTGCCGCGTAGGGACCGTGCGCCAGGAGGAATTGCTGCATCGGCTGGCTAACGGCCGCGGTTTGGGACCCGAAGAGGAGAAGCGTTTTCTTTTGCGGGAGCTGGGGCAAGTCATGCGGGACGCGTCCATCTGTGGGCTGGGCCAGACCGCCTCCAGCGCCGTTGAGTCGGCTCTGCAGCGCTGGCAGATCTTCAATCAAGGAAGCCAACCATGAGTTCTGGATCGAAAGAAGGATCGCCCTATCCATCCGATCAGTTTTTCACACCGGTTCCGAGGGGGCCCGTTCCGACCGTGCCGGAGAGGTCGGAACCTCAGCAAGTGGAACTGACCATTGACGGGCAAACCGTTTCGGTCCGGGTGGGCAGTTCCCTGCTGGAGGCGGCTCGGTCGATCGGGATCGAAACCCCCACGCTCTGTTACCTGGAGAATCTGACCCCAGTCAACGTGTGCCGGATCTGCGTGGTGGAACTGGAGGGTTCTCGCGTCTTGGTCCCCGCCTGTTCCCGCAAAGCTGAGGCGGGTATGGTTGTCAAAACCGACTCGGAACGCGTGCGTTTGAGCCGCCGGCTGGTCCTGGAACTGCTGGCCTCCTCGGTGGACGTCTCCACGGCGCCAGAGTTGCAAGCATACATGCGGCGCTACGAGGCCCGTCCCCAGCGTTTTGGTTCCCAGGCACCCCCAGGTGCCGCCGGAGAACGCGATGCAGCTCGTCCGGGCCACCACTTCCCGCCTGGTGACAGCCAGGCCGCCAGCGTGGCCCAGCCCGTCAAGGCCGACAACAATCTCTACGTCCGTGACTACGGCAAGTGCATCCTTTGTTACAAATGCGTGGAGGCTTGCGGCGTGGACGCTCAGAACACGTTTGCCATCGCCGTAGCCGGGCGCGGTTTCGAGGCGCGCATCTCCACCGAATATGACGTCTCCCTGCCCGACTCGGCCTGTGTCTATTGTGGCAACTGTATCGGTGTCTGTCCCACGGGCGCCCTGATGTTCGAGAGCGAACATGAAATGCGGCGCCAGGGAACCTGGGATGAGTCCCGGCAAACCCACACCGATACCGTCTGCCCCTACTGTGGCGTAGGATGCACCCTCAGCCTTCAAGTCCAGGACGATAAAATCGTCAAGGTCACCTCGCCCCTGGATCACAGCGTCGCCGCCGGCCAGCTGTGCATCAAGGGGCGCTTCGGCTGGCAATTCGTACAACAAAAGCCTACACTGGAAACACGGGCGAAGGCCGAATCTGGAACCGCCGGATCAGAGGAAGAGACCGATCCAGTATCAACAGATCCACCGGGAATACGGAATCAACCTGAACCAGGTGGAGCTGGGCCACGGTGAGGGCTTACGCCCTGGGTCTCATCTATTGGGCCCGGGCGTTGCGGCCGTAGACCAATCCGATGACGATCCCGCCCGCTCCTTCTTCAACCAGGTGCCAGACCGCGTCCAGGATCAGGCCTAGCGGCAAGATCCAGATAAGGCCAATCAGGATTCCGAACTTCAAACCCTCCCCCACAGGCGATCCTTCGCTGTAGCCTTTCGGATAGAGGTAGGCCATCAGCAGGGCAAGGGCAAAAAAGCCAGGGCAATGAATCCCATGAGGGGTTCTTCCCGCTAAAGGTTCTTTCTTGGCCTTGATCTGGCCAAGTATGCCCTGCCGGTCGGATGGCGCCGGGATTTTCAAGGGCACGGAAGCTTGTTTCTCGTCACCAGCTGGCTTCAGGGGAAGAGGATGGGCCTGGATTCTGGCAGGCCGCGGACCTTTCCTGGGTGCTACAATGGAAGTCCGGCAGCAGCGACACGACAAGGACCCATCCCCAAGGCACCGGAAACGGTTGGGTCGCATCGGTTCGATCGCCGGATGCGCAACCATTACCGAGCGCAGCCACATCTGGGTAAGAAGACCTCGGTCACCTATGAAGATATGGAGAGCCTCTACGGCGCGCGGTGGGACGAGTTTCAGCAGGTTCGGCAAAGCAGGGATCTTGACGGCAAATTCCTGCCCGAGGACAATCCCTTGTTGAACCGGATCTTCCGCGACTAGAGGTCTCATCGGTGGCCCTGGGAAGACGGAAGGGGCGACCGCATGCACCAAGGCCAAACCATCCAGGACAACATTCATCACGGCGTAGAATCTAGGAGCCGCCCTCTGCTGACGATCCTGCTGCTGATCTTCTCTCTGATCGGCCCCAGCGGATGCTTCTTTTCGCGCGGCCAAAGGTACGATCACTTTACGACGTGGACGCCCTTGCCGAAGGGAGCAGCGCTGATCTTGGGCATAATGGGGGGGCGTGAACCTTGGAACAATGACCAGCGGGGTGTCCGGAGGCTGGCTTTGAAGTTGAGGAAGATAGCCCCTGAGAGTCTGCACGTGGAAACAGTAGAAAACAAGAAGCGGCAACTGGCGGTCGAGCTGATCAGGAACTGCCTGGACCGGGACCAGGACCACAGTTTGAGCCGGTCCGAGCGGCGTTCCATCCACCTGATCCTATACGGACAGAGTTTCGGGGGGGCGGCCGTTCTCAAGTTGGCTCGCCAACTCAGGGCGCTGGATGTTCCGGTATTGCTCACGGTGCAAGTCGACAGCGTGGGTAGGGACGACAGCCTGATTCCCGAGAACGTTGCCTTTGCCGCCAATCTCTTTCAGAAAAACGGCTTCTTCATCCGGGGCGAGCCCGAGATCCGGGCGTCAGACCAGAGCCACACGATGATTCTCGGAAACTATGAGTTCGATTACCGGGACAAGCCCATTGATCTGTCGGGAGTGTCCTGGTTCAAGAAAGTCTTCCGGACAGCCCATACGAAGATGGATCATGATCCCGCGGTGTGGGACAAGGTTGAAGCCCTGATCTGGGAAACCCTGCGTGGTGCGGGGATCGAACCGCTCGAGCGGTCCAGCCCGACTCCCTTGTGAGTGGCCTCTTGTGATGACAGGCAGGGGCGCTCACCAATGGGTACAGCTCAGAAGGATCAGTCCTCCCAAGCCAGTAGGCGGCCGTCCCGAAACGTCAGAGAAGGTCCCGATTCGCCATAGCGCCACTCTTCTTGACCGGCACTTCCTGGGATGGATTTCCGTGGCTGTCCCCAACTAGCTCGAACCATGTCCGGGGTCATGCCTAGCTTGATTTTCCCCACCATGATGAGTTGCCTCATCTGGTTCGGGACCGGGGTTGAGCCGATGAATCGCCTTCGCCTCACCGTGTTGCGGGTCGGCTGCTCCCGGGAGATGGCTGATTTAGGCACCCATCCTTTGCGCAGATCCTCGAGTCTATCGATCGGCCTCTCGGCGAAAGCCACCCGGATCCACTCGTCTTCTTCTTGCTGCGAGTAAAGAGCATGCCCCAAAGGAGCTGGCCAGAGGACGTGGCTGTCGAGCTGGGGTTCTTCGCGAATCTCCACCTGTTGCACATCCGCCCACACTGGGTTGGTCAAGTCAAAGGCCGGCGGGTTGGCGCTCTCGGATGATTCTTCCGACACCTTCTGCGGCACCAACCCGGCCTCCCATTTGGGCGGTCTCTCTCCCGTGGCTGCCTGCACCACCACCCAGAGCTTGCTGACGTAGGCTCGTGCCCCCGAAGCTAGCCGAATTTCGTACCAGTGCTTTGTCTCACTTCCCGTCGCTTGCAAGGCGGTGCCGGCTTCGACTTCGATGACAGAGCTGGAAGAATAGGTGGGATGCTCGAAAGCCGAAATAGCCACCAAGGCTCGAACAGCGAAAGGCTTTCGATTCTTGATATCAGCGATCTGAGACGATTGGAAGAGCAGAAAGGCAGCGATCCAACATAGGCTCGGCATGGCACCCTCCTAGATTCAGTCGGTTCAACTCGATCGGTTGTTCTCTGAAAAACGACATAGAAGAAACCTCTCCAGAAGTTTACCCGGAAAATGGTGGTGAGAAAAGATCGATTTCGGTTCACTGCACCCGGACGCCATACTCTTTGAGCTGCTCGATCTGATCCTGTCGAGCGGATAGTGTCAAAGGATTGCCGGAAAGGTAGATGTGCCAGAACGGGGCGAATCGCTTCTCTCCCGCGAAGTCCTTCTTTGCCATGTTGACCAGCGGCGCGAGATCTTTGACTTGATTGTCTTGCAGGAGCAGGCTGCGCCATTCGCGCGAGCCGGCCAGCGGGGACAGGTCGGAAACCAGATTAGCAGTCAGATTCAGCGAGGAAAGCCGGGTCAAGTTGGCCAAGGGCTTCAGATCGCTCACTCGGTTGCCTTCCAGATCGAGAGTCCAGAGCTTCGTCAGACCCTTCAATAGACTCAGGTCGGTGATTTGGTTGCGGGAAAGGTACAAGGAATTCAAGGATTCCAGGTTCCTGAGGGGTTCCAGATCCGAGATCCGGTTGCCCGAAAGTTTGAGGTATTGGAGTCTGGTGAGCCCACGCAGATGGGTGAGATCCGTTATCTGGTTGCCGGAAAGATCCAGGCTCTGCAAATAGGTCAAACCCTCGATGGGGCCCAAGTCGGTAACGTCATTGTCCGCTACATCCAAAAGGGCCAGTTTGGTGGCATGCTCCAAGCCGGCCAGATCCCGAATGCCCCTCTTCTTTGCGTGCAGGATGGAAAGGTTGCCCAGGGTTTCGGCGGTCAAGGGGTCATCGCCAAAAACGTGCTCGCGGACTGACTCTTCCAGATCCTCGTCCAGAAAGAGAGACTCCTCTGAAAGCGTGGTTTGTGCAGGAAAAAGAAAAAGACCAGCCAGAGGCAGCCAAGCCAAGTGGATATTTCGTGAGATCCCGTTCATTTTCATCCCTCACCCTGTAACCTGTTGAACCGTTCTGCCCAACTCGGATCAACCGGCTCTCTCTCAAACACATCCAGACCCGCCCCCCCCGATCCAACCCTCGGTCAAATAGTAGCCATTTATCCCCGGCCGATGTAGGGCATCTTGGTCGCCATGACCGTCATGAATTGCACATTTGCGTCTAACGGAAGCTCGGCCATGTACAACACGGCTCGTGCGACGTCATCGGCCTCCATCCTGGGCTCCACCAGCATCGAGCCGTTGGGTTGCAAAGAGCCATCCCTGGACTTCTCGGTCATGTCCGTCTTGGCATTGCCGATGTCGATTTGGCCGCAGGCGATGTCGTACTTGCGCCCGTCAAGGGAGGTCGACTTCGTCAGCCCGGTAATAGCGTGCTTCGTGGTTGCGTAAGGCGCCGAATCTGGTCGTGGAACGTGCGCCGATACGGAACCGTTGTTGATGATGCGCCCACCCCTGGGCCTCTGGGTCTTCATGATCTTGAAGGCTTCCTGAGTACACAAAAAGGGTGCGGTCAGGTTGGTTTCGACGACCGATTGCCACTCCTCGTAGGTCAGGTCTTCAAGGAGCGCTCCGGATACTCCGATCCCGGCGTTGTTGAACAGCAGGTCGAGACGTCCGAACCTTTCCACCGTCTTGGCGAAAAGAGATCGTACGGCTTGCGGGTCGCGTAGGTCGCAAGAGATTGCGAGGGCTCGGTTCCCGGCGTCCCCGGCCTCTCGTACGGTGGTTTCCAAAGGTTCGATGCGTCGACCGGAAAGGGTGACCGAGTACCCCTCCCTCAAGAGAAGCAAAGCGGTGTGTTTGCCGATCCCCGTTCCGGCTCCTGTGATGATGGCGACCTTGCCGTTTGCACCCAACCCTATCGCCTCCGTCCTTGAGAGAGATCTATTTACTTGACCCGATCACACCGGTCAAGTACCGGGACCAGGTGTGCAGATCGCAAGATACACGCCATCTCGGGAGGCAGCCGTCAATTTCCAGCGGGACCGGGATCACCGGCGAGATCCATGGCTGGGCTGTGTACCCTTGGCCTCAAGGTCGCCTTCGTTCGTGGCACGCATATCACGTCTTGGGCGAAAACGGGACACCATCGGGGTTGGTCATCCACCCGCTTGCCTGGGAAGGCAAAACGCTTCCCCTGCCCCGGAAACGGTGGCGGGGATGGCGTAAGGTGACGATTCTCGATCAACTGGGAATTTGGGTGGTCGGCTGCATTCTCGGTATGGGAATCCCCGCCCTCTTGTCTCTGCAGTTCGTTCCCGGGCGGCAGGTTCGGGGAGATTCTCTTGCCGCCATGACGGCCGAAGGTGTGGTCCTGCAGACGGGCGCTTCCATCTTCAGGTTTCTCACCCTGTTGTGCGGATTCCTGGTGCTGGGCCCCTCTCAGCTGGGGGTGGTCGACAATTTTTGCCGCCGCTGGACGGACCTCATCTGGACCGCCAACCGTCGTGTGAGACAGCTGGGAAACGAGAAAGTCAACTACGTGTATTATGCATTGATGACGGCCTATGCTTTATGGGGCATCATCGTGCTCACGATCGTTCCCGACCGCCTGATGATCGTGAAAGTGGCGAGGATTCCGCTCAACTTCGGTCTGGGCTTCTCCTCTATTCATGCCTGCGTCGTAAACTGTATCTTCCTGCCCAAGGAGCTGGGACCCAACTGGTTCATGCGGAGGTGCCTGGTGGCCAGTGCCGTTTTCTTCATCGGTATCGCCTGTGTGGCTGCCGCCGGCGTTTTGCGCGATTTGGGTCTTTTGAGATGAGCTGAGATCGAGGCAGCACGATTCGAGTTCCACCCCTGGGCTCTCCAAACAAGAGAACTTCTCAGCCGGGTTTCGGTTTTTGAGAGGGAATTTCGCTACGCGAATCCAGCCACCGCTCGCCGGAATGGTGAGGACAGAAGTATGAAATCTATTTTACGGCTCCTTGCGGTCTTACTCGTTTCCACGGGGATCGTGCCTACGGTCGAAATCCGGACGCTCTCGGGAAAAGATCTCCAGCCTGAACAGGAGGCTTTTCAGCTGTCGGCTGAACACCTGGACGCAGTGAATCGGAAGCGGCGCATTGTGGTCAACCACCCGGCTGATGGTCTGCTCGCAGCCGTTCAGCACCGGGTCAGCATCCAGAATCTGATGGAATACGAGCTGGCGTTCACGGCAGAGGAGGGCAATCAGATCGACGCCCAGTGGTGGAGCCTGGATCAGTTGTTTCCTATGAAGGCGAGACCCATGACGGCCCGAAATAGTCACCTGGCCAAGAGTCACTACATGGGTGGCAACATCGAAACGATTTACCAGTGGGCCAGGGACGGCATCAATGTCGCGCGGGTCTATCTGCAGGAAACCAAAAAGCGTGGTCTGGAGTGTTTTTATTCCTACCGGATCAGTGACGGCACCAGCCAGACCGAGTTTGGCAAGGAGTTCGCCGAGGCCCATCCGGACTGGCTGGTCGAGGATGAGTGGGGCAACGGGAAATGGAATTTTGCCATTCCCGAGGCACGAGCCCGAAAGCTGAGCGTTCTGCGAGAGTTAGCTGCGGAGTACGACTTTGATGGATTGGAGATTGACTTTGCCCGCGGGCCCAACAACTTGCCCTTCGGTAAACTGTGGACCCACCGAGCGGCCCTCACTCAGTTCTTGCAGGAGCTCCGCAGATTGACCCTGGATGTGGAGCGCAAGCGAGGAAGGCCGTTTCTGCTAGCTGCCCGCATACCAGACACGTTGGTGGGGTGCCATTTCGACGGCCTGGAGGTGGAATCCTGGGTGCGCCAGAATCTGGTGGACATCCTGGTTCTGGGAGTGCGTTCCTACGAGTTGGAGATCGAACGTTTCCGACATCTGATTGGCCCGAAACCGATCAAGATTTTCGCGACTCTGGACGACCACCATTGCACGGACGGCTACTCCTGGCCGCCCATCGAGGTGATGCGCGGAGTGGTGGCCAACTGGTGGCAACAGGGTATGGACACTCTGCAGACCTTTAATTGGGGCACGGCTCCAGCGTCCGTTCGCCTCAAGACCGGCATGTTCGTCAAGCAGGCCTATTTTGATGATTCCGACCGGATCGATGTCTACCAGCAGGCCTACCGCGAACTGGGCAGCCCGCACACCCTTCGCCACAAAGACAAGACCTTCGTGGTTCAGCGTCGGGGCAGCGGTGGCTCCGGGGGAGCAGAGGTCAGTGACTGGCGCACTCCGAGAGCTTCCTATCAAAACACCAACATGTTGGGACAACTGCCGGCCCCTTTGGATAGTGCCGGCAGGGTGGACACCTTGGTCCGAGTGCGGGTGGGCGATGATGTTGCGGCAGAAGCTGGAAGAATCGAGTCACTCACCCTGCACGTATTGCTTTCGGACCCTCCAACAGGCGGGTTGCCGGCCCATCGAAAAATCGAGCAGGCCCCCATCAACCCCTTTTGGGGCAGGCCCGGGTTGTTCACGTCGCCACCCCGAAAAGGAGTAGAGAAACGCGTGCAGGTCCGCTTGAATGGGGTGCTTCTGGATCAGGGAGTGGCGAAGGAGGGCTGGTTGGTCTTCCAGCCCCCGGCCGGATGGTTTGCCGTGGGAGAGAACCTGATCGGCATCCTGGTGACGGGCCGTGAGACGCAGAGTGCGGCCATGACCGTCGAAAAGGTCGAAGTCAGGGTGGATTATCGGTAAAAAAGTCCGCCGGCGAACCCGGAGCCACAGGCCGGCGCAAAGAGGGAGCTTGCGTCGGCTAGGATCGTGGAGGGATGTTGGAAGCGATGGCAAGCCAGACGAGCGTCTCATCGAAAAATCGCTGCGCCTGGGCGGAAAGCGGGAATGAGCTGTATATCCGGTACCACGATACCGAATGGGGAGTCCCGGTTCACGATGACCGGAAACAATTTGAATTCCTCGTTCTAGAGGGTGCCCAGGCGGGTCTGAGCTGGTCGACGGTGCTGAACAAGAGAGAGGGGTATCGAAAAGCCTTCACCGATTTCGACCCGGCTGAGGTCGCACGGTTCGGAGAAGAACGAATCGAAGAGCTACTGCAGAACCCGGCCATCATCCGCAATCGCCTCAAGATCCGGGCCGCCGTGAGCAATGCCCACGCCTTCCTCGCCGTGCAGAAGGATTTCGGCAGCTTTGATGACTACATCTGGCGGTTCGTACGAGGCGAACCCATCCAGAACCAGCACCAAAACATGGCCGACATTGCGGCCACCTCTCCCGAATCGGACGTGTTGAGCCGGGATCTGAAGAAGCGGGGTTTTAAATTCGTGGGCAGCACCATCGTATATGCCCATATGCAGGCAGTCGGCATGGTCAATGACCACGTCGTCAGCTGTTTCCGCCACCGAGAGTGCGCCGCCCTTCGGTAGCCCGCCTTTCCCCGCTTGGAACGGCTGGCGTCGATGAAATTGGGAGGTTCCAAAGCAGAGACTCCGCTGTCACCAACACGACACGCGCCTCGGGAGATTACTGCAAACGGCATGACCCGAGAGAAGGGCGAGGTTGGGAGACCGTCGCCCAGCAGGTGATGCCCTTGGACCGACAAGGAAAGTAGATTTCGATCAGCCGTTTGACGCCTTGCCCTGTCGCCGGAGTACTTTTCGAGTTGGGTTAAAAAGACATAGTGTTCTTAACCTGGGAATTATTCCTCCGGCAGTAGGCTGTTTCCACGTCCTTGTTTTTGCCCCATTGATAGAATCCCGAGAGGGAGCTGGAGAATCGGATGAACCTGGGCCGGCTACCGGCCGGTCGATAGGGGGCGAACCGGCACGATCCTGACGAAACCGCTGGTCTGGCGAGGCCGTTTGCAGTTGACTGCAGATGCCGTGGATGGATCAGTGCTTGTGAGTGTCTTGGACAGGGAAGGTAAAGTATGGGCAGAGAGCCACCTCGTAACCGGGAACGTGACGGATCAGGAGGTCACCTTCGCAGCAGCGCAGCAGCTGCAACCGCCGATCGATCAAACGGTTCGTCTAAAGTTCACATTGGATCAGGCGAAGCTGTATTCCTTCGTCCTGATGGAGTAGAGGGTTCTGCGGAACCGAACGAGGGAAAGCACATGAATCGGAGGAAATTCGTGACTCATTCGGTGGCGACTCTTTCAGCGGGACGGGCGGTCTTGGCGTCGCCCGGCCGGCGAACTAACCGGCCCGAAAGCAATTATCGAATCGTGTACAACGACGATGGTCACACCCTGGCCCGTGCGTCTGGACTGGATGATCTTCTCGAAAAATCCGTTGATCGGTTCATCGGCACCCAGGTGGATGCCTTCTTCTGGAGCGTGGGGCATAGTGACGTCTACTTGTTCCAGGCCCGGACCGGAGAGATGTATGGAAGGCATGTCGAGCAATTCAAGGGGGCGGGCGGTCTACAGCTTTATCAGGGTTTGCAAAGTGTCGTGAAGGATCGGGAAGACTACCTTCAGGCGATGGCCGATCGCTGTCGGGAGATCGGCATCCAGTTTTTTATATCGATGCGGATGAATGACTGTCACGACAGTCCTCAGGGCTGGAACTCGAGCGACCAGTACAGCCAGTTCAAAAAAGCCCATCCGGGGTTACTGCTGGGGTCATCCGTACACCCGTCATTTGCCACGGGATACGATTTTGCCTATCCGCAGTCCCGTCAAAACAAGTTTCAGGTTATTGAGGAAGTCATTCTGGACTATGACATCGATGGGATTGAATTGGATTTCTTACGCCATCCGGCTTTCTTCAGGCCCGATGAAGCCTATCGCAATCGCCATCTCATCACGGGTCTGGTGCGCAAGGTCCGAGCCTTGGTGGACAAGGTCGGGGAGAGTCGGGGGAGGGAGATCCGCCTAGCGGTGAGGGTACCCTCTTCTTTTGCCATCGCATTCAAACTGGGTTTCGATGTCCCGGTCTGGATCGAGGAAGGACTGATGGACATAGTGACCGCCGGCACTCCCCGCGGCCATGAACTCGGCCTGTCGATGCACGAGTACGTGGAAGCGACTCGGGGAAAGGCGGTGACACTGCTGGGGCAGATCGGTCTGTATCATCCTCTGGAGGAGAATCGGGCCACGGCACTGCGTTACTGGAAGCAGGGCGTTCAAGGAATCTATCTTTTCAATTGGTATGCACCGCTGAACGACGATCAGCGTTGGCGGGAATCGCTGGTAGAGATTGGGGATCCTCAGCTGCTGCAACACAAGAGCAAGTTGTATCGGATGGACGAGCAAGTGGGGGGGCCTTGGCGAAGATCTCATCCCAAGGCGCAGCTACCCTTGAAGATCGAAGAGGCGGGTTCAGGTGGGGCGCCTCGAGTGACCTTTTACGTGGGGGACGACGTGAAATCCGCCTTCGAAAATGGGAAATCGGCGAGGACCCAGTTGGTCATGCGTCTCGAAGAGGTCCTGGAAGATGACGACCTTCAGTTCCGGCTCAACGGCTCGATTCTTCCCGAAGAGCGGGCAGAGGTGAAATTTGAGCCCACTCTTTTCGGGAAGAAGCACTGGTTGCATCTTCCTTTCGACGCCGGACGGCTGAACGTCGGCTTCAACCAGCTAGAGCTAGTCTTACGAAAACGCAATCCCCGTGTGGCGGCTCCGCTGATTCTGGCAGAGTTGAAGCTCTTGATTGACTACGGGACGAAGGAGTGAGGCTCGAGTCCGGATCTTGTGTGCCTCTCTGATCCCATTCCGATGGAATTGCAAATCGGTCGAAGCGATCGAGGCGGGCGCCAGCAGGCCGAGTTGGCGAGCAGTTCCGATGCGGATTAGGGAGTGTGTGGCGGAGCCCGGTGATGGAAAATCTCGACCTTGGTGCCATCCGGCGCGCGTCCGCGTCGGCCGTCCTGGGCGTTAGACCAGGACGCACCGCCCAGAAGTGAGGTCAAGATGAGGGCCGCGATGACCCGCAATCGGGAATTCGCCATGTCACTCTCTCCTTGCCGAGACGGGTGTTCACACCCGGTCCTGTGCTACGGCTTCGCAAGGAGATTGTTTCAGGCCGGTCGAAAGATCAAAGTCGTCTGGTTCCCCTCACCGCTGGAGTCTTCCAGAAAATCGGCCTTTACCGGCATGCCGACGTGCACGGCCAGGTCCGCACTCTCGATGCGAGCCGCCACGGTCGGACCTTCCTTCAAGGCCACGAATCCGGTGACGTAGGGTCTCCCGTTGCCGTAGCCTCGTTGAGCCATGGCGGCGGAAACCACTGCAATCGAGGTAAACGCCGTCACCACCCCTTCGCCGGATAGTTGAACCCACTGCATGTTTTGGGACTGGCACTCGGGGCAGATGGGTCTGGGCGGCAAGTAGATCTCTCCAGAGTCCCGGCAACGGCAGCCCATGATCTTTCGCTGTGCCAGAAAACGTCGATAGCCAGCGATGTCAAATTCGGCAGAGACCATCACACTCGCTCCAGGATATGGATCGCGCAGGTGCCCCCGGTACCGCCGATGCTGTGGGTCAAACCCAGGCGAAGATCCCGGCGGGTGAGCTGGCGACTGCCGGCGCTGCCCCTCAATTGATGCCACACCTCCTGCAATTGAGCCAGGCCGGTGGCGCCCACGGGATGTCCTTTGGCTTTTAGTCCGCCGGACGCGTTGATGGGACGATCACTCTGGCGTGAGGTCCGGCAATCCTTGATCGCCGCCGCGCCCTTTCCGGGTTCGAAGAAGCCCATGTCCTCGATGCCGATGATTTCCGCAACGGTGAAGCAGTCGTGGATTTCCGCCAGATCGATGTCTTTCGGACCAACCCCGGCCATCTCGAAGGCCTGCCGAGCCACCGAGCGGGCCGCGGGTAGCGAGGTCAGATCGGAATTCCAGGTGGCGGCCGGAGCCGCACTGCTCTGGGAGGTGGCCCGCACGCGGACCACGGTGTCGCAAAAGTTGCGAGCAATCTCCTCGGCTGCCAGGATGGTGCAGGCAGCGCCGTCGGTAATGGGGGAGCAGTCGAAAAGATGCAGAGGCTCCGCCACGGCAGGATTGACGCGGTCATCTCCCAGAAAGTCGAATTCGTCCGCCCACTCGGGTATCGGCTTGTTTTGCTGTCTAGCTTTCTGAGTCCGTTTTTCCATGATGTCGCGAATGGTGGTCTTGAAGTGAGCCTTGGAATTCAGGGATCCGTTGCGATGGTTCTTGACGGACACGTGCATGAGATGTTCGCGCGAGGCGCCATACTTGGCGAAGTAGGCCGAGGCCATGGCCGCATAGATGCCCGGGAAGGTCAGCGCCGCCTGGTCGACTTCCATGGGGACATCGCTGGCCACCGCTAGAAATTCCTGGACTTCCGCCGTGGTTACGTTCGTCATTTTCTCCACGCCGCAGACCAGGACGATGTCGTACAGGCCCGAGGCGATGGCCAACACCCCCTCGCGAAAGGCCAGAGCGCTGCTGCAGCAGGCTCCTTCGATGCGCGTTGCCGGTCGAGGGGCCAGTCCCAACCAATCAGCCACCAGATGTCCCAGGTGGGACTGTTTTTCGAACAGATCGGCGGCGAAGTTCCCCACGTATATCGCCTCGATGTCTTTGGGATCGAATCCCTTCTCTACGCTGTCGAGAGCTTCCGTATAGGCCTCAGCTACCAAATCACGGCTGCCTTTCTCCGGAAAAGCACCGAAATGCGACATCGCTCCGCCAATCAGAGCCACGCCCCTGGCCAGTTGAGGCTTCCTGCGAATCATGTCATCTCCTCACCCAGTCTCAAAAAATTCCAAACAAAAGGGGTTCCCGGCCGTCTTTCCCATAATTCGTCAAAGTTCCCATCTGCAGGCTGGGAGACCAGCCATGGAGGGTCCCCTACCGGCACTATCATAGCCTATTCCGTTCTCGGGAGGCCCTCGCGGGGTCGGACCTTTGGAGCCTTGGTCAATGGCCACCGGGATCTAGAGGGGATCGACCAGATCTACGGCGGCTACCTTGGCGCCTTGGCGGGCGAACAAGACCGCCGTTGCTTTGCCATTGCCCCAGCCCTCTCCGATGGAGCCCGCTCCGGTCACCATCGCTACCTTGTCTTTGAGCCGTTCGCCCATGGCTGTTCTCTTGACCTCGATGCCCCGTTTCCCTGAGGGCTGGCCCACCTGGTGCCGAATATCGTACAGGTTAGGCTACTCGTCACAAAACGCCGTTGCAAACTGTTTTCTTCGGGGCCGCACCTGCAGGCTCAGCTCCATCCAGGCCCGTGGTGCAATGACCCCGGGAAAGGCCGAGTTTGGGTCGTTCACCCACTCCCTCCCCTTCTGTGGCAGCGGAAAAAGTTGGATCCTGCGCAAAAAAACTGTTTCGATGAGCGCCAGGTTGGTGCTTGCATCTGTGAGCACACGGCTGCGTGGTATGGTTCTGGGACCATAGATGAATCGAAGCTTGAGTTGTCTGGATCTCGGCTTCCACGAAGAGATCGAACGACTCAAGGAACTGGGTTATCTGCAGTAGGCGGGGTTGGTAAACCGACTGGATGGAGAGAACCCCAGGAGGAGGGAAGAGAAGGTGCAAGCGGGATCATTGGGCCCCGTATCCGAGGATCGTGATCGATTCAGGCAAGGGGGAAAATACGGAGTCAGGCTATGAGGTTGAGGGGTCGACTGGGCCTAGTCTGGTTGCTGCTCTGGCCTATCGGGGAGGCAAGTGACCTTCTTAGTGCTCAAGAAGCGGATGAGCTACTGGGACAGGCCAAGAAAGCAGCAGCCGAAGGGGAGAGTGGTGAGGCGGTTCGATTGGCGACGGCCACCATTGAAGCCAACGCCCAGCTGGCGGAGGCATACTACCTTCGTGGCCGGGAGCACTTTCGGTTGGGAAAAATCGACGAATCGGTCCAGGACTTCGAACAATTCGTAAGAATGAGGCCGGATCTAGAACCCCGTCAGTGGGAATTGGGAATCTCCTACTATTACGCCGGACAGTTCGAAAAAGGGGCCAGGCAGTTCGAACTGTACCAGACCTACTACGATAACGATGTCGAAAACTCGGTGTGGCGCTATCTATGCGTCGCCCGGCTCGAGGGGGTTCGAAAGGCACGCGAGAGCCTGCTGCCCATCCACAACGATCCACGAGTCCCCATGATGCAGATCTACGACCTGTTTCGTGCCAAATTGTCACCGGCGGAGGTGCTGAAAGCGGCTGCCGCCGGTCGCCCCGGCGCCGAGGACCGCAAGCTTCGTGGGTTTTACGCGCATCTCTACATCGGTCTTTTTTACGAAGCGGACGGTAACCGGGAGCTGGCCAGGGAACACATCGTTGCAGCGGAGCAGCACCGTCTCAGTCACTATATGTGGGACGTGGCTCACTACCACGCGACTCTGCTGGGCCAGGAGAAATAGCGGTGCACCTGCCGGAGGAAAAACTTCCCATCCACCCGAACAGCACGCCCAAGAAAGGCGCGCGGACAAAATACCCACCTCCGCAGCTTGCTAAGGCCATTCGTGCTCTGCCGTAGGGAGGAAGCCTAAGCAAAGCCGTTCACTGCTTTCTCCGGAGCCAGGCGGAAGCGGAATCTCGAGCTCTCGCATTTCATAGCGGTTATTCGATCCTTCAGAGCGCCTGTCTCAAGACCGCTCGATCGGGTCGTGAGGCCATTTCCAGGCGTCGTTCTACCGGGCCTGGTGGTCCGGTCCGTCTCTGGCGTTGCGGCTCCCATCACCTCGTACCAGACCGTCAACAATGAGCCGTCGTCCAACTCCACCGTGGACGGATAGCCGAGGTCCGTAGAAGTCCCGTCATCGGCGATGGTGATCTGGGGCGACTCGGAGTCCTCCCGATGCCGGTGTAACGCGGCTGCAGGCGATGGGACTGCCACGATCGAGGGTCAATTTTGGGGGTTAGATTCTCCGCTGGTCCCAGCCTGGCTGTATGGGATGGGGCGAGGCAATCCTGTTGGGCTTCAGCGGCGTCGGTTCCAGAAGCATTCCGCTGAAGAGCCCCAACAGATAATCGCCGGCTTGGAGAGCTCCCCAGAGTCCCCAGGATCGATGAGTTGGGCCGGCCGGTCCCTGCTCGCCTTTTCCCCGGGGGATTTGGGGGGAGTGGCTTCGAAGCAGCGGCAGATCCCGACTCGTTATCGCACCCGCCAGATACGACCGGGGATTGAGTGGGTCGCATGGCGATCTTATCAGGGAGGAGGATAGCTGAGAGAACCCAGTCTCCTCCGGAGTTGGAAGAGCTGGTCCTGTCGGGGGTGCTTTCTCGGAGAAGTCTTTCAGCCGATCGCTCTGGGCCTGGACCTTCGAGACCTTCCCGGAGGCCTTTTGAGTAGCGGCAGGTGGCGCCGATCCGGCGTGGTCCGGATCACCGATCTGGATCTGAGTGCTGGCCGCGACTGGAGAAACCTCTTTTTCGAGTAGCTCGACTTGGCCAACGGCCGCGCCTTGGGCAGCCCGTTGCGGCAACGCCCGGTCGGGGATGTCCGGGAGGCCTCTTCCAAGTGTTCCCAATAGACCACCGGTTACGGGAATGGGTCTGGGCCGGAACTCCCTTGGTAACCCTGTCGGGCCGGTGGGTTCCCCGGGAGAAGCCGAGGATTCTGAGGAGAAGGTGCCGCCCCAGGGGCCGGTGGCGGATCCGAGCAGGTGCCCCAGGTCACTGGCGATGTTCTCCGCTATCGACGCCCGTGCCGGCAGATCTTCGGGCTACTTGCGCACGGCTTCTTCGACCGAGCCCAAGCCGGTCTCCCAAAGGGGAGTGCCGGAGTCCCAGAAGGCAACCGCGCCAATCGGTTCTTCACAACTGTGGCCGCTCACCGACGTCGCGGAATCGTTGGCCCTCAAACCCAGTGCGGCCGCCTTCGAAAGGGTCCGAGAAGAAGAGTGCGGCGGACCTTCGCTGTTGAACGAAGAAAGAGTGGCAACCGGGAGATCTCCCAAACGAACACGGTATTGCGGTTGCAGAGGGACTTCGATGGTTGTGAGGGAATAGGGCTCTTCTTGACGAGAAGATACCTGTGGAATCGGTGGGTTCGAAGTCAGCGGAGGGAGGTTGACGATCGAGGGAGGAGGCAGGTAGGATTCGACGATCGATAGATTGAGTCGTAACGCGTCATGGTCGGGATCCCAGGCCAGAGAGGTCTGAAAGGCGAGCGCCGCTTGCCGCCATTGCCGATCGTCCCGATCAAGGTGACCCAATCTGGCGTAAACCACCGTCGGGTTCACTCCCAGAGGGATGTGCAAGTCCCATTCGACCTCTTCGCTGGCCAGCCAGCACCAACGCCAGATCTTCTCGAGCGTGTTTCAGATCGGCATCCAGAGCGAGCGCTTGGCGGAGAAACCGGCCGGCCTCTTCCCAGCGCCTCAATTGGAGCAGGGTCGAGCCCATGTCCGCGAGTATCTGCGGCTGGGATGGGGACAGTCCCAGCGCAGCTTCCAAGAACTGGTGCGCCTGCTGAGGATCTCCGAGTCGGAGGCTGATTCGGCCCAGCAGATGCCAGTTGGTCGCTGAGTCGGATTGCAGCTGAACCGCCCGCCAGGCGTGGCTGCGCGCCTGGTGGTAGTTCTGCCATCCGAACCAGACCTTGGCCAAACCCAGTTCGACGCGACTGTCCTTCACTTCCGTAGCCTGCACTTTCTGGAAGAGATTCAAGGCCGAGTGATACAGCTCCTCTTGGAGGTACATTTCCGCCCGCCGGATCATGGATTCAACGTCGGCTGCCGAAGCCTCTGAGGCTTCCACAACACCGCGCACGCTCCCGGCCAGTTCCTCGGGGTCTATGGAACGATAGACCTTTTCGCCGTCCCCTCGAAAGGGCTTGACCAGAGAGCGGATGCAACTCGGGACGACGATCAAGAGCGTGAAGAGGCTGACAACGGTCAGAAGCTTGGACGGCGGTCTAGTCATTTACGGTCCCAGCGGCAATGGCAAGTCATCGGTTTGCGAAGCTCTGGCCACCGTTCTCAAGTGCCCCATCGACATTCCCTACGCTTTGGAAGTGGACGTACAAATCATCAAGATCTTTGATCCGTCAACCCATGAACCCGTTCCCCCATCTCACCCGGCAGAAGGAGCCGAGGCCTGGAAGAGAACCAGAGATCAGTCCGATCCTCCCTGGGTACTCTGTCAGCGACCCACGGTGATGGCCGGCGGCGAGCTCACGCTGAAGATGCTGGATCTGGATTTCGATCCCATTTCCCGGCACTACGATGCCCCTCTCCAGATAAAAGCCAACAATGGCTTTCTCATCGTGGATAATTTCGGCCGGCAGTTGGTCCGTCCCCAGGACCTGCTCAACCGATGGATCGTACCCCTGGAACGAAGGGTCGATTTCTTGTCACTGTGGACCGGTAGAAAATTTTAGGTGCCCTTCGACACTATTGTCATCTTCTCCACCAACTTGCCGCCGGCCGATCTAAAGGACGGGGCCTTACTGAGGCGCGTCGGTTACAAGATTGCCATAGGAGCGCCTTCCGCTGAAGACTACCGCAGGATCTCCCGTCTCGTTTGAGAACAGCATGACCTGGAGTATTATGATTGGTTGGTTTCAGATCTGATGGAAAATTTTTATCGCCAGCATGCTTACTCGTTGGCGCGATTTCACCCCCAGTTCATCGTCGATCAAATCCTGGCTGCCGCCCGCTATGTGGGGAGCCGGCCCGGCTTCGAGCCGGAGTTCTTGCAGATGGCCTGGGAAAACCTGACCGCGACCGGATCTCCCGAGGAAACCGGAGAAGAGCATTGAAATCACAAGGGTTCGACGCCAACGGAGTGAGGTCCCTGGGGGTGCGACCGTCGCAACTGCGGCAGGCGCGGCCGAAGCGAATGAGGCTCGAATGGGTCGGCCTTGGGCAGGCCTCAGGAGTATAATGGAGATACCATGGGAAAGTTGATGCTTTTCGCTTTCATCCTTCCGGTTTCCCTTTCTCTTTCGGCAGCTGCCGAGAATCCCCAGTCGGAGTCTCAATCCGAACCCTCTCTGGCCGAACTGGCTCGTCGGGCAAAGGGCCGATCATCACCAACTCGACCATTAGGAAGTTTCGCGGAGCTTCCGTGAGCGCGGGCAAGCAGACCCGGATGGTGAAGGCCGCAGAGGCTCCCTCGCAGCCAGACGCGGATGAGGCAGAGAGCGGCGGTGCCGGTGAACCAGATCTGGTGTTCTGGAGTTCCGCCTTCTCCGAGGCTCAACTGAATCTGAAAAACTTCGTCTACAAGGGTATGTTCTTACGCTTGAAGATGAACAATTTACGCAATGCGCTCTTGAGGGAAGACGACGGGGCCACTCAGGGTTTGATCCAGTCCGAGCTGCAACAGACCTTCGCTCAGATCGAGGCCAACCAGGGAGAAGTGGAGGGGGCACGAGCTGCCTTGGAGGATCTGGAAAGAGAGGCCCGGCTCAACAGCGTCCTGCCGGGGCACATCCGCGAATGGAAGAAAGATCTCCCCGAACTGGAAGACTTCCTGACCGAAATGATCCCCACCCCGTAGTCTCCCCTCTCAAAGTTCAAAGAAGTTGGGGGGTCCGTCCGCTGCCAGGGTTGTTTCGACCCGGCGGTGGGGCAGTGATCCACCGGCTGTATTACGGTTTTACACCGAGATGCACGGTGACCACCCCACCGGTAATGCCTCGGTATCGAATCTTTTCAAACCCGCAGCCCCGCAACAGTCTGGACAGATCACCCGATCCTCCAAACTGGCGAACCGACTCGCAGAGATACCCATAAGGGCCACGGTTGCCCGCAATCCAGTCTCCGATACGGGGGAGAACATGGCGGAAGTAAAACCTGTAGAAGTGTCGAAAGATCGGCATCGTCGGTTCGGAGAATTCCAGAACACACAGACGCCCGCCGGGGCGTAGAACCCTCAGCATCTCTCCCAACCCCTGCTGGCAATCTTCCAGATTCCTCAATCCAAAGGCGATCGTCACCGCCTGGAAGTGGTTAGACGCAAAGGGCAGCTTCAGGGTGTCTCCCTCCACTAGCGAGATTCTGCCATTCATCTGCCGGTCCAGCAGCTTGTTTCGTGCCAGAACCAGCATCGGGTGGCAAAAGTCGCAAGCCACCACCCGGGTCCAGCGAGCCAGTTCCAGGGCCAGGTCCCCGGTGCCCGTACACAGATCGAGTACCGGTGCCTTCGCACTGGCAAGGGTGCGGACTTTGCGCGCGGCTACCCGCCGCCAGTAGCGGTCGAGGTTGAATGACAGGAGGTGGTTGAGCAGATCGTAGCGCGGTGCGATGGTGGCGAACATGCCCCGGATGGCGCCGGACCGCTTATCCTGTGAGATCATGGGGAGCGAACTTCGGTTTTTACGTGCTCCCAAGTTCTGGCCAAGGTGGCTTCCTCCGGGCCGGTTTGGACGGAGGTCCGACCGATGCCCTTGAGAAGCACGAAGAAGATCTCATTGCCCTGGCGCTTCTTATCGCGCCGCACGGCTTCCAAAATTCGTTCGACCTCGACCGTCTCGACCGAGGGCAGCACGCCGATGCCCAGGATGCACCGGGTGATGCGTTGGCAAGACCCCTCGTCCAGGGAGCCGTTGTGGGCGGATATCTGCAGAGCTACCAGCATTCCATAGGCGACGGCCTCTCCGTGCGTCAGCATCTGGAAATTGGTGGCCGCTTCCAGTGCGTGTCCGAAGGTGTGACCGAAATTGAGGATCCGGCGAAGATCCTGCTCCTTTTCGTCCTGGGAGATGATCTCCGCCTTGATCTCGCAGCAGCGGCTGATGACGGTTTCCAGTACGTCCGGGTCCCGTTTCTGGATTTGCTCGCAATGGCGTTCGAAATAGTCGAAGAACTCGCCATCGTAGATCAAACCGTATTTGAGGATCTCGTAGAGTCCAGACTGGAATTCCCTGGAGGGAAGCGTGTTCAGGGTGCGGGTGTCGACGCCCACCAAATGGGGTTGATAGAAGGCGCCGATGAGGTTCTTGCCGAGAGGGTGGTTCACACCGGTTTTACCGCCCACCGAGCTGTCCACCTGCGCCAGCAGGGTGGTGGGAATCTGAACGTAGGGGATGCCCCTCAGATAGGTGGCGGCCACGAATCCCACCAGATCTCCGGTCACGCCACCTCCCAGTGCCGTCAGGCCGGAAAAGCGATCGGCCCCCTGGGCGATCAGGTAGGTGTAAATGTTCTCAACCGTCTGCAGGTTTTTATGCTTTTCTCCGTCGGGGATGAGGATCTCGACCAGATCGAACTCGAGGTCGCGGAAAAGGTCGAGAACGGTCTGGCCGAAGAGCCGAAAAACCTCAGGGCTGGCCACCAGAAAGATCCGTGAAGGAAGGTTGTATTTCCGGAAAATCTGGGGCATCTGCTGCAGAAGATCTTCTGCAATCAAGATGTCGTAACTGCGTGTGCCCAAGTTGACGTGGACCGTTTTCATGGGTTCATCCCTGGTTGCCGATGAATCCTCTCTGAAAAGGCCACGTTCAGGTGAGCATCCCTTCCATTGGGGTGCTGGCGGTGGCGTAAGACTTCCTGGGAATCCGTCCGGCCAGGAAAGCCAGGCGGCCGGCCTCGACCGCCAATTTCATGGCCCGAGCCATGGCCACGGGGTCGTCCGCTTGAGCGATTCCCGTGTTCATCAAGACTCCATCGACTCCCAGTTCCATGGCGATGGCGGCGTCGGAAGCCGTGCCCACTCCGGCATCCACGATGACCGGAACTCCGGCTTGTTCGACAATGATGCGGATGTTGTTGGCATTCTGGATTCCCAGACCAGATCCGATCGGGGCTCCCAGCGGCATGATGGCCGCCGCACCCAGATCCTGCAACTTCTTGCACACGACCGGGTCGTCGTTGGTATAGGGGAGGACCGTGAAGCCCTCTTTCACCAGCACCCGAGTCGCTTCCAGTAGAGCCTCGTTGTCGGGGAAGAGGGTTCGTTCCTCTCCAATCACCTCCAACTTGACCAGATCGGAGAGGCCGGCTTCCCTTCCCAGGCGCGCATAACGGATGGCGTCTTGGGCCGTATAGCAACCGGCCGTGTTGGGAAGAAGTTGGAAGTGCGAACGGTCGATGTGGTCCAAGAGGGATTCCTGGGACCGATCCGACAGATTGATTCGCCGGACGGCTACGGTGACCAGGTCTGAGCCACTCGCTTCGTGGGCCTGACGCATGAGCTGAAAGGTGGCGTACTTTCCTGTCCCCACGATCAGACGAGAGCGGAATTGGTGGCTCCCAACCTTCAAATTATCCGGCATGATGTTCGCTCTCTCCACCCCCAATAAAGTGGACGATCTCAACCGCGTCCGCCTCCGAAACCCGCCGTTTCGACCAGTGTCTTCGGTTCACGATCTCCAGATTGACCTCGACGGCCACCGCCTGGCTCGCCAAGCCCAGATCCCCGACCAAGTCATCGATCGTCCAGCATGGTGGCACTCGGCGCTTCTCTCCGTTCAAAGTTATCTCAATCGTCTCATCCATCACAAATCGGAGTTCGGCGCGTGAGGGTGGCTTAAGCGAAAAACAGGTCCGAGCCGGCCCACCCTGGAATCTCGGCCCGGGGAAGGTCGATTCTAAAGCTGCAGCTCTCCGTTGACGACCATCTTCTTGAGTTTGAACTTCGCTTTCAGTTCGGTCTCGTCATTCAGTTTAGACCTGAATCGAATTTCTTTCTCCGCCAGCATTTCCTGGCCTTTTTTTTCCCGCGGGAACACGAAGAAACCCTCCATGCCGCCGGCTTCCGCCGGGTCGACGTAGCGCTCCAGGTAGATGCGGCTCTTGGACTGCTTCAGATAGAGGTAGGTGTCGCTCTTGAGAAACTCTGTGGTGGCATTGCCGAGTTCGGTTCGGCCCTGGGAAGAGCTGGGCGAAACCGCCACCACGATCTTGCCATCATAAGGGGGCGTCTTGACGTAGTGTTCGGCGTCCTCCCCACTGACTCTCCCGTTCAATACCGCCAGTCTACCCAGAGCCATGCGCATGACTTGGGCCGACTGCAGGCGGATGAAGAAGCTTCGATTCTGTTGCAAACTGCCTCTCCCGGGACCGCCTCCGTAAGATCCCCGGCTGGGGGGTCCGCCGATTGGGCCCGAGGAGTCGTCCCCGGGAGATCCCACGCCGCCGGGTCCGTCAGCGCCGGGTGAGCCCCCACCGGGGAAGCCAGTCCGTCCGCCGCCCCGGCCGCCGCCGGAAGAGTTGCCCTGATCCAACATCGAAGCCCGAAATCGCTTCTCCTCCACCCAGGGTGACTTGTTGCACACCTTCAGGGCCTCTTTCTCACTCCACTCGGTGTAGGGCTTCTTTTCCCAGACGTCCTTGGCGAGCAAAAGCGAGCCGGCCAGCAGTACAAAGAGTACACCAAGAGTCTTTTCCACTTTCCCAACCTCCGTGCTTTCTTGATCTGCCACAATCATAGCGTGCTCGCCGGGATGCTTCAAGGCGGAGGATTTGCAGGACTTTCCCCGTTTTTTAGAGGGCCAGAAGGAAGAGCGACGGTTGGGGAGTTGGTGTGGTGGGGGAGGTTTTCCGATCCCTTTCTGGCGTCCGAACAAGACCTGCTTGATGCCTTCCGCGATGGCGTAGAAGCGGAACTCCGGGATTCCGTAGATGCGCTTAGAGGCCTGATAGATGGGGCGCACCAGCAGGTTCAGTTTCACGGTGTGGCCCAGTTCGAGGCGGGCAAAGTAGGCCACCGCCGTCACCAGGGTGGCCATCGTTCGCAATCGCTCGTAGCTGAGCATCGGATGTCTTCTGGCTGGTAGCTCTGCGGGATAAAACGAATCGTCTCTTCCACTGCTGCTGGTCCTGGCTGTGGTGACCTCGCCCGTGGAGTTTTACTACTACATTCGCGTCATCGTGCTGCTGTTCATGAGCCAGGCCCGGCGGGAGATCTCTCCCCTGACGGTTCCGCTGCTGGCGCGAGTGGCCATTGCTATAATGTTGCCGGGCACCTTGTATCTGGGGGTTACGCCGGGGCGTTTTCTCCTGTGGCCCGGGCAGGCTGCGAGTTTTTGAAATGAAAGAAGTCAAACAGAAGCTGGGAAGCAGGATCCGCAAACTGAAAAAAGAGCTGAAGGAAGAGTTGCCTGAGGCCTTGAAAAAGGCGATCGAGCTGGGCGACCTTCGGGAGAACAGCGAGTATCAGACGGCCAAAGAAAGGCAGTCCTACGTGCAGGCCGAACTGGCCCACTTGCGGGAACGCCTCTCCTATCTGTCCCTGATCGATCTGCGCAAGATCCCCCAGGACCGCGTCTCATATGGCTCGACCGTCCACTTGATGGATCTGGACAACGATCGGGAGGTCACCTATCGCCTGGTCACCGGAGAAGAAACCGACGTGGCCAAGGGTTGGATCTCGACCACCTCGCCCGTCGGCAAAAGCCTGATGGGACGGGAAGAAGGAGACGAGGTCAACATCCAAACCCCCCGCGGTGCCAAAAACTACGAAATCGTCTGGTTCCGGACGATTCACGAAGACACCGGCGGCTCGTGAGGACATGTGGCACGGGTGCCGGAACCCATCCAAGGCGAGGTTTTGGCGACTCGCCATCCCCCCAGGGCTCCGCTTTGCCTAGCCCTTCTGTGAGGGCGACGGATGCATCCCCTTCGGAGATACAATCAATCCAGAAAATTGTCCACAACTCCTTTTCACATAACGATTTATCCACTTCCTGGACGGGATCTAGTTGCTGATCTGCACTTCGGCCAGAACCAGCGAACCTCAATACAGCATTACTCGACATCTCGCCAAATAGGATTGAATCCAGTACTGCATGAGCACCCCAACACCCCAAGTAGAGGCCGCGATGACGTAGGCCTTCTTCAAAGAACATTAGATGGGTCGGGGCTATTCCAATCGCAACCAGCGAGACAAACCAGATTTCAAACAGGTTGAAGTGTCCCAACAAGGAGTACAGCGGTGGTGAGGTCTGTGAGAACAAAACATTCGAACCGATTGGGACCTGCAGGTCGATATACGAGGAGATTGTCTCGATTCCCGGCATCCAAAGAATGAGTAGCACGTACAGACTCTCGAATACTATGGAAATGGAACTCCAGACCAGTATCGAGAAAATCTTCCGGATTTCCCGCCAGATGGCCAATAACGATCCAATTAGCCATGCTAAGACCGAATAGAAGCCCCACTTAGAAAGTAGGGACACAGGGATTAATATCATCCCGACAAGGTAAGCGGTTCGTGTACCCTGAAATGCTGCTCGGATTTCTTCGTGAGTCAGAAAAGTCTGCAATTCACGTAATGCGCCTTCGTTTATATCCGACATTTCTCATATCAGCCTGTGATGAACCTTCTTCGGGTCTCACCGTGGTGGAAATCAAAACCTATCAGCCCTCCGACCAGGGAGCAAGTGTTTGCCCTCATGGGTCGGCTGAAAAAGGCCTCTGATCCCTCGATTATCCAGGTCATCTTGGCAAAATCCGATAAGCGGAGACACTTCTCCACCCACTTGGTCAGAAACACTCGACGCTTAAGCCGTACTCCATCTCAAGCGGTCAATCCGAGAGGCCAAGACAAACAGGGCCAACCTCACCTGATTCGGGACAAAGCGTTGGCAGGACAGCCGGGTCCAGTTCAAGGCATACTTGCCTTTCTTGATCCGCTGCTCGGCCGTGCCACGTCCATTGTAAAAGTGAACCAACCCGGAGGCTTGTGCGCTCAGATGGGTCACGATGAAACCGACTCTCGGAAAGAGTTCCCCGCGATGCCACTCCACCTTGGCAATGACCCGACGAGGCCGGTCCCAACTGGCGGCTGGATAGCTGAAATCGGCAAACCAGACGATGGGCTTTCTGGGTGGGCAACCCACGGGCCGGGTTAGCAGGGTTTCAATCTTTGCCTGAAGCACCTCATTGGCCGGAAGCCGGATGGCATACAAGAAGCCCTTCTCCTCCAGGCATTCATAAGATCTCCGGCTTGGCGAAAGCGGCATCCCCGCGAAAGTATTTGCGGACGGTTTTCTTCTCGTAACAAGTTACGATCGGTTCCAGCAGCTCCTTCCAGCCATCCGCGCTGTGCACGTTACCGGGGCGTAGCATGGCCGGAAGGTCGTGCTGGATGTTACGCCCGGTCCGCAGATCCTGAACAACGGAAGGTACACGATCAAATAGACCTAAGGCTTTATCCAGGCCCCGATAGGCGAGGAGCCCGGCATCCGAAGTGACCTTAGTTCGCATGAAATTCCAGCTTTAAACTACTATTAAAACCAAGCTTCAACGCTAACCCTTGGGGTCGGCCATTTCTTGCTCCATTTATTCTCCATATCTTCTTTACTTATAGATAGTTATATAGATTAAAGGAAGCAGATGTCGGGCCCCATATGGTGAATGCGGGTTATATATGGTTGAAGTCCCAGGCTAATGATGGTGGTTGCGACAGAAAAGACGACAAAAAGGAACTTTCCAGGTCGGTTGCTCCTCCCACGCTGAGAAGAAGAAAAACGGGGAGTGGACCAATTCCCAAGCATTCATTACCGACTGGTGATCCAGAATTAGAACTCTGTTTCTTTACGGATGAAGACCCAAACCGACGCGCGGTACAAGGAAAGGGCTAATGCAAGGCTGATCAGCGGAAACAACCAAACCAATGTCTCTTTAGCAGGCATCCAGTTCAATACACTCGCAAACCACACGTCGTGCGTGAGAAACAACAAGGCCCCTAAATATAATGGGATAAACATAGCCGCGGGATGATGAACGGTGAGAAGAAAGAAAGTGGTTATACAGCAGTAGAAAGTGAGGCTCGATAGAACAATTAGGGTGCCGAGAAGTTGTTGCATTTCGGCATCAGACAAGGGGGATGCCGCGTCTGGCTCAGTGGCTCCGCTGGCGGTGGGGGCGGAGAGAAGAAAGGCCAGACAGAGAAAAATTGTGGTTGCCTTTTTCATTAGGTTGTCCTCCTTTCGCCGGAGTGGATAATGAGAACCTTGCCACTCCAAATATTGAAGAATGTGTCGGCAGATAGACGGATTCTGCCGTGAGAAGGATCAGTCAAGACTATTTGTCTGGAATCGGAGTGCCACACCTTCCAGGACGGCAAAGTGACAGCTCTTGAGGAAAACGATGGCCGGTAGAGGAATAGAGGAAAGGTCCTGCGGAGCCAAGGCCCAGCCCGCCGCCGCTAACCCATACGTTTCAGCGCATTTTTTCAGATCCAGCATTGACGTTCCCTGAGCGGTCGCCTTCGCCAATTGTGCAATCTCCTCCAGGGATCGATTTACTCCGAAATGGGACAAAACGATCTTCAGAGCGGCCGGCCCGCAGTCACAATCCGTTTTCTGGATACGGAACGGTTCGATTACCTCGACTGGATGCTCTGCTCCAGAGGGTCGCAACGTTATAAGCAATGTCAGAATCAGGCAGGCTAGAACGCCTCCACTCAGAAGCTGACGCTGTTTCATCATTGCCACTCGAAGAACGGTTGCCGGGTCGTAGGCAGCCTTCCGTCTACTAGTTGCGGATCAAGAACATAAGCCGCCCGGGCTCGCGCCGCAAAGTACTCCCCGCAGTACCGAATGAAGAGAGTCAGAACCGGCCATTTGTCGAGTAGTCGACATACCACCCGCAAGGCAATCCTCGTGCCAGTTTGCGGAGTGTTCCTCTAACTCACGTGGTTTGAGGGCTTTGTAGGTTCATGCGAAGAATACATCCTGAAAAGTCCGGCAAACTTGGTGAAAAAAGTCGAAATGGGGTTCGGACTTTCTAACCGTCGCTCCAACTGAATCGGGAGAAATCGAGTGAGGCTCTCCCTGGGGAAGGCTTTAGCCTTCTGTGAGGATGAGAGCCCGTATCTTCACCTGAAATCTTGGCGGTTTGGAGACTCCTCCGCGGGGTGGGGCTGCGGCTCGAGGCTCTTGGCGAAACAGCCGCGGACGTGCTCCCACATGTCCTCCGAGAGGACGTGGTCGGTTCCGGGCTCGCAGGGGAGGCGGATCGGACCAAGGCCCCCCCAGGCACTCAAGCAGCCGACGGGCGAATTCTGTTGGAATCCAGGGAAGCGTCTCGACTCATGATGTGGAATCATGAAAGGCGCGCTCTTGCCGAAGAGCGCGCCCCACCCCGTGGCCACTCGTTTGAAAGTTTACAGGACTGGCAGCGTCTAATAAGGAGATGAGCCGCAAATACCTGGTTCTTACCGAGAGATTGGCTACGAGATCCGGTACTTCTCGTTGACCACCAACCTGACCGGCCCGGCCCGGCTGCGGCGCCTCAGCCGCCGCATGCTGGAGAAGCTCCTGCCCCACCGGCGCATCCGGAAGCTGATCATCCGCAGCTGGCCCCTGCCGCGCTAAGCGCCGTGATTCGATCCCAAATTTCCAGATCCTACAGATCCTGACCGTTGATCACGATCTCTTATTGAAACAGCTGCTTCCACTGGTTCCGAGGGGTAACCCTTGCTCACCGCAACATTCAATGATGATACATCCTTCGGGAGCAAGAGAAGCAGCTGGCCGGCAAGGACCAGCGAAGGAGAAGGCACGGGAACAATGAAGAAGATTCTGAACGATCCGAGCACCTATGTGGACGAGATGCTGGAGGGTTTGTGTGCGGCTCATCCGGAATTTTACCGGCGCACCGGCCCCGAGGGGCGGGTGATTGTGCGCCCTGACGCTCCGGTGGACGGAAAAGTGGGCATCGTCACTGGAGTGCGGCTCCGGGCACCTGCCCGTCTTTACCGGCTACGTAGGCCCCGGACTGCTGGATGCGGCCGCCATCGGCGATGTCTTCTCCTCCCCCGGCACCGATCAGATGGCCGATGCCATGCGGCTGGTCCACGGCGGCGCCGGCGTGTTGCGCCTCTACGGCAACTATGGCGGGGACGTAATGAATTTCGACATGGCTGGCGAGATGGTGGAAATGGAAGACATCGAGTCCACCACCGTGCTGCTGGCCGACGACGTGGTCAGCGCCCCTCTAGAGGAACGGGAGAAGCGGCGGGGGGAACCGGGGGCCTGGTCTACGCCTTCAAGATGGCCGGCGCCAAGGCCGATCAGAAGGGCGATCTGGCGGAGGTGACGCGGGTGGCCCAAAAGGTGGCCGACTCCTGCCGCTCCATCGGCATGGCCTTGACGCCCTGCACCGTGCCCCAGGCCGGGAAACCCACCTTCGAGATCGCCGCCGACGAGATGAAGATGGAGATGGAGATGGAGATGGGAATCCACGGCGAGCCGGGCGTGTGGCGCGGCAAGCTCAAGAAGGCGGATGAGATCGCCGAGGAGATGATCACCCACCTGGTGACCGACCAGCCAGTGAGGGCGGGCGACCGGATCTCGCTCATGGTCAACAGTCTGGGCGCCACCCCTCCCGAGGAACTCTACATCGTCTACCGCTATATCAAGGGCAAGCTCGACAACCTGGGCGCCACCATCGCCGTCCCGCTGGTGGGTCGCTACGCCACCTCCATGGAGATGGCCGGCCTGACGGTGACGGTGTGCCAGCTGGATGACGAGCTGGAATCATTGCTGAAGGCGCCCGCCAGCTGTGCCTTCTGGACGGTGTGAACATGGCCGATTCCTTGACCACGGACATCTTGAGACAGGGACTGGAACGGGTGGCCGACCAGCTCGAAGCGGCGGCCGACGAGTTGAACCGGCTGGATGCGGAGCTGGGAGACGGAGATCTGGGGGTCACCATGCAGAGGGGGGTTCGAGGCCTGCGCGAGGTTCTGCCCGATCTTCCCGGGGATGTCGGCATGGCTCTGCTCAAATGTGCCCAGGCCTTCGTCAAGGTTTCCGGATCCAGCTATGGAACCCTGATCTCGACGGGCCTGATGAGCGCCGCCAAGGCCACCCGGGGACGAAACGAGGTCCTCTGGAACGAGATCTCGCAGCTGCTGGCGGGAGCCGGGGGGGCCATGGCCAGGAGGGGTCGCAGCGAGCTGGGGCAAAAGACCGTACTCGATACCATCGAGGCGGCCCGGCTGGCTGCCCACGGGCTGGAAGAACCGGCCGGCATCCAGGAGGCCGTGGAGAAGGCCGTCCAAGAAGCGCTGGAAAAGTTCAAGGGCGAACCCTCCCGGATCGGCCGGGCCCGCATCTGGGCCGAGCAAAGCGTGGGCCGCTACGATCCCGGCATGGTGGCCTTCCAGAAAATGGTGCAGGCGCTGCGCTGGCGCGTGCCTCCGCCCCGCCGGCGCGCTTCTGGATCCGGTGATCGGTGAGGCGCCTACCACAGCCGGGCCAGCATCCCCCCGTCGACCACCAACTCGACGCCGGTGATGAAAGAGGCGGCCGGAGTGGCCAGAAACGTCACCGCGTAGCCTACCTCCTCCGGCTTTCCCAAGCGGTTCATGGATTGGCGACTTTTGGCCTTCCGGAGCGCGGCTTCCGCATCCCCGGCATCGTCCCACTGGGGGTCGTTCATGGGCGTGTCCATGAAGCCAGGGCAGACCGCCGCCACCCGAATTCCCAAAGGCGCCAGGTCGATAGCCATGGTGCGCGTGAGTCCCATCATGCCGGCCTTGGCGGCACAGTAGGCTCCCGCGTCGTCCAGGGTTCGGAAGGCGTGCACCGAGGCGATGTTGACGATGGTGCCGCCGCCGGAGCGTTCCATGGCCTGGATGGCGGGCCGGGAGCAGCCCCACACCGACTTGAGATTGACGTCGATGGTGCGGTCCCAGCCTCGCTCGTCAGTCTCCCGCAGCGAGCCGGGGCCAGCCACACCGGCGTTGTTGACCAGAATGTCGTAGCGACCGAATCTCTCCAAACAGAGTTGGGCCAGGGATTCTCCGGTCCGGCTTTGGGTCACGTCTCCGGCCAGCGGCTCGACTGCAAAACCCAAGGCCGCCAGATCCCGGACCGATTCTTGGAGCTCTTCTTCCAGGACGTCGTTGAGAACGACCCGCGCACCTGCCTGGGCCAGGCAGGCCGCGGTGGCCTGGCCCAAGCCACGCGCGGCGCCGGTCACCACCGCCGCCTTTCCGGCCAGTGAAAAGGGATGATCCAGAAGCTCAAATCGCATTCCACCCTCCTTGTTTCTTGGCCTTGGATGATAAAGCAGTTGATCACAACGGGCATAGAGACTTCTGGCACAGGAGGCCTCCAGGTGTGGGGAAAACGACCTGGTCAGATCAGCAGGGCGCTGGGGAGAGCGTCCCGAGAGACAACCAGCTGGATCGCCTTTCGGGATCTGCTATGATGCGGCGGCTGGAAGGCGGGTCCTCCGCCGAACGGCGGCGGAGAAAGCGCTAGTTCGGGACTGGACGGATTCCGTAGCGGGAAGCAGCCAGCCCCCATGCAAGGCGAACCAAGTAGAGAGGTTGATGCGAGAAGAAGATCGGGAATGTTGGGAGCGGGAGCTGGAATCCTTCGTACCGGATCGTCTCTATGACGCCCATTTCCATCTGTGGCGGACAACCCCTGGGCCGTTTCGAAGCTGCCGGTGACCGTGGGCTATGACCAGTACTGCAAGGCGATGGAGTCGATTCATCCGGGAACGGAAGTCGCTGCCCTATACATCCCGTCCCCCAACCGACCGGAGCAGATGCAGCTGAGCAACGAGTGGATTTCCGAGCAGATTCGGGATCATCCTGCCTGCCGGGGCGAGTTCTTCGTCCGACCGACAGACGACCCGGAATGGGTGCGCGAGCAGGTTCGAAAACTGGGCTTGCATGGGTTCAAGTGCTACCACACCCACGCCCCGGTGAACCCGACCTGGGAAGCCGACATTTCCGACTACCTGCCGGAGCCGATGGCGAAGGTGGCCCATGAGGAAGGTCTGGTCATCACGCTACACATGGTCAAGAGCCGGGCTGCGGCCGATCCCAGCAACATTCACTGGATCCGCCATTACTGTGAGACCTATCCCAACATGAAGATGATCCTGGCCCATTCGGCCCGCGGCTTCCAGCCGTCACACAATCTGGAGGGTCTTCCCCATCTGACGGGGCTCGACAACCTGTATTTCGACAGCAGTGTCAACTGCGAGCCGATCACCCACGAGGCCATCATCCGCCTCTTTGGTCACCAGAGATTCATGTACAGGTCGGACTTTCCCGTCAGCCACAGCCGGGGACGTTCTCTGGGGGTGGGTGACACCTTCCTGTGGCTCTACGAAGAGACTCCCGTGTGGGAGGAAAAGCATCTCACCATCCAGCCGATTGCGGTCGGTCTGGAACACTTGAGATCGATCAAGTGGGCCTGCTGGTCGCTGCAGCTGGGTGATGGCGCCGTGGAGGATATCTTCTGGAACAACGCCGCCCAATTGCTGGGGGCCTCCTAGTCTAGTCTACGCCCAGTTGGGCATCTCGGTCCGGGGGACAGGAACTGCCGGGCCGAGTCGTCTTCCACAGGATCGCGGCTCACGTCGACATCCGGGTAGAAATAGGCGATGGTCATCGGTTCCCGGGTCTCGTTGCGGAAACAGTGAGGGGTCCGTGGGGGGACGATGGTGGTGTCGTGGGTGCTCAAGTGAAAGGTTTGATCCTCGATCTGGGCCACGGCCCGCCCCTTCAAGATAATGACGGTCTCCTCGCAGGGATGGGTGTGCAGGGGTATGGCGGCACCGGGCTCGAAGGTGGCGACTCCGGCCGTCATGGTGCGGGCGCCTCTGTCCCGATTGACCAGACGCAGAGCCTGGACTCCGGCATCGGAGGTGTCCACCGGCAACTCGGATGCACGTACGATTTTCATTGGGATGACCTCGGGCCCCCTTTTGGGGATGGACGGAAGACCTCTATAGTTTCAAACGCTCCAGCAGTTCCTCGGCTTCCAGACACACCCCCAGCAGGAACTCCCCGAACTCGCCGTAAACGGCGCTGACCTCGTCGAAGCGCATGTCGTAGACGATTTTTTTCAGGTAGTAGGGGTCGTCGGCAAAAAGCGTCACGCCCCACTCCCAATCGTCCAGTCCAGCGGATCCGGTGACCAGTTGTTTGACCTTGCCGGCAAACTTCCGGCCGGTGATCAGATGGCCTCCCATGAGCTGCTTGCGAACGTCGAAGTCCAGGGCGTACCAGTTCTTGGACTCGCCGCGAGCCTTGTTCATGGGGTAAAAGCACATCACCTTGTGCTCGGGGAAGTGGGGAAAGAGCCGGTCTTTGACGTAAAAGCGCATGCGCTCCCGGTAGGCTTCCATCTTCTCCTGGTATTCAGGAGAATCGACCTGCAGCCCATCCTTTTTCCGCAGCGTGCGGTCGTAGTCCTTTTCCTGTGTCACATACTCAGAAGTCTCACTCATAGACATGTAGGAGTAGACGGCTTGAAGGACACCGGGCGGGAAGACAGCCAGGAAATCGTTCTCGAAGTGGTTCAGGTGGTTCAGCTCGGGATCGATGGCCATGACACCGAAATCCGCTTTATGGCCCAGAATAGCGTACAGGCGGGCTTGACAGTTCTCGCCCTGATGAAAGCTCTCCACCAGGCGCGCCAAGTCTTGCCGGGACCGGACCAGTGCCTCCGGGCGGTGTTTGCCCCACAGCTCGCGATCCACTCGGTAGAAGGTGTGCAGCACGAACCAGCCTTCCTGTGCCTGAATCGGTTGCATGACGGCTCTTATAGTACCTCGATCTGCAAATTCGGCCAACGGCACCGCCCAGGCCAAGGTCATCCTGGTCACGAGACGAAGTCCGATCCGGCCGGCTCCCGGATGAGTTCCGGTCTTGGCAAGGGACCGTCTCACGGGTGTCCTCAAGCAGGCTCAAAACGCGGATCGGCGTACCAACAGATCTTCGTTCGTAAGAGTGTGTTTAGCGCCTTGCCTTTGCCCCTGCCTTTTGCCTGTGCCCTTTTCTGGTAACGATCTCGCTTTTTTCGCGAGTGGGGTGTTATTGCCAAGGGATGGCAAGATCAGAGGAATCGATTCAGCGACAATTTGCTCATCAAGGCTTGAAGGTCTACGAGGCGGCAGCAGACTTGGTAGAACTGGCCCACCGGTTAGTCTCTGGCCTATCATTTGGCAATGCAGCTTTGTCAAATCAACTGCGTCGCGGGTGGGAGAGCCGCCGTGCCCTGGGCGGAACTCAAAGATGAGGGCAAAGGCAAAGGAAAAGGCAAGGGTCGGGAAGAGGAGGCTAAACAGGTATGTAAGAACGAAGAAGTAACGCCCCTCTTCGGTCTGGAAAAAATAAAGCTGGGGGAAAATAAGATGGCCCTATAGGAAGGCCGGGCCGGGACGCAGCCGCGCGTCAGTGTGTCCGCTAGTTGATTTGACTCAGGGCTTCTCGGCGCAGGATGTGTTTCTGGATCTTGCCGATGGAGGTCCTGGGGAGCTCCTGGCGGAATTCCACCAGCTCGGGGACCCGAAACCTGGCCAGCCGTTCCCGGCACCACTCGATCACCTCTTCCGCCTGCAGGCTCTGACCGGCGTGGAGCACCACGAAGGCCAGGATTCTCTCGTCGCGTATCTCGTCGGGGAGGCCCACGACGGCGCAATCGAACACCTTGGGGTGCTGGAGGATCACGGCTTCCACCTCGGTGGCGGCGACATTCTCACCGGCCCGCTTGATCATGTCCTTGGCCCGGTCGATGAAGTGGAAGTAACCGTCTTCGTCCTGCCGGGCGTTGTCCCCGGACCAGAGCCAGTTGTCGCGGATGGTCTCGGCGGTGGCCTCGGGATTCTTGAAGTAGCCTTTCATTAGGGTCCATTCCGGCTCGCCGCGCACCACGATCTGGCCGATCTGGCCGGGCGGGACGGGCTGGCCTCGATCGTTGAACAGATCCACCTGATAGCCCATGGACGGCAGACCTATACTCATGTTTCGCCGTTCGTAATCGGTGGGATTCATGAGCGCAGGGCCCATGGTCTCCGTCATCCCCCAGATCTGCAGCAGTGGAGCCTGGAAACGATCCTGCCATTCCTGGAGCTGAGCCTGGGTCACGTTCTGGGCGAAGATCACCACCCGCAGCCGGTTGTCGCGGTGCTCGGGACGGCGCTCCTGGGCCAGCAGCATCCGGATGGGAGCGGAGAACAGACTGGTCACGGTGCAATGATGGGCGATGCAACGGTCGAAGTAGCGGCTCGCGCTGAAGCGGGCCGTCAGCGCCATGCTGGCGCCGCTGACCAGGGCGCCCATGGTGGAGTAGTACTGGGCATTACCGTGAAAAAGCGGCAGCGTCACGTAGTGACGGTCCTCCGGAGTAAGGCACAGGGCCTTGGCCACGGTTTCACCCGCATAGATATAGTTGGCATGGGTCACCAGGACGCCTTTGGGGCGGGCGGTGGTGCCGGAGGTATACAGGATGGCCGCTTCATCCGGCGGCTGGACTCCGACCTTGGGTGGTGAGTCGCTTTGCCCGGCCATCAGCGATTCGAAACTCGGCGGATCGACTCCGCTTGGGTTCTCTGGGCCACAGAGGATCAGGGCCTCGACGTCTGGACAGCGGTGCTTCACCTCGACGGCTACCTCCAGGCGTTGCCAGTCGGTGAAGATCAGGCGGCTTTCCGAGTGGGTGATCAGGTATTCCAACTCTGCCGCCGGAGAAAGGATGTTGGTGGGCATGATGACCGCGCCCAGCTTGGCGGCTCCGAACCAGAGGAAGAGAAATTCCAGACAGTTGGGTAGATGCAGGTTGATCTTGTCGCCCCGACCGATGCCGAGCTGACCCAACAGGTTGGCCGTGCGATTGACTCTCCGATCGAACTGGGCGTAAGTCAGCGGGGTGACCGAACCCTCCAGATCGTCGAAGATCACGAAGGTCTTTTCCGGTGTGCTTCGAGCTCGGTATTCGATCAGATCGGGGAGAGTTCGATGACCCACGATGATCGTCACGGGCCAGATGATAGCATGTTTACAGAATAAGTTTCGGTCCGGCGCCCAGGCCGCTGAACTCGCCGGAAAGCGAACCGGAAGGGGTCGGGAAAGGGGAGACGTGCCCCCAGCTTGAGGGCCAACCGGGCCGATGTTAAGCTTCGCCCATGAGCACCGCTGGTCCCTCGAATTCGGCGCTGGAACTGACTCCGAACTTTCCCCTGGCACGGCTGAGTACCCTGGGCGTGGGTGGACCAGCCCGATGGCTGGCTCCCATCGAGCGTCCGCGAGACCTGGACCGGGCCTGGGATTGGGCGGATCGAGAAAGCCTGCCCATCCTCTACCTGGGTGAGGGCAGCAACGTGCTTTTCTCGGATCACGGTTTTCCCGGCCTGGTCTTGCGCAACCGGACGCGCGGCAAGGAGCGCTCGGGTCGGGAACTGCGCATTGCGGGCGGGGAAGATTTGGGAGAGGTCATTCGCTGGGCCAATCGCCACCGGATGGGTGGCATGGAGGCCATGTACGGAATTCCGGGGACGGTGGCCGGAGCTCTGGTGGGAAACGCGGGCGCCTACGGCCAGGAAATCGGAGATCTGGTCACGGAAGTGGAGGTGTGGGATCGGGGCCGTGTCCGGCCACTCGATGCCAAAGAAGCCGGCTTCGCCTACCGCGAGAGCCTCTTCAAGACCCGGCGAGAGTGGTTCATCCTGAGCTGTACCATCCGGCTGCAGCCCGCGTCCCGGGACCTGCAAGCAATATCGGACGGGATCTTGACACGTCGCTTGCAGAAGTATCCGTTGGGGCTAAGATGTCCCGGCAGCTTCTTCAAGAATGTGGTGATGAAGGACTTGTCTGCGGATAGGGCTCGGGTCATTCCCCGAGACTTCATTCAGTACGGGAAGATCCCGGCGGGGAGGTTGCTGGAGGAAGTGGGAGCCAAAGGGGCTCGTCGAGGCGGCGCCGAGTTGGCTTCCCACCACGCCAACCTGTTGGTGAACCGGGGGCATGCTACCAGCCGGGATATTTTGTCGTTGACGCAAGAGTACACTCAAAGGGTGCTGGAGCGCTTTGGCATCTGTCTGGAGCCGGAAATACGGATCGTCTACCACGGGGAAAAACCCCCGCGTTGGGAGGCATGATGATCACGCGCAAATTCCTGATCCGGGGAGGGAAAAGACTTTCCGGCGAGTACCCGGTTCAGGGCAACAAAAACGCCGCTCTGCCGCTGATCGCCGCCACGCTTCTGGCTCGCTCTCGGGTGCAACTACGCGGTGTTCCAAGAATCGGGGACGTGGAAAACCTGCTGCTCCTCATGCAGGCGCTGGGTTGCCAGGTGACCTGGGAAGATCCCGACCGGCTGACGGTGGACAGCTCGGACGCCAAGTCCAGGCCGCTTCCGGCGCAACTGGTGGAGAAACTACGGGGGTCGATCCTTCTTCTGGGGGCTCTGGCGGCCGACGTGCCAGAATTCTCCTGCGCTCTTCCGGGGGGCTGTCCCATCGGCCGACGTTCCTTCGAAATGCACTGGGACGTGTTCCGGGCGGCCGGTTTCTCCATCAGCCAGGATGAGGCGCAGGTGACCTTGAGGCGGGATCACGAGGTAAAAACCCCTCAGGTCTATCTGGAGGAGAGCTCCGTCACGGCTACTGAGAATGCCCTGTTGCTGTTTGCCGGCCTGGGACGAGGCATCATTGAAAATCCGGCCCGCGAGCCGCACGTGTTGAGTCTGGTGGATTTCTTGCAACGACTGGGCTGCGAGATCGAGCTGCATCCCCTCTACTACCGGGTGAAGGGTGGCAGCAGGACTGCTGGTGAAGACGTCTCCTTTTCCGTTCCCGCCGACTATATCGACGCCGGCACGCTGGCCATCGCGGCAGCGGCCACCGGGGGAAGCGTGACGCTTTGCGGGGTGCGCTGGGGTGACCTTGCCGGTATCCGGAATGTGCTGCAGCGCTTCGGTTTGCGCTTTCAACGCCGGGATGAGGACCGGATCGAGGTGGGGGCCGGAGGGTTGGTCAATCCGGACCGCATCGTGGCCGGGCCCTGGCCTCTGTTCCCCACCGACCTGGTGAGCCTGGCGATCGTTTTGGCCAGCCAGGGAAAAGGCTTGTGTCTGGTTCACGACTGGATGTACGAGGCTCGCATGTTCTTCATTGACAAACTGGTGCGCATGGGGGCCCGTATCACCATGTGCGATCCGCACCGGGTGCTGGTGGAAGGACCCACCCGGCTGAGAGGTACCGCACTGGAATCCCCCGACATTCGCGCCGGAATGGCGCTGGTGGTGGCTGGACTCTGTGCCCAAGGAAATACGGTGATCGAGCACTCCGAGGTGATCTTGCGCGGGTACCAGCGGGTGGCCGAAAGGCTGCGGGGAATCGGGGCCGAGATCCGGGAAGAGTAGCCCCGCGGGAACGGAAGAACCGCACCCGGCGGAGTACCTCGGCTCGGGGTACGGAGCGGCACGGAAGGTTGAACGTATGCGAGTAGATCTAAGCGGGAAGGTGGCGCTGGAGCACAGCGGCGCTACCGTCGCCGTCAATGACCTGCCGGGCCGGGGAAGCGACACCCGGGACGAGATCACGGCCCTCGGTCGCCCCTGCCGGCTGATCGGTGCCGACGTCCGGGACAGGGAGCAGGTGGAAAGCCTGGTTGCCGAGGCCGAGTCGGAGCTGGGTGGCATCGATATTCTGATCGGCAACGCTGGTGTGAATACTCCCGGTGAACGGCGCCGGCCCATCCACGAGTACGACGAAAAGGAGTGGCATCGGGTCATCGGAGTGGACCTGCACGGGTTGTACTACTGCTGCCGGGCCGTCACCCCGGGCATGGTGAACCGCCAGAGCGGCGCGATCGTGAAGATTTCCTCGACCATGGGCCTGGTTCCGGTTCGCCAGCAACTGGCCTACGCCTCGGCCAAGGCGGCCGTCATCAACTTCACCCGCTCCATCGCACTGGAATTGGGCCCCTTCGGCATCCGGGCCAACTCGGTGGCTCCGGGTTCCACCCTGACACAGGGGACGAAGGAGTTTTTCTACAATCCGGAGAAACAGGAGATGGCCCAGAGTCTTCTCAGTCGCGTCCCTCTGGGAAGGGTGGGCCAGACCGAAGAGATTGCCGCCGCCGTCCTCTTTCTGGCTTCCCCGGCTGCCTCCTACATTACGGGAACCGTCCTGTCGGTGGACGGGGGCTGGACTGCCGGGTTCGTCCGCCACTGGTGAAGTGTCCGAACCAACGGATGCGGGGTCGTTACTTTTCCAAACCCAGAGGCTGGCACCCGCTCAAGACAGCTGCAACGGGCATGAGTCAAGCCCAATCTCTCCAGTCAGCCGGACTCTCGATTTGAATCTGCATGCAGTGGTTGATCACGGACGTCAGTTCCTGAAAAACCGCTAGCACCGACTCCATCAATTCGGCTCCTCTCGAGGCTTTCACCTGCTGCGGGCCGATCGAGTAGTAGGCCTGAAAAAGGGCCCAGGCATCGCCGGCGGAATCCTGCAGTGTCCTTCTCAAGTCGGAGGCCGCCGGGAAGGTGGACTGCGAGAAGGATCCGGCGCCCTTCTAATTGCTCGCGAACAGCGAAAATCCGTCCTCCTGGACCACCCGTCGAAGCTCCTCATACAAGGCGGTTTCATCCTCCAGCGCATCCAGCAGCCGGTGCCAATCCCAATCTTCCTGCAGCCGGTAGGCGGCTCGGTCGGGCGGCGTTTGCAGCAAGCCCCGTTCCACCTGCACCCCGGCCTTGAAAAGTCGTTCGGGGGCATCGAGTATGACGAAAAACTTGGCACAGCCGAAGTTACTCCCGTAGGAAAGAGGTTTGACGGCCCGGTTTTCCCTGGGCAGAAAACAGATCCACCTCCAGTAGACGCCGCGTCCGAACCGGTCGATGACGAAGCGGTGCTGGTAGAGAGACTCGAGACTGAGCTTCAGAATCTGGGTGATGCGCTGGCTCGGCTCCAGACGGCCAACCCGGATTCCGCGCTGAAAGTCCAGGAATTCGGGCTGGAAACCGTTTAGAGGAACTGTTGGGGACGGGTCCGATTTCTTTCCAGGGGGATGTCGGTGAGCGCTCATGACCTCGGAGTCCAACATAAGTGTTGTGCCGCCGGGGTGTTAAAAGAAGCGCCGAACGGATGCCGTTGACCCGGAAGCTTGCGCCCCACCGCGAGGACGTAGACAATCTCTGCAGAAAGGATGGGTGGATTCTTGATCAAGAATCGATTTCGCTCGAAGGTGGAGCCAACCGGTGAACTGTGGGGTCACAAGTGGGGTTTTCGGGACACTCGCTTTGTGATTGAGGAGGATGGCTCCGTCTTGCTCACTGGCAGTCGATACGACCTTTCCGGCTACCCCATGTATGACTTCCTGCCTTATGTGGACGAGGTTCTAGGCACTCCGGTGGATTGGAGCCAGCCCCGTTCGGAGGTCGAGGGAAAATCGGTTCCGCAGCCGCGGCAAGCCGCCGAGTTCTGCCAGGTCGTACAAGAGGTTTTTGGACCCGACCAGTACACCTTCAATGATCGAGTTCGTCTGCTGCACAGCCACGGACAGACCAGCGCCGATGAAGTATTTCGAGTGGTCTACCATCGGCTAGAGCGAGTCGTAGACATGGTTTTTTACTGCGAGTCGGAGCAGGATGCGGTCCGGATCATCGAACTAGCCAAGCAACACGGCGTGTGCCTGGTTCCTTTCGGCGGCGGTACCAGCGTCAGCTGCGCCCTCAAGCTCCCGGAAAACGATCGCCGCATGATGGTGGCAGTCAATATGAGACGGATGAACCGGGTGGAGTGGACCGATTCAGAGAATCTACGAGCCTGCGTGCAAGCCGGCATCACCGGGTTGGAACTGGAACAGGCTCTAGAGGAAGAGGGTTTCGTGTGCGGGCATGAACCCGACAGTATGGAGCTGTCGACCCTGGGGGGTTGGGTGGCCACCAACGCCAGTGGGATGAAGAAGAACCGCTACGGCAACATCGAGCAGATTGTGGAAAAAATTACCATGGTGACGCCGGAAGGCGTTCTGGAGCCCACGATTCCCACTCCCCGAGCTTCCATCGGCATGCAACCTCAGAATCTCCTGTTTGGCAGTGAGGGCAATGTGGGCCTGATCACCAAGGCGATCATCAAGATCCACCCCGCCCCGGAGGTGAGGGAATACGAGTCGTTGATCTTCCCCAATATGGAACTGGGGCTGGAGTTTCTGCATCAACTGTCCCGGACCGCTTTCGTTCCTGCCAGCATCCGGTTGGTGGACAACGTCCAGTTCCGGTTCGGTCAATCCCTCAAGCCTCGCTCCACCGTGGCGGAAGCCCTGATCAATCGACTGAAGAAATTCTATGTGCTGAAACTGCGGGGCTTCGATCCCCACCAGATGGTAGCGGCGACGATTCTGATGGAAGGATCGAAACGGGAGGTGGCGTTTCAGAAGTCCAACATTTTTTCTCTGGCTCAACGATTCCAGGGTCTGCCAGCGGGGGCGGAAAATGGGCGACGGGGGTACCGACTCACCTATGCCATCGCCTACATCCGAGATTTCCTGGCCGACTATCACGTGATTGGAGAAACCTTTGAAACCTCGGTGGCCTGGAGTGACGTTTTTCGGGTGTGCGAAGCGGTCCGGCAGCGGGCCGAGGGGCGGCACCAGGAGTTCGGGCTGCCCGGACGCCCCTACCTCTCTTACCGGGTCACCCAGATCTACCACACCGGGGTGTGTGTCTACTTCATCTATGGCATCTATACCCGGGGGATCGAGAACGCCGAAGAGGTGTTCAGTCAGATCGAGCATTCCCTGCGCGAGGCCATCTTGGAGAACGGAGGTTCGATTTCACACCACCACGGTGTGGGGAAGCTACGAAAAGATTTCATGAAAGACACTCTTTCCCCGACCAGTATCGAGCTTCTGAAGAACATGAAACATTCGATCGATCCTCAAAACGTTTTCGGCATCCGAAACAATGTTTTTTCGGATTAACCCACGCCCCCTTGCCGGCCTGGCCAACACTCGGTCGGACGGAGGCTCCTTTGGGAGGACACCTCATTTCTCTTGACGGAAAGACGGCGGTGATTACGGGCGCTTCCTCGGGTCTGGGAAGAGAGTTGGCTCTTTTGCTGGGTCCGCAGGGGATGAATCTGGCCCTGGCGTCTCGCCGAGAGGCCCCTTTGGAGGTGCTGGCTTGCGAGGTCCGTAAGCGCGGTTCGGAAGCTCTGGTCATACCCACGGACGTGACCGACCCGGTGCAGTGTGGGGTCCTGATCGGTCGTACGGTGGAGCGTTTTGGAGGCATCGATTATCTGATCCTGGGCGCGGGGGTGAGCATGTGGGCCCGGTTTGACCAAATCAGGGATGTGTCGATCTTTCGCCGACTCATGGAGGTCAATTTCCTGGGGATCGTCCACTGTCTGCATCCGGCTCTCGAGCACCTCAAGACCAGCCGAGGGACCGTCGTCGCCATCTCCTCGACCCAGGCCGTGCTGGGTGTTCCCAATCACAGCGGCTATACGGCCTCCAAACACGCGTTGCGGGGGTTCTTGGAGACGCTGAATCTGGAGTTGGAAGGCCAGGTTCGCATCCTTCAGGTGATGCCGGGCTGGGTTCGTGGCACCAATCTGAGGGTGAGCGCCTTCAGCGCCGAAGGGACCCCCATGGGAGATTCCAGCAGGGAACACCACCGGGACGCGGTCAGTCTGTCCGATTGTGCCCGTCGCATCGTCCAGGAGCTGGAAGGCAGAAAGAAGGATCTTTACATTCCCGTGCAACTGGCCTTCGTCCCCTGGCTGAAGCTGCTGGCCCCGGGTTGGCTCCGAAAAAAGGTCAAGCGAGCTATCACCACGCAGGAATAGGCACCGCGAGGAACGGAAAAAACCGACCAGGCCGGCGAACAGGGTCTTCCGAGAAGGAAGAGCAAAGAAAGTATGGAAGGGATACGGGGCGGACTCTTAGACATCACCACCGTCATCTCCGGATGGCTCTGGGGCGTTCCCATGGTCGCTCTTTTGTTCGGGACTGGAGTCTTGTTGAGCGTGGTCACGAAGTTCGTGCAGATCCGTCATTTCAGGGAGTCGGCCCGCCTGGTCCTTTGGGGGGCCTTTCACAAACAGGAGGCCACAGAGGGAGAGGGCGAAGGGGACATCACTCCTTTTCAGGCGTTGATGACCGCTCTCTCCGCCACGGTGGGCAACGGCAACATCGCAGGGGTGGCTACGGCCATCGCTGCGGGGGGGCCCGGTGCGGCCTTCTGGATGTGGACTACAGCCCTTTTCGGGATGGCCACCAAGTACTCCGAAGCCGTGCTCGCCATTCTCTACCGCCGCAAGATGGAGGACGGAAGCATGGCCGGCGGGCCCATGTACTACTGCAAGCACGGCTTGGGACATGGCCGCATCGGAGCCTTCCTGGGAGCCGCCTTCGCCCTTTGCGGTGGTCTGACCGCCATTTTTGGCAACATGTTCCAGCCCCAGTCGATGGCTCTGGCCGTGCGCCAGCAATTCAGTTTGCCTCAGTGGTTGACGGGTCTGGTCATCAGTTTGCTGGTGGGCATGGTCATCATCGGAGGCATCCGCCGCATCGGCGCGGTGGCCGAGCGGCTGGTTCCCATGATGATTCTGCTCTATTTCGTCGGAGCCTTGCTGGTGATCGGGACCCATCTGGACGAAGTGCCGGGCGCCCTTCGGCTCATCTTTGTTACGGCTTTCGAGCCGGAAGCGGTTTTCGGCGGTGCTGTCGGCATTGGATTTCGTGAGGCCGTTCGTTTCGGAGTGGCGCGAGGGATGTCTTCCAATGAATCGGGACTCGGGAGCGCCGCCATTGCCCACGGTGCCGCTCGCACCAGAGATCCGGTCAAACAGGGAGGCATCGCCATGATGGGGACCTTCATCGACACCATCATCGTGTGTTCGCTAACGGCTTTGACTATCACCGTCTCCGGCGCCTACCAGCGGGCAACCTTCATGGTGGATGGGATCGGCCTTTCGGGGGCGGATCTGACGGTGAATGCGTTCAACATCGGGATGCCCGCCTTCCTGTCCGGTTACGGCGGGGGCATCGTGGCCTGCTGTTCCCTGATTTTTGGATTCACCACACTCCTGGGGTGGGCCTACTACGGTCAGATTTGCTTCGAGTTTCTGTTCGGCCTGAAATCGGTTCCCATCTTTCGAGGGACACTGGTGGTCATGATCTTCCTGGGATCCCTGGTATCGGGGCCCTGGGCCCCCATCATTCCTAACATCGGCGACATCTGCAACGCCTCCATGGCCGTCCCCAATCTGATCGCCCTGCTTTTCTTGAGTCGGAAGGTGGCCCAGGTTACCCGCCAGAGACCCATGGTACATGTGGAATTCCAAGAGGCGACGGGCTGAGCGAAGACTCTTCCTCGATCCTGCCGAACCCGCATCGACATTCCGCGGGTGGTTAGCGGCGCACCCGGAAGGAGGGTCTTCCGACGGCAACGGGTTGCTTCACCCCTTCCTGGGATAACACCCTCGGGTTGAGAGTACACGATTTTCGCCAGCGGGACGGTCGAGCGCAACAGATCTCTAGACCAGGCGAGTCACCGGTGGACGAAACGGCCCTTCAGAATTGCTGGAAGTAGCGTTTGATGCTTTCCGGGGGATGCCGTTGGGACCAGTAGGTGGAGGCCTGCCGGTCGAACCGGCGATTCATGGAGTCGCGACCCAAAAGACGCATCACCAGGCCAATGGGCGACAAGACGGCGTAAAAGACGACGGCCAGCACAATGTTGGAGACCGTCCAGCCAATCGGAAAGGTGGCATACATCCACCCCAAGTAGATGGGTTTGCGCAGAGGTGGGAACAGAAAATACAAGCATGCCAGACTCCATCCGGCGGCGACCGCGGCGATGGCTGTCTGGCCAGCCTGGAATCTGAAATGAAGCAGCAGCCCCACCCCCAGAGAGAACCCCACCAGCAGGAGGCCGAAGACGTGCAGTTCCTTGGGGTTGGGGTTGCGGTTGATTTCGATCATGGGGCTGTCTCAGTCCAATTCAAATTGGGACAGATATCTCTTTTAGTCTACTCTACTCGCCTCGGGCTGTTCGTGCTTTAACAGCAGACAGTTCTCCATGACGAGGACGTCCATGTCGGTCCCCATAAAACAGTGGTAAGCCTCCCGGGGTGTGCACACGATGGGTTCACTCCGTACGTTGAAACTAGTGTTAATAATGACCGGGCAGCCGGTTTTCCGTTCGAAGTGTTCCAGAAGCCGGTAGTAACGCCGGTCGCGAGTCGCGTCAACCGTCTGCACTCGAGCCGAGTAGTCCACATGGGTGATCGCCGGCACCTCGGAGCGCCGCGCTTTGAGTTGATCGAGCCCCTGCAGTTCTCGGTCTCCGTCCGGGGCTGTTCGCCGCTCCGCACGCACCGGTGCCACCAACAGCATGTAGGGGCTCGGTTGATGGGCGTTCATTTCGAAATAGTCGCTTGCTTTTTCTTGCAGAACCGAGGGTGCGAAGGGGCGAAAAGACTCGCGAAACTTGATCTTCAGGTTCATCAGCGTTTGCATTTCCGGGTTGCGGGCGTCCCCGATAATGGAGCGCGATCCCAGGGCTCGCGGGCCAAACTCCATTCTTCCCTGCATCCAGCCGACGACTTTCCCTTCCATCATGAGGGTGGAAACCCGATCGCAAAGTTCGTTTTCGTCCGCCAGGTGGTGATAGCGGGCTCCCGTTTGTTGCAAGAACGTCTCGATTTCGGCCTGGCTGAAGCGGGGACCCAACCGGGATCCGCACTGGCTGTCTCCGGGTTGCGGTCGGCGGGGGCTGTCCAATAGTTGGTGCCAGATGAAGAGAGCCACGCCGAGGGCGCCACCGGCATCGCCGGCTGCAGGCTGAATCCAGATCTCCTGGAAGGGCCCTTCTCGAAGGATTCTACCGTTACCCACACAGTTGAGGGCGACCCCGCCCGCTAGGCAGAGTCGGTTCATTCCGGTTTGTTGGTGAATGTGGCGTGCCGAGCGTAGCATCACCTCTTCGGTCACCCTTTGAATCGAGGCAGCCAGGTCCATGTCCAACCGGCTGAGCGGAGCCTCCGGTTGGCGAGGCGGGCGCCCGAAGAGCCGGTCAAACTTGCCGGAGGTCATCGTCAAGCCCTGGCAGTAGTGGAAGTAGGTGAGATCGAGCCGGAAAGATCCGTCCGATTTGAGATCGATCAGTCGGTCCAGAATGACATTCGCAAATCGAGGCTGACCGTAGGGAGCCAGTCCCATCAACTTGTATTCCCCACTGTTGACCCGGAAGCCGGTGTAGTAGGTGAAGGCCGAGTAGAGAAGTCCCAAGGAATGGGGAAAGTGGAGCTCACGGGTCAACTGGATGCGGTTTCCGCGACCGACTCCCCAGGTGGCCGTAGCCCATTCGCCCACACCGTCCAGTGTCAGGATGGCGGCTTCCTCGAAAGGCGAGGGAAAGAAGGCGCTGGCCGCATGAGACTCGTGATGTTCGGTGAAAACGTACTGCTTCCGGTACCTGCCTCCCAATCCTCTCTTCATCTCTCGGGGCAGGTGTAACTTCTGACCGATCCAGAGTGGCATGGCCTTGGCGAAGGACCGGAAGCCGGCTGGCGCGAAAGCCAGATAAGTCTCCAGTAAACGCTCGAACTTTAGGAGAGGCTTGTCGTAAAAGCCCACATAGTCGAGATCTTGGGGGTCGATGCCGGTCTCCTTTAGGCAATACTCGATGGCTTGGGTGGGGAAATTGTGATCGTTCTTTTTACGGGAAAAGCGCTCTTCCTGTGCGGCCGCTACAATCTTTCCGTCGACCACCACCACCGCGGCTGAATCATGATAGAAGGCTGATATTCCCAGGATGGCGGTCATCGTCGCTGTTGTCCCAAACGATCCCATATTACCACCTCCCACTTCCCAGGCAGTTTCCGGTCTCCCGCCTCCTCCTCGACCTCACCACCCAGGGCTCCTTCGCAAAGTTCACCGTATTTATGGCAAGGAGCACTTAGGCCCAAGGGACAGGAGGCCCCAGGGGACAAGGCTTATCTTTCGAATTCCCCAAGGGACAGCACTGAGCTTGGCTGGGCTGAGCCGTTGGCTGACAGGAAAAGGGCAGTTCTGTAGAAGAAGTGGTTGTGAACTCTGCGAGACGCCGTATCGCAATCGGGCAGATCTCCTCGGAATCGAACCATTTTGTCTCCTTTCAGTGCGAACTCGATCTGTTTCGAACCACTGGCTACCTGTACGAGAAAAAGGAATTGTTTCAGTTGCGGGACACGGACACCGAGGTGGCCGGTGTCCTGGCCAGACTCCAAGAGGAGAGCGACATCGAAATCGGGCCCCTTCTGGCAGCCCGAGCTAATTCGTCGGGACCTCTGTCGGCTGCCTGTTACCGCCATCTGAGGAACAGTTTGCTGGAAGCATTACGGGAGGGAGGGCCGATCGATGGAGTGGTCCTCTCCCATCACGGTTCTATGGCCGCCTTGGGAGAGGACGATCCGGAAGGGGACATCGCGACCCAGGTGAGGGGAATCGTGTGCCCCGAGGTTCCGATTGTCCTGACGCTGGACCTGCATGGGAACGTGACCCCCAGGATGGTGAAAGCCACGAGCGCGATCCTCGACTACACGCGCTACCCGCACGACGACACCTTCCAGACGGGAGAGCGGGGGAGCGATCTTTTGATTCGGGCAGTCCGACGAGAGATCCGGCCTTTGATGGCTCAAGCCAAGCTTCCCCTTTTGCTGACCGCTTTTCGAGCTTCCACTCAGTCAGGCTCCTTTGGAGATCTGATGCAGCGAGCCAAGGAACTGGAAAAGCAGAGATCCGCGCTCTCCACTTCTCTTTTCCTGGTCGGCTCCTATATCTGGATATGCCCGACATCGGGTGTAGCAGCGTCGTCGTCTCGGATGGGGATAGGGAATGGGCGCAAGAGCAGGCGGATCGGCTGGCTCAAGAATTCTGGGCTCTCCGCCGGGATTTTCTGGTGGAAACGTACGGCGTCGCTGAAGCGGTGCATGGCGGTCGTGAAATAGTCGGGGGACCCATCCTATTGCTGGATACGGCCGATACCACTGGGGGTGGTGCGGCCGGAGCATGGAGTCGGTCTTCTGCGTGGTCTCTTGGATTGTGAGGTCACCGAGCCGTGTCTTCTGATGGTGGTCGATCCCGAGGCGGCCCGGATTTGCCATGACACTGGAGTCGGAAAAGAAGTCACCTTGCGGTTGGGGCACCAAGTCGACCCCGTTTGGGAAACACCCCTGGAATTGACCGGGAAAATCGAGCGTCTTTCCGAGGGTCGATTCCGTTACCGGGGAGGAATCCTGGGTGGAACCTGGGCCTGCATGGGGCCTTCAGCCGTCCTGCAGGTGGGAAGCATTCAGGTGCTGATCTCTAGCTTCCCCACCTATGACTGGGCCGATGAACAGTATCAGTCGATGGGGATGGATGCTTCTGAAGCCAAGTGCGTCGGAGTCAAGAACATGATGAACTTCCGCATCGGCTACCGGGAGGTGACGAAAGGATTCTTCATGTTGGATCTGCCCGGTCCCACCCCCCCCGGACATGAGAATGTTGTCTTGCCGGCGGGTGACGCGTCCCCTGTTTCCTCTGGATTCCGACTTGACCGACCCGGAGATTCGAATGCATTGCAAGTGGCCATAGGCACACGGGCCGAGGCGTTCGCGCGCGGGGGCGATTCCGGAGATGAGCGGTCTTACCCAGACATCTCGATCTAGTTCGTGATGGGCCGCTGGGCCCAAAAGGTCCGGTCACTCCCTGAACCTGTTTTTCAAGCCCTGTTCCCAATGCTGGAATGTACCACGAACCTGCTTTTTTGAACGGATTTTTAAGCCCCTGCCCCTGCCCCTGCCCCTGCCCCTGCCCCTGCCCCTGCCCCTGCCCCTGCCCCCGATTCTAGAGTAGCTGGTGTTAGAGTGCTAGAGTGAAGCTGTTGTGCAGGCACCGAAAGGCAGGGATGTAGGATTGACCGACCTGGCCGCCGCCGGAGAGTCTTACGTCTGCACCATGTGTCCTGAGGTGCGGGAATCTGGTCCAGGTGTCTGCCCTTCCTGCGGGATGGTCCTGGAACACGAGCCGGTGTCGTTCGGCTCGCCTCCGTCATACACCTGCCCCATGCACCCGGAGATCGTTCGCAGTGAGCCGGGTACCTGCCCCTTGTGTGGGATGGCCTTGGAGGCCCGTGCGCCGGCGGCCGGAGAACTGGAAAACCCAGAACTCCGGTATATGACTCGACGATTGTGGGTCAGTCTGCTCTTGACCCTTCCCATCCTTTTTCTCGCCATGGGACCGATGCTCCCGGTTCGATTCCCGTCCCCGCCGTGGATTCGCTCCAGCAGCCAATGGATCGAGTTGATCCTGGCTACTCCCGTTGTTTTATGGGGCGGATGGCCGTTCTTTCAAAGAGCCTGGAACTCGATCGTTTCGATGCGGTTGAACATGTTCACCCTGATCGGCATCGGCACTGGGACCGCTTACCTGTACAGTCTGGCCGCCGTGCTTCGACCTGAGATCTTTCCGGCCCCTTATCGAGGCGAGCGGGGTGAGGTAGGTGTTTATTTCGAGGCGGCCGCGGCGATCGTGGTGCTGGTTCTGCTGGGTCAGGTACTGGAACTTCGCGCCCGAGGCAGCACTTCTCAGGCTCTGCGGTCCCTACTCAGCCTGGCACCCCAACAAGCTCGAAGGGTGAGCAACGAAGTCGAGGAAGACGTGCCATTGCACGAAGTTCAAATGGGAGATCTATTGCGGGTGCGTCCCGGAGAAAGGGTGCCAGTGGACGGTGCCGTTGTGGAAGGCGAGACCTGGGTGGACGAGTCAATGATGACCGGCGAGTCGCTACCAGTCGAAAAGTGGAAAGGGGATGCCCTGATCGGGGGTACGCTTAACCAATCCGGAATGGTATTGATGGAGGCTCGGAAGGTGGGGAAAGAGACGCTCCTGGCCAGGATCGTGCAGCTGGTTAGCGAAGCCCAGCGCTCGCGCGCCCCCATCCAGCGTCTGGCCGACATCTCGGCCGCTTACTTCGTGCCTGCTGTCATCCTGATTGCGGTGGTCACCGCTCTGCTTTGGGCTTGGCTGGGGCCGGAGCCGCGCTGGGCCTATGCTGTAGTCAACGCGGTGGCCGTGCTTTTAATCGCCTGTCCCTGCGCGCTGGGACTGGCTACGCCGATCTCGGTGATGGTAGGCGTCGGAAGGGGCGCTCAGTTCGGCGTTTTGATCAAGAATGCGGAAGCTCTGGAGTTGCTGGAGAAGATTGACACGCTGGTGGTGGATAAGACCGGGACCCTGACGGAAGGCTCTCCGCGGGTGGTCTCGGCAGTGCCGGTCCAGGATGTCTCTGAAACTGAGTTGCTTCAGTGGGCGGGAAGCCTGGAGCGAGGGAGCGAGCACCCCCTGGGAGAAGCTATTGCTCGGGCTGCCACCGAACGAAAACTGGAACTGACGGAGCCCTCCGACTTTCGCTCGATCGCCGGAAAGGGGATTGTGGGACGGATCGGCCAAAAAGCCGTCGCGGTCGGGAATCGGAAACTCCTGCAGGACCTTTCTGTAGAAACGGCAGGTCTGGACGATCGCATTGAGACCTGCAGGCAAGAAGGACAGACGGTCGTCTTTGTCGTTGTGGGGGGCGAGCTGGCTGGGTTTCTTGCCATCGCCGATCCCATCAAGTCAACCGCTGCGGCGACCATCCGGTCGCTTCAAGCGGAGGGGATTCGCATTTTGATCCTGACCGGCGACAATGCCACCACCGCCCGAGCCGTTGCCCGGAGGTTGGCGATCGGAGAGGTGGAGGCCGACATTCTTCCCCATCAGAAGGCGGAGGTGGTTGGACGGCTGCAGCGGGAGGGCCGCATGGTGGCCATGGCCGGGGACGGCGTCAACGATGCCCCGGCCCTCAGTCTCGCGCAGGTGGGTATCGCCATGGGCACAGGGGCCGACGTGGCCATGGAAAGCGCACAGGTAATACTGGTCCGGGGAGATTTGGAGGGAATCCTGCGGGCCCGGCGTCTGAGCCGAGTGGCGGTGAGAAACATCCGGCAGAATCTGGTTTTTGCCTTTCTGTACAATTCCCTCGGAGTCCCGGTTGCGGCCGGCGTTTTGTACCCTTTTTGGGGCATCCTCTTGAGCCCCATGTTGGCCGCGGCCGCTATGAGTTTCAGTTCCGTGTCGGTGATCGGAAACGCCCTGCGGTTGCGAAGGCTTCAGTTGGCCTGATGCCAATCTGAATGGATTCTTGTTGAAAGGGAGACGTTGGGATGGAAATCGCCATGGTGGTCGCCCCGATGAGCCAGACGAACTTTAAGCTGGCTGCCCAAATCGGAGTCTCAGGGGTGGTCGGGCGTTATCCCGGACCCCGTCCAGAGGACATGTTGCGGCTGCGGGATCGGCTGGTCGAACACGGTCTCAAGCTGTCGGTGATCGAAGGCTACTGCAAACACGGGGATATCGTCCGAGGGGGACCTCATCGAGACCAGGAGATCACCGGGATGCGGCCGCCTGATCAAACACATGGAGGCCGCCCAGGTCCCGATTCTGTGCTACCACTTCATGCCCGATGAGGATTGGCTGCGCACCAGTATCGACACACCGGAGCGAGGAGGCGCTCAAGTCACGGCTTTTGATGCCGAAGTGCTGAGTCGCGTTCCATCCCTGTCGGGAGACAGAGTCTCGACGCGGGCACTGTGGGACAACCTGTAGTATTTGCTCGATCGAGTGGCACCCTTCGCCGAAGATCATGGAGTGACGCTCGCTTTGCACCCTGACGATCCCCCACTGCCCCACCTCAGGGGGCAGGACCGAATATTCGGCAATGTCGCCGCTTTCGATCGCGCGATGGAGATGTCAGACAGCGCTGCCCATGCCATCTGTTTTTTCCAGGGAACTTTTTCTGAAATCGGAGTGGATATTCCCAAAACCATTTGCCATTTTGGAGATCGAATCCGCTACGTCCACTTTCGGGACGTAGTGGGGACCACTCCGCGATTCCGGGAATCTTTTCACGGCAACGGCAAGACCGACATGTTGACGGCTATGCTGGCCTATCGGGAGATCGGTTATCAGGGGCCGATGAGGCCCGATCACGTTCCGGTCCTAGAGGGAGAAGAAGCCTGGGCGGATTTCCAGGCCGAGGCGGTACCGGAGGAGGAGATTACGGTGGACACCTTCAACGCGAGCGAGGGTCCGGTATCTGCCGGCTACACCATGCTGGGACGGCTCTTCGCGGTGGGCTACATGAAAGGTCTCATTGAGGCCGCGCAGCCGCCCGCGCGATGCTAAGGGTTCCGCCGGTGTGGGAACCAAAACCCATTTCTCGGATAGGTTCCTAGGCGCCGCGAATCAGCGCCTCTGGCTGGTCTGAAGGGTCCTCGGAATGCAACTGGCGGGGCATCTTCTCGACCGGAGTCAGATGGGGGATTTGTTTGTTGGCGGTTATCCCCATTTCGGAGAATTTTCGGGCCGCAACCAGCACTCGGTTCTCCATGGATCCCACCACCTGATTGTAGCTGTCAACGGCCCGTCCCAGGCCTCGCCCCAGGCTGACCACATGCGAGCTCAGAACCGACAGCCGCTGGTACAGATCCTTCCCAAGGCGGCTGATCATCTGGGCGTTGTCGGCGATCTTTTCTTGGCGCCAGCCGTAGGAGACGGCTCGCAGCAGGGCGATGAGTGTGGTTGGGGTGGACAGGATCACCCGTTGGTTGACGCCTTCTTCAATCAGGCTCGGATCCTCAGCCAGAGCGGCACTAAAGAAGTTTTCCCCGGGTAGGAACATCACCACGAATTCAGGATTCGGAGTGAACTGTTCCCAGTAAGACTTGGCACTCAGTTTGGCCACGTGGTTCCGGATCTGGCGGGCGTGTTGCCGCATCAGCGCGCTCCGCTTCTTTTCATCCTCGCTCTCCCAAGCGTCCAGGTAAGCTTGCAGGGGCGCCTTGGCGTCGACCACTACGTTCTTGCCTCCAGGAAGCTTGACGAGAAGGTCGGGGCGCAGGAGGGTGTCCTCCGAAGATCGAGCCGAAACCTGTTCGACGAAATCACAGTATGGCAGCATACCCGCAATTTCAACCACCCTCCTGAGCTGCACTTCTCCCCACCGTCCACGCACCGAAGGCACCCGCAGGGCCCGCACCAGATTGCGGGTTTCCGACTGCAGCTTCTCCTGGCTTTGCGACAGGGAGGACACCAGACTCCGGATGCTGCCGTAGTCCTCCCGGCGGGACTTTTCCACCTCCTGGACCTGGGAATCGAACCGCGTCAGGGTCTCCTTCATCGGTTCCAGCAGGTCCTCGATGGCTTTCTGTCTGTGCTTCAAATCTCCCTTAGCCTCGCTCTGAAAGCGCTCCAGAGTCGTTTTGGCCAGTTCTAGAAAAGACTCATTGTTGGCTTTGAGAGCGCGTGCTGAGAGAGCCTGGAAGGCTTCGGAGAGTTTCGTCTGAGCTTCGTTCAAAAACCCCAGCTTCTCCTCCCAAGATCTCTGTTCGCCCTTCCTTTGTGCCTGGAGTTCTGCAAGCTGTTCCCGCAGAGTGGTGGTGTCTTTCTGCATTGCCTGAATGCGTGTCTCCCGCGCCTCTAGGCGCTCTTCCAGTTTCTGGATCAGCCCATTTCTGGCCTCGGCCGCGGATCGTAACTGTATTTCTTGGTGGAGCTTTTCCTGCAGATTCAGCAACCGCTTGGCCTGAGACTCGAGTTGATTCTTGAGCTCCATCAGCTGCTCGTCCCGAGCCTGCAAACGCTCTCGCAATACCCCCATGGTCTGGGCGGCCTTGCCACTCGGGGTAGGCAGATTCCGGGAACCGAACTGCCAGAGGAACAAAACTGCGGCCACGGCTATCAAAGCGGCGATTGCGAGACCGATACTGTCCATACCTTCTATCTCCACGCGGGTCGGGCCTCCGAAACCCACTTGAATCTTTCTGAGCCGTCCGGAAGCTGCACTAACCCTGGAATTCTACCTGAATGCCCCGACATCAATTCGCTCAAATCGTCCAGGCTGGCCAGTCCCGAGCCGCCAACAACAAACCCTGCGCTATGGGTGTCTTCGTGCTACGACGGTCACCGAGGTGAAGTGCTTCCACGGCAGAGCACCACGTCCTGGTAACCCATGCCCTCGGCCAGGTATTCGATAGATTCAAAATAGGTTCCGAAAGTGTGCACAACGTATTCGCGGGTGTGGTAGGCGGTTTGGTACCAGCGGGGAAAAATCTCCTCGAGCTTTCGCGATTCCTTCACCAAAACCCCGGTTTGTTGAACGCGGTTTCGCAACTCGTCGTTCAGCTGTCTCCAGACCGTTTCCCCGTGCAGGCTCAAAACCAGCATTACGTCGGGTTTGAGGATCCTGCGGAGTTCTTGGAGCCAGCGCAGCTGAAACTGCTGATTGAGGTGGGTGAACACGGAGATGCCGTAGATGAGATCGAAGGATTGAGGCTCGAAAAGGAGAGGCGGTAGAGGCCCATTTTAAGAGAAGTCGACGGTCTGCAAATAGGCACGACACCAGGAAACGGCTGTTGTGTCTGTATCGGTCCCGTAAAACTGGACTTCCGGGAACCACTGGGCCAGCCACAGCAGTGTCCGGGCGCAACCGCAACCGAAGTCCAACACGGTCCGGCAGGAGGACAAAGGGCGCCGCTGGCCCAGCAGCTCTACGAGGTTCCGGACGGATTGTTTGCCCACGCCCAGAAAATTTTTCCGAGAGGGGGTCCCATCGACTCGAAAACGAAGGAAGGGTGGAGGCAACTGGGGCCGTTCGGATCGGTGTCCCGGGAGCGTCTCAATAATGGCAGTGAACCAGCACCAGACGGTGACAAGAGCACGGTAGGTACGATGGTAAACTGCTCGTGCCGGTATCCCAACCGGGTCCTGAGAAGAATTTGCCGCACTGGGTCCACGCCTGGAACATCCCGACTTCTCCGCCTTGGGGCCGTTATGCAAAACAAGCAACCTGCCATTGTAGTAGGAAGTCGACTCGGGAATTCCTGAAATGACCGCTTCCGGGGCATCCTTCTATAGAGAAAGGATGCCTTTGCTGTGAGCGCGAGACCCCGTTTGTGCTGATGTGTCGACTTTTGTTTGTGCCTCGATCTCACTGCCCGATCCTGCTCAGCAAAAGTCATACCGGAAACGGGGCGTCTGTCAAAAGAGCCGGTGAAGCGACGATCTCACCTCAGAAAGCATTTGGAATGGAGGATGCGATCCCTGGAAGCATTCCGTTTTCAGGGGTTCTTCTTCCTTTGCAGGTCTGACTCAATCTTGCCGTCCAGCCAGGCCTCGAACAAGCCGAGACTCTCCGGAGCCTCTCCACGCAGCCGCAGCTCCAGCAAGCTGGATCGGTGCCTCCAGTAGAAAGTTTTCATCCAGAGGATCAAAACCACAAAAAAAAGAAAAGCGACAAGAAACTTCATTTGTGAGAGTCTCCCCAGGCCCATCCGCAGGTGTCAACGCGACGAAACGGTACACTAACGATAGTGCCACCGTGATGGGCGAAGCAAACCGGCGTGGCAAGCTGACAATCTATGAGCCAAGAAGCTCTCATTTCCGAATGTCTCCGCCAGCCGACCTGGGCGGTGGTCGGATTTTCCCGTCACTCCCACAAGTACGGCCACATCATTTACCAGGACCTCATCCGCGTTGGCGTCAAGGTCTATCCTGTCAATCTTCGAGGAGGAAGCTATGGGGGCAGCAGAATTTACCAAAGCGTGCGAGACTTACCGGAGAAACCTGGAGTCGCGAATATCGTTACCCCTCCCCGCGAAACCGAAGCGGTGATCAGAGAGTGTGCGGAAGCGGGGATTAAACGCGTCTGGATGCAGCCGGGAGCCGAGTCGTCAAGTGGCATACGTTTTTGCCAGGAGGCGGGCTTGAAGGTAATCTATAATGCGTGTGTCATGGTGGAATTTCAGTCCTCAGCGGTCCAGCGGGGTTGAAAGAAGGGGTGCAACGAGGGACTAGCATGAATCGTCGCAATAGTGATTTCATGAACAAGCTGTCCCGAGACCAGATCCTGGTAGTGGAAGGCGCTATGGGGACGGAGCTGCAGCGAAGAGGGCTCGAGCAGGGCGACTGCGGGGAAGAGTGGAACGTGACGCGGCCAGAGGTGGTCGGTGAAATCCATCGTTCCTATCTGGATCTGGGCGTCGACCTGATCTACACCAACACTTTCGGCGCCACAGAAATGCGGCTCCGAGAGCACAGACAGAAGGGGCGCCTGGAAGCGGTTCGCGATTACGGTGTTGATCCAGACGACGTTCGAGAGACGAGCCGGCTGATCAATACTGAGGCGGCAGTCCTGGCCAAGGAAGTGATCGGTGATGGGGGATGTGCCGTGGGGGGAGATCTGGGACCCTCAGCGGGCGACAAACTGATCATGGGGCTCTGCTCGGAAAAGAACGTCCGGGACACTTACCGCGAGCAGGCAATTTTCCTCAGTGAAGCGGGAGTGGACCTGTTTGTAATCGAAACGGTTTTCGATCCCCAGGAGTCTTGCCTCGCCTACGATGCCGTCCAAGATCTGGATCTTCCCATTCTGGTCAGTGCTGCCATCACCCGTAGAAACCATCTGGGCGATCCGGCCACCGATTTCGGTATTCTGGTGGAGCAGCTCCCCGAACTTTATCCCCAGGCCGACGTTCTGGGCATCAACTGCGGACAGGACATCGACCTGACCTTGGAGGCGATCCAGCGTCTCAGGAAGTGTACAGACCGGCCCATCGTGGCGAAGCCCAACGCCGGAGTCCCGCGGGTAGTGGAGGGGGCAGTCGTCTACTCGCTCAGTCCTCCGGACATTGGTGAATACGCCCTTCGCTTCGTGGAAGCGGGAGCCACCATAGTGGGTGGATGTTGCGGGACCACCCCCGAGCATGTGGCGGCCATTCAGGCCGCCATCCTTTGATTCAGAAAAGCTTCTAGAAGTCACAATCTGAACTCTTCCGGAGGTGGGTCCGATCTCCCGCGATGCCTGCCCGTATGGCTCGAAACAGCTTTTCCAATGGAGACGATTCCTGGCGTCGGCGGGGTCCCGCAGCTGATCTCCTTACTGCTGCTCTATGGCGAATAGGGTGTTTCGATTGGTGATGTAGAGAACCCCATTGACGGCAACTGGAGTGGTGTGAACCGAATTCCCCACGTCGTTTTCCTTCAGGAGCTTCATCTCCTTCCCGTGCTGGAGCACGGCGACGTCCCCGTCTTCGTCGCCCAGATAGACCTTGCCATCCGCCAGGTAGGGTGAGCCCCAGACGGCAGCCAGGGTGTCATAGCGCCAGTAGCGTTCTCCGTTTTGCTCGTCCAAGCAATAGAAAAACCCACTCAGATCGGCGGCATAGAGCAAGCCGTCCCGGATGGCCACGGTCGACATGGAGCGGTGAAAATCGTCCCCTCCGACGTGCCAGATGGCCCCGGTCTCGGTAATGTCTCCCTTTTGAGTGGCGTCAATCGCATACAAGTGACCGACGCCTTCTCCATGCTCCGGGTCCTGACCGACGGAGAGGAATACTCGATCCTGATAAATCACGGGGGTGGCGATGATGTTGTTACGGCTGCCCCGCCCACCCAGCTCCCAGAGGGAGTCCTTCGGATTGAGGTCGAATTTCCAGATCAGCTCACCGCTTTTCGGCTCAAACGCGTAGGCCCACCCGTCTCCGCCGGCGAAGACCACCTGGGGTTCCCCGGCCACGATTCCGTAACTGGGTGAGGACCACTGGCCGTGGAGGGTGTTTTCTCCCGGATCACTGCGTTCCCAGACGATCTCTCCGGTATTCTTGTTGACGGCGATGAAGGCCGGGGCTTCCCCCATGGGCAGGTCCAGGTGGCCCTCATCCACCCCGTTGGAGGTCAAGACAAAAATCAAGTCGCCACCTCCCACGGGGGAGGAGGTCGCCAGATTGTGCGGGAAGACTCCTAGTTCCTCGATCATGTCAAATACCCAGATAAGGTCGGCGTCTTCGCTGTCCCGGTACTTTTCCTCCTGGTACGGAGCGTCGTTTTCTCCATCCAGAAACCCATTCAGATCGGCGCACACCAACTCGCAGCGATTGCTGACGTAGTAGATCCGGTCCTCCTCTACGTAGGGGGCCGAGCAGATCCCTTGCTCGGGCCAGTCGTTGACTCGCCCCGTGGGCAACTTGTCGTGGGTGGCCTGCCACAGGAACTTCCCGTCCGCTTCCTCCAGACACAGGATGACGCCTTTGTCTCCCGTTATTCCGGGACGCCGCAGGCCGTTGTTGTTGGTGCCGATCAGGATCTTTTCCTTCGTGATCACTGGATTGCCGTAGGTCTGGGAGCCGAGCTGAGCCGTCCACTTGATATTCTTGCCGGTTCGAATGTCCCATTCATGAGGCAGGCCTGTTTCGTCGGAGACCATGTTTCGAGAGGGGGTCCCCCCCCACATCGGCCAGTCGCCAACCCGCGGCTCGCCGCTGGCCCGGGTGTGCCAGGTGTATAGTCCGATCGTGGACAGCAAAAGCAGCGTCCAAAGAAACGTCCAAAGAAAAGGTTGGATTCGGTTACTCATGAAGGGTCACCTTGAAATTGTCGTACAGGATTTCTGGTCCGTCACTCTTGCCGGTGGTGGCGGTGGAATAGCCGTAGATTCCGGGACTCCCTTCTCGATTGGGGTATGGATCGACGGCCTCGATCTGCCACTCGGAAGGCTCGACTTGTTCCCTGGGCCAGACTCTGGCTTGGATCTTAGCCTGTCCCTCCTCGAGAAGCACCCGGAACTTGACTCGGTACCAGGTTTCGGCATCCCAGGAAAACCTCACGTCCTGGCGCAGTCGGGGCAGGGGTGACCAGGTCTCGAGGCGCAGCTTTTCCCCCATCCCCATCATGATGAAACGGTAACGGCTGTTGATGAGACCCATGTCAGGTCGGAAGCGTCCGCGGGCCAGGCGACCCAGAAGGTCGGCCTGGACGGTGTAACCTCCCTCAATGGGCGGCGTGGCATAGGCTCGCAGTCGCATGAAGGGCGGTGATGGCCTTTCTTTGGAGGCCAGCTTTTTCAGAACCTTTTGGCTATCCACTTCGTCGATGGCGGTCTTGCTGGCCACTCCCACCCAGCCGGGGGGAACGGTGCCCACTTGCATGGATTCAAAATCCTCCAGGAAGGGGGGTCGACGGGTGATTCGGATTCGCGCCTGCGCCTTTAGATTTTGCCAGGAAGCCTCGATCAGACCTGTCGAGAAACGATTACCGGGGAGAGCGGTCAATTCCCCTTCCGCGGAAATCTTCCCAGCGGCTCCCTTCAGAGACCATTGAGCTCTTAGGTTGCCGATTTCGCCACCGTCTGTATCGAAGTGCAGTGCTCGAAAAGTGGTCACCTCTCCAGGATAGAGGGTGATTTCGGCGGGTACGATCTGCAGGGAGCCGGGGGAGTCTGGCGTGGCTCGCGCCTGCTCTGCTACTGGAATGGACGGCTCTATGTTTCCGGTCCGCGAAGCTCCACCCCCACTCCCCAGGCAAAAGGTGCCGTAGCGGGTCATGAAATAGACACGGCCGTTGGCCACGGCGGGCGATCCGAAGATCTCGTCCACAGTGCCGTCTCGCTTCTCAAAGATCTCTTGGTCCAGAGAGACACATCGATCGCCGGCATCCCGCAAGATATGAAAGAGGCCGTTTTGCTCGCCCACATAGATGATTCCGTCCGCCGTCACTACAGGGGAACCCTTTCCCACCCGCCCCAGGTTGTATTCCCAGTAGAGCGAGCCGGTCTGGGCATCCAGGCAGTAAAGATTGGCGCCATTGCTGACGACGTAGAGTCTCCCATTGGCCAGAGCCGGAGAAGCGTAGCCCACTGGGTAGCCGTTCTTACGCCAGACCGTCCCGCTGTCGCTGATATCCCCGCTGCGGGTGGCGTCGATGCAGACGATGGCCCCCATCTCGGTGGTGTTCAGGTTCTCTTCGCTATGGCAAACGTAGGCGTAATTGCCCTGGACCACGATTGAGGAATTGAGGCCTCTCTTGCTCAGGCGGAAGGTCCACACCCTCTGCCCCGTGCGAGCCAGCATCCCATAGACGTTGCCATCGGCGTTGGCCGCAATCAGCATCCGTTTGCCGCCGATGACGGTGGCCACCGGAGCCGAGTAGGTGGTATCGCGGGGAGAGGTCCCGGGGGCAGACCACCATTGGATGTGCCTGGTTTTCCGATCGAAGGCCAGGTAGCGGTGCAGAGGTCGAGCCATCTTTCCCCAACTCGAGTTGAGAAAGCTGACAACGACGCGGTCCTCATCCAGGATCGGTGTGTGCAGGCGTCCGCCGTAGCCGCTGATCCGTCCCAGTTCCTCCGTCATGGAGATCTTCCAGATCAAGCCACCGTCCCGATCGAAGCAGAAGAATTCCCCTCCGGTCGCGTGGGCATAGATGCGCCCGGTCGCCGGATCCCCCACCAAGGCGGTCCAACCGACACGGTTCTCCACGATATCGGTGTGAAAGACGTTGAAGCTGTATTCCCAAATCTTTCGCCCCGTCTCGGCGTCCAGACACAGCACGCGCTCCCTTCTGCCCACTCCCTCGCCGACCGGAGTGATCGCGAAGAGTCGACCGTCCATCACGATGGGGGTCGTCCGCCCTCCCTCTGGAAACTTCCACAGCAGGTTGTCTCCCTGTTGGGACCAGGAGGTCACGACCGCCGATTCACGACTGAGGCCGGTCTGTTCCGGGCCGCGCCAAAAAGGCCAATCGCCAGCCCCCAGATCCGGGGTCAGCATCCCCAGGGTCAGAAGGGCAGTAGCCAGCCACACCAGCCTCCGCTGGTCACGAACCACTATCGTCATCCTCATCTCGTTCTCCCTGCTGCTTCCGGTGAGCGTTCGGGCTGGCCCACTACCGTTCCGGCGCCCTTCAAGGATACGAGACGCTTTCGACCGGATTCAAGCAGACGGCTTTTCGACCCCCGGCCTGAAGAACGTATAGCGGCCGGATCGAACCTCATAAGGTTTTCTTGTGAGGGTGGCCAGCGTCACCCTATCTATGGGTAGGGAGCACTTAGCGAAACCAAGCGTATTGCAGACCCAGGGCCAAGCGTATTGCAGACCCAGGGAGCGATCCTCTAGCGGCAACTACTTTGGACCATCTGGTCGGCCTCGGCCAGCGTGAACGCCATCGGCTTTTCCGTGAAGATAGCCTTGGCGCCTATCTCAGCGGAATTGACCGTCAGAAAAGCGCGTCCCTTGGTGCTGTCGCCGCAAGCGGTCAGTGTGGCCAGGACAATGAGGCCGGTCAGTGCCTTCGGTAGTTTCATTGCTGTCCCCTCCCTTCCGGGCGTGTGGCTTCCAGGGAAGCTCAGCGGCCGGAGGGACCGGAAGAGAAACGGCCCTTGGCGGTGGCGACGTGGAAAACGACCCCGGAATTCTGTTGAAGATCCTCGAACTCTGGGCGCCATGTTACCACTGGGAGACGGAATGGTCTCGGAAAAGAAGATTGACCGACCGGCAACAGGCTAGACGGCTTGCTCCACCTGCTCCATCAGTTGGCGGACCTCTCGCTCATCCCAGGAGGAAGTTGTGTAGTAGGCCGGAGTCCGTCCGGGGCCGATCTCGACGCCATATTTGAGCCGCATGGCTGCCCGGACAAAACCGACGGGGGAACCGCTGTTCAGGATGCGGTCCAAGGCTCCGTGGAAGACGGCCATGAAGCTTCTGGCTTTCTCGAACTCTCCGTCGACCATCGCCTGGCGAGCCCTTTGACAAGCGGGGCCCCAGAGATTGTAGAAAGTCCCGATGGCGCCGCAGGATCCAGATACCGCAGCGTGACAGATCAGTTCGTCGGCGCCGCTGAATAGCTGCAGTTTTCCTCCGGTACGCTCGTTGATGAGGGAGAAGATGAAGAGGTCGCGCACCGTGATCTTCATGCCGGCAATATGGGGAATTTCCATGAGCCGGTCCGTATAGCTGGGATCGGCCAGAGTCGCTTCTCCGAACATGGTGTGGTGGTAGGGAAAGAAGGGGAGGTCGGTGGCGGAGCCGATGGCCCGGTAGTGGGCAAAGACGCCGTCCGCGTTGGTCATGTAATAAATGGGAGGGACGGCCGAAATACCGTCCGCACCGCACTGAGCCGCATGCCGAGCCAGCTCGACGGAGTCCTGAGTGGCCACGCATCCGACGTGAACGATGATGGGAATTCTTCCCCGGGCCGTCCGGAGGGCGCGTTCGGCAATCATCTTACGGGCCTCGAGGCTGAAAGTCGGTCCCTGGCCCGTCGATCCGAGTAGGTACAGGCCATCCAATCCTTCATCAATCAGGGTATTCACCAATTTGTCGAGGATCTCCAGATTCTGTTCTCCCGCCTCGGTAACGGGTGTCAACATGGCCGGCCAGACTCCACCTTGAATCAGAGGCATGCTCGCGTTCTCCTCGGTTCGTGCACGAGGCGCATGTTATGGGATTGCGGAGGTGAGGGCTAGTGCAAAGAAACGGGGCGAGCCGGTTGCGGCTTTTGAGACATTTCGGGCAGGCCACTCTCACCCAGGAAAAGGTGGCTGGGGTAGAGCTACCCATTCCCGAAAGACTCTCGTTCCGAATCGGTTGCCGGTTACGGTCTCCGCCCTCGGTCCTCAGGTGCCCCAGCGACTCGGATTGATTCCGGCGGCCTCCCGAGCCATGTTGTCGGGGCGGTTGGGCAGATCGTAATCGATGAAGCGCGTGTTCAAGCTTCCAAAGAACTTGCGCACGTGGGGTGGGAGTTGGGCCACCTTGTCTGGATTGTAGTCGGGCACGTCGCCGATGGGGCCAGCCCAGGCTGGCCGATAGGCCATAGACAGCATCCGCCGGGCCGTGTCGCTGTAGTTGGGGTAGTTGCCATGGAACACCTTCTGATTGATCACCACCGATGATCCAGCTCTGCAAGTCACCATCATCTCCTCGTCGTGAGAGAGGTATCGCTTATAGGGATTCCCGTCGCTGTGAAGCGACAGGTGCGAACGGGGAATGACCTTGAAAGCGGATCTTTCGGGCGTCAGGTCGTCCAGGTAGTAAAGGACCCGCACCAGGCAGGGCGAACTGGACTGCACGCCAAAAATCTTCGATCCGTACGGCTGGGCGTCGGTGTGGATGGCGATTCCCGGGTGACCCGGGTCGGAGACACTCAGCCCGCAAGACGTGCAGATGATCTTGTCGCCGAACAGGCCAGACAGGAACTCGACCATGGCGGGCAAGACGATGGTGTCGATGGCATGGGGAGAATCCGTCCATTCCACTTCCGAGCAGCCCCTCTGATGTTGGCTGTAGTCCACGGCGATCGTGGGCAATCGGTCCATCTCCACCTGGATCTTCTCCAAAAGTTCTTCCGAGAGTAGATCCGGGATCAGAACGTAACCCTCCAACTCCAGCCAGCGAATTCTTTTGGCCCGGCTGAGAGCTGCCCAATCCACGTTCGGACGCAGCGCCCCTTGAATGCTTTCCCGACTATTCGTAAAGGATGTGTCCATTGCTAAGTGCTCCCATCAGCTCAGACTTTCGATCCACGAAAGTCGATTAAAGCATATTTTCCGACCCAGTTACACAACCGGGATTGGCTGTACCGCGGGACCGATTTAGGAGTCCCTTTCGTCCTTTTTTCGAGCCTTACCAACTTGAGTTCCCTGCGATCCAGCCGGCCTGGCCGCCGGGTTTGGAAAACTCCCGGAATTGCCATAACATGGTGGAATGGAAGGGTGGGAATGACCCATTTCACAAGCTTCCGCCTGGCGAAAGCCGAAAGAACCGATCGGTGGTGCGATTGGGTGAATCAGAGCACAGGATTCGCAATCCCGCTGTGGCCGGGTTTTTCTATCCGGAAGATCGTGAGGCGCTGATCGCTCAGCTCGAGCGTCTGGTCGAAACGATGCCGGGCACCCCCCGGAGAAAAGCTCGTGCCATCGTGGTGCCCCACGCTGGATACGTCTATTCCGGTCGCCTGGCTGCAGCCACCTACGCATCCGTGGACCTTCCCGCTTCGTACTTTCTTCTTTGTCACAATCACACCGGAAGGGGCGCGCCCATGGCCATCTCCTCGGACGGGACCTGGTTGACTCCCCTGGGGTCGGTCGAGATCGATCGAGACCTGGCAAGGCGCCTTTGCGAGCGGTTCCCCAAGGTTGAGAAGCGCGGAAGCCCACTTGGATGAACACGGGATCGAGGTCCAGCTCCCCTTTTGCAACACTTGCTGAAAGGCAATTTCCGATTTGTGCCTCTGGTTCTCCGGATAGAGCGATTCGAGACCATGACCGACTTGGGAGAGGCCCTGGCTCAAGTGGTGGGGGACGCTTCCGATGCTGCCCTGCTAATCGCAGTACTGATTTGAACCATTATGAGTCTGCTCGGCGAACCTTGGAGAAAGATCGGATTGCGATCGAACGAGTTCTGCAGTTGGATGGCAGGGGGCTCTACCGAGCGGTTCACAAGAACCACATTTCCATGTGCGGCTATGGACCCACCATCAGCGTCATGGAGGCTTGCCGTCGCTTGGGATCCAGCTCTGCGGAGCTGATCGGCCACACCCACTCCGGGATGGTCACCGGCGATGACTCTCGGGTAGTGGGCTATGCCGGGTTGGTGATTCCTTGAAGCAGTGACACAGTGCCACAGCCAGGGCATCGGCGGTATCGTGGGGTTCGGGACGGGCCTGGAGTCTGAGTAGCCGCTGAACCATCCACTGGATCTGAGTCTTGTCGGCTCTACCGTATCCGACCACCGCCTTTTTCACTTCCAGAGGAGAGTACTCGGCCACCGGTATTTCGCTTTGAGCCGCCGCCAGCAATACCACTCCACGGGTGTGTCCCAGGCGAAGCGCCGTTTTGACGTTGACGGCGTAGAAGATGTCCTCGACCGCCATAATGTCCGGGCAATATTCTTCCAGCAATTCCTGCAGGCGCGAGTGGATCCGGTGAAGCATCAGTGGAAACGGCCCCTGTTTTTGACGCTTTTCCGGGATGACACCGGACCCCAGGTGGCGGACCCGATTGCCTTGACGGGCGATCAGGCCGTAGCCGGTTGCCCGGGTACCGGGATCGACCCCTAAGATTATCATCTAAGCGGATCATATCGGCTCACACTGACCTGATGATCGCGGGGCGATCTGCGTTTTGAATCGGGTTGGGTCTCCTGATTGAACGCAGTCTTGGGACATGGGAAAAAAGGGACAGAAGAAAGAGACAAGGTCTGATCTGGCGGTCTGTTGCCTTCGGGAGTCTTAACCGGGTGGTTTGATACAATCATGGCGACCGGATTGCCTAAACCATGAATGCCTCGGAGAATGGAGTGCAAGGATCGCAAACGTCTTCCCGCCGTTGGGTGCTGATACTGGCTGTGATGGGGGTGATTGCAGCAGGTCTGCTGGTGCTCTTCCTGCTGCAGAGTGTTCGGGAACTCCAGGAGCGGGTCGGAGAGCTGAACGATCAGCTGAAGGAGTCTGCCGAGGAGCTGGAAAGGATGGAAGCACTCGCCGAAGGAGCGGGGAAGCGAGCGAACAGAGCCGAAGAGCGGGCCGAACAGGCTTCGATGGCGCGAGACCTTGCGGAAACGGCTCAAAAGCAAGCTCAGAGTCGGGCTCAGCAGGCCGAGCGAGAGGCTCTGGCTGCCAAGAGAGAAGCGGAATCGGTGAAGGAGGAAGCTGGGCGGGTGAAGGAAGAGGCAGATCGTATTCGGAGGGAGCGGGCTGCCGAAATGGAGCGTCTCCAGCAGGCCCTCAGTAAGATTGCGGAAACCCGTTGGACCGCCCTGGGATTGGTCATGAATCTGGGCAGCGATTTTATCCAGTTTGAATTCGACAGGGCCCACCTACGAAGTGAGAACCGTGAGCTGCTCAGCCGCATCACCGGCATCCTTCTGACTTCCAGCGACTTTCGAATCTACGTGCACGGACATACGGACAACGTCGGTACTCAGGAATACAATCAGAAACTGTCGGAGCGGCGGGCCCGTGCGGTTCGCGATTATTTGGTGGAGGCGGGTATTGAACACGCATTGATCGCCACCAAAGGTTTCGGCAAGACCCGTCCCCTGGTCAGGGACAGTACCGCAGGGGCCCGTTCCAAGAATCGCCGAGTGGAAATCGGGATCGTAAACACCCTAGTGGAGTACCAGGGTCCCGCACCAAAAGAAGGCGAACAGGCCGGCGGCGGATGACCCGCTCAGCCGGGACAGTTCTCGCAGGCTGCAACCCGTGGCACGTCGCGTCGTTCTTCACGTCGATATGGACGCTTTCTATGCTTCCGTCGAACAGCGGGAGCATCCGTCCTGTGCCGGTCGATCGTTGATCGTGGGAGCGGACCCCAAAGGTGGCGAGGGACGGGGAGTGGTAGCCGCTTGTTCCTACGAAGCACGCCGTTTTGGTATCCATTCGGCCATGCCGATCTCGCGAGCCTATCGCCTCTGTCCCCAAGCCGTGTTCGTTCGGCCTGATCCGACCCTTTACTCCCGAGTGTCAAAGTCGATTATGGAAATCCTGGGAGGCTATACGGATCAGGTGGAGCCGGTCAGCATTGACGAGGCGTTCCTGGATGTAACCAGTTCACTCCGGCTCTTCGGGAAGCCGTCCCAGTTGGCTCGAGGGATCAAGAGAAGTATTCTCGAAAAGGAACAGCTCACCTGCTCCATCGGCATTGCCGTTAGTAAGTTCGTGGCCAAGATAGCCAGTGATTTGTGCAAGCCCGACGGGCTGCTACAGGTGGTCGAGGGGACGGAAAAGGAGTTCCTGGGGCCTCTGCCCGTGGGCAGGATGTGGGGCGTTGGACCGAAGACCGAAGAATGGCTTCACCGAATCGGTGTGCAAACGATCGCTCAGGTGGCCGCCCGCTCGGAACGCTTCTGGGAGCAGCAGCTAGGCCGGCATGGCCGACATCTCTGGAGGCTGTCTCAGGGCTGGGATGAGGGTCCGGTGGTGCGAACCAGTTCTTTTCGCTCTCTCAGCCAGGAGCGTACTTTCGACCGCGACACCTGCGACTTGAACCTCCTGTCTCGCACACTCCTTTCTCTGAGTGAGGGGTTGGCTCAGCGAATCCGGGGCCACCAGGTGGAGGGCCGGACCGTCGCCTTGAAAATTCGATTCGAAGACTTTTCCACCTTCACTCGGCAAAGGAGCCTTGGGGAGTACACGGATGATAGCGCCCAAATTCGGCAAGTCGCCCAGGAATTGCTCAACCAGTTCCTACCGCTGTCCCGGTCCGTAAGACTGCTCGGGGTTCGCGTTGCCCAATTTCGAGCCCGAACGGATGGTCTTACCGACCTGTTTGGATCCCACCGGAAAAGGCGAGATCGCCTCAATTCTGCAGTCGATGCGATCGCCTCCAAATACGGGGAAAAAAGTATTCGCAAGGCCGGCTTGTTGGGCGGATCGGAGGAGGAAAAGGAGGCCTTCACTTCGTTTCTGAAGAGGTAGCTCGAAGCCGGAGAGGGACGCTTCGAAGGACGAGTCCCGGGAGCATCAAGCCGGCGCGGGGGCAGGGGGCGACGGAAGGACCATCACGCACCGCCGCTCCACCTGGATACGGTCCATGCAAAGCAGCCGGAGGGCCTGCGGGTAGATCCGGTGCTCCTGGCGCAGGATTCGCTTCGCAAGACTTTCTTCCGTATCCCCATCCTGAACGCGTACCGACTGCTGCAGGATGATGGGCCCGTGGTCCAGTTCCTCGTCCACGAAATGGACGGTGCATCCGGTGACTTTGACGCCCCATTCCAAGGCTTGTCTTTGTGCGTGTAGTCCCGGAAAGGTAGGAAGCAGCGAGGGGTGGATGTTGAGAATGCGCAGCGGGTATTGGCGCACGAACCAAGGACTGAGGAGACGCATGAAGCCGGCCAGACAAACGATCTCAGCGCCGGCGGCTTGGAGCTCCCGAACGACCAGCTGATCGTAGGCCTCGCGCTCCAGACCGGTGGAGGGAACGTAGACGGCCGGATAGCCTCTTTCGCGGGCCCGCTTCAGTCCGGGAGCTTGCGGGCGGTTGGAGAGGACCAGCGCGATCCGAGCCGGCGCTTGGCCGGAATCGATGGCGTCGGCGAGAGCCAGAAAATTGGAGCCCCGTCCGCTGAGCAGAATGGCTACGTTTTTCACTCGTAGCGTACCTTGCCTCCGCCTGCAGCAATCTGTCCTATCGCGTAAAAGGTGACCCCCTGGCGGCGCAGAAACTCCTGCACCCGGTCCAAGCGGTCCTCAGCTACCACCAGAATCATGCCCAGGCCCATGTTGAAGGTACGATACATTTCCGCATCCGCCACTTTCCCCCGTTCGCGAATGAAGCGAAAGACGGGCAGGATTTCCCAGGTGCCCCGCCGGATGACCGCATCCAGTCCCTGCGGTAACACGCGGGCCAGGTTATCGGTGATGCCTCCGCCAGTGATGTGGGCCAGGGCGTGCAGATCGTCCGCCTGGAGGAGTTCTTTGAGCGTTGGAAGATAATTCCGGTGAGGCGTCAGCAGTTCCTCGGCGACCGTTTTCCCCAAGTCGGTGATGTAGCTGTCAGGCTGCAGCTTTTCCTGCTCGAAGAAAAGTTTGCGCACCAGCGAGAAGCCGTTGGTGTGCAGTCCCGAAGAGGGCAGCCCGAGCAGCAGATCACCCTCCTGGACGAGGTCGCGAGTGAGCAGCTTGAATTCGTCGACGATCCCCAGAATGAACCCCACTAGATCGTATTCTCCGGGTGCGTAAAAGTCCGGCATCTCGGCCGTTTCACCCCCCAGCAGTGCGCAATCGGAGGCTTGGCAACCTTCAACGAGGCCGCGGACGATTTGTTCGATCACCGGACCCTCGATCCGGCCTGCTGCGATGTAGTCCAGGAAAAACAATGGCCGGGCTCCCTGGGTCAGAATGTCGTTGCTACAATGAGCCACTAGGTCGACACCCACGGTGTGATGGATACCGGTCATGAAGGCGATCTTGAGTTTGGTGCCCACGCCATCGGCGCTGGAGACCAGGAGGGGCTTTTGAAAGGGTGTCAGGTCGGGTCGGTACACTCCTCCAAAGGATCCGATGTCGCTGACCACACCGGGGCCAAAGGTCGATCGCGCCAATTCCCCGATGCGTGCCTTGGCCCCGCCGGCGCGGTCGATGTCCACTCCGCTACCGCTGTAGGTGAGAGGAGAGGGTGGGTTCTGAACTGGCGGTTTCGAATCTGGGTTCACTTGTGCACTGCTCACTCTGGAGCGGCTTTTATGGCAGCCCTGGCTGGCTGCGGAAAGGCTCTCACGGCTGGATCACCGGCAAGACCCGAAGGTCCTTTTCCGTGTTTCCGTTGGCTGGCACTGCGATCGGATATTTCCGATCAAAGCAGGCGCTGCAAAAGTTGCCCCGGTCCAGAACAGAGGACCGCAGTCTCTCCAGGGAAAGATAGGCCAAAGAATCGGCCTCGGTGAAGAGACGAATCTCCTCCACGCTCCGGTTGGCTCCGATCAGTTCTCTCCGGGTGGGCGTATCGATTCCGTAAAAGCAGGAGGAGATCGTGGGTGGGGAACTGATTCTCAAATGGACCTCGGAAGCCCCGGCGCGGCGGACCATCTCCACAATCTTGCGGCTGGTCGTGCCGCGTACGATCGAATCGTCGATCAAGACGATCCGTTTACCCTGAAGCAGTTCCTTGACCGGGTTGAGTTTGATTTTGACGCCGAAATGGCGGATGGACTGGCGAGGTTCGATAAAGGTTCGGCCCACGTAGTGGTTACGGATGAGACCGAAGGAAAAGGGGATGTTGGATTGCTTCGAGTAGCCCAAAGCTGCCGTGACGCCGGAATCGGGAACGGGCACGACCAGATCGGCATCGACCGGCGCCTCTCGAGCCAGCTGGCGTCCCATCTGATAGCGGCTCTGGTGCACCGTGCGTCCGAAGACGAGACTGTCCGGCCGGCTGAAGTAGACGTGTTCGAAGATACAGAAAGCATGCCGGGGGGCCGCCGCCAGCGAGGTTGACTCCAGGTGTCCTTCCTCAATCTGGAGAATCTCTCCGGGAAAAATGTCTCGAACGTACTCCGCGCCGATCAGATCGAAGGCACAGCTCTCGGAGGCCAACAGATAAGAGGATTCCAAGCGGCCCAGGCACAGCGGCCGCACCCCAAAGGGATCGCGGATGGCGTAAATGCATTGGGGGGTCTGCATCACCATCGAATAGGCTCCCTGCACGAGTTCGAGCACCTCTTTCAAGGCCGGCATCAGGTCTGGTTCGGAGGATCGAGCCAGCAGATGGAGGATGACCTCCGTGTCGCTGGTCGACTGGAAGATGGCTCCTTCGGCCTCGAGACGTTGCCGGAGTTCCAGGTTGTTGACGAGATTGCCATTGTGGGCCAGGGCGATGGGGCCCCTCCAGGACTCGGTGACGATGGGTTGGGCGTTGGCCAGCGAGCTCTCTCCGGCGGTGGAATAGCGGACATGTCCGATGGCGGAATCTCCGACCAGGTGGCTCAGTTTCTCGTCATCGAAGACCTCAGCGACGTGGCCCATACCTCGCTCCTGGTGGAGTTGCGAGCCCTCCGAGGTGACGATCCCCGCCGATTCCTGGCCCCGATGCTGCAGCGCGTACAGACCCAGGTAGGCGTGCCGGGCCGATTCGGGATGAGAGGCTATAGCAAAGACTCCGCACTCTTCTCGAAATTTGGTGGTCATGGTTCGGGGAGAAGAGTTCAATGTTTGAAGAGCTTCTCCAGCGAGGAGTCCCAGCCCAGGAGTATATCTTCCAGCGGGCTCGAGATCAAAACAGAACCGTTGATCGTTAGGCGGAACCGATCGGGCACCACCTGGCCGATCCGCAGTGCCGGGAGGGCGGCGGCCAGCTTGGAAAAGCTCACCTCGTGCTCCGGCGATACCGACACGATGGCTCGAGATGCGGTTTCACTCAGCAAAAGGTGGTCTGCCCGAAGAGGCGTTTCCAGCTCGACTTCGACCCCGCAACCGCCGCCCGTACAGCACTCGACCAGGCCCAAGAAAAGTCCGCCGTCGGAAAGGTCGTGCGCGGATTCCATCCAGCCCTCGTCAATGCCTTGCAAAAGGACGCGCTGCAAGGCTTGCTCCCTGCTCAGGTCCAGTTGCGGGCAGGGTCCCGACAGAGCTAGACCGAGTACTTCCAGGTAAGCGCTTCCCCCCAGCTCGGCCTCCGTGGTCCCCAAAAGATACACGAAGTCTCCGGCCTTGCGAAAAGGGGATGCACGGAGTTTCTGTGAATCTTCGATTTTTTCCCACCATCCCCACTACAGGAGTGGGGAAAATACCCTTGCCCCGGGTCTCGTTGTAAAAACTGACGTTGCCGCCGGTGATGGGTGTTTGAAACGATTCGCAGGCAGAAGCGAGGCCTTCGACACATTCGACGAACTGCCACATGGTTTCCGCGTTCTCCGGGCTAGCGAAATTCAGACAATTGGTAGCGGCCAGGGGGCGAGCGCCCACGCACACCAAGTTGCGGCAGCTTTCCGCCACGGCCAACATGGCTCCGCGCCGAGGGTCCAGGTGGCAAAAGCGGCTGTTGCCATCGAGACTAACGGCCAGAGCCCCGGCGTTACCCTTGAGTCGGATCACGGCCGCGTCCCCTCCGGGCAGAGCCACCGTGTTGGTCTGCACCATGTGATCGTATTGTTGATACACCCATCTGCGGCTGCACAGGTGCTCAGAACGGGTCAGGTCAGAGAGCAACTGTGGGTAGTCCGTCGGCTCAGGGAAATCCAGATCAGTCCAGGACGGAAGGTCGTCCCGGTAAGAGGGCTGCTGGGTGGGGCGCTGATAAATGGGAGCGGCTTGTGTCAGGGAATCATTGGGAAGATCGACCACTTTTTCCCCGTTTCGGTAGATCATCAGGCGGCGGTGATCCTTGACCGATCCAACGATGACTGCGTCTAGGTCCCATTTCCGAAATACCTCGAGAACCTCTTCCTCGCGACCTTTTTCCGCGACCAGGAGCATTCTCTCCTGTGATTCCGAAAGCAACATCTCGTAGGGGGTCATTCCCTCTTCCCGCTGAGGGACCCGATCGAGATCGATATCGATCCCCATGCCGGCTCGGTGTGCCATTTCCGAGGTGGAGCAGGTTAGCCCCGCGGCTCCCATGTCTTGAATCCCCACAACAGCTCCGGTCTGCATGGCTTCCAGGCAGGCCTCCAGCAGCAGTTTTTCCATGAAAGGATCGCCCACCTGCACGGTGGGACGTTTGGCCTCAGAGTCTTCGCTGAATTCTTCCGAGGCCATGGTGGCTCCATGGATCCCGTCGCGTCCGGTTTTGGAGCCGACATAGATGACCGGGTTGTCGGTCCCGCTGGCTCGACCGTACCGGATGTCCTCATGGCGGGCGATCCCCAGGCAAAAGACGTTGACGATGGGGTTGTGACTGTAGCGTTCCTGGAAGTAGATCTCGCCCCCGACGGTGGGTACGCCAACGCAGTTGCCGTAGCCGGCGATGCCGGCCACCACCCCTTCCATGATGAGCTGATTGGCATCGTCCCCTAGCGGACCGAAGTGAAGGGAGTTCATGAGGGCGATGGGTCGAGCCCCCATGGTGAAAATGTCGCGGATGATTCCGCCGACTCCTGTCGCTGCCCCCTGATAGGGTTCGATGTAGGAGGGGTGGTTGTGGGATTCAATCTTGAAAACAGCTGCTTTACCTTGACCTATGTTGACCACCCCGGCGTTCTCACCGGGACCCTGGACCACACAGGGGCCTCGCGTGGGCAGCTTTTGCAGATGGACTCTGGAGCTCTTGTAGCTGCAGTGCTCAGACCACATCACCGAGAAGAGTCCCAGTTCGGTGATGTTGGGTTCCCTACCCAGCAGTCGCAGGATCTGCTCGTATTCCTCTAAGGTGAGGCCGTGACGTTCAACAACGTCCAAGCTGATCGCCACTTCAGCCCATTGCTCCTTGCAGGGAAGAGACCAGGGATCGAAAGAGCCATCGACCGTCCGTGGAACCCAACCTGGGCTCACTAGCCCTTTCCGGATGAGGCATCAGTCCGAGGACGTTGCCTTCGCGATTGCTGATCCCAGCGATCGCGTTCAGAGAGCCGTTGGGGTTCGAATCGGGGGTCCCACGTCCCTGATCGTCAACGTAGCGAAAGACCACCTGACCATTCCGCTCCAATCGATCGAGTTCCTCGGCGTTGAGAAAGAAGTTGCCCTCGCTGTGGGCGATGGGCATGCGCAACATCTGCCCGCCCTCGCAGTCCCGAGTGAAGGGCGTGCGGGAATTTTCCACCCGCAGAGCCACGTACTTGCAGATAAACTTCAGGCCCGCGTTGGGCAGCATCACTCCGGGGAGCAAGCCGGTCTCCTGAAGGATCTGGAAGCCGTTGCAGATCCCCAACACCAGTTTTCCTTCCCGGCTGTGTGTACGGACGCTCTCCATGATGGGCGAAAACCTGGCGATGGCCCCGCAGCGCAGGTAGTCTCCGTAGGAAAATCCTCCGGGTATGACCACCACATCCACATCCTGCAGATCGGTGTCTTTGTGCCAGAGGGGTACGGCCTCCTGTCGGATCACCTCCCGCAAGGCGTGGAGGGTGTCAGAGTCGCAATTGGAACCGGGAAAGACAACCACTCCGAATTTCACGTCACTTCCTCAACATGGAAGGATTCAATGATCGGGTTGGAAAGCACTCGGTGAGCGATTTCTCGGGTCAGCTCCAGCGCTTCTTCCCGGTTGCTGACGGATTCGAACTCGAGTTCGAAATATTTCCCCTGCTTCACCTCGAGAACTTGTTGATGGCCCATTTTTTGCAGAGCTCTCTGGATGGTCTGTCCCTGTGAATCCAGCACCCCCGCCCTCAAAGTCACGATTACTTTTGCCTTCATTCCCCTGCGCTGCGCTAAGTTCTCACTCCCATAAATACGATGATGTTTGTTGCGAACGCGACGCTCCTGGATTGCAGGCGCGACGACGAGTCGATGCCGGGGACATCGGGGAGGAGGAGCAATACCGAAGACACGGGTGTCCCGTCGCAACCCTTCGGGCGGAGGGCGGTTGTGGCTGATCTCTTTGTCGCTCTTCGTCGACGATGCCCTGCATCGCCTCCTCCTCTCTCCTCGACCTCACCTCTCAAGCCCCCTCCGCAAACGTCACCGTATTTATGGAAGGGAGCACTAAATCTCGATTATAGCATCGGCCGGTGGCGAGAGATGGATGCTGTCGACAACCCCCAGCACCGCGGCGTCGACTGGGGTGTAAAACTCCCCCAATACATGCATGGCGGAGAAGCCTTCCTGGGTGAGAAGCACCTGGTCACCCACTCCAGCGTCTACTCCGTCAATGGCCAGCACCGGATCGCCGGTGTCGGTTCCCTGCAGGGTGATCGGCTGGACCAGGAGCAGTTTTTGCCCCACGAAAGCTGGATGTTTGCAGGTAGACACCAACTGGTCGACGACCTGGCCGATGATCATGGGCCGGTGGCTCCGGTGAGATGGGCTTCTATCTCTGGCTGCTGTGGGACGGTTGGGTTGGGAGATGAAAAGTTGTAAGGATCGAGGATGCCCACGATCGAACAGTCACAGGGTATCGTTTGCGGGTGCCAGGCGAAGGCGGCCTCCTTTCCTCCCACGTAGTAGACGTGTTCTCCGACCCCGGCTCCCACAGCGTCCAGGGCTAGCTGCGGTCGACCCCTTTGTCTTCCGGATCGATCGATGGGTTTTACGAGAAGGATCTTCTTTCCCTGCAGGCGCGGATCCTTGATGGTGGCGACAGCCGTGCCTACGACGTAACCCAGCCTCATCGGGAGCCACCTTGGCTGCGGGGGGGGCGGTCGGATGTACTCGGCTCGCCCAACTCCACGGTGTCCACGATGCCGACGATGGCCAGGTCCACGGGATGATTTTCCAGTCCGGTGGCCATACGGGCGGAGCTTCCGCCTACCAGAATCACCGTTTCGCCGGCTCCAGCTCCGACCGTATCCACGGCGATCAGATACCCCTCGACGGTACCGGTTTCAGGATCGATGGGCCGCACGATAAGCAGTTTTTTCCCCTGCAGCTTCTCGTCCTTGCGTGTGGCAACCACGGTTCCTGAGACTTTACCCAGGATCATTGTTGGGTTTCAGACCTGATGCGTCGCTGGAAAGATGGCGGAACCGGAGCTGGACCGCTTCTCTCCAATTTGTGATCCACCGTATTCGGGGATCGGATTATTGCAACCTTCTCGAAATTCCTCACAATCGCTGTAGACGAGGAACGAAGGCCGTTTCGGGCGGCGAGAGGGAATTCTCGAGCCCGCCATCCCGCCACTCCGGCCTTTACTTCGTTTTTACGGTAATGGGCAATCGCTCGTCCAGATTGGAGTGGGGTCTGGGAATGACGTGTACGCTTACCAGTTCTCCCACGCGCCGCGCGGCCGCAGCTCCGGCATCGGTGGCTGCCTTGACGGCGGCCACGTCGCCCCGCACGATGGCGGTCACCAAGCCGCTACCGATTTTCTCGTATCCCACGAGCGTCACCTTGGCTGCTTTGACCATGGCGTCGGCGCCCTCGATCATGGCCACCAGACCTCTGGTTTCGATCATCCCCAAAGCTTCCATGGAATCTGCCATAGGGTCTTCCTTCCGGAGCAGCCACTAGGGCGTGCGGACGAACCTCAAAATTGCCGTTTCGATCAGGCTTTCCAATTCCGCTCTAGAGAGCGTCAATGTTTCCGGCCCTTCTTCCGCCGTGGTGGGACACCCGGCGAGCCTAAGATCCGCGGCACTTATACCATATTTGTCCCGGATAGCAAACAGCTTGTCGACTTCTTTCCGGGTCAGGAGAGTTCGTCGCCCCAGGATGCGCGTCAGGATGGCCACCTTGGCGAAATGTTCCAAGGTCTCCATCTTGAAAAAGGCTGCTTCCAGATCTCCCGCGTAGCTGATAGCGCCATGATTGGAAAGCAGTACGGCGTCATAAGAAGGGACCAGATCGACCAGGCTGTCTGCCAGCTCCTGCGTGGAGGGACTGCCATAGGGTGCCACCGGGACGCATCCCAGTGTGAGGATCACTTCCGGCATCAAGGCTTCGGTCAGTGCGATCCCCGCCACCGCATGGGCCGTGGCGTAGACGGGGTGCCCGTGACAGATAGCTTCTACGTCCGATCGGTGCTGGTACACGACGACATGCATCAAAATTTCTGAGGACACCTTGCGAACCCCGCTGACCTGACGACCCTGCAAATCGGTGAGGACCAGATCCTCCGGTTGCAGAAAACCCTTGCACACGCCGGTGGGGGTTGCCAGCAGGCGGTCGCCGAGCCGGATGGACAGATTCCCCTCGTTAGCCGCGATGATGTCCTTTTCGTACATGCGCCGGCCAATTTCACAAATCAGTTGGCGGGCTTGCGTTTCGTCCATGGCCAAGAGATCCGCCTCTGGCGGGATTCTCCTAACTATCCCAGGGCCCTTCCGGTGTCAAGAAAGGGACCTGGAGGGCCAACCTCCGGTCAAGGCATGGATCCGAGCCTGAGGCATCCGTCCCGGAGTGACCGAACAGACCGGTTGCGAGTGCTTTTTGCCGGCCGGCAGTAGCTTTTCCTATAATGGTAGTCCATGATCGCCCGTTTGACCGGCCGGCTGTCGGAGAAATCTCCCGGCCGGATCATCATCGAAGTTCAGGGAGTCGGATACGAGGTGTTGATCCCTTTCTCCACCTACTACGCTCTCGGAGAGCCGGGTGAGACTGTCAGTCTCCACATCTATACTCATGTAAGGGAGGATGCGCTTGCCCTTTACGGTTTTTCGGCTCCCGAAGAGAAAAGGATTTTCATCCAATTGATTCAGATTTCCGGGATCGGTCCGAAGCTGGGGGTCACGATCCTGTCGGGTCTTCCTGCGGAGGAGCTGATTCGGGCCATCGGGACGGGTGACGCGGTTCGGCTTAATGCCATTCCCGGGGTTGGGAAGAAGACGGCCGAGCGCATGCTGCTCGAGCTGAGAGACAAACTGGAGGCGAGTGTTGCCGATGTCGGCGGGGCATCGGTTGCTGCCGTTTCGTCGGACTCGGTGCAACGGGATGTGGTTTCGGCTCTGGTCAACCTGGGCTATCCCGCCAAGACAGCTGAAGTGGCCGTCTCCAAGAGCCGGCAAGAGTCCAGAGATCAGGGCTTTGAGGACCTTCTAAGGGCTGCCCTTCGACGGTTGGCCGGCTGAAGGCACGGAAGTAGCCGAGGGCTCTTGCTTGTGTCAGTTGAGAGAGCGTTTCATGGGAGAAAGTAGCGAGAAGATGGAAGAAGACAAGCGCTTCGTGGATCCCTCCCACCAGGTGGACGAGGCGCTTTTCGAAAACAATCTTCGCCCCCGATCTCTCTCCGAGTTCATCGGACAGGAGAAGATCAAGGATAACCTTCAAATTGCCATCCAGGCCGCCCAGAAGAGGAGCGAGGCTCTGGACCACGTTTTGCTGTTCGGTCCACCCGGTCTGGGCAAAACCACCCTGGCTCAAATTCTGGCCAACGAACTTTCGGTGAATTTTCGATCGACCTCCGGTCCGGTCATTGAAAAGCGGGGCGATCTGGCTGCGATGCTGACCAACCTGGAAGAACGAGACGTCTTTTTCATTGATGAAATCCATCGCTTGCCTGCCGCGGTCGAGGAGATCCTGTATCCGGCCATGGAGGATTTCCAGATTGACATCGTCATTGGCGAGGGGCCGGGAGCTCGATCCGTCAAGATCGACATTCCCCACTTCACCCTGGTGGGGGCTACCACGCGGACGGGGCTCCTGACCTCGCCGCTGCGGGGACGCTTCGGCATCATTCAGCGTCTCGATTTCTACGCCACCGACAATCTAAGCACCATCGTGCGAAGGTCGGCCCAGTTGCTGGGAGTGAAGATTGACCGGGAGGGAGCGGCCGAAATCGCCCGGCGCAGTCGGGGCACACCCCGCATCGCCAATCGTTTGCTGCGGCGAGTCAGGGATTTCGCCGAGGTCCGCGCCGACGGTACGGTCGACCATCGAGTCGCTCGACAGGGACTGAAACTTCTCAATGTCGATCATCTCGGATTCGATGAAATCGATCGCAAGCTCTTACGTACCATCATCGAAAAATTCGGTGGGGGACCGGTTGGAGTCAACACCATCTCCGCAGCCATCAGCGAAGAAAAGGACGCCATCGAAGACATCTACGAACCCTACCTGATCCAGATCGGTTTCTTGGATCGGACACCGCGCGGTCGGATGGTTACCCAGCGAGCCTACGAGCATTTCGGTATCGATTTCCGAAACCCGGGGCAAGCGGAACTCTTCTGAGTTCTAGGAGCGTCGGCTCCTCCTCTTTTCGCGACCTAGCCTCACCAGCCCTGAGCTCGCAAAACGCAGCCCATTACTCGGACAGGCTCCCAGCCCACCCCTGCACATTTTCTGTGGAAGTTGTTCTGGGTTTGACCAAATTGATCCAGCCGGACCGCAAAAGCTTATGATGGCGGCGTGAAGGGTGCCAAGGGTGCGAGTCTTCCATCCGTTGACGATGACCTGCGAGCCAAGGTTGAAGCTCTACAATCTTCGGTGGAACAGGTCATTCGAGGTAAGACGCAGGCGGTGGAATTGACGCTTGTCACGCTCCTGAGCCGGGGTCACCTTCTGATCGAAGATGTCCCAGGTGTCGGAAAACCACTCTGGCGCACGCTCTGGACTGATCCCTGGACTGTAGGTTTCAGCGCATCCAGTTTACCAGCGATCTGTTGCCCTCGGACCTCACCGGCGTCTCTGGTTACAATCAGTTAAAGAACGAGTTTGAGTTTCGCAAGGGTCCCCTTTTCGCCAACATCGTGTTGGCCGACGAGATCAACCGAACCACTCCCAAGACACAGAGCGCTCTGCTGGAGGCCATGAGTGAAGAACGGGTAACGGTCGAAGACACAACCTATCCCTTACCCAAACCCTCCATGATGGTGGCCACTCAAAATCCTGTCGAATACCATGGCTCCTACCCTCTGCCCGAGTCTCAGCTCGATCGATTTCTACTGCGCATCCAGATGGGCTATCCGGATGAAAAGGATGAAAAAGAGATCGTGCGCTCGCAGATCAGCTATGAAAATGCCGACGAGATCGAGCCGGTGATTTCCGTGAAGGACGTTCAGCGCCTACAGAGGCAGGTGTTGCGGATCCATTTCGAAGAGGTCTTGCTTGAATACTTGCTCGCCATCGTAAGGCGCACCAGAAGTTCCAAGCGGCTGGACTTGGGAATTAGCCCGCGCGGTGCCATGGCTCTTTATCGGGCAGCCCAGGCGCGAGCGCTCGTCAAGGGACGCAAGTTTTGCATACCAGACGATGTCAAAGTTCTGGTTTTGGCCGTGTTCTGCCATCGAGTCCTGGTCAGTCCGAGGTACGCTTCCCCCCTGCCTGTGAGCAGCGAGGCGGAGTCCATCTTGTGGGAGCTGATGGCCGAAGTCGAGGTGCCTCTTTAGTGTCGATCTGGAAGCGCTCTCGGTGGTCTGCCCGCGAATTCCCGGGCGATCTGCTGGTGGTGTCTTCCTTGCTGCTAGCCGCACTGGTTGCCTGGCGAGTAGTCCCACGCCTAATGGCTCGCCTGCCGCTGGAGTCACCTTTCCGGCTCCAGTTTTTTCGGTTCACCCGACGAGGGAGATTCTTCTTGTTACTAGTCGGGGTCGTCGCTTTGTCCACTCTAAACACCGGAAACAACCTTCTCATCCTTAGTGCTGTCGCTTCTGTTGGGTGCGTTGATGGTGTCCGGAGTGGTCTCGAATTTGGTTCTGCACGCCCTTAAAGTTGGTTTGACCTTGCCAGATCGAATCCACGCTCAGAGCCGAGCGCACTTCCGGGTGACGATGCAAAACGTGAAGAAGAATCTGCCTTCTTTTGGGCTGCTCTTGCGGGGTTTGGGCGTCGGGAATACGAGTTCGAAATCTACCGATTTTTTCAGCCAGGAGAAGCATTTTCCCTACCTGGCCGCCGGACAAACGGTCAGCCTGCCGCTTGAATCCTGGTTCGAGCACAGGGGAGTCTATCCGGTAGACGCCTTTGAGATCAGAACCCGCAGCCCTTTCGGTTTCGTGGATCGAGGGAAGCGGCTCGAGGCTCACGGCAGGATTGTTGTTTATCCTGCTTTACGGGAGCTCGGCCCGCTGTTGGATCGAGTGCCCTTCTTGCAACAGGGCTGGGCCCGCATGACTCGGGGCGAAATCCAACCGCACGGTATACGCCATTACCGGGAAGGGGACAGCGCCCGCCTGGTCCACTGGAAATCGCCGGCTAAGACAGCCCGTTTAATGATCCAGGACTTCATGCAGGAAAGCGACCAGTTTTGCGAGGTCTTTTTTCCCACCTATCTACCTGATCGGTCCGGGACCAGTCTGGCGCAGTTTGAAAAAATTGTCTCCTACCTGGGCTCCTTGGCCGTGTACTCCCGGAGCGGGAAGGGGGATTTCTTGCCCCGGCTCCGTTTCGACTCCGGAGAGTTCCAGCAAACGTTGGACCGGTCCCGGGGAGCCACCGAAAGACTCCTGGAGTATTTGGCGCGGGTGCAACCCTCCGGGCAGCCCTTGTTGAAGAGAATCAGGACCATCAGTCCGGCTGTCTTACTGGGAGCGGGCCGATCGATTCGAATCGACGGGGCTGCCCACATCAACTATCTGAGACTGTGAGCCCACGATTCTCCCAGACACGAGACCGTCCCGCATGACCTTTTCCCGGGCCCTACATCACTCCACCCTGCTGCTTTTCCTGTGCGGCTACCTGGCGCTCCTGACGTCCGGGGGGTTGGGATTTGGTTCTGGTCTGTTTTGTTTAGCTGTTCTCCTCGTCGTCTGGAGAGGGTTCTCCATTCAACTCGGAGGTCGGGGACAACTGCTGGTAATGCTGTGTCTTCTGGCATTTTCCCTAGTCGACGCCTACTCGCTTTCCGGTTTGCAATCCGCCACCGCACACCTTTTGATCGGCCTTGGTCTGATCAAGATCTTGACCCCCAAGCGGGAACGGGACCGTGTGCTTTTGTGCTTCATCTCTTTCTCCTTCATTCTTCTCGCTGCCACCACCGCAGTTTCCGTGCTCTTTCTTGCGCTTTTGATTTTGTACGTATTTTTCGCCGTCCTTACGCTCATCCTGCTGGAGTGCAGCAAAGGTCACGAGACCGGGGATCCGACTCCCTTTCCGGTGGGCGGCTGTGCGCGAACCGCTGTCCTGAGCACAGCCGCGCTGATCCTGGTTTCGGTTCCCATTTTCCTGGTGATTCCACGCTCGAACCCACTCTGCATCTGGCCTAATCAGGACTCCAGCGGGACTCTCTCTGGATTTTCAGAACAGGTGCAGCTGGGCGATCTAGGCAAGATCATTCCGAACCATCAAATGGTGATGCGAGTTGAGGTGGACTTACCGGTCGAGGTCTTACCATCCGATCTCAAGTTGCGAGGCATTGCGCTGGACCATTACGACGGGAAGTCCTGGAGCAACACCCGGACGAGCTATTGCAGACTGGTAGCAAGCCACTACCCCATGAGATTTCTGGTGCCAGATCCGCGCCGTAAAAATGAATTACTGGTCCGTCAAAGCGTGGTATTGGAGTCGTTTACCAACTTGATTTTCGGCTTGCCTCGGATGATCTCCGTAACTGGAAGCGGATTCTTTGCCGGTCCCATCTTCCAAGACGGCAATGGGGCCGTCCGGTTCTTTCCCTCGGGCCGCCGAGTTGTGCGCTACGTGGCCGATTCCGACTTGTTGGGTCGGGATCAGCAACTCGGTTTTCGGACCGGACAGGATGATCCGCGCGACATCGGTCGCCATTATTTGCAGTTGCCGGATCTTTCCCCGCCGATCTACGAAATGGCTCGAGAATTCAGGCGCCGGCAGAGCGACCCAGCCAAGCAGGCTTTGCTGATTGAGCGCTTTTTGAAAACCCAGTACGGGTACTCTTTGCAGAACCGGAGTTCTCTGGCCCAAGATCCACTTCATCAGTTTCTTCTGGTCGACCAAGCCGGGCATTGTAGAGTACTTCGCTACCGCCCAGGCTGTGCTGATGCGGATTCTGGGGATCCCGGCTCGCGTCGTCAATGGGTTTCGTCTGGGTGAATTCAACGCGTGGAGCGGGAGTTATATCGTGCGACAGTCGGACGCTCACAGTTGGGTGGAAGGCTATTTCCCCGGAGCGGGTTGGGTGGAATTCGATCCCACGCCGGGTGGTGATCGGAGTGCCCCCTACCTGGGTCAGATGACGGACCGGTTCCTGGACGCCCTCGCCCTCTTTTGGTTGGAGGTGATCAGTTTCGATCGATTCCGGCAGATCGGGCTTCTCTATTCCGCTCATACGCAGCTGCGTTCAGCGGTTACCGGGGCCTGGGATTTCCTCTCTCGCCGTAGCACCACAGTGCTGGATTCGCTGCTCCGTCCCTAGCAGTCCGTGGTAAAAGTCTCGCGCGGTCGCGCGCCAGGGAACTGCGTTCGCTGGCAAGGCACGAGGAGGAAGTCAATGCTTGGTCATTTACAACGACGAGAAACACAGCCAGGGGGCGCAAACCCCTGGCGCCCTTCGGGTTACGGGCGGCGCAGGCACATCTGCTGCGTTGCCCCTCCTCGGCTATGCTTTGGCATGGCCTGCGTTGGTTCGCCTTGCATCTGCACCCATGGCGCCCGCAACGCGGCCCGCGGGACTTTTACCACGGGCTGCTAGGGGTATGGAAAGAGCCTTTTGATCCCCATGGGAGCCTTGATTTTCTTGATTCTTTCGATGAGTGGTTCTCTTTGGTTGCTGGCCCGCAACCGCCCCGTCCTTCGCCGGTTTACAAAGAATCGTCCTGCCGGACAGGCGGCACCCGAGTATTACAACCAGATGCTGGCAATCCTACGTCGCAAAGGTTTTTCCAAATGGCCAGCAGAGACCGGCGCCGAGTTTGCAAAGCGGGTGGAACGTCCTCTTGGTAGTTCACTACCCGCTCGAATCACCGATCAGTATTATCAGGAGCGTTTTGGAAAACAGCCGCTCGATTCCGATACCCGCACCGAGATTCGACTTTCGCTGAGACGCTGGGCCAAGGGAAGGTTGAGGTGAACAAGGAAGCTGTTGGTCGGTGTAGAATGTGACCGAAGTCTGCCCTAGCGGAAAGGGTGGGCGGGCCCTCCGATTCACTCGTATCTCAGAGCTTCGATGGGATCCAGTGCCGCCGCTTTGTGGGCTGGATAGTAGCCGAAGAAAATACCGATTCCGGCGGCGAAGAACAGGGAGACCCCCACTGAGTTGTAAGACACCACGGTCGGCCACCCCAGGAACCGAGTGATGGCCATCGACCCCCCCAGTCCAAGGGCCGCTCCGATCAATCCGCCGCACATGCAGAGTACGATCGCTTCGGAAAGAAACTGAATCCGGACGTGGCTGGGTCGGGCCCCGATGGCCATGCGGATCCCGATCTCACGGGTCCGTTCCGAGACGGCCACCAGCATGATGTTCATGATGCCGATGCCGCCTATCAGCAGGGAAACGGCGGCGATACTGGCTAGCAATCCCGTCATCACCCGATTGGTGGCCTCAGCCGCGTCCGCAAACTCGCTGAGGTTACCGATGAAGAAGTCATCATCATCTCCGAAGGACAGACGGTGCCGTTGGCGCAGTAACTCGCGAATCTGTTCCTGGGCGGCGTAACTGGCGCGCGCGGAGATGGCTCCAACCAGACCCGACTGAATGTACTGAACGCCGCCTTGGAACTTTTTCTGAACCGTGGTGTAGGGCACGATGATGGTGTCGTCCTGGTCCCGTCCCCAGGCGTTGGCTCCTTTGGCCTTGAGTACTCCCAAGATGCGGAAAGGAAGGTTCTGAACGCGGATGGTCTCGCCCACCGGATCTCCGCCATCAAAGAGCTGATCGACGACCGTCTGGCCCACGATCGCGACCCGTGAGGCCGTCTTCACGTGGCTTTCGTCAAAGAAGCTTCCCAGGGTCAAGGGCCAATTGCGCAAAAGGGGATACTGTTCGTTGTACCCTTCAACGCGGGTGTTCCAATTGCGATTGCCGAAGACCACCTGGGCGATCGTCGAGGCACTGGGGCTGATCGCAAGAACGGTGGGACACTCCTGTGCGATGGCATCAAAATCGTCGACCGTCAGCGTGTTGACGGTTCCGGCGCCGGATCGGATGCCCCAGGAGCGTCGGCTGCCGGCTCGAATCCAAAGAGTATTGGTCCCCATGGCGGCGATTTCTTCCTGGACCTGCTTGCGAGCTCCCTGCCCCAAAGCGACCATGGCGATCACGGCTCCAACGCCGATGATGATCCCCAGCATGGTCAGAACCGATCGGATTTTGTTCCGGTTGAGCGCTTTGAGGGCAACCTTCAGAATCATTCCAAAACTCATCGCTTGGTCCTTTTGGGTTTCTTACGGGTTATCGGGTAGCGTCGTCTGCAGTGATCTGTCCGTCTCTCATCTGAATCTTGCGAGAGGAGTAAGCCGCGATAGCGGTTTCGTGGGTGACCATGATCAGCGTGATGTCTTGTTTCCGATTCAGGTTTTGCAGGAAGGATAGGATTTCTTTGGAAGTCATGCTGTCGAGATTCCCGGTGGGCTCGTCGGCCAGAAGAATGGCCGGCCGGTTCACCAGAGCTCGAGCCACAGCCACCCTCTGCTGCTGGCCTCCTGAGAGCTGATTGGGATAGGCTCGAGCCTTCTCCGGAATTCCGACTACCTCGAGCGCTTCCTCAATCCGGCGGGTCCTCTCCGCCTTGGGAACTCCCGAATAGAGCATGGGAGCTTCGACATTCTCCCAGACGGATGTGCGGGACAGAAGGTTGAAACTTTGGAAGATGAAACCGATCTTGGCGTTGCGAATATCGGCTCGTTGAGCTCTGGAGAAAGTGGAGACGTCAACGCCGTCCAGGAGGTAGACGCCATCGCTGGGCCGGTCCAAACACCCCAGCAGATTCAGCAAGGTCGACTTCCCCGATCCGGATGCGCCCATGATGGCGACGAACTGTCCTTTGGGGATCTGCAAGGTGACCCCGCGCAACGCTTCCACTCGGACTTCCCCCATTTCGTAGACTCTCCAGATTTGCTCCAGAGAAATGATGGTCTGCAGAGGATCAGAACTCGGTATCGACCGAGTTTGGGAGGCGTTGGAGCTTTGAAGCACTTAGCGTTTCCCTCGGCTGCTGCCGCTGCTTCGGCGCCGTGGACCGAAAGCCCCGCCGAACGGAGAAGTGGAATTATCCGAATCGTCGTTCTCGCTCAGCTCGAAAGTAACCACATTTTCACCCTCTTCCAGCTCGCCTCCCAGAATGGCGGTTTCCCGACCGTCTGTGATTCCCAGCTCTAACCGGCGCCGTTCGGGGCGACCCGATGGAGATAAGACCCAGACCACGCCCCGCGTGCTCTGGGTCTGCTCGGCTTGTGGAAAACGAATCTTCAGGCCGGCCTTCACTCCATACTGCTCGATGGTGGAAAGGCCGACGACCGGTTGCCCCCGGCGGCCGGCTTCCGAACCGGTTTCGGGGAGCTGGTCCATTCTCTCCCCACCGGTTCGATCCGCCGAGGTGGTCGGTCGAATGTCCCACGGGCGCTGCCCGGGCTGGCGGTCCTCAGCTCCAGCCATCCGAGATCGAGGGGCCGCTGCCGCTGAAGCACCGAACCGGGAGGGAGACTCTTCACCGGTGTCTGAAGGCCGGTAGCGAAGGGCTACGTTGGGAATCTTCAGGGTGTCTTCCACACTAGCTACCGTGAAGGTTACGTTGGCCGTCATGGAGGGACGCAGCTTCAGCTCTACATTCCCCACGTCGATGATCACGTTGTAGACCACCACGTTGGTGGCGCCTCCTGCGGACTGAGCGCTCGCGGAGGCCTCCGATCCGGGCAATTTCGAACTGAGCCGAATCTCGGAGATCTTTCCGCGGAAGGGTTCACCGGGGAAAGCGTCGACGGAGAAGCTCACCTCCGCGTTCTCGGAGATCACGCCGATGTCGGCTTCGTCAATCTGAGCGATCACCTGCATCTTACTCAGGTCGTTGGCGATGAGAAACAGAACCGGAGCCTGAAAGCTGGCGGCCACGGTTTGACCGATGTCGACGTTACGCTCGACGACGACTCCGTTGATGGGCGAAGTGATCTTCGTGTAGCGCAGGTTGACCTCGGCCATACGCAATTCTGCCTGCGCCTGCTGAACGTTGGCGCGAGCCTGGTCCAACTGAGCCAAAGAGGAGCGGATGGAGGCCTCCACCTGCCGCACCTGGGCCTGAGCCTGCTGGACACGCGCCTTGGTTTGCTCTTGGGTAGCCTGGGCTGTTTCGAATTCTCGTTCTGAGATCAACTTGTCCTGAAACAGCTCCTGCGCTCGTTGCAGTTGTCGAGACGCCTCCTTTTCCACGACTCGAGCCACCTCCAGGTTGGCCTGAGCGCTGGCGACTTCGGCGCGGCGATTGTTCCGATTGGCTTCGGCGTTCATGATGGAAGCCTTGGCGGTGGCCAGGCCGGCCCGAGCTCTCTCGCGTTGAGCCTCAAAATTGGCCGGATCGATGACGGCTAGAATCTGGCCCTTGGTCACGACGCTGTTGAAATCTGCGAAAAGTTCTTGAATGCGTCCGGAGACCTGACTGCCGACCTGGACGGTGATGACGGGCTGTAGGAGACCCGTGGCCGTGACCGTTCTGCGAATGTCTCCGCGCTCGACGGTGGCGGTCAGGTAGGACTCAGAGGAGTCCTGCTCCCCCGAACGAAAGAAAAAATAGCCCCCCAGCGCTACTAGCAGCACCACCAGGACGACCCCCAGGCTACGACTGAGTCTGAATCCTCTCATAGGCACCTCTATTGTAACTCGACATGGTTTTTGTCGGTGGAACCTCGAATCACCGCCTCGTTTCTACGCGATCAAGAACCTGCGACCCAACACCCCTTCACCCCGAAACCTACTTCCGGAGCGGCCACTTCGCGTAACCGGCCGGGAACGATCACTCAGTGCTCTTTCAAGCTGCCTCGAATTGGTGCAATTACCCACCTCTTAAATACGAGGACCCTGCCAAAGATGTTTCTGCGAAAGGCTCACAATGATGCGACTCGAGCGTCGCTTGCCTTCAACGACTCCAAGCGGAAACTTCTCCCGATTCGAACTGGTCCGCGGGTAGACCAGCATTTAGTTTCAAGGTCTTTCCGCGTTGATTGATGCGGACCACCGAGAGATCCAAAAGGTAGTTGCGATCGCTGCTGTCCAAGCAGAAGATCATGGTGCCTGCACCGCTGAAACCGGGAAAGTCGTCGAAAGCCAAGAAGGGATCGTGCCTGCCCGTGACGGGGCGGGACCCTTCTCCGAAGAATGTTCCTTGGTCGTCAAACAGCTGGATCTCTAACCGGCTGTCGGTAGGAGCCGCCTGTCCGGGAATCACGCCGGAGACGGCGATCCCCAGGTCTTGCCGAATCGATCTGGCGTCCGTTCCGTAAGCCGCCGAGATCGCCAGACAACGGCCGTCGCGCAGCCAGGTCTGGGCATGGTTGGGCCGCATCGCAAAGCTCTCGCGCAAATCCTGTGGGGGGGGTGCTCGTGTTGTTCGATGAAAGCGGTGCCCTGCGAGGACAATGAGGCCGGTTGGCAGGGCGGCTTTGCGAAGATGGTTACGCTCCCCTGAAGGAGCTCATCGGTGGCGGTTAGATCGAACTTCTTCAACCCGCCTGGTGGCAGGGTCGCCGTCAGCGATTCCGTTTTCCGGCCGTTGATGGTGGGGATGGCCTCCCCGACTACCGCATCCTGGTGGAAGGCAATCTCCATATCGCAGGCCACCAGATCCTGGTTGGCCACCAGAATTCGAGTCCATGCCGACCCATCGGCCAGAGGCCCCATGAAAACTTGTCCCAAGGTGGTGGAAGGCTGGGGCCCGATTGGCTCGTCTTTGCGCAGCGTGAAGTAGTCGCGGACCTTGCCTTCGACGTCGAGAGCCACAGCCTCCAGCCGGTTCCCATTGATATCCAGCACCACGGACCCCAGATCTACGTTGGAGGACAACATGACGGGATGATTCAAGGGGCCATTCGGGCCGGGAACTTTTCCTGCATTGCCGCTGACCACATAAACGGTTCCCTGGTGGGGTTGCGCAGGTTGCCCGGGCTTGCGGTAAACGCCATCGCCGTCTTCTCGACCATCGCCATTGTCTAAAATCATCCAACTTTGCAAGGTGGAGGAAGATCCATAGTGCCCGCCCAGAAGAAAGGACCGTTCATAGTTGTGGCTGTGGCCGGTCAGGACCAGATCCACCCCGTGAGCTTCCAGGATAGGAAGGGCATTCTGGCGCATCTCGATCAGGTTTGCTTCCCTGTCGGAATCGTGGGTTCCCTTACTGTAGGGGGGGTGGTGCCAGTAGGCAATCAGCCACTTCTTGTCGTTAGCCGCCAGATCCTGCTCCAGCCAGGTCAGCATGGGGCCGTCTGTCGAGCGGTTGGAGTCGCTGGAGTCCAGACAGACGAAGTGGATGTTTCCGTAGTCGAAGGAGTAGTAGGCTTCCGTCCCGGAGATGACCCCGCCCGCTTCTCCCTGAGCCGGGAGGCTGAAGATGTTGTAGTAGGGCCCACTCTGAGTGGCGGAGTCGGCGCTGTTGTCATCGTGGTTGCCAAAAGCCGGCCAGAGGACGACCTGGCGAAGCAGTTCCGGATAGGTGTCAAACAAAGCGTACTGGTACTCGCTGTCCGTTCCATCCGGATAAGCATTGTCGCCCAGCATCAACCACAGGTCGGTGCCACGCGTTCCGGTGTAGTTTTTGTACTTGTCTCGGAGGGCTCGGGCGCCGGACCAGCCCGTTCCTGGGTCTCCAGTCACCCAGATCCGGGTCGACTTGTCCACCCCGGGGAGCGGAGCCGTCTGGAAGAAATAGCTGGCGTCATCACCAGCCAGAGGACCCGCGGAGTTGCCAATGGAATAAAAATAACGCTTGTCCGAAGAGAGACCAGTGATCAATATCTCGTGCTCGGTACGGTTCCCCGAGCGCCTGACCGTACCAGTCAGGCTACCCAGAGCCATACCGTAACGCACCACCGAATCGGTGGCCGAGTCGGTGCGCCAACGAAGCACCAAGCTGTCCGGTGTGCCTTTCTGCAGATACGGTCCCCGTACCACGGACTGAGCGGAGAGAGATGCGAGTATCAGCCAGCTCAGGATCAGGCGAGGCAGCAAGTGAGCACTTGTCATTCGCGTTTCTCACGGGTTTCTTACAGAATCGAAGGCGATTCTGGCCTCCCGTTCCTTTACCGGTTCCAGGCCGAGACATCGCCCGATTCGAACCCGTCTGCGAAAATAGCGGCATCGAACTCGAAGACCGGGCCGCGCTGATTCACTCGGACGGAGGACAAATCCAGGTTGTAGTTGGGGTCATTGCTCTCCAGGCAGAAGATCATGGTGGTGCCGCCCTTTAGATTGGTGAAGGGTTGGGCAGGGAAGAAGGGATCGTGCTGGCCCGTCACGTTACGATGAAACTCCGTGATGCATTGCCCGTCCTCGTCAAACAATTGGATATCAAGGAACGTTCCTGTCGGTGGATGCTGTCCAGGGTGAACGCTCGAAACAGCGATGCCAAGATCCTGTTTGATCCCGGTGTTGTCGGTGCCTTGATTGGTGGGAACAGCCACGCAATTCCCAGGCTTGAGCCAGGTATTGGAGTCATTGGGCCGGATGGTGAAACTCTGGTTCAGTTGGTCGGGTGCCGCGGCCGCTGGTTGCAATTCGGGGTCTTCGGAATTGCCGATGAAATAGGCTCCTTGCACGGAAAGGGAACCGGCCGTACAAGGTGGCGACGCTATGATGGCGGCGGCACCGATCAGGAGTTGATCCGCCGTCAAGTCGAACTTGGCGATTCCCCCTTGCGGGATGTTCACATTCGCGAAGAATTGTCTGTCCCCGTTGATGAAAGGAATGGCTTGTCCGACAACCGCTCCCTGGTGAAAGATGATTTGCGCACCGTAGGCATTCAGGTCGCGGTTGGTGACCAGGACGCGGGTAAAAGCGACCGAACCCTCGAATGGCCCCATGAAAACCTGGCCCAAGGTGGCTGCGATGTTGGCGGTGGTCAGGCCACCTTGTGAAATCTGCTGCGATGAGGCCGGAGCGGCCAGAAGCGACAAAAGCACCAAGACCACCAGAATTCCTAACTGGGAACGAGGCTTCATAAGACCTTAGGGTACTAAATGGGATATGACTGAAGCATGGACCCGGCCGCTCAAGAAGATCCGCATCCACATCCAGTCCGCGATTTGCCCACGGGTGCTCCGGTCTGCGGATAGGAGTCGTTCGAGGCGTGAACCCAGAAAAAGTGGAGTCCGTGACGAGGGCGGCATCGAGTCATCCGCTGCTAAACCAGGTTTCCCATCCCCAGGGAGTTTTGAGCAAACGAAGGTTCAGTCAGGCCGGATGAGGACACCTTCCTAACCAGCGCGGAGCTTCATCCTTCATCCGGATTAACGGAACCAATCGTAGGTCAGAGCCAGACTGCGATCTTTCAGAGGGAGCTCCACTCGTTCTCCCCCTTGCGCGGAGGATTGTTTGAGGGCCAATTCGGCCTCCAGGGCGACCCGCACCCGGCTGCCGGAATTCTTGGGTTCATCCATCCGGCCTTCCATGCAATCAATGAGATCGTTCAGACACCAGACGGTTCGCATGCTCAAACCGTCTTGTGGGTCGGGCCAGGGCATCTCCACACTGCTCTTGCGACCAGACGGAGTGTCGACGTCTTGCCACAGGTGCCACAGGTGTCGGTTGTAGTCGAAGAGGATCTCGCCCTGGCTTCCGGAGATCCGAACCATGGGGGCGCCGTCCCGAATGTGGACCACCGCGCCGTCTTGGGCCACGAGGATGCCCTGTCCCATGAACTCCGTACTGCCGCGTTCGCGGCGCGGCTTATCGCCGATGCCGCTCACCCAAGCCAGCTCGCTGTCCACGAAGTAACTCCAGTCCTGGTGCTGGGAGGTGATCGGGACCTGCGCTTCGAGCGAACGGACATCTCCGATGGCCCCGCCGCGGATCAGTTCCTTGGCCTTGGCGAAGGAGGGATGGGAAACCGTGGTGGCTCCGCCCACCAACGGGACCCCCGCCCGGGCACAGGCATCGACCATGTCATCGGCTTCTTTCAGGGTGAAGGTCATCGGCTTGTCCACGAAGATGCCTTTGACCCCGGCTTCCACCGCCTTGACGGTTAAAAAGGAGCGTCCCTTGGTATTGGTGGCGATAGCCAGGATGTCCAGCTTCTCCTTCTCGTACATCTCCAGAGCATCGGTGTAGAGGTTTTTGATGCCGTAGCGCTCGCCGAACATGGCCAGCCGCTTCTGGTCGCGGTCGCAGCCGGCCACCAGGTCGACTTCGGGCCGGTTCCACATGGCTTCGGCATAGGTGGCGATGAGACCCTCTTTGCCCGGATGTTCGTGGTAGTAGGATTTTCGGTGAACGTCGATCCAGTCGGGAGTGGGGCGGTTGGCGCTCTCCAGATCGTACTTGGGGGATTGGTAGGAACCCCCAATGTTTTCATAGTCGCGCTTCCCCATATCGTAGAGCATGCCCATCCAGCCCAGTCCTACGATTCCCCCCCGATACTCTGCCGCTCCTGCTTTCTTGGGCAGAGGAGCTGGACCGGCTCCCAGGGATGGATTGGCGCCGGAAACCGCTCCTAGGGCCATGGCAGACTTAATAAAATCCCGTCGAATCATCGTTGCCTCCCTTCAAGCCAGAGTCTCTCACAACACTTGTGACAGGACAAAACGTCCCAGAAGTCTCGGAAGAGGCGACGATGGTGGCTTAAACGGAGCCGGAAGCGGAATTCAAGACACGGCTTGTGAGTCATGGAAGACGTGCCGAGTGACCCCGCGCTCACGCTTGAGGCTCCGTTCCAGACGCCACCTGGAAAATACAGAATCTTTGGGACCGTCTCAAGATTCTGGTGCCGGGGGGACCGGAATACTGGAGTCAATGGGAGGATCGAAGAGCCGGAGATGGATTCTGGCGGTGCAGGGATTCGAACCCCGGACATAGCGGATATGAGCCGCTTGCTCTAACCTCTGAGCTACACCGCCACAAAGGATGCCGAATCATAACCGAGGCGCCAATGGCAGTTCAAACGCTGGGTGGCGCGGAAGCTCGGAAGGGTGGGAGTCGATCAGGAATGGTCTCACAGATCCACCGAAAAAAGTTTCGTGTACTCGGCTCCCTGGGGCCGCAGGACACTTCGATACAGATGAAAGGCCGGTACTCTGGACCGAACCCGTCGGGGATCCCTGGCCGCGTGCTCCAGAAATGCCACCAGCGCTTTGAGCTGATGCAGCGATCTCAGTCGCATCAGGGTCAGGTGAGGTCGGAAGGCGCGCCGCTCGGGAGCGAATCCCAGGGCGGCCAGATCTTTCTCCAGATTTCGATGCAACCAGATCAGAGCGGGTTCAGGCGTCACTCCCACCCACAGGACACGGGGACGCTTGTGGCTCGGGAATACGCCCACACCGCCGATCTGGATGGAAAAAGGTTCGACTCCGTCGCTACTCTCGGTCAGGGCCGCTTCCAGGCTGGAGATGATTCGTTCCTCGATGTTACCCAGGAACTTGAGGGTCAGGTGTAAAGACTGAGGAGCTGGGAAGCTGCCTTTGAGTCCCAGTTGCTTTAAGCTTTGACTGATCCTGGAGCAGTATTCTATGGCTTCTTCGGTCAATTCGATGGCCACGAAGGCCCGGATCACAGCAGGGACCTCCGAAGCCAGTCCAGAGCAAAGCGCGCGGACCGCAATCGAATGGAGTCGCGGCTGCCGGGGAAACGATACTCCCGGGACTTCGTGTCGTGGCCGATGGAGAGTCCCAAATAAACGAGCCCGGCGGGCTTTTCGGGAGTCCCTCCGGAAGGCCCGGCGATTCCGGTCACGGAGAGTCCTATACCGGCTTCGGTCCGGTCACGAATTCCCCGAGCCATCTGGCAGGCGACCTGGGGGCTGACGGCGCCGAAACGCTCCAGGGTGGTTTCATTGACGTTGGAAAGGGAGACCTTCAATTCGTTACTGTAGCAGACCGCCCCACCTCGATAATAATCCGAGCTGCCGGGCACGTCACTGATCATCTTGCCGATGAGTCCCCCGGTGCAGGATTCCGTTGTTGCCAGGGTCTTCTTCTTGGAACGTAGCAGTTGCCCCACCACTTCTTCGAGCTCCTGGTCCTGGTTGGTGAACACGGATGCTCCCAACTCCTGGCGGATGCTTCTGGCCAGCCGGTCCAGTTGGTCTCGGGCCAGGTCCGCGTCCGGATCTCCCCTCCAATGGAGAAGGATTTCGATAATTCCCAATGACGATAGGATCGTGGTCTGAATCCGGGGATAGGCTTTATACAGTTGCTCGATGCGGGAGTCGACGGCGGACTCCCCCTCGCCGGCCACCTTGACCCGGCGGAAATCGGGACGCCGGGTTCGGGCGTGCTTTCTGACCAGAGGGACGACTTGCCCAGCCATCATGGGCTGCAGTTCCCGAGGCGGACCGGGGAGGAGGAAAATCAGGACGTTGTTCTTCTTCAGGAACAAACCGGGCGCCGTGCCATGGGCATTTTCGATGACCGTCGCCCCCTGAGGGACCATGGCCTGGCGCTGGTTGTTTTCGGTAAATTGGAATCCGTGCTTGAGAAAGCGCCGGCGCAACTCTTCCAGAATGCTCTCGTCCAGGACCAGGGGCCTTCCTAGAGCTTCAGCCACGACCTCCCGGGTAATGTCGTCGTTGGTGGGGCCCAGCCCGCCGCAGAAAGCCACGATGTCCACCTTGTGGCAAGCCCGCTCCAAAGCTTCCCGAATCTCCTCGGGGTCATCTCCCACAACCACCTTTCGAGAGATCTCCACGCCCAGCTGGTTCAACTTTTCGCTAATGAAGAGGGAGTTGGTTTCCGTTCGCCAGGGAGTCAGCATTTCGGACCCTACAGCGATGATTTCACAGCGGATCTGTTTAGCGGCGCTCATGGTTTCCCTTCTCGTTTCAGGAAGCGAGGTAGTAATGGGCAACTTTGAGGGTGCATCCCGCGTACAAACCGGCTACCAGGTCGTCGGCAACGATTCCCATGCCTCCGGGGAGTTTCTCGCTGCGGTTTACCGGAAAAGGTTTGGCAATGTCGAAGAGACGGAACAGCAGGAAGGCCGCCAGATGCCATCCCCAGGCGGCGGGAACCCAGAGCAGGCAAAGCATTTGTCCCAGAGTCTCGTCGACGACGATTTCCGAGGGGTCCTCCTGGTCCCGGCTTCGAGCGATTCCCCCGCTGGCCCGTACGGCCGGGTACATGGCCAGGATGAGGAAGATACCCGCCAGGGCCTTGAAGTGATCCGGTGAGGCCCAATAGGCCAGCCAGAACAGCCCCAGGCCTTGCAGCGATCCCCAGGTTCCCGGCGCCAGAGGCAGGTAGCCAGCGCCCCAGCCGGTGGCGAGAAGAAACGCCAGGAGCGGGGACTTTTTCTTGGCAGGACCGAAGACTTGGTTGGCCGGAGTCATCCTTCCGGATTGTGCGGTTCTTCGGGGACTGGCCCGGTGTTCTGCAGGTCCACTTTCTCCCCGGCGATTCGATAGTTTCCCTGAATCCAGCGTCCCAGGTCCAGGAGGCGGCAGCGTTCGCTGCAGAAGGGCAGAAAGGGCGATGATCGGTCCACTTCACTTCCGCAGCGCGGACAATGGGGCGTCTTGCTCATCATCACACCACAGCACCCACCAGGTCGTAGTCGTGGGCTTCGGTGATGCGAACGGGACGTATCTGGCCGGGGAAGACGTCCTCCGTTACCCCGTCGTTCAGATAGACGGTTCCGTCGATTTCAGGAGCCTGGGTGGCCAGACGGCCTTCCCAGAGATGTTCGCTTTCCCGAGAGATTCCCTCCAGCAGCACGGGGAACGTCTGGCCGATCAGAAGCTCGTTTTTCCGGCGTGAGATCCCGGATTGGATCTTCATCAATCGAGTTCGTCGCTCTTTCATGAGGTCGTCCGGGACCTTTCGATCCAAGCCATGGGAGGCAGCATCTTCCTCGTCCGAGTAGGGGAAGACCCCTAGCCGGTCGAACTGGGCCTCCCGAACGAAGGCGACGAGTTCTTCAAAGTCAGCATCTGTTTCCCCGGGGAATCCCACGATCATGGTTGTACGCAAGGTGCAATCCGGTATGTAACGGCGGATGCGATCCATCAAACGGTGTAGGGACAGGCGGTTTCCACCCCGTTTCATTCGTCTGAGAACCTGTCGAGAGGCGTGCTGGAGAGGGATGTCGATGTACCTGCAGGCGTTCGGAGAGGCAGCGATGGACTTCAGGAATTCGTCGGTGACGCTATTGGGATAGATGTAAAGAGAGCGCACCCAGGCCAGTTCCTCGATTTCGCCTAGTTTTTCGATCAGCTCAGCCAGACCCCCTTTTTGACCCAGATCCCGACCGTACATGGTGCTGTCCTGGGCCACCAGATTGATCTCTCGCACTCCCTCCGAGGCCATTCGATGGGCCTCGGTCAGGATCGAGTCCAGAGGGCGGCTACGAAAACGGCCGCGCATCTGGGGGATGACACAGAAGCTGCAAGGATGGTCGCAACCTTCGGCGATCTTGATGTAGGCCGTGTAGCGGGGAGTGGTGCGCATCCTGGGTTCGGTGTCGCTATACAGATAGAGTTCACGGGACTCGTAAGTCGGTGGGGATGTCGAAGAGGCTTCGCAGGCCTTCAGAATGTCCGGTATTTCATTGGTTCCGATGACTGCGTCCACCTCAGGGATCAGCCTCTGGATCTCATGGCGATAGCGCTCTACCAGGCATCCGGCCACGATCAGACGGCGACAGTTTCCCCGCTCCTTTTGCTGGGCCATCTCCAGGATCGTGTCCACTGACTCCTGTTTGGAGCTTTCGATGAAGGCGCAGGTGTTAACCACGATGATCTCCGCCTCTCGTTCTGAGGAGGTGATCTGGTGACCCTGCCCCTGGAGGAGTCCCAGCATGACCTCACTGTCGACCAGATTCTTGGGACATCCCAGGCTGACAAACCCAATCTTTGCCATCAGAGCGCATTATACACGGGTTTCCGAACCGGTCTTGTCCGCCGCGGTCGGGTCTTTACTGGAACGGCGTGCCGAGGGTTCGCGGAACTACGGTTCGTCTCAGAGAAACATCGTTGCCTGCATTCGGATCGTCCGAAAAGGAAAGCACGGTAGCCTGGTTGAAGAGAACGGTGCCAGGCCCCCCTTGCACGGCGACGGCGAGAACAACCGTCGCACCGCGATTGGGACCCAGCACACCCAGGTTGCAGGTCACGATGCCGAGAGGTCCGGATTGGCAGCTGCCCTGGGAACTGGAGGCGCTGCGGAAAGTGGTCTGCCCTGGCAGGTTGTCGATCAAGCGGACACCGGTCGCCAGGTTGGGACCAAGGTTGTTGACCCTGATCCGGTAGATCAGGGTTCCCCCCGACAGAAGGGGTTCAAACCAGTTAGTTTGAGCGACGCTCAGATCCGCCTCCCGAGGACAATGGAAACGCTGCAGCGGGTGGCAGGCATTGGGGAAATCTGAGTCGCACTCGGTGAATACCTCGATCTGCCTTCCTTTGAGTTCGTCCAGGTTGCCACACTCGGACCGGCTCAGAGCGTTAGCGCGCAAGTCGAGCCGGTCACCGGCTCCCAGACCCTGGTTGGCCACCAGCGGGGTCAGATCCTCAATGAGGTTGTTAGAAAGATCGACCTGGCTCAGGTTTTCGAGATTCTGGAGGGCAGCGAGATCCGTAATAAAGTTCCCGCCCAGCTCAAGAATATCGAGATTGCTGTCCCCTCCCCGCAATGGCTTTGCAGGAGCAGAGGGCCATAGCCCTCGAGAATCTTGTTCGGACTAATCCTGGGCGGGAACGGGTTCCAGAGCTTGTTCGCGGAAATGGCAACCTTCGTTGTTGCACTGATGAAGCAGCCCCTCTTTTTTGGTCTTGAATTCCAGCAGGTAGGGAGCTTCACAGTCGGGGCATTGACGAGGGACGGGCCTGCGCCATAGTACAGATTTGCATTGTGGGTACGAGTCGCAGCCGTAAAAGATTTTTCCCTTGCGGGACCGGCGCTGAACCATTTTCCCCTTCTTACATTCTGGGCAGGTCACGCCCGTACCTTTTCGCTGTGTGTAGCGGCACTTGGGGTAGTCACTGCAGGCGACGAATCTACCGTACCGACCTTCCCTCAGAAGCAGTGGAGACCCGCATTTTGGACAGGGTTGATGGGGAGGTGGATCCTGAGTTGGATCGCTACTTTCCGCCCGCCCCAGCGGGCGGGTGTGCTTGCACTCCGGATAGCCGGAGCAGGCAAGGAAAGTTCCGTAGGGGCCTCGCTTGTTCACCATGGGCCGCCCGCACTGGTCGCAGGATGTTTCCGCAGGTGGACTGCTTTCTTCGCCGTCGCCAATCTCCTGGGTATTCTTGCACTCCGGGTAGTTGCTGCAGGCAATGAATTTTCCGAAGCGGCCCCACTTGATGACCATTTCGGTACCGCACCTTTCGCATTGGATTCCGGCGGGTTCCGCCACCGCCCTCAGGTTTTTCATCTCCTGACGGGCCTGTTTCAGCTCTTTGGAAAACTCGAGATAAAATTCTCGCAGGGTTTGGATCCAGTTTTCCTTGCCGCTTTCGATCCCGTCGAGTTCCTGTTCGAGACGGGCTGTGTAGTCGTAATCAAAAACCTCCTGAAAGTGGTTGACCAGTAACTCGATGACTACTTCGCCGGTTTCCGAGGGGGCAAAGCGCCGGTCTTCCTTTTTGACGTAATCGCGGTCTTGGATGACGGACACGATCTGGGCATAGGTGGAGGGACGACCGATCCCTTTTTCTTCCAGTGACTTGACCAGGGTGGCTTCACTGTAACGCTTGGGAGGTTGCGTGAACTTCTGTTCGGGACGAATCTCTTCGACCTTAAACTCTTCCCCCACGGTGACCGGGGGAAGCAGGCTGTCCTCTTCTGCTTGATCCGGGCTATCGGCGCTACCCGTCTGGTAGACCTTGAGGAAACCATCGAACTTCAAGATGGAACCCACCGCTTGAAACTCGGTCTTGGCCGCCCGGATGAGGATCTTGGACTCGTCGAAGACTGCCGAGTTCATCTGACAGGCGATGAAACGCTTCCAGATCAGGTCGTAGAGGCTCAATTCGTCCGGTTGGAGGTAGGGCCGCAGCGATTCCGAGGTTCGAAAGGCGGAGGTCGGTCGGATGGCCTCGTGAGCATCCTGAGCGGACTTGCGGCTTCGATAGCGCACGGGCCGGGCCGGTGAATAGTCCGAACCGAAGTTTTCCTGAATGTATCGCCGGGCTTCTTGCAGAGCGGTGTCTGCCACCCGAGTGGAGTCGGTTCTCATGTAGGTGATCAAGCCAACCCGGTCGCCCTCCCCGACTTCCACCCCCGTGTAGAGACGCTGTGCCAGGATCATGGTCTTTCTGACCGAGAATCGAAGCTGGTGAGCGGCTTCCTGCTGGAGCTTGCTGGTGATGAAGGGCGGCAACGGTGAGCGTTTTTTCTCCTTTTGCTGGGTCTTGGCCACCACAAAGGAGGCGGATTTCAACTCCTCCAGGAGCTGGTCGGCCTCCTGTTGATTGGAGATTTTAAACTTTTTTCCTGCCTGCTTGACCGCTTTGGCCTGGAAGGAGGGGGGCTGGCCGGCGCGGAGGTGGGCTGCGAAATTCCAGTACTCTTCCGGGACGAAGGCGCGGATCTCCTTCTCTCGGTCGACGATCATTCTCAAAGCCACCGACTGCACCCGCCCCGCCGAGAGTCCCGATCGAACCTTCTGCCAGAGCAACGGACTGACCTTGTAGCCTACCAATCGGTCCAGGATGCGCCTCGCCTGTTGGGCTTCGACCTTGTGGCGGTCGATCTGGATAGGGTTTTCGAAGGCGATGCGAATGGCGTTCTGGGTGATTTCATTGAAGACGACCCGAAAAACGGATCGGGTTCCATTCAACTCCTCGGCCAGGTGTTGGCAGATGGCTTCTCCTTCCCGGTCTGGGTCGGTGGCCAGATAGATCGAACTCACCCGGCGGGCCGCTTTCTTCAATTCAGCGACGACTTCTGCCTTACCGGGAATGATTCGATAGGTGGGCTGGAAATCCTGCTTGATGTTGACGCCCAGAGATCTCTTCGGAAGATCTTTGATGTGTCCCGCACAAGCGAGAACCTCGTAGTCTTTACCGAGGTACCTCTCGATGGTTCGTGCCTTGGCGGGGGATTCAACTACCACCATGGACTTGGGCATCGGACTTCAACCTCCTATTTTCTCTATAGCACATTTCCCTGGGCCGGAGAAATCGACCTTCCCGATTTTCACCCAGAGGGCACGAACCGACTGGACCTCAGGCGCTGGCTGAAACGTCGCCCCGGCCACTGCTGGATGAGCCCTTTCATCTCCAGTTCCAGCAACACCCAATGCAACTCCGGCACGGCCAGCCCCGAAGCCTGTAAAAGTCGGTCGAAGTGGATGAGTTCATCCGGCTTTAGGAGTTTCATCACCCCAGCTTTTGTGGGACCGGTTTCCGGAGGCTCCAGGGGTTCTGTGGCGGCAGGTTGCCTCAGAGATTTGGAGGACATGGAGTGGAAGCGCATCCAACACTTCTTGAGCCGTCAATACGGCGTTGGCTCCCTGCTTGATCAGGTAATTGGGACCGTAGCTACCCCCATTGGTGACGTTTCCCGGCAGAGCCCATACTCCCCGATTCTGCTCCAGTGTCAGACGTGCCGTGATCAAGGATCCCGAGAACTCGGAAGCCTCCGTGATGATCGTGCCGTGGCAGAGGCCGCTGATGATTCGATTGTGGATAGGGAAGTTTTGGGGTGCCGGAAAGCTCCCGCACGGAAACTCACTGACCAGACATCCCTGCTCCCCAACCTTCTCGTACAAGCGTCGATTCTCCCGGGGATAGACCACATCGACCCCATTGCCGAGCACGGCCACGGCCGTACCTCCGGCCTGCAGAGCCCCGATGTGGGCCTGCGAGTCGATGCCTCGGGCCAGTCCACTGACCACATTCAACCCCACTACGGCCAGCTCGCGGGCCAGCTTTGGGGTCATTTCCTTGCCGTACGCGGAACACCGTCGGGAGCCGACGATGGCAACCGGTGGCCTCAAGAGCAAGTCCACGTTGCCCCGGCAGTAAAGAATGAGCGGTGGATCGAAGATCTCTTTCATAATCTGAGGGTATTCCGGATCGAAGAAGGAAAGAATTTGGATTTGCAGCTTGCGGGCCGCCTGGATCGTCTGCGCGGTCGTTTGCCGGGCCAGGCCGGAGCGGATCAAGCTTCTCGCCTCGGAAGGCAGGCGCAGCCTGCTGAGATCTCGCCCGGATAGCGAGAAGATGGCCGAGGCCCTTTGGAAGCGCTGGATCAGACGGTATCCCCTCACGCAGCCGAGTCCTGGAATCAAAGAGAGGGCCAAGAGATGCAATTTTTCATCCTTCATTCTTTATTGCTATAACGAGGAAGGGTCGTGAAGATGCGAAAAAACTCATGAAATTCATCGTCCTCCCCGTTACATTAGGACGGTCGTGAAGCTACGAGTGTCCTTCATTGACTTCCTGAATGCAGTTCCCCTGGGTTGGGGTTTCCTGGAGGGACCCTACCAGGATGCCTTCGACCTTCTTTTCGATGTGCCTTCCGTTTGCGCCCGACGCCTGGCCACCGGGGAAGCCGAGGTGGGTCTGATCCCCGTAATCGAATACCACAATATCGACGGGCTCCAGGTCCTGCCGGATATCGCGATCGCTTCGAAGAGGGACGTGCAGAGTGTCCTGTTCGTGAGTCAGGTTCCGATAGAAGAAGTCTCGCGGGTCGCTCTGGATCCTTCCAGCCGGAGCTCCGTTGTTTTACTGAAAATCCTTCTGCACCGGTTTTATGAAAAAAGCGGCGTCGAGTACATGGAGAGTTCTGCCCATCCATTCACTCCGGGAGCCGGCGCCGATGCGGCACTGATCATTGGCAACCCGGCCCTGAAAACCGCCACAGAGAACCTTTTCGTCTACGATCTCGCCCGCGAGTGGAACCGGTTCACCGGCCTGCCCTTCGTTTTTGCCTTTTGGGCCGTTCGAGACGGTGTCCGGTTGGGCGGGCTGCAAGAGATCTTTTATCGGTCGCGGGACCTGGGGCTTCAGCAGGTGGAGAGGATCGCGGATTTGTATTCCGAGAAATTGGGTCTTTCGCAGGAGGCTATTCGGCACTACATTATCCGCAACCTGTCCTATTCTCTGAAGGAAGACGATCTGCTGGGTCTGAGGCGGTTCTACGAGTTGGCTTTCCAGCTCGAGTTGGTGCCTCGTCTCCGAGAGTTGGAGTTTTACCGTGACCCGGTGACGAAACGCGTTTGAGAGGGACGGCGCCCGTTGGCCGGATCGGACGGCCGCAGAGCGGTCATTTTCTGTAGGTTTCTAGAGGATTCTAGAAGGGGACAGGTCAGTTTTCATCCGGAACGCAGGGGGTATCCATGTCGGGGAAAAGCAAGTTTTTGATCTTCATTGTTCTCTTGGTGGGGGCCTATGTCGCAGCCTGGTTGCCCGCCCGCTATCAGAGTGAAGAGCGGGAGAAGAAGTTTTCTGAGGAATGGGAGGCTTTGCAGACCGAGTTCGACCGGATGCGAGAGGATCTGGCCAACACCCAGGATCGGCTTCAGGCGGCGGTGCTGGGGAGTCGCCTGGAGTTCATGATCATCGATGTCGAACAGAAGAACCTGGGTCAGGCTCGGGAGCGGGCCAGCACCTTTTTCAACGACCTCCAGGATCTGGCCTTCTCGGTCGTGGACGAGAAGATGCGCGCCTGCCTGAAGACCCTGCTTCAGCAGCGCGACGACGTCATCGTTGATTTGACGGCTTCCAGCCCTGAGACCGCCAGCCGGCTTCGCAAGTTGTACACCGAGTTCTCCCAGATCCTGACTCCGCGGGAAGACTCTTGAAGGGGGCAAGGTGACTGCGACCCCGCGGAAGAATGTATGGAAGGGCTGCGATTGGTCCATTCTCACGGGCCGAGGTGCTGCACCTTTTGAGACAGGGCGTTGTGATAACGTGGCTAAGGTAGGGAGCACTAAGCTATGCGAATGCGAACATTGGTACTGGTGCTGGGAACCTTTGCTATTGCCAGCGCTGCGCTCTGGTCTCAAGAGCGAGAGCCTGTGGCCGTGGTCGAATCGGATGCCTCCCGAGATGAGTCCGCTCTGACTGTGCGGTTCCTCAGTCCGATAAAGGTGAACCAAGAGGTCCTGATCGAGACCCAAGACGGCAAGGTGCGTGACCAATACGAGGCCAAACATCTGTATGGGAATCAACTCGTTCTCAAACAGCGCCTCAGACACGATTTCGTATCGGGTTAGCGCGTCTATCAGTGACCGCTGATCGGGGGCGGCCATTCCTTCCGATAATTGATGGGCAGGGATGAGGGTGTCCCCAAAGGCCTCCCCCAGCAGCCACCTTGGGAGAAAGAGCAGGAGCCCAGGACCTTCAGTCTGGGGCAACACGCCCTCACGACCGTACCTCAAGAGAAAGGGTGGAGGGAGTGAGTCTCCCGGAGGTCCTGGGGGGAGCCGCCACTAGTTCTGGCACATGCCGCGGCGGGGAGCTCCGCAGGCGCAGGGGCCGCTCTCCGACGGGGACAGCGTCGGCATCCCGTCGGGCGAGGCCACCGCGAAGCTGGAGAGAAGTTGTTCCACTTCCAGGCTCTCGCATTGGGGACAGGCAGGGTTCTCACCTTTCCGGAGAACGATCTTTTCGAACTCCACCTGGCAGTCACTGCATCGATATTCGAAGATCGGCATCGACCCCGATTATAATGGATGAGTCGCGCGAAAGTCGAACTGGAAGCGGAGACTAGCCGCGTAAAGCAAGGCCCATCAAAAGATGTGCACAAAAGGATGGGGGAAACGATTGACGGGTGTTTGGCTGATCGCCATGCTGCTGACGTCTGACGTGCTCGTTTGTGGCTCGCAGCAGTTCACCCGCAAACTGTGGAAGGCCAGCCTTCCCATCTACGAACAAATTCTTCGACACCCTTTTCTGACCGAGCTGGTCGACGGAACGCTGGATCGAGAAGCATTCGCTTTTTATATGATCCAGGACGCGCATTATCTGCGGGAATTCGCCCGCGCTTTGAGCGTGACCGCATCCAAGGCACCGCGCCAGGAATGGGCCTCCCTGTTGAACGTCCATGCGGCTGATACGCTACGCTACGAGCGGCAGTTGCACGAGGCTGTCTTCAAAGAGTACGGAATATCGGCTGAAAAGGTCAGCAAGACGGAAGTCGCTCCGGAGGCGTTTGGTTACACCAGCTACCTGGTTGCCACGGCCCATCAGGGGTCATTTGCCGAGTCGCTGGGGGCTCTGCTTCCCTGTTACTGGATCTACTGGGAGGTGGGGAAGGAACTGAGAAAGGAAGGGTCAAAAAGCCCAGTCTACCAGAAGTGGATCGAAGCCTATTCCTCGCCCGAATACGGAGCTGCGGTGCAATCTGTTCTACAGATCTTGGATCAAGTGGCTGGGGAGAGTCCGCCCGAGGTACGCTCCCGCATCCGGCAGAACTTCTTACGCAGCTCCCGCTACGAATGGATGTTCTGGGACTCGGCCTACGCCCGGCGAGCCTGGCCGCCCCCAGTGTCCCCCTGAACCGAGTTTTTGGAATCGAATGATCGCGAAGCGATGGGGCATGCACGGTGTGATTCTGGCCGCTTGCGCGATCTGTCCCGGCCTCTCGCTGCTCTCCACGGACGAAACCCCTCCCCGATTTTCGATTCGCACCCATCCGGGGTTGCTGGCGGGTTTAACCTGGCAAGACTTTCGACGCGCCAGTTTTGCCCCGACTGACATGCTGGACCTCCTGGAGAGTCCAGATTTTCCGCCCCGGGTCGAAGCTTTTCTGAAACTGTGCGGGGAAAGAGGCATCAGCGAGGTGATCGTGGATGGAGTGCAGCCGGAATTGGGTGGAATCTACTTTCGGTCCAACGACTTGGAGGATCGAGGGTGGAGGCGGCTTCCGGACATTTTCAGTCTACTGGCGGAGAGAACCAACCAGCACGGACTTCGATTGGGGATCAACTTGAGCGAGCTGGGGGTGCACGCCAGAGGTTTCTTCGAGGACCACCCCCTTCTGCGTCGGATCACGCCTCTCGGCATTACCGACCTGGAGCCCTTCGTCAAGGAGCTGCGAGACCGTTACGGTGTGGAATCTCTCACCGCGGAAGAGTTTCCGGTTTCTTGGTCCTGTCCCCTATCGCAGATCGCCCAGCAGCTGGGTCTGCGCTACGTCCACCGTGGCAACGGGGACGACATCGTCACCTTTGCCGGAGCCGATCCACGTTCAACTCCGGCTCAGGTCTATCCCTGCCTCTCTTTTCTCAGCACGAGGGATTACCGCTATCTGGCCTCTCCGGAGGAGCCCAATGGAGTGGTGAATGGTTCTCTGCCGTTGCTGATGAGTGGGCCAGACGCGATGGTGGAGACGACTCCCTGGTACTCCGGCGCCCGCTTCATGGGGAATCTCTTGCGCTTTCGGGCTCTCCAGACGGCTCCTCAAGAGATGACGCTGTGGATGGGGCCCCAGGAACTCAAGCAACTTCCAGCCGACCTGCTTCCCGAAGTCAGCCAGATGCGAAGGCTGCACGACCCGTCCCTTCCACTGCTGAACCTCGTGGTGTTGGGTCGTCCCCGGGAACGGCTGGATGGAGGGCACCGAGCCTGGTTGCATTTGGTCTCCAATCTGGAACCCATTCTCATGGCTGGGCAGGCTGCGGCCATGCGGCCTGTCTTGAGCCGCCGACCCCTCGCGGGAGTGGCCGGATATTTCGTCTATCTGGCGGATCCGAGCCCGGCTGATTGGTCCGAGTTGGAACGCTTTCTGGAGAGCGAGACTTCCCAGCCGATCCTGATCCAATTTGGTGCCCAGGCCAGGCCCGAGGTACAGCGCCAGGTCCTGCGATTTCTGGAGATTGAAAAGGGGGGATGGAGGTCGGGAATCGTCCCGGACTTTGGCTTGTATCGTGGGCAGAAAGTGCGCGTTCGGGGTACGGATTTCTACGGCGGGAAGGTTCCCACCGGCTCGATCCACTTCGCTCCCGACATCGAGGACGTCTTGATGGTCGACGCCGCCCGGCAGCCTCTCTTATATCGGAGCCGAAACAGGCCAGAGCGCTTTCTGATCAACGGAAGCCTGCTGCATCGAGGGATGGCTTTCCCCATCTCGCAATTGCTGACCGACGGTAAGGCCCTGCAGGGTCCGGCTGACTGCTTCATCGCAGTGGGTCACAAGACTGCCTTTTGGGCGCTGGAAGACACGGAGGTGAACTGGATCGACCCTCGAAGCGGGGAAGGCGTTTCCCTGGAGATGAAACAGGGGGGGTTCTTTCTAGCCTCTACACAGCGGCCGATCGCTGGGCAGGAACGTCGCGCAAGTCGGGACCCTGGTAGATTTGGCGCGGCCGAGCGATTTTCTGCTCCTCGTCCTGCATCATCTCCTCCCACTGGGCCAGCCACCCGCTGGTACGGCCGATCGCGAACAGGACCGGGAACATACCGGAAGGGAACCCGAGAGCCTGGTAGATCAGCCCCGAATAGAAATCCACATTGGGATACAGTTTCCTTCCGACGAAGTAGTCGTCTTCCAGAGCGATGCGTTCCAGCTTGCGGGCCACATCCAACAGGGGGTTCGACCCGGTAATCTCGAGCACGTCATCTGCCAGCCCCTTGATGATCTTGGCTCGAGGATCGTAATTCTTGTATACGCGGTGGCCGAATCCCATCAAGCGGATCTCCCCTCTCTTGACCCGTTCGATGTGATTCCCAATGTTTTTCTCCGATCCGATGGCGGCCAGCATGCGCAAAACCGCCTCGTTGGCTCCTCCGTGGAGCGGCCCGCTCAGGGCCCCAATGGCGGCCGCCGCCGCGACATACGGGTCCGACCGGGAGCTCCCCACGCTGCGCATGGCGTTGGCGCTGCAGTTCTGTTCGTGGTCCGCATGCAGGATGAAGAGCTGATCCACGGCCTTTTCCAAAACTGGATTGATCTCGTACTCCCTCTCGGTCGTGCGGAAGGCCATGTTGAGGAAGTTGGCCGTATAGGAGAGGTCCTTGCGCGGGTGGTTAAAGGGCAGTCCCTGGGTTCGGCGGTAGGCGAAGGCGGCGATGGTTGGAATCTGGGCGATCAGCCGACAGGTTTGCAGCCGGCGATTCTTTGGATCGTTCAGCTTGCGGGCCTCGGGATAAAAGGCCGATAGCGAGGCGACGGCCGAGGCCACCATCGCCATCGGTGAGGCGTCGTGGTGAAAGGCCTCCAGCAGACGCCGGATGTTTTCGGGGACCAGGTAGTGGGAGCTGATCTCATTGGTCCATGCCTGATTCTCGGCTTGCGTAGGCAATTCTCCGGAAAGGAGCAGATAAGCGATCTCCAGATGGCGGTGATTCCCTGCCAGTTGTTCGATCGGATAACCCCGATAGCGCAGGATCCCCTTCTCCCCATCGATGAAGGTCACCCGGCTTCGACAGGAGGCGGTATTGGTGAAGCCCGGATCGTAGGTCATCAACCCGAAGTCGTCATCGGCGACCCTGATTTTACGCAGCTCGATGGCGCGGATGGTTTCATCTTGAATCGGAATTTCGTATTCTTTGCCAGTTCTGTTGTCGGTTACCGACAGCGTATCTCGAGCCATTATTTATCCTCGGAATTGATCTGCGAGATGGTTACTTGCAGACTCGAAAACGAGCATGCCGCATTGGCCCCAAGAGGATAGCGGACTGTTGAGTGAAACTCAATCGGATGATAAACTTTTGTTTACGTGCTCCGCGGCCTGGTTTTTTTCCTGCTTTTCTCTCTATCGAACCCGTCACCCACTGGAAGAACCCTCAGAATCCGGGTCGGTGACTTGTCCTTCCTGGTGACCGAACCACAGGGTTGGACCATCGATAGGGTCTCGGCAGCCCAGCTGGCCCATTTTATCGCCCATCGCCAGGGGGTCTCCTGGAGAGAAGCCGAGGCGGTGGTTTTTGGACGGGTGGTCGAGAAGCAGGAGAGTCAGGATCTGGGGTCTTTCCTCACCCTGCAGCTGGAGCAGTACCAGCAGGGCTGCCCACTGTTTGAAGAGGAACAGATTCCGGATGAGTCGGGAGACTGGGATCCGAGATTCACGAGACATGCCTTCTACTGTCCCGGCAGAAAATACGAGGTGGTGGCTCTCACGGAATTCCCGACCCATTTCGCTCTCTTCATCCTTTCCGCTTCCGAGAGGGAGGTCATCCGTTCGAGCTTGCCTGCATTCCGGAAGTTGCTGGCTTCGGTGCATTGGGAGACAAGAGCCTTTCCCAGCCTGACGGGCCGTCCGGATGGAGGCAGGGATTGAAGGGACGGTTAGTGGGAATGATGCGACCAAAAGTTGCGGACTTTCCTTCTACCGGCAGTTCCCCTGCAAGGACATCAGCGGGCGGGTCGGCGCACATTTTTGCGGTCAGCTCTCCTCCTGTGTATTCTGCGCACTGAAGAAATGCGAATCCTCATTGTGGGCGGTGGCGATGTTGGGATGCTGGTGGCTCGCCGACTGATCGCGGAGAAAAACGAAGTGGTCATCGTCGAGAAGAGCCGGAGCCGGTGTGCCGACCTGGAGGAGGTTCTGGACGCCAAGATCGTCCATGGAGACGCGGCTAGCATCAATACGTTAGAGAAGGCCGGTTTGGCTTCAGCCGAGATGCTGATCGCCGTGACCAGCAGTGATGAGGCCAACGTGTTGGCCTGTTTGGTCGCTCAGGCTCAATCCCAGGTGAAAATCAAACTGGCGCGCTTGCGGACCCATGAGGTGGACCACTGGCGGTCGATTTGCGACAGCAGTTTGCTCGACATCCAACACGTCATCCACCCGGACCGGGAAACGGCCGAACGGATTCTCCGGGTTCTGGAGCTTCCCGGTGTCTCCGACATCGTTGAGTTTGCCGACGGGCGTATCAAACTCTTCGGGATGAACATCGAGAGCACCAGCTGGGTGGTGGGCAAGAGCATGGCCGAACTGGACAGCAGTGGTCCTCCCAAGAACTCTCTCATGGCGATCCTGTTTCGTGGTGACCGGGTCATCGTGCCCCGGGGTGACGATCGCCTCCGGCCCGGAGATCATGTCTACATCGTCTGCCCCACCCGCGAGTTGGAGGAGTGCTTTCAATTCATGGGAGTCCGACCAGCAAAGCGGGTGGAAAGGGTTTTCATCCTGGGCGGAAAGCAGTTGGGCATCGAAGTGGCCCTGCAGCTGGAGAGAAGGGGCACGCAAGTCAAGCTGTTCGAACGGGACATGGAGCGGTGCCGAAAGATCGCTGCCCTGCTTCAAGACTCGGTGGTGGTCCACGCTGACGGTACCGATCAGGGGATCCTGGTGGAAGAGAACGTGGAAGGGATCGATGCGTACCTGGCCCTGACCGGAGACGACGAAGTCAACATCATTGCCTCTCTGCTTTCCAAGCGTCTGGGCGCCAATAAAGCGGTGGCACTGGTCAACCGGGTTGATTTGCTGCCCATGGCTCAGCTGCTAGGGATCAACTCGACCTTCAGCACGCGGCTCAGTGTGGTGGACCGGATCCTGCAATTCGTGCGCAAGGGGCACGTCCTTTCGGTCATGACCTTTCGGGACGAAGAGGCCGAAGCGATCGAATTGTTGGCCTCGGCCGGAACCCGCTACGTGGGTAAGCAACTCCGAGAGGTGCACCTGCCTCGAGGCGCCATCGTGGGTGCCATCGCCCGACCCTCCGGGGAGGTCATCGTGCCCAGAGGCGGCGCGGTGATCCAAGCCGGAGACCGCGTCATCTTCTTCTGTCTGGAGCAGTTGGTCCACGATCTGGAAACCGCTTTCCTGGCCGAAGCCTCCTGAAGAAAACGTGATCCGCTGGCTCAATCTCCTCCAGGTCCTGGGTTTTTTCATCCTGGCTCTGGCAGCTCCTCTGGCGGCGGCATTTTCCCTGTCTTTCCTCAACCAGGATGAGGGTCGGGTTCCCTTGGGACTGGCCACGGCCGTGGCGCTGGTTGGCGGCCTTTTCTTGAGCCTGGCCCTGCGTCCGGAACGCCACGAGTTCAACCTGCGGGAGAGTACGCTTCTGGTGGTACTGTCCTGGATGGCAGCGGCCGGTCTAGGAGCTTTACCCTTCTATTTTTCGCCTTACTTCCCGAGCTTTACCGATTCCTTTTTTGAGTCCATGTCGGGGTTTACGACGACTGGGGCGACGGTGCTCGCCCAAATCGAGTCGCTGCCGGACAGCCTTCACTTCTGGCGCTGCCTGACCCACTGGTTGGGGGGCATGGGGATCATCTTGCTAGGGGTCGCCATCCTCCCCCTCATCGGAGCGGGTGGCATGGAACTGTATCGAGCCGAGTTTTCGGGCGCCAGCTCGGAGAAGCTAAAACCCCGCATCGCGGAAACGGCCAAGGCGCTGTGGAGAATCTACGTGGCCTTCAGTCTAGCAGAGTATGTAGCTTTGAGACTGGTGGGCATGGATCGGCTGGATGCGGTCTGCCACACTTTCTCCACCATGGGGACGGGAGGGTTTTCCACCCGCGCCGCCAGCATCGAGAGCTTTCAAAGTCCGCAGATCGAAATGGTGATCACGGTCTTCATGATCCTGGCCGGAGTCAACTTCACGCAGCACTATCGTCTATTTGTGGAACGGCGTCCCAAAGCCTTCTTGGGAGACTTGGAGATTCGCTCCTACCTACTGCTCATCCTGCTGGGGACCCTGGCCCTGGTCATCAACGTCTACTACCCCCCCCAATGGCTGGATTGGACGGGGTTGCGTCAATCCCTGTTTCAGGTCGTCTCGATTCTGACCACTACCGGGTTCACCTCCACCAATTTCGAAGCCTGGCCTCCCTTCGCCCAGCTCCTGCTGCTGGCGCTGATGTTTTGTGGGGGCTGCACGGGCTCCACGGCGGGCGGCTTGAAAACGGCCCGCATCGCCCTGCTGATGCGAGTCGTCGGTCGGGAGTTTCGCCGCATGGTGGAGCGGCGCGGTGTTTTCGCCATCCGGCTCAGCCAGGATGCGGTCAGCGAGAGCACCGTTCAGAGTCTTTTGAATCTGGTTTATCTCGCTTTTCTCCTCAATTTTGGCGCCTCCATGTTGCTGACGGCCATGGGAGTGGACGTACTGACAGCTATCTCTGCAGTAGCCGCTACCATGTTCAACATCGGGCCGGGACTCGGCCAGGTGGGACCGGCCGAGCACTACGGCCACCTTCCCGCCATGGCCAAGTGGACGCTGAGCTTTTGCATGCTCTCCGGACGACTCGAGTACTACACCCTTCTGGTGCTGCTCACTCGCGCCTTCTGGAGAAAATGAGGGAAGGGTGGCTGCAGGCTCTACTCAGACAGCGGGTCGATGGCCTGAAGTGGTCAAAGCGGCGTGAATGGCCATGAACTCGCCCAGGTTGTCCATCGTCAGCAGCCCCACCAGCTTCCGGTTGCGGGTGACCGGCAGCGTGTGACAGCTGCAACTCTGCAGCCGTGCGAACGCCGTTTCCAGCATCTCGGAGAAGTCCACTACCTGGAAGTCCTTCTGCATCACCTCGGATACCGGGGTGTCTCGGTCCCGCTCCGCCAGAGCACCCAGCAGATCGTTTCGCGTCAAAATGCCGACGACCTGGGTGCCGTCGGTCACGGGGAAGTCCTGCTGAGAGCCGGACAGGATGAGTTCAATGGCCCGGTGCAATATGTCCACGGGGGCAAGGGTGCGGAAATCCGTCACCATGGCGTGACTCACGGGGATGCCTCCCAGGGCCGACTTCATCTGGACCATGCTGGATTCCTGGGCGGCTCCAATCCAGACGAAAAAGGCGATGAAGAGGAGAAAAGGGTTGGTGAAAAATCCAAGAAAGCCAAACAAAAGAGCCATCGCCTGCCCGAGATGGGCAGCGATCTCGGTGGCCCGCGTGTAAGGCATGCGGGTCGCCAGTAAAGCCCGTAGCACCCGTCCCCCGTCCATAGGAAAGGCCGGCAGCATGTTGAAGACGACCAGAAACAGATTGACGACCATCAGCTGGGCTAGAAAAGGCCCGCCCAGTTGGCCCACCTGCGCCATCTGCGGCAGAGTGCCCGTGAGCTCGATCCAAAGAAACAGGGCGGCGGCAATGACCACATTGACGGCCGGACCGGCCAGCGCAACCCAAAGTTCCTGCCTCGGCTCTTCGGGCATCCGTTCCAGGCGGGCCACGCCGCCGATGGGCAGCAGCGTGATGTCGCGGGTTTTGATGTCGTATTTTTTGGCCGTCAGAGCATGGCCAAACTCATGGAAGACCACGCAGGCGAAGAGGGCTAGGATGAAGACGACGCCCCTGAGAGTGTCGGCCAGACTCTCGCCCTGGAGCCAGTGCGTCAGCACCACCCAACCAATCAAAATGAGGAAGGTGGCGTGCATGTAAACGCCAATGCCCGCCACTTCGATGAGTTTCCAGGACCACTTCACGACCCGACCATTACCTCTGCGTAGGGAGTGTTACCATCTGAATGGCGATGCGCCTCCGTTACGGGAGGATCTCAAGAACCGCTCCGAGAACGAGCATACTTTGAAGAGTGATCTCTGCCAAGAGCTATAGCCCTACCAAGAAAACCGGCTCCCCATCCCAGGACTACCGATCCCGCCGGGGCTCGAAGTCAATCAACTCCAATTGCCTGACGAAGCACTCCCCGAGGACGGTTCGTCCAACTCGACTCGGCCGTCTCTCAGACGAAGGATGTGGTCGGCCTGGCGGGAAAGATCCGCTTCGGGGGTGACCAGAACCAAGGTGTTGCCCTGTTCCCGAAGTTTCTCAAACAGTATGTAAATGGCGGCGAAGAACTGAAGTGGGTGGCGGTGTAAAAGTGAAGCACCGTTGGTACTGATTATCTTGCTTTCTCCATATCCATACAAATGAGATTGGGTTTCTTGTCCTTGAACCCCTCCCCTCGGGGAGGGGCGCGATTTCAGGGTTGTTTCCTGCGTTGATTTCGGGCCCGTTTCTTGGCGTCCCGAAGTCGGTAGCTTTCACCGTTGGCCTCGATGATGTGGACGCGGTGAGTGATCTGGTCCAGCAGAGCGCCGGTGAGTCGCTCGTTGCCCAGCACTTCGGTCCAGTGCTCGAAGGGTAAGTTGGTGGTCAGGATCAGACTGGTGCGTTCGTAGGCGCGACTGACGACTTCGAAGAGCAGTTCGGCCCCGGCCTTGGAAAAAGGCACATAGCCAAACTCGTCGAGGATTAATCAGGTACTGCTTCTCCAGACGTTTGAGAAAACGTTCGAGCTGGCGATCTTCCCGAGATTCCAGGAGCTGCGTGACCAGAGCCGTCAGGGAGAAGAAGCGGACCCGTTTGCCTTGCCTGCAGGCCGCTTGACCCAAGGCCGTGGCCAGGTGGGTCTTTCCGGTACCCGGATTTCCCATCAAGAGGATGTTCCCCTGGTTTTCGACGATCCCCTCTGCCACGCCTTTCTCATTGGGCCGCCCTACCCGACAAAAACGCTCGTCGAACAGATAGTGGCTTTGGAGCTGTAGAAATCCTGTAGTCAGCTTCCGCCTGCGGGCTCCTGTGATCTGGGCCACACTGGTGCGGGCGTTGTCGTAGCCGATCCGCCTGGGGACTCCTTGAAGGAAACCGAAGGCGCGCACACGGCCGTCCTGGAAGGTTTCCGTGCATTCCCGGGGATAGGCCGCGATGAACATCGCGTCCGAGTAGGGCAGCTCCAGGGCGAAAAACGCCACCTTGCTCAAGCTCCCCGCTAGCTTCACCAGGGCATAGCCGAAGCCCACCTGCGCTTCCCCGGGCTCTTGCACCAAGGGGACAAAGACCTCCCCACCGCTGCGCTTCAGCTCCCGCACCGCCTCCTTGACCTGGGTGTAGCCCCCGCTGTACCCCTCATCCCGCAGTCGTTCGAAAATACGCTTGGCTGTGTGCCGCTGTTTGCGGGGTAACTCCCGATCGGAGTCCAGGATGGCGGCGATGCGCTCTAGATACGGCCCCAACTTCGGCTTAACCCGCACCGGGGTCCGAAAGGCCGGCGGAGTGGGATGCGCCAGAATCTTCTTGATCGTATCGAAGTGAAGCCCGGTTTCCCGCTGGATCTGCCGGATGCTCTCTCCATCCCGAAGTACCCGTTGTCGAATCTCACACCACTGCTCCATGTCTCGAAACACTCCCTGCTCCCTCCCCTGATTTCTGGAGGCCCCATGCCTCAAAAACCACGGGAGTCTACCAAGGGTGCTTCACTTCTCAACCGGCGTTTACACCTCGAGCGGGTATCTCCTCAATGACGTGAAGGACCCGGAGTTTGACCGCCTCGACCCGGTCAAAAAGCGTCGTCCCATTGCGAGCCGTCAACTTTCGTTTTCTGGGGCGGTACTGATGGCGTTTTTGCTGCTGGTCCTGGGCGTACTCATTTCGACGCTGGTGTCGCTTCGGCTGGCCAGCGTGCTCCTGCTCTATGTGTTTTGCTGCACCCTGTACACATTTCTTGTGAAGAGAATCGTTTTGTTCGATGTGTTCCTGCTGGTGAGCCTCTACTGCCTGCGGATCTTTGCCGGAGGAATCGCAGCCGATGTGACCGTCTCCTTCTAGTTGTTGGCCTTCTCCATGTTTTTCTTTCTGTGCCTGGCCTATCTGGAGCGATTCCTGGAGGTGGGATCGAAGCCAACGGAAGGGGGTGGGGGTCTTCTGCCGGGCCGTGGTTATAGCTCTTCGGATCGGGGACTGATTCGGATCCTGGGGATTGTTAGTGGATACCTGTCGTCATTTGTCCTGACGCTTTATTTGCGCAGTGAAGAGATGGCCGACCTTTACCAGCATCCAGACGTTCTCTGGATCTTCATTCCGCTCCAGTTGTATTGGGTCACTCGGCTGTGGCTGCTGGCCGATCGCGGCCAGATCGAACGGGAGCTCGTCACATCCCTACTGACCGATCGGCTGACTCTGGTCCTGATACCGGTTTCTCTCTCCGTCCTTTACATGGCAAGCTGAGACGGAGGGGGCGCTTGCCAAGTGGCGCCGGTAGGAGTGCACAGTGTGGGACGCGCTTGACCGATAGCCCGAAGCCGCTGAGCCTCTCCTGTCGATCAAGGACATGGCGGTGGGCGCAGTCTGGAGCGAACCCGTCTCTGGCCCGATTTCCCTGTTTAACAGGGACAAAACAGGGAATTTCGTGGATTCGGCCTCGAATAGGCGGGATCGAAGCCTCCTAACCCACTGATATCATAGGGTTTCAGTTTCGAATTCCCTACGCCACGGAACAGGGAATTTGTTTGGTCGAACAGGGAATTTTCTGGGGGGAACAGGGAAAACCAGTTCGTGGAACAGGGAAGACCAGGGTACTGTCAAGTTAAGTGGAATTCTCGGGTTTTGGAGGCGGAAACGGTCGGCGGTCGAATGTAGAATCAACAACTTAGGGAGTGGCCGAGGCGCTAATTAGACACCAAATCGGTTAACTTGACAGTACCGCGAGCCAATCTGAATTTCGTCCTCGATGGATGAATCACGCCGTGTCCGGTTTCCCGATCCACGTTTCATCATTGGGGGAAGCTAACAAAAATGGAAGCCGTGGGACAAGGGGCCAGACAATCACAAAACCCTTTGCCGGTATCCCTATATAGCACGATAACATACTTTATCGTACTTATAGAAATCTCGATGTCCACTTTTATGACCGCGGACTATTTCCGTCCGTCGCTTACCGCAATAAGAATCAGTCTCAATCTGAAGCCAAAAAAACGGGGATTAAGTCAAGTGATTAATCCCCGTTTTTTCATGCCGCACCGGAAGACGCTATTAACCGGGCGCGAACATGAAACCAGGATTCTATCGGCAAGACCCTCTCTACCTCATCGAGATGATCCAGGAACATCCGCAAGCACTCGACCGGGGGCGGAGGCAAATAGATCGCAATGCTGGTCAATCTTTCCTCAAGCCATTTGAACCACGCATCATGTGTCTCATGCGCGGCGGCGGATTGCATCATGGTCCAGAGAATTATTTGAATATCTTTTTCTTCAGAAATGCTCGAAGCGACCCTGACAACGGCATCCGCGATCCCATCCGCCAACATGGTGTCGCGGTTCGCCGCTGCGACGATGCTGGCCAATCCCAAAAGCTCCAAATTCTCATGCGGCTCGGCATCGGAGTTATTTTCCGCTATCTTCTGTACGGATTGCAGTGCGCGTTCCAGTTCCAGTTTGCCCAAAGCAAAAGACTGAGAAGCCATTACGAGCAGCTGTAAAGGGAATGCCACAGCGCTGCCCGTCCATGCGTCTTCAAGTTTGTCAGTTATTTCTTGTGGAACGGGTTCCGTCGGTCGTCTATGACCTTCAAGGGGTCCAGGAAATCCCAAGGCAAGCCTTTGTCCACGATCCTCGGTTCGAGCAAGTGCATTATCTATATCCTTCGACCTTGGCACTTGGTGCCCCGCGCTTTCATGACGTGATTTGAGGATATGGAGCCGACCGAGTATTTCATTCCGCAAAGCCTGTGGTGATGATATGCGGTGTGCAAAAAGCATCGGCTCTTTCCTGGCATTTACTAGTTCCGAATAGACGCCAACCACGGCCATGTTGCCGTCAGTCCATTTCTGAAGCGCGTCAACGTCGATTGAAGGGAATGACCTTGTCAGGGCTCGGGCAATCAGACCAGCCTGCATCCACGCGCACATCCGTTTCCAGTAGCCGGGATAATTAGATCCGTTTTCCAGAAGATTGATCCGGTTGATCACAAAGTCGGCGAGAACCTGAAGAAGCCTATATATGTCAAGACCATTCTGCTGTCAGAGCCGTTTGTCCAAAAGCGTGGCAACAGCCTCGGCCGAGAATTCTCGAAACCGATGATTTTCCTGTCGATACAGCGCGATGTCGAGCGCCCCCAACAAAGAGAACGGGTTGCTTTTCGCATGACACGAAGAGAACGCATCCCAAACGGCATCATCGTGAATAGCGGTAACCCATAGTCCCGGTGTCAGGTCGTCCCGCAAAGCACCTAAGCAACAGATATCGAGCCCTACCCGCACATCTCGGTTCAAAAGCGCCTTCCGGTAGGGAACGAGAACTTTGTGAAAATTATGATTCAGGTTCCCGCGCCCCAGGTGCCGGTCCAGCAAATTGCTCAAAATAAGAAAAGGATTGTGGAAGGATGTCTACAACATTGAAGCCGACCCCGCGATTGATTTTCTGGATCAAGCTGGCTTGAAGGGCCGCGACTCCATTGGCAGACTCATTGAATATTGTGGAAAGCTCCTGGTGGTTTGCCTCACGGGCTTCCAGGTTCTTGAGCAAACCTTGGAAATCCGGGGCAGTTGGTCCGAATCGTTCAATTAGACTGCAAAGCGCGGCAATTCGTGTTTTTCGTCCGGGTGAAAGGAGCGCCAATTGGGGAAACTTTACCTCTTGTGGAACGGACTCAGGATCGGACCATTTAACGACTATGTTCTGGCCCTCCGTATCGAGGCCGACCAATACCTCCTTCCCAGCAATGTCCTGGATGGGCCTCTCTTGATTTGTAGCCAAGACTTCCCTCGCGGCCGAAAATAACTCGCTGTTTACCAATTTAATATCTGTCCCTATTCTGAAGATCTGTCTTGTCTCAAAACCGCACCGCCTCGCGAACTCTGCATCTTGGGCAATAACTACTCCGCGAGCGGCCTCTGGCAACCGGTCCAGAAAAAGGTTTCCGTATGCCTCTTGATCGTTTTCAAGGCCTGAAATCGACTCTCGGGCGGACGCAAGCGTCTTCTTGATGATGTTCATATTGGCGGGTCGCAAGGGCGCAAGGACGGATCGCTCGATCCAGTGAGTGTAATGAACTCGGCGATCCTGCGACCGGATAACCCTTGGCAAAAGTAGATGCCCCAAACGCAGAGATATCAGTTCTCGGACCCAATCCGTATAATCACCCTGTTCGATATGTTTATGGCCCAAAATCGCCGTCATCATCAGATGGCGCCAAACCCAATCGGATAGCGTCGTTGTCCGTTCGATAGTCAGAGAAGCGTTTTCCCACAGGCGCTCAATAGCGGTGCTACAAGCGCGGTGAACGTTGATGGACAACGCGATCATCTCTTTTTGAGCGGTCAAGCTGAGGGTATCAATGTGAGTCACTGTCTGACGGAGAATTCTCAGTTCTGCGCTCTCCTTCAATTGACCGTCGTCCACCCTCGCCGACGCCAGCCAATGCACCAATTCGTCGGGTTCGATCGGGACGAAGGCAAAACCACTCTGACGGAGCTTGTGCCGTGCTGTCCAGTGGTCGGTAACACCGATGCATCCCCGAGAAATGAGGTAGCGCAATACATCCAATACGCAAACAATAGGGACTGATCGTCCGGTGGGGTCGGTCAGGACCGGGTGACCATTGATGTAGCGATCATCGATACAGAGCGCATCGCAGTCAGTGTTGCCCGCCAGCAAAGATGCTGTCACTTGGAATCGAATTCCATGCTTCTTAACCCGCTCGGCCTGCTCGACAGTGCGGGGCAGGAAAGAGGCCGCTCCCGATTCCACCGCATTGCGCAAGACATCCCGAATCTCTTCAATTATTTTCACGAGATCATTGCCCACATCGCCTGCTTCAATGAGTAGGTTCGCTTCTTCTAGAATGTCTGGATGGGTTCGGATGTCCATCCCACTAGCGGCTATCGGCTGCAATAAGTTGGTGCTTTGCAGATGGGATAGAACCAGTCCATCTATGTAAATGGGACCGTTGAGGGCCGAACGTGGGAGATTCGCGTGCTGTGATTGACCCTGGCTGTGCAAAAATGAGCTTGCACGTTGATAAGTGGTCGCGTCGATTTTCCCCTCATCGTGAAGCAGTCTGCAGAGATCCATCATTGAATGGATCAAGTCGTCATACTTGTTCGTGTCCGCTTGTTGTTCCATCAGCGATCCGAGTCTATGGATTGGTAGAACACATATGACCTTGCCGTTCTCATGTCTTGCCATTTGCAAGAGCGTGGCTAGTTCGAGTCCCACTTCGTCGGTGATGGTCTTGGGAGGCACGGCCAAGTCATCAGCGGCTCGAAGCTGTCCCCGGTTTTGGAGTTCCCGCACCTGCTTGGCTGCTCTGATACGAGAAGGTTGATGAAAACGAACCTCAACCCTTTCCCGAAACAGAAATTCCATGACGTCTGGAGCTAGCTTGATGTGGCGAAATGCATCAAACGTGGTTTCCAGTAGGTCGAGGTGGGTAAGGACCATGATTGAGGTCACGTCCAACCCAATCGTCCAGTCCTCTTGCAATTCAATCGGATCTCGTCCACCAGCAATGATCGGCAGTATCACTCGGCGCCGACCGTCCAATTCGGTGATGTTCTGATTGGGGATATACCGTAGGAGGCGCACTAAAGATTCATTGAGTCTGTCTGCCGCCAAACCCATCGGTATCTCGCCACTGCGCCATTTCCGTTCCACCTCGCGTAGATAATCCCGCCGCTTTGGGATCCATTCATCGACAAGATTCTGCAGGCCTACACGCCAGAGAGGGCCCTCGGCGGCAGAGGAAAGTTCAGATGCGCGAACAAGCCAGTCTGGATTGGCTTCGTCATCGCGTCCAAGTTGAAAATGCAACCAATGGGCAGCTGCCAAAATTCTAGGATCGTCCGGTGCCTTTTCCGCTGCCAACTTGGCAAGCTGTAGCGCGCGGTCGGAGGTCTGCCCATGCTGGCCGGCGAGTTGAGCTAAATTTATGAGTGTTGCAGGGTCATGTACCTCCCGCCGAGGCCACTCGCGATCTAAGATTGCCGGTACTCGTTCCCAATCACCGGAGGAAATAGCGATATTGATGTCGAGATGAAAATCGTCCTGGTTTATCCTTTGGTTCCGGAGCATGTCGTTGATTTCCCTTGAGTCCTGAAGCTGCCCCGCCTGAAACAGCGCCCATGCTTTCGCTGCCTTCAGATCATCGCTCCGCTCAAGGATGTCGGGATTGTCCTCCAAAAACTTGATGATTGCCTCGTGGTCGAAGAAGGAAGAATCGCCAAAACATTTGACAAGGTCGTGTGCATTCTCGACAGTCCGCTCGCGGTCGAATAAGTCGCACATCAAAGGCCGGAGCGCCGCGCGATCATCCACGGTCTTCAAATAAGAAACCAGATTCTTCAGATCGATGAGGTCTCCCTTTTGATGATAAAGAAGCTCAAGCTTTTCCCGAGGATCGTTCCCTTCGTGGGCATCGATCATTACAATCAGACGATTGGAATCTGCTTTTCCAAGGTCTGTCGCATGTTCCGTCACCAGCCCGCGGGCCCTTTCAATTTGGTTATCTCTTACCAGAGCTTCGACATGCATTATCGTCACAGAGGCTAGCGGCATTACCTTGCTCAAACGTGTCTTGTGTTGCTCCAGATAGGTCACGAGATCACGAGGGCTCATGGATTGTTCAAAAAGAAGGCATTCCGCCAGAAGCTCATGATCGTTGAGTCCGCCGAGTTGTTTCCTCTGTTCCAGATGCGCGCGCAAAGGTTTCCCATCGAACGGGATGTTAAAGCTCCACGCGAACGGCACTAGCTTGACTGCTTGTGCGCCTTCCTCCATGCGTTGGTGAATCTCGTCACGGACGATGTTCACATTTGCGGTGTTCGGATCCATCAAACGGGTCCAGAGACGCCAATCCGCAATGAATCCTGCCAAATCGGGAGCGGCGATATCCCTTAGACGCTGTTCAGCGAACTCAAAGCAGATAGCAGCGCGAGAATGATGCTCCTCTGCTTCCGCCACCAAGTTTAGGGCGACGCCTTGATAAATGGGAACGTTCTTGAGCGCCCTCTCCCGATGATCGTTCGGCAAGAGCATGGCAGCGTTGATGACCCCTTCAACAACCGCGAGTGCGGGCATCTTCGGCCAATGGGACTCGAAACTAAGGAGGCGCTGCGCTGCTTCTTTCCATTTCCCAATCTGGGCCATGCAAATAGCCCAATTCTTCCAGCCAACAGCAGTGAAAAATTGACCATATTCACCGTTTGCGGTTTGGTCAGCGTACCAATCCAATGCGTCGCGCTCACCGCGTGACCGAACCAGCACCCCGAACAAAGCGGTTCTGGAATCGGGGTCGCCATGATCGCGAAGAAGACGAAGTGACTCATTTGCGTCGCCTGCTGCCTCCGCGAGCAGGGCATCCACAATGGATAGATCCAGGTCTGGATCGGTCTGGCGCAGCTCATTTCGGAGCTGTTTTGCGGAAGCGATCATTTCAGCGTCGCCGGCGCATAATACTGAGGTCCAGTAAAGGACTTTGTTCTTGGCAGAATTAGATGCTGTGGAAAGATCGCCTTCTTCCCCCGTGCGCCGCCACAATTCTTGGATATTCTGCCGTGCTCGGAGCGGGTCGACCGCTCGGAGCATAAGAATTTTGTCTAACTCTTGGTCCGCTTTCTCCGTGTGGGCCTGTTGGATAATTGGATCGGTAAAGACTGACGGACGAATTTCATCCAGCTGCTCGGAGATCTCGCTCACCTGTTTAGAGACTTGCTGAACCATGCCGGCTATTGGGTGTTGGTCGGATCCAATAGATGCAATGTAACCCGCTACGAGAATGGCCACCACAACGTCTATGGGTCCATCTGCCAGACAACGGGCTTCACCTGTTCGGTTCGAATAACTTTGGGCTATGCGGGCACGAGTGCTCGCATCATTGCTGGCGCTGTTCATTATCAGCGCCGTTGCAAGCACTTTCAGGTCGTCCGCGACGTGGTCCTCGGCAAGCCATTCCTGCAATGTGGGCTTTTTCAAAAACTCAGGAGCGATGTATTTTTGGCCAAGCCGGTGTAACAAACTGGACCACCAGGCATCGTCGATGTTTCCTCCTTGCAACCTTTCCAAGATCTTGTTGAAGAGGAGATTCATGAAATTTGCCGAGACCTGGAAGGATGGTTGTCCAGCTTGCCGCTCCGCGTGCAGTTGGCGCGCACGGGGGAAGACAGCCTTAACCAATAGTTTAATCCCGCATTCACCATATGGGGCCCGACATCTGCTTCCTTTAATCTATATAACTATCTATAAGTAAAGAAGATATGGAGAATAAATGGAGCAAGAAATGGCCGACCCCAAGGGTTAGCGTTTGAAGCTTGGTTTTAATAGTAGTTTAAAGCTGGAATTTCATGCGAACTAAGGTCACTTCGGATGCCGGGCTCCTCGCCTATCGGGGCCTGGATAAAGCCTTAGGTCTATTTGATCGTGTACCTTCCGTTGTTCAGGATCTGCGGACCGGGCGTAACATCCAGTACGACCTTCCGGCCATGCTACGCCCCGGTAACGTGCACAGCGCGGATGGCTGGAAGGAGCTGCTGGAACCGATCGTAACTTGTTACGAGAAGAAAACCGTCCGCAAATACTTTCGCGGGGATGCCGCTTTCGCCAAGCCGGAGATCTTATGAATGCCTGGAGGAGAAGGGCTTCTTGTATGCCATCCGGTTTCCGGCCAATGAGGTGCTTCAGGCAAAGATTGAAACCCTGCTAACCCGGCCCGTGGGTTGCCCACCCAGAAAGCCCATCGTCTGGTTTGCCGATTTCAGCTATCCAGCCGCCAGTTGGGACCGGCCTCGTCGGGTCATTGCCAAGGTGGAGTGGCATCGCGGGGAACTCTTTCCGAGAGTCGGTTTCATCGTGACCCATCTGAGCGCACAAGCCTCCGGGTTGGTTCACTTTTACAATGGACGTGGCACGGCCGAGCAGCGGATTAAGAAAGGCAAGTATGCCTTGAACTGGACCCGGCTGTCCTGCCAACGCTTTGTCCCGAATCAGGTGAGGTTGGCCCTGTTTGTCTTGGCCTCTCGGATTGACCGCTTGAGATGGAGTACGGCTTAAGCGTCGAGTGTTTCTGACCAAGTGGGTGGAGAAGTGTCTCCGCTTATCGGATTTTGCCAAGATGACCTGGATAATCGAGGGATCAGAGGCCTTTTTCAGCCGACCCATGAGGGCAAACACTTGCTCCCTGGTCGGAGGGCTGATAGGTTTTGATTTCCACCACGGTGAGACCCGAAGAAGGTTCATCACAGGCTGATATGAGGAATGTCGGTCTATCTCTTGATCACGTCTTTCCCGAATCGAACCCACCGCACCACCCATCACCGGCAAGACCGGGGCATCTAGCGGCACTTTGCTTGTTTGGTCCCAGGTCTAACTTAGGAAGTGGACTCGTTCGTGGGGGCAAGGTCAGGAGTGACCTTGCCCCCACGAACGAGTCCACTTCCTAAGTTAGACCTGGGACCATGTGAAGTCCACCCCAGAGGATAGAATTCAGCGCTGGTTGTACTCTCTACGCTATCTCTCGGCCAATACCTTCGCCTCCCACAGCGTGTCGAAGATCTCTACATGGAGTAGCTCATCCCTCGTTTTCCATTGAAGCTCTCAATGTATCCATTCTCCCAGGGGCTGCCCGGCTCGATGTACAGGGTCCTGACCCCAAGGGCCTCGAGCCATTCCCGTACCGCCTGAGCTGTAAACTCTGATCCGTTATCGGACCGGATAAACTCAGGCACTCCCCGATGAACGAACAACTCCGCCAACTGCTCCAACACGTCTTGGCATCGTGGCCGCCGTAGTCATGCTCACCAGGCTCATTCCCTGATGAGCCTATCCAAACCGGCGGGGCAATCGGCTTCGCCGCTTCACTCCTTTTCCTTCCCTTTGGCCGAGCCGGTCTTCTTTGACTGCCTAAGCCTCGGCTGGCTTCAACTGGCCTTCACCACACTCGGACGAGCTATGCTGGCGCGAATAGATTCGATATTGAGTGTTGGATTCCGGTATTCCATGAGCGCTCCTAAGCGGCCCTGCCGTCGCTTTCCTCCTGTAGTGAAATCCAAACACTCATCGACACCACCCGCGACACGATAGCCGCGAACGGGGCAGCTCCGGCACTCCTCGCGAAGTTACCTTTCCGCTCTGGCGATCACTGCCGTCGCGTGGCTCACCGTACCGTCCGTTTCCAGCATGATCTGGATTCTCCGGGTCCACACCGGGGGCGATCCGATACAGGCGCTTGGCGTGTTTGTGTTTTTTTCTTCTTTGGGTTTTGGCCGTTCCGGCGCTGGGTGCGTAGCCCCCGCATACCGCTTCCGTTGGCGCCCCGGAGCTGGCCCCAGGGAAATCGATGGTTTCCAACGCTGTGCCGGACGACCGGGCTGAGGTTGCAGAACTTCGGGCCGAGCGCGGGGGTCGAGAGTTCAATGCCGAGGCGCAGAAATACGATGCACCCGCTGACAATGATCCCGGCAGCAAACCTTCTTGAGACTCAGCGCGGTGCGAAGTCGTGTTGCCAATCAAATCAGTAGAGCAAAACCGTTTCACAACGCCTAACCCCTTGAAAGAACGTCCAGGGCCAAGGGGTTGCGGAACCGCACTCCTTTGTGCAATCCCCGTCCGCTGCGGGCTTCCGCGGTCGAATGCCCCCCAGCACCTCGGCGAGTGACCGCACTGGACATGAGGCAGGCTTGCAGCTGAGCTGGGCCGTACGCTCCAGGCCATCGTAGGTCGAGGCTCACATCCCCGGGAGGATCGCGACGTCCAGGTCCCTGGGTATTGTAAAATGGTGTTCATGAGGCTCACGAACTCGGGTTGAGAATGAGAGCCTTAAGTCGGATCGGAGATAGGAGAGTCAGAATGGTCGACAAACCGTTGAATCTAAAACACTTCAGCGTGTCCGGTCCAAAGATTGCCTGGGTCCTTTCGACCTTCAACCTGATTGAGTCAAAGCTGAAGTTCATCATCTTTCGCTGTATTTATCCCCCCCCAAGAAGCAGGGAGTTCGTTGAGAAGTTTCTGCTACATAATTCCGTGCTCGATGCAGGAAAGAAGTTCCGCCTCGTTGCTCACCTTGCTAAGGAGAAGGAGTGGCAATTCAGCAGCGACTGGCACAAATTTATCAGGCTTCGGAACGCATTCGCTCATGGATTTGAAACTCACCAAATCAAGGTTGGAGTCAATCGGTTACCTGATGGCCGCATCGAACCAAAACAACCGACAGCAGAGATTGTAGTACAGCTTATGTACCCTCACGGCGGAACTAAGACACTAAAATATAACGAGGCATTCCAAAAGTACTCTGAGTTGTATAACACCATTAGAGCCGAATTGGAAACCATTGAACGCACATTACCACCTCCACAAGGAGTTGGGGTTTCAACTCCTGGCAGCTTGGAGGGCTTCTGAATCTGGGGTCACTCCTCCATTGGTTAAAAATTGCACGTTAAGGAGTGCTAATGGTTGTCCTCCTGTGAATAAACTATAGTTTTCGGACATATCGTCGCGTTGTTGCACAATTCCGGTCGGGTCACGGACCGATCCCAGTCCTGTTTGAATGCTATCGAATTCGCATTGACTCAGGCATGCCCCGGCTTGACATACGATTCAGTGCCTCACATTTGATGATGGCCTCGACCCGTTGATTGTCGAATCGCCGGGCCGACAGCTTAGGCCCAAACAACGTCTTGAACCTCGACATCGCATTCTCTGCAAGGCTTGGTTCTGGTGCAGATAGGATTGTCGGAGCGATAAGATTCAGGAGTGCGCCGCGGCGATGCGGCCTATGCTGCCATGACATGACGCCAGGTCACGGCGGGATTCGACTGCCATGGGATCGGAATTGCGAACTGGCGTTTGTGAATCTTCTGCGCTAGCTCGATACCGATAATGACACGTCGCGCATTATAGAACGTCTTGAATCCCAACATCGGGTGCAATCGCCCCTTCACCCGGCGGTGGTCCTGCTCCACAACGTTGTTCAGGTATTGACAGCAACGAATCTTCACCGGGTTCCCCCCCGGAAGTTGAACTCACCGTTCATTCCCATGCGCCGCAGGGCGCTATGGCTCGGCTGGTGGCCATCCAAGGTGATGCTGTGTGGCTCCCGATGATGCTTCAGTGCCTTGCGAAAGAATGCCTTCGCCGCCGCAATGCCGCGTGTTCGACTCAGATAGAACTCCACGGTGTTGCCTTGTCCATCCACGGCGCGGTACAGATACATCCACCGGCCCCGCACCTTGATAAACGTTTCATCAACCCGCCAACTCCCACCCACCGGTCGCTCGAATCGGCGCCAGCGCTTTTCGCACGTGTCCGCATAGTGAACCACCCAACGCAAGATCGTGGTGTGAGAAATCGGTAAACCCCGCTCAGCTAAAATCGCCACCAGATCCCGGTAACTCAGTTTGAAGCGAAAATACCAGCGAAGGCAGAGGAGAATGATGTCGTCTTCGAACCAACGTCCGGCAAATAGGGGATTCCGTTCAGTTTTGCGATGCGCCATATCCCATTATCGCCAATCCTCTTGCCTGTCTGCACCAGAACCCGGGGTGGTGGCACTGGCCGGGGTAGGAGGCAGGCCCAGATCTGGCACCATCTCCGACTCTGAGAACAACTCCGCTAACGAGCCCCACGTCCACAGGTGTTGGCGGTGATAATAATCCGGAAAACGATCCGATCGTCCCTCGTGGAAAGCCCTGAACTGAGCATCCGTCTGCAACTTCTTGTGGATGCGGTGCAAGATGCCCAGATCCTGTTTGAGCTCCAGGGTACGCAGAAGATGAACCAGCTGGAGGGTCCGCTTGCGCGCGGAGGAAATCGGCGCCTTGGAAGTGCCTTGAAAGCGGCGGGCCAGCATTCGGTTCGAGGCAGCGGTCGTGCAGATATCGATCAGCTTTGCGTAATGTTGCAGCGGGTGATAGTGCTTCAAAGTGGTCACCAGCTGAGGCATGTAATAGAGGCTGAAGGGCATGCTCCGCAGGATCCTGCCCTGGGCGAGATAATGGTCATAAAGCGGCGTTCCCCCAAAAGGGATGGGGATGTTGATCGAGGGCCAGACGAAGGGAAGCCGGTGGAGAAATTCCTTGGTCAGATCGACCGGCTCGTCTCCCTCATCTACGTCGGTCCCGAAGATAAAATTCCCCTGCAGACCCGGAAAGAACCGGTGGAGTTTCTGGAAGTGAGAAATGACTCTGGTCAACTTTTCCGCCCCCGTTTTGACTCCCACGCCGGATTTGTTGGAATAGTTACCCCACGACTCGATTCCGGCGGCGATGTAAACGCAGTTCGAGTCTCGCAGGCGGGGCAGACGTGAGTCTCGGAGAATCGAGAGGGAGCTCTCGGCAAGGTAGGGGTTGCGGGCCTTCTGGCGGATGTCTTCGATCGCATCCAGGATCTGTTCGAAGCGGACCCCGGAATTGGGGTTGTGGTAGGACACCAGAACGCCCGGCATATTCTCCGAGATATCCCGCAGGTCGGCCCAGAGCTGATCCTTGGGAATCACCACGTAGCGATTGTTCCAGTCGACGCAAAAGTCACAGGTGTAGGGGCACCCGACGCTGCTCAGGAGCGCTACATTGTCCACGAGCCCCGGCCGGCCGGGCTTCAGCATGGCGGCTTCGATCTCCGGACGCCGTTCTTCGACCACTGGGGATCTCGGTGAGCGGCCGGCCGCTAGTGACCACGCTGGAGGGCTAGAAGCACCCTTTCAGGATGTCTTCGATGAGATTCTTATCGCACTTGTGCACCACCAGATCGAAGTAGCGCAGGCAGTCGCGCGGAAAACAGGTGGCGTGCGGCCCGCCGATCACGGTCAAGGTCTTTTCTCGACGCTGTAGCTTGGCCAGGGCATAGGCGAGGGAGCTGGCCTGGGTGTGGCAGGAGATAAGCAGGACATCCAGTTGATCGGGGAGCAGCTTTTCGGGGCTCGTTTTGGCCATAAAAAGTCGCGTAGTGAACGTCATGGCCCCACTGACGGCACCAGACGGAAACCGCCTGTGGCGTTATGCTGGCATAGCCTCTCTTGAAACGTCTGTTGACGAGGTGCGCGGTCCAACTCTCGTACCTGTAAGATGACAATAGCTCCAGAACGCCAATCTTCATGAATTCCTCCAGATCGGGCTCCACCACTGCAACGGTGCGCAGATCCGGAAACATTGCGGCTCAAGGACCCCTCGTTACACAACTCCAATCATCTCGAGGATCTCAAGGTCTTGTGCTTGCTGCGCTTGGAAAGCAGAGGCGACGATGCGTTACTGAAGTGGGGACAGAGAAGAGCGCGCGTTTGTTCGCATCAAACCACCTGTGGTATTACCCTGGCTATGAACAAACAGAGACTTCTAGAACTCGCACTTGAAAACCTGATTGCAAAGAGGGCTGCACTGGATGCTGAAATGGAGGGTATTCGAAACGAACTCGGTCTTAGCAGCTCTGTGGGAGGAGATGATAAGCCGTCGCCGCGACTGACACAATCCAGACGAGGGCGCCGCAGAAGTCGCACTGCTGCACAGCGAAAATCCCAGTCTGAGAGAATGAAAAAGTATTGGGCCAAACGCAAAGTAAAAGGGGAAGCTGCGGCCAAGTAGTTCAAAAAACGGAGCCGGGCGGCTCAATCACCTTGAGCAAGCTTATCGCCAAATACGGCGGCGGGTGACGAGAAGCACACAGAATAAACAAACGGGCTGCCAAGCCTCACTGTTTCTCCAACGAAGCACGGAGAATCTCTCTGTCGTTGCGTGCAAAAATATGCCGATTTGTGTAAGCCGGGTGCGACCAGTTGACAAGACGGACCCGCCGACGTGATCCAAAGACGGATCTCGAGGTAGAATCGATCAGTTTCGTTCGATCGATTTCGTGATAACCATCCGGAGTGAATTGGGCGATGATCAGGTCGCCCAGATCGTTATTGACGAAGTAACGATCCTCGTTTCTGACAATCAAGGCAGCAGCCCAACGGCCAGACGCGGTCATCTCGAAGGTTTCCCAAATGCGGCGACCAGTCCTCATCTGCAGGCAGCGCAATTGACCGTAGCTGCACACTCCGTAGATGTAATCCCCTTGGATAAGCGGAGTGCTGATGAGTGAATGCAGGCCGTCTGTCTGGTCGGGGAGTTCGCTGTTGCCCTTCCCTTGCCAGATCATGCGGGCAGCAGGCTTGTGCGCGTGCAGTTCGAGCAGCAAAGATCCACCGTAAAACTGAGAAACCAGAAGGTAGGAACCGCTTTTGACAGGTGTGGCCACCGTCAATCCGGAACGGACCTCAAAGGGATGCTCCCAGTAGACTTCGCCCGTTTCGGGGTTGAGTGAACTGACGGCCTTGGGCTGCCAGATGATCAACTGGCGAACTCCTCCCGCCTTGAAGATGACCGGCTGAGCGTAGCCCATCTCCCAATCCGACGAGAGCGCTCTCCAGATCTCTTTGCCGGTCATTTTGTCAAACGCCATCACTTTGGCATTGGGTTCCCCTCCCACGACGCAGATCAGCCGACCACCGTCGACCAAGGGAGCACTTGCGACACCCCAGACCGGCACGCTAGTTCCATAATCTTCGACATAATTCTTTTTCCAGACCACCTTTCCCGTCTCTGTCTTCAGGCAAAGGAGCATCCCGGTAGCGCCCACCACATAAACTCGGTCACTGTCTACGGTAGGCGTGGCACGCGGTCCGGTCGCATAGCTGACCATCAACATCCGATAGCTAGTGGGCCACTCGTGGGTCCAAAGGACCAGGCCTGTCTTCTCGTCAAGACAGAGGACTCGCTCGGTCCCTTCCATTGTTTGCGTCCCAGGCTTCTGTTGATAATCGAGCACGAAAACGCGCCCATCGGCTACGGCTGGACCAGCATAGCCTGACCTGATTGGTGTTCTCCATTTAAACTCAAGCCCATCTTCTGGAAACTTCTCCAGTATGCCAGTCTCGCTCCAGACGCCTCTTCTTCCCTCGCCGCGCCATTCAGGCCAATCCTCGGCCAAGAGGTGAACGCAAGTAGGCAGGGCGACCCAGGCGCTCAGCATCAGGATCATCCTTTGTCCGAAACTGTACGCAAGCCTTGTTCGGATCTGGTCGGGCATACATCTTCCTTCCCCACCCCCCTCCCCGGGGGTGACAAGAGTTAGGATATGGTGGTTAGGGGGGAGACGCCAGCCAGTTGTGGCTAGAAGAACCTATTTTTATCATATCCTTAGGAGGACGACTGTGGCGAAAATCGTAAAGATCTCGGCCTCGGCCTATTCATGTCCGTTCACCACCGACCTCGTTCGCATGGGTTTGGGCGCCAACATCAAGCGAGACACGGTACTGGTTCGCATCACGAACGAGGACGGAGAGGTGGGAATTGGAGAGGCACACCACGGCCAGAACCCGACGGCGATGGCCGAGATCATAGAGAAAGGACTTGGCTCGCTGATTATCGACGATGACCCACTTGACACTGAGGGCATCTGGGAAAAACTCAATCGCCAGCAGATTGTGACCCATGGACTTGGTGCAGGCAGCGTCATCGCTCTCTCAGGACTCGACAACGCTCTTTGGGACCTCAAGGGTAAGATCCTGGGCCAGCCCATTTATCGGCTGATGGGTGGCTCCAAGAAAATGATCCGTGCCTACGCCGGGGGCTTGAGCCTGGTTTACAAAGGTCCAGGAGAGGTGGAAGAAGAGGTTGAC
>CBDBID010000042.1:0-227878 GCA_965205565.1 Acidobacteriota bacterium
ATCCCGCCACTGGTCTTTCAGATTTCTCAGCAGTTTGGGCACCACCTTGATGTACGCATGGAGGATCTTGGGCATGACCAACAACAGCCGCCACGAATAGCGATAACTGCCACGGCAGTAAGCGTAGCCGTTCACGGTCAAAAACATTGGACGTTCTACGAAAACCTCGACATCGAATCGCATACCGAAGTCGACCAAAAACTGATCGATGGCCTGTTCAAGGCCGACACTCAGATATAAATCGTCGAACAGAGGCGAGAGGGGTTCCGGCATGTTTTCCACGACCTGCCGCCTGACTAGTGTCGTTCCCTTCGATGGCGGATCCCAAGCGACGTCGAGCAGCGGAGACGGCGGTAAGTTTGTGATCGGCCGCGATTGCAGCAGCCAGCAAGTTCCGTCGACTACAGCCCACTCGACATCTTGCGGCAGACCATCAAAGAGCCGTTCCACATTCATACTCAGTGTGGCTAACTCACTTAGTATCTCCTTTGATAGCGACGATTCACTGCGTTTCTCCTCGGGCACGGGATGTGTCGTTGTACCCTGTACACCGGCTGGTACGATCATCACTTCTTTGGCTCCGGTCACGGTCTTTTTGGGTTCAAGACTGAAGCGGTCCAGTACGTAGGTGTCCGGTGTCACATCCCCCCTTACGACCGCCTCACCAAGTCCGAAGCTTGCGTTGACGACCAGTTCAGACCGGTCACCACTTGAAGGGTTCACTGTAAATAGGATACCCGAGACATCCGCCTGAACCATTACTTGGACGACCACCCCCATCGCCACCGTCCGCTGGTCGATATCCATCTGATCCCGGTAGCCGATCGCGCGTGCCGTCCAAAGCGAAGCCCAGCAACGGCGTATCGCTTCTAACACTGACGCTTCGCCGCGGACATTCAAGTAGGTGTCTTGTTGACCAGCGAAGGACAGGTCGGGCAAGTCTTCAGCCGTCGCCGACGAACGCACTGCGACCGCCGGTTCATCCTCACGCAGCGCGGCATACGCCTGCGCGATTGACGCGGCTATTTGGCTCGGTAGCATCGCGGCCTCAAACAATGATTGGATACTGGCGGATGCCAGCTCCATGGAAGCAGCCTGCCCGGGCGTGGCATCGGCGACAATCTGCAGGATAGATTCCTGCAATTCGTTTGCCTCGACAAAGCCTTTGTAGGCGCCCGTCGACAGGAGAAATCCGTCCGGTACCGGTAATCCTGAGGCAGCAAGCTTTGCCAATGACTGTCCTTTGCCGCCGAACACAGCCACCGACACCTCGGCAGAAGCGAGAGGCATTATTGTCAGGACAGGTGCATCCATAACGTTTCAATCGAGGTCTGAGTTTCTCGTGATTCCCACTCCCCTTGTTCTAACTGTCCGACCTCCCTTGTTGCGGCTTTCGACCGCACTGATAAGTCCAGCATAGACGTTCAGAGCACGATTCGACTTTCAAGCCCGACTCATCAAATAACGTTCGATTGATGCGCTGCTGTCCGAGCCATTTCGACGGCCAGCATCCAATCGAGCGCGATTCCCCTAAAACGCACAGAGTTCTCGGTTTGATTAGATCCGGTCGTCGCCCCAGTGCTCTTGCACGTACCGGGATCTTAACTGATCTCCCCGAACGTGACGGGACCCAGATCGGGGTCGTCCTCGCCCCGATGGAAATTTCTTCCCAACAGATATTTGGTTTCGATCTCGGCATCTCTGAGGTAGAGCCGCGGGATCACTTCCGGGTCCCTTTGTCTCAACACGGCCTCCACGGTGTTGACGCCCTTGACCGGCCAATGCGACTCGCTCAGGCGAAAGATGTACCAGTAGCTACTGTTGATCCGGTAACGGGGCGCGGTCATCCGGTAAATCGAGTTGATCTTGCGCAAGGAGGACTCGGGCAAGGAGCGGCCATTGAGGCGAAAGTCCACCAGGTCACGCCCGGTCGTGTTGGCCAGTCGAAGACGAAGCAGCACCTCGTGCACCCTTCCCATCTGTCTCCAGCGAGGAAGATCGTCACTGACGGTCATCTTGATCCGAACGGGCTCAGCGGGTTTGAGTTCGGCCGGCAGCTGCATACCCGGCAGCCTCTCCCTCCGATAACGCAGCGACGTGGTGGGAGTGAAATAGAACTTGTCCCGGGGCGCCATTACATCCGGATGCGGCAGTTCCCGCAGCATCTCGTAAAAGGGCGCCTCGTAGGGCCAATGATCGAACCACTGGCTCAGGTACAGACCGTCGACCCCCTGTTCCCAGTAATTGCAGGCGGTGGCCCGAACCACCGGGGCAATCCCTCTTCCCAACCGGTCCGAATCGATGACGTTGTGTAACACAGCGTGGACCCGGCTCCGGGAACTCTTGGCCTGTTGGATCAGGGGCCGGAAGTCCGTTTCCTGGTCCATCAACTTGCCACCCAGCTGACTCTCTCCGATGAGGACATCCACGATGCCACGCCGTATCCATTCGGAGACGTCCAGCCCCCGAGCGTAGCAGGTCTCCAGATCGGCCGGCATGCGGATGGCCAATTCCCGATCCTCCCCGCTTGCCTTTACCGCCCGGTACACTTGCTCGACCCAGTTCGTCAGCACGGCCCGGCCGGCCGACACCTCTTCCGGACGGAAATAGGCCTTTCCGTGACCCAAATGCAGCTCGAAGCCGTCCACCGGATAGCGGGTGACCGTCTCTTGAGCCAGGGCGAAGCGCTCGTTGCGCACTTCTTCGTGCTTGAAGTCCAGACAATCGGCGCACTCGAACTCGGACGGCAACCTTCCTTGGACCCCGATTTCCAGGTGTCGATTCCGGAACCGAAACTCCGAGGCGCGGACGTCTTCACTCCTCTTGCCCGTTCCTTGCTGGACCAGCATGACCGGATACAGCTGCATCCCTTTGAGATGGGCCCGCTCGCACACGATGCGCAGCGGATCGTGACCTTGCTCGATCAAGCCTTTCGCGTTCAGATGGGCTCGATGAAAGATCAGATGAGACCATTTCTCCACGTTGTGACCCCACAGTTCTCCGACCTTGGTATCGTGCAGCACCGTGCGTCCATCGCCCATGGTGAACATCAAGGCTTGCACCGTAGTGCCCGCCAACTCATCGACGGCCGACTCGTACTCCTCCTTGTACATAGGCGGCTCGTACATATAGGCCAGTGGGTGCCGACCGTCGTTGTAAAACATGATCCGCGGCTTCTGCTTGGTCGCGGCAGTACTTCCCGCCGCCCAGGCGGTCGCCCTGGGCGCCCCGCCACTCCCCCCCAGTCCGCCCGCCAACGCCCCTTTGATAAAATCTCGTCTAATCATGCTGGCTCCTCCGCCTGATCGATGGTTGTGAATGTTCAAGGAAAGGCTAACAGAGCCTGAATCGGTAAGGCAATCTGACCCACCGGTTCCCGCGCTGACCTGAGCCGGCGGCCACTTTTTCCAAACGCCGCAAAGTTCACCTATGATTCCGAAGACCGGGCTCCAGGACACTTGAAACCATGCCATTCTCCCAACCGCACAAATCGAGACCGTGCGGAGAGCTGGCGAAGCAGCAGTGGGACCGGCGAACCTGCCTCGCTGCTTCTGCTGGATTGCCGCTTTCTTTGAACTCCTTACGGTGTACGGCCCTTCGGTCCCAGCACTGGCTGGAGCTTCCCGGCAGCGGTGTGAACATTGGAGTGGAAGAGGATCTAAGTTTTCAGACTTACGGCAGGGACGGTCAACCGATCTGGCGGACTTCACCCCGGAAGAAACCCCTGGCGGTTGCCACGGGCCCGGGAGGAAGACGAAGAACGTTCCCTCTGAGTCAAGCCACCCAGCGCACAGCTGAGACCCTAAGCCGCGGCCGGCATCGAGGTCACCGGGTGCGGCTGCGGGATTTTCCCAACGCCGATGCGGAGATCGAGGTGCTGTTGGTGCTCGACCGGTGCAGGTGCGCCAAACCGCCGGAGAAACCCGTGTCGGGGAAATCCGGCATCTGTATCCCTTCGAGAAGCCAACTGCCGAGGGAGGCTACCTCGTGGTTCCGCACGGGTCCGGCTACCTCGTCGATGCGGGTGACCCTCAAACGCTGCCGTCCCAAATGGATTCTAGCCATCGTAGCGACAACGTCGTCGGCAATCGATATACGCTGCCGCTTTTTGGCATGGTGAAGGGCCGCCACACGATCTATCAGATCGTGGGAACCTATTGGGACTGCAGCGTGGACACCGAACACCATCCTGGCGAGTATTCCAGCCTCGACTTCCACTGGTTGGCCTCTTTGAACCATCTCAGCTATCCCCGGCGACTGCTCATCCGATTTGGAACCGATCTGGACTACGTCGGAATGGCCAAGCAATATCGCCATTACGTGCAGAAGACGGGTCTGTTCCGAACTCTCCGAGACAAGGCCCGGGAGACACCCACTACGGAACGGTACCAGAGAGGGCTTGGATACCGGTGGATCGCTTGGGTTCCAGGACAGCACCGGCAGGCTCTTGCCGACATTTTCCGATTCCGCAAGAAACGGCTGGATGTCAATCTGTTTTTCCCAAAATGGCCGTCGCGAGGGTACCAGGCCACGGAGACTCCTTGGCAGGCCGACTCGGTCTGGCAGGCCTTTCTGCAGCCCAATCCGGTACCCGGGGGCTGGTCGGCCCTGAATTCATTTGCCCGAACCGCGAAGGGACAAGGCGCCCTCCTCAAGGTCATGATCAACCCCAACACTAACGTGAAGGGTACGCCCCTGTACGACGCCTCCGCGGCACCTCTTGGAGAAGGTGGAAAACCGGATTCCGACCGCTCTCTGAGCCCGTATTTTGGACCTCAGGTGGTCCGCCAAGCACTGGACAGCTTGGAGCGACACCGTTTGTTTCCCCCTGGACGCTCTTTACTTTTACGGCTACGCGGCTCATGCCGGATTCAAAGAGCACTTCTCCTCGCGCCATCCGGTGACCCGCCGGCTTTCTATTGAAAAGCAGAAAGCCTGTTTCGAGTTGACCCGGGAGAGGGGCATCATGCCGGGAGCCGAACTGGCACGCTTCTGGTGCATACCCCAGTGCGATTTTTTCTTCTTTACCGACTGGTCGGCCGACCGTCTCCCGCTCGGGGAGCCTGTCCCGCTGCTCCAGTTGGTATTTCACGAATGCTACGCAGCCTGTTTTTCCGGTGGGGGGTACGGGCGTTATGACTGGCCACAGACACGCAACCCGCGGCTCTACGCATTGCTGTTCACCGCCGCTCCCAGCTACAACTGGATGCTGCCCTATGGCGAGGCTTTTTCCCGGACTGCGTCTGCATGGCGGCGTTCCCGTTCGAGAATGGGGAAGCGAGAGACACGTCCGGCGCGTCGAATGGCTCCGAAAGTGGTGCTCCTACTACCAAAGCGTCGCACTTGCAGAGATGATGGAACACCGTTTTCTCAACCCGGAGCGAAGCATTCAACGAGTGGAATTCGACGGTGTGCCGGGCTTCAAGGGCGAGTGAGAAACGCCGCATGTAGGCGAGCTGTAAGAAGGGCGCAGGCTCGGGGAAAACGTCATCCAGGGGGAGGCAATGAGCGGGTGTCCTGATTCTTTCTAAAAGTACTGCCTGTGGGGATTGAGTCTGCTTCTTTTTTCCACCTGCGCCCAGGCCCCACCAGTGGAAGAATCGCCGCCTCGCCTCGATCCCAAGAATCTTTTGCCCAACGCCAGTTTCGAATTGCCGCTCGGTGAGTATGCGGGACAGACCACCAACTGGGCCGATCTCTTCAATCCGCTGACGGTCTCCCTTGCTTCGACCCGACAGCAGCCCAAGCTTTGGCCACCCCAGCGGGAGAAAACCGCAGCCCCGCACGGCAGTTACTCCGTGCGGATTCCCCTGGAATCTTCCCCGCAAGGTTTTCAAGGCCACTTCACTTCCCCGCTGATCCGCGTCCGCCCCGGCCAGAGCTATACCCTCTCAGCCTTCGCCCGCAGCGACTCGCCCTCTGCCTCCATTCAACTTGCGCTTTGGAATCGATCCCTGGATTGGAGTCAGTCGCCCGAGATTCAGAGCCAGGCTTTCCCACTCACATCCTCCTGGCAACAGTACGAGGCAAGCTTTGTGATCGCCCCCTATTTTAACCGGGCGGTAGTGGACCTGGTGGCCACCGATCGAGCGGAGGGGGCCGTCTGGGTGGACACCATTCAGTTGGAAGAAGGTTCGCTCGCATCGGAGTTCCAGACGCGCTACCCGGTAAAAGCCTTCTTGACGGGAAAACGGAACCCCCTGTTGCTGCATTTGCAGACGGAACCGTTGGACATCTACGTTCAGACCTACAACAGCATGAACACCCCCTACCAGGAAACAATGACTCTGACGGTCCATTCTCTGGAAGGGAAGAAGATGCTGAGGGAAAACCGGGCTCAGGCAATTCCACCCGGACACGGAGAAATCCAGATCGATCGAAAGTTCCCTTTTCTAGGGGAGTTTCGAGCATCCATCTCGGGGGAGGGCAGCGCTCCCATTGGCCTGGAAGACTATCTGTTCGTCGTGCATCCGGAGATCAGCGAGGACCTACAGGCGGTTCTGGTTTCTCGGAAAGGTCAGGTCGAGCAACTACCTGCCGAACGGGTGTGGCTGCCCTGGAGCGACTTTGAAGACTGGTACGCGGACCCCAATCCCAACCTCATCGTTACGGAATCGGGAGTCATCCACCTCCCGGTGAAAGACTCCACCATCGCGGTGACCGCCGACGGAGAACGGAGCTAGGAGATGATGGACAGCGGCCGCGACGTCATCAGCGTCCTCTCAGACGGCACTTTTTTAAACGTTGAGACCACCGAAAAACGGCTGGTTTTGAGCCGATCCCGGGACCAAGTCCAGACCTGGGAAACCCTGGAAAAACTACCTGGAATGGGTACCTACCCTCAGGTTGGCCCCATCACTCAGTTGCGAGATGGCAACCTGGTGTGGCCCATCGGCTTCGCCCAACCCGGTCTCCCTCACGCTATCCGCGTCTTTCGCTCGACCGACGGAGGGCACACCTGGTCAAAAGTTTACCCGGTGGGGCCCACCGGAGAGCCCGCCATCATCAAGCTGCAATCCGGCAAGTTGCTGGCGGTGATTCACAACAATCTCATGCCAGCCCCGTCCGCCTGGAGGGCCTACTGGGAAGCCGGAGGACAACCCTGGTTGTTCTGGAAACGTTTCGCCGGCTACACGTTGGCCCATTATCGCAACCACGTCACCTCAGTTCACAAGAACTGCTGGCCGAGTCGCAAGACGGCGGCACAACCTGGCTCAACCTCGGCCCGGGAAGCCACAATCTGGACGAGATGCATGGCTCGGCCGTTCAGCTCCCCGATGGAAGGATCGCTCTCATGTACGTGCACCGTCTTCCCTGGATCCGCGGAGGGGAACGGGCCAAGATAAGTCGAGACGGAGGTCACACTTGGGAGAGGGAACTCTACCACCTGAATGCGACCCATTCCTATCCCGGCTACTCGGCCTCTTGCGCTCTACCTTCTGACCTGGCGGCCGGCCGGCCAGGGATGATTCTGACAGTGATCGGTGAAAGAGCCCGCGGCGAATTCTCCGCTCGCTTGCAGGCGGTTCGCTGGCGCCCGCTCTGATCGGTAGAAACCGTCTCAGTGACCGGCTCAGAGATTGCCTGCCCGGACCCGTCAAGAGGGCCAGAAGGACCCAGATGATAAAAGGGGCGAGCCGATGAGGGCGGTGGCAGACCGGCACCTGTCGCATCCAAGTAAATCGGCCCCACCTGTAGGTGCGACACCGTTCAGCTGCCTTTGGAGATCCCTGATCGCCCAAGACCCGCGAACACGACCCTGTTGTTCCGCGTTTGAACCTTTTATAGCATGACCGGGGGGAGGAGGAATCCACCCATGAAAGAGGCTATTCTGCACGGACCGAGGGATTTACGCATCGAGGACTTGTCCTTGCCGGTCGATGACCTCCAGGACCATCAGGTCTGGATCCAAACTGAGGTTTCGGCCCTCAAGAGTCGGAACCGATCGCGGCAATTACGAAGGGGCGGAGCGAGTTCCGGGAGCCCCGGACTATCCCCGCTGGGTGGGCGAAAAAGTGACCCGATTCGCCCCCGGAGACCGCGTCTTTTCACGGCAATGCCACCGATCGGACTACATTGCCGAGGAGGAAGAGGACATCATTCCCATCCGGGACGACGTGCACCCGGAAAACGCCGTTTATTTGGGGCTGTACCACGTTTCTTCACTGTCGTTCTGGGCTGGAGGCTTCGCTCCCTGCGAAAACGTGGCCATCGTCGGCTTGGGCCTCCTGGGCATGGCCGCCACAGCGCTGGCACGCGCCTTCGGGGCACGTGTCGTGGGTCTTGGAAATAGTGCCATACGTCTCGAGATGGCTCAGAAAATGGGAGCTCATGCCACTTTCATGTCCAACGATCCTCAGCTGCAGGACAAACTCCGCGAATTCGCCGGTGACGTGGGGATCGATCTGGTTGTTTTGACTGCAAATCCATGGCCCGCTTATCGCACCGCAGCCGAGGTGGTGCGTCGGGGCGGCCGCATCACCTTTCTCTCTCTTCCCGACCGAGGAGAACCCTCTCGGGATTTCAACCCTCTGGCTTTGAAATGGTTCTATGCCAAGGGCCTGACCCTGCGTTCGGTTGCCACCAACCACCCCTACCCCTATCCGGACGAAGGCGCCCGCTTCACTTTGAAGAAAACCGCTCCGGCCCTGTTGCAGCTCATGGCCGATGGCATCCTGGAACCCAAGAGATTGATCACCCATCGCTCCCCCTACCACCGTATGGTGGAAGCCTACGAGATGGAATTTCGGCGAGAGAAATCCATGCTGGGGGTTCTGTTCGAGTGGAAGTGAGTCCCATCGCTCGCCAGGATTCGAGCCGCCCGACCAGCCGATCCGCGAAGATGGCCAGCAACGCACTAGAGGCTCTGGTGAGGGATCCCAACCTGGCGGCCCTGCGGAAACTGGGCCGGCTGTTCGATGTCCAAACCGCCTACGTAGACGCTACCGGGGAGCGCCGTCAGGCTGAGCCAGAGTGGATTTTTCCTGTCCTGCACTCCCTGGGCGCACCTAGTGTGGCGGAACATCCCAACTGGCGGCGGAGGCTCCTGTTTTCTCTGGAAGAGATCGGTTCGATGGCGGTAGCGAGAGAGCTTCTGACTCGACTCAACAAGCGGCGAGGCGGATACACCAAGGAAAAACGTCACAAGGTGGCAATTGACCCGCAGAAAAGGTTACCCTCTGGTTAAAAAATATGGAGTGGAAAAAGCGGTTCTCGCCAGCGCGGAGGGTTCGGATGTGGGCCAGTCTCTTGTGGCTGCTGGCCTGTACGCATGGCGGTCTCACTGCCGTACAGGGTCACGGGATTTTGGATAAAGCCACCCACCATCATCTGATTTTTACGGCAAGTGAGGGTTACCTGGACATCGAAGTCAATCTGGCGCTTCCCCCGGAACCGGCGGCCAGCCAGCGCCGACTCCTGGACGCGGACGGAGACGGAACGATTACCGCCACGGAAACCGCCCACTATCTGGAGCACAAAATTCCACGTCTGCCGGACCGTATCCTTCTGAAGGTCGATGGTGAACCCGTACCTCTATTTGAATTGTACCGGCCCGAGATCGACTTGCTAAACAACCGACGCACCGGATCATATCCTCTGGCCTTGAGATTCTTCTATTCGATGCGGACCCCGTCAGGCGTTCACTCGGGCAGCGTTATCGAGTTCGAGGACCGACTTTGGCGGAATCAGGACGCCCTCTGTTCCACTCAGATCGGTTCCGGGAAGGCCGTGACTTCGGAAGGTAGATCCAGGCTCTTTCCAGCGGGTTCGCGGCGAACCTTTCAGGTGATCTGGGGAGACCTCTCGAACCGTAGCGCTGCGGAGAATACGCCATGAAGCGACTGACGCTCCCCCAAATGTTGCGGCAGCGATTCACTCTCTCGGCCTGCCTGGCAGTCTGTCTCCTAGCAGCGCCCATCCAAGTGAAGGCCAACGATCTTTCACAGCTGGTGGGGACCCTGCTGCGACGCCATCCCTATGTGCTGGATGAAGAACAGAAGGTCCGCCTGGAGAAGCTGTATCGAGAGTTCCGCGAAAGTCTGGCCAAGGAGCAGGGAGAAGTACCGTCCGTGGTGCGCCCAAAAGGGTCTCTTCGAGGTCCCGAGTCCACCATCCGACCCTCCTGGCCCGCCGGCTTCGGCCTCGTCTCCGTTCTGGATGAGTCCCCTCAGGTCATCCGCATCGACTTGACGTCTCCGGAAGCTCCCCTGCCCAAACTCGAGCCCGTGCACTTTCCCGGCTATGGAGGAGCCCTACTCTTCCGCATCGTGACCGGAGGAAGTGAAACCCGCTATTTCGTGAATGAGCGCACCCTGGCGGGGGAGTCGGAGGTGCAGCCTATCGTCGTCCAGGGGACTCCGGACGGGATTACCTGGGCTTTGACCAGTCTGGCCGACATCCCTTTTCACCAGACCTCATTATTGGTTGAGTTCCGGGCCGACGAGCGGGAACCGATCCGCTTTCCGGTGGACGTTCGCACTCCCTCTCCCGGCAGGCTGAAACTCACCGTCCTCTCAGCCGACAGCGGCCAGCCGGTACCCGCCATGCTCCGGATGGTCTGGAAGCCCGACGGCCTCGATTACCGTCCTAGTAACGTGGTGGAGTTCGTGGACCAGTTCGATGGATACAGTACCAGCCAGCGCCCGGTGTTCCTGCCGGGACGGCTTCGAGGAGAATACTGGTGCGTTGCTGGTCCCATCGACATGGCATTGGCTCCGGGCGAATGGCAGATTTCGATCCGCAGGGGACTGGAGCACGTCCCGCTGTTCGAAACGATTCACGTCCACCCCGACCAGACAGTCGAGAAACTGTACCAGCCACCCCGATGGGTGGACATGCCCGGCCTGGGCTGGTTTTCAGGTGACGATCACGTCCATTTCCGAATCCTGGATGATGACGACGCTGAAAGGCTCATGACCTGGATCAGAGCTGAGGATCTGCACGTGGCCAACGTCGTCAAGATGGGTGACGCCAGCCGCACCTACTTCGAGCAAAGGGGGTTTGGACCGGCGTACCGCGTGGTTTCGGGGAACTATGCGCTGGTGCCTGGACAGGAATGTCCCCGGACCGGAGGCCCTGAACGGTTGGGACACGTACTGGCTCTCAATACGCGGAGCATGGTTCGGGACACAGCGAAATATTTCCTCTATGACTGGGTTTTCGACAAGGTCCACGCCCAGGGCGGGCTGGTCGGCTACGCTCATGTCAATCGAAGTTACGCACGAGTCCACCGGGACATGAGTCTCAACGTCCCCAAGGCCAAGATAGATTTCGTGGAGATCCTGCAGGCGGGTGTTCTGGGGACCAATCTGTTCTACGACTTTCTGAACCTGGGCTTCAAACTCACGGCCTCGGCCGGGTCCGACGTTCCTTTTGCCGGGACGGTGGGAGAAGTTCGAGTCTACGCCTACACCGGCCAGGATTTCCGTCTCGATGCCTGGTTTGCGGCGCTCGAGCAAGGCAAGACCTTCGTCACCAATGGCCCCATGATCGAGTTCACGGTAGACGGGAATCTACCTGGGGAAGAGTTGACCCTGGAAACGGATCAAATCGTCACGGTGAGCGCCCGAACCTGGGGACATCCCCAACGTTCGCTGCCCAAAAATCTGGAAATCGTTCGGCATGGCGAGATCATCCGGAGCGTCGTTTCCGATGACTTGACCGAAGATGAGCTCTCGGTTTCCTTCGATCTAGCCGTCGAGGATGGATTCTGGATCGCGGCCCGATCCGAGGCGAGGGACGGCTCGCGCGCTCACACCACTCCGGTTTATGTCGTCCGGCCGTCCTTGCGGTTTTGGAAATACGAAGAAGCTGGAAAACTGATTTCCAGCCGGCTTCGCAGCCTGGACGAGGTGGAAGCCAACGTGGCCAGAGCCCAACGTTTCGCCCGATCCAAAGACGCGCCAAGACCGGCGACGGACCTTCCCACCGGGCGCTGGTGGCACCTGTTCCGCCTAGCCGAACAGGGAGACGCGCTACTGGAACGGGTAGCTCAAGCGCGAAAGATCTACCAGGGTCTCCAGAAAACCCTGCTCCGCGAATCTCCACTTCGAGGCGCGACAAAATGAGGGAACCCCTTCTCACCGACTCCTTGAATCGCCCATGCCCCACGTCGCCGTTTCCACGGGAATAGAAACATTTTACGAGCGAACGGGCTCTGGTCCTCCCCTGCTCTTGATCATGGGGACTGGATTGGATCACTCCTGCTGGGACGCCCAGGTCCAGGTCTACCGCCACTACTACGATTGCATCTGCTTCGACAATCGCGGAACCGGAAGAACGAAAGCTCCTGAGGGGTCTCTCACCACGGACCTGCTGGCCCGAGACGCCATCGGGTTGCTCGACTCACTGGGAATCGACAAAGCCCACGTATCGGGGCTCTCATTGGGCTCCTGCATCGCGCAGGAACTGGTCCTGGCCCGACCAGATCGAGTCCGGACCCTGCAATTGCACGGAACCTGGGGCCGAGCGCATGGGTATGCGGCAAGAAAGTTCAAGGCCCAGATCCGCCTGCTGGAAATGCTTGATCTCAAAAGCTTTTATGAAATTAACGTCCTCTGGTTTCTCACACCGGAATTCATGCACCGCCATCCCGACCGTGTGAGGGCGAAAATTGCCTCGATCGTGGCTGCTACACCTTCGAAACGAGGGCCCATCGCGCAGTATCGCGCCGACTTGGAGCACGATGCTCTCGATCGGCTCCGGCAAATCCAGGTGCCTACCCTGGTGACCGTGGGAACCTTCGACGTTGCCGTACCGCCTTTTTACGCCGAGGAAGTGGCTCGAGCCATCCGGGAAGCGGAGCTGGTTTGTTTTCCAGGTGGAGGACACCTGCACAACATGGAGCACCCGGAAGATTTCAACCGGGCAACTCTCGCTTTTCTGCAACGCCATTCCGGGGACCCTTGACGGCGTTTGGAGGAGCGATGGACCCCAAGTTTATTCCATCAGAGGATTCTCCGAGGAGGAATCCAAGGGAAAGCAGGGCCGACGGATGCGGCGATATTGGAAACGGCTCAGGTCGGGATGGAGCAACCCGGGTGCGTCGACTTCGAAAATCTTCTCTGCCAAGGGTTCAAAAGCGGCCCGAAAATGAACCAACGATTTGAGAGAGATGAGACGCCGGTTCTCGGGGTCGATGCCCAGGCTGCGAAGCAGTGCCGTATCGATGGGCTGGATGCGTCGTTCGGTCAAGATGATGTCCACTCCCTCCATCCGGAAAACGGCTGATCGTCCCATATCGACGGTGACTCCCCTCATCACGGGACCCTCGTTGACGAAGCGCCCATCGGAGAGACGCTTGACCCGTCCCTTCAGCTGAAGGGTGCGGCCGTGAAGCGCGTCTGTCTTACCTCCGACTTGCAGGGTCAGGAGAGACCCGGATCCGGCTTGATGGCACTGCCCGCGGCACCTTTTTCTCGACCAACTACTCTAAGATGACCGTGCCATCACACGGTGTTCCTCCACCGGGATTGTCCGCGGTGTCGGCCAGGATAACGGGACCCTGGCCGCTCCGCAGTGCGCAGTCTACGGCTTCCCGGATAGGCGTGGGCCTGGGCAGGAACTCAGTGCGGCGCCCCCAGAGGTGGTGGCCTAGTTCACCCGTACATTTTGCCGCCCGTGCCGGGTCCCGATCTTCCCAGTCGTGAGCCAGTGCGATGATCTCCGCCATCGGAGGCGCCAGCGTGCACTGTCGCGGCGGGGCCGCAATCATCGGCAACCGGAGCCGATGCGTCCAAGGGCGGCACCGCCCCTTCAGCATACGGGCCATCAGGTCGGTAGGCCTCCAGGCCGCGGTCGTACATATCACCGTGGCGGTAGGTGTCGAAACTGATTAGAACGTCGGCCGTGGCGGCCATCTGTGCCGTAATATTGGTGTGAAGGTCGAGCGTGGAGATGATGGGCACCCGACCGACCTCGGATCGAAGAGCCGCCAACAGGTCGCCCTCGGCATCATCGATTCCCTCGACCACCATGGCGCCGTGCAGATCGAGCAGACCATCCACGAGCCTGACGGCTTTCAATCGGGCTAGAAATTCGCTCTTCAGGTCCCGATACGCGTCCGCGGTCACTCGCCCCGCCGGCGTCGCAAACGCCCAGAGCAGGGGAAGTAGTTCCAAGCGGGCTTCCCGCGCACCATCGATGAAGCCGCCAGTGACGCTCCCCGTGCGGCGAAACAACTCGGCGCACCTCTCCCCCGCGAGCGATGCCCCCAACCATGGGCGATGTTTCGAAGCTTTTCAGGGTGGTGGGAATCGTGGAGAAGGTGTGGGTCTCGTGACCGATGCAGCCGGTGGCGATTTTCATGCGCCTACTCCAACGGCGACGAACCGCTCGACTTCTCCAGACTGGGGTGCGGCGCCATGAATACCAAACAGGTTAGACGGCTCTGAGAACGATTTTCGACCCCATGGGGCTGGCCCGACCAGGCGCACACCGCCTCCCCCGCCTCAAGCACGCGAGTTTCGCTGCCGACACGGAAAGTGCCCTCGCCTTCTACGACACAGTAGATCTTGTCGCTGCCTGCATGTGTGTGGACGGACTGCTGCTGTCCGGGTTCCAGACAATACAGGTCGCAGAACATGTTCTGGCTCTCGAACAAGTTGACCTTCCGCATCTTTTGAGAGTCGAATCGAACCAGTCGGGAAATCTTCCGAACGTCCACCTTGTTTCTCCTCCTCCAACCAATATTACGGCGGTAGCGCTCAAGATGGAATCCTTATCTTTGAAGGGTTCTCCCCGTGGGGCACTCGGGGTTTGCGGAACCAACACGACGCACGATGGAGGTGGAATCGGTTTCCCGTCGTTGCCGAAGTAGTTCAGGGTGGTGACCGAAACCAACGACGTATCCCGCGAGTCCATTTCCGATCGCGGAAATCCGGTATTCGTCATTAGGGACCGGGGCGTGACCTCTCGATCGAGTTCTTCCGTTCAACTTGGAGTAAATTGGCGGCCAACTCTGCTGAGGGGCTTGGTAGGGATCACTAGTCCTAGTTCTCATCCGGAAAAGGATAAATAGTTGTAAATAAAAGGCTTAGGCCGCATCTTCGACCTCCATTGTTGTCGTGGTGTCTTGGTACAATAATGTTCACAAAACATTGAAACAACAAGACTTACGGCAAAGCCAGGAGGTCAAAGATGCGTCAAAGTCGTGAAAATCAGCTGCCGCTGACTCCCCTCTGGCCCGATCACCAGCACGCACAGGAACTGCGGGAGATTTCCAAGATCCTCGATGAAAATTCTAAGCTGAACGAACGGGTCTGGCAAGATCTCAGTGAGGCAGACTCGACAAAAGGGGCTCCGGGAATGAGCGGGGAGCAGGTGTTGCGCTGTGGTGTGATCAAACAGATGCATCAGTTCTCCTATGACCGCTTGGCCTTTCACCTGGCCGATTCTGTGAGCTTGCGGGCCTTCTGCCGGCTGCCTTTGGGCTGGACCCCGGCTCGTTCCACCCTGGCCGAGAACCTCTCGCGCTTCCGCCACTCAACCTGGCGGGCCATCAACGCGGCGCTGGTGGACTGGGCCTGTGAGCAAGGCTTGGAGAAGGGAGAGAAGGTCAGAATCGACGCCACCCCGGTGGAGAGTGAGATCCACCACCCCACCGATAATCAACTGCTCTCTGATTGCGTACGGGTGCTGGCCCGTTGGCTGGGACGACTTTCTTGTTTTGTCGACTTCCCTTACCGGGATCATGGCTTGCGGGCTCGCCGCCGCTGTCTGGCCATCAGCAATGCCCGCCGTCAGACCCTGCGCATTGGCCCTTATCGCGATCTGCTCAAAGTCACCCGCAAGATGGCAGGCTACGCCCGGGCAGCCCTGGCGGTCTGCGAAGACTCCAGCCATCCCCGTGTTGTGCGAGAGAGGAGCTTACTCGAACACTACCTGGAACTGACCCATCGAGTGATCGATCAGACCGAGCGTCGTGTTTTGCGGGGGGAATCGGTCCCGGCCAGCCACAAGGTGGTTTCCATTTTCGAGGAGCACACCGATCTGATTCGCAAAGGCGGCCGGGAAACGGTCTATGGGCACAAAGTTTTTCTATCCTGTGGCAGATCCTCTCTGATCCTGGATTGTCTGCCGGTGCGGGGCAACCCGTCCGATAGCACTTACCTGGAGACGATGCTAGATCGGCACTGCCATCAATACGGCTCTTATCCGCGTCAGGCCAGCTTGGACGGGGGCTTTGCATCGAAAGCGAACTTGGCCTTGGCCAAAAACAAACCCGGCCTCAAGGATGTGGCTTTCGCCAAAAAGTGCGGACTCTCGATCGAATCGATGGTCTCCTCCAGCTGGGTATACAAACAACTGCGCCGCTTTCGGGCCGGCATCGAAGGCTGTATCTCGATGCTCAAGCGCGTCTTCGGGCTGGACCGCTGCCACTGGAAAGGCTGGCAGCGCTTCCAGCAGTACCTGCAGCTCTCGACCCTTTCCTACAATCTGCTGGTACTGGCGCGCCTGCGATTGTAGAGGTGCTCCTGCGGCTGACATCTCGATCCGTCTGGCAAAGGGCCGAAGTGTCTCTTGAAATCGACTAAAATCGACTCTGTGTGGTCCGTTTAGGTCCCCAGCCCACTGCACATAACGGATTGCCAGCCGTTGATTGGGGTCGACTCGACTACGAGCGTCTTAAAAAGCCGATTTCCGGATAGGAAGTAGATCTAGTCCTCTCGTTGAAACAGTGGAAGGGGGCCGACTTCCCTGTCAGAATGGAGAGCCACGGATTGCACTCCAACCCGTTAGTGAATGGCTGAAGATGATGTCGAAACCTATCGTTGAATACATCGTTGCCAGCGTCCCGGGCCGTTACCTCCTGGATATGCCACCCGGTTCGGCACCTGACTCTCTGCTGGTGGGATTTCACGGCTACGGCGAGACCGCCGAACAGAATCTGGAATATCTCTCCCGGATTCCCGGCAGCCGATCCTGGCTTCGATGTTCCATCCAGGCCTTGCATCCCTTCTACAATCGAAAAACCAACGAGGTAGTGGCCAGCTGGATGACCCGCCTCGACCGGGAACGAGCCATCCGCTGCAACGCGGCCTACGTGGGCAACGTTATCCGCAAGATCCAGTTGGAAAGAAAGATTGCCCGGCGGGTCTATCTGGGGTTTTCCCAGGGTGTGGCCATGGCCTACCGGGCGGCCTGCCTGACCGGTCAGGCCTGTCAGGGCCTGATCCTCCTGGCTGGAGATTTTCCGCCTGACCTGGAGAGTACTACAATCCCGGAGAGCCCTCCGATCCTTCTGGCCCGAGGGAAACACGACACCTGGTATACGAAAGAAAAAATGGAGGCAGACATGGAACGGCTCGGGGCCAAAGGGATTCAGGTGGAACCGTTAGTTTTCGATGGAAGCCACGAGTGGTCTTCCGAATTCTTTCAAGCGGCGGGGAAGTTCCTCCAGCGCCTCCGCTCGAAAGACGGCTGAGGGAGGCCCCCGTCCGGACAACGGTACTGAACGAATGCTTCAGTGGACGATCATTGCGGACCCGCCATGAGGCCGCCCGTGTCGCTGAATTGGACCGGGATACCGCTAAAGCTCACCATCACCTGGGGACTGCAACTACCCACCGTTCAGCAAGAAATAGGAGTACCCCACGCGCAGACCACCGGTCAGTTGGCGCGGCAGACTCGCTAGAATCATTAGCGTACACAGGCTATGGGACAGCGCGATGGGCAAGAGATTCGGATACCTCGTGTACAAAGAGCACCACACGATCCCCCCCAGGAAGGTGGCCGGCATCAGGAACGGGTTGGGCAGGTGGAGCAGGGAGAAAAGGACGGCACCCAACAGAATCGCCCTGCCGTGGCTGAATCTCTTCTTGAGTTCACGAAGGAGAACGGTTTGCAACGCCAGTTGCTGAAACAGAGTCCACAGGAAAAGGTTGACCAGGTCCAGGGCGGGATTCTTCCGACCGACCAAGGTTCCGCTAGAGTGGCCCATCCAGAAAATGAGCAGCAGGATGGGAATGGTCAGAAAAATGGCCCAGCGCAGTCCCGGCAGGAAATCGGGCCAGAAAAATCCCCACTCCGCCCGCGGGGTGCGGCGGTGATAGGTCAGACAGACGCCTACATTGAACAGGATCAAACCAGTGGCCAACGCGTATTGCTGACCCCAAAAATACACCACTGGCCAGAGGTAGACCCAAGTCGTTCCCAGAATCCAGATCGGATAGAACCACCCCCTCTCGGGTCCCACCCTCAACCCACCAGATGTGTGCTCGGGACTTCCAATCATGATGCCAACCGACCACTCTGGGTGGACCGAGACTCCCGTCCCTCCGTCTCAAGGTCTCCTCTGCCCCGGCGGGTCTCTGTGGCTACCGATGGATGCGGAACCGGATGCCTGCGTGAACGATTCGCGGCGTCCCCAGCCTCTCCACCGGTGTCCGCCCGACCGCATAGGCGCGATCCAGCACATTTTCCATCCCAACGAACAGGTCGAAGCGGTCCGAAATCGGTCGACGAATCATCCAGTCGAAGACGGCGAAGCCTCCCAGAACCAGTTCATTCCGGTCATCTTCGAACTGCTTTCCCACCCAGCGCGCCCCCGCGTACACAATCGCGGGCCCCTCGTATTCCATCCCCAGGCTGCCCTGATGCCGGGGCACCTGCGGCAGCCAGCGCCCGGTTGCCCTGACTTCGGTTCGTGAGAAAAGGTAGCCGCCACAGACTCTCCATGGGCCTTCCCCAATCCGAGCTTCCGTCTCCAATCCCTGCACGGTGGTTCTGCCCACGTTCTGTCGCTGTCGCAAGATCAAGGATTCGGAGACGGAAAGCGTCACGTTGCCGACCGGATCGCGCAACACGTTCCAAAAGGCATTGATGCGAGCCAGAAACCAGCTGGTCGGATGCCAATCGCCACCCGCCTCGCCTCCCCACAGGCTTTCTTCCGTTAGGTTCGGGTTCGCCTGGGTGCGAACGTTGCCTACCCGGAAGGGCCGGTATAGCTCGTTCAAGGTGGGGGCTCGAAACCCGCGATAGCCGGAACTTCGTAAAGTGACCCCGTCGGAAAGCCTGAACAGTAGTCCGGCTCGGGGATTGACCCCGGTCTGCAGCTTCCGATTTTCCCAGGCGTCGAAGCGGACGCCCAGCAGTAGATCCAGGCGGGGATCGACGGTGAGAAGTTGCTGGACGAAGATTCCAGCCAGATTCTGGTCCCTCTGCCCCCAGCTCACTCGCCGCCAGTCCGCCCCCGCCAGGAGACCTCTTCGAGGGTGCCACTTCAGAAAAGAACCGATGGCTCGGGAGGAGAAGCTCTGATCGGCCGTCAGGAACTCGGCGCTCCGGTCCGGAAGGATACGCGAGAACCGACTCTCCAGCAGACCCGACTGGACGTGGAAATTCCACTGCCAATCGCTACGTTCAAGCCCACCTTCCAGCAAGGCCATCCTGGAGCGATTGGTCTGCAAGTGAGTCCCGTTGCCTCTCCGTTCAGAAAACAGGTTCATGCCCAGGTGGAAATCCTTGTAGAAGACCCGTCCCCAGAAGGTCTGGAATTGCAAGTGGGCAGGTAGATCCACGGCTCCGCGCTCTTCCGGGCGAACCAGGAAGAACCCGTCCGTATCGAAAATCCGAGCCGAGGCCAGGTAGCCCCAGGAACGAGTCACGTCGGATCCGAAAAACTCCAGATCCGAGGTCCCCAAGCTGCCCAGCCTACCCTGCACCTTCAGAGTGCCTGGGGTGGCAACCTGGGGAATCAGCTGAATCGTTCCCCCCATTGCGGCGCTGCCGTAGAGCTGGCTGGTGGCGCCCCTGACGACCTCCACGGCTCGCAGTGCGGATCCTGGGATCCGGTTCCAGTAGATCCAGCCACCAAACGGGTCGTTCAGTGGAAAACCGCCCAGCAAAACCAGGGTGCGGCTGGTGCCGCTGGGGCCGATTCCGCGCAGGGACACACCCTGAGTGGTGGGATGCGATACCAGGCTGCTGGACCTTCGAAACAAGTTGAAACCGGGAACGCGCCTCAGCTGATCGTCCAGCACCAGGTGACCCGACCGCTGCATCTGTTCGGATTCCAGCACCGAGACCAGAGAAACGGAATCCCCAATCCGCTCCTCCACTCCGGAGGCCGTCACCACGACGGTCTCGTGTGAACGGTGGATCTTTTTCTTTTCCTCTGTGGATGCGTCCACCGGAGGCAGGAGACACATGGGCAAGGCGATTAAAAGAAGCCACATATCAGCAGCTCGAACATGGGGAGGGAATGAAGGTATCGGGCCGCTCCATCACTGCCCATTGTATAGTCGATTTCTTGAAGCGGTCGTTGTTTCTTCTGTCTACTTTTTTGTTACTCGACCCTTATCTGAAAGCCATGCCAAAACAGGAAGCCATCGTGGTCAACGAGTCCTCGACGAGAAAACTCCAGCCGGCCGTCGCCACCGTGGGCCGCGAAGTCTTCCTTCCAGTCTCTTTCGTATCGACTCATCTGGAGTTCGAGCCCAAGGATCTGGCTCCAGGATTGGTCGGGATGTGCCGGGACGATCTGTGCATTCCACTCACGATCCAGAAGAACTACCAAGGAACCGCCCACGTGTCCAGCCAGGTCCTGGTGGAAAGCCTCGGAGGCACCTATCTCTCGGACGACGGGACGACCGAAGACCGGCTATAATGGGCCCCCCATCCAGCGCCCGGAAGATCTGGAAGAAGGACCCGAACATGCTCCTATTTCTGGCCATCGTCCTGGCAGCTGCACTCTTGGCCTACGCCAACGGGGCCAATGACAACTTTAAGGGTGTGGCCACCCTCTTCGGCAGCGCCAGCAGTGGCTACCGAAAAGCTCTCCATTGGGCCTGCTGGAACACCCTACCCGGTTCGGTGGCGGCCATCTGGTTGGCCCACCGGTTGACGCATGCCTTCTCCGGAAAGGGACTGGTGCCGGATAGCGTGGTCGCTGCCCCACCTTTCTGGCCAGTTCCAGCTTGGCCGCCGCCGCCACGGTTTTACTGGCGACCCGCCTGGGACTGCCCATCTCGACCACCCACGCGCTGACCGGTGGACTCTTGGGGGCGGGTCTGGTGCACGCCCCGGTGGCTCGGTGGCTCTCTCTCAGCTCAGCGCCGTTTTCTTCGCACCGTTGCTGATCAGCCCACTTCTGGCCGTGGCCCTGGTGATTCCCCTCTACCTTACCTTGCGAACCACTCGATTGGCTCTGAACGTGAATAAGGAGAGCTGCTTGTGCGTCGGGGAGCAGATCGTGGGAACCACCCCAATCCCGGCGGTCGGGGAAGCCGTCTTCAAATCGCTGCCTCTCTGGAAATCCTATCTGGGTTCGACCGAAACCTACCGGGAGCACTACCGCGGCCGTTTTCTGGGATACCCATCGCCCGCGTTTTGAACGCTCTCCACTACTTCAGCGCCGGGGCCGTGAGCTTCGCAAGAGGACTCAATGACACCCCGAAAATCGCCGCTGTATTGATCTCCGAGCAGGTCCTCCCATCCCAGTCGAGCTACGCTATGGTGGGACTCCTGATCGTCGTAGGCTCCTGGATTTCGGCGCGGCGAGTGGCCGAGACCATGAGCCTTCGGATCACTTCCATGAACCCCGGACAGAGATTCTCAGCCAACCTGGTGGCGACTTCTCTCGTGATCGGCGCCAGCCCCATAGGTTTGCCGGTTTCAACGACTCATGTGAGTGCCGGATCCATCTTCGGAATCGGATTACTCACCGGGGAATCGGATCGCCGGGTCATGACTAAAATTCTTCTTTCCTGGGTCGCCATCCTGCCCCTGGCCGCCATTCTTTCGGCAATCGCTTCCTACTCCCTGCTGGCCACGTAACAGGATCCACCTCCCCCGTTTCTCGCCAGAGAGCCACTTCCGCCTATATTCCGATTGCCGGCAATTGAAGGAAATGGATGGGCCTATGGAGTGGCCCCGCTTAAAAGCCGCTTGGGTGCTGGGTGCCGGCTTACTCGCTCTTTTGTTTCACTTTCTTGGCGGCTGCCTTCTTGGTGGGAGCGGGAAGCTGGTATTCGCTGCCCAGTAGCTCAATGAGAGCCAGTTCGGCACTGTCTCCCTTACGAAAGCCCAGCCGCACAATGCGCGTGTACCCGCCGGGCCTTTCCGCAAAACGAGGTGCCAGAGTGTCGAAGAGTTTCTGGACGACGGATTTTCGGCGTAACACAGCCAAGGCCCTGCGCCTGGAATGGAGGGTTTCCTTCTTGGCCAGTGTGATGATCTTTTCCGCGAAGGGCCGCAGATCCTTGGCCTTGGCCAGCGTGGTCACCAGGCTCTCTTTTTCCAGGAACTCGGTGGCCAGATTTCGCAAGAGCGCCTTTCGATGAGACGTGTTCCGCCCCAGTTTTCGTCCTGCCCGCCGGTGTCGCATCGTTTTCTAATCCTCGCTTTAGCCCTTCACCAATGGCTCAAGCTTCGACTGACTCTTTCTCAGGACGGCCCGCCCCGTCGAACTGCATGCCGAAGGAGAGTCCCATATCGGATAAGATTTCCTTGATTTCGCTCAAGGATTTTTTCCCGAAATTCTTGGTTCTGAGCATCTCACTTTCGCTCTTGATCACCAGCTCTCTGATGGTCTGGATATTGGCATTCTTCAAACAGTTGTAAGAGCGTACGGACAGTTCAAGCTCTTCCACCGACTTGCTCAGATTCTGCTGGAGGCCTCCCAGTTCCTCATCAATTTTGGTCTCCACCGCCTCCGGTTCCTCCTCGAAGTTGATGAAGATGTACATGTGATCCTTGAGGTTCTTGGCGGCTTGGGCGATCGCATCCTGGGGGGAAAGCGTGCCATTGGTCCACACATCCAGATTCAGACGATCGTAGTCGGTGGCCTGACCGAGTCGAGCCGCCTCCACGTAATAGTTGACCTTGCGCACCGGAGAGTGGACCGAATCGATCGGTATGTAGCCCAGATCCAGATCCTCATCAAAGTTTTCATCCGCCTGGACATAGCCTCGCCCAGGTTTAACCCACATTTCGATCTTGACGGGCTTCTTTTCGCTCACCGTGGCGATGTGGATGTCCTGGTTCAAGATATCCACGTCGGGATCCGGTTTGATGTCACCCGATTTCAGAACCCCCACACCGGAGGATTCCAGATACAGTGTCTTGGGTCGCTTCACGTGAAGTCGGATGGGAATCTGCTTCAGGTTCATCAGAACGTCGGTCACGTCCTCGTGCACACCCGGAATGGAAGAGAATTCGTGCAATACCCCATCGATCTTGACCGAGGTGATGGCAGCGCCTTCGATAGAAGACATCAAGATCCGCCGCAGGGCATTTCCCAGGGTACTTCCGAACCCTCGCTCGAAGGGGGTGGCTTCAAAGTGCCCAAAAGTCGACGTCAAAGTGTTCCTGTCGCAGACGAGCCGCTTGGGTTTCTGAAAAGGATTCATAGGATCTTTCCTCTCGAGGGCTTATCTCAAAACCGAGTCAGGCCTTCCCTGGCCTGCGGGGACGGGTGAAGCGTTACTTGGAGTACAACTCGACAATCATGGACTCCTCGACTGGAATCTTGATATCTTCCCGCTTGGGAAGCTGCAGGACGTGCCCCTTGAACTGATCGCCGTCCGGTTGCAGCCAATCTGGCACTCCGCGCCCACTCAATTCCTGTAAAGAACTCTGAATGAAGACATTCTTTCGGCTTTTGGGGCGGATCGACACTTCGTCGCCTTCGTTCAAGATATAGGAAGGGACATTGACCTTCTTACCGTTCACCAGCAGATGACCGTGTCGCACCAACTGGCGCGCCTGTTTGCGTGAACTGGCAAAACCGAGACGATGCACCACGTTGTCAAGTCTACGCTCCAGAAACTGCAGCAGCAGTTCACCGGTTACACCCTTCTTGCGGGCCGCCTTTTGAAAGTAGCGCCGGAACTGCTTCTCCAAAACCCCGTAAACTCTCTTGACTTTTTGCTTTTCTCTCAGCTGCAGCCCATAGCCAATAATGCGACTGCGTCGGCGATAACCTCGTCCGTGTTCACCCGGCACGAAATTACGCTTTTCGATGGCGCACTTATCGCTGAAGCATCGCTGCCCCTTCAGAAAAAGTTTCATCGCTTCCCGCCGGCAGAGCCGGCAGACCGGCCCAGTGTATCTCGCCAAAATCAACTCTCCTTCACCTTCTGTTGTCCGGACCCACCCGCTGCTCCGAATTCTAAACTCTTCGCCGTTTCGGGGGACGGCAGCCATTGTGCGGAATGGGGGTCACATCCTTGATCGAGCGCACCTCAATGCCCGAATTCTGCAAGGACCGAATGGCCGCCTCTCTACCCGACCCAGGCCCCTTGACCCGCACCTCACACTGGCGCATCCCGAATTGATCGCGCGCGGCGGCAGCCACCTTGTGAGCCGCCTGGGAAGCGGCAAAGGGAGTGCTCTTACGGCTTCCCCTGAACCCCTGAGCCCCGGCGCTGGCGTTGGCCAGAACTTTCCCTTCCAAGTCGGTAATGCTGATCAAGGTGTTATTGAAAGTGGCTTTGATGTGCACCACCCCGTGAAACACCGTCCTTTTTTCCCTCTTCTTGCCGCTGAACGACTTCTTAGTGGAAGATTTTCCTCGTGCCATAACCGCACTCCAGTGATCTTAATTACTTCTTTTTCCGGCGAATACTTCCCTTGCGAGGCCCTTTTCGGGTCCGGGCATTGGTGTGGGTTCGCTGTCCGCGAACCGGCAATCCCCGGCGGTGGCGCAGACCGCGATGGCAACCAATGTCCATGAGCCGCTTGATGTTGAGTTGCATTTCCTTGCGGAGGTCGCCCTCCACCCCGCCTTCTTCCTGGATAATCTGACGGACACGCCCGGCTTCCTCCTCGGTCAGTTCCGCGACCTTCTTGGTGGCTTCGACCTGCGCCCTGCCGAGGATACTGGTAGCCCTGGCGCGGCCGATCCCGTAGATGTAGGTCAGACTGATCTCGACCCACTTGTTGTCCGGAATATTGATTCCCGCAAATCGTGCCATGCTGCCTCAGCCGACGAGAGGGGCTCGATCAGCCCTGTCTCTGTTTATGCTTGGGATTGGGACAAATCACCCGCACCACTCCCTTGCGACGGACGATCCTGCATTTCAAACACATCACTTTCACAGAAGCCCGAACCTTCATTTTCGTTTCTCCATTGCGCGCCCTGACGCGCGGTCCTGGTGCCGAGGGTCACTTGTAGCGGTAGACAATCCTGCCGCGACCCAGATCGTAAGGAGAAAGCTCCACTTTGATCCGATCTCCAGGAAGGATGCGGATAAAGTACTTTCTCATCTTCCCGGAGATGTGGGCCAGCACCTTGTGTCCGTTCTCCAGTTCCACCCGGAACATGGCGTTGGGCAGGGTTTCGACCACCGTTCCCATGACTTCGATGGCTTCCTCTTTTGTCATCCACGCCCTCTCTGACCGTCCAGTTCGCTCAGAATCCAGGGCCCTTTCGCCGTCACCGCAACGGAGTGTTCGAAGTGTGCACTGTATCCACCGTCAACCGTCACGGCGGTCCATTTGTCCTCCAGGACTCGGGCCTGAGGACCCTTGCTGTTGACCATCGGTTCGATGGCAAGCACCATTCCGGCCATCAGCCTCGGCCCCGAGCCCGGTTTTCCATAGTTGGGGACCTGAGGCTCCTCATGCAACGATTTCCCAATCCCATGTCCGACGAATTCCCGAACCACCGAAAATCCGTGAGGTTCTACCAGTTCCTGGATGGCGGAGGAGATATCGGAAACCCGGTTTCCCTCCACGACTTTTTCGATGCCGGCGTACAAGGCCCCCTGCGTCACATCCAGAAGTTCCCTGGTTTCTTCCGTCAGCTCTCCAACCGAAAAAGTCGTCGCCGAATCTCCGTAAAAACCTCGGTAAAGAACACCTAAGTCAATTCCCACAATGTCGCGTTCCTTCAGCGGTTTCGAGTTGGGGATCCCGTGCACGATCTGCTCATTGACGGAGGTGCACAGGGTCGCCGGGTACCCCCGATAACCTTTGAAGGCGGGACGGGCTCCTTTGGCGACGATCATCTCTTCAGCGAAAGCGTCCAACTCCTTGGTCGTCACACCCGGTTCAATCATCTCGCCCAGCCGATTGAGCACGCGGGCCACGATGAGATTGGCTTCCCGCATCGTTTCCAGCTCGGCTGGACTCTTGCACACAATCATCGTCCAAGAGCCACCTTCACACTTGCCGGCCCAATTAGCTCACCCTCTCCCCCACCACGGCCGCCAACTCCAAGGCGACCTGCTCCGGAGCCTCGTTGCCGTCGACTTCCGAATAATGCTCGCTGGTCGCGTAAAATTGAACGACCGGCTTGGTCTGCTGCCGGTAGACACGCAAGCGCTCCAAGACGATGGTCTCCTGGTCGTCCGGGCGCTGGATCAGATCGGTTCCACAAGCGTCACAAACCCCCTCCCGAGTCGAAGGGAAAAAGTAGACGTTGTAGATTCTACCACATCGCTGGCAATCCCGGCGTCCGGCCAGACGCCGGACCACTTCCTCCTCCCGCACGGCAATATGGATTGCCCAGACTCCGATGGCGGCGGTGACTTCTTCCAAAAACCCGGTCTGATCGAGATTTCTCGGGTATCCGTCCAACAGCAATCCCTCTTCGTCCGACTGATTTCGGATCCGCTTTCTGACGATATCCGACACCAACTCGTCGGGCACCAGCTGGCCGGCCTCCATGATGCCTTTCACCCGCTGGCCGAGCGAACTTCCGGCTCGTACCTCTTCCCTCAGCAAATCTCCGGTGGAGACATGGGTCAAGTCGAACTTCTCCACCAGTCTTTTCGCCTGCGTTCCCTTGCCCGCTCCCGGGGGACCCAGCAACACGATTACCATCTTAGCCGCCATGACTGCTCTTATCTCTGCTAACCGCGCCGTCCCCGGATCCTTCCCTTCTTCAAGAAACCTTCGTAGTGGCGCATGATCAGCTGCGACTCGATCTGCTGAACGGTATCCATCGCCACACCCACGACGATGAGCAGGGAGGTTCCCCCGAAGTAGAACGCCAAACCCAGACCGGTGGTGATGAAGTCTAGGTCGTAGGTGTTCAGAAAATCATCGATGCCCGGACCAATGAAAGGAATCGGTTGAATCTTGAAACCGGTGATCAGGAATTCGGGCAACAGGCAAACCACCACCAGATAGGCCGCTCCCGCCGCGGTGAGTCGACTCAACACCCGATCGATGAACTCAGAGGTCCTCTTACCCGGTCGAATGCCGGGGATGAAGCCGCCGTACTTGCGGATGTTGTCGGCCACCTCGTCCGGGTTGAAGATGATGCTGACGTAGAAGAAGCAGAAGAAAACGATGCCACCGATGTAGATCAGATTATACAGGGGATAGCCTTGCCGCAACTGCTCGGCCATCTGCTGCATCCATCCGGCTTGCACCACCAGTCCCAATGTGGAGGGGAAGGCTACGATCGAGGCCGCGAAAATAACCGGGATCACCCCTCCGGAGTTGACGCGAAGGGGTAGGTGAGTGGACTGGCCGCCGTACACACGTCTCCCCACCACCCGCTTGGCGTATTGGATGGGGATCCGTCTCTGCCCCCTCTCTACAAAGACGATGGCTCCCATGACCACAACCATCATGACCATCAAGGCGATGATGGTGAACACACTGCGTTGCCCCCCGATCCAATCGCGCCAAAGCGAATGACCGGACGAGGGTAAACCGACCACAATGCCGGCGAAAATGATCAGCGAAATCCCATTACCGATTCCGCGTTCGGAGATCTGTTCTCCGATCCACATGACGAAAGCGGTCCCGGTCGTGAGCGTCAACATCGTCATGAAGCTAAATTGCCAACCTGGATCCGGCACGACTGGGGGGTTCTGTCCTGTGCGCTGCAGAGCCAGCGACGTGGCAAAACTCTGAAAAAGGCTCAGGCAAATGGTCAGATAGCGGGTGTACTGGGTAATCTTCTTTCGCCCTAATTCCCCCTCTTTGGAAAGTCGTTCCAGATAGGGCCAGACCACCGTGAGCAACTGCAGGATGATGGAGGCGGTGATGTAGGGAGTGATGCCCAGAGCGAAGATGGACAGGCGGCTGAGGTTGCCGCCCGAGAACATGTCCAGAAAGCCAAAGATGGTCCCCGGCTGCTGTCGGAAAATTTCCTGCAGTGCGGCGGTGTCGATCCCGGGAGTGGGGATTTGGCTGCCCGCCCGGTATACGGCCAGCATCATCAGCATGAAGAGGATTCGGTTCCGCAGATCCGGAATGTTGACGATGTTGCGGATGCTTCCCAGCAGGGGAGCGAGGTCAGCCATCAGGCAATGACCTCACAACTGCCACCAGCCTCTTCAATCTTCTTGCGTGCCGACTCGGTGAAGTAGTGAGCCTTGACCTTGAGTTTCTTTTTCAGATCTCCGTGCCCCAGAATCCGAAGACCGTCGCGAAGCTTTTTCACCACGCCGTCCTTCGCCAGGGACTCTGGGCTGACCGTCGAACCGCTGCGATATCGATTCAGATCGCGCACGTTCAAAATCACGAATTTCTTGGCAAAGAGGTTCCGGAACCCACGTTTGGGCAATCGACGGTAAAGAGGCATCTGGCCTCCTTCAAATCCGGCCCGGCGGGAGTATCCGGCGCGCGATCTCTGCCCTTTGTGTCCCCGGCCGGCGGTCTTTCCACTTCCGCTTCCCGGTCCCCGCCCCACTCGGTCACGCTTGCGGGTGGCGCCCCGTCCAGCTTTGAGAGTATGCAAACTTGCCGTCACGAGCCTTCTCTCTCCACCACCCGCACCAAATGCGGCACCTTGGCGATCATGCCCCGGATCTCCGGTGTGTCGGGCCGCTCGACCATTTGCTGGAGCTTGCGCAGACCCAGCCCCCGCAGCACTTCTCTCTGGACCCGCGGGCGACCAATGCAACTGCGCACGTACCGGATGGTCAGGACCTTCGTCTTTTTCTTGGCCATTACAGATCATCCACCGAGATGCCGCGAGTGCGCGCCACCTGTTCCGGACTGCGCAGTCGAAGCAACCCCTCGAAGGTGGCCTTGACGACGTTGCTCGGATTGGCGGAACCCAGCGACTTGGTCACCACATCCTTGATCCCAGCTGACTCCATGACCGCTCGCACCGGGCCGCCGGCGATCACTCCGGTTCCCTCCTGGGCCGGTTTCAGCATGACCTGTCCGGCACCGAAGCGTCCCAGGACGGCGTGTGGAATGGTGGAACCCGATAGCGGGATGTCGATCAGGGATTGCTTGGCCCTCTCGATGCCTTTACGAATGGCAGCCGGCACCTCGCGAGCCTTCCCCATTCCCCAGCCAACCTGGCCTTTCTGGTTGCCCACCACCACCAAGGCGCTAAAACTCAGGTTCTTCCCCCCCTTGACTACCTTGGTCACGCGGTTGATGGAAACCACCTGATCCGTTAGTTCAAAGTCGGTTCTCTGTGCCACTCTCAGCTTCTCCTAGAATCCCAGACCCCCCTCACGGGCCGCTTCCGCCAGAGCTCGAACCCGACCGTGATAGAGATAGCCGCCCCGGTCAAACACCACCCGCTTTACCCCCTTGGCCATCGCCGCCTCGGCGATGGCTTTGCCGATTCTCTTGGCAGACTCCACATTGCCCCCGTTTTTAACCCGCTTCCCGTCCAGTTTCAGGGTGGACGCGGAAGCCAGTGTCTTGCCTTCCAGATCATCCACCAGCAGCGCCCCCACATGTTTGAGGCTTCGAAAAACACAGAGGCGGGGCCTTTGAGCTGTTCCCTGCACCTTTCTTCGAACCCTCCGGTGAACGCGTTTGCGCCTCTGGTCCCGACTCCTCTTTTTCGCCATGATGGCTCTCGTACCGTGCTGTCTGCCTTGCTACGATGCCTCGATCAGGCGCCCTTCTTTCCGACCTTCAAACGCACCACTTCGTCGGCGTAGCGAACTCCCTTGCCCTTGTACGGATCGGGGGGGCGGAGGGCCCTCAGGTTGGCCGCCACTTGACCCACCTGGCACTTGTCCGTCCCGGTCACCGTAATAGTGACCGCATAGTTGGACACCTGCCGCGACAACCGCTCCACCTTGACGGCAATTCCCTCAGGGATCTCGAACTCGATGGGGTGCGAAAAACCAAGGTTCAGATTGATCCTCTGCCCCTGGGTCTCGGCCCGGTAGCCGATGCCGATGACATCCAGCTGCTTCTGGAACCCTTCCGTCACGCCAACCACAGAATTGGCCACCAGAGTGCGCGTCAAACCGTGCAGAGCGCGTATCACCTTCGCCTCGCTATCTCGCTGCACCAGAAGGACGCCCTTCTTGTGTTCCAACCGGATGCCCTTAGGCACCGGCGTGCGGAGCTTCCCTTTGGTTCCTTCCACCCAGACCTCCGCCTCCCTGACGGCAATCTTGACGCCGTTGGGAATAGGGATGGGTCTCTTTCCAACTCGTGACATAAACGGTTCGCCTTATTCGTCTGGGTCGCCTGACTTGCCGAGCCAGCTGCCGATCAATAGATTTCGCACAGGATCTCTCCTCCGATCCCCTCCTTCGCCGCCTTCTTCCCCGTCATGATCCCCTTGGAAGTGGTCAGGATGTTGATTCCCAGACCTCCCAGAACCGGAGGGATCTCATCCTTTCCGGAGTAGATCCGACGGCCGGGCGTGCTGACCCTTCTCAACACTTGAATCGCTCCCACTCGGTCGGGTCCATACTTGAACGCCACTTGCAGAGCTGAAACCGGCTGCTTTTCGACCACTTTGTAGGCGGACAGATAGCCTTCCTGATGAAGGATCCGGACGATCGCCTCCTTCATCTTGGAGTAGGGTACCTCCAGAGAGGCATGCCCGACCTGCTGCGCGTTCCGGATCCGCGTCAGCAGATCCGCGATGGGATCCGTCATGCTCATGCCTTCATTCCTCCTTCGCTTCCCCCTCTCAGCGGGTCACGCCCAACTACCAGCTGGCTTTGATGACCCCCGGAATCTCCCCCTGGAGAGCCAGATTCCGGAAACAGATCCGGCAGAGTTCGAATTTGCGCAGATAGCCCCGAGGTCTCCCGCAGCGCGCACATCGAGTGTAGGACCGGGTCGAGAACTTGGGCTTTCTCCTCTGTTTCGCAATCAGCGACTTTTTCGCCATGAGATTCGGCTGCGCACCTTTAGACAACAGCCACGCGCGACTCCTCCCGCTTCGTAAAGGGCATCCCCAAAGCATTCAACAAAAAACGGCCCTCAGAGTCCGTCTTGGCCGTCGTAACGATCGTCACATTCATGCCGTGGGTCCGCTCCGTCTTCCCCAGATCGATCTCAGGGAAAATCCACTGATCCCTGAGGCCGAGGCTACAGTTACCTCGACCGTCGAATGAGCGCGGGGACACGCCTCGAAAGTCCCGCACCCGGGGTAAAGCAATGTTGACCAATCGGTCCAGGAATTCATACATCCGGTCCCTGCGCAGGGTCACCATCATTCCAATCGCCATACCCTGGCGCAGCTTGAACCCGGCGATGGCGTTGCGGGCGCGCCGGATAATCGGCTTCTGCCCGGTGATGGCGGCCAGCTCCTCCGAGGCGATGTCCAGGAGCTTGGCGTTTTGAATGGCTTCCCCCATGCCCATGTTGAGCACTACCTTCAGGACTTTCGGCACCGCCATGACGTTCGAATACTGGAACTCCTTTATGAGCGCCGGGGCCACTTCCTTTTTGTACTTCTCTTTGAGCCTTGCCATCTGGCTTATGTCTCTTGACATCGGGATGGCCTGCCCCTGGGTCAGGCCACTATTTGTCAATAGTTCCTCCGCACTTCCGGCACACCCGAATTTTATTGCCGTCCGAGAGTCGCGTGTAGCCCACGCGGACCGGGTCTCCGCACTCGCGGCAGACCACCTTGAGATTGGACAGAGCAATCAGACCTTCCCGCTCCACGATTCCCCCCTTGATGTTTTGCTGGGGGTTGGGACGGGTGTGACGCCGGATCAGGTTGATTCCCTCCACGACCGCCCGGTTTCGAGCCGGCAAGACGCGCAACACCTTACCCCGCTTGCCACGGTCCTTCCCCGCCAAAATCAGCACCTGGTCGTCTCTCTTTACGTGCAGCATTGCTTACTTTTCCCGAACGCCGCGGGTCCCCATCACAGCACCTCCGGCGCCAGGGACACGATCTTGACAAACCTTTTTTCGCGAAGCTCCCGGGCCACTGGGCCGAAAACGCGCGTGCCAATCGGTTCCTTCTGATTATTGATCAAGACGGCTGCGTTCTCGTCAAAGCGTATGTAGGACCCGTCTCGACGCCGGCTCTCCTTGCGCGTCCGCACCACTACCGCCTTGACCACCTCGCCTTTTTTCACCGTCCCATCCGGGCTGGCCTCTTTGACCGAGGCGGTAATGATGTCGCCCAGACCGGCCACCCGTCCCGTCCCTCCGCCCAGAGGCATGATACAGGCCAGCTTGCGAGCGCCGGAGTTGTCCGCCACGTTCAGTACCGTGCGCATCTGGATCATGGTTCGTCACCCTCAGGCCTTGAACTTCTCGAGGACTTCCCGGACCACCCAGCGTTTTCTCTTGCTGAGCGGGCGCATTTCTTCGATCAGGACCTTATCGCCCACCCGGCAATCGTTCTTCTCATCGTGCGCCATGAACTTGCTGCTGCGCCGAATCGTTTTTCGATACAGCGGGTGCTTGACCAACCGATCAACCACGATCACTACCGACTTCTGCATCGAGTCAGAGACCACCCGGCCCACCTTGGTATTGGATTTCCCGGTCTTCGCTGGCTCTTTCACGTCTGGACCATCCCTCATCCGGAGGCGGCGACCTGCGCCTCTCGCTGCAGTTCCGTCAGGACCGTTTTCACCCGCGCCAAATCCTTGCGAATTTGCTGGATCTTGTGTGCGTCTTCCAGCTGGCCTGTGGCCTTCTGGAAGCGCAGGCGGAAGAGCTGCTCGGAAAGCTCCTGAGCTTCGATTTGAAGCTCTTCCTGGGTCATTTCTCTCACTTTCGAGATCTTCATTACTCCCCAAACCGGGTGGTGAACTTGGTTTTCAGCGGCAACTTGTGAGCCGCCAGGCGCATAGCTTCGCGAGCCACTTCCGGCGCTATCCCTTCCATTTCGTACAGGACCCGTCCGGGACGCACCACCACCACCCAACCTTCAGGGGAGCCCTTTCCCTTGCCCATTCGGGTCTCGGCGGGTTTCTTGGTGACCGGCTTGTCGGGAAAGATGCGGATCCAGATCTTCCCTCCCCGCTTGACGTGCCGGGTCATGGCGATTCGTGCGGCTTCGATCTGTCGGTCGGTGATCCGCCCACACTCGACCGCCTTCAGACCGTATTCTCCAAAAGCGACCGAGTTGCCACGGGAGGCAGCGCCTCGCATCCGGCCCTTCTGGCGCTTTCGGTACTTGACCTTCTTGGGCATCAACATGCTCTATGCGTTCCTTCCCGGCTCCCTTTCGGGCTCCTTGTCCGGTTCGTAGATGTCTCCCCGATACAGCCACACCTTAACCCCGATCAAGCCGTAGCTGGTGCGAGCTTCCGCGAAGCCGTAGTCGATGTCCGCCCTCAAGGTGTGCAAGGGAAGGCGTCCGTGCAAATACCACTCCGATCGTGCGATCTCGGCTCCGTTGAGCCGCCCGCCGCAGCGAACCCGGATCCCCTTTGCTCCGAAACGCAGACTCGTGTCCACGGCGCGACGCATGGCCCGTCTAAAGGCCACCCGCTTGACCAGCTGCTGGGAAATGGATTCCGCCACCAACTGGGCATTCAGTTCGGGCTTCAAGACCTCCTGAATGCTGATGAACACTTCCCGGCCAGTCCAGGACTGCAGATCGGCCTTCAGTTTGTCGATCTCGCTGCCCTTGCGCCCGATGATGATACCCGGCCGCGAGGTATGAACGGTCACCGTCATCTTGTTGGCGGCTCGTTCGATCTCAATCAGGGATATGCCGGCGTGAGAAAACCGTTTTTTTAGGCTCTCCTTGATTCTCAGGTCTTCCTGCAGCAGATCGCCATACCCCTTGGTGGCGAACCAGCGCGACTTCCAGGTTCGGTTGTATCCCAGTCTAAAACCGTACGGATGTACCTTCTGCCCCACGTTCAGACCTCCTCTGCCTTCCCATCCGAGACACGGATTGTGATGTGACTTTGCCGCCTCATCTGTTGGTGGGCGCGCCCCATGGGGGCGGGCCGCAGCCGTTTTCTCCATTTGGTGACGCCTGAATTCACATAGGCCTCGACGACATACAGCTCCTCCACGTCCATCGTGGGCGTCTTTTTCTCGGCGTTGGCGATGGCCGATCGCAAGACCTTTTCAATGGGACGAGCGGCCCGTTTCCGGCAAAACCGCAGGATGCCGAGAGCCTCCTCTACCTTCCTGCCGCGCACCAGATCGACCACCAGGCGGGCTTTCTGCGGCGATCCCTTTATGTATTTGGCGGTGGCTCTGGCTTGCATGATTCTGTCTGCTGTCTCAGCGGCCACGAATGCGGCTGGCTCGTTCCGTTTTAGTGGTGTGTCCTCGGAAGTTGCGAGTGGGTGCAAACTCCCCCAACTTGTGGCCAACCATGTTCTCCATAATGAAGATGGGGATAAATTTTCTCCCGTTGTGCACGGCCACCGTGTGTCCCACCATCTCGGGAATGATGGTGGATCGCCGGGACCAAGTCCGGACGATAGTCCTTTCGTTGGTCTCATTCAAGTGCCGGATCTTCTTAAACAGATGGTGATCCATGAATGGACCCTTTTTTACCGATCTGGGCATCAATAGTCCCCCACCTTGGGTGCTCCGGTGGCATTCACGCTCACGGGCCGGCAGCCCACGCCACCTGCATTCCGCGTTATTTTCTCCGCCGTACGATAAACTTCTCCGATTGCTTGTTACGCCTCGTTTTCCGTCCCTTGGTCTGCCAGCCCCAGGGAGAGCAGGGATGCCGCCCTCCAGAGCTGCGACCTTCACCGCCTCCCATGGGATGATCAACCGGATTCATGGCGACTCCGCGCACTTTGGGGCGTCGACCCCGCCACCGGTTCGCTCCGGCCTTTCCGTAGGAGACGTTCCCCTGATCCAGGTTGCCCACCTGACCGATGGTGGCTCGGCACAAGATGTGGATGCGCCGTACCTCTCCGGAGGGCAACTTGATCTGGGCGTAGTTGCCTTCTTTGGCCGCTAGCTGGGCGGAGGCTCCCGCGCTGCGCACCAGCTGGCCTCCCCGGCCCCGCACCAGTTCCACATTGTGGATGATGGTTCCCAGCGGAATATTGACCAGAGGCAAACTATTGCCGGTAACGATGTCGGCGCCGGGTCCGGAGACCACCGTGTCCCCGGGCTTCAATCCCAGGGGAGCCAGAATGTATCGTTTTTCGCCATCGGCATAGTGCAGCCGTGCGATGTTGGCGCTGCGATTGGGATCGTACTCGAGGGCTGCCACCTTTGCCGGCACGCCTTCCTTGTCGCGACGAAAATCGATGATCCGGTAGCGCTGTTTATGGCCTCCACCGCGGCGGCGCACAGCGATCCGACCCGTATCGCTGCGACCGCTGATCCGCTTTTTCCCCTGGGTCAGGCGCTTGAGCGACGGAATATCGCTCAAATCCTCCCGCCGGTTGACCGATCGGAAACGCGACCCTGGAGAAGTCGGTTTGTAATTCTTAACGCTCATGGCGCTTAGATCCCTTCAAAGAATTCCACCTGTTTCTGGCCCGGCTTGAGTGTAACATAGGCCTTTTTCCAGGCGGGTCGGCGTCCTGAGTGGCGGCCCTGCCGCTTGATCTTGCCCATGAAATTGGCCGTCCGCACCCGATCCACGCTCACTTCGAAGATCTGCTCAACGGCCCGCTTGATCTGTCCTTTGGTGGTGCTGCGGCGCACCTGGAAGGTGAGCACTCGACCCTCGCTTTCCTCTTTTATCTGAGTGCTCTTCTCCGTGAGGAACGGATACCGCAACACCTCATGTATGCTTGAGTTCATCTTTGCAGTCCCTCCTGCACCTCCAGAACCGCCTTCTTACTGATCAACAGATGTTCGTGATTGAGCAGATCGTAGACATTGAGCCCTCGAGTGGGCACCATCTTCACCCGGGGCAGGTTGCGCGCACCCAGGTACAGGTCGCGGTTGTCCCGATCATCCACCACCAACACCTTCGTATCCAGCTGCAGACGCTGCAACACCTGCAGGAATTCCTTGGTGCGGTGGCTGGCCAGCGACAGCTCCTGGACCACCACCAGCCGTTCGTTCTTCAGCTTGTCGGTCAGCGCCAACTTGATGGCCCCCCGCCGCTTCTTCTTGGGGAAGGACTGGGAATAATCCCGCGGACTGGGGCCGAAGGTGATGCCGCCCTTCCTCCACAGAGGGCTGCTCACGGATCCTACCCGGGCGCGTCCGGTCCCTTTCTGGCGCCAGGGCTTGCGGCCACTGGCCCGGATGGCGGCCCGATTGCGGGTGGCGTGCGTCCCCTTGCGCCGGCTGGCTCGAAAAGCCCGCACCGCCTCCCACAGAAGGGTCTGGCTGGCCGAGTAATCGAAGACGGCGTCCTCCAGCGCCAGCTTCTCGACCACCTCGTTTTCCAGGTTCTTGACTTCAACCTCAGGCATTGTCCTGATCCGCCTGCTGTGCAGCCTCGGGCACTTTTCCAGGTGCGCCGGCTCGCGTGATGTACACGATACTGCCGCGGCTCCCGGGCACCCCTCCCTGCACGGCCAGAAGATTCTTCTCTTCGTCCACCAGGACCACTTGCAAATTGCGAATGGTTACCTGCTTGTTTCCCATCCTCCCGGCGCCTTTCATTCCTGGATATACGCGGCTGGGATAAGCGCTGGCTCCGATCGATCCGGGGGCCCGATGAAACATGGATCCATGGGTGGCCTGGCCGCCTCGAAAGCCATGCCGCTTCACCACGCCCTGAAAGCCACGACCGATGGTTCGGCCGGTCAGATGAACCCGGTCCCCCGGCTGAAACAAGGTGTGGGCCTGGATCAAATCGCCCACCTTGATCTCTTCTTCTCCGCTCTCCTCAAATCCGAATTCCTTCAAGACCCGGGTCGGGGGCACTCCGGCTTTTTCAAAGTGTCCCTTCAAGGGTTGGTTGGCCCGAGGCCTTTTATTGGGATCGACGAAACCCAGCTGGACGGCGCTATAGCCATCCACGTCGGGCGACTTTTTTTGCACAACCACGCAAGGGCCTGCCTGCAGCACCGTGACCGGGCGCGCCCGGCCGTCTTCGTCGAAGACCTGCGTCATGGCCACCTTTTTCCCGATCAGACCCTGCACCATAGCCAGCTATTCCTTCTCGGTCCCGAAAGCCCGAATCTCCACGTCGATGGCGGCGGGAAGATCCAGCTTCATCAGAGCGTCCACGGTTTGGGGAGTCGGCTCTAGAATATCGACTAGACGCTTGTGAGTTCGGATCTCGAACTGCTCGCGAGACTTCTTGTCCACGTGAGGTGAGCGCAACACCGTGTAACGGCTGATCTTGGTGGGCAGCGGAATCGGTCCAGAAACCCGCGCACCCGTCCGTTCTGCGATCTCGACGATTTCGCCGGCCGACCGATCCAGCACCCGGTGATCGTACGCTTTGAGTCGAATTCGGATCTTCTCGTTGATCATCCTTTAGACCGTTTCACTCGTCGATTTCCGTAATGGTGCCGGCACCCACCGTACGGCCACCTTCCCGGATGGCGAAGCGCAGCCCCTTCTCCATGGCGATGGGCGTGATCAGTTCCACCGACATGGACACATTGTCCCCCGGCATCACCATCTCCGTCCCTTCCGATAACGTCACCGAACCGGTCACATCCGTCGTCCGAAAGTAAAACTGCGGCCGGTAGTTGTTGAAAAACGGCGTGTGGCGCCCCCCCTCTTCCTTCGTCAACACGTAGGCTTCAGCCTGAAACTTCAAATGCGGCGTGATCGATCCCGCCGCCGCCACCACCTGGCCCCGCTCCACCTCGTTCTTGTCCGTCCCCCTCAAGAGCAACCCTACATTGTCTCCCGCCTGCCCCTCATCCAGCAGCTTCTTGAACATCTCCACCCCTGTCACCACCCGCTTCATGGTCTCCCGAATCCCCACGATCTCCATCTCTTCGCCCACCTTCACCCGCCCTCGCTCCACTCGCCCCGTCACCACCGTCCCTCGTCCGCTGATCGAAAAAATGTCTTCCACCGGCATCAAAAACGGCTTGTCCACCTCCCGCTCCGGCACCGGTACGTAGCTGTCAACCGCCTCCATCAACTCCTCTATCGACTGCCGCGCCTCCCCGTCCCCTTCCATCGCCTTGAGCGCGCTCCCCTTCACCACCGGTATCTCCTCCCCAGGAAACTCATAATCCGTCAGCAGTTCCCGTACCTCCAACTCCACCAACTCCAATAGCTCCGGATCGTCCACCATGTCCACCTTGTTCAAAAACACCACGATCGACGGCACTCCCACCTGACGCGCCAGCAATATGTGCTCCCGCGTCTGCGGCATCGGCCCATCCGCCGCACTCACCACCAGAATCGCCCCGTCCATCTGGGCCGCTCCCGTGATCATGTTCTTGATGTAATCCGCATGTCCCGGACAGTCCACGTGCGCGTAGTGCCTCTTTGCCGTCGCGTACTCCACGTGCGCCGTCGCGATCGTGATCCCTCTCTCCTTCTCTTCCGGCGCGTTGTCGATCGAATCAAATGTCCTCACCGACACCGTCTCATCCTTACTGCTCAACACCTGCGTGATCACCGCCGTCAACGTCGTCTTCCCATGATCCACGTGCCCGATCGTCCCAACATTTACGTGCGGCTTCGTCCGCTCATACTTTTGCTTCGCCATGGTCGATTCCTTTTGCTTCTCTCCGGGTCTTTCCCGGATCTTCCCGGATGACTCGGCTCCTCACACTAACTGGACTCCACGGCCAGCTTACCCTGGGCCTTTCCCACGATCTCCTCAGCCACCAATCCTCTCACCTGCTCGTACTGTCCGAACTGCATGCTGTAAGTGGCCCGTCCCTGCGTGATGGAGCGCAGGGTGGTGGCGTAGCCAAACATTTCGGCCAGAGGCACGAAGGCGACGACCACCTGGCTGCTGGCTCGGCGATCCATCTGACTGATGCGTCCCCGCCGCGCGTTCAAGTCGCCGTTGACGTCGCCCAGATATTCTGGAGGCACCACCACTTCTACCTTCATGATGGGCTCCAGCAGCACCGGGTGGGCCTTTCGGATGGCTTCTTTCAAGGCCAGAGAACCGGCTACCTTGAAGGCGATCTCCGAGGAGTCCACGTCATGGTAGGAACCGTCGTACAGCGTGACCCGCATGTCCTGGATTTCATAGCCCGCCAAAGCCCCGCTTTCAGCGGCCTCCCTCACCCCTGACTCCACGGAGGAAATGAACTCGCTGGGAATGGATCCCCTCACGACCTTGTTCTCGAAAACCACTCCTTCGCCCGGCTCGGCCGGCTCCACCCGGATCTTGGCATGCCCGTACTGCCCGCGACCTCCCGTCTGACGGACGTAACGGCCCTCCCCTTGTGCCGCCTTGCGGATGGTCTCCCGGTAGGCCACTTGAGGCTTGCCCACGTTGGCGGCCACGTCGAACTCCCGGAACAGTCGATCGACAATGATCTCCAGGTGCAGCTCGCCCATTCCAGAGATGATGGTCTGGCCGGTGTCCGGGTCGGTATGCACCTTGAAGGTCGGGTCCTCGCGCATCAGCTTTTGCAGGGAACCGCCCAGCTTATCCTGATCGGGCCGGGTCCTGGGCTCGATGGCCACAGAAATGACGGGCTGGGGAAACTGCATCGATTCCAGCAGGATGGGGGCTCGCTTGTCGCAGATGGTGTCTCCCGTGGTCACGTGGCGCAGCCCCACAGCTGCCGCAATGTCTCCCGCGTAGAGTTCCGACACCTCTTCCCGTTTGTTGGCGTGCATCTTCAGCAACCGCCCGATGCGCTCGTCTCGGTCCCGCGTCGAGTTGAACACGGTGGTGCCGGATTTCAGCGATCCCGAATAGACGCGAAGGAAGACCAGTTGACCCACGAAGGGGTCGCTCATGATCTTGAAAATCAAGGCCGAGAACGGCTCCTCATCGGCCGCCTTGCGAAGAATGTCCTTTTCCTGGTTGTCCGGATCCAGTCCCTTGACTGGACGGATATCCAGAGGCGAGGGCAGGTAGGTTACGATGGCGTCCAGCAGGGGCTGAATACCCTTGTTCTTGAAGGCCGAACCGCACAGACAGGGAGTGATGCGAAGCTCGCAGGTTCCCTTCCGGATCTCGGTCTGGATTTCCTCGGCTGAGAGGGGCTCGCCCCCCAGGTATTTCTCCAGCAGAGCGTCGTTGCCCTCCACCACCACCTCTATCATCCTTTCGCGCCACTCGGCGGCGCTCTGCGCGTAGGCCTCCGGGATATCCACTTCCGTGAAACGGGAGCCCGGCGCCTCTTCCTCGTACAGGAAGGCCCGCATCGCGATCAGATCGATCACCCCTTCGAAGGAATCTTCCGTCGCCATAGGGATCTGTATGGGCAGAGGGGTGGCCTGCAGCTTCTTCTTCATCGACTTCATGGAGGCGAAGAAATCGGCACCCGGACGGTCCATCTTGTTCATCAGAGCGATGCGCGGCACCCGGTACTTGTCGGCTTGCCTCCACACCGTCTCAGACTGGGGCTCGACCCCGGCTACGGCGTCGAAAATGGCCACGGCTCCGTCCAGCACCCGGAGCGAGCGCTCCACCTCAGCCGTGAAGTCGACGTGTCCGGGCGTGTCGATGATGTTGATGCGACTGTCGCCCCAGAAGCAGGTGGTGGCGGCCGAGGTGATGGTGATACCTCGCTCCTGCTCCTGCACCATCCAGTCCATGGCGGCCGTGCCCTCGTTCACCTCTCCCATCTTGTAGGTGATGCCGGTGTAGTACAGGACGCGCTCGGTCGTCGTGGTCTTCCCGGCGTCGATATGGGCCATGATCCCGATGTTTCGGGTCATCTCTAGAGGGACTTTCCTGGGCACTTCTACTTACTGCTCCTCGAAATGGTTTGAGTGATCCTGTAGGCATCCGCGCGGCGACCGCGCGCCGCCGCGGGGATTCTACCAGCGGTAGTGGGCGAATGCTTTGTTGGCTTCGGCCATCCGGTAAACGTCTTCTCTCTTCCTCACCGCACCTCCGCGATTGGTTGACGCATCCATCAGTTCGTTGGCCAGCCGCTCCATCATGGTCTTTTCGTGACGGGCTCGAGCGCAGCTCACCAGCCATCGAATGGCCAGCGAGGTCCGCCGATGGGGATTGACTTCCACCGGAACTTGATAGGTCGATCCCCCCACCCGGCGCGACTTGGTTTCCACGATCGGTTTGACGTTATCGAGCGCTTTCTTAAATACCTTGAGAGGGTCCTCTCCCGTTCGCTCCCGGAGCCGGTCCATGGCCCCGTAGAAAACCCTCTCGGCCACACTCCGCTTGCCCCGCGCCATGACCTTGTTGATGAACCTCGAGGCCAAAGCGCTCTCGAACGCGCCGTCGGGAGGAATGCGGCGCTTCGGAATCTCTCTTCGTCTCGGCATCGATCTCTTTTCGAGCCAGCCGGGCGGACACTCTGCCTCAGGCTTTCGGCTTCTTGGTACCGTACTTGGAGCGGCTGTTCTGCCGGTTCTCTACTCCCACGGCATCCAAGGTGCCGCGAATCACGTGATAGCGTACGCCCGGAAGATCCTTGACCCGCCCCCCTCGAATCAAAACGATGGAGTGCTCCTGCAGATTGTGCCCGATCCCCGGAATGTAGGTGGTCACCTCAATGCCGTTGGTCAGGCGCACCCGCGCCACCTTGCGCAAGGCCGAATTGGGCTTCTTGGGCGTTTGCGTGTAGACCCTCACGCAAACGCCGCGGCGCTGGGGGCAGCCCTGCAGAGCTGGGCTCTTTGTCTTGCTGCGGATCTTCTTGCGGCCCTTCCGGACCAGCTGGTTGAAGGTCGGCACGTGCTCTCAAACTCCCAAAAATAAAAAAATGATGCCGAAGCATCACTCGCATACACTTTGCTCAAACGCATCCTAATTTTCCCGAACGCCGAAATTGTAATCCTACGCAACTTCCCTGTCAAGTCTCTTACAGTCAGAAAAACCTCAAAGATTCACCACTCTCGCGGCCCCTTTTTCCAGTGCTGAAACCCCCCCATCCGCCCCCGCCTCCATGCTGCAATTCTAGGAGGTGATTCCAGACCCCTCGGAGACGTTCTCCAAGTGCTCAGACATCTGGATGCGGCACCTCGGCTTTCCCAGGATCTCCCGCTTTCTGCCTGCCAGACCGGCTGCTTGAACCCGGTTCTTGGACTGGGATAGAATCCCCATGTAGGAACCCTCAGCGGAGACAAGGACGATCGGGTGAACCTGACATGAGAGAAGCCGTCCAGACAACCATCGCCTGCGCTGCCGCGCTATCCCGACTGTACGATCAGGGATACGTCGTCGTCAACAACGTTCTATCGCCCCGGCAGGTCCAAGAGATGCAGGCCGCGGTGGATGCTCTTTTCGCTGTCGAGCGAGAGCACCCCTTCGACCCAAACGAGGGCGATCCCAGCCCGCAAGACGAGGAGGTCAGGGCCTATTTGATGGAAAGCTATCCGGTCAGCGCGGCCGAGCTGGAACGGATGATCCGGCGCATCCGCCACTACCGGAAACTCAATCATGACACCCCCTGGCCGGTGCCCATCAAGGACGTACTCAAGCTCTTTCTGCACTTACCCACCCTTTTCGACCACGACCGGTCGCAGCGCATCTGGAGCATTCTGGCCAAGGGTACCCTCTTTACCGAACTGATCGAGCACCCGATCGTGTTGGAGCTGACGAGATCGGCCCTGGGACCCGACTGCATCCTGTCGGATTGCAGCGCCACCAGCGTGGGTCCACAGACCAAAGGAGGGGCTTGGCACGTGGACGTGCCCCTGGGACAGCTGCCCGAGCCGCTGCCGGACTTCCCCCTGACCACCCAGAACGCCTTCATGCTGGACGACTTCACGGAAGAGAATGGGGCCACTCGGATCGTGCCAGGAAGCCACAAAACGCGCAAAAAGCCCCGCTGGGAAAAGCACGGCGGAGAAAACCTGGACGAAGTAGCGCTGACCGGACCTGCCGGATCGCTGGCTCTCTGGCTCTCCAACACCTGGCACCGGCACGGACCCAATTCCACCGACCGGCCTCGACGAGCCATCCTGGCCTACTATTGCCGTTCCTGGATCAAACCGTTTACCGATTTCCGGACCGCCCTTCCGGCCGGTAAGGTCCAGCAATGCTCGCCTCTGGCTCGTTATCTGATGGGATTTTCTTCCAATCCACCGCCCTTGCGCGGCTAATAACCGGCTGCGGTCGGAAAGACTCAGACGCAATCTGTGGATTTTACAATGATTGGACCTACCGTCATTACGATAGTTACGTGTTTAGCGCTGTGAGGCTGAGGGATACGGAATCTAAAGGGCATAACTGATCGGGATCCTACGGATCTCAGAACAGGGAAGGACGGGATTAGGACAGACAGTCGCCGGTGAAGAGGATCCCACGTGGAGTGGGCATCCTGCCCCGCAATTCTCAGCTACCGAAAGCACTTCAGAAGAAAGGCTGAACAGATACACCAATCGCAGCTTTGAACTCTAAGTGCTCCCTTCCATAAATACGATGATGTTTCTGGGTCGACTCTGGAATCGATGGAAATCGGCCTTCTTCCGAGCCTTTCGTCCAGACACGCCGCCAGGCCGGCGGGCTCGCCTCGAAGAGCACTGTCGAAGGGCGCTCGAGGCCAAGAACCAGGGCCGTTTCTCGCAGGCTGAACGGGAGCTGGAAAAGGCTCTGGGAATTCTGGAGTCTCCCTGGCCTCAGGACCTTCTACTGGCCAACAGCTTGGCCTCGCTGGGAGAAACCCTTGAGGACTTCGGCAAGTATGCACAGGCGGCTCGCCACTACCGGCAAGCTCTCTCGGTCAAAGAAGAGCTGCTGGGGGTGAATCACCCCGATCTAGCCATCGAATTGAACAATCTGGGCCTGATCCTCTACGAACAGGGTCGCTACCCCCCGGCGCAGGAGATCTTCCAAAGGCTCCTGCCCCTACTGGAGGAAAACCACAGCCTGGGCAAACGCCAGCTGTCCATCTGTTTGGAGAACTACGCGGCTGTCCTTCGTCGCCTGGGTGAAGACGAGCGCTCGGCTCAGCTCCTCTCCCGAGCTAGATCCATCCGGAACGAGACCTTCCTGGGACGAGGCTCCACCTGAAACTTTTACGGCGCCCTCCGATCGCAAGAGGCGGGAAACCGAACCCTGGGGTATCCGCCGGCCGCCTTCAACGCCCGTTCGGCTTGCCGATGCAGTAAAGGTGCCGCTCCGTGCGGATGAAGATCTGGCCTTGGGCGACGGCGGGAGAACTCAGACAGTATTCCTCCAACGGGTTGGAGGCCAGCAGCTCGAATCGCGGTCCGGCGCGCATCACGCTGGTCAGTCCGTCTTCGTTGGTGATGTAGATCTTGCCGTCAGCCAGCACGGGAGAAGAGCTGTAGGGTCCCGATGCGATGCGATGCGGACCCCACACGGGGGCGCCCGTTCGCGCCTGCAAACACCAGACCACGCCCCGATCGTTGACGATGTAGAAAAAGCGTCCGTCGGTGACGGGAGTAGGTACGTCCGGACCGTGATCGAAGGACCAGACCCGGTGAGACTGGCTCACGTCCCCGCGGCCTCCGGGACGCAGGACCAGCAAGGGGCGGACCCGGGTGGGCACGAAAACCAGGTCCTCGAAGACCACCGGTGAGGCCACGATCCGGTAGCTGCTACTCCGATTCGGATTCAAGCCGTCGGCTCGCCACAATTCCCGCCCTGTTTCCGGATCGTGGCCGGTCACACAGTCTCCACCGCTCACGATCACTTCCACTCTGTCCTGGGAGCGCCACACGGCAGGCGTGGTATATGAATCGGGAGATTCATGGACGGCTTCAGTAGGCCGCTCGACTTTCCAGTCGGTTCTTCCCGCGGCACCGTCCACGCGCAGGACATAGGAGGGATCATCCGTTTTCATCCCGTGCAGCACCTGCAGGTAGAGGTCGCCGTCCAGCAGGAGAGGCGAGGAGGCGTAGCCGAAATTGAGGCCGAAGAGCCCGTAGTCCGCCTGCAGATCCCGCTTCCACAGTTCCTTGCCTTGCCGATCGAAGCCCTTCAAGACACCCGTGCCGGTGACGACGTAGACGCGTTGGCCGTCGGTCACCGCGGAAGGCGACGTCATGTTCTGCTTGCGGGTCTTGATGTTGCCCCCTCCCAGGTATCTCTTCCAGAGCACTTCCCCGCTCTTGCGATCCAGACACCACAGATGGAGACTGCCCCCTTCGGCCACACTCAGAAAAATCTGGTCATTCCAGATGATGGGAGTCGAGCCGCTATGTGAGGGCAACGAGGTTTTCCAGGCCACATTCTCGGTGGTACTCCAGCGCAACGGAAGATTTTTCTCCCCGCTAATTCCGTTCCGCATCGGCCCGCGCCACTGGGGCCAGTTTTCGGCGAGCCCGAGAGGCTGGAACAGGCAGGTCACAAGCCCGGTCAACAGAATGCCTTTCTTCACCGTTCACCTCACGGATGCAGCTAGCCTCACGTCTCCGAGAGTGCCGACTCCTGAGCCCGGCGCAGTTCGAAAGCCACCGACTCGGGAATTTCCACGTTATCGTACGTGATCATCCCGTCTTCCGGGATCTCCCGAAGAACTCTAGCTCCCTCCGTAAGCCCCATGGGAACCAGGTTTTCCTCTCGGGCCAGTGAGGCTTTTTCCAGCAGGCCGTACACCGTGTACCCTCCCTCTCCATCCAGAACGGTACCCGGCTGGAGCGGCTCCTTGGCGGCGGCCACCACGTCGGAAATCTGGCCGATCGGACTTCCGCAGGTCTGTCCGTCCAGCATCATGCGAGCCACCGTGATCGGCATTTCGTGTCCGATAAAATGCTGCGGTCGATACACCATGGCGTAATGGCTTCTCTGGCCGGTGACCATGCCGCAAATCTCTCCATAGGATTTCATGGATTCTACAAGAGCCGTCACGGGTCCGTCGATGACGGCGTAGAGCCCACCTCGCAGGTGCCGTTCGACGGGCCGGTCGTTGGCGTCAATGGAACTGACAACCTCCACCACCCCCTCCTGGTTCAAGATCCCGCCTTTTTCTTTCCGGCACAGTTTCTCGGGGATCTCCCGCAGATCGAGGTTGGGGAAATGCATCCCTCGTATGTCAGGCACCAGACCGCTCATGTTGGACAGCGCACACATTTCGATGCTGTGTTTGGTTCCATCCAGGAAGGAACCAAACATCTGGGCGTTGTAATCCTGGCCCGTAAACCCGTAAAGCCTGGCGACGTCGTCCGGGTTGGCCTTGCGAAACGACTTCTTGAAGCGGGTGCCCTTCCCTGCGGCCACCACCCGGAATCCCAAGGATGACGCCCAGTCCCAAAGCTCGAAGGCCAGAGCCGGCTCATCCCCGTAGGCGGCGCTGTACAAAACGCCAGCCTGGTCGGCCAATTCGCGCAGTCGGGCGCCCACCACCACGTCGGCTTCAACCGTGACCATGGCGACGTGCTTCTTGTGGCGAATCGCCTCCAGCGCATGTCGGGCTCCGGCTTGCACGTTCCCAGTCGCTTCCACGATCACGTCGACGGCACTCTGGAAGAGCACCTGTGGGTCGGAGGTCACGGCGGGACGGCCGTCATCGATGGCCTGATTGAGCTCCTGCGGTCCCTCTACCGCCATGACCGATTCTTCGGAGAGGCCACCCTGTTGATAGGCTCTAATACCCCTGGAAAGATCGAGTTCCGCAACGGCTGCAATGCGTACTCCCGACATCTGGCAAACCTGGGAAACGATCTGAGTCCCAAAGGTTCCGGCGGCGATGAGCCCGATCTGGATGGATTGGTTCTTCTCTTCCAGCTCCAAGAGTCGGCGATAAATCATGCAAACAACCCCTTCCCTGATTCAGTTTTTCGGGATGGTCCGTTCCGGGCTCCTTAATTGCCAGAGCAATCCCCGCCCAAGTCTGCCGTATTCTAACCGGGCGTTCCCTTTCAATCCAAGGCACCCCTCGGTTTCTGCCAGCGGTTGGGTGGCGGCTTGAGCGGGGCAGGAAACGTGTCTCTCTTTTCGATAGTGTTCCCTGCGTTTTTCGCGATTCGCGGACAGGAAATAACATCCAGCACGACCTGGCGTCGTTGCTGCGCCAATCGGTATACAGTCGACTAGCTGGCCATGAATATGTCAACGATGCCCATCGTTTGTCGGTCGATCCGACGATGAGGAGGACCACCGGAAAGAAGATCGACAAGAAGAAGGCCGCCAGCGCCAACACCATGGGTCGACTTGAGACCCAGATGCTACACTGGTCCCTTCGTAGCCTCTTGACTAAGCTGATTAAGATCGGAACAAAGGTGGTTTTCCATAGCCGGACGGTTACCTTTCAGATGGCGGAGGTTGCGGTAAGCGAGGAGATATGGGCCGAGCTGTCGTGTCGGATTGACCGCTTAAGATGGATGATAGCGTAGAGAAGGTGTATCTGATTCGCGAGGCAGGAGAAGTGTCTCTGCCGATCAGATTTTAACAAAAATGCCGGGATAGCCCACGAATCAGAGAGTCTTTTCGGCTGAAACATGAGGAAGCACACTTGTTCCATGGTTGGAGGGCTGATAGGTTTTGACCACTCACCACCGGGAGACCCGAAGAAGGTCCATCCGAGGCTAATATGAGGAATGTCGATTACTAAGAGAAATCTGTGAATGTAACGGCCCTGATCCTAGATGCAGAGCAGGACAAAAGCGGCCTCCGGCCCTTATTCAGTAGTTTCCTGTGGGCTTATTTGCTCACCGCGGGCAGCCTGGTGCTCTTCGGTTCCTGGTGGGGCGAAGCCGGCTATGACATGCTGTTGGTGGCGATGGGATGGCCTCATGTTTTTCTAGGATTCATCTTTTATTTCAACAAGGTGATCAAAGGCCAGGTTCCGCATCGAACCTATTTCTGGATCCTGATCTCTCTCACCCTGCTGATCTGCCTGGTGCACACCTTCACCCCAGTCACCACGCTGATCTACGTCTACTTTGTATTTCACGCCTTGCGAGATGAGATCTTCATCTATCACCAGCGCAGGACTGGATTCCAAGTCGGGGGGCCCATCTTCAAAGGCGTAGGACTCTCTTTCCTGGCCGTGGTGGTGCTGCTATCCGGATTGGAGCAGTTCTCCTGGCAGGAGGTGATCCGCAGCTTGGAGATTCCATCCCGGGAATTGGCTTCGGGAGAGTACCTGATCCGGTTTGACCCGGTGGAAAACTCGCGCGGGCGAGAACTTTATTTTTCTCTCACGGCGCCCGGCACGGAAGGTGTGACATCGATCAGGAGCTTCGGTAGCCGCCAAGATGTGGAACCGACAGGCGAGCTGCTGATCAGCGGCAAACCCTGGTCGCTTCGAGACCTGCACTTTCGGCCCTATTACGCCGCTCAGGCGGCGCCTGCAGCGTCTCCCGCGCATGCGCCGCGGGCGTCGTCCCCCTTGCTAGTGACCGGCGGACACAGCGTAGGCCAAAGCTTCCGGGCAGAGGCGGACCATTTGAGCGCTATCGCGGTGCCCCTGGAGGTAGACCCGCCCCTCGCTCCGGATTTCAATTTGCAATTCAAACTGAAGTCCGCCTTTCAGGTGAATCATCCCTTTTTCGAAGAGGGAAGTCTTTTCCTGCTGCTCTTCCTGGGGGGCATGCTCTCTTCTCTGGGCCGTCCCTGCCGGCTCTTCCAGCAATACCCGGAACTGCGTTATTTCGTCCCCCTGCTGGTGCTCTTCGTAGGCATGAAATTCCTGTTGGAGCTGGGCCGCTACTACGCTTTGCTGACCCCGCTGTTCTTCTTTTTCCTGGTGGTGTTCCATTATTTCAGCTGGTACATCTTCTCGCTGGAAATCATCGAACAAAGATCGTCTTCGCCTCATCCCGTCCGTATCCAGGATCCGAATCTGCTGGACCGCTTCCTGCAAAAGCTCGACAGCCGGCAGGGTTTTCTCAGTGTCGTCGTTATACTTAATCTAGTCTCCTTGACCGGCGTGATGGTCTGGTATGCCCTGCCTGAGGTGACCTGGCTCAAATACGCCTTCGACCTGGAATACTTTTTGTACTTCCTGGTTTTCCACGTGACCATGAGTTTCGCGCCCAAAAAGAAACCCGCCCCAGCGCCGGCCTCTTAGGGGTTGGGAGCTATCAATACGTTCCATTCCGGGATAAGGTTGGTGCTTGTTCCGCCAGCGTCTTCGCCAAAGAGGTGAAAACCTCAGAGGGAAGGGCAACGCTGAAAAGCGTTTTAGGCAAAAGGGCACTTAATCACTATCACGGTCGAGGTCAAAAGAGCCCGGATCCGAAGTTGACAGAGGAATGTCGGGTTGAATGTGCTCACGCCGTCTGCGCCCTGACTCCACCAGTTGGCAAAGACTCCACGCAGAACCTCAATCGGGGGAGCGACATAGCCGTCTAAACCATGAGGATCATCGAAGCAGGGATCCAATTTGATATGCGTGCCGCTTGGGATTCGGCGAAAGTCTTGAATGTCCACGTCGGTGGATCGCACGCCCAGGATCAGCAGATCAGCGAGTTGCTCGTTGGTCCAGGTCTCGATGTCGATCCCGCCCAGATGACATCCTTGCAGATTCTCGGGAATCTTGAGAACCAGCAGCAAGAGCCGGCCCCGTTTCTCAGCGACGCGGAACAGCATTCACCTCACCGAGCGCATGCAATCCGTCAAACGATGGCACATTTCCCATTGTCGGCCAGGGGAAAAGAGTAAGGGCGTCCGGGCAAAGTCGATCAAAATCCCATCCAGATCGTACCGCTCAGCAATTTCCTGGACAATGTTCAGCTTGAGCTGGCGCTCTTGCGGAACAGAAAAGTCCAGGTCAAGATGAAGAATTCGCAGGACGCCCAGGTCGTGATCCCCAATGAGGGTATTTATCGAGGGGTTGGCCTTATCGACCGAAAGCTGGTGTCCAATGGCGCCGACCACGCTGTGGTCCGCTTGGACCGCCCGCCCAGGGTGGACCCATCACCCCCATTCGCAGGCAAGGGACGATCGAGAACAACCAGGAGGTGTACGTGATCGGGCACCCCTCGGGACTGCCACTCAAGTATGCTCCGGGCGCCCAGGTCCGCAACAACGCGTCCGGCGATGGACTTCGAACCGGTCAAATCTCGCCAACAGTGTGCGGATGCTTGTAAGATTGGGAACCATGAACTCTTCGATAGCCAGTTGGACGAGCTGTTTCATCCTCAGTCTGGTTGTCTGCACCGCGGCCACCCCACGGGAGAAGGGATCCCTGCAGCCGGCGCCGCCTACTGACCCTGAACTACACTCCATCTTTCCGCTGGGGACGAGTCCTGGAAGCGAGATCCAGATCGAGATCCTGGGCAGAAACCTGATCGAAACCCACAGCCTGTGGACGGACACTGAGCTCATTACCGCTGAGATTCTTTCGGTGGAACCGACTGAGTACCGACTCAAAGAGGGCAAACAGATCGGCGAAGTGGCCGGCCATCGGGTGCGATTGCAGGTGGCAGTCGACCCAGGGGTTGCGATGGGTCCTCACGCTTTACGGCTGATCACCCGGAACGGGGTCTCCAACACTGCCGTTTTCTGGGTGAACCCGGATCCGGTCGTGCTGGAGACGGATTCCGATCACCAGAGTCCGGAAATCGCTCAGAAAGTTACGGTACCAGCCGTCATCCAAGGCCGCATCGCCCGAGAGGGCGAGCAGGACTACTACATATTTGAGATTTCCGAAAGCCAGGATCTCAGCCTCGAGGTGCTCGAGGGTCTGCAGCGTTCTCCGGGTGACTTCATCCGCAACCCCGGCTTCCGGATGGAACTCTACGGTCCGCAGGAAAGCTGGTTCGATCCCCAGCGAGTCACCAAGTTGGGACAAACCAACACCTGGGTCGGCAACTTCAACCAATTCAAGTACGCGGCTGGCATCCAGCCACGACTGACCCGGACTCTCGCCAAGGGCACCTATCAGGCTCGCGTCAGCGGGGAGGTAGGCTCGACCTACCAGCTTCAGATCGCTCCCCCCGATGACTTTCATCCTCTCAGCCGGCGGCAGGGTTTCGACAAGCTGTGGAGATCCCGCTGGCTGGAACGGGATTTTACTCGCCGCCTGGAGCCGGACCGAGTGCGATCACTGTGGCATCGGTCCGCCTTAGCAGAAGGTCTTTCAGGCGACGATCCGACTACTGACCTGTTGATGGTCGCGCGGGATAAAATCGAGGGTTGGCGTAAAGCCGCCGTTCTTCCCGAGAGGGAACCCAATAGCGAGCGCAGCCAGGCGAGGCCGATCGACATCCCGGTCATCCTGGAAGGAGTCATTCAGAGTCCGGGCGATGTGGACAGTTTTTCCTTCCGCGCGAGGAGCGGACAACGACTGGCCTTCGAGCTAGAAACCCCTCAAAAATCCTTTCCTTATTTCAATCCCCACCTGGTCGTCCGAGATGGGGAAGGCCGCGAGCTTTTCACCAACATCTACAAGAGGCAATTCGCCCAGGACATGTTCTACTGGACCACTGCGGAGACCAAGACGCTCTTCACTTTTCCGGAAGACGGTACTTATCTGCTGCAAATTCGAGATGTGACTCACAGACATGGGGCTCCCGATTTTTCCTATCGACTGATGATCCGCCCTCAGGTTCCCCATGTCGGAGAGGTGGAAGTGGCCGAGGTGGTGAGCATACTGGAGCGGGAAGGCAACGTCGAAATCGACCACATCAACCTGGCTCCCGGTGAGGTGAAGAAACTCACGGTTTTTACGGCCCGAGAAGAGGGACTCGAAGGCGATATCCTGGTAGCGGTCGAAAATCTGCCCGCCGGGGTCGCCGTCTATCCCGGAACCGAAGTGGACATCTACCCGGAACCTCCCCAAGACGAAGGTCTCAAGGAGCGGTTCAAGTCAGTCGTGCAGTCGAGTACCTTGCTGATGATGGCCCAGCCAGATGCTGCCGTGACGGGCGTGCCCCACTGGATTCGTTTTACCATTCGCCCGCTCCGTCCGGCCCGGGTCAGCCGCTACTACAAGCTCTCCGCCGAGCGGGCGCTGACTCCGATCCGCCAAGCCGTGATGGGCCCATCGCTTCCGGTTCTGGAGATTCCCATGATGGTGGTAGCGCCCTTTGGTGAAGAAAACGAGGGCGGTCACCTCGCCAGTTCCCATCCGCAGTGAGTCTCGAGCCATGCCTGGAATCCCCACACAGCAAGGAACTGACCCGCACCCACAGGACCGACCACAGGGATCCTCTGGCCCGGCGACAGGCATTACCCCTTCCATGCGAACACCGCGCCGGCTGCGACCCTGGAAGGCAACTTCGACAGCCATCCTTCTGTTTTTCATTCTCGGCCTGGCCCCCCGACTGAGGGCAGAAGAGTCGGCGGTCGCAACGAGGCCACTAGCCCCTTCCCGGCAATCCATCCGGGTGGTTCCCACTAAGGTGACTCTGCACAGAGAAGCGGAGCAGCGGTTCCTGGTCCTGGCTCAGTATTCCGACCGACTGGAGCGAGACGTGACCGGCCAGAGCCGTTTCTCGGTTTCCGATCCTCGAATCGCCGAGGTGGATGAAAAGGGGCGCGTGCGGGGCCTAGCCCCCGGGCGGGTGATCTTGACCGTGCGTTCCGGAAGGTTCACGGCGCGAGCCCAGCTTCAAGTCGAGGACCGTCCGCAGCCACCCTTCCAATTCTCCTGGGACATTGGACGCATCCTTACCCAGCAGGGCTGCAACGACTCGGAATGCCACGGCAGTCTCAAGGGTCGCGGAGGGTTCAAACTCTCCAAGAACGCACTCTACCCAGAAGAGGACTACGCCTGGATCGTCGAGGGGGGCACCTACCACGTCTTGAGATCCGAGACGGGGGAGAGGAAACCGCGGGTCAACCTGGACAGACCCCAAGAAAGCCTGCTGCTGGCCAAGCCCACTCTCACGATCCCCCACGCGGGCGGCCGCAAGCTGGAGAAGGAATCGCAGGACTACCGGATGTTGTTGCACTGGATTCGCAACGGCGCTCCTTACGGTGAGGAAAAACCGAAGCGAAAACTGGAACGACTGGAGGTATTCCCCCAGGAAGTTGTCCTCACTTCCCAAGCCCGGCACCAGCTATTGGTAACCGCCCATTTTTCCGACGGTGGACGGGAAGACGTCACCGATCAGGTCCGCTATACGAGCGGCGATCCGGACATCGTATCGGTGACCGGGCAAGGTCTCGCCCAAGCGCTCTAAGTGGGTGAGGCGGTGATTCGGATCGAAACCGCCAGTCGGTTCGCCCTGAGCATAGCCGGGGTCATCTCCAAGCCACTGCCGGATTACCCAACCATCTCCCCCCACAATTTCATTGACCGGTACACCTTAGCCAAGATGCGCCAGTTTCATTTGATCCCCTCGTCACTGTCCGGCGACGCCGAGTTCTTGAGGCGGGTTTGCTTGGACCTGACCGGCACGCTGCCTCCAGCCAACCGGGTACGGGAGTTTCTGCGGAGTTCCGATCCGCAAAAGCGGCGGAAGCTGGTGGGAATCCTGCTGGCCTCGCCGGAGTTTGCCGATCATTGGACCTGGCGCCTGGGGGATGCCCTGCGGATTAGAAACCCGCTGTACGAGGAATGGCTTCGCGACTCAATTGCCGCCAACAAGCCGTACGACCGGCTGGCACGGGAACGGGTAGCGGCCCAAGACTATGACGGCCCTTCCCGCCACTATGAGGATATGGGGGGAACCGCCCCACCCTTGCCCCACAACGCCATGGCCGAGGAAATCCGGGTTTTCCTGGGCCGGCGATTGGATTGTGCCCAGTGTCACGATCATCCTTACGAAAGCTGGACTCAGGATCAGTTCTGGGGCCTAGCCGCCTTTTTCGGGCGTCTCAGCAATCTGCATCCCGGAAAACCGCAGGTCGATTTCGTCATTGTGGACGACCCGGTGGGTTACGGTTCCTTCGGCAAAGGCGGCCAGGTGCTGCACCCTCGCACCAAGCAGCCCGTTCCCCCCCGATACCTGGATGGCATACCTCTGGAGGCGGGTCGACAAGGTGATCCACGTCTGGCCCTCGCCGAATGGATGACCTCCGCCAAGAATCCCTATTTTTCCGAGGTGGCGGTCAATCGCGTATGGAGCTACCTTTTCGGGCGAGGAATCGTCGACCCGGTGGACGACTTCGGCTCGGCCCATCCTCCCACGCACCCCCGCCTCCTCAAGACGCTGGCTCGCCACTTTACTGAGCAGAGATACGATCTGAAGGCCTTGATCCGTCTCATCGTCGAGTCCCGGACCTATCAGCTGGCCGGCACTCCCAATTCCACTAACGAACTGGATCGAGTCAATTACTCGCGATATCTTCCCCGGCCACTAGAAGTCGAAGTCCTTTTGAATGCCATATCGCAGGTGGTCGGTGTCCGAGACGAAAACGGCCAGTTTTTTCGCGTTTACGGAAAGCCCGACCGGACCACCTTCCCCGACCGGAACATGCAACCCAACTTGGCCCAGGCGCTGCACCAACTGGCTGGCCCCACCTTCACTACCAAGTTCGCCAAGCCAGGAGGTCGCATCCAGCGCCTCCTGGCGCAAGAAGCCACCGATCTGGAGATCATTGAAGATTTCTATCTGTCTGCCCTGTCCCGTTTTCCCACTATTGAAGAACAAGCCAAGCTCCAAAGCATGCTACGGGAACTAGGTTTGGGGCAGGCAACCCTCGAAGATCTCTTGTGGGCCCTCATCAATTCTGAAGAATTCCTGCACAAGCACTAGTCCCTCTCTCCGCAAACCGCTTGCAGGAGTATGCTCTTTCCCACTTGCGTCATAACTTCCGTGCCAGGAAGTGGCGTCTGATACAATGCCTCGTATGCTCAGTCCCGCTCTACAAGACGAAATCATCCGCCATGTAGGCACAAAGAACGTCTTGACCCACCCCACCGATCTGCTGGTTTACGAATGCGACGGACTCACTTTCCATCGACATCCGCCGGATATGGTGGTTTTTCCCGATGATTCCGCGCAGGTTCAAAAGGTGATTCGGCTGGCCTACCAGAACGACATCCCCTTCCTGGCTCGAGGGGCCGGCACCAGCCTGAGTGGAGGCGCCGTTCCCAGCCAGGGGGGCATTCTGCTGGAGATGGCCAAGCTGAATCGAATCCTGGAGATCAATCCGATCGAGCGATACGCCATCGTTGAGCCGGGATTGATCAACCTGGAGCTGTCCCATCGAGCCCGTGCCTACGGATTGCACTTCGCTCCCGATCCGTCCAGTCAGAGCTCCTGTACGATCGGAGGCAACATCGGTTCCAATGCCGGCGGACCGCACTGTTTGAAATACGGCAGCACGGTGCTGCATGTGCTGGCTCTGGAGGTGGTTACAGCCGAAGGAGACCTGGCACGACTGGGCAGTCCCCAGGGCTATGCTCCGGGATTCGATTTAGCCGGTCTTTTCACCGGAAGCGAGGGCACGCTGGGTGTCATCACCCGGGCTTGGGTGAAGCTGCTGCCGCTGCCCGAAAGCGTCGAAACCCTGTTTGCGGATTTCATGGACCTGTCGGACGCCACTCGAGCCGTGACGGACATCATCGCCGCTGGCATTGTCCCGGCCGCTCTGGAAGTCATGGACCAGTTGAGCCTGCGGGCGGTAGAGGATTCGATCTATGCAGCTGGCTACCCCACCGACGCGGCGGGGATTCTACTGGTCGAACTGGACGGCTTCGAGGCCGAAACCGTCAGCGCCATCGAAGAGGTGCGAAGAATTCTCCAAGCCAACCGGGCGCGAAACGTGAAACAGGCCCGCAACAGCGCGGAAAGAGCCCGCCTGTGGGCCGGAAGAAAAGGCGCTTTTGGTGCTTTTGGGAGGATCGCTAAAGCCATCTATCTGCAGGATACGGTGGTGCCGAGAACCCGGCTGACAGAGGTCATCGAGCAGACCTACCAGATCGCCGAAAAATACGGTCTGCCCATGGTCAATGTTTTCCACGCCGGAGACGGCAATCTGCATCCGGTTCTTCTTTACGACAATGAAAACGAGGACGAGCTGGAGCGCGTCCTGAAGGCCAGTGAGGAAATGGTTTGCGCCTCACTGGATGTAGGCGGTACGATCACGGGCGAACACGGCATCGGACTGGAAAAGCGGGACTTCATGCCTTACATCTTCAACGAAATCGATCTGGAAATGATGAAGCGCATCCGCTACCTGTTCGACCCCAAGGGTCTGTGCAACCCCGACAAGGTCCTCCCCAGCACCAAGGTGTGCTCCGAGTTCAAAACTCCGGCCGGCGCCGCTCCATGACGGCGGTGCGGCTGTTTCTCTTTTTTCTTCTTTTCGGCTCCAACTTGCTCCCTACTTCACCCCATCTTCGCGTGGGAGTGGATCGGGTGATGGAGGAACCCTACGTACATTGGTTTCAGGGAAAGCGGCTGGGCCTGATCACTAACCCAACGGGGGTCAACTCGGACTTCCAACCGACGGCGGAAATCCTGGCTCAGATTCCACAGGCGCGTCTAACCGCTCTTTTTGCACCGGAACATGGCATCGAGGGCAGCCTACAGGCCGGCGCGAAGGTCCCCGACTCGACCAACGTCTACAGCCTGTACGGAGCGAGGCGACGCCCCACACCCGAGATGCTCCGGCAGGTGGACGTCCTCGTGTACGATCTCCAGGACGTTGGAGTCCGCTTTTACACCTACATCTCCACCCTGCTCGAGAGCCTGAAAGCTTGTGCCGATCGGGGCATCCCTCTGGTGGTACTGGACCGTCCCAACCCCATCCGAGGCGATCGGGTGGAAGGTCCGGTACTAGAAGCGGGACACGAGTCCTTCCTGGGCCCTCACCGGCTCCCCATCCGCTACGGCCTGACACCGGGCGAGCTGGCTTCTCTGCTCAACGCCGAGGCCAGACTCGGCTGCGACCTCCGGATCGTAGCCCTTCAGGGATGGTCTCGCCAAACCTGGCATGACGAGACCTCATGGCCCTGGATCCCACCCTCCCCCAACATGCCATCTTTGAGCACGGCCCTCGTTTACCCAGGATTCGCCCTCATCGAAGGCACCAATCTGTCCGAGGGTCGAGGCACCAGCCGACCGTTTGAACTGATCGGCGCACCCTGGTTGAGGAGCCAGGAGTTGGCCCGGCGTCTCAACGCACTCGGCTTGCCCGGCGTGCACTTTCGACCCCAGGCCTTCACCCCGACTTTCTCAAAACACCGCGATGAGCACTGCCAAGGGGTCCAGGTCCATGTCTTGGACCGGGATTCATTCCAACCCATCCCTGCCGCTCTCCACCTTCTGGATCAGATTCGCCGACTGCACCCCCAGAAGTTTCGATTTCGCAAAGAGCACTTCGATCGTCTGTGCGGAAACCACTGGATCCGGGAAAGCCTGCAAAGCGCCATCAGGGTTGATGTTATACTCGAGATCTGGGCGTCTAACCTGAAGGATTTTCAGGAGAAAAGGGTATCATATCTGCTTTACTCTCGAGGTGGGAAAGATGCATCGACAGGACACTAGAACTACTTCCTATCCGGAAATCGGCTTTTTAAGACGCTCGTAGTCGAGTCGACCCCAATCAACGGCTGGCAATCCGTTATGTGCAGTGGGCTGGGGACCAACGCACAGAGTCGATTTTAGTCGATTTCAAGAGACACTTCGGCCCTTTGCCAGACGGATCGAGATGTCAGCCGCAGGAGTGCACTTTCGACCCCAGGCCTTCACCCCGACTTTCTCAAAACACCGCGATGAGCACTGCCAAGGGGTCCAGGTCCATGTCTTGGACCGGGATTCATTCCAACCCATCCCTGCCGCTCTCCGTTTCCCGGCCGCCTTTGCGAATCAGACCTTCTGGATCAGATTCGCCGACTGCACCCCCAGAAGTTTCGATTTCGCAAAGAGCACTTCGATCGTCTGTGCGGAAACCACTGGATCCGGGAAAGCCTGCAAAGCGCCATCAGGGTTGATGTTATACTCGAGATCTGGGCGTCCACCAGCGCCGCGTTGATGGCCCGCCAGGTTGAGTGGCGGATGCGCGAGAGGTTCTCGGCCAGGGTGGAACGAGCCGGGGTCCAGCCCAAAGGCAGCCGGCAGAAGGCCCGCAAGCTAACCTGAAGGATTTTCAGGAGAAAAGGGCATCATATCTGCTTTACTCTCGAGGTGGGAAAGATGCATCGACAGGACACTAGAACTAGGAGATCGAAAGTCTTCAACTATTTATCCTTTTCCGGATGAGAACTAGAACTAGGAGATCGAAAGTCTTCAGCCGGACAACTGATAAGTGCCGGTCGTCTCGGCACCAGCTGCCCTCAGCCTACAGGGCTGTGCGCAGCCTCACGCGCAGTGCCTCGAACCCGCGGTCTATGCAGAACGGCACAGCTCTGGGTGGGGTGGCAGAAATTCAACCAAGGGAATAGGGTTGTCCTTCTCGTCGAAAGGCGCGTCTTTTTTCTCCTCGGACACGGCCTTCAAGTCCACAAATGCCCAGAACCGTGAAGCTTGCCGAGTCGCTCCCCATCCCGGAACCATCGATGATCTCGGCCACCCCCCCAATGTCCAGTACCACCACGGGGCATTGGGGACAAAAGGAGCCTTTCTCGCTTCTGATCAAAGCCACTTCAAAATCGTCTCCGTCTTTGACGGCAGCCACGTAGGAGTGATACTCTGGTTGGACGGTGGCGCCACATTCAGGACGCACCCCTTGGTCGCCCCATCCCGGTCCGACCAGTACATTCTTCTCGGAACCGCTGAATCGAATCGCTCCATGTCATTCGCCTCCCTCGGCATTCTGACAGAGCCCCCGGTCGATTTGCGCAACCCGCCTGCGCCTCTGAACCGGTACCACCTTCAGCTCTCGGAACGACATGAAGACCTGTCCCTTTCTCGTCTCCAGGTCGCCCGCCGCTTCCCAGCTGGTAACCATCAGCGTGACGGGAGAATACGAAATCTTCGATTCTCGGAGAACCGGTAGGTCTCGAAATTATCGTGGTCGAATGGTGAAGATCTTTGCAAGCGACTCGCGAGCAGCCAGCCGCACCAAGGTGGCGTCGGCGAAGTCCATGAGCCGCTTCAGATCGGGGACGTCCGCGTCTGTGACCGGCAGCACCGTCACTGCCCCCGCTCTCCAGAAAGTACTATGCAGCGGACAATTCCCGAGCACTCCCACTCAGCATGTGAAAGAGCTCGGCAAGCACCGCTGAGGTAGTAGCCACCGGTAGGCGCAGCGACGGGAACGACTCCACACACCGTTCGTGCCAAGAATCTTCGGCGTCCAGGAGGGTCCAGCATGGACCGGCCGCAAAAAACCTGTCAACGTCTGGAAACTGCTGGCTCAGCGGAGGCCGGTGCTGTATCGGTCTTCTCGGCCTCTCGTAGCCGCTGGAGTGCCCGGTCCAGTATCTCCCCAAACTCTTGCGTGTAACGGATGCTGTCCAGGTTGGACTGCACGCTTTTCAGGACCTTGAGCAGCTTCGGAGCGAATCGCTCCGGTTCTCTTTCCAAGGCGGTTTTCAAATGCCCCAAGGCTGCCGTCCCTCGGGATCGCTTGGCCAGCAGGGAAGCCAGTCGAAAGTGGAGACTCGTTGCATCTAGCCCCTTCTCCAGTGCCATCAGATAGTGCTCCAACGCCCGATCTTCCTGCTGGTCCCTATCCAGGACGATCGCGAAATGCTGGTGGGCTTCGGCGGAATCCGGATTTCTCTGAACGGCCCGCTCCAGGAAAATCCGGGCTTGTTCCAGGCGATCCAGCCGAGCGTACAGAGTACCGAGATTGAAGAGCGTATCGAAGTCTTCCGGGGCGTAGAACACGGCGGTCCCATAGGCTTGGACCGCCTCTTCCCATCTTTCCTGCCAAGCCAGGACGTCCCCCAGATGGCTCCACAGCAGGCCCTTCTTGGGGTCGGCGCGCAACGCCTCCCGGAACAGTTTTTCTGCCCTCGGGTAATCCGCTTGCCGTTTGGCAATAAAGCCCAGGTCAAAAAGCAAGTCAGCGGTTTGCGAGGCACCTTCGCTCAATCGCTTGTGGGCCTCCTCCATCTCCCCCACATCCAGATACAGACGGCCCAGCTCCCGGCGCAAATCCGCATGGTCAGGTCGCAGAACTTCCGCTTTCGACCAGTGCCCCAGGGCCCGCTTCCGATCGCCCTGTTCCAGATACACCGCTCCCAGCAGATAATGCGTCTCGAAGTCGTCCGGAAAATGCTGCAGGAACTCTTCACCGTGCCGGGCGGCCTCCTCCAGCCGTCTCAGCTGGTGAAAGGTTATGGCCAGATCGAAATGCACTTCCAACGAGTCTGGATGCAGCTGCAAGACCCGCTGCAAGGCCGCAAGAGCTTCCGGGAAATTGGCTTGTTCGTATCGAACTTCCCCCAGCAGTACCCAGGCTCGATAATGTTCGGGCTGGATCTGGACGACGCATTCGAAATCGGAGGCAGCTACAGCCAACTCGGCACGGCTTTTGCGGATGCGACCCCGCAGAAGGTAGCCGTCGACATCATCAGGCGCCAGCTTCACCAGAGCATCCAGCTGGATCAGGGCACTGTCCATCTCGTTCAGTTTGAAATAAACCAGTGCCAGATTGTAACGGGCCGCTGCAAAGTTGGGTGACAGCTGCACCGCCCGCTCAAAATACTCGGCTTGCTGCAGCGAGAATTGCCGGCTCGTCCCCACCGGATCCTCGCCCTTTCGAAACCACTCCAGCGCTTCCGTAGAGATCTCCTGCTGCACCATTAGTGACAGGCAAATCACGGCCAGAGCTGCCAGCATATTTGTTACCTATCTTATCAGGGTAGACCTCTACACCGCGGCCGGCCGGCTGCCGCCCAGGCAGCTGTGCAAACGCAAGCAACGAGCCGTTCCCCACCCCTACGCGGAATTCTCCTCGACGTCTTCGAAGTGGGTCATGTTTTTAAAGTCCCGGTAACGCAGCTGGATTTCCGTAAACATCAGTTCCCGCAACCGATCCACTGAAAACTTTTCCACCGTGAAACTGGCCATGACCGACCCGAAAACGATGGCCTGACGGAGGGTCTCTCCATCCGTCTTTTCGGTGGCGGCCAGATACCCCATGAAACCGCCTGCAAACGTGTCACCAGCCCCGGTGGGGTCGAACACGTCTTCGAGGGGGTAGGCTGGTACACTAAAAACAGACAGTTGGCCCTCGGGCTTGCGTTGAAACATCAACACGCCGTACTCACCTCGCTTGACCACCAGAGTACCGGGACCCCAGCCCAAGATCTTTCTGGCCGCCTTGATCAGGTTCGCTTCTCCAGCCAACTGTCGAGTCTCGGCATCATTGATGATCAGGACGTGGACGTGCTTCAGCGTCTCCAGCAGAGACGGAAACTGACCCTCGATCCAAAAATTCATGGTGTCACAGGCAATCAACCTTGGGTTTTGGACCTGCCGCACAACTCCTCGCTGCACCTCGGGGTCGATGTTTCCGAGAAAAACGAAGGGAGCTTGCTGGTAGCTGTTCGGAAGGGAGGGAGAGAATTTCGCGAACACGTTCAACTGGGTTTCCAGCGTGCGGGCTTCGTTCAGGTTGAAGCGATACTCTCCCGTCCAGCGAAAGGTGCGACCATTCAGGTACTCCAGACCTTGCAAGTCGATCCTGCGACTCTCCAGGAACTGGACGTCGCTCTTGCGAAAATCCGTCCCCACGCAGGCTACCAGTTGGACCTGGGTGAAGAAACTGGCCGCCAGACTGAAATAGGTGGCCGAACCCCCGAGAGCTTCTTCCACCTGTCCGAAAGGCGTCTTCACCGAATCGTAAGCAACCGACCCAACCACCAGTATTGGAGCCATACATGCCTCCCCAGAAGCATCCCTTTCTTCTGGGAAAAACTGAAATTCAGAAATAACTTAAATATATTTTCCTATGATCAATGCTAATTTTTGGCGAGTGGATTCCGGTATCTGTGCCCGATCGGTGATGATCGCGTTCTGAAGGGCGTGCTGGCAAGGACAATCAAATTGTTGAGGCAACAGGGGAATGACGGCCCGGATCAAGCGCTGTGCTTGAGAGCTGTTCTGGCTCAAATAGTAGATCAAAGTCTCCACGGTTACCGCTTCTTCCTCTTCGTTCCAGCAGTCGTAATCCGTGACCATGGCGATGGTTGCGTAGCAGATTTCGGCCTCACGCGCGAGTTTCGCCTCCTGGAGATTGGTCATACCAATCAGGTCCAGGTCCCACTGGCGGTACAGATGGGATTCGGCACGGGTAGAAAAAGCCGGCCCCTCCATACACAGGTAGCTGCCTCCGCTCTTGACGGGCAGGTTGATGTCTTCAGCGGCTGTCCGGACCAGATCCAGAAGTTGAGCGCAGATCGGATCGGCGAAGCTAATGTGGGCCACCACTCCCTCACCAAAGAAAGTGGATACTCTTCCCCGGGTGCGATCCACAAACTGGTCGGGAAGAACGAAATCCATGGGCTTGTGTTCCCGCCTGAGGGAGCCTACGGCGCTGGCGGAGAGGATGCGGCGAACGCCCAGCTGTTTGAAACCATGGATGTTGGCGCGGAAGTTCAACTCGCTGGGTAGGATGCGGTGTCCCCTTCCGTGGCGCGCCAGGAAGGCCACCCGCCGACCTGCCAGATCGGCCAGAATGTAGGGGTCGCTCGGTTCCCCAAAGGGCGTATCGATCCGTATTTCGTCTTTGCCCCTCAGTCCATCCATGTCGTAGAGGCCACTGCCGCCGATGATTCCGATTTCCGCCTGACTCACCCTTCCTCCTCCGATCATCCGTCGTCCGTCCAGGCGACGGGCTCCAGTTCGTATCGCCCTCGGTCGCAGGCCAAATACCCGCTGTATATTTCGGGATCGTGCTCCAGAAACAGGAGCCACCTTTCCTGCAGGGCGAGTGGGTAGATGCGCTTGCGGGTCTCCAGGGTCGTCCTGGGACACTCGTCAAACCCCATGGTCCAGGCCATCGGTACGTGGGCCGAGGTGGGACACAGGTCGGCGATATAGAAAACCGTGTGTCCCCCCGATTCAATCTTGACGGACTGGTGACCGGGAGTGTGTCCGGGCGTAGCGATGAGACTGACTCCGGGCGCTACTTCACCGTCCTCGTCGACCAGTTCCAGCAGGCCATACTCCTCTAGGGGCCGCCAGTTGTGGGCGAAGTAGGTGGCCCGGGAGCGTTCGTCGGGGTGGCAAGCATCCTCGTATTCGCGGCGACGAATCAGGTAACGCGCCTTGGAAAAAGTCGGAACCAGATCCGACCCCTTCCAGCTTGTATTGCCGCCGCAGTGATCGAAATGCAGATGACTGTTGATGACCAGGTCTATGTCTTCGGCTGCTAATCCGAAATGTCCCAGAACGTGCAAGATGCCGGTCTGACTCTCCAGACCATAGATTTGCCGTTGCCTGTCCGTGTATTTTTGACCGCAGCCCGTGTCGAGCAGGATGTTGTGTTTTCCGTTCTGGACGAGCAGGCAGTTCAGTCCCAGACGGATCCGGTTGTTCTCATCCGAGGGCATTTTTTTTTGCCAAAGCGGTTTGGGCACGAGGCCGAACATGGCCCCGCCGTCGAGCCAGATGTCGCCATCGGAAATCCGTCGCAGTTGAAAATCTCCCAACTTCATGGGCTTGGATCCGTTCTCTTGATTTCGGACACTGGCTGGCACAGCTCCACCAGAACTCCCCCCGCGGAGCGGGGGTGCACGAAAGCAGTCAGCTGACCATCGGCCCCCGTTCGAGGTGTCTCGTCGATGAGTTGAACGTTCGCTTCTCGCAGTGTCTCCAACAGTTCCGCCAGGTTATCCACCTCGATCGAGATGTGGTGGATACCCTCACCTCGTCTCTCGATAAATCTGGAGACCGGTGAATCCAGCTCTGAAGCCTCCAGCAGCTCGATGGAGGAGTCGCCCAACCTGAGCATGGCGATCTTGACCTTCTGCTCGCTCACGGCCTCCTGGGAGTGGATTTCGAGACCGAGAGTCCGGTAGAAAGCGGCGGCCGCCTCTATGGAACGGGTCGCTATACCGACGTGCGCAATTCGTAGGATCATCTTCTCTTTGACTTCCAACCCACCAGCCTCGGTGAGCGATCAATGATCGTATAAAGATCCAGCTGGCGAGTCATGCCCTTCTTCACCCAACCTTGTCTCTGGTCCGCCCAATTCCTTTTCAGGGCCAGGCTCCGAGATCCCTGTGGTATCGGAACGGCCTGACATGGGCCGTCACGATCTTTCCATCCGGCCTCTTCCATCTCGTCCGAGACCTGTGGCAACGGCTTGCGGTCCCACCGCAAATGATGCCTTTCACCGGAAAAAAGGATGGCGAGTACCACCGGCTGTCCTAGTAGGAGCCTGTCCGAGTAATGGTTCGGATTGCGTTACAGGAGTTCTCGCGCGATCACCAATCGCTGGATTTCGCTGGTGCCTTCCCCGATGGTGCACAGCTTGGCATCCCGCCAGTATTTCTCCGGCGGATAGTCCTTGATGTAACCGTAGCCACCATGGATCTGGATGGCCCTCCTCGGCAGCCCAAACCGCCAACTCCCCGGCGTACAGCTTGGCCATGGAGGAAAGCTTGGGGATCGGCTTGCGGCTTTGTTGCTTGGTCCAGGCCGCCTGATAGGTCAAGAGCCCAGCGGCCTCGATACGGGTGGCCATGTCGGCCAGCTTCCACTGAATGGCCTGGAACTGGGCGATGCGCTGGCCGAACTGCTCCCGCTCCTGTGAGTACCGGAGGCCGCAGTCCAAAGCCCCCTGAGCGATACCCAAGGCCATGGCGGCCACCGAGATGCGACCGCCATCGAGAACCTGCAGTGCGTCTCGAAACCCCTGGTTGACTTTCCCCAGCAGATTGCTTCCCGGTACCCGGCAATCTTCCAGAGTCAAAGAGGCGGTGTCACTAGCGCGACAACCCAGCTTGCTTTCCTTCTTCCCAGGAACCAAGCCCAGCGTGCCCTTCTCGACGATGAAAGCCGAGAAGCCGTCCTTACCTTGGGCCTGATCAGTGTCCGCCAGCACGACGTAAACATCGGCGCAACTTCCGTGAGTGCAGAAATTCTTGGTACCGTTCAGAACCCAGGCCCCCTCCTGCCAAACGGCCCGCGTTTGCGCGGCCGCAGCATCGCTGCCCGAACCTGGTTCGGTTAAAGCCCAGGCGCCCAAAGACTTCCCCGAGGCCAGAGCACTCAGGTAGTTTTTTTTCTGTTCCTCGCTTCCCTTTAGATCGATGTGGTTCGTACACAAAGAGTTGTGAGCGGCAACCGGAAGGCCGATCGAGCCATCCACCCGTGAGATTTCTTCCACTACGATGACGTACTCGAGGTACCCCAAGCCGGCGCCACCTAGTTGAGGATCGACCAACACCCCCATGATGCCCAGATCGCCCATTTTCTCGACCAACTCGACGGGAAAGGTCTCGTCCTCGTCCCAGCGGCGACTGTGCGGCGCGATTTCCTTGAGGGCGAAGTCTCGGATGCTTTCCCTCAACATTTCCTGCTCGGGCGTTAAGCTGAATTCCACCGTGTCATCCTACAGGACACAGACTGGGCAGAGAAAGGGTCTGGCCGGCGCTGCAGAAAATCTACTCACTGCTCTTCGGTGTCCGGATCGTTACCCTTCTCTTCGCTCTCCGGGTCCTGCTCGATCGGGCCGTAGCTGATCGACGTGTCCACCTCGAATTTCTTGTAATTCTGGTAGGTGATCAACTCTCGGATGTGCACCCCCCTGCGCCTAGAAGAGCCTTCGAAATAAAGGATGTCGTCCGCTTCTGTCCAGGTCGGAAACCAGTACTTTCCGTCCACCTGCTCACGAATGGTCTCGAATTCAGGGAACTTGTTCTCTCGGGTTTCCGGGACGGCTTTTCCTTTGGTCATCACGATTTGATAGTCCAGATCATCCACCCAGATGCGGCCCCGGAAGTAGCGTTTTCCTTTGCGGATGCGCCGCGGCTTCACGTCGAAGACGTAGGTGCCCAATTCGTCGACGCGCTCCCGACCCCGGTACTTGATTTCGTAATTGGGGATCTCTTCGCTGGTGAGAGCAAAGGGCTGCAGATTAAGAGCGTCCTGGATGTCTTCATCGGTCACCCGAACGCTTCGCAGCGCACCCCGGTCCTGAAGGATTCGAGTATTTCGCTGACCATCTCTGGAGAAGTAGACTTCGATGACCATCTCCCGATGCTCGGTGGCGCGTCCGGACGCGTTCAACACCTGAAATAAGATGCTCTGGGTGTAGGTGTACTGTTCCCACAAGTTCTGAAACTCACTCTCCTTCTCCCCAAACCGGCGGACGATCTCATCGGGATCGGGTTCTTGAGCGGCCGCCTCAAGCGGGACGAAACAGAAAAAAAGTGCTAGTAATCTCTTCATGATCCTCCCATCTTTGGATGCAACTGGGGCGCAATCCGGACTAAAACATTTGCTCGGGGCATCGCTGCGTTTTTCTCGTCCCCAATGGCAGCAAACGGACCCTGACGGATCCGCGGCCAGCCTAGCACTCCTGCAGTCCCGCACTCAGCCAAGCGAGCCGAATATGGGAACGATCTGGAGACCAGCCCACATCCCAGCCGAAGGCCCTGTTCATTTTTCCAACAGTCGGAATACCTCATCGATCCGAGGGATCCCGCCCCGGGCGCCCGGTCGGGTACACGACAGCGATGCCGCCCCATTTGCGAAACGCAGGCAGGTCTGGGCGCTCCAATCCTGAAACAGGCCATACACGAAGGCGCCGTGAAAGATATCCCCCGAACCGGTCGTGTCGAGCGGCTCGACCGGGAAGCCTGGCACCTCCACGATCTGACCATCCCAAAGGGCGGCTACTCCCTGCTTTCCCAGGGTGACGGCCACGAATCCCGGCACCAGTTTGGAGATTTCTTCCAGACCCTCCTGCCAGGCCCCTTTTCGCGAGAATTGGAGCACGAAATCCAGACTGGGAATGGCGAAATCGGCCAGTTTCAGGACCTCCTCCACACCTGGCTGCACCTTGTCCACATCCACAGAGACCTTCATTCCTGCCTCTCGGGCCCATCGAGCCGATTCGACACAAGCCTCGGGGTCGTGACCGTCCATATGCAGGATCTGCCCGGCGGTGATCCAGGCTCGATCCAACTCGCCCGGCCGGTAGTGCAACTTGGAATCGCGGGACCAGAGTATGGTCCGCTCGCCCGTAGGTCGGTCCACCAGAACGATGGCCAGCTGGTTGACGGCACCTTGGATCGTCTCGACACAGCTCAGATCCATCGGCTCTTTCTCGAGATCCCGCAGCGAGAATTGTCCGGTTTCGTCGTCGCCCACGCGTCCGACATAGCGCGTTTTGAGCCCATAGCGGGCACACAGAGCCGCCGCAGTCGCCGTCTGCCCTCCTCCCGAACGGTACAGGGTCTCGATTCCGGTCTTGCTGTCGTGCTTTGGATAATCGGGGAGAAAGCAGATCCAATCAACCGCGTTCAGTCCCAACGCAACAAGCTGAAAAGGCCTTCCTTTGGGCCACCGGATGTTGAAGAATTCTCGGGATAAATCCACCATGCACCGCTGGACCGGAGCCTAGTACCTAAAGCAGACCTTGATCAGCAAAACTGAAGTAACTGCGGACGCCAATGATAACATGGTCCAAAGCTGCGATCCCGACGATCTTTCCCGATTGCACCAACCTACGGGTAATCCACAGATCTTCCTGGCTGGGAGAAGGGTCACCACTGGGATGATTGTGCACGAACAGCAAGGCGGCGGCGGCCTCCCGAATGGCGGGGCGAAACACCTCCCGAGGATGAACCAGGGAAGAAGTCAGGCAGCCCTCCGAGACGCGGGCGAGTCTCAGGATTCTGTTCTTGCCGTCCAGCAGCAGATTCCAGAAACATTCCCTCTTGAGACCTTCCATCCGGGGTCTGAAGTGATCGAACACCTCCCGGCTGGAACAAAAGGGGGTACCTGGGAGAAGCTTTACCGACCTCAGCCGGGCCGACAACTCGACCCCGGCCAAGATGGCCAGGGCCGAAGACCTCCTCAGGCCCGCCTTGCGAAGATCCCGGTAACTCAGCTCCTTCAGGCAGCCCAGCGAACCCCTCTCCTCCAGAAGCCGATGGGCCATTCGCAGCGCCTCGGATTCTCCGGCCCAGGGAGACATCAGCAGGGCCAGCAACTCCGCATCCGAGAGCGCACTCCAGTCAGTATCAAAAATCCGTGTGGAGGGTAGGTACTCTGGTTCCGCGCTCATCTCCATTGCTACAACGGGTTTCGACCGAAATCAACGACTCCGTTCGGGGAACTGGCCCGTCTCGCTAGGCTATCGCTTCAGGCTGATGGAAACGCCGTATCGAGGTGGGATGATGTTGGAGAAAAAGTCTGGGCTTTCGAAAAATCGAACGGGACCTCGCGGTCATCGAGTAGCCGGTGGCGGGCGAGGCGTTTGCACTTCGGCACGACCCATCCCGGCCAGCAGAAGAGCCGAGGCAATCCACACCCAAAACGAGCGACTCATCCCAAGATCTTCTTTTGAAGCCGGCCCCACCGTGATGAGGAACTATCCGGTCTCGACCGATGCGGGAAGTCGGAGTTCGAAGTCCTCCGAGGTGGTGATGAAGCGGTCCTGGATGTTATCTCGGACCTCGATCTCCACTCGGTATTTGCCTGGCCCCAGAATGTTCATGGGAATGTGATTGACGAGGATCACACGCCAGCCCGAAGCAACTTGCACCGACTCCAAGCGGTTATCCACTTGCTTTGCTACAAGCTCGCCTTCTCGCAGAATCTTGTAGCTGATCTGCAGGTCGGGCGCCAGCGTCGCCTGGTCGGTCGCTGCATTGTAAACCTGTAAATAAAGGCTCAGCGGGCCCTCCGCAGAGAAAATCTTGCTTGGACTGGGGTGAACCTTGATATCTCCCAGCATAAACATTTCGTCCTGGTCGAGTGCTACCTCTACCCTCCGGAGATAGTTGGACAGGACCAACGAACTGATTGCCAGCTCCTGCTCCTTGTACCGAGGCGGAACGATGACGTGACGAATGTGGCTCGCTCGGCCGCTGTTGAGATCTCGGACCACAAGATCCAGTTTATAACGCATTTTTTTGTCGAGGGCGACCACCTTCTGATAGAGGCTTCTTTCCAGCAAGCCTTGCCGGAGAAACTCGGGTTTGTAGGCGATTTGGAGATCGTCCTCAAACTCCTGGACGATACGATTGGTGATACTGGTAATCACTCCGTAAAGAGCGATTTTCGCTGTATGGATACCGTTTTCTTCCTTAAAATTCAGATACTTATTCTCGAACTCCAGGGTGATCGGAACCACCACCCGATCTTCGTTCAATTTAAAGTAGTCCTGTCGGATCTGGAAGGGGAGATCGTTGAAGGTCAAGTTGACCTTGACGATCTCCTCAAGATCTTTGTACTTGATCTTCGGAGGCCGCTGAACGGCGACGACCCTCATCAGGCGATCTATGAATTGATCCTTTCCCATGCGATAAGGTGTCTCGTCAACCCACAAAGGGAGAGCGCCAAAGAGCCGGGCCATGCGGGTGTCTTTCCCAGCCAAGCCCTCCAGCTCGACCTCGGTTTCCCCTCCCTGTGGGGTGTTCATCAAAGCATCCTTTTCCCAGTGATTCACGGCGAGTCTGTACTCGCCGGTAAAAGTTCTGTCCACAAACTCAAGCTCCACGTCAGAACCGGCCCCGTCAATATGCCGGTATCGCCAGAGCTCAAAAGGATAGGTACGCGTTTTGCCACCGCCCTCCCAAACTGGACGAATATAATCCCCGCCCATGGGAGTGCTTTCAATTTGAGCCGGAGGGCCATGCATGATATAGATGCGGCCACGGTCGGTCCTCCACCCTGCTTTTCCGCTCTCAAACCGTTCGTTGGCATAGGCGATGCGTCGATAATGCTCTTCCTTGAATTCATTGATGGAGCTGTCCAGTTCGGTGTCGCGCCGAAACCAAAATTGCTCGATGAATTGGTCCTTTTCCTCGAATGTGGTGAGATTCTTGAAAACCGACTGTTCTTCGTCCGTAATGATGTAGACCACATCCTGAGTCAACCATTTCTTGTAATAATCTTCCTGCTCCTCCCTCCGGAGCGCCTCCTGGTCCTGGGCTACAAGGGGGGGGAAGATCAGCAACCCGATTACGTAAAAAAAGACGACACGCTGCCGTTTCATATTGATCATATCGGATACTCCCATTGTGTCTCGTATACCATCCCCGGGTTGGTTTTGTCAAACAGACCAAGGCCCTCGCTAGCTGTTCCTTGCCACTTTCCAGGGCCCCGTGCTCACCACAAATGCGAACATCCCCGTACTTGTGATAAAAGGAGAAGCAGGTAAGCGTATATGAGGCGAGAAGCCGCTTCGTTTTCGAAGCTTTCTCCGTCGGCCAAAATGGCTGCCTGGATGCTGGGCCTGCTGGCAACTCTATGGCCTTGGGTGGCCTTTTCCCAGAACTTTCCGGCTCCGGAGAAACACCGGCCCATCCAGGTCTTGAGCGACGGCTACGTCTCTTCGAAGCGATGCCAAGCCTGCCATCCTCAGAACCATTCCAGCTGGCATGCCTCCTATCACCGAACCATGACCCAGGTGGCCACTCCTGAAACCGTGGCGACGCCATTTGAGGGCGTGGATCTGGAGCTCCACGGGCAGAGCTATCGATTGAGTCGCGACGGGCGCCAGCTCTGGGTGGAGATGCCCTACCCGCCGGGTCCGAACGCTCCGCACTCTGCCCGGGTCAAAAGACGAATCGTCCTAACGACAGGTTCCCATCATGTCCAGAATTACTGGTTCTCGGCAGGGAGCAGCCGCAAGCTGGAGCTTTTGCCCTTCGTCTATCTGATCGAGGAGGGGCGCTGGATTCCGGAAAAGTCCTCCTTCTTACTACCCCCTTCTGAGAATGTCTCCACGCGGGCGGGGCGCTGGAACCTGACATGTCTCAAGTGCCACACGACTCACGGCCGCCCCAGAATGTTGACCGAGGATCACATGGACACTCAGGTGGCGGAATTCGGCATCGCCTGCGAGGCCTGCCATGGCCCGGGGGAGCGGCACGTCCAGATCATGAGCCAGCAGGAAAGCCTGCAGGCGGGGCGCCAGGGTCATCTGGAGGCAGCCATTGTCCATCCGGGCAAGCTTTCCCATCAGCGCTCTGCGCAGATATGCGGGCAGTGCCACAGCGTTTCTATTTTTCAGACGTCGGACGAGCTCTTCGACTGGTTGACCCATGGGTTCTCCTACCGCCCAGGAGAGGATTTGACCGAGAGCCGCTTTCTGATTCGATACGATCAGAATCAGGAATTGCCCCAACTGAAAAAGTACGACCAAGTCCTCCCCCAGTTCAGGGCCAACACTTTCTGGTCGGACGGGATGATCAAGGTCACGGGACGCGAGTACAGCGGGCTCCTGGAATCGGGCTGCTACCAGCGAGGCCAGATGTCCTGCCTCTCCTGCCATCGGATGCACAAGGGGCCCGAAGATGCCCGATCGCTGCGCGCCTGGGCCAACGGCCAGTTACAGCCGGGAATGGAGACCAACCAGGCCTGCCTGCAGTGCCATGCCTCCTTGGAGACCAATCTGGAGGATCATACCCACCATCGTCCCGATTCCGCGGGAAGCCAGTGCTATAACTGCCATATGCCTCACACCACCTATGGCCTGTTGAAAGCCATCCGCAGCCATCAGATCAGCAGTCCTTCCGTGCTCAACAGCCTGCAGACGGGCCGGCCCAATGCCTGCAACCAGTGTCACCTAGACAAGACGCTGCACTGGACAGCCCAGCATCTTGCGCAATGGTACGACGTGGCTCCGCCTTCCATGTCCCAAGAAGAGCAAACGATCGCCGGCTCCGTTCTCTGGCTCTTGCGGGGAGATGCCAATCAACGAGCCCTGGTGTCGTGGGCCTTGAGCTGGGAAACAGCCCGGGAGGTTTCAGGGTCCGAGTGGATGGCTCCCTTTCTGGCCCAGCTCCTAGAGGATCCTTACGACGCCGTCCGATTCATTGCCTATCGTTCTTTGCGAACCCTTCCCCATTTTCAGGACTTCGATTACGATTTTGTCGGCGACCCCGGCAGGTACTCCTCAGCGCGGAGCCGCGCTCTGGAGATCTGGCGTCGCGCCCGTGAAGGCCAATCTTACCCGAGAGCCGCCGAGGTCCTTATCGATTCAGATGGGAACCTGCAGCAGAAGCTTCTGTACGACTTGCTGAAACGAAGAGACGATCGCCCTGTGAGTCTCGGAGAGTGAGGATCACGGGGTTCCGTTTCAAGGGGCACGGCGGGGGTAGTCAGGGACATTTTCGGCGAGGAATGCGTCCAGTTCCTGAGCCACCAGCCGGTTGCCCGCTTCGCTGTAGTGCAGCCAGTGCTCCTTCAGGAAAAAGCCCTGAGCGGCCCGTGGACCTTTCTCCAGGAAACTGTCCACCAGATCCAGAAACAGGATGTTCCTTTCGGTGGCGAATCGCCGCAGTGCTGCCGACACCTCACGATACTCACCGATGTTGGTACGGACCAGTTCACGCATCTCAGGCATCAGGGCCAGCACAAAGGCCGCGTCCTGCTCTCCGGCCAAGCGTTGCAGCTCGCCCACAATGGCCATGGCGACGGGCAGCAATTCCGACTGCGTGACGGCCATCTCGTAGGGACCGTGGCCAGTCAATTGCCCGATGGTCCGCACCAGGGCGCTGTGTTCCACAAAGAACCCGACCATCTGCCCCTTGGCCACGATCCTCGCTCCCGTTTCAGTTTTGGCGGGAACCGGCTGCCCCGTGATGCGGAGCCGCCCCTCGTGCAGTTCGAACCCTGGCTTGGCGTAGCCATTGATCAGCCGCACCTCCCCAAGCCGCCCGATGTCGTCGATGATCAAGGCCAGGACGAGGCAGTCGGCCTGAAGACTCCGACCCTGGCGGCGGTACCACAGATAACACTGACCCAGCGAGTAGCCTCCCTGACCCATGTTCACTGCCTGCACCGCTGGGTTGATCAGTTGCAACTGGTGCGGGTAGGTTTGCCGATCACCCACCCCAAATCCAAGGGTGAAGGAGTCGCCCAGGCAGACCACGCGAAACCGGTTCGGGGGTTCGCGGCCCACGTAATCCTCCAAGGCTCGAAACCCGTCGCCATTGATACTCATGTGCAACCCGGGGCCGTAGAAATCCGGGATGTGCTTTCCCGGGATGTGCTCCCAGCCGATCTCAGCGTCGTGCCAGGCATGGAATTCCTCCTTGAACTGATCGGCGATGGGCAGACCTCTTCGAAAAGCCACGTAGTCCGGCACCAACCAGATCAAGCTGCACAGGCCCTCGAGAAGAGCCAGTGCCAGTGCCACCACGATCACGGTAAAGATGATTCGCTTGGAGCGGCTGATCCGCTTTACCACTGGGGGAACACTCCTATCGATCCCTCATTCTATCAGAGTCGAAAACTCGCGGTTTGCCAGCCAACGAGCGGGGCGGATCAGCCAATTGCCGATCCACCCTGTGTTACAATGACCACAATGAACACAACGATTCGCAACCTAGACTAGGGAGTGTATAGGGAGCTCAAGGCTCGGGCGGCTCGGGCAGAAAAGACCATTGGCGAGATGGTCAACGAGGCGATTCGCTGCTATCTGGGACGCCCGGGCTTTGGGAAGCGCCACAGCCTGGATGACCTGATTCCGGAGGAGTACCCAGCAGACAACGAACGGCTCAGTGACGAGATCGACCGCATCATGTACAGCCGTACCTCCGAAGCACCCAGAGGAAGGGCGGTGATTGTCTTGGACTCCAGCTTCTTGATCGCATACCACAACTGGCGGGACGCTCATCACGATGCAGCCGTTCCGGTCATGCATGCCTTAAAAGAGAAGGTTTGGGGGCAGGCCCCCCTGCTCGAGTACGTTTTCCTCAAGGTTGTGACGGTCGTACTGGTCCGGAGGAATCTGGCCGCGGCATCGCGTGTCGCCTCCACCCTTCTGGGAGCTCGCGAACTGAACTTTGTCCCTGCTCCGATTTTTTTCTTGAAACTGTGGAGACTTTTCGCGGCCAAGGCACCTCCAAGATCAGTTTTGCAGACGCCGCCGTGGTTACCGTTGCGCGCCAACACAACGCTCCCGTCGCCACCTTCGACCAGGGGTTCCTGGCACTGGATCAGGTGGACGTAATTCCTGAGCCAGCTCTGTAACAGAATCCGGATGATACGAGAAGCGGTGAATGCTTCTTTCATGCTAGAATTTCGGGGCGAAGGGAACGGCATCAAGACTTGGAACCGGGGCATCCTGCCTGGCCGGCGAGAGGAATATACATGAACTCGGAGTGGAAGAGGGGCGCTCTCGTTTGCTTCACATTGCTGGTCACACTCTGCCTGCTGGAAGCGCCCGCCGGTGACTGGGATCAGGTTCGGGGGCCTCATCGGGACGGCGCGTCGCGGGAGACGGGTCTGGTACGCGGCTGGGGAGAAACCGGACCCCTGGAATTGTGGCGTGTGGCGGTGGGACCGGGCTTTTCGGGCATTTCCGTGGCCGGAAGCCGAATCTACGGAATGGACTCGGACGAGACGGCGGAGTATGTCTTTTCTCGGGAGGCCCGGACCGGACAGGAAGTCTGGCGGGTGAAGGTCGGCGACCTCTTTCAGGAGCTCTACGGAGACGGACCCCGCTCCACCCCCGCTATCCACGGTGACCGGATCTACGTGCTGAGCTCCCGGGGGCGCTTGATGGCCCTGCACACGGGGAACGGAGCCGAAATCTGGAAAGTCGACTTTCAAGACGCCTTCGAGAGCAAGCTACCCGGCTGGGGCTTCAGCAGCTCGCCTCTGGTGTTGGAGGACCAGCTCATCGTGGAAACGGGCGGCAGCGGCACCCGAGCCGTTTCCAGTTTCGATGCCCAGACGGGCCAGCTTAATTGGAGCGCCAAGGACGATAAAATCGTCTACTCATCGCCCCAGGTCATGGACTGCAACGGGGTGCGCCAGTTGATTTTTCTCACCAAGACCCAACTGTTCGCCCTCGACACGCGGGGCAACCAGCTGTGGTCGACGCCCTTCGGAAACCCAAATGGTGTCTCACCTGCCCTTCCCCTATTCGTGGCGCCCGATCTGATCTTCGTTTCCGCCTCCTACGACGCAGGCGCCAAGGTGGTGCGCATGAAACCGGACGGGCCATCGGTGAGCGTGGAAACCGTCTGGGAGAGTCAGGTGATGCGCAATCATTTCAATGCCAGCGTGGTCCAAGACCACTACATCTTCGGTTTCGACAAGACCATGTTCAAATGCGTCGACGCCCGCAACGGGGAGCAGCAGTGGGTTCGGCGCGGTCTGGGCAAGGGCTCGCTCATTCAGGCAGACGGCATGCTGATTGCCCTCAGCGAGCGGGGCAAATTACATCTGGTAGAAGCCGACGCCACCGCCTACAAAGAGCTGGCCTCCCACCAGATCTTGAGCGGACGGTGCTGGACCCAGCCTTCTCTGGCTGACGGTCGTCTCTACCTGCGAAACCTGAAAGAAATGGTCTGCCTGGATTTACGGTGGCGCCAGACGGAGGGACCCTGATGCTTTGGAAACCGAGCGCCTGGGCGCTTGCCTTCGCCCTGACGAGCCTGGTGGGCTGGTCCGGAGAACTCGAGCTGGAGACCGTAATGAACGGGTACTTCGAGGCCTTGGGCGGAAAGGAAAAGATCCGCCAGATCACGACCCTGAAAAAAACCGGTACTTTCGTGTACAACGGCTTGGAGCATCCTCTCACCGCCTGGCATCAGGCCAACCGGGTGCGTATGGATATCGACGGGCTGGAACTCTACGGTCGCTTCGTGACGCCCGGCAAGATCGTCACCCGCGCCTATGACGGCGACCTGGCCTGGGGTTGCTGCCATTGGTCGGGACGAACCTTCGACCATCCCCCCGAAGGCGGCAAGCCCGAACCCTACCCCGAAGGATGGGCCGACGCCATCATCAGCGAGGCCTATCTGGTCAGCCCCCTGGTCGATCCCCATCCCACTGGTCGCAATATTAAACTGATCGGCCGGGAAGAATTGGAAGGCCAGACCGTCTATCATCTCCAGGTCATTTTCGCTGGCCCAGCCAAAGCCCAGGACTGGTATCTGGACGCTCAAACCTCCCTGCCGCTCAAGAGATCCGTACCCGAGGAGGACCGGTTCAAGTCCCAAGCCTGGTTCTTTTCCGACTACCGCCCCATCGGCGGTGTGCCGCTGCCGCACTATGTGGAGATCGAGGAGGGTCTGTTCACGCAGGTGCTCATCTTCGATGAAATCGAGCCCAACGTGAAAATTGACGAAGGCGTCTTTTCCATGCCGGAAGGTTGAGTAGGGCGGTAGCACCCCCGGACGCTTCTCTTACCAGGCCAAAGCATGGCCGTCGCGGCGGGGATCGGCTCCGCCGGCCAGGGCTTCCGTCTCGAAATCCGTGTAGACGCCTTGGACTCCGCCCGCGTTGCCAGGGGGAACGAGGGTGTGACCGAGGGCGCCAAGTTCGGCGTACACGTTCTCCGGGAAGCCCGCTTCCAGGTAGGTGTGTGAATCGCCGGGCGCGGGTGGCCGGCCGCCGCCGCGATTGATCATCATCCGCGGCGAGGCGATAGCTCGCTGGATGTCCATCCCGTAGACCAGAGCTTTAGTGATCACCTGGCCGACGGTCTGCGGGATGGTATAGCCTCCTACTGCCCCTACGGCCATCAACAGTCGATCGTCGCAAAGCACCAAAGCCGGCGTCATCACGCCTTTGGATCGCGCCCCGCCCTCGAGCGAGTTGACATGGTCGGAGTCTAAGACAAAATCGAAGCGGTGGCCGTTGTTCAGGAAAATCCCCGTGTCGCCGGCAACACCACCGCTCCCGAAGCCACCGATGAGCGACTGAGTGAAGGCCACGGCATTTGCCCCAGCGGTCTGCCGTAGCCAGGCTGGTGGTGCCCTACATAGGAAAGGGTGGGCCTGGAAAGGCAGCCGCGCGCCGCGGGTCGATCCTGGTTCGCTGCTGGGCAGCGTACTCCTTCGAGATCAGGCGGCGCACCGGGATTTCAACATCCTTACCCGTGTTGTACCGATCATCGTCGGCCAAGGCCAGCTCGATGGCCGGCTCGGAGACGTCGCCCAAACTCATGGTGCCGTAGCGGGTAAGCGCCTCGGCCCAACCCATCAGTGCGCCAGGCACGATGGGGGCATAATAGCCAGCATCGCAATCCTCTTCGGTCATCGTTTCCATGGAAGACGCTGCCGGACTGGTGCCCACCATGTCGAGGCCCACTACTTTTCGCGGGGCGGCCAGATAAATGAGCATGAATCCACCGAAGCCGCCCAGACCCGACATGTAGGGCTCGGCGACGTTCAGGGCGGCGGCCGCGGCGACCACCGCGGCGATGGCGTTGCCGCCTCTCAACAACATGCGAAGACCCGCCAGCGAGCCGTGAATGTCGGCCGTAGAGGCCACCCCGTTACGGCCCCAGACCACCCGGTGGGGCGGTCCCCTTTAAATGGACCCATCCAAGCTTTAGTACGTCGCCGACTTGTTGGGCACTGGCTTTGGAACTCGCTAGTCCTTCAACTCCCGCAAACCCCAGTGCGGCCAGAAAGCGTCTTCGGTTCATTTCTATCCTCCATTCGATGTCCGTTCTCAACGGCTGGAAAGAGCGATCAGCGATGCCAATGCCAGAACCTATCTTGGCAGTTCTTGAATTTCCAGGATCTGGTTGGCCTGGACTCTAGGCAGGATCTGAACAGTCCGGCTCTTGGGCCAGATAATTTCAATTCGATCCACCCATTCCGTCGCGCCCAGGCCAAAGTGGACACCGTAGTAGCTCGAGGACGCATAGCCTACGCTGGTGGTCATGACATTGTGCTGGTGCCCGATCCGAACTGCCGCGCCCAGGCCATCGCGGTTGCCCCGACTTCCGGTCAATTTCAGAATCAACCAACGGTTGGTTCCCGGAGTGACGTTTTCCCAGAGTTCCGGCCGCTCTCCAATGACGCTGACTACCACATCCATCCGCCCATCGTTGTTAAAATCAGCGAACGCACTGCCTCGATGAGCTTTGGCTGCTTGGAATTGAGGTCCCGCCTCAGCGGAGACGTCCAGGAAGGAGCCGTCACCCCGGTTCACGAAAATGCTGTTGGCCTGCTTGTACGGGGAGGCTTCGAAAAGCTCGACCAAATCATTGACGTGGGAGTTGGCCGTAAACAGATCCTTCCAGCCATCATTGTTGAAGTCAACAAATCCATTGCTCCAACCACTTCTCTTCGCAGTCTGCAATCCCAGACGGCTGGGAAACGAATCCTCCCGGAAGAGGCCCTTCCCCTCGTTGCGAAAAATGGGAAAAGTCTCTCGAATCAAGGCCGTGACGGCGAGGTCGGGCAACCCATCGTTATTGTAATCCCGGAAATCGACCCCCATGCTGGCCACCGGCCTGCCGTGCGCGCCCACCGCCACCCCGGCCAGCAGACCGACTTGCTCGAAGCTTCCGTCGCCGCGGTTGCGAAAGAGGAAATCAGGCAAAGTGTCATTGGTGATGAAGACGTCCGTGAACCCGTCTACGTCAAAATCGGCGAACGCGACACTCATCCCTTTGCCTACGTGTGCGGCAATGCCCGACTGCTGAGATACATCTTCGAAGGTGCCGTCGCCCCGATTGCGATACAGATTATTGCTGAGTCCGGCGAAGCGGCTTGGGTGACAGATGGTTCGAATACGACGGATGGAATCGCCGCAGTAAATGTCCATCTCCGGCGACCAGTCTAGATAATTGACAACCAACAGATCGAGCCAGCCGTCCCGGTCGTAATCGAACCAACCGGCGGCCACCGACCATCGATCACTCTTGATTCGAGCTTCTGAAGTCACCTCGTGGAACCTGCCATTGCCCAAGTTTCGATACAGCGTATTTCTGAACACTCCGGCCACGAAAAGATCGACCCAGCCGTCGTTGTCATAGTCACCAGCAGCCACCCCCATTGAGTACCCCCGGCCCTGCACCTGGGCCTCTTGCGTCACGTCGGTGAACTTCATCCCACCGTCGTTTCGAAAGAGCCGATTGAAATAGCGAGGCGATTCCTTTTGCAAAGAGGGAACGGTGGCGCCGTTGGTAAAATAGATGTCCGTCCAACCGTCCCGGTTGTAATCGAAAGCGGCCACACCTCCCAGCATGGCTTCGATCGGGTGTTTTTGCGGGGTGGGATGGTTCTCAAGAACGAAGGTCAAGCCCGCTTCCCGGGCCATATCGCGCAATTTTACGGCCGTGGGAGACCGCGGTTCGGAGTCGGTGGAAGACGACTGAAGGGGGGGACGAAAACCGTTTGCGAGGAGTAGGATCGCCCCACCGATCGCCACCACCATCGAAGGATGGAATTTCATTTTGGTCCAGATTATATCACCGCATCCGGGAGGAAATGACCCCCGGCCGGCTTACGGCATTTTTTACACCATCCCTTGCATGGGCTAAACTTGGATCAATGCGAGCGTCTTTCCCCGATTCGGGACGGCCGCGCCACCCTCGCCTCCGTCTCCCGATTCTCTTGCTGTTTTTCACGCTGGCGATTGCCGCTGGGGATGAGACGCAGCCTATCCTGGGGGCAACGCTCCCGCGGACCGGGCAAACGAAACAAGCTTTTTTTCTCCTCAAAAGAGCGCCAGAACGAGAGTCACAGCACTCACCGAAGGCCCTGGAAAAGCTGGCTTCTACCCTTCTTTCATCGGCTCGATATGAAGCAGCAGCGGGCCACTATGAAAGGCTGTGCCAGCTGAATCCAAAGAATCCCCGAGCCTGGTTTGGACTGGGCCGGAGCTACCAAGCCCTGTCTCAAGAGCACTTCGAAAGCCTGCAGACAGCCGCACCCGATTCTGTCTACGGGTTGCTGCTGACCGCTGAGAATCTCTTCAAGGAGGGCAACCATCGCCAAGCCTTCCATCTTTATCGGCAAGCCCTCGAAAAGGACCCAAGAAGACCCGGCATCCACCAGGCTCTGTCGAAGATCTACCGAGTCACGGGTCACTTGGACTGGGCCGAGGTTGAAGAAGCTCGGGAAGCGGGACTCCCGGCGACTGATTGCCGGACCGAGCCGTTAGTTTGTGAGTTTGCGGCCGATAAGTTCATGCAGGTCGCGGTGGCCGCCAAGACAGGCCGCTCCCCTCAATCGGATTACTGGCTCAGCAGAGCCTACGCCCGGATGGCCACTGGAGCCTACCAAGAACTCGGCCATCTCCCTCCTAGTCTGGAGTTCTATCGTTGGAAGGCCGGTGAGTACCTCAGCCAGGGGCTTCGTCTAAAAGCCATCGCCGAGTGGAAAAAAGCTCTGAGGCTCTGGCCGGCCAGCCCCGAGATCGAGAAAGAGCTGGCGCTCTCCCTGCATCTGGGGCGGGATTACGAGGCCGCTCTACCTCTTTTCCGACAACTGCTGGCCGACGATCCGACTTCTGTCGAACTGAACCTGCTGTGCGGTGATACTCTCCTGTTCCTGCAACAGCCGGAACAGGCGGTCTCCTACTTGAAGACAGCCCTGAGGTCTGATCCCACTTCCTTGAAGGCCCAGGCGGCTGTGGGCCTGGCCCTGGTCCAGATGGGCGATGTCGAAAAGGCTATCCCATACCTGAGGCGGTCCCTTTCAATCGATAGTAAGGGCAGCCTTCACTACCAACTGGCGCAAGCCTATCGGCTAACCGGTAGGCTGGATTCAGCAGAAGCAACCTTACGCCGGTACCGGGAGATCCAAAGATCACTTGCCGAGGAATTTAAGCGATCGAGGAACTGGATGGATCAGGCTCGAATCACGCCACCCTGACCGGACTGAGTAGCCAATCGTTCTGAATCAAGGTAAGATGGCTTCCACAAAACGAAGCCATTGAGCTAGGGTGAGCAAGCGGGGTTCAGCCCTCGATGTTCGCGCCGTCGGATATCGACTTTGGCCCTGCCCGGCCCTCGCCTGAGGTCTTTCGCATCCTGATCGGGGTTTGAGCGATCGAGTTCCCTGGAAGCCAACCTGGCTGAAGCGGAAAAGGAGGTTCCCATTGAATCGAAAAAACCGCTGGGTGCTTCTGGTGGCAGGAGGGTTTCTCTTGGATTGTGGAGCAGGCACGACGGAGCCAGACACGGCTCTCTTTGAGCAAACCGATGTCTTCGTGGCTGGCCAGGACGGGATTGCTGAGTATCGTATCCCCGTGCTGGTCACCTCGACGCAAGGCACTCTATTGGCGTTTTGCGATGCCCGGGTAGAAAAACCTGGAGATCCCCCTAACAATATTGACCTGGTGATGAAGCGCAGCTTCGACCAAGGTAGGACTTGGGAGCCTCTGCGCGTGTTGCTGGATGTCGGGGATGGTGCCACTGCCGATTCCTGTGGCTTGGTCGACCGGCAAACCGGCACCATCTGGGTCTTCACCGTCTATTGCCCTGCAGGCATTGGGTCCGGTAATGCCGCACCTGGTCTGTCGGGAACCACTTTCATGTACTGGGCCATCAAGAGTGATGATGACGGTGAAACCTGGTCCAAGCCCATCGACATCACCTCCATGATCAAGAAACCGGAATGGACCGGCGGTTCTCCTGGACCGGGTAAGGGCATCCAGACAAGGAGCGGGCGCCTCATCATTCCCAAGTACTTCAGAACCACCAGGGAGAACTACGACATAGTCCACATCGTTTACAGCGACGATCATGGACAGACCTGGCAGCTGGGAGGCGAAACGGCCAATCAAGGGGCTACCAACGAATCTCAGCTGGCCGAGCTGGGCGATGGCACTCTATTGCTGAACATGAGAGGCGTGGCTGGCAACCGCCGCAGAACTTCTCGCAGTTCTGATGGCGGTCTCACCTGGTCTGAAGTTCGGAAAGATCCCACCTTGATTGAGCCTCGCTGCCAGGCCAGCTTGTCCCACTTTACGGATCGTGTCAGTCACGACAAGGACCGGCTCCTTTTTTCCAACCCAGCCAGCACCGAGCGGGAAAACATGACCGTTCGCCTCAGCTATGATGGCGGCCAGACCTGGCCGGTGGCTAGACAACTTCATGGGGGCCCGTCGGCTTATTCCTGCCTGACCGTCCTGCCGGACCTGACGGCTGGTTGTCTCTATGAGCGGGGCGACGAGACTCCTATGGTATCGGACGAACGCTACTCAAACTACGAAAAGATTACCTTTGCCCGATTCAACCTGGAATGGCTCACCGATGGCAAAGATACGATCTCGTACAAGAACCAAAGCCCATAAACTGGCCTCCGATTACTTTGTCGTTCCTTCTAGTGCCTAGTCGATGCCCTGGCATCGACTCCATCTCTCTTCGCGACCTCACCACCCAAGCCCCCTCCGCAAACGTCACCGTATTTATGGAAGGGAGCACTCAGTAGGACCAGATGGGCGGGTAGCGGTCCATAACGAAGTCCCCCAATTCGAGTAGCGGCAGGATTTCTGGTTCGGTTGGGAGCGAGGCTCCGCCATCGGTTATTTCGTCAAGGTGGCCGATGGATTGAAGCAGGGCCCATTCGGTCGCCTTCTGAGGGTCAGTGTCCCAGAAGGAGAACCCTTGCGCTCCTTCGGCTCTGTAGCGCAAGGCCTTCGGAATGTACTCGGACGGTGTCATGCCGCGCGGCAACACGTTGACCACCAGACGACAACCACTTTCCTGACAGGGCTTCGCCAGATAGGCGCATTGCGGCTCCGCTTTACCCCGATGAGCGTTGTACACGGATGGCGAAATCTCATCCACCCAGCGCTCCTTGGCCCAACGCACAACATCGAGTCCATACTGGAGGTTGGCAGCTTGATCCGAGAGCACGATGGCGGAGGTCTCCAACCGCCGGTCTGGGGCCACTCGCGTGCGCTGGCGCAGTTCCTGCATGAATCGGCCCATGATGTCGGCCCGCAGCGCCAGGACATCGGCATGATCTTCCGGCAGCTTTCGCGCATCCTGGCCATGGCGCGAGCGAAACTCCCGCAGGAAGGGTTCCTCGTACAACACGCAGGGAATGCCGCGGCAGAAAATAAAATTGATGCCGTCGGGCTGATAACGCACCAGCTCATCGACAATGGAGAAGATATGTTCGCGCACCTCCGGATAGGCATAACTGAGCCGCGATATACGACGGCCGTCGCGATCCACACAGCGCAAGTTGGGATTGGAGGAGTAAAAAGGAGAGCGGAAAAAGGTGTCGAAGGGTGGTTCCAAGGCAAAGCCCTGGGGACGGATCGACAAGTGGCATTCCAATCCGATGGAACGGCACAACTGGATGACGCTGGCCACCGGATCCACCCCCGCAGCAAATAAGGCTTTCAGGTTCTCGGTGTAGTAGCGGTCACCCGTCCGGGGAAAATTATCCAAACCGTCTCCCATCAGCGTACCCACCTTGGTCGGGTAATTGCACTGGTCCGCTCCCGTGATCTGCCAGATGAGCCCCGAGAAGCCACTCTCGCGATAGGGGATGATATCCTCCCACAGATCCTGCTCCGTCATCGGAGGACGGCGACCGTAGAAGGTCCCGTGACCGTCATTCAATGCCATCAGACGCAAGCCTTTCTTCCGATTTTGGTCGAGTTGTGATTGAGGGATGGGCACGGCGCGAATGTAAGCGATACCGGCCGGCCCTGGGTGAATCTTGTGAAACTGGGCCAGGTGAATGCGCCGCCCCGTCATATCGACTGCTCGGAAACGTGCGTCTTCAATACCCTTTCTGGAGCGCCGGTCTTTGCTGGGAGGGGTCGTGCCGCTTTTTTCATTGACCATCAAGCGATAACAGGGATCGTTGTCCAGCTTGATTCGAATCGGGTTGGGAGCATCGTAGGCAGCTGGGCTAGGCAGTCCCACGAAGAGTTCATGCGGACCCGTCAGCTGCGGATCGATCACCAGCTCGGGCGGATGGCTCTCCGGGCCGACCAGCAGCAGGGTGCCTTGGGCCACTCGATCTGCGTTTTGCGCCTTCCACTCGGCCGTCTGCCACTGGCCGCGCCGTGCGGTGGGGGAGAGGGCCTCGGCGGGTTGGGCCTTGGCCAGGTCGATCCAGATCCCTCCCAGAGGCCGGCTGCTGGTCGCTGCGCTGCTGGAAGCAGGCGCGGGGGCCGCACGCGACCCGCTCAGAGCCACAGCCGAGGATAGCACCGGAAGGGCGGAAAGGCCCCTCATAAAAGAACGTCGATACAGTCGCTTGGATACGATCATAAATCCACTCTCCTTTCGAACGTATGGGTCGAGCTGAGAAGACAAACACGGGTCGAAGAACCGCCGAAAAAACAATGACAACAGTCTTGGCCGACATTCCTCATATCAGCCTGTGATGAACCTTCTTCGGGTCTCACCGTGGTGAATAATCAAAATCTATCAGCCCTCCGACCAGGGAGCAAGTGTTTTCCCTCATGGGTCGGCTGGAAAAGGCCTCTGCTCCTTCGATTATGTAGGTAATCTTGGCAAAATCCGATAAACGGAGACACTTCTCCACCCACTTGGTCAGAAACACTCGACGCTTAAGCCGTACTCCATCTCAAGCGGTCAATCCGAGACAACAGCTCGGACCATACCTCCTTGCTCACGGCGACTTCCGCCATCTGAAACGTCACGATCCGGCTATGCTGAACCACCTTCGCTCCGATCTTGATGAGTTTGGTCAAGAGGGTGCGAAGGGACCAGTGCTTGATTTTTCTGGGAAGGACCAGACGCCGCAGGAAATTAGCCACTGGTATCACCCGGCTCACTGTCAAAGACCTCAGAATGGCTTACGGTGTGAAGCTCGCCGAGCTTGGTGTCGACATGAAGTTCATCAAAGAGGTGATGGGTCACAGCTCGGTCAGCGTCACCGAGAAATACTATGCCAAGTTCCGCCCTGAGGCCGCCATCAACGTGGTTAGGAAGGCGTTGGAGTTCAAGCCAAAAGATGAGCGAGACACGAAAAAGAACTGACTTGGTCGACCTGCTCGGCTTCGTCTGTAAGGCGAATCACCTGAACCCAGGGACTCTGAAAAGGAGGTCGATGCGGTCAGATCGGACGCCTTGAGGCCAACAAGATCGACTTCCGGTTGAAGTGTTCACTCCAACTGGCCCGATCCAAGGTCAGGATAAGGACGGGGAAAAGTCCCGCTATGACGGCAAAACAGGAGAGTACCTGGCTTGCTCAACATGGATCGCCACCGGAAGTTGTTGAAAGTAAATGGCGGGGCCGACGAGACTCGAACTCGCGACCTCCGGCGTGACAGAGCGAGGGCCACAGTTAACGCGTCTTCGCAGTGTCTTCGCAGGCCCCTGCTTTCCTACCTCGGTGACTTTTCACCCCAAAGCCGACCTAAGTCCTTTACCCTCAGCTGGGCGATCAAACAGGAGAGCAACAGGAGAGGGGAACGAAAAGATCCGTGCCTGCCTAGGCACTTGGGTGACCCCCGTATTTCTAGTTGAGAAGCGTCTGCCGGTTGGTTCCCAGTGACAAGGCAAGGACGCGGTGACCGTGTGGGGTTCGCTGGCCTCGTCACAGGCTTTGAAGTAGGCGTCGACAGCTTCCTGAAGGGCAGCAGCCGAACCAAACTTCAGGGGCCTTCCTGTTCTAGTCTTCGCCAAAGCTTCCATTTCCCACAATGTTCGCCTTCAGTGCTGACTATCGTGCACTGTCGCCAATAGCTATCGACTTTCACACAAGGTGTTACCCATCCAGAGATCGACTTCAAACACTATTGGCGAAGGCTCTTCTGGTTTTACCAGCTCGCCACGGAGTACGGCTCACTTGCCCTACCAGACTTCTTCGAGTGTCTTTGCCGGAAGCAAACGGATTTTCGTCTACAAGAGGCAATAAGAGTAGATTGTATCGAGAATGCTTCATTAGCGAACCTTTCAGTGGGCGACAGATACGCAGCTTAGAGTACTTTTCAGGTACCAAGAATATTATCTTGAAACCCTAATTCCTGCTCTTGGACTCCTCCACCTGGATGCGGTTGGCTTGGGCCCAAGTGTCCTTCCGCACCCCAGTCACCTGCCAGGATACCTCTAATCCTGCAGGACCTCCGCCTATCTTGAACCGGTTGTCGCTGATCATCTCAGCTACAAATAGCGAAGGAGCCGGCCCGCCAATCGGGGTGAGCTGGTAGCGAAACTCCCGGTTTAGAGCCTCAAAATAGTCTGGCATCTGGATCCAGGCTTCACCCTTGTCATCTAACTCAACGTTGCCGTCGTACACGTTCTTCATGTCCGGACTCTCTACAAAGGAGTGGGACAGAAACTTCTTTTCAGGTTCCAAGGGATGGTCAATCTTGAAACCTCCCCCTCCCTTGGAGAGGCTGCCGGTGATGGACAAATCCCAGAAAACCTCCACTTCTGGCAGAGTGCCCACACCGGGACCAAGCTGCATCCGGGTGACACCGGCTGCTTTTCAACCGGTCCGAAGGTGAATCATCGCAGGGTAGTCGGTTCCCGCTGCTAAAATGGGGCGGGCTTTAGGGATGTGCACCCCGACAAGCCGGACAGCCTACACTGGCCTGAGCCGCTTGCTTCTTTCGTAGGCGTTCCTCGTAGGCGGGGATGTCATTGCCTGACGAACTGGGCGACTTCACCTGGTTTATAGCGTCCGTGTTCCGAGAACGGATGCCAGTAAAACTGCAAGCAGGGACGCTACAAGGCAACTTCGTACAAAAGTTTACCCACACTGTCACCGTCGATATGAAAGGGGATCAGTCATACGGGGAAATCTGTGAGTTCCTGGGGGCTGCCTGCGATCCGGTCCGGCTACATCAAGCCGTCCTTTAGGGTAAGAACAGCATCCAGCTGCAGAAACTAGTCTTCAGGGACTTATTCGGCCTCAGCGACTCAACCATCTCTGAACTCAGCAAGTTTTGGCGGGACCAGCTGGCCGTAAGGTCAAAATATTCATCCGACCCACAAGTCTCTATTGTGCAACAAGTTGTAACCGTCACGGCAAACAGAAGTCAGGCCTTGGTTGAGCCCCAATGTTTTCCCCCTTTGCGTCTGAGCACTTGACGTGAGCATCTAATCAACCATGAACTTCGTGCTCAGGCCCTGGCAGCTGCTGCTCCTGATCCTGGCCGGTTGGATCAACAGAGACCAGCAGGACGCGATCGAGTATCTTTTGACTGAGAATCAGGTACTCAGAGAAAAGCTCGGCAAGGGCCGCATTCTGCTCAACGACGACCAGCGTCGACGCTTGGCCGTCAAGGGCAAGGTGCTGGGCCGAAAAAGCCTCGGCAAACTGGCCAAGATCGTCAGGCCCGACACGCTTCTGCGCTGGCATCGAGAGCTTATCGCTCGCAAGTGGGATCACTCAGACAAGAGGCAATCCGTTGGCCGACCACGCATTCGACAACAGATTGTGGACTTGGCTCTGCGCATGGCTCAGGAGAATCCTAGCTGGGGCTATGACCGTATCCAGGGTGCTTTAGCCAACCTGGGCTTCCACATCTCTGACACCACGGTTGGCAACATTCTCAAAGCCCACGGCATCGAGCCAGCTCCAGAGCGCGAGAGCCGCACGGCCTGGCGTACCTTCCTTGCTGCTCACTGGGATTCGATCGCAGCCGCCGACTTTACGACCGTTGAGGTCTGGACTCGGTCAGGACTGGTCACGTTCTACGTCCTTGTGGTGATGCATCTAAAGACGCGGCGCATTGAAATCGCGGGTGCGACGCCTCACCCCAACTCCGAATGGATGCAGCAAGTCGGAAGGAACCTGACCGACTGTGTCGACGGCTTTTTCCGCAGCTCGACCCACGTCATCCTTGACCGTGACACGAAGCACTTGCCGTTGCGTCAGATCTTGAAGTCCAGCGACATCGAGGCGGTAGTCTTACCTCCCAAGAGTCCTAATCTCAATGCTCATCTGGAACGCTTCATGCGCTCCCTGAAATCTGAATGTCTCAACCGTATGATCTTCTTTGGTGAAGCGTCATTGCGTCGGGCCTTGAGAGAGTTCGGAGAGCACTTTCACCACGAACGGAATCAGCAGGAACTCGCGAACCGAATCATTGATGCGGGAGATGAAGTTGGTCGCAAGGACGGCGAATTAAGTTGCCGTCCCAGGCTCGGTGGCTTGCTTCGATACTACTATCGAGACGCTGCTTGAATTCGGATACACTCCATAAGACTGGGGAGAAGGTCGAGTCAGCACCGCTGTGCCGGAGCGACGACCTCACACCGGGAGCCCGTTTCCAAAAGCTGGTTTCTCAACGGAAATCACCTGAGATTCCGATGCTCGCACGCCCATGAGCCCTTCTATCCTAAGGATCCGCTGCCCGACCGAATATTTTTACCTTACGGCCAAAGGGTTTAAGAATCATACCCGCGCTCAACCTGCATGCCTTTAAGATTTAGTTTGACAGGAAAGGGGTTTGCTGATAATTTTTAGGTTCAACTAAAAATTAATTTATAGAAGACGAAAACAGCCTCCTGTTAGACGTGCCGGATTTTTGCAGGGAGTCAGGAGAGTACAAAATGAGGAAAGCCCTTTTGCTGGTAATCTTTTGCAGTTTGTTGACAAGTTCAGTTTCGGCAGTACCTTATTTCGCAAGAAAATTTCGTACACCCTGTCAAACTTGTCACACCTTCCCTCCTCATCTGAATCAATTTGGGCTCGACTTTGTAGCTCGGGAGTACAGGATGGAAGCCCTCCCGGCACACAAAACGGTGCCGTTCGCAGTGTGGGCAACCCAGAAATTGAAATTCAGCGACAGAAACGACTTTACTAAGTCATTTCCCAATCGGATTGAAGTTATTTCCGGTGGCGAAATCACGGACCGAGTCTCCTATTTTGTTGAATGGAGGGCGCTCAGCTACCAGACTACCTCTCCGGATGGTCGGCTGAAAGATCGTAGCGGTCGCTTCGAAGATCTCTTCTTGATTTTCCAGCTGACCGATCGATTATCGCTTACAGCTGGCCAGTTCCGGATGTTGAGCCAATGGGACGCCTCACACAAGCTGAGTCTTTCGACTCCGGTCCCGTTTTCGGCATCAATAGGGGGAGAGCCGGCTTTGAGTTCTCGCCTTTCATCCCTTAGATCTTTTTCCCTCCAGGGGCGGGCTCCCGCCTTACGCCTGAGCGTAGGGAGTCGGTCTCGTACCACCCCCGCCGACGGGTGGCACCATGAGTTTACAGTCCCATTCACCGGAGAATTTTCCGCTCCCCTTACCGATGAAGCCCGCGACAACGCCAGTTTTGAGCTGGAAGGCCGACCCAAAGGGCTCTTTTATGAATCCTACCATCGACGCGGGTTGGATACCTGGGGAGGGGGTGTTTTCGTTGGGGATAACCGCTGGATGGCAAACCTAGTTGGACAAAGAGAGTTGGGCCAGAATCACCTTTATGGCTCCATTGGCACAGCGCGTTTTCGAAACGATTTGCAAGACTTTCGGCTCACCCTGGGTCACTATTGGATTCCGCGACCGTGGTTCGCTCTTGGGTCACGATTCGACCATCTATCCGCCGACGGCAGGGGTCCTGCCTTTGTTCCGCACCTGAATTTTCACTTCCCCGGCCAAAGGCACACGTTGCTGTTCGTTGTTGAGCCTTTCCTTCAGAAGAGAAATAACGGCATAACCACGGAATTGAGTTTCGTTTTCTGAGCTGCTTCTTGCGCCGATAATGTCCAGAACCTATCACGCAGCCCCTCGGAGTACACGCGTAGATCAAGTGGATAATTCAAAAACCGGTGCTTCTTCAGGGAAGTGTTGTTGAGGGCGGAGGTCCTTCCGACCAAAGGCCGCTTGAGATCCAGTGTACAGTTACATCAGAGAGCTTCTGTCAGGTATGTAGCTTGCCTCATACATGTTTGATGACAGAAAAGCCACGGGAAACCCAGGCAGAATTACATGTTGTGGAGCTCAAGGAGAAAGTCAACAACAGTTCCCTGATGAAGCACCAGGCATCCTTCGGGATGATCCATGCAACAAGGAGGCGCAGCAGTAGACCGGCAGCCAGCGAGCCAATGGCGGACGAAAGTCTTTCTCACATCAACACGTCGGCTTACGATCCCCTGTGCACGATGCGCGGGAGAAACCTTCCAGTCTGCTTCATATACCCCACGTAATCATCGCCGAATCGTTTCGTCAAATGCTCTTCTTCCGTGGCGGTGCGCATCACGAGCAAGGTCATAGCGAGCCCACCAGTGAGTGCAATGAACCAATTGGCCGTTGCAAGCGCGTTGGCAAAAATGGCCAAGGCGGACGCGACGTAGAAGGGATGACGAACGAAGCGGTACGGGCCGCTCGTCACCAACGTGTGGTGCTGTCTGGTCACCACGGTATCCGTGAGGTTGATCCCCAGGCTCCGCAACGTCCAGATCAACAAGAAAGCGGCCACAATTCCCACCCCCACACCAACCCACCGGAGCTGCAAGGGCAACGGCACCGACGACCAGGCCATCTGGGAGGGACTGGTAACGAACGTCAACAGCCCGATCATGCTCGCCAAGCCGGTCGGCCGGAGCGTGAGCAGGATGAAGAGTCCTTCCTGTCGACGATCAAGTTTCTCGCGAGACGCCTGAGATCGCGCGCGATGGTAAATCGTAACCGGCAGGACAACGGCGAGCCCGAAGGCGAGGATCAGTCGAAAAATGTGGTCATCTTGCATGGCCGGAGAGGTTACGGCGTGGGGACGCGCGCCTTCAGCCCAGACGCACATCGCCTGGACGTTACGGCGCGGCAGGGCACGACGCATGCTCCAGTGGGTACGGTACCACGGTGAAATCGGAAATGCGGGTTAAGAACAATGCCGCTGCTGACTCAGAACCGCGCCGGCGAAAACGCGAGAGAGCGGCGGCAACGAGCCGGCCGCCGCGCGCGGGGCGTGTGTACCGTCTGCGAGTGCTTCTTCAGGGAAGTGTTGTTGAGGGCGGAAGACTTCCGACCAAAGGCCGCTTGAGATCCAGTGTACAGTTACATCAGAGAGCTTCTGTCAGGTATGTAGCTTGCCTCATACATGTTTGATGACAGAAAAGCCACGGGAAACCCAGGCAGAATTACATGTTGTGGAGCTCAAGGAGCAAGTGAACAACAGTTCCCTGATGAAGCACCCGAATTCAAGCAGCGTCTCGATAGTAGTATCGAAGCAAGCCACCGAGCCTGGGACGGCAACTTAATTCGCCGGTCCTTGCGACCAACTTCATTTCCCCGTAAGGTCAAAATATTCAGCCGACCCACAAGTCTCTATTGTGCAACAAGTTGTAACCGTCACGGCAAACAGAAGTCAGGCCTTGGTTGAGCCCCAATGTTTTCCCCCTTTGCGTCTGAGCACTTGACGTGAGCATCTAATCAACCATGAACTTCGTGCTCAGGCCCTGGCAGCTGCTGCTCCTGATCTTGGCCGGTTGGATCAACAGAGACCAGCAGGACGCGATCGAGTATCTTTTGACTGAGAATCAGGTACTCAGAGAAAAGCTCGGCAAGCGCCGCATTCTGCTCAACGACGACCAGCGTCGACGCTTGGCCGTCAAGGGCAAGGTGCTGGGCCGAAAAAGCCTCGGCAAACTGGCCAAGATCGTCAGGCCCGACACGCTTCTGCGCTGGCATCGAGAGCTTATCGCTCGCAAGTGGGATCACTCAGACAAGAGGCAATCCGTTGGCCGATCACGCATTCGACAACAGATTGTGGACTTGGCTCTGCGCATGGCTCAGGAGAATCCTAGCTGGGGCTATGACCGCATCCAGGGTGCTTTAGCCAACCTGGGCTTCCACATCTCTGACACCACGGTTGGCAACATTCTCAAAGCCCACGGCATCGAGCCAGCTCCAGAGCGCGAGAGCCGCACGGCCTGGCGTACCTTCCTTGCTGCTCACTGGGATTCGATCGCAGCCGCCGACTTTACGACCGTTGAGGTCTGGACTCGGTCAGGACTGGTCACGTTCTACGTCCTTGTGGTGATGCATCTAAAGACGCGGCGCATTGAAATCGCGGGTGCGACGCCTCACCCCAACTCCGAATGGATGCAGCAAGTCGGAAGGAACCTGACCGACTGTGTCGACGGCTTTTTCCGCAGCTCGACCCACGTCATCCTTGACCGTGACACGAAGCACTTGCCGTTGCGTCAGATCTTGAAGTCCAGCGACATCGAGGCGGTAGTCTTACCTCCCAAGAGTCCTAATCTCAATGCTCATCTGGAACGCTTCATGCGCTCCCTGAAATCTGAATGTCTCAACCGTATGATCTTCTTTGGTGAAGCGTCATTGCGTCGGGCCTTGAGAGAGTTCGGAGAGCACTTTCACCACGAACGGAATCATCAGGGACTCGCGAACCGAATCATTGATGCGGGAGATGAAGTTGGTCGCAAGGACGGCGAATTAAGTTGCCGTCCCAGGCTCGGTGGCTTGCTTCGATACTACTATCGAGACGCTGCTTGAATTCGGATACACTCCATAAGACTGGGGAGAAGGTCGAGTCAGCACCGCTGTGCCGGAGCGACGACCTCACACCGGGAGCCCGTTTCCAAAAGCTGGTTTCTCAACGGAAATCGCCTGAGATTCCGATGCTCGCACGCCCATGAGCCCTTCTATCCTAAGGATCCGCTGCCCGACCGAATATTTTTACCTTACGGGATACTTCTTCAGGCTCTGAGGCCGTACAAAACAATTCTTTGAACCATCCAGTAGGCACCCATCAGGGCAATGAGGATAGATCCGGGAAGGATCACGAGCTTTCGATAGCGATTCCCGTCCCGCAGCCAAACCGTGGCTAGGAAAGCTAGCGCGATCACCGTCAATTGCCCCGCTTCAACGCCGACGTTGAAACCCAGAAGGCTGGTCAACAGGGAAGTCGCCGGTAATTCCAGATTCCTCAGAGCGCCGGCGAAACCAAGGCCGTGGACAAGACCGAAGACAAAGACCACCAACAATCTCCAGGGCGAGTATTTCGGATAAAAGACATTCTCCAGCGCGATCACAACAATGCTGCCGGCGATGACCGGTTCGACGACTGAACCGGGGACCTGGACAAGGCCGGTGGTGGCCAGGCCCAGCGTAATGGTGTGGGCGACTGTGAAGGTGCTCACCTGCCACAACAAGGGCCTCCACTTTCGGCTCAGCAAGAACAGACCCAGCACGAAGAGAATATGATCGGCGCCCAGCGGCACGACATGCACAAATCCGGCCCGAATGAAGCTCAAGAAAGTGGTCCAGTTTCCGGATGTGTGGACTCCCTCGATCAACTCCCTGGCCGGATCACCGATTTCTGCATTCGCCAGAGCCCTGAGGTCGAGCGGCCGACTGGATTCACCTGGGAAGAGCACCTGAATGCCTCTTAGCACCTCCCCCCGGTGGAAATTGAGAACCAGAACGCTCAGATCGCCGTCCGGCAGCGCGCGCACCTGGTAGCCGGTACGTCCCGCCAGATCGAGCCTCCAGGAGCCGGTCAACATGACCGGATCATCAGCCCCGGTAAGTGGACGGGACTGAAACGTAGTGAACTCAAAGGTCCAATCGGGTTGGGCCGCGGCACCCGGTTCAAAGGAAATCTCCACCGTCCTTCTGACGTAATCGCCCGCCTCGGACCGCAGGCGATCGCGCTCCGCTTGGGACAGGCGCAAATACTCATTCAGGAACAGATAGGGTTCCATTCCCGGGTCGTCGCTGAAGCAGCGGGTATCCACCTCGATCTGGATGAGAGCAGTGCCGTCCGCTTCGAAAAAAGAGCGCAAGGGAAGGTCGGGTACAGGGTGCGCAGTGGTCAGGGAAGAGGACAGCAGGGCCACCGGAAGAACCACCCAGAGCCTGGGGAAAAAAAGTCTGGCCCTGCAACTCGCAGACTTCTCTTGATCTTGCTTCATGAACCGTCCGTGGTTACCATGTATTATCATGACTTCAATGGAGGAATCAGAGGCGCTCCCGGCTCAGGGGAAGTCCAGGTTGGGCGTTCCCCGGAGAAAACAGGTCTGCGATCTTACCAGAAATGGCGCCTCACGCTTGACAAATCAGATCAGAAAGGAGAAACGCATGAAAGTCCTTGTTTCTTTGATTCTCGTTGTTGCACTGGCGGGTGGATCTGCCGTGGCTGGTTGCGGCAAGAAGGTAAAAGACGAGGGAACTCTCACGGCGCTGGATTCCGGGAATAAGACCTTTGTCGTTACCGACAAGGATGGCAAAGAGTCCACATTCAAGCTGACCCCAGGCACCAAGGTGCAGGATCAGGACGGCAAAGCGGCCCAGCTGGCCGATTTGATGAACCAGCTGGTGGCCGTGACCAGCGAGCATTCGCAGGCAGACCTGGTGGCTCAGCTCCAGCAGTAAGAAAAGACTCGGCTCGACCGTAGTTTCAAGCAGGAAGCGGGTGCGGCTTCGGATCTCCTACCGCGGGCCGCAGTAGAGCAGGTGCGCTCCGAGGGGGCGTCGGTCCACAGCGAGGTCCAGACCCGGCCGGGGCAGTTTGCCACGATGCCGGTGACGGCGCTATAGGTTGGGCCTTCGGTTTGAGACGGCCAGTTCCAGGGCGGCGGTGCCAGCATTGTCTCAGTCTGTCTTGTTCTCAACTCTCCTGATCTTTGTCAGTTGGGGTGCTTCATCAGGGAACTGTTGTTGAGGGCGGAGGACTTCCGACCAAAGGCCGCTTGAGATCCAGTGTACAGTTACATCAGAGAGCTTCTGTCAGGTATGTAGCTTGCCTCATACATGTTTGATGACAGAAAAGCCACGGGAAACCCAGGCAGAATTACATGTTGTGGAGCTCAAGGAGAAAGTCAACAACAGTTCCCTGATGAAGCACCCAGGATCTGCGGACCGGGCGTAACATCCAGCACGACCTTCCGGCCTTGCTACGCCCCGGTAACGTGCACAGCGCGGATGGCTGGAAGGAGCTGCTGGAACCGATCGTAACTTGTTACGAGAAGAAAACCGTCCGCAAATACTTTCGCGGGGATGCCGCTTTCGCCAAGCCGGAGGTCTTATGAATGCCTGGAGGAGAAGGGCTTCTTGTATGCCATCCGGCTTCCGGCCAATGAGGTGCTTCAGGCAAAGATTGAAACCCTGCTAACCCGGCCCGTGGGTTGCCCACCCAGAAAGCCCATCGTCTGGTTTGCCGATTTCAGCTATCCAGCCGCCAGTTGGGACCGGCCTCGTCGGGTCATTGCCAAGGTGGAGTGGCATCGCGGGGAACTCTTTCCGAGAGTCGGTTTCATCGTGACCCATCTGAGCGCACAAGCCTCCGGGTTGGTTCACTTTTACAATGGACGTGGCACGGCCGAGCAGTGGATCAAGAAAGGCATTTCAGCCGACCCATGAGGGCAAACACTTGCTCCCTGGTCGGAGGGCTGATAGGTTTTGATTTCCACCACGGTGAGACCCGAAGAAGGTTCATCACAGGCTGATATGAGGAATGTCGGGTAAAGGTTCTCCACTCACCAAGGGAAGCTCGATGGATTCTCTGTTTTCGTGGATACAAACACTACATTTCTAAGCCATATTTGTGAGGGAATTATAGTGCCATGATAAGACATGTTTAGGAAGCGTATCAAAACATGTTGTTTCACCGACTCGGTCGGTTTTTAGGATGACAAACCGTTCCGCTTACTTGAAAATAGTTCAGGCCTTAATGTGTAAACAGAGAACCACTATGGATGAGGACAACTGATGGAAACAAAACGTTGGAATACCCCACCAGATATGCAGATTGATGTCAATAAAAACTACCAGGTCACCATAACAACTACCCGAGGGAATATTGAAATAGAACTTTACCAAGAGCATGCTCCTCGGACCGTTAATAATTTCATTTTCTTGGCCCGCGAGCAGTTCTACAATGGTGTTTGTTTTCACCGCGTTATCGACAATTTCATGATTCAAGGCGGAGATCCTACTGGAACTGGCACTGGTGGCCCAGGATACCAGTTTGAAGATGAATTAAAAGGCAATCCTCTCACTCACGAGCGATGTGTGATCTCAATGGCAAATGCCGGCCCCAACACCAATGGAAGCCAATTCTTCATCACGCATTCTCCCCAGTCCCACCTTGATGGAAAACATACCGTGTTTGGCAAGGTGGTAAAAGGACATGAAATTGTAAACTCCATTCAGCAGGGCGACGTAATGGATCTAGTAGAGATTTCCGAAAACTAGATGGATATGCGGCACCAAGAGATACTAATGGTGAGAGATGTTAGTGGAGTCTCGTCATGTGTTTCGTTAATACAAGTTGGGTGGACTGCCCCTATTGTGCTGAATCTATCGAGATCGTAATCGATTGCAGCGTGTCATTTCAGGAATATATTGAAGATTGTGAGGTCTGTTGTAGACCGATACATCTGGCTGTTCGTGTTAGTGTAGATGGGGACATTCTGGTTCAATTCCATCCAAGCCAAACCATTGTCGAGGATAGCGACGGTTCCCTGATGGTGCGCTTTAGGGCGGGGGGGTATCGAGGAAATCTGCTGGCATCTCTTGACCTGGGGAGAAAGCGTGACTGTCTTGGAGCCGCCTAGCCTTCGCCAGCGGCTTGCAGAGATGTGCGCGTCGCTGGTGCTTCTTCAGGGAAGTGTTGTTGAGGGCGGAGGACTTCCGACCAAAGGCCGCTTGAGATCCAGTGTACAGTTACATCAGAGAGCTTCTGTCAGGTATGTAGCTTGCCTCATACATGTTTGATGACAGAAAAGCCACGGGAAACCCAGGCAGAATCACATGTTGTGGAGCTCAAGGAGAAAGTCAACAACAGTTCCCTGATGAAGCACACGAAGTCCCTCCAGGACGATCCGGATCTTCTCATCGGCGGAAAACTTCCGGCGGGTCCTCCTACGAATCTGTTTAATAACGTCTGTGGCCATGGTGGTTTCTCCTCTTGTGTTACGCCACGGCCAGCATCGACACCCCGACAGAGGCTGTCAAGTTCCCTTCAAATTGTCTCTAAGACCACAGGCTCAATGTGTCTCATTGCTGCTGACGGGATACAATCGCAAGGTCATGCGATTTTTTCATGGCGCGACTCTACCCGCATTAGGTCAACACACGGAGAGCTGTCTCCGGAGCCTTGTCGAGAACCCTCAGCAAGGTCCTCGCGGCGCCGGTCGGGCAGCGCTTCCCCTGCTCCCAGTTACGGATCGTTTCGTGCGGCACGTCGATACGCCGCGCGAACTCAACCTGCGTTAGCCCGAGGCGCTTGCGAACCCGGCGCGCATACCGCGCCATGTCCCGCATCGCCTCAGCGTCATCTTGTTGCTGTTGTAAGGCGAGGTCGGTTTCGGTGGTGCCGTCCAGCACCGCATGATCGATCCTCCCCTCGGGCAGGCTTTGTGGATCGTCGGGATCAATCCTGACGTGCGTCTCGCTCATATTCTCGGACCTCTTTCCTGTTAGCCTTGCGGGCCGAAATGATGCGGATGGCGGAACCTCGCATCGTGTAGATCAGAACGAACACCCGCCTCTCTATTGCGCCGAGCAACCGGTAGCGGTCCTCGCCGTAATCCCACCGGCGGGCCCGTCCAACAATCCGGTTTGGATCGAGGAACGCGCGGATGGCATACGCGAAATCGAAGCCGCGATGCATGAAACAGTCGTTGCTTTTGACATCGTTCCATTCGAACTCCATGACAAGTATGTAGGCCAATGGCCCACCTCTGTCAACTGGGATTGGAACCCCGGGCCGGGCATTATCTCCCAAGAGTTAACGGCTCGGTCCGGAGTCCAGGCTCCGATCAAGTGGCCGGTCACGGCTGGCTTGCCCTCTCCACCGCGCGCTTCATTTTCTCGTAAGCCCGCTCTCCGTCGAGCGCCCGCTCGATGGCGACCAGATCGCGTTCACACCCCGCGCCTCGGCGGGTGATGGGGACCGGAGCGGTGCTTCTTCAGGGAAGTGTTGTATGAGGGCGGAGGACTTCCGACCAAAGGCCGCTTGAGATCCAGTGTACAGTTACATCAGAGAGCTTCTGTCAGGTATGTAGCTTGCCTCATACATGTTTGATGACAGAAAAGCCACGGGAAACCCAGGCAGAATTACATGTTGTGGAGTTCAAGGAGAAAGTCAACAACAGTTCCCTGATGAAGCACCGGACGTTGTCTCAATAAAAAGATCGAGGCAGGACGCTCAGCCAGCCAAACATCCGATCATCCTGGATATTCCAATCGCCCTTGAGCGCGCTGGCACGGGCATGAAACTAGTCGTCCCCGGCGCCCGCAACAATGCCAAGCCCGCCCCGGGCCTGATCCGGCTGCTGCTGCGCGCCTTCGCCATCCAGGATCGATTGGAGCAAAACCCCGATCTCACCCTGCAGCGGATCGCCGAAGGCGAAGGCGTCTCACCCTCCTATGTCACCCGGTTGCTGCGGCTTGCCTACCTTGCCCCGGACATCGTCACGGCAATCGTCGACGGGCAGCAACCGCCTGGGCTGACCGCGAACACGCTCATGAAGAACACCCGCCTGCCGTTCAGGTGGGAAGCCCAGAGGAAGCGGCTTGGGTTCAAGCACGCTTGACCTCCGGTCCATCCCAAGCCGGCCGGTTCTGTCGCTGGATGCAGGTCGTAAAGAGCTGCGTCAACCGTTTTGGACGTCGAAAAGACGGACCACTGAAAAGGGCTTGAGAGACGATGGCGCAGAAACGGCGCGCCACACCGCAACAACGTGTCTCTTTCAATGGAGATCCATTGCCAAAGTGCCCGTAAACGCCTGAAAATTAAAGACAAATCTGGTTAGAGAATTGAGAATAACGCAGTAATATCAACGAGATAAGTGGGTGGCGGAGGAGGTAGGATTCGAACCCACGGTACCCTCGCGGGTACAACGGTTTTCAAGACCGCCGCCTTAAACCACTCGGCCACTCCTCCGCGACCTTACCTTACTAGGCAGGCCTGTTTTCTTCAAAGTCTGGAGTCGCGGAAGTGGTATCCTGAAGCGTTATGAATTCGGCGGGCTCTGGCAAGGAGTTTGACGTCATCGTCTCCGGCGCCAGCGTAGCGGGATCCAGCACCGCCTTCCTGCTGAGCCGACAAGGTTTTCGAGTTCCACTGGTGGACAAGGCCACCTTCCCCCGCGACAAGATATGCGGCGAGGGACTCATGCCCACTGGTGCAGCCATCGCCGCCCGGCACGGGCTGTTCCCGGCGATACGCAAAAGCAGTCCCCAATGGTTCGAAGGAATTCACTTCCATCTTTCCGATCGGCTGGTGCTGCCCCTACGCTTCGACCAGCTGGATCGAAACTGGCGAGGGTGGGTTGTGGAGCGGACCTCCCTGGACAATGCTCTTCTGGATTTGGCGACCAGTCAGTCAGGAGTCTCTTTTCGCGAAGGCTTTTTGACGACCGACGCTCAATGGGAGGGGGGTGGAATCTGGATCACGGGATCTTGTGGAGGCCGCACAAGCCGGTATCGAGGCCGGGCCCTGATCGCAGCCGACGGCTTGCACTCCCGGCTACGCACCCGTCTGGGAATCCCATACTACACCCCTTCCTCCAGGCGGCTGGCCCTGTGCACCTATCATCGCGATTTTCGACCCACTCAAGAGGCTGTCGAGGTGCACTGCTCTCAGCTGGGGGAAGCCTACGTGGCACCCTTCGGACGTTCTGCTGCCCGAGTCACCCTCCTTCTGTACCAGGCCCGCATCGACGGCTGGCATCTTCCCGCATCTCTCCTCTATCGTCGTGCGTTGTCTCATTTTCCCACCTTGACTCAGGCAGAACTCCGGGAAGACTCGGACTTGAGCGTCCACGCCGTAGCCCCCCTGGCGACCCGCCTCCCTCGTTGCCACGGCGACCGCTTCCTTCTGGTCGGAGACGCCGCCGGCGCGGTCGATCCTGTGACCGGTCAAGGGATGACCATCGCCCTGCGAGACGCCGAGCTGGCTGCTGAAGTACTGACGGAGGCTCTGGTCCGAGACCGGCTCGACTCGGCCAGTCTGGCTCCCTACACGCGCCGGCGAAACCAATACTTTCGGCCCGCCTATCACACGGCCCGACTCCTGCTTTTCGTGCTTCGCCATCCGCGACTCGCCACTCGGCTAGCGAAAGCCCTGAGGAGACACCCAGAGCTGGGGCAGAGAATTCTGGAGTCCGCCATCCGAACCTCCGCTCGTAGTGGCCTCACTCGGGCCGAACTGCTGCGTTTGCTGACAGCTAGCTCCTTGTTGCGGAAATAGACGGTTGCACGACTTCGCCAAGCGCCACCGACGATTCCTAGAGGGGGTCTCCGTCCGAAAACTGGACGGTTTTCTCGTCACCCACCCTCCCAACCTACAGTACTTATTCAACTTCAAAGGTTCGACCGGGCTGGCCCTTTGTCTTGAGGGTGAAAGTCGATTGCTGGTCGACTCTCGCTATTTCGAACAGGCACAAAGGGAATCGGTCAACTGCGAACCGGTTTTGAGCTCGGCCCCCCTGACCGAGTCCTTGAGACAGATGTTGCACTCGTCTAGCTCCAGCTCCCGACAGCGTCTAGGAGTGGAGGCACGACACATCTCCTATGACACGATCCTCTCCATTCGTTCTTGGCGTCTCCCCCTCAGGCTTAAGGGTACTCAGAACTTGATCGAGCAGATTCGCGCCGTCAAAGAGGAGACGGAAATCTCCGTTCTGCAGCAAGCCTTCCAACTGGCGCGGTCCGCTTACGACCGGCTTTTGGAAACCATCGAGCCGGGCCAGTCCGAGATCGAAGTAGCGGCCCTGCTGGAGTACGAATTGCGTAAAGGAGGTGGAGAGGGCCTGGCGTTTGAAACCATCGTGGCTTCGGCCGACCGATCCTCGCTACCCCATGCGGCGCCCAGTGGCCGGATCATCCGGAAAGGAGAACTGGTGTTGATCGACTTTGGAGTGCGCTACGGCGGCTACTGCAGCGACATGACTCGCGTCTGTTTCCTGCCCCCCGTCTCCAGGCCAGGCATTTTCGATATCGTCCAGGAAGCGCAAGATGCGGCCCTGGTCAGGGTGAAACCGGGAGTTCTCTCCACCGATATCGACTCGGCCGCCCGTGAGGTGATCGCCCGACACGGCTATGGCGAGAATTTTGGGCACAGCACGGGACATGGACTGGGACTGGAGATCCACGAACTGCCGGGCATCTCACCTCGCCGCCCCGTGACCATTGAATGCGGGATGGTTTTCACGATAGAACCCGGAATCTATCTCCCGGGCCAGTATGGAATCCGCCTGGAAGAGGCCCTCGTCGTCACTCCCACTGGTCACCGCCTCCTTTCACGCTAATCCCCCTTCCTGCCCCCACGCAGGAATTCCATTGCCCCGCGCCCGGGTGACGGTCAGTTTGGCCCGAGTAAAGGATTGACTTGGGAGTGTCTTCTTGCTGAGCCTTGCCTTTGCCCTAATCTCTCCATCCCATGCAGGCCTTTGATGGCTCCCCCGTTGGCCGTCCGGTCGGAGGTCCCGTGCCGTAATGACTATTGACTATATCAGGCCCGCTCGTGAGAATGTGGCCAGGCTTCTATAGCCGGCAAGGAGAGCTGATGAATCTGAGAGAGATCCGAGAGCTGCTCGATATGATCGAAGATTCTTCCATTGGTGAATTCGAGATGGAGCGGGCGGGCATGAGGATCAGGATCAAGAGAGGCCTGGAGAGCTTGCCGTCAGGTAGCCCACAGACCTTGGCGGCCCCGCCCACCGAGACACCCGCCCGGCCGGAGACGGCTGTCGCAGCAACGAAAGCCCCAGAAGAAGACCTCCATGTTTTCAAGGCCCCACTGGTGGGGACCTTCTACATCACGCCCAAGCCTGACGCCGAGCCTTTCATCCGAGCCGGGGACTCGGTCCAGAAGGGAACCGTACTGTGTGTCATCGAGGCGATGAAACTGTTCAATCAAATTGAGTGCGATGTCGAAGGTGAAATCGTTCGGATCCTGGTGGACAATGGCCAGCCCGTTGAATACGACGAGCCTCTCTTCCAGATCCGGCTATCGTGACCTTCCCTCTCGCCGCCGCCTATCGTGCAACTGAATCTCTTGGTGCCAGTAGCCGGCTATTATTGAGGTGACCATGTTTCGGAAAGTGCTGGTAGCCAACCGTGGGGAAATCGCACTCCGGATCATCTCCGCCTGCAAAGAGTTGGGGATCGGAACGGTAGCCGTCTACTCCGATGCCGATCGTCACTCTCTGCACGTGAGGTTCGCCGACGAAGCCGTGTGTATCGGACCCTCTCCGAGTCGGGAAAGCTATCTGAATATTCCCAGCATCATCAGCGCCGCTGAAATCACCAACGTGGACGCCATTCACCCGGGCTACGGCTACCTCGCCGAGAGCGCCGATTTCGCCGAAGTCAGCGAGACTTGCGGAATCAAGTTCATCGGCCCTCCCCCTGAAATCATCGCCCTCATGGGAGACAAGGTAAAAGCCCGGCAGCGAATGCAGGAGGCCGGACTGCCCGTAATTACCGGCAGTATAGTGGTCCAACAGGACGACATCGAAAGCATTGCCGCCGACATCGGATATCCACTGATGATCAAAGCCGCCGCCGGAGGAGGAGGCCGCGGTATGCGCATCGTACACAAAGAGCCGGAACTGACTCAGGCTTTGGCCACGGCTCAGTCTGAGGCCCAGAGCGCCTTCGGCAATGCCGATGTATACGTGGAACGGTATCTGGAAAACCCTCGTCACATTGAATTCCAGATTCTGGCTGACGAGCACGGCCACATCGTTCATCTGGGAGAAAGAGAGTGCTCCGTCCAGCGCCGTCACCAGAAGTTGGTAGAGGAATCTCCGAGCCCGGCCCTCTCACCAGAATTACGCCAGGAACTGGGAGCCCGGGTGGTTCGTGCCATGCAGGACATTTCCTATCGCAACGTAGGAACGGTCGAGTTCCTATTCGACCGAGAAGGCCATTACTACTTCATCGAGATGAACACCCGGGTCCAGGTGGAACACCCGGTCACGGAAATGGTCACCGGCATGGACATCCTCAAGGAGCAACTGCGCCTGGCGGCCGGAGAGAAACTGCAGCTACGGCAGGAGTCCGTCCGACTCTACGGTCACAGTGTGGAGTGCCGAATCAACGCGGAATCGTCAACCAATTTTACCCCTTCGCCGGGCAAGATTACCGCCTACCATCCCCCCGGAGGTCCTGGGATCCGGATCGATTCGGCTGTTTACACCGACTGCGTGGTGTCGCCGCATTACGACTCTTTGATCGCCAAACTGATTGTGTGGGGCCAGGACCGTCCCGAGGCCCTCTCCCGGCTGAATCGTGCCCTGGACACTTTCATCGTCGAGGGCATCGACACCAGCATTTCTCTGCACAAGAGAATCATCAACCACCCCGATTTCATTCATGGAAATCTGGGCACCTCTCTTCTGGAAAACCTCGACGAGGGAGAAGCAGCTTGACCGAAGATCCTTCCGCTCGCGGGGCTTGGAGTTCTCAGATCGGATTCATTCTTGCCGCCGCTGGCTCGGCCATCGGCTTGGGCAACATCTGGAGGTTCCCCACCGTAGTAGGCGAGAATGGGGGAGCCGCCTTCCTCTTCATCTATCTAATGTGCGTCTTGCTGGTGGGCGTGCCGGTCATGATCGCTGAACTGACCATAGGCCGCAAGTCGAAGAGCAATCCGGTGGGAGCCTTTCAGACCCTGGCGCCGGGAACGGCATGGAGATGGGTGGAAGGCTTGGGCGTGTTGACCGGTCTGGTGATCTTGAGTTTCTACAGCGTGGTGGCCGGTTGGACCTTGCGATACGTCTGGCTGGCTGTCACCGGCACCTTTAGCGGGGTCGATGCCCACACGGTCTCCTCCATTTTCACCGACTTCATCGCCACGGGCCCCCTGGTCACCGTGCATCATCTGGTCTTTATCGCCATCACCGTTTGGATCGTGGCGGGCGGGATTCAAGGCGGCATCGAGAGAGCGAGTAAAATCTTGATGCCGGTCCTGCTGCTTTTGCTGGCGTTCCTGGTGGTACGGGCCGTCACTCTCCCCGGAGCCATGCGGGGGATTGCCTTTTACCTCCACCCCGATTTCTCCAAGGTGGACTTCGGGGTCATCCTTTCCGCCCTGGGGCAGGCTTTCTTTTCCCTCAGTCTGGGGATGGGAGCCATGATTACCTACGGAAGCTATCTATCCAGGCGAGAGAATCTGATCACCAGCGCCGTCTACGTCAGCCTGGCCGATTCCTTGATCGCCGTCTTGGCCGGATTCGCGATCTTTCCCGCCCTGTTTTCCGTGCCGGGCCTCAGCCCGGACGCCGGACCGGGACTGATCTTCACCGTTCTGCCCAACATCTTCAATGCCATCTTCTTGGGCTCTATTTTTGGAGCTTTCTTCTTCGTCCTGCTGACCATCGCCGCTCTGACTTCCTTGATTTCCCTGCTGGAAGTGGTGGTGGCCTTTTTGATCGACGAGCGGCGCTGGAAAAGAAAGAATGCGGCCATTTGTGCTGGGAGTCTGGCCTTTCTGCTGGGGATTCCCAGTGCCTTGAGCACGGGGTCGGTACCCCTGTTTGCAGGATTCTTGGATACCGTCAATCGCTATTTTGGAGAGATCTCCCTCGTCGTAGGAGCCTTGTTCATCGCCCTTTTCCTGGGCTGGAAATGGGGAGTCCAGCCCGCCCTAGAGGAGATCGCCTCGGGGAATTCCCAATTCAAGATGGCCCCTATTTGGGGTTTTCTGATCCGATACGCCTGCCCCATTGCCATCGTGGTGATTCTGGGACGGTTGCTTTTCGGTGCCTGAATGAGATCGCTGCGCTTGGATCGTCTCTACCCGATCACCGACTCCGGGAATCGGCACCATTGGAACCACCTGCAACTTACCCAAAGATTCCTTAAAGGAGGATGCCGTTTCTTTCAGATCCGGGAGAAAGTTTTTCCCGACTCAGCCCTTTACCGCCAACTGGTCCAGATCCGGCAGGTGTGTTCGGCGACTGGCGCTCAATTTCTGGTCAACGATCGAGTCGATCTGGCGCTGGCGGTAGGCGCTGACGGCGTCCATCTGGGACAGGATGACCTACCGGTCGAGGTGGCTCGACGCCTGCTCGGACCCAACGCCATCCTGGGTCTGTCCACCCATGACCGGGAACAGTTCGAGCGGGCCCAGGAGCTGGATCTGGACTACGTCGCGGTGGGGCCCATCTTTCCCACCACCAGCAAGACGAGTGAACATCCGGCTGTGGGAACGAAACAACTGGCTCAGTTCACGGCCGTCAGCCGGTTTCCGGTGGTTGCCATCGGAGGGATTACCCTGGATCGAGCTCCCGCGGCATGGCGAGCTGGGGCCGCCGCCGTCGCCGTCATCTCCGACGTTGTCAATGCGAGCAACCCGGTAGAACGGATCCGTCATTATTTGAACCGGAACTGATATGGAGGCAGCTTCTAGAACCGAAGAGACATTCAGCTCTCGATGGGGACTGCTTCTTTCGGTGCTGGGAATCGCGGTTGGAACCGGCAATATCTGGCGCTTCCCTCGCATTGCGGCCGCCAACGGAGGAGGCTCCTTCTTGATCCCCTGGGTGGCTTTCCTCTTTTTGTGGAGCACCCCCTCATCATGGCGGAGTTCGCTCTGGGCAAGCGCACGCGCTACGGGACCGTCGGCTCATTCGTCACCCTGATCGGCCAGCGCTTCGCCTGGATGGGAGTCTTCGTTGGCTTCGTGGCTACGGCCATCATGTTCTACTATTCGGTGGTTGCTGGATGGTGCCTTCGCTACCTTTTCCTCGCCCTGACGGGGCACCTGCTCGGCAGCGCCGATCCCACCTCGGACTGGTACAACTTCACCCAGTCGGGCTGGCAACCGATCCTGTTTCATGTGGTGACTCTCACCGCAGCGGCAATGGTGATTCAAAAAGGCATTGTGAAGGGCATTGAACGGGTTAATCGATTTCTCATCCCGGCTCTGCTCATTCTGATCGTCTCCTGCGCCGTTCGAGCCGTGACTCTGCCAGGAGCCTCTCAGGGATTGGTCTTCTTGTTTACTCCCGACTTCGGGGACCTGATGGATCATCGAGTCTGGTTACAGGCACTCACCCAAAATGCCTGGGACACGGGAGCCGGATGGGGACTCATTCTGACCTATGCCGTGTACATGCGAAGAAGTGAAGACATCCCACTGAATGCCGCCTTGGTTGGTCTGGGCAACAACTCCGTTTCCCTGCTGGCCGGAATCACGGTGTTTTGTACGGTGTTCGCCCTCATTCCAGAGCAGGCCGCGGAGGTGTTGCGCGCGCCAGGACCAGCCAATACCGGTCTGACCTTCATCTGGCTTCCCCAGCTTTTCCAGAAAATGAGCGCCGGCGGACTGTTTGCGACCTTCTTCTTTTTGGCCTTGACGTTCGCCGCCCTCAGCTCCTTGATTTCCATGCTGGAACTCTCTACCCGAGTTCTGATGGATATGAAGATGAGTCGAAAAAGGGCGCTGCGGATCGTCTACGGGATCACCCTGTTGATGGGAATCCCGTCGGCTTTGAGCACCGACTTCTTCTTGAACCAGGACTGGACCTGGGGGGTGGGATTGATGCTCAGTGGTGCTCTGATCAGTTCGGCTGTTCTTCACTTCGGCCCCGAGCGGTTCCGCAGGGATCTGGTGAATTCCCAGGGCGGTGACCTGCGCGTGGGTCGCTGGTACAATTACCTCATCGGATACCTGATTCCGGCTCAAGTTCTGATCCTGGTCACTTGGTGGTTCTGGCAGGTCATCCAGGCTGACCCAGGAAACTGGTGGAATCCGTTTCGCGTCGAATCGGTTGGAACCTGCATGTTTCAGTGGCTCGGCGTCCTCGCGATCGCCCTGGCTTGCAATCGATGGATCGCCACCAGGACCCTTCAGCCATGACTGCTCTGACGCTAATCACTATGGTGGTCGTGATCGGAGTAGTTTGGGGGGGATTCTTCTGGTGTCTGAGCGTGGCCTTGCGAAAGGAAAGGGACAAGTCGGAGAATTCGAAGCCATGATCCTTCTCCTTTTTGAGACTCGCAGGGGGAAGCTATTCCCGATCCACGAGGCGCTGCCGGCGGGCTCATCCACTCTCCCCCAGCGGACGGAGGGGAGGTGGCCACGTCTGAAAGTGCGCGTCTACAACGCCTATGCCGCCTTTCAGGAGCGCTTTGATTATCAGGAGACCCTTTGCAGTCACCTCCGCCACGCCTCTCACCTGGAAATCTATCACGCCTCGTTTTGGAGCGAGGCGGAAGCCAGAGAACGGTTCCAGGACTTCCTGCGCCGGCGTCGGCGCAAGGACGCCGGATGGCTCTGGATTGACGCCCTGCTGGCGCTACTCGGTAGTCTGCTAACGCCCTTGCCCGGCCCCAACGTGTTCTTTCTCTACCCAGCAGTTCGCAGCTTCAGTCACCACCTGGCTCGAAAAGGGACTGGACGCGCCTTGAGACTCTCCTCGATCTCGTTTCGTTCCGAGCGCCGGATCGACACGGTCCAAAATCAGTTGGACAACTTGCCTGGAATCAACGAAACTTTACAGGAACTGGAAGATCTCTATAACCTGCCGAATCTGAAATCACAGTTGGCCTTGGTTAAAAAATGAATGCCGATCCTACCTTTATGAGGAAAGTGGCGGCTTTCTCCGATTTGCCGCAAGAGGATCTGGTGGCTTCGGGCGTATTGTCATCAATCGTGACCACTCGGCTGAATCGGGGATATCCCTATATTGTGCCGTAGGACTCCATCGGATGGTTGGCCGGGATCGCGTTGTCGTACCCGTCGCTCACGATATTTTCCAAGGTGGTCTGGGCAAGGGTGGTGTGGCGATGGAAACATCCCGTCCGGTGTTGGTTCCCGACATCGCCAGATAGCTCATTCCTGCCAGGCCTAGCAGTCCCACCGTTACGATGAATACGGCTGCCAGGACCTCGATCATCGAAAACCCTTCTTCTTTGCTTTTTTCTGCAAGCATGCTTTCCTTCATCGGCTCAAACGATTTTGACTCACCCTCCTAAAGAGACGGAAACCGTCCGAGAGGTCCCGTCTGAATTCTGAAGCACGATGTTGACCGCTTGCTCCGACTGACCGGAGGCCCCGAAAACAACATCCGGGGCATTGAGAATGTAGACGCTTGTGCCAACGCCCCGTGGGGACCGGGTCACGCCCCACTGCCCTCCCACTCCTCTCTCGGTTTGATACGTGCCTTGCTGGGTGTCAAAGCGCACGCGACAGCGTTGATTGTCGGCCAAGGCTTGATAGCGCGCCGAAGAAATTTCGGAGGCTATCGCCTGGGCCTGTGAGTCGAGCCTGAATTCCCGGCTGGAGCGCGCCGATTCCGGCTAGGCTACTTCCTATCCGGAAATCGGCTTTTTAAGACGCTCGTAGTCGAGTCGACCCCAATCAACGGCTGGCAATCCGTTATGTGCAGTGGGCTGGGGACCTAAACGGACCACACAGAGTCGATTTTAGTCGATTTCAAGAGACACTTCGGCCCTTTGCCAGACGGATCGAGATGTCAGCCGCAGGAGCACCTCTACAATCGCAGGCGCGCCAGTACCAGCAGATTGTAGGAAAGGGTCGAGAGCTGCAGGTACTGCTGGAAGCGCTGCCAGCCTTTCCAGTGGCAGCGGTCCAGCCCGAAGACGCGCTTGAGCATCGAGATACAGCCTTCGATGCCGGCCCGAAAGCGGCGCAGTTGTTTGTATACCCAGCTGGAGGAGACCATCGATTCGATCGAGAGTCCGCACTTTTTGGCGAAAGCCACATCCTTGAGGCCGGGTTTGTTTTTGGCCAAGGCCAAGTTCGCTTTCGATGCAAAGCCCCCGTCCAAGCTGGCCTGACGCGGATAAGAGCCGTATTGATGGCAGTGCCGATCTAGCATCGTCTCCAGGTAAGTGCTATCGGACGGGTTGCCCCGCACCGGCAGACAATCCAGGATCAGAGAGGATCTGCCACAGGATAGAAAAACTTTGTGCCCATAGACCGTTTCCCGGCCGCCTTTGCGAATCAGATCGGTGTGCTCCTCGAAAATGGAAACCACCTTGTGGCTGGCCGGGACCGATTCCCCCCGCAAAACACGACGCTCGGTCTGATCGATCACTCGATGGGTCAGTTCCAGGTAGTGTTCGAGTAAGCTCCTCTCTCGCACAACACGGGGATGGCTGGAGTCTTCGCAGACCGCCAGGGCTGCCCGGGCGTAGCCTGCCATCTTGCGGGTGACTTTGAGCAGATCGCGATAAGGGCCAATGCGCAGGGTCTGACGGCGGGCATTGCTGATGGCCAGACAGCGGCGGCGAGCCCGCAAGCCATGATCCCGGTAAGGGAAGTCGACAAAACAAGAAAGTCGTCCCAGCCAACGGGCCAGCACCCGTACGCAATCAGAGAGCAGTTGATTATCGGTGGGGTGGTGAATCTCACTCTCCACCGGGGTGGCGTCGATTCTGACCTTCTCTCCCTTCTCCAAGCCTTGCTCACAGGCCCAGTCCACCAGCGCCGCGTTGATGGCCCGCCAGGTTGAGTGGCGGATGCGCGAGAGGTTCTCGGCCAGGGTGGAACGAGCCGGGGTCCAGCCCAAAGGCAGCCGGCAGAAGGCCCGCAAGCTCACAGAATCGGCCAGGTGAAAGGCCAAGCGGTCATAGGAGAACTGATGCATCTGTTTGATCACACCACAGCGCAACACCTGCTCCCCGCTCATTCCCGGAGCCCCTTTTGTCGAGTCTGCCTCACTGAGATCTTGCCAGACCCGTTCGTTCAGCTTAGAATTTTCATCGAGGATCTTGGAAATCTCCCGCAGTTCCTGTGCGTGCTGGTGATCGGGCCAGAGGGGAGTCAGCGGCAGCTGATTTTCACGACTTTGACGCATCTTTGACCTCCTGGCTTTGCCGTAAGTCTTGTTGTTTCAATGTTTTGTGAACATTATTGTACCAAGACACCACGACAACAATGGAGGTCGAAGATGCGGCCTAAGCCTTTTATTTACAACTATTTATCCTTTTCCGGATGAGAACTAGGCTAGCGACAGGGCCACTCCTAGAACGGTGATCATGATGCACGATTCGAGAAGGCTGAAACCATGTTATCTCATACGCTACTCCCGCGACGAATGCGGGTCCTACCTTAAGGGCCCGGGATGTCGCCCTTCATCACGATTGTCAGCTTCATCCTCGCTTTTTTTAGGATCAGTGATCGCGATCACAAAAATGAGTCGACACGTCGGATTTCAGTGATCCATCCAGCTGTATCCCTCCAGACTCTCAATAATCTCACTCACCCCGACTGAACCACTGGAAAGGCGCACCCACAGAACCGTGACCGTAAAAGGGTGTCACAAAAGGCGGATTAGGCGAACTGTGACGGATCGAGGTCGTGAGACTGAAGATGTAACCTGTTTATTATACAGTAGTTCCTCTGAAATCGTTACGATTTCAGCTCTGATCTCCCCACCACCGGGAGGTGCTCAGGAGGCCTTTTACGACACCCTCGTAAGGGAGTGGCTCCGTGGGTGCTTCTTCCGGGGCAGGCCCGGGCTGGAAAAGAGACTGCTGCGACACTTTATTCGGGTACACAGCAGCCAGCACAGCAGTTTCCGGATTTGCTCAGCTGGAGAGGCTTCTCGCCATGTTGGATCGCCCAGTTCCTACGCCGGGAGATAGGCTTCCACCATGACGTCGGAGTCCAATCTCCGCATCCGGTGGATGCGCAAAGGAATCGCCTGCTCCAGACGTTGGACAGCCAACGAACCGACAGCGGGCAGGCCCTCGGACCCGATGATCTTGGCGCCATAAAACAGGTTCATTTTCTGCACCAATCCCGCCTTCAAAAGGGAAGCGGCTATCTGAGCGCCTCCCTCCACCAGCAAGCTGGACGCGCGCCTTCGGCCCAGTTCCTCGAGGATGGGCTTCCAGCTGAGCCGGTCTTCGCGTCGGGGAACAGCCAGCAGATCGGCCCGCTTCTGTAACTCTTCTTTCTGGGATCGAGCGGCGCCCCGGGCGTGGAAGATGATCACGGGGTCGTCGCTTTCGAACAGGCGGGCACCGGGGGGCGTTCTCAGACGGGAGTCCAAAACCACCTTGGTGATCGCATTGCGGCTTTTCCACCTCACATCGAGTGACGGATCGTCATGTAAGACGGTGTGGATTCCGACCAGGATAGCGTCGTACTCGTAACGGAGACGATGAGACCATGCTCGAGACCGCGAACCAGTGATCCACTGGGAGTCACCGCTTCGAGTGGCCAGGCGACCGTCCAGGCTGAGCGCCAGTTTCAGCAGTACGAAGGGCCGACCGGTGACCGCAAAGTGCAGGAACTTCTCATTCAAGACTTCGGCCTGCTGCCGGCAAAGCCCTTCGTGTACCAGCACTCCCTGAGCCTGGAGCCACTGCAGCCCTTTTCCAGAGACCAGCGGATTTGGATCTCTGAGGCCCGAGAAGACACGCCGGATTCCGGATTTCAGGATCAACTCGCTACAGGGGGGCGTGCGGCCCTGGTGGCAGCAAGGTTCCAGGTTCACGTAGAGGTCGGATCCCCTTGCGGCTTGACCCGCCCGCCGCAAGGCGACCACTTCAGCATGATCTCGTTTCTCGAAGAGATGATAGCCCTCGCCCAGGATCTTTCCTTCCTGCGCGACCACGGCTCCTACCAATGGGTTGGGACTCACCCGGCCCGCTCCTCGCCGCGCCAGAGCCAGGGCCCGGAGCATGAGCTTGTTGTGTAGTGCCGATTGCCGGGGTGAGAGATCCTCCGGTTGCACGGTGGTTGGATCAGGCCTTTCTGGCGGTCGCCGATGCCGGCGAGCCGCCCAGGCCAGCATCGGCCTCGGATTCGTCTGCGAGCTTGCAGACCCGCAGAGTGTGGATTCGTTTTCGGTCCGCACTCAATACCTCGACGTGTAGCGAGCTCAGCTTTACTTTTTCCCCAGACACCGGGACCTTGCCCAGATGGGACACGACCAGTCCGGACAGGGTGGTGACATCAGTTCCCTCCAACTCCACTCCCAGTGCGTGCGCCAAGGCGCGGATCTCTACGCCGCCTCGAGCGAAGTAATTGCCCTTCCCCTCATAAACCAGATCCGGTTCGTCAGGTTCGTCTTCATCCCGAATCTCCCCCACAATCTCTTCCACCAGATCTTCAACGGTGACCAGGCCCGAGACCGCCCCATACTCGTTGATCACGATGACCAGGTGCTCAGCCGCCCGCTGTATTTCCTTGAGCAGCTTGGCTACCTTCTTGGTCTCGGGAACGAACCAGGGGCGGTGGACCAAGGGTCGAATGGTATCATCCCCTTTTCCCTCCTCCAGATAGGCCAGTAAGTTGCGCACGTACACAACTCCTACGATCTGGTCCATCTGTTCCCGGTATACGGGGATTCGTGAGTGCTTGTAAGTCACCATCAATTCCTTCAGTTCGGAGATGGTGGCGCCCTCCTCGATGGCCGTGATCTCGCTTCTGGGAGTCATGATTTCCCGGACCAGGGTGTTGCCAAACTCCAATGCCGACTGGATCAGCGCACTTTCCTCTTCCTCAAAGATTCCCTCTTCCTCTCCGACTCCGATATAAGCCTGAATTTCCTCCTCGGTGGCCTCCTCCTCTGCCCACTCGGTTTTTTCTCCGTTCCCACCCGTCTCGTCCCTTGAGACCCACAAAACCGGCAGACTGGCGATCCGCAGGAGCGGGTAACCCGGGCGCAGAAAGGGAAGCAGCTGCAGCAGGAGACGTTCCGGTCCAAACCGGCACAACCCCTTGGGGATGAGCTGACTGAACACCAGAATCACGGCAATCGATATGCTGAGAGCCCAAACCGGCCAGTACATCCAACGGAAATGAGCCACCAGAGCCGTCATCAGCACCGCCAACACAATTTGCAACCCGTGGCTGGCAAACTGGACCGGAAGCAGAAAGGCCCGTCGATCAGCGGCAACCTCTGAGAGAAGGGCGGTTCTTGCGTTGGCTCGCTTTTCCGCCAGAGCCCTCAGAGAAACCCTGGAGATCTGAGCTATGCAGGCTTCGAGCAGAGACAGAAACAGGAGGCACAGCAGCAAGACAGAGCAACTTAGAAGCGCCAGAGAAACCCAGTTCACGCCAGTTGAAATTCCTTTCTCAGCCGTTCTTCCAGGCGGTGCATTTCCCCGTCATCGGTTTCGTGATCGTAGCCCAGAAGGTGCAGAACCCCGTGCAGGACCAGAATCTTCAGTTCCTCTCCCAGACTAGCTTCCCTCTGTCGGTCGGCCGTCTCCACGGAAACCAAGATGTCTCCCAGGTAAGCCTCGGATGAGTCGGCCGCCCGAAAAGGGAATGAAAGCACGTTGGTGGAATGGTTCTGGGCGGCGAATTGGGCGTGATATTTCCTCATGGTCCGATCGCTGACCAAGGCTACAGAGAAACCTCCCTTCAGTCTCATCCGACTCCCCAATTGCTCGGCGAAACTCCGAACAGCAGAGACGGGAACGCGAGATTTACGCTGTCTATTGAATACGTTGATCTGCGGGACTCTTTTCGTCAATCTGCTTGCTAAAGTCAAAGCCGGGATACTGGATTCGATGGTGGTGCATGCTGGCGATGGCTCGTTCGAAAGAGCGAGTGATCTTTTCCAGCTCGCTGATGGTGATGTCGCACTCGTCAAACTGCCCATCCTGGATGGTGGATTGCACCAGCCGCCGGATCAAGCTACGGGCCTGACCGGGAGTAGGATCCTGTAAGGTGCGGGCCGCCGCTTCCACCTGATCCGCCAACATGAGAATGGCCGCTTCCTTGCTCTGCGGCTTGGGTCCCGGGTAACGGTAATCATTCTCATCCACTTTTCCATGCTTTTCATCGCCTACATCCTTGGCCTTCTGGTAGAAATAGGTCATCAACTTGGTACCGTGGTGCTCGGGGATCAGATCACGGACCTCCTTGACCAGATCGATCTCGTCGGCCAAGCTCAGTCCGTCCCTGACGTGACTGGCCAGGATCAGGCTAGACATGCTGGGGGAGAGACTTTCGTGCTTGTTGGGAGAATAGATCTGGTTTTCGACGTAGTACTCCGGCTTCTTCAGTTTTCCAATGTCGTGGTAGTAGGCTCCCACTCGAACCAATAGGGGGTTGGCTCCTATGGCCTCCGCGGCGGATTCTGCCAAGGTCCCCACGATGATGCTGTGGTGGTAGGTGCCGGGGGCTTCCACCGCCAGACGCCGCAAAGGCGGACTGTTCAGGTTGGACAATTCCAGCAACTTGATGTCGGTCGTAATCTCGAAGAGTGCCTCCAGGATCGGAAGCAAAAGGGAAGCCAACATGGCCGCAAACAAACCACTGGAAAAGCCACCCAGGGAGCGCACCGCGGCCACGGTCCACGCTGATCCGGCGCTGATAACATACCCCTGCAGAGCCAGAGCCGTCACCACGTTTATGATCCCCAGCACCAGACCGGCCCGTATGATGGCAAAACGTTCCCGATACTGTTCCAAAACGTAAATGGCGGCCAGGCTGCCGGTGAGGGTATAGATAAAAAGAGAAATCTCTCCCGTCAGGAGTGCCACGAATATGCTGAAAATCAGGGAGTAAATGATCGACACCTGGGCATCGACCAGCAGAATGATGAGAATCGCCCCGAACGCCAGCGGGGCGACCAAGTACAGGTTGAGCGGGTTTCGCAGGCTGTCGATCACCAGGCTCTCGGCAACCAGATCGGCCAGATTGAACAGCAGCTTGGTGACCACCAGCGAGAAGAGGAGAAGCACACCCAGGAGCACAAAGTGATTTCCGGGTCTTCTGCGGACCATCTGACTGACCCGAAAGTATTGCCACAAAGCAAAGAGAAAGAATCCCGCGATCAGAAAGATGCCTGCGAATCGGCCGACCAGCCGGCGGGGTTGCTTCATCTGCTTCAGAGCAGTGAGCACCATCAGGTCCTTGGCTTTGATTTCGTCGCCGGCCCTCACGATTCTTCGCCCCTTCTTGACCTGAATGAACACGGGATCAATCTGACTCGTGGCTGCCCCCTCCAGAGCCAGGGTCTGCGTCTCGTTGAAGGAGACGTTGGCGACGATCCAGCCCTCCAGAAAGCGAATGAGCTTCCTCTTTTCTTCGCCACTGACGGCCGTCAGTTCGAATTCGTTCTGGCGGAGAACGTCGCGGGCTTGCCCCAGATCGCGTAAAGCCATCCAATCGTTCAAAGCTTGTTCCTGCCCAGTGATCGAGTCGCGAAGCCTGATTCCCCTTTCCCGATACCGCAGGAGTACGTCGCGGCTCCAAATGACGCCAGGATACTCCATGGATTCCTGCAGGATCTTGGCCAGCTGTTCCTCCAATGCAGGAGAGAAGGATTTCGACAGCAGCACTTGCAGAACGCCCGGGTCGTTGAATTCCGGGAGAGCCTCACTCAGCCTGGTGAGAAGCTGTTCGCGGGCCTGAGCCGACTGCCGTTTGGAGCGGGCTTTCCTGAGTGTCTCCTGCTCCTCTTGCAGGATCTTTCGACCTTTGGCGAAGGCTCCCCGCAACTGGCTTTCTTTTCTATGGTTGACCCTGAGATCGAAGTCGAACACCGCGGCCACGGAACGCACCAATGCCTGTTTCTTCTGCAAGGTGGCTTCTTCATCCCGAACGGTGAAGTCGTGGCGGGCCTCGATAATGCGATCGGCGATGTCGCCGATCTGGAAATCAGGAATGGACTGAAACTCGTAGCCCACCAAAAGAGCCGAGATGACTAGAGTCATGGCGACACCCGTGAGTATCGCGAGCGGACTCAGATCCAGGAATAAACCTCGGCCCCACTCCTTGAGGCCGACTACGAAACTCCTGCGTCGTCGTCCCCGGCGCGATTTCGCGGACGGCCTGTCCGTCATACTTGCGCTCCAGAGCCAGCTCGACCTGGCATGCCAGTGCGTCTCTTTTTCATCGAAATCAGCAGGCGGTAAAAGATACGGGAGCCCACCGCGAGTACAGTACCGCCATGATCCCCCTAAACATGACAGTCATTATAGCATAGCCAAGCCTCCTCAGTACTCCCTTCCATAAATACGATGACGTTTGCTGTGAACGCGACACCCCTGGATTCCAGGCGCGAGTGCACTACTCCTCGAACCTCTGAAAGAGAATACTGGCGTTGGTACCGCCGAACCCGAAGGAGTTGGACATGGCATAGCGGATTTCGGCCGGCCGGGCTTGGTGGGGAACGTAGTCGAGGTCACATTGCGGATCGGGCTCATCCAGATTGATGGTGGGTGGAATCACCTGATCTCGTATCGCCAAAACCGTGATTCCGGCTTCCAGTCCACCGGCCGCGCCCAACAGATGACCGGTCATGGACTTCGTGGAACTCACGGCCAATCGATAGGCATGCTGACCGAAAACTTGCTTGATCGCGTGCGTCTCGATGCGATCGTTGGGCGGCGTGCTGGTGCCATGGGCATTCACGTACTCGACCTGGGCCGGTTCCACGCCAGCGTCCTTGAGGGTTGCCTCCATCACCCGCACTGCTCCCGTCCCATGTTCGGGGGGAGCGGTGATGTGAAAGGCGTCGCCGCTCATCCCATAGCCGACAAACTCCGCTACTATAGGAGCTTTGCGCCTTCGAGCGTGCTCCAGTTCCTCCAGGATCAAAATGCCCGCGCCCTCGCCGATAACGAATCCATCCCGCTTGCGATCGAAGGGCCGGCTGGCCTTCTGTGGCTCGTCATTTCTGGTCGAGAGGGCCTTCATGGCGGCGAAACCGCCGACGGCCATCGGGGTGATCGCCGACTCGGCCCCACCGGCAATCATGACGTCGGCATCTCCCCGTTGGATGATTCTCATCGAATCTCCCAGAGCGTGGCATCCAGCCGAGCAGGCGGTGCAGGTAGCCGAGTTTGGGCCAGCAGCTCCGAATCGGATCGAGACCTGACCGGCCGCTAGATTGATGATGCTGGAAGGGATAAAGAAAGGCGAGATCTTTCGCGGTCCGCGCTGCAAGAAGTTGGCATGCTCCTTTTCAATGGTCGAAAAACCGCCGATTCCGGAACCGATGTACACTCCCACCCGGTCCCGGTTGGTCACATCGATCTCCAGTCCCGAGCATTCCACCGCAAAATAGCTGGCGGCGATCGCATACTGGATGAAGGGGTCCATCCGGCGGGCGGTCTTGGGTTCGACGAATCGAAGAGGATCGAAATTCTTGACTTCACCGGCAAAGGTGCAGGGGAAACCTGCCGTATCGAACCGCGTGATCGGGCCGATACCGCTCTCACCCTCCAAAATATTTCGCCAGGTTGTTTCGGTGCCGAGACCCAGAGCCGAGACAAGTCCCACCCCGGTCACGACCACCCGTTTCTTCAAAATATGACGACTCCCCCACCTTATTTTCGATGAGACTCGATGTAGTCGAAAGCGTCTTGGACGGTTTGGATCTTTTCGGCGTCCTCATCCGGGATTTCTATGTCGAACTCTTCCTCGAGCTTCATGACCAACTCGACCGTGTCGAGTGAATCCGCTCCCAGATCCTCCACAAAATGGGCGTTGGGAACGACATCCGGTTCGTTCACGCCCAATTGGTCCACGATGATCGACTTGACTTTTCCTGCGAGAGCTTCCATTTCTCCTCTCCTCACCTTACCCTCTTTTACCACCTTCACTTAAGAGTCCTCTAGGGGTCTCTCCAATAGATGTCTAGCGGTTCTTATTTAGCACAGGCCCTCCAATATATCTACCCGTACGACAGGAATTTGATCACCATCCGGAAGGCCATCGGATAATGTCAAAAACACGCAAGGTAGAGCACAAAGAAGGTTTCGCCCGGCCCAGTCTCTAGTACCTCGTTGCGGAAAGACGAGTATGTTTGCGGATGGGACTTGTGAGATGAGGTCGAGGACGAGTGACGAAGAGATCGTCCACAACCCCCATTCGCCCACGGGGTTGCGGCGGGACGCCGCCCATTTCTTTGTTGCGGCTCCGCGACGATACGCGCATCGCCTCGTCGCCGACGCCTTGAATTGGACGACGTCGCGCTCGCAACAAACATGCTCGTATTTCCGCAGCGAGGTACTAGCGGTCATCTTCAAGGAACCGTTCCAATTGTTTCAGATTTCCCACGTTGAAGGTTTCAATATCCGGGACGGTCCGGCGGATCAGGGTGCTCAGTACACGACCCGGACCCATCTCCACGAACCTCTCGACTCCCATTCGCACAAGAGTCTGGACGCTGTCCGCCCAGCGCACGGGGCCAACCACCTGGCGGGCCAACCCGTCTCGGGCTTCTTGTGCCTCGCGGATCACCTTGGCGTCCACATTGTTCACTAGCGGCACCTTCAGATCGTGGAAGGGTATTTCCCGCATCACTCGAGCCAGACGTTGGCGCGCCGGCTCCATCAGAGCACAATGGAAGGGAGCGCTAACCGGTAAAAGCACGGCGCGGCCTCCCCGTTTCCCTTTGACCAACTCAAGCACTCTCTCCACTGCCCCTCGGTGACCAGCTACCACGATCTGATCCGGGGAATTGATATTGGCAGGAGCTACCCACTCTTTCCCGGCAGCCTGGCTGCAGATGCGTTCCACTGCGGCGATTTCCATCCCGACCACCGCCGCCATCGCGCCCTGCCCGACAGGAACCGATTCTTGCATGAAGCGGCCGCGCTGGCGCACCAGACCAACCGCGTCCTCGAAAGCCAGTCCCTGCGCCACCACCAGCGCGGAGTACTCGCCCAGGCTGTGGCCAGCCACATAGTCGGGCTGTTTTCCCCGCCGCTTGAGGACCTCGAAAAGAGCCAAGGAAGTCGTGAGAAGGGCTGGCTGGGTGTTCTCGGTCAGCTTGAGCTGCTCTGCAGGACCTTCAAAGCACAGCTGGCTCAAGGGCAGACCGAGGACTCGATCGGCCAGGTCGAACACCTCTCGAGCCTCGGGGAACGCGGCGGCGACATCCCGCCCCATACCGCTGACCTGAGAACCTTGCCCTGGAAAGACAAAAGCTTGCATCTTGTTGAATGGAGAATTGACCGGGGCAAGGAACCTTTAGCACCGTGCTCGGTCCCCGCTGGCTGGACGGAGCAGAAGACTCGCCGGAAAAAAGGAGTCAGGCTGATCCGGATCTAAACGGTCTCGACTTCGATCACCTGCCGACCCTTGTAATACCCACAGTTGGGACACACACGGTGAGGTAAAACGGCGGTGCCACAATTACTGCACCGGGAAAGATTCGGCATGGTTAAGAAGTCGTGAGTCCGTCTCTTGCCGCGTCTGGATTTGGAGTGCCTTCGTTTTGGATTCGGCATCTTGAGACCTACTTTCCCAGTCTATTCTTGATATCCGCCAGAACCGCCAGTCGAGGGTCTAGCCCAGTCGTTTCGCAGTCGCACTGCCTCTCGTTGAGGTTGGCCCCACACTGATCACAAAGCCCTTTACAATCGGTGCCACAGACCGGATTCATGGGCACTTCCAATAAGATCTGCTCACAGATTACCGCGCTGAGGTCCAGTCGGTCATCGCGATAGAACCCTACGGACAACTCGACATAACTCAGCGCAAACTCCTCACCTTCTTCACCCACGGTCGGATCCGGCCAGTACTCGAGACTGTAGGCCTTGCTCAGGCCTTGCCGGAATCCAGTCAGGCAACGCGAGCAGGTCACTTCCAGGACCGCTTCCAGTGACCCTTTCACCCGGACCTGCTCTCCGGCGAGAGTGATGTTGAGCTTACAGTGAGCGGGACGCGGAAGAGCCACCAGCTGGTTATGGAGTCGCAGGTCCCGTTCGGCGAAGTCCGCTTCCACCTGGAGCGGCCGACCGGTTTCCCTCAACTGAGCGACATCAATGATCATGGGATTCGACAGGTACCTCTCGGAGGACGGTAGACACTCAATCTACCTTTTCACGCCCCTCAAGTCAATCTCGACAGCTGCTTTTGCCGTACCCCGAGAGGAGGGTCTTCTCCAGTTCCGAAAGGCCCTTCCCGCCGATGCACTTTCGAATCTCAGCCATCAACCGCAGATAGAAGTGCAGATTATGCAGCGTGTTCAAGATGGCGCTCAGGATTTCACCGGAAACGTAGAGGTGACGCAGATAGGACCTTGAATAGCGCCGGCAAACCAGACAGCTACAGTTGGGATCGACCGGTTGCTCGTCGTAGCGATAGCGAGCGTTTTTGATATTCACCTTCCCTTCCGACGTGTAGAGCAACCCATTGCGGCCGCCTCGAGTGGGCAAAACACAATCGAAGAGGTCGATCCCCTGTTTTACGCAATGGACCAGGTCCAGAGGCGTCCCCACCCCCATCACGTAGCGAGGTTTTTCCTCAGGCATCTGGGGTCCCAATTCCTCGACGATCTGGCACATCAGGGCCTTGGGCTCCCCCACACTCAGTCCACCCAAAGCGAGACCCTGAAAATCCAGCTCGCAAATCTGCTCCAGGCTCTGTTTGCGAAGGTCGGCAAAGACGCCGCCCTGAACGATCCCGAATAGGGCTTGTTCGGGGTTGTGATGCGCCGATTTGGAGCGCCTCGCCCACTGCATGGATCGCAGCATGGATTCGCGCGCCTGCTGCTTGCTCACTGGATAATTCGTACACTCGTCAAAAGCCATGATGATGTCCGAACCCAGACCCGCCTGAATTTGAACGGATTTCTCCGGAGACAGGAAGTGCCAACTTCCGTCCAGGTGGGATCGAAACCGGACCCCGTCTTCGAGGACTTGCGTCAAAGCCTTCTGGCTGAATACCTGGTAGCCGCCGCTGTCACTCAGCACAGGCCGTTTCCAGGACATGAAGCGATGGACCCCTCCCAACTTGCGGATCAATTCCTCGCCAGGCCGAAGGTATAGATGGTAGCTGTTGACCAGGATGATCTGGGCGTCCAATTGCTCCAGCAGTTCATGTGGCGCCGCCTTGACGGTGGCCTGGGTGCCCACCGGCATGAAGACCGGCGTATCGACCGGTCCGTGCGACGTGACGAGCCGCGCGCTACGGGCGTGGCTGTCGCGGTCGCGTTTTATAATCTGGAAGGGGAGCATCATCTCGACCAGGGAGCCGCTACAATAGCACAGTGCGTGTCGCCGTCATCGGAGCCGGAGTCGCCGGGAGCTTTCTCGCCTATCTGCTAGCCAGCGGACAGATCCGCACGGTGATTTTTGAAAAAACCGGAGCGGGAAAAGCCCTGCGGTGGAGGTTACACCCCGAAGCTGATCGAGACGCACCCGTTTTTGAGAAACGCCCCCGTCCGCAATAACAAGATCAACAGAATCTGCTACGACTCCAGCGCCAAGCGGCGAGTCTAGCTGGATTTGTCCGATCCGATCTGGATCTATTCCCGACGTGAGTTGGACCGCTTTCTGCTCAAGCGAGCGACTCAGGCGGGCTGCCGCCTGGTACCCTCCAGGGCCCGTCGCTTCGAATCAGTGGACTCGGGAAAGTGGATCGTCCACGCAGAAAACGGTCACCGAGAAGAGGTCGACTATCTAGTCGGTGCGGATGGGGCTACCAACACGCTGCGAAAACGCTTCGGACTCCTCTTCGGTCATCAGAATCTGTCCATCACCCTAGGGTACTACATCCCAGGAGAATTCCACCCCGATACCTTGCACATTCGGTTTGTCGATCCCGAACTGATCGGCTATCTGTGGTCCTTCCCCAGAGTGGATCACCTGTCGCTGGGAGTCCTGGACCTGTATCGGCACTTCTCTTCCCCCCAGCTACGTCAGTTGCTCGATCGGTTCGCCTCCGATCTGTACCAAATCGAAGATCCAACCGTGTTTCCTTCTTACGCAGCGCCGGTCCCTACGCTAAGTCTACCCACGCTGGAAAACCTTCGGGTCGATGGCGTCAACTGGGCTTTGGTTGGAGATGCCGCCGGCTTCGTGGATCCGATCACGGCCGAAGGCATTTACTACGCAGTCCGGTCAGCCGAGTTGCTGGCCCAATCTCTGCTGGCCGGTCGCAGCCAGGACTGCCATGAAACCTGGCGGGAGGACTTCGGTCGAGAGCTGATCCAAGCTGCTCGAATGAAGGAACGGTTCTACCGGAAAAACCTGTTTCGTGACACCTTCATCAACCGTCTGCTCCAGCTGACTTCCGAGAGTCCGCTTGTGCAAAGAGTCCAGGCGGATTTAATATCGGGTCGAGAAGGGTATCGGTCCTTGCGCAAGAAAATGATGGTCCGGCTACACCAGGTGCTGGTGGAAGCCGCCCTTTCCAAAGTGACTGCCGATTCGTCTCGCAGGAATCGCGAGCGTCCCTGATCGAAACACTTGCACAAGCCTGGATAATTCATAAGCTCTCGTCGCGAGACGTGGGAAGCGCGGATGCTCTCAGCGTCGCAGCAGAGAGCTTGTGATGAATGCAGGCTGGCCCCGGTTTCAGGGCAGGTCGATCCGATACAAACGGCGATTATCCACCAGGTAGAGGAGTTTTCCCAGTGGATGGTAGGCCAGTCCCACGAACATGGGTCCCGAAACGGTGAACTCGGGAACGCCGTCCCGAAAAGTGTACAAGCCTCTTCTGCCCCGGTAAGAGGCCACCACCTGAAGGTGACCGTCCGGACTGAAGGCCAAGCCCTGAGGCCGCCCCAGACCCTTGTAGAAGATTCCCACTTCTCCTTCGGATGAAATGCGATAAATGCAATCCTGGGTGGCCAAGGTCGCACCCGTAACGTACAAAACGTCTCCCTGACCGAAGACCAGATGGTAGGCAGAAACGCTGGGTTCCAACTCGCAGAATACGGTTAGCTCCTTGCTCGGATTGACCTTGTAAATCATGCCGCTCCGGTCGCCAACGAAAAGATTGCCTCCGGAATCAAAAGCCAGCCCTGTGGCCAGGCCGAGACCGTCGACATACTTCTCGACCCGTTTGTCAAAGGTCGAGCGGTAGATGGCGCCGGTGTGACGACTGGTAATGTAAAGATGGCGATCCGGTCCGATGACGAGACCCGTAGGGTTGGTGATCTCGGCCAGGAAAGGGTGCTTCGTACCCTCCTCGTCCACTAGGAAGAGACTGAAAGGCACCTTCTCCCCTCGACTCCCGCTATAGGTGACATACACATTGCCGGATTCGTCGACCACCGGATTGGACACCGGGTGCAAGTCGGAGGCCACGGCCTGTCCTACCCGAAGTTCGCCACGAGCCTCTTCCTTTTCGCGCACCAGCACCCCGTTGCCGGCTTCTTCGGGAATGCGCGCCATCAAGACGCGGGGAGAGGCGCCCAGGAGGTCGGCCTTCACGCCTCCAATCTCGACCTGCACACCGGTCGGATCCCGAATTCCATCGACCTCTATCCGAATGAGGCCCCCCGGAACGGCCATCGGAGGAATGATTTTCCTGATCGACATGAGGGGCACTATACCACGGGAAAGTGGGTGCTAGGAAAGCCGTCCCAGAGGTCGGAAACCGGTGGCTCTCCCTTCAACGGATTCTTGAATGCTACACTGGAGTTCATCTTATGGGCCGAGATGGCAATGACAATGGGTTCATCCGGGTTCTGGGAGCTCGACAACACAATCTGAAGAACGTCGACGTCGACATCCCTACGAACCGGTTGACCGTGATTACCGGCGTGAGCGGATCCGGGAAATCCAGCCTCGCCTTCGACACCCTCTACGCGGAAGGTCAGAGGCGCTACGTGGAGTCTCTTTCCGCCTACGCTCGACAATTCCTGGACCGGCTCGATAAACCTCGAGTCCGGGACATTCAGGGGGATCAGCCCGGCCATCGCCATCCGGCAGAAAAACTCCGCCCGCAACCCTCGCTCTACTGTGGGAACGGTCACGGAAATCTACGATTACCTGCGCCTGCTCTACTCGCGCGTCGGTACAATCGTTTGCCGGTCTTGCGGAAGGACGGTCAAGAAGGACACGATTGATGAAATCCTCGAGCAAATTCTGAAGCTGGACGCGGGAACGCGAATCTTCATCACCTTTCCCTTCCTCTCCAGTCACCTCGATCCGCGATCGGGCGGCTCTGAAAGGGACATCCCCATCGAAGAGGTCTGGGAGAATCTGTTGAAACAAGGTTTCTATCGGCTCCTGGTGGAAGGCCACAGCCCCAGCCACCTGGTCCAACTCCCTCAAGCTCGCCCTTCCTGGGAACAGCTGGAGTCCGCACGCGTGCTGGTGGACCGCATCGTGGTGCAAACCGACGTCCGGAAAAGACTCACGGACTCCCTGGAACAGGGTTATTTCGGGGGAGGCGGGGTGCTTGAGGTGGCGGTCTTCGATCGAGAAGATGACCCGTCCCGCATCCTTCGCTTCACCGAGCGCTTCGAGTGTCAGTACTGCAACATTCAATATCGTTCTCCCGAGCCTCGGCTCTTCTCCTTCAACAATCCCTATGGAGCCTGTCCCACCTGTCAGGGCTTCGGCAATACGATCAACCTCGATTCGGACCTGATCATCCCGAATCCGGGTAAGAGCATTCCGGAAGGCGCCATCGACCCCATGAGCAAACCCCGATACCGTAGATTCCAGCGAGCTCTTGAGGGCTGGCTGCAGAGCCACGGAATCGCCCTGGGAACTCCCTACTGTGAGCTTCCGGAACCCATCCAGCGACAGATCTGGAAGGGGGATGAGGACTTCCCGGGAGTGCTCGGATTTTTCGCCTATCTGGAGCGGAAAAAATACAAGATGCACGTCCGCATCTTCATCAGTCGCTACCGAGGGTACACCCGCTGCCCGGACTGTTCCGGAGAGCGTCTGCGTGCGGAAGCCCGGGACGTCTATCTGGGTGAGGAGCGGATCACCCAGCTTACCTCGCTGCCGGTTGTCAAAGTCAGAGCCTTCTTTTCCCAACTCAGCCTCTCCACAAACCAGCAAAGCGTGGCCGAAAAGTTGCTTCGAGAAATCGAGCAACGACTGGACTTTCTCATCAAGGTAGGACTGGAATATCTGACCCTGGACCGGCTCACCTCCACTCTCAGTGGGGGGGAGATGCAGCGAATACAGCTGGCCGCCTCCTTGAGCTCCTCCCTGGTGGGAACGCTCTACGTGCTGGATGAGCCTTCCATCGGACTGCACCCGAGAGATGAACGGCGTTTGATCCGCATCCTCAAGGATCTTCGGGATCTGGGAAACACCATCGTGGTCGTAGAACACGAGAGAGAGATGATCGAATCCGCGGATCAAGTCATCGACATGGGACCGGGAGCTGGAGAATTGGGGGGTCGGGTGGTGCATAGTGGTGACGTCGCTTCTTTGATCCGGAGTCCGGAATCCCTGACCGGTCAATACCTGTCCGGGGCTCGGAAAATCCCGATCCCGATTTTCAGGCGGCCGGTCCAAGAGCGCTTCGTCACGATCCACGGGGCCCGGCAACACAACCTGAAGAACCTGACGGTGCGCATCCCTCTGGGGTTACTGGTGTGCATCACCGGTGTTTCCGGTTCCGGGAAGTCCACCCTGGTGCACCAGGTGCTTTACGCTGGAATCAAGAAATTGCAGGGTGAATGGAGGGCTTCGGTCGGAAGGTTCGATCGGATCGAAGGCGCTCAGCACGTCAGTGAGGTGATGCTCTTCGATCAGAATCCGATCGGCAAGACACCCCGCTCAAACCCCGTAACCTATCTCAAGGCCTTCGACGAGATCCGGGCTATCTTCGCATCCGTTAGAGAGGCTCGCACCCGCAATCTGCGTCCGGGGCATTTCTCCTTCAATGTCTCCGGAGGCCGCTGTGAAACCTGCCAGGGCTGTGGCGTGACTTCTGTCCAGATGCAGTTCCTCGCCGATGTAGAACTGACTTGTGAAGACTGCAAGGGCCGGCGCTTTCAAAACAAGATTCTGGAGATTACCTACAAGGGCAAGAACATCGCCGACGTGCTGGACATGACGGTGAGCAAAGCCTTGCAGTTCTTCCGGTCCCATCGGCGAGTGGTGCGCAAACTGAAAGTTCTGAAAGAAGTGGGGCTCGAATATCTCCAATTGGGACAGTCCGCTACCACTCTCTCGGGAGGAGAGGCTCAGAGGATCAAATTGGCCTCCTTCCTGGCGAAACCCACTTCGGGCAGTCCACTGTTCATTTTCGATGAACCCACCACGGGTTTGCACTTCGACGACGTGGGTAAGCTGCTGAAGGCCTTTGACCACCTGCTTTCACAGGGAGCCACCGTGGTGGTCACTGAACACAACCTGGAAGTGATCAAATGCGCCGACTGGATCATCGACCTGGGACCGGAAGGCGGTGAACGAGGGGGAGAGATCGTGGTGGAGGGTCCGCCCGAGATGGTGATCTCGCATGCGGATTCCTTTACCGGGCGTTATTTGGCTCAGACCTGGCAGCCGGCCTGACTGGCTGTACGCTTCGCCACAGCCGGGTTTCCTGTTTTGATTGGTCTAGAGCCCAACCTGTCAGCCGCGGCGCTCAGCCCAAGTCGAGTCGCTCGATGGAGCGAGCTTGTCCCGTCACCTCCTCTACATCAATGATCGCGCTCGAAAGGCGGGGAGATTGAGTTTCCACTTGAAATCGGGAGGGAAGCCCGGTTAAGAACCGACTCAGCGCGCCGTCCACCTTCATGCCGATCACCGAATCGAAGGAGCCGGTCATGCCAACATCCGTCAGGTAAGCCGTTCCCTTGGGCAGAACGCGCGCATCAGCGGTCGGGACATGAGTGTGAGTACCCACCACAGCCGATACCTTACCGTCCATGAACCATCCGAAGGCCATCTTTTCTGAGGTTGCCTCGGCGTGAAAATCGACGATGACAACGGGCGTCTCGCGAACCAGCGCGGGAATCCTCCGATCGGCCATTCGAAACGGGCAGTCGGTCAGCGGCATGAAGACGCGGCCCTGGAGATTGATCACGCCCACTGCCTTGCCGGCCCGGCTTTCGCCAACGTAGCTGAAATTTCCCGGAGTGCCGGGAGGGTAGTTCGCGGGTCTGAGCAGCCGGGGTTCTCGGGCCAGGTACGAGAAGACTTCCTTCTTGTCCCAGATGTGGTTTCCAGAGGTCATGACGTCCACGCCGAATCGAAGAATTTCCTTGCCGATCGAATCGGTGAGTCCGAAGCCTCCCGCCGCGTTTTCTACGTTGGCGATCGTAAAATCAATCTCATACTCTCGCTGAATGTCAGGCAGGTGCCGCTGGAGGGCTTGCCTTCCGGCGCGTCCGACCACATCGCCTACGAAAAGAATCTTCATCAGACGGCTTGTGATAGACCCTATTTAGCGTAGTCGACGACTCTTGTTTCGCGAATCAAGGTGACTTTGATCTGCCCTGGATACTGGAGATCCTTCTCGATCCTCTTGGCGATGTCCTTGCTCAACCAGAAGGCCTGCTCATCTGAGACCTGGCTGCTCTCCACAATGATGCGAATCTCGCGACCCGCCTGCAGGGCAAAAGCCTTGGCAACGCCCGAGAAGGAGCTGGCAATGCCCTCCAGCTGTTCCAGCCTCTTGACGTAGTTCTCCAGCACCTCTCGCCGGGCGCCCGGTCGAGCCGCCGAAATGGCGTCGGCCGCTTGCACCAGCACCGCCTCCAGGGTGCGGAACTCGACATCGAAATGATGGGCCTCCATAGCGTGGATGACATCCTCGTCTTCGCCGTATTTCCGAGCCAACTCCACTCCCAGCTGCAGATGGGTTCCCTCCATGTCCCGATCCACCGCTTTGCCGACGTCATGAAGAAGCCCGGCACGCTTGCAGACGCCGACTCGGGCTCCCACTTCACGGGCCATGATGCCTCCCAGGTAGGCGACCTCCCGGCTATGGTAGAGCACATTCTGGCCGTAGCTGGTTCGGTACTTCAGCCGGCCCAGCATTCTCAACAGGTCTGCATGAAGGTCGTGAACACCCAACTCAAAGGCCACCTGTTCCCCCTCGACGGCCAGGCGCTTGTCCATATCCCGCTGCACCTTCGTGACGACCTCTTCGATTCGAGCGGGGTGAATTCTTCCGTCCCGGATCAGAAGTTCGATCGACTGCTTGGCGATCTCCCGGCGCAGTGGGTCGAAACCGGAGAGGAGAACGGCTTCCGGCGTATCATCCACGATCAGATCGACGCCGGTGGCCTGTTCCAAAGCGCGAATGTTCCTACCTTCCCGCCCGATGATCCGTCCTTTCATGTCATCGGAAGGGAGGTCTACGACGGAGACGGAACTCTCCACCACATGCTCCGCCGCACAACGCTGGATGGCCTGCACAACGACTTTGCGAGCCTCGATCTCGGCTTTCTGGCGAGCTTCCTCCTCGATTCGCTTCGCCAAGAGGGCCGCATCGTGCCGGGCATCTTCCTCCACTTTTTTGATCAGGATTTCCTTGGCTTCCTCTACCGTCAACCCGGCCACGGACTCCAGTCGCCGGGTCTCCTCGGCTACCAACTCCTCCAGTTCCTTGGCGGAAGCTTGCAGTTTCTGCTCGCGCTGCCTCACCTCGTGCAGGCGCTTATCCGCATCCCCTTGCTGACGCTTGAGAGCCCTCTCTTGCTGCTGGACGCTGTCCTTTTGCTGCAGCAACTGTCGTTCCAACGCCATTAGATCCCTCTGTTGGTCCTGTATCTTCTTTTCGGCCTCGGAGCGCCAGTTGAGAATCTCGTCTTTGGCTTCGATTAACTTTTCCTTCTTGAGGCGATCCGCCTCCCGAGCGGCCTCCTCTTCCGCCCGCTTGACTTTCTCAAGCAGCTCTTTTTCACTCCGGCCGAGCCACCTTACTTTCAGGACGTACCACACCGCGATGGCTGCGAATGCGACCGCGGCTAGGCCGATTGCATTGGCGTACTGCATGAGCACACTCCTTGCTCTGGTGCTGTCGAGTCCCGTCAGGAGGATCTAGGGCGGGAAGGACAGCCCCCGCTCTGTCGTGTGGATAGTAAGATTGAACCTGCTCTAGCAGGTGGGAATACTACCTCGAACGTCAGGCAATTCCGATTCCGGATTGCACACGGTGAAAGGACCCGCATTCCCCATCTTTTGGTGTTGGCTCAATCCTCCAGCACCAAACACGAACATCGCAGGGGCTTGACATTCGAAAAGCCGCCGCTTCGCGTGCTACTCACCTTCAACCAAGGGCTCGAGCAGATCGATGAGTCGCTGACCCCGATCTGAGACCTGGCTTTGCAGGCTTTCCAATTCATTCCGAACGCCGCGGTACTCAGCCACAATGTTCAAGGCCGCCAATATGGCCACTTTGAGTGAATCAACGGTCGGAGTCTTCTCGGATACCTCCCGCATCCGCTCATCCACATACCGGGCCAATTCCATAACCTGGGCCGGGTCACCGGCGCCACGCAGATAGTAGGTCTGGTTGAAAATGCTCACGGCAGTCACTTGATCTGCACTCACCATCTTACTCCTGGCTACGGCACCTGAGCCTGAGAGGATCTTTCCAGATCCACGATCCTGTTCCTAATCCGCTCCACCCTATTTCGAACCTCCAGACGATCACTTTTCAATTGGTTGATCACAGACCTTTTGGTCTGATTATCTCTCTCCAACTCCTCCAGATGCTGTCTGAGTTTTTCGACTTGTCCTCGAAGTGTCGATCTCTCGATCTGAAGCTGCCGGATCCGTTCAGCTGCTCGGGAGACCAATCGTTCCAGCCTAGAGAGATCCGAACTATTCACGGACCGCCTCCTAACGAGCGCGGTACCGCTTTAAGTGTTGAGTGTAAGACCGAGAAAATTCGATCACAGTGAGGCGCCACCTCCTCCTGGGTCAGCGTCCGTTCCTCCGACGCAAAGGTCAGACGCACAGTTTACACCGATTTTCTGCTTGGGAAGTCCAGAGCCTGAATAGAGATCGATAAGCCGAATACCCTGTAACTCACCGATACTCAGCGACTTAACCAGCTTTTCTATCTTATCGTATTCCGTCTGCTTGTCAAGGACAAAAGAGAGATCCCGCTCCACCGCAGGGAATCGGGCGAAAGGCTGGAATCGAGGTTCGGGAAAGGGTCGCTCATAGATCAAGTCGACATTGGCTTCCGCCACCAGAACCTCCCTTCGCAATTTGAGAGCCTGCGTCAGCCGGGGATGGAGCAGGCCCAGAACGCCCACTTTCTCTCCTCCAAAGGTCATTTTAGCGGCCATTCCAGGATGCAGGAATGACACCTGGGTGTCCCTTCCGAACTCCACTTTCAGACCCACCCGTTGCATCAACTCATTGACAATCCCCTTCAGATGAAAAAAGAGAAAGTCATCCCCTCGATCACTCCAGAACGGCCGGTAAAATTCACCCGTCGCAGTCAATGCAAGCCGGTTGGCCTCACGAAAATCCTCTACCCCACCGGAGGGGCCTGGAAGAAAAATCTTGCCCAGTTCGAACAATCGAACCTCATGGTTTCCCCGATTCAGATTTCGTTGCACCGCCTCTAGCAAGCCCGGCAGCAAGCTAGTTCGCAAGTGCGTGTGTTCAGCCGTCAGGGGATTGGCTATGGGTATCATCGGCACCGGTTCTCCCCAAAAATCCACGTCTCGTTGCGGGTTGCGGAAGACGTAACTAACGGCTTCGAAAAAACCCATCCCGACCAGAGCGCGGGTCAAGAGCAGGTCGTAATCGCGGGTCGGGAGGAAGCGAGCAATCTGAGAGGCTGGAGGATAGGTGCTGGCGATCTGATCGTAGCCCAGATGCCGAGCCAGTTCCTCCACCAGATCCTCTTCCAACTCTACATCGGTGCGAAAACTGGGAACCTCCACCTGCCAGACATCCTTCTCTTCCTGGCCAACGTTGAATTCCAGTCGGCTCAAGATCTGCTGACTGAATTGCCGATCTGGAGAATGCCCCAGCAGCTGGTGGATTCGTGAGGATCTCAATACGATCGTCGGACGGGTGACCGGCTGGGGATACTCGTCAATCGGCGGGCCGGAGCAGGTGGCTCCCATGATCGCCGCCATCAAACGGCAAGCTCGGTTCAAGGCTCGTACCGGCATCTCCGGATCAGCCCCGCGCTCGAAGCGGTAGGAAGCCTCCGTACGCATCGCCAGACCCTTTACGGTCCGTCGGGTGGCGGGTGGATCGAAATAGGCGCTCTCCAACAGGACTCTCGCGGTATCAGAAGAGACGGCGCTTTGCTCCCCGCCTACGATTCCGGCCAATGCGACCGGCTGCTCGGCATCGCAGATGGCCAGCATCGAGGGATCCAACTCTCGCAAGAGACCATCCAGAGTGACCAGACGCTCACCCTGCACAGCGCGGCGCACCACGATTCGGTTCTCGCTCAGATTATCGTAGTCAAAAGCATGCAGGGGCTGTCCCAGCTCAAACAGAACATAGTTCGTGATGTCCACGATGTTGTTCACGGCCCGCTGTCCAATCGACTCGAGCCGACGTTTAAGCCAGTCCGGGGAGGTCGTTATCTGGATGTCGGTCAGTACACGACACGCATAGCGTGGGCAGAGTTCTCCATCCTCGATCGTCACCCTGGCCGGAAGTTCCGGGCCGGAAGCCTCAGGAGGCGAACAATCGGGCTGTTTCAGTTTCAGACCAAAGTGGGCGGCAATCTCTCGGGCCAGGCCCAGATGATTCAGGCAGTCGGGTCGGTTGGTGGTAATGTCCAGGTCGAGAACCAGATCCCGATCCGCCGTTTCCATCCCTTCGACGGCGAATCCCATCATGCTCAATTCCCGAGCCCATTCGGCAGGCGACAGCTGCACCAGATCTAAGTCGACAAAGTCCCGAAGCCACTCACAGCTGAAGATCATGACTCATCCCGATAGGGAGGTGGAAACCTCAGAACTGGCCAAGAAAACGGATGTCGTTCTCGAAAAAGAGACGCAGATCGTTGACCTGATATTTTAGAATCCCGATCCGGTCGATTCCCATCCCCCAGGCGAATCCCGTGTAGCGCTCCGAATCATAACCCACCATCTGAAAGACCCGGGGATGAACCATCCCGGCCCCCATGATCTCAATCCAACCGCTCCCCTTACAGACGGAACAACGCTCTCCGGAACAGAAAACACAGCTGATGTCGACTTCGGCTCCCGGTTCGACGAAAGGAAAGTAGCTGGGGCGAAATCTGACTTCGGTGGTCGCTGAAAAAAGGTTCTTGAGAAAGATTTCCAGCGTCCCCTTGAGGTCGGCGAAGGTGATGCCCTCATCCACCACCAGACCTTCCATTTGGTGAAACATCGGACTGTGAGTGGCGTCAATAGCATCGCGCCGAAAAACACGACCCGGAACGACGATTCGGATCGGAGGCTGGCGCTTCTCCATGGTCCGGATCTGGACGGGCGACGTATGGGTCCGCAGCAGCAGGTTCTCGTTGATGTACAGGGTATCCTGGGTATCTCGAGCCGGATGCCCGGGCGGCATGTTGAGGGCTTCGAAATTGTAGTAGTCCGTCTCCAACTCCGGTCCTGAGACCACCGAAAATCCCATGCTCGCAAAAATCTCCTCTATCTCTTCCCGGAGCCTCCTGAGGGGATGAATGGCACCTGAAGCCGGAAACACTCCGGGCAGGGTGACGTCAAGGACCTCCGATTCCCGGCTCACCCGCTCTTGCTGGCGCAGTTCGTCCCATCGCTTGGAGAGCCGGTCCTCCACTCGCTGTTTGAGTTGGTTGAGTTCCTTGCCGGCACCCGGTCGCTCCTGGGCGGGCAGAGACCCCAGCTTCCGGAGCTGCAGACTGATCAGACCTCGCTGGCGGCTCAAGTATTTGTCACGCACCTCGGCCAGCTCTTTGGCATCCGAAGCGGCTTTCAAATCTTCTTGAACCCCCCCCCAGAGCGTGTGCACATCTTCCCGGATCGTTTTCATAGTCTTGTGGGTTGGCGGGAGCGGAAAAGGGGGACTAGCTCGAGGCCCGTCGGGCCACCTCAACCAACTGTTGGAATCCTTGAGGATTGCGGACGGCGATGTCCGCGAGCACTTTCCGGTTCAGCTCAACTCCAGCCTGTTTGAGCCCATGCATGAACCGGCCATAGGATACACCTTCTTGGGTAGCTGCCGCGTTGATACGAATGATCCAGAGGCGTCTAAAATTTCTCTTACGCTGGCGGCGGTCCCGATAGGCAAAGGCCAGCGATCGCATCACCTGTTCTTTGGCCGCGCGGTGCAGCTTGCTCTTGGTTCCCCAGTAACCCTTGGCCAGACTGAGAATCTTCTTCCGGCGCTTGAGTCTCTTATTGCCGCGTTTTACTCGTGCCATGACGAAATCTAGTTGCTCAAGTGCAGCATCTTGCGCACTCGTTTGGCGTCGGAGGCGCTCACCATGCTCCACTGGTTCAGGTTGCGTTTTCTCTTAGCCGACTTTTTCGTCAGGATGTGTCTGTGGCCGCTGTGGCGCCTCTTGATTTTCCCGGTACCGGTGAGTCGGAAACGCTTGGCCGCCGACCGTTTTGTTTTGAGCTTCATGGGTCAACTTCCTAATGCAGCGCACCCCTTCTCGAGGTGCCTCAGTGCGCTTTTTTCGGAGCGAGAATCATGGTCATCATGTGCCCTTCCAACTTGGGCTCCCTTTCCACCTGCGCCAACTCCCCTACTTCGCTCTGCAGACGTTTCAGGATCTGCTTGCCGATTTCCGAGTGGGTAATCTCCCTTCCTCGAAACAGGACCGTGGCTTTTACCTTGTTGGCTTCTTTCAAAAACCGCAGGATGTGGTTCTTCTTGAACGCATAATCGTGCTCGTCGATCTTGGGGCGAAACTTCACCTCTTTGACCTGGATCGTCCTCCGGTGCTTCCTGGCCTCCTGGGCCCGCTTATTCTGCTGGTACATGTATTTGCTGTAGTCCATGATACGGCAAACCGGCGGACGCGCCTGCGGCGCCACCTCCACCAAATCCAGCCCCTTACCTCGAGCCAGTGGCAAGGCTTCCCTGGGACTGAGAATCCCAAGTTGGTCGCCGCTTTCATCGATCACCCGAATCTCTCGAGCCCTGATCTGCCCGTTGACACGGTTTTGGATTTTGGGAGCGCTCGTAAAACGTTTTCTCCTCATTGAATTTACTTACGGTCTAGACACCCTCCGATCCGCATAGTCCTGAACTCTCCGGGCAAAATCCTCAATCGAACTAGGACCAAGATCCCCGTCAAATCGATTCCGTACGGAGATCCCCTCATCCGCCATCTCACGATCACCTACCACCAGCATGTAAGGGATCTTGAGTAACTGCGCTTCCCGAATCTTATACCCGACTTTCTCGTTCCGCAAATCCGCATCCACTCGAAGTGACAAGGTCTGCAGCCTGGTTTTCACCTCACCGGCATAGGCGTGGTGCTTTTCGCTGATCGGAATGATCATGGCCTGCAAAGGAGACAACCAGATGGGGAACGCACCCGCGTAGTGTTCCACCAGGATCCCCATGAACCGTTCCATCGAGCCCAGAAGAGCCCGGTGAATCATGACCACTTGATGGTCTTTGGAATCAGAGCCCACATATGTGACTCCGAAACGGGCGGGAAGATTGAAATCGAATTGGAAGGTGCTGAGCTGCCAGGCGCGACCCAACGCATCAATCAACTCAATGTCGATCTTGGGGCCATAGAAGGCCGCCTGTCCTTCCTGCCGGGTGTAGGACCAACCCTTTTGATCCAGAGCCTGGACCAAAACGGACTCGGCCTTCTCCCAATCTTGACGGGTTCCCGCATAGTGATCGGATTGATCCTCATCCCAAGCAGACAGATTGACCTGAAATCGGTCGAAACCGAAGCTCTTCAGAATGTGCTCTCCCAGATCCAGAGTTTGCAAGACTTCCCCGAGGACCTGGGCGGGACGGCAAAAGATATGGGCATCGTCCTGGGTAAACCCACGCACCCCGCAACATGCCGTGCAGGGTTCCCGACTTCTCATAGCGATGCACCGTGCCGAATTCGGCCAGGCGTATGGGCAGGTCCCGGTAGCTTCTCTTGGCCGACTGGTAGATCAGAATGTGGCCGGGACAATTCATCGGCTTGAGCACATATTCTTCCTCGCCCACAGGCAGTGTGTACATATGCTGTCGGAAGAAGTCGTAGTGCCCAGAGGTTTTCCAGAGATCACTCTTGGCGATTTGTGGAGTGTACACGAACTGGTATCCCCAAGCCTCCAGTTGTTGTCGCAAGAATTCCTCAGTCAGGGCCCGCACCTTGGCGCCGCGCGGATGCCAGAAAATGATTCCTGGAGCCACCGCATCCTGAACCGAGAACAGGTCCAGTTCCCTTCCCAACCGTCGATGGTCGCGCCGGCGCGCCTCCTCCTGCGTGACCAGAAAATCCTGGAGTTCCGCTTCAGTGAAAAAGGCGGTCCCGTAAATTCTCTGCAACTGCTCCCGCTTCTCGTCACCCTTCCAGTAGGAACCCGCAACCGACAGAAGCTTGAAGACCTGAAGTTGATCAGTACAGATCACGTGGGGACCGGTACAAAAATCCACAAGCTTCCCCAATTTGTACTGAGACAGGACTTCTCCCCCCCTCTCTTCGACCAGTTCTGCCTTCAGTTCCTCCCCGCGCGAGCGGAAGAAACCGATGGTCTCCTTGTGCGAAACGATCGAAGGTTCGAAGCAAAGACCCTGCTTTTGTAAGCGCTTCATCTTGGCTTCAACCTTCTCGAGATCCGCTTCTACAAACCGATGGGGGGCCTGGAAGTCGTAATAGAAACCCTCTGCGGTGGGCGGGCCTATCCCCAGACGCACCTCTCCGTACAACTCGATCACCGCTAGGGCCATGAGGTGAGAAGTCGAGTGACGAAGGATTTCGAGCCGCTCCTGCGGCTGCTCAACCTCGTAGGTGGTCCCGTCTCTTCGGATGGCCTTCAATCACCTTTCCCTCTTGAAACAGAAACAAAAACAGAAACAGAAACAAAGATGGTAGGTGCGAGCGGATTTGAACCGCTGACCTCTTCCGCGTCAAGGAAGCGCTCTCCCCCTGAGCTACGCACCTACTCAGCGGGAATGGTACCACAAGCAGCTCAAGAGAACGGTCTCACATGGAGTTATCTTCGCCCGACAGGACTCCCTCGGAGGTCGTTTCCGCGGATGGCGGATCTGTCGGACGAACCAAAGTTACTGGATGGCCTCTTTCAGACTCTTACCGGGGGAGAATTTCACCACCTTCTTGGCTGGAATCCTAATGCTGTTGCCGGTTTGGGGATTGCGGCCAATTCGCGCCGATCGCTCGCTCGAAGAAAAAGTACCAAAGCCGACGACCGTCACCTTCTCTCCCCTTTTCAGAGCCTGTTCTACGTTGTTTACGAGCGAATCAATCGCCGAACCGGCTTGCGATTTGGTGATTCCGGCATCGTCGGTGATGGCATCGATGAGTTCTGACTTGTTCATCTCTCCTCCTAATGGGACGGTGTTGTGGGTTGTTTACACTAGGCAGCTTTTCGAAGCACTCCACTTCGAGCCCGCTCAACGGCTGTTTCCAATTGCTCCGCTTCAATCGCTTTATCCAACTGGCCGTAAAACTCTTCGCCCAGACTTTCTTCTGCATCCTCAGGTGCCTTCTCGTAAAAGAAGTGGGTCACAAAGTTCTCGCTCGGAGAGCGCACATCGGGACCTATCCCGGACCGAGTCAGCGTCCTCCCTTGTAGAGGTTTCTGATTGGACCGATAGTAGAGGCGGGTGGACAGCAACAGCATGGAACCATCTTCCAGGGCGAACCTCTCCTGCTCCGAGCCGTACCCGTTCGTTCTCTCTCCCACCGTTTCGGCCAAATCATGATCCTGCAACGCCGCTGCAAACACTTCGGCGGCGCCACTGGTCCCCCCATCGATGAGAACAACGATCGAGGTATCCCGTACCGTGGGTTCGTCCAGAGCCAGGTGATGAGCGCGCTCCCCCCGCCGGTTTCTGGCGCTCACCACGGTTTTCCCCGGTTCAAGAAAGAAATCGCTGATTTGGATGGCCTCCGAAAGCAGTCCTTCCCCATTGCCGCGCAGATCGATGACCAGCCCGGCCACATCCGAGGCCATCAACATCCTGAGGTGGCCGAGCGCTCGATCCGCCACGCCCGTTCCGAGATGAGGGATTGTCAGCAGTCCGATGCCCTCCTCCAGGATGCGAGCCGCCACATCGGCCGGCGGCGTCACCTCTCGGATCAGCTTGACGTCCGATATCTGGTTGCGGTGGCGAACGACTCGTAGCAGTACCTCACTGTCGGCGGGTCCCAACAATCGATTCTGTACCTCCCAGAGACTCATCCGACTGGTCGTCTTGCCGTCGATGGCCTCCAGCAGATCGCCCGTCCGCAAACTTTCCCGCTCAGCGGGACTGCCGGGTCGGACCGAAACCACTGTGGCGTAGCCGTAGCGCTTGGTGAGTACGATCCCGGGTGACGCCACGGCGCAGTCCATGTTCTGCCCGACTTCTCGGACGATCTTCCCGTGCACGAAACTGCCGTAGGGATCGAGTGCCTCGACCATGCCGTGCAGAGCACCAAAAATGGCGCCCTCCATATCCGGCTCCTCCACATAGTCCTGTCGAACCCGCGAAATCACATCGGTAAACGCCGAAAGCTCCCGATAGGGGCCATCGCGGGCCACCACTCGGTCCACGAACCCGCCCAGTAGGCCGTATGCGACAATGAGAGCGGAAAGAAATATAATGATGACCTTCGATCTCAGGACCATGCATACTACTCCTCTGAACCCAGTGATTATAGCTTACCGCCAGGGGCTCAGCAAGCGAGAAATCGGGCTTTTCCCGCCTCTGGAGGGCAGTTTCTGATGGAGCGCTGGATGGCCCTCGACGTCGGTACGAAGACCATCGGCGTGGCGGTCACCGACCCCTTGAAACTGATGGCACGCCCCCTATCGACCCTTCAACGCGAAGATATCCGCAGCGACGCTCTTCAGATCCTGGAATTGATTCGCCAGCTGGACGTCGGGAAGTTGATCGTCGGCAAACCCCTCCACATGAATGGTACGCCCAGCCCCATTCAGGATTGCATCTCACCACTGGTCGAACGCCTGAAAGACCTTGCCACGATCCCCGTGGTGTGGATGGATGAACGACTTTCCACCAAGGAAGCCGAGGAGCTGATGCGAAGTGCCGGGCTGGGCATGGCTCAGCGGCGCTCGCGCCGCAACGAATTTGCCGCCGCTGTGATCCTTCGGCGTCACCTGGAGGAGCGGGCGTGACGCTAACAAAACGGGTCCGTCTGGGGCTTCTGCTGGGAACGACTTCGGCTGCCTGCCTGGCTCTTCTCGCCTGGTTCCTGGGGGAAGTGTTTCTCACCCATCCTAAATCCACCGTCCCCCCCCGAATCGTCTCCATTCCAAACGGGTATTCGGCACCTCAGATCGCATCCCTGCTGCGCAGAGAAGGAGTCCTGGATTCCGAATGGCCCTTTCTCTGGTACGTTCGTTTCAAGGGTCTGAGTGAGGGATTGAAGGCCGGTGAATACGAATTGACAGCTTCCGCCAGCGTGGCCGAGGTCACCAGCAAGCTCCACCAGGGAGAATGCTTTTACCACCGGGTCACGATCCCGGAGGGCTTGACGATCCAAGAGACCGTCGAACAATTTCTCGGGTTGGGAATAGGAAGCCGCCGCGGTTTTGAAACAGCGATACAGAGGGGGGATTTGGTTCACGACCTGGATTCTGCAGCCACTGATTTGGAAGGGTATGTATTTCCGGACACCTACTTCATCACCCGGGATATGAGCGAGGAATACATTATGCGAGCCATGGTCGGAAGGTTTCGCCAAATCTGGGACACGGACTACCGGCGGCGTGCCCAAGAATTGCAGATGACCGTCCGGGAAGTGACGACGCTGGCCTCCCTGATCGAGAAAGAAACCGGCCTCAATGTCGAGAGGGCACTGGTCTCCGCGGTCTTTCACAATCGGCTACTTCAAAATATCAGGCTGGCCTGCGATCCTACCGTCATTTACGCGGTGAAACGAATCAAGCCCTTTGACGGCATCATCCACCAAAGCGATCTGAGATTGGACTCACCCTATAACACCTACCTTTACCCCGGACTCCCCCCAGGCCCCATCGCCAACCCCGGCCACGAGTCGATCCGCGCCGCCCTCATACCCGCTCCTGTCGACTACCTCTATTTCGTTTCCAAGAACGACGGCAGCCATTTCTTTTCCAAAAACTACCGAATGCACCAGCGAGCTGTGAGAAAGTATCGAAACTAGGACCTCGTACTAGTGTTCCCCCGAAGATCGCCTGCCCTGGTACCATTTCTCAATCCGATACCGTAAACTGGTATTGATGGGCATCGGGAGACTGGGAGTGATTGGACTGGTGCTGTGGACGCTCTCGGGCGCCGTAGTTCAAGCACAGTCCTTCAAGAAATTCATTCCCCCTCCCTTGCGTCTGGGTGTGCCCCTTCAGACCGTGCGGGAACACATGAGCCGAACTCTCGAGCACGAAGAAATCAAGGTGGACCGGCAGGATCAGAACCGGGGACTAGTGCTTACGGAGTACCAGGAGTACAACTCTGGTCCGCTCACCGCCAGCCACATCGCCAAGATCGGAGACAAACCGGAAATCACGGATGGAGAGTGGGTCCGCGTCCAGTACCAGTACGAGATCCTCATGGAGTTGATCAAGGAAAAAGAGACGGTAGTCACGGTCAACGCCCACATCAAAGCGTTGAAGAGGGACTACTTCGGTTCCCAGGAGTGGGTCGAGATCGTTACCAACGGAGAGCTCGAACAGGAGCTGCTCAGTGCCTTCGGACAATCCCTGTTCGGCCAGAGCTTCACTCTGGAGGGACGCAAGAGGCGTTTCTGGGAACAAGCCCCCTCTTTTTCTCCGGACCTGGAAGGGAAAAGACCCCCCGTCGTGGGTCCCGGGAGGAGCAACTAGTAACTGCATCCGGCCCGATTCCCTCGTTCCCGAACCACCAGCATCCAGGGTTCTGAATCCGAAAATATAGGCCTAGAAGATCCCTATGAATCCGGAACTGCCAAAGATTTTCGACCAAGCCCTCACCGTCGCGCTGGGGGGGTTCCTGTTCTCACTCGCCGCCTCACTGATTTTTGTTTACACCAGTGTTCGCCGCGTCCGCAAAGGCCTGGCCCATTACTATTTCGAAAAAATGGAAGGGTCCCATCAAGTCGAGGCAGCCGAATCCGTCCAATCCCCTCTAGCCCACGGCCCGGCCTTTGGATCTGGCCCCATCATTCGCACATTGGTGCTGGCACTAGCCGTTTCGGCCGTCAGCTTCATAGTCGTTCTTTTCACTCCCGTTACCTACTTCCCAAACCTGGCCACCGGGCACTCCTGGAAGGTCATCCCTCTACGGCTCACGTCCTTGAACCACGATCGCTCTGACCGAGGCTTCTCACTGCGGGGAGAGGTCTGGAACCAGACTTCCCAAGTCATCCAGGATCTGGGTGTTGTGATTACCGTTTGGAGCGATGAGCAGAGCCCCAGTGCTAAGGTCGTACAACCCGTAAAACCGAGACTGCTGCCGCCGGGCACCGCTGGAACCTTCCGCATACGATACCGTCAGGATTCCCCTCTCCTGCACGGCTACCAGGTTGAATTCCTCACCAGTGAAGGCACCAGCGTTCGTTATTTTAAAGGGTTCGATGCTCGCTAAGTGCTCACTTCCATCAATACGATGATGTTTGTTGCGAGCGCGATACCCCTGGATCGGCGCAACAGGAACCTGGCCACGCTCCTCCCTTACCTGAAGAAGCGTCGAAGACGCCTGTTCGCCGGCATCCCCATGGTTCTTTTGACCAACGTTGCAGCGGCCGTCCTGCCTTTTGTGCTGGGTCGGGCCGTGGACCATCTGAACCAGGATCTGCGCTCGGAGATCCTGTTCTCGTACGCCGCTTTGATCGTCTCCGTTAGCCTGGTCGAAGGCACTTTTCGCTACGCCATGCGGCGCATTCTGATCGGTTTGTCCCGGCTCGTCGAATACGATCTACGCAACGATCTCTTCGCTCATCTTCAGTCACTCTCCCCCAGCTTCTACCAGAAAAACCCCACCGGTGATTTGATGTCCCGAGCCACCAATGACCTGGCGGCGGTACGGATGATCCTGGGTCCCGGCATTATGTACTCGGTGAACACCTTCTTCACCACCGTGCTGGTGATCGGGATGCTGGTCACCATCGATCTTCAACTGGCTCTACTGACCCTGATCCCACTGGTAGGGGTCTCTTATAGCGTCAAGCACTTTGGAAGGCAGATCCACCAGCGATTCGAGAAGATTCAAGAACAGTTTTCCGTTCTCACCACCTTGGTTCAGGAAAACGTATCCGGCATTCGAGTCGTGAAGGCCTATGGGCAGGGTGACGCCTGTACCGATCTGTTCCGCCACGCCAATGACGAGTACATTCGTCGCAGCCTCTCCCTGGTCAGAGTCTCGGCAGTCTACTTGCCGTTCCTCACTTTTCTCTTGGGACTTTCCTCCGTGGGTCTACTCTGGTTCGGAGGCCGACAGGTCAGCCAAGGGATCATCAGTCCCGGGGACTTCGTGGCATTCCTGGCTTATCTGGCAATGTTGACCTGGCCCACCATTGCCTTGGGTTGGGTCATCAACGTCTTCGAGCGCGGCTCCGCCTCCATGAGGCGCATCAACCGCATCCTCGAAAACCAACCCGAGATCACGGACACGCAGCCCCTGGCACCCTCCCGACCGAGAGGAAACGTCGAGGTCCGGGATCTGAATTTCTCCTACAATGGCGAGCTGGTCCTGAAGAATGTCAGTTTCCAGGTCCAGGCAGGGGAGACCCTGGCCATCGTTGGAAGCACGGGCAGTGGGAAATCGACTCTAGCCAATCTGCTGTGCCGGCTTTACCCAGTCGAGCCAGGTCGAATCTTCATGGACGGCATCGACCTCAACCAAATCTCCCTGGCCACCTTGCGCAAGAGCATCGGCTACGTGCCACAGGACACTTTTTTGTTCTCGGAGACCATCCGAGGAAACATCACCTTTGGAAAACCTAGCGCCTCCCTGGAGGCGATCCAGGAGGTCGCCAAGATCAGCGACGTATGGTCCGACATCCAGGACTTTCCTCTCCAACTGGAAACCTTCGTCGGGGAGCGTGGCATCACCCTATCAGGAGGTCAAAAGCAGCGGATCGCGATCAGCCGCGCGCTGCTAGTGGATCCCACCATCCTGATCCTGGACGACGCGCTCTCCAGCGTCGACACTTACACGGAAGAACGCATCCTGAAGCAGCTCTCGCGCAAAATATCCGGGCGGACGGCCATCCTGATCTCTCACCGCATTTCAACCGTTCAAACGGCCGACCAGATCCTGGTGCTGAAAGACGGAGAAGTCGTCGAGCGTGGAAACCATCGGCAACTGTTGCAGGCTGACGGTCTGTACGCGGAACTCTACCGGAAGCAGCTTCTGAAAGAGGAACTGGGCGTCGAATGACCGATCAGCAGCTGGAAGAAGAAGTACTCGGAAAAGCCTACGACCGCCGCCTGGCGAGGCGGCTTTCCCGATACTTGCGCCCTTATCTGTGGTCCGTCGTTGCCTCCGTCTTCCTTCTGCTGATCATTTCCACCCTGCAACTGGTGGGCCCTTACCTCACAAAAGTGGCTCTGGACCACTATATCCCTGAGGGCAACTACCAGGGTTTGAATCGAATCGCTCTGCTGTTTCTGCTGGTGCTCACCGGCCAGTTCTTCTTTTCCTTCGCACAGACCTATCTGATGAACTGGACCGGGCAGAAAATCATGTACGACCTCCGCATCCAGATCTTCTCCCATGTCCAGAAACTGCACGTCGGCTACTTCGACAAAAATCCAGTGGGAAGAATCATTACCCGAATGACGACCGACGTGGACGCTCTCAACGAGCTCTTCACGGCGGGAGTCGTCAGCATTTTCGGGGACATTTTTTTGCTGTTTGGAATCGTGGTCATGATGCTTTGGCTCAATTGGCCATTGGCTCTGGTCAGCTTTTCCGTCATTCCGCTTCTGTTTTTCGCCACCTCGGTATTCAAGCTGAGGGTACGTGACTCCTATCGCAGGGTGCGCACCTGCATCGCTCATATCAACGCTTTTCTGCAAGAAAACATCACGGGCATGTCGGTGGCCCAGATCTTCGTTCAGGAAAAGAGGAAGTTCCGTCAATTCGACGAGAGGAACCGGACTTATCTTCAGGCCAACCTCGACTCCATCTTCTATTACGCCGTTTTCTATCCGATCGTGAAACTGATCGGGGCCGTGGCCATCGCCTTGATCCTTTGGTACGGCGGACTGCAAATCCTGCAGGGGACGGTTACCCTCGGAGCCCTGGTGGCCTTCATTCAGTACTCGGAGCGGTTTTTCAAACCGATCAGCGATCTCAGTGAGAAGTACAATATCTTCCAGAGCGCCATGGCTAGCTCGGAGCGGATTTTCCGACTGTTAGACACCCGCCCCGCCATCCTGGCGCCGGCGACTCCGGTATCCCCCGCCCAGATCCGAGGCGACATTGAGTTTCGAGGGGTCTTCTTTGCCTACCAAGACACCACGGTCTTGAAAGACATCAACCTGCGGATTCAGGCGGGCGAGAAAGTCGCGATTGTCGGCGCCACCGGAGCTGGGAAGACCAGCTTGATCAATCTTCTATGCCGGTTCTATGAAGCCCAGCGAGGGGAAGTCGCGATCGACGATATCGAGATCTCACAGCTCGACCCTCGGGTACTGCGGGAATCGATTGCCGTGGTTCTTCAAGATGTCTTCCTCTTTAGCGGAACCGTCGAAGACAACATCCGCCTTTGGGCCAGACCCATCAGCCGGGAGCAGGCCGTGAGAGCCTCGATGCAGGTCCACGCCCATCGGTTTGTTGAGCGTCTGGCAGCCGGCTACACCACTCCCGTCGCCGAGAGAGGCGCCTCCCTGTCTGCGGGTCAGCGCCAGCTGCTCTCCTTCGCTCGCGCTTTGGCTCACAACCCCAGGATACTGGTCCTGGATGAAGCCACTTCCTCCGTAGACACCGAAACGGAGATCCTCATTCAAGATGCCCTGAAGCGCCTGATGCGCGAGCGCACCGCTTTGATCATTGCCCACCGGCTGTCGACCATCCAGAACTGCGACCGGATCGTAGTCATGCACAAAGGCCGCATCGAAGAGGAGGGGTCTCATCAGCAACTGCTTCGACAGAGGGGGATCTACTACCGGCTTTACGAGCTTCAATACAAGAACCAGCGCAGCAAGGTCACACACTGACCTGTTTCTCGTTTCTTCTAGACGACGTCAAGGGATGGCGGGGACTTAGCCTTGCTTGGGGACCCACTGGGGAGCGTGGACATCGGATTATTCCACCTCGGGAATCACGTGGTGAAGCGGATGCGGCACCCGGAAGACATCGTCTCGAGGGCGTGAGGCGTCGCCTGACCAGTCTCTCTCAGCAACCTCGGAAAGGGTCCCATCCGTGTCTGCCCCTTCCTGTGCCGGATCCAGTTGCCGCTTGGCCTTCAACACTTCCTCATGCACCACTTCGAATGGAGGGATTCGGGCATCCCACTCGAGCAGGGTCGAGACTCCCCCGGTTAGATCATGGATCAAACGATACAGGGACCATACCTGGTCCACCACGTGATGATCGTGGGTATCGATCAGATGGGTGACGTAGTTGCTGTGGCCGGCCAGATGGAATTGGACGATTCTTTGGTGGGGTAGGGAGGACAAGAATTCCACGGGATTCAAATCATGGTTGAAGCTGGACACAAAGACGTTGTTAACGTCCACCAACAGCCCGCAATCCGCCTCTTCCGCCAGTGCGGAAATAAACTCCCATTCCTCCATGGTGGAATCGCGGAAGGTGACGTAGGAACTCGGATTTTCCAGAACCAGGGGCCGCTCCAGGAAATCCTGCACGATGCGCACCCGCTCAACCACGTGCTTCAAAGACCTCTCGTTGAATGGGATCGGCAACAAGTCGTGGGTGTTGCGACCCGCCACTCCCGTCCAACAGAGATGGTCGGAAATCCACTGGGCCTTCACCTCCTGGGCCAGACCCTTGAGTTTTTTCAAATAGGTGAAATCCAGAGGATCGGTGGATCCGATGGACATCGACACTCCGTGCATGACGACGGGGTAGCGTTCGGCCACCTGCGCCAGAACGTAGCGCGGGCGCCCCTGAGAGTCCATAAAATTCTCGCTGATGATCTCGAACCAATCCACCTCCGGGTGGTCCTGGAGGATATGCTGGAAATGGACCGTCCTCAGACCGACGCCAAAACCGAGATGGGGGTAGCCGAACCTCTTGGATTTCACAACAGGATGGGCGAAAAGATCGGTCCGCTACGTCGGACATCCCGCAGGAGCGGGACCGAACTTCCTACCTGCCTCTTTCATGGCCGCTTCGAAGTTGGCTCGGGCCTTCTTCCAGGCCTTTTGCGACAGCGGCACCGCACACTTTCCCTGTCCATTGCAGGCATTCTCACCGGGCGTCGCTCCACAACCGCCCGAGCCGGCGCACGCGTTTTGACCGTTGCAGGAGTGGTGCTCTGCGGTCGCACAGCCACCCACACCGGCACATTCGTTCTTTCCGCCCGCTCCCTTACCCTTGCAGGTATTCAGGCCGCAGCACACATGGGGTTCTTTCAGCAACTGACTTTCCGCTGCGAAGGCTGAGGCCTTCCCAAATAGGAGGGAACCCGTGACAGCTCCGCTAAAAGCCGCCACTGTCAGACGGCTGAAATCCCGGCGACTCAGATCCGGCGTTTCCTTCTTCTTTTCCTTCATGCGTCAAACTCCTTTCTTTTTGACAACTCCTTTCCCGTCTCACCCAATAGAATCATGAGTGGGCCCCATATTCAAATCCATCGCCTTAAAAACTGTCCTCAATCAAACTCCCGACACCCACCCTCTTCAGCGAGCGCCTCGCCCCGTAAACACCGCGGGAATGGTCTGTGCCAGAATTCGAAGGTCCAACCACAACGACCAATGGTCGATATACTGCAGATCCAAATCCATCCAACGCTCAAAATCGATTTCATTGCGGCCGGATATCTGCCATAGGCAGGTGATCCCAGGCTTTACACTCAGACGGCGCCTCTGTTTGGTGGAATAGTTGCGAACCTCCTCCACCAGAGGCGCCCTGGGCCCGACCAGACTCATTTCGCCCTTGATAACATTCCACAGCTGAGGCAGCTCATCGATGCTCAACTTGCGCAGGGAACGACCCAAAAGAGTCACCCGGGGATCGTCACGCATCTTGAACACGGGCCCGTCCATCTCATTGAGGTGCTGGATCTCCCAGAGCCGGTCCTCGGCCCCGTCCACCATCGTGCGGAACTTGACCAGCTCGAACTTCCTTCCGTAAAGACCGTAGCGCACCTGACGGTACAGGGCCGGACCCGCAGAGGTGAACTTGACCAGAACAGCAGTCAGGATCAGGAGCGGCGACAAGACGATCAGCACAACGGCGGCCAGAACAAAATCGATCACTCTTTTAGCAATCAGCTCAAAGCTGTGATCCGGAACCGTGGAAAAGGTAAGCAAAGGAAGGCTTTCCAGGAACTCTAGAGAAACCCGGGCCGTAGATCTGGGGAAAAAGTCGACGGCCAGACGCGTGCGAATGCCCAAATCTTGACAGAGCTGGATGATCTCCTGAAAACGGTCCAGATCCTTCTGGCGCAAACCGACGAAGAGAATCTCATCAATGACGACCCCCTCCTCATGAAGCAGCCTGGGCAGGTCCTCGAGTCCGCCCAAGAGCCCCTCCCGTCGGCTGGGGTTCAAGTCGCCGGGTTTGGCGCCCGCACTCAAGTAGCCCACCACGTCGTAACCCCACATCTTGTAGGATTCCAGCAGTTCACCGACCCGATGGGCACGGTCGTCGGTTCCCACCACCAGCATCTTGATCTGATTGTGCTCGTTGAGATTACGGCTCCGCAGGATGGAACGCAACACGACCCGATTCAATCCCAGCAGTACTCCTGCAACCACCAGGGAACCGAACAGGACAGGCCGACTGATCACCAGCTTGAAACTGTAGGACAAAAAGCCCATTAGAAAACCGGATGCAATCAGCAGGAGCACGACTTGCATGAACTGTTTTCCGAGGGGAATTCGAAGCAACCGAGAATAACGCTGGGTGAGGACCAGAAGCGTCGACCAGACGGGCAGGAAAATCAGCAGATACAGCAGGTAATCCCGGAAAGGCAGCAGCTCTAGATTGAAAAAGCGACTCCAGTCACCCCCTCCGAGAAGCAGCAGATAGGTCCGAGAGCAATAGGCCACATACAAGCTGGGAATCGTCACCATAACGTCCGCCCCCAGCAGAAGATTGGCATAGTGACGAACCTGCCCGCGGAACATGAGAGTATCTCTATCTATAAACCAAACTCCTGATAAATGTCCAGGTTGCTGCGCCCTGGATCCCCTACCCCAACCTTCGGCCGGTACTTGTACGATGTTCCGGAGCACCGAACGGGCAAACGGGCCGCCTCAGCATTGGGTCAAGTCATCGACGCGAGGGAGGCGGGATAGAAGGAATCCCTCACCAAAACCACAGCCGGCCAGGTTGCCCAGGTGACCGTGGAAACGCCGAATCTGATCCAAGAAATCTGGACGACTCAAGTACGTTTCAGGCTCCTCTGAGCCAGGTGCATGCAGCTGAGAAGTAAACGCCTTGAGGGCCTCTTCCTTTTGCTCGAAAAACTCAGAGACGTCGACCACCACCTGGGGATTCTCCGGGTGGTCAAAAACCGTCCAGTAAGCGATGGTCGCTGGTCGGTGCCTCCTATGGCTCGTTTCTATGCAAGCCAGACCCGAAAGGTAGACCGACTGCTGCACCAGCAGCGCCGCTTGCCGGTGGTCCGGATGGCCCGCCTGACTGTGCGTGATCACCAGCCCGGGGCGGGCGGCCCTCAGCAGCCGGATCACACGCAGCCTGCTTTCCCGATCAACACTCACGTGGCCGTCTTCCAGCAGCAGATTGGCGCGAAACTCCAGGCCCAGGTGACGACTCGCTCGAGCCGCCTCCTTTTCTCGAATTTCTGGCGTTCCTCGCGTTCCCAATTCGCCCCGGGTCAAATCGGCTGCCCCAATGCGGTAACCCAGAGAACGGAGTTTCAGCAGGGTGCCTCCGCACCCCAGCTCGATGTCATCCGGGTGGGCGCCAACGGCCAGAACGTCGACCTGCCTACACATACAGAACTTGGTGGGCCATGCAGAAGGGTTGGATGCTGTCCACCAGCCGGGTCACGAACGCTTTCCCTTCCAGACTCAGAAACTGATTGAAATTGATGCGCCGCTCCTGGAGTCGGCCCTCCGGATACAGGTGATTCGCCAGGTAATCCAAATGCCGGGTGAGATGCACTTCGCCCTCGGAGGAGTTGATCAAGAATCGATTCCGGACCTTTCCCAGTTGATAGGAAATCTTCCGCTCCGCCACACCCAACATCTGAGAGACTGAGGGATCTGCCCCTCGCACAGCCAGATCCAACGATTCCAACTGTCCCTTGAACTCGCGGCCGACTCGATCAAACTTCTCCAGAATCTCAGTCGTACCGACCCGGCGGAGGATTTTGTCAAGCATCTCCGGACGGGAGAGGGAGAAAAAATCCTCCACCCCCAATCCATACTGCTTTAGCCAGCGCTGGGCCTTGCGATCGACAACCGTAATGCCGGCTCTGGGGAAAACGGCGATTCCTCGGTCCCAAATGCTACTGATGGCCTCAACTTGAGAAAAATAGGCGATCTCGGAAGGTCCACCTACGTAGACTACCGTGGGAAGCAGATGGTCCTGCAAGATGGGCCTCAGCAGAACGTTCGAAGAAACCTTCTGAGGATTCTTCCGCAACTCATCCACAAGTTCCCGGGGACTGAATTCATCCGAATGGGAGCCTTTGGTCCGATACCGCTCTCCGACGCATTCCAGCTTGAAACGTCGATTCTTATCGATCCAGAAAAGAAACGTCTCGCTGTCTTCCGTCTGGACCTGTACGGAGAGGATCTTGTTGCGAATCTCTTCGGCGCGGCGAGCCAGCCTCTCGATCATCTCCCGCCGTTTTCGGATGGCCCCGGAGAAGACGGAAGTTAGGCCACCCTTGTAGCCATCTTGCAGAGGATCGAAAAAGAGGAGACCCCAATCCTCAAACAGTCGCGACATCCATGCCTGGAAGGCTTCTCGAAAGGTTCGCTCTGGCCTGTAGGTGTCTCGTAACAAACCCACCATCCATTCGCTGAATTCCCCTTGCACTCCAGCCTCGATCAAGACCTGAAAGCAGTCCTGAACCGCCTCCAGAGGGATGGTCCCCACCATCCGCTCCGTGTTCCGGTTCGAGCTGGGGTAGTGGACGTGAGACAGACCTCCCCGAGAGCTGAAGAAGAACGTGGATCGCACCTCCATAAAATCGGAATCATCGGAGGGCATCCAAAAAATCGGTACGGCAGGGTAGCCTTCAGCCTCCAGTAACTGGGCCAGACGGACCGCGGTGGCCGCTTTGTAAACAGACAGCGCTGGACCTCCGAAAAGACCCAGCTGCTGGCCGGTCACGACCGCCACCGCTTCCGGCCTCAGCAACGTTTTGAAATGGCTGCGCGCGCGACCTGCCGCCCCCGGATTCATCCTGTCCAAGAGCGACACCAGGCGGTCACGCGGATAGGGCGGCGGCGACGCTTGCACCCAATCGGCCCTCTCCTTCAGCCGATCCATACTCAGATGGACCGGTTGATACCAGGGAGCCACCTCTTCATAGTTGTAGAGGAACTTCAGGAAAAAAGGGCTCTGGCCGGGGAGATTCCGGTAATCCAAACACTGGGCGTTCATCGGTCAGCGGCTGATGGCCTGCCCTCTTTTCCGAAGAGTGACGGCATTGCTACAGGGGTGGCCAGCGTCGGCACCGTTCCCCGCTTCCCGCTGCCTGGTCAAGGTAAAAATAGCCCTGGCCACCAACGAGTTCTGCCTCCCCGCAATCTACAGGATTTCCGGCATACTTGCCAGTGGCCAGTGCTGGTGTTGGACAGGACCTAGGGCCTGCCTTTCGGAGTCTGCGGCGGCGCCTTCGTGCCGACGGTGACGTGGTCCCTCAGCTTCAGGAACTTCTTCTCGCCAATGCCGCGCACATTCATCAGGTCTTCGCCCCGCTTGAAAGGACCGTTCTTGTCCCGGTAGTTCAGGATGCGCTCCGCAGTGGCAGGTCCCACGCCGGGAAGACGGTCGAGCTGCTCGGCGTTGGCCGTATTCAGGTTCACCTTCTGAGCCCCTTCTCCGTACCCAGCCGGTGAGCTCAGCAGAAGCAGACCCAAGACCAAACCCCAGGTGATGCATGGTTTCCTCATCGCTTCTCTCCTCCTTCCTTGAAAAGGTTTCTACAAGAGCTAGAACGTCGATTGGAAAGAATCTACAAACTCTTTTCGAGGAAGGAGAAGTACCAGTCCAGAAGCTCAGGACCCCACAAGGTCACACCCAGGGCGGCGATGCCCAGAAAAGTGCCAAAAGGCAATTCGTAGCGCCGGCCCCGGCCGGACAGGAGCATATAGAGGGACCCCAGTACGACCCCTAGGAGAGACCCCATCAGGATGGTCAGCCAGGCGTAGCGCCATCCCAGGAAGGCGCCCACCAGAGCCATCATTTTTATGTCACCAAATCCTAGACCTTCGATCTTTCGAATTCTCAGATACAAGATGGCGACCAGCCACAGAATGCCGCCCCCGGCTACAATCCCCAACAGGGAGCCTGCGAATGGGATCCAGAATGGTTCGAAGCGACTGAGAAAAGAATCGTCCTGAAAGAATGAAGCGGTTTGGAAGGAGGATAACAAGAACCCCGCCCCGGTTCCGCTCAGCGTGATTACGTCGGGAAGCAACCTCTCGAAAAGGTCGATGAAAACGAGCACGACGAGCAGACTGAAAAACAGAGCGTTGACGAACAGCGCCGGCTGCAGACCGAACCTGTCGAACAGCACCAGCATCAAAACCGCCGTGCTGACTTCCACCGTGGGATGCACCCAACCGATGGGGTGCCTGCATTGGCGGCAGTGCCCTCTCAACCACAGGAAGCTCAGAACCGGGATGTTTTCCCAGACCCGCAGAGGCCGGCGACAGTGGGGACAAAAGGAGCGCGGCCAAAGAACCGACTTTCGCTTGGGGACCCGAAAAATACAGACGTTCAGGAAACTGCCCAGAGCCAGCCCCAGACATCCGACCAAGACGTACTCTTCAACCACGGAGGGCCTATTGTAGCGGGGCCTGGCTGGACCGACCAGTTGATCATTGCCTCAATCTCGTTCCGGAAATCCGAGGGAACGGATCAGGGAGCCTCACCATTGCGGCGAGCCACCACCAGGTCTCGCTCGTCGACAATCGTGTACATGGCCTTCTGAAGAGCGGTTACGGCCAGCTGATAGTCCACCAGAGCTCGGAGTTCTTGAACCTGCGCCTGAGCCAGGTCTCGCTGGTAACGAAGCAGCTCGAAATTGGTGGACAGGCCGGCTTCGAAACGTTTGTTCTCGCCTTGCAATTGCTCCTCGGAAAGGCGTCTCGCCACCCGGGTAGCGTCCAATCTCTTGCCTTGAATCGCGATCTCTTCGAAGGAGTTGCGCACTTCGACAAGAATCAGCTGTTGCTGATTCTTCAGCCGGCTGAAATATCGCCGCTCGTTGATGCCCACCTGTGCCAGCTGAGCTTCATCGGTCCGGTTTCGCAGGGGGACCTGAAGGTTCAGGGCAACACCATAATTGATGTAATCGTAACCGAAGACCTGACTCCAGGCACTGCCTAAGCCTCCGAAGAATGGATTGCTCAGATCCGAGGACCGACCCACCCGCGTATCCGGGACACCGTCCCCGTCCGTATCGGCCAGTATATCCTGGAAGATCTGACCGGCCCTTCCCGTGGAGGCCAAGTTTGCCACCAGATTGACCTGCGGCTTGGTTTCCTTCCTATAGTAATCGCGGTCCACGCCCACCTTCTCCAATTCCAGCTGGATCTGCTCCAGTTCCGGTCTTCGCTCCAGTGCCATGGAAATGGCGTCCGGCAGCGTAATCCCGATGGGCTGCATCTGGGGTCGATCCGTGGGTAACAGCGTGAGGTTCCAGAGACTGGATTGGTTATCGGCGGCCAGCAGCCGCTTCAGCCCGTTCTGGGCGTTGATGATCTGGACCTCGCCCTGGATCATCTCCTGTTCCCGCGTGGCCACCTCGGCCTGAGAGGAGGTGATCTCGATGGGTGCCAGAACTCCAACCTGGACTCGCCTCTCGTTGTTGCGGCACTGCAAGGCGGCCAGCTCCATGGACTGACGCCGCGTCTCATGGTTTTCCACCGCGAAGACCAGTTCCCAGAACTGATTCTCCACCTGCTGAATGATCTCGGAAACCTTCTGCTTGAATTGGCTGTCACTGATTCGATGATCCAGGTTGTGGAGTTTGAGCTGCCTCTCGGTCTGGGTCTTCAGAAAACCTCGCCAGAGGGGTTGGGTGAAGGAAAGATCGAAGTTGGAACCGAAACTTGGGTTCATGAAGCGGAACAGGCTGTTGGTGGTGCTGCGGTTATTGTCGAAACTCAGGCGGAATTGTCCCCCGCTCTGCACGTTCTGTTGCAAGATGGAGCTGAAGCCCACACTTTGGAAGGTATTGATGGAGACGCCACGCCCCGCATCCAAGATGCTCGAAGTGGGGTTTCTCCGAGAGTCCCATCCCACCTCCAAGATGAGCAACGGGTCGTAAAAACCCTTGGTTCCCAAGATCAACTCCCGGTTCAATTCCTCGTTGTAGTTTTCGATCTGGATCTCTAGATTGTTCAGAAGGGCCAATCGAATGGCATCTTTGAGACTCAACTCGAGATAAGCTCCTTCTCTCTTGACGCGGTCGACATAAGACTCGGTGCCACCCGCCTGATCCTGGACCGACGCCAGCAGAGACGTCGTGCACACCAACCAGACCGCACTCGAGGTCAAAGCGTGGTGAATACTCATCGTAGATCTCCCGCAACTTGCCGCCAACCCGTCCTGCGGCGCCGACTCATTTACCAGGACCGCCACCACCTCCGTCTTCGATTGCCGTAGAGGCGGCCTCCGCCTCCCGGGTGGGCGGCTGCGGGTCCTGTTCTGGCTCCAATTGTAAAGACCCAGGTGCCCGAGTTGCCACAACGAACCACAGCCCACACCTGGATGGAGGCATTTACGATTCGACCGTGAAATGGCACCCAGTTGGAGTACGAGGCAGGCTGGGGCGTGTTTCAGGCGAGGAGCGGAAGGTGAAAGGTACGGGGAGGCCCTGGGCTCAGGCCCTCCCGTTGTCTCAAAGAAAAGGGTCCCGGACCCCGGGATCAGGTATTGTCTTCAGGCCTCTTCAAGGTCGGACGGTCCTTTTTCAGGGTCGGTTTCTCCCGCTCCGTGCGATCGGTATTGGTCTTTCGCTTCAGCGTCGGTCTCTTGCGTCCGCCCTTGGCGCTCGAGCCGGCCGATGCCATGAGCTGGTTGTCGATCTCGATGAGACGGGTTTTCACCCGCTCAAATTCCGAACCAGTGACCTGGTACTCATCCTTTCCCGGCAGAAAACCGATCTCCATCTGCACATCAGTGATCCGACTGTCGACGGCGGGATGGGTCCGCCAGAAACTGGCGAAAGCTCCCGGTTTGTTTTTTTCCTTGGCCTGCAACTTCTCGAAAAAGGTGATGAAACCGTTGGGATCGTAGCCCGTGTTCCACAAATACTGAGTGCCCAATTGGTCGGCTTCGGCCTCCGATTTACGAGTGATTCCCAGAACCGCCAGCGAGATGCCCATTCCCAGACCGTTGTAGAGCAACATCTGGGTCAGATATCCGCCCATGAACAAGGCCGGAAGTGCGGCAAATTGCAACAGTCGGGACTTGGTCATCCTCTCGGTGGCATGGCGAGCCGCCACATGGGCGATCTCATGGGCCATCACCCCCGCTAATTCGGCCTCATTCTCCGCCTCCAGGATCAGTCCCTTGTTGACGTAGAAGTACCCGCCCGGAAGAGCGAAGGCGTTGACTTCATCACTGTCCACCACACGAATCACAAAAGGAACCTTGGCGTCGGAATTCTTGACGAGGTCCTGTCCCACTCGATCGACGTATTCGTTGACCACTGGGTCTTCCACCAGTCGCGCCGTCTGCTCGAAGAACTGGGCATACTGGGCCCCCATCTGGATCTCCTTTTCAAGCGACACGAAATTGGGGAAGATTCCGGCAACTCGACCGTTGATTTTGCGGTTGCCGATTTTCTCCACGTCCTCGTGCTTTCGTGCCAGGACAGGGGATGGAAACACTAGCAACCACAGCAGAAACAATCGAGTGAGAACTGCCATTGTTGGTTTTCTCATCGGGAACTCTCCTTACTAAAAACTTGCTTTTCGAAAAGCGGTGTGCTGACCGGATGCGCCCAGGGAGAGAAAAGGGCTTCTTGGTCTGTGGCGTGGGGAACGGGTAGATCGAGCCGAGAAGGAAAACCGAAGTGACTTTGAACTCCAACTGGCCAGCATATTCTTTCCGAATCTATGGGTATTATAGCAAAATCGCTGTGATCGCCCAAACTCGGCAAGAGATCCATCCAATCCGCACCCGCTGGGGGCAAATCAGGGGTCAAGTGACATCCGGCTCCCTCAAACAGCTTTTTTTTCCTCTTCCTCTTTGCTATCTTCGTCGCAAATTTTGATGGGAATTTTGTCACGATGTTTCATTTTTTTCGCCCTCCCTCGGGGTAGCGCCAGGACCACCCGATGAAGATCTTAACCGGCCGCCAAGTGTCCGAGTTGGATCGACTCACCAGCCGGGAAAAAGGGATCCCCAGTCTCTTGCTGATGGAGAACGCCGGCTGGAACCTTTACCTGGCCTTGAGAGACTCTTGTCCTCATCTGTCCGACTCCCCCATCGCCATTTTTTGCGGGAAAGGAAACAACGGCGGGGACGGTTTCGTGCTGGCGCGCCTCTTGAGCCAGAGGGACCTGACTCCCGACGTCTACCTGCTGGGGAAACGAGGAGAAACGAAGGGAGACTCGGACATCAACCTGGAGATTCTGAGGCAAACCAGGACACCCATTCGGGAAGTCGATTCCGAAAAGGAATGGGCCTCCATTCGTCCCACCCTCGGGGTCTATCAAGTCATGGTGGACGCCCTACTCGGAACCGGCATTCAAAGACCTCTGGAAGGGCTCTATCGTCAAGTCATCCTTGACCTCAACCTGTGCGACGCCTTCAAATTATCCGTGGACATCCCATCCGGCATGTTTCCCGATTCCCTGACCGCGAGCCCCTTGTCGATGAGGGCCGATCTAACCGTCACCTTCACCGCTCCCAAGCTGGCTCACGCCTTGAATGAGGATCAGGAGGCCCTGGGAGAAACGCGCATCGTTCCAATCGGCACTCCGGACGATCTGCTGGAGAGGCCGGAGTTTTACCTCCAACTCATCACCTTGTCCCAAGCCGCCTCCTGCCTTTTTCCCAGGAGCGCCCACCATCACAAGGGTCACTTCGGGCACGTGGCCATCATTTCCGGCAGCCGAGGCAAGACAGGTGCCGCCGCCCTGGCAGCCGTGGCGGCTCTCCGCTCGGGATCGGGCCTGGTCACCGCCTACTGTCCCGAAATGGTGCAGTCGTGGGTCGCCTCCTCTCAACCCGAAGTCATGACGCAAGGCCTGCCCTGTACGGCGGAAGGGACGATCACCTTCGAAAGTCTCTACCCCTTGCTGGATTTTTTGGCAGACAAAGACGCCGCCGGTGTGGGACCTGGCCTGTCTACCCAGGAATCCACGATTCGCCTGGTTCAGGCAGTGGTGAGAGAGGCCCAGGTTCCCTTGGTGCTGGATGCCGACGCACTCAATGCCTTCCAGGGAAGCACCGACCGCCTGGTCAACGAGCACGACCAGCCTTTAATCTTGACGCCTCACCCGGGTGAATTCGCGCGGCTGATCAACCGTTCCACGCCCGAAATCCTGGAAAACCGAGTAGAACTGGCCAGGGAATTCGCCCAAGAACAAAGGCTGTGGCTGGTGCTCAAAGGGTTTCGGACTCTCCTGGCTTTGCCATCCGGAGAGGTCTTCGTCTGTCCTCTGGGCAACCCCGGCATGGCCACGGCCGGCATGGGTGACGTCTTGACGGGAGTGCTGACCTCGATCGTCGGCCTCTACTCCTGCCGCAAGAAAACCTCCCATCAGGACATCTCCGCCGCCGCCCTCCTGGGAGTTTATCTACACGCCTTGGCAGGCGATCTGGCTGTGGAGACCCTCCATCCACAAACTCTTCTTGCCAGCGACGTGATCGCCTCCTTGGGAGAGGCCTACCATCAGTTGGAATCCCAACCGCAGTCCATCCGCAAGGGATGACCGCGAGACCGCAACCGAGGCCTGTAACGAAGCAGACAGCGGGTCTGGGTTGGAGAACTGAAGGCTCGACAAAGCTTGGGGCCATGGAAACTTTTGAATCGAGGACAGAGGAAGACACGCTGCGCATCGGCGAGCAAATCGGGCGCCGTATTCGTTCCCCAAGCACCCTGCTTCTGGACGGGCCTCTGGGCTCGGGCAAGACCGTTCTGACCCGAGGAGTGACTCGGGGCCTGGGGGTTTACGAGCCGGCCGCAGTGCGGAGCCCCTCCTTCACGTTGGTCAACCAACATCCGTCCCCCCTGGGAGACATCTACCATGTCGATCTTTATCGACTCAACACCCGCCGAGACCAATACTCAACCGGTCTGGACGAGATCCTGGCAGGGAACTCGGTGGTGATCATCGAGTGGGCGGAAAAGCTGCTCTTGGAACCACAAAACACCCTGGCTGTGCGCATCCGCCTGGCCCCCAGCTCCTCCGTCCGCATCATCGCAGTGGAGTCCTGAAACCACACCCCCGCAAAAAACTTGTCGTAGATTCGACCCAACGACCGTTATAGCCATTAGGATGACAAGGCTTGACCGGTGGCGCGATGAGAAGGGCTTTCAGTTACTCAAACTCACCCTGGTGTGCGGACTCATCACCTCGGTGCTGACGTTGGGGTGGGCAGGCTGGGATGGGGTTCGCAACCGCTACCGTCTGGAAAGCGGGCGGCTGGAGTTCCTGGCCGCCGCTACCCAGGCCCGTCACCTTGCCGTGGTCAAAGGGATTCCGATGCAAATCGGGGTGAAGTCAGATCGCCTGCGATACACGCTAGCGGTTCCTCAAGACGAGCTCCTCTCGTGGCGGCAACTACCCCAAGGGGTGCGCTTTGACTCAATTCCGGGCCGGGTGCTGACCTTTTATTCCAGAGGCAGCGCAGCACCCGCGGGGACGTTCCTGCTGGGCAACCGTAGCGGACAGGTTCTAGTCATCGTAGCTCCTTCTGGAAGAATCCGATGGGAAAGAGTGCCGTGAGGGAAATCAGGAGGGCACGGCCAGTCCCTGCCCAGCAAGGCTTCACCCTGTTGGAGGTTGTCATTTCGGTGACTTTCCTAACCATCACCAGTCTGGTCCTGTTGCAGTCCTTCTGCCTGACGCTGCGATGGTACGCCTCGGCGAGAGCGCGTTCCGATCAAACTATTCGGATGTGGAATCAAAGCCAGCAGATTTGTTCGCAGATGGACTCAACGGGAAGCGGTGTCACTACCGTGCCTCCCGGCCGACCTCTATACGAATCCTCCGTCGGAGACTCCTCTGGACGTTTGGAATGGAAGGTCCTTCATGCCCAGAGATAGAGGATTCACCCTTTTGGAGCTGATGGTTTCTCTGGCCATCTTCCTGCTGTTCACCGGGGCTTTTTTTCTGTCTGGCAAAGGGTTCAGTTGGGAAGTGCCGATCTAGCCTCACTCTTCGAGCGCGACGAGAATCTCTATCTGGGTACCTTGCTGCTCTCCCGCTGGGTTCCACCGGCCGGAAACCACCATCAGGAGCTGTTGCAGTCCGGACTGACGAGCGGTCCGAACCTTCTTGAAATAAACAGCGACATCGACGGGCCCTCCGGCTTTCCCGACGCCAGTCTGACCCAGAGCTTTGAACGGACCGCGTTGCAGGAACGCAACCAGGAGCTCCAGCTACGCAGTGGCAGAGGATTTTTTCAATCCCTGATCAAAGGCATTTCCGACTTGCAGGTCGCGCCTTCGGCCTTTTCTACGGAGCTGACCCTGGAGTCCAACGCGACGACCTTACTTCCCCGTGAAAAGGAAAACCTGAGATCCATTTCGACTCGATTCTTTCTATGGAACTACCGCACCAACCTGTTCGCCAAGAAACCCTGATGATCGAGAGCCTGCCAATGTCTGTCCGCCGATCGGATGGCTTTGCCCTGCTGACTTCAATCGGGTTGACTATCCTGATCCTGTTGCTGGTGCTGCTCGTACAGCTCCAATCCGCAAACCACTGGAAACTGGTCAGCGGGTTCGAATCCCAGCTGCACAGCCTGGTGTTGGCCGAGAACGATGTGGAGTATGCGCGAACCATCCTTCCCCTGCTCGACATCCACCAGTTACTTGTAGGCCAGAACGGTGTACATGAGGGCGATCGCCAACCGGAGTGGAGGAATCCTCTTCCCTTCAGCCTGCCCGACAATTCGATCCGGGCCGTTTCGTGTCCAGCAACGATGATGGAATTCCCTTTTATCAAGGGAGCAGCCCTCTGTTGTCCGGACACCGCTCAGAAGACGGAGTCTATTTCTTCCTGCGCTTTTCCAACAATCCCGAGGAGCCAGCGGAGCAGGACCAGGACCATGTCCTGCTGGTTCGCTCCGCCGGGGTCATCCCCAGTCACATCCGGAGTCCTTTCGCCCCCAATTTGCGAAACGATGTGACCCTGGTGGAAGCCCGGCTCCGTCAAGAGGTCAGTTTCATTCCTCCCAGTCCGCTCACCGTCTTGGGGAACTCGGGCCAGTTCACCTGGGCCGGGACCTCGTTCTCCATCAGGAGCGCGGATCAGCCCGCTGTCTCCATCGTCGCCTTCCAGTCGCCGCAGCTGTACGGAGATTTCGTCGACTCCCTCTCGCCCGCCCAGGCCGCTCGCCTTCAGGGCTCGTCAGCGGCGTCTTCGGTTCAAGACGCCGCTGAGTATCGATCCCACCCCGCCTACCAGGTTCTCTTTCGGTTACAGTTCTGGCGGCACTTCCTCGATCACTTGCCGGCTTACACCGACGATCGGATCGTCTTCCTGCCGCAAGGCGGAGAGTGGAACCAGGATCTCTCTGGGTTGCTGGTGGCCTTGGGCGAGACCCGATTGACAGGCCGGGCGAGGGTAAAGGGACTGGTCCTGCACCTCGGCGGAGGAGAATTGATCCTGGAAGAGCAGGCCGAGATCACAGGAGCCGTGTGGATGTCTCACCTGGAAGCCAGTGACGGAGGCCTCAGCTCGAAACCTCTGGCTCTTCGAGTGAGCGACTCTGCGCGCATTCGCCATGACTCCGTGGCCGTCCGCGAAGCGGTGGCGCACTTCCCGCCTACCTTGCGGGGATGGCGACTCCTGTTTCCGGAGATGAGGCTGTGAGCGCCCCCAAAGAGTCGCCGTACACGCCACAGTCTCAGTGACTCAATTCTCTTGACCAGATTTGGGTGCAGGCCTAAGCTGGCGCTGCGTGAACCGCAGCACCTTGGGCTGGCTCCTCCTCTCCACGGTTCAAGTCGGCGTGACTGGCCTGGTCGCTTGCGCCCTGGGCCGGATCTGCCGGGCAGGACGCTGGAAGTGGGACACCGCGGCCCTTCAGATGGAGCTCGACACGGGCCTGGGAATGTTGCTCATCTCCTATGGCTTCTTTCTCCTGAGCTGTCTGGGAGTGCTGACACCCGGTCTTCTGCAAGGCATCTCTGCTCTCTTGGCCGCTCTGGCCATCTGGAGCGTCCGTAAACGGCTCTGGGGACCCGGAAAACTCTCTCTCTCCTCGTTGGTGAGCGCCTGGCCGACTGGATGGCCACTGATCTTGGGCGCAGGCGTCTATCTGATCTGGGTCCTGCTCACCGTGGCCTTGCCGCCCACCGCCATCGATGAACTCATCTATCACCTGGAGATCCCGAGACAACTCCTGAAGGAAGGTGGCCAATTCACCTTTGTCGACAATGTCTACGCCTATTTCCCTCAGCTGGGTGAGATGCTCTTCCTGTTCGGACTTTCCGTGGGGGGCTCCAGTGCCGCCAAGCTCTTTCACACTCTGTTTGGTCTTCTGTTGGCTCTGATGCTGTATGCCTTCTCCCGTCGCCAGGTGAACACCGGCTTTTCGCTGCTGGACTTGGCTCTGTTTGTTTCGATACCTTCGGTCATGGTGCTTGCCTCCTGGGCGTACGTGGATCTGATTTTTTCCTTCTATACCTTTCTGGCTCTGCTGGCCCTGCTGCAATTCTTCCAGACCCGCCACCTGGAATGGGCCGTCCTGGCAGCGGCAGTGACCGGCGCGGCGGCGGCCACCAAGTACACTGGATTCCAACTTCTCTCTCCTGATCTTACTGGCCATTCTCATCGAGCATCTTCGGGCTCGGCGCCAGAGCTTCCCCACCGCAGCGATTCTCCTTCCACCGATCGTCTTGCTCCTGACAGCGCCCTTTTTGATCCGCAACTGGGCATTGACGGGTTGGCCGCTCTTCCCTTTCGATCTGGGTTTGTTCGATTTGAACCCCCACCTGAATTGGGACAATGACCGGAGCCGCCTTTTCCTAACCTGGCTTACCGGCCATGGCAGCGGTCAGCAGGGGCTGGGGGAGATTCTGGTGGCGCCCGTCATGGTCTTCATCAAGGCGCGCTTCGGTAGTCTGAGTCACTACGACGGGATGGTCGGCCCCGTCTTTTTGCTACTCCCCTTTCTCCTCTGGAAAATCCCGAGAACGATGGAGATCAAAGCGATTGGTCTTTTTAGCTTGGGATTCCTCGGCTTCTGGACGCTGACGACTCAACAGGTCCGTTTTCTACTGCCGGTGCTCCCCTGGCTTATTGTTCTATTGGTGGTTGGCCTGTCAGCACACGGGAAGAGACTCCTGACCGGATTGGTCGCAGTAGCGGTCCTGGCCAGAGCCAGCCTAGGCGTGGCGGAGACCTTCCGGCTTCATCCCACAGCTTTTTGGCTGAGCCGGGAGGACACTCTCCAGTACCAACAGAACCGGATCATCGGCGCTGACCTGTATCAGCAGGCCAATCGTCAACTGGAGAGTGGCCATCGGCTCTACCTCGTGAACATGCGAAACTTCGGCTACCTCTTGGATCGGGACTGGTGAGCCGACTTCATTTTAGAATACTCCCGACCCGTAAAGGTGCTCGAAAAGGCCCAATCTGCCCAGGATTTTCTCGCTTTTCTGGAGAGACAATAGATCACCCATCTGATGATTGACGAGGACCTCACTCTGACGCCCGGAGCGCTGGACGACAGAGAAAGAGGCCTCTTGAGAGAATTTCTCGAGCGCTATACCGAAATCGTCGCGCGTGGAGCCAGGCGGTCCGGCCAGACCTTGAGACGCCTGATCCTCGACTCCGACCGGGCGACACCTATAGAATGATGAGGAACCTGGAGGGAAGAGATGACTCTCAGCGGCGACCCGCCGTCGCGCCGACTATATGAAAAGCAGGGATACCTGACGGATCTTCCCGTATTGACCGAAGCGGAATTGGAGACTTACCGCGCCGCTTTCTCGCAGTTGGAGGATCGATACGGCAAGGGCGCGACCCAAATGAAGATCGTGGATCAGCACTTTCACCAGGCCTCCGTCTGGGAACTGGCCTCCCATCCAAGAGTGCTCGACTGGGTCGAATACGCGATGGGCCCGGATATCGTGTTACTGGCGACCCATTTTCTCTGCAAGTACCCCGGCATGGGAGCGCAAATCGTCACCTGGCACCAGGATACCTATTACTGGTGTCTCGATCCGCCCCGAGCCTGTACCATCTGGCTAGCCATCGACGATGTCGACCGGGAGAACGGCTGCATGCAGGTGTTGCCGTTTAGCCACAAGTGGGGAACTCTGGCCCATTTAGCATCCGATCGCGAGGATAACCTGCTGAGAGAATCTCAGGCCGTGGAAGACGGCTTAATCGACGAGTCGGCTGCCGTGGATCTCTGCTTGAAAGCGGGTCAGGTTTCGCTTCACGACGGTCTGCTCCTGCATTCCAGCCGTCCCAATCGGTCCAGCCGGCGCCGCTGTGGCCTGACCCTTCGATACACCAGTCCGGATGTGAGATTCACCGGTACGGCGTCTCGTTCCGAGGGCTTGACGGCAGAAACCGCACCTCGAGGTTTTCGTCCCATCCTGTTGCGAGGCCAGGACCGTTTCGGCTCTCTGCCCTGGTCCTCGCCCCCGTTCCCAGGGACTCAACGAGACGTGCTGTCGTAGGGGAAACCGTTCCCGCCGAACGCAAGACTATTGCCCGTTCTGGAAAGAACTCCACAGTTGCTCCGGGTCCACGAAAGCTGGCCCGAAGGTCACGGGCCGCATCTCCCATGCGCACTCGCAGCGCAGAAGTGCTGGAAGCGAGGGTCCAGTTCAACGCACCGACGGCGTCTTCCAGCTCTCCAACCTCAAACCTGGAATGCGACTCATGTGCTCCAGGTCGTCGGTCACAAGAGTCGCCTCGATAGCGGCAGCGTGGGCGACAACGGCCACATCGAAATCTTCGAGTCGAACGCCGCGCCGTTCCATCAAGGCCTTGACCTGTCCGAAAACCGCACTCACCTCGTCGCTCCACGGGACGCGCTGAAACTCGCTTAAGAAGATCGCAAAACGCTGTCTCAACCTTTCCTTTCTTCTGGAACGAGGCAACCTCGCCAAACCGTACTCGATCTCGGCTACAACAGGCTGTGGAAGGAGTACGTCGCTTCTGGAATGCGCAGTCAGCGTTTGCACCACGACCGGAATACCTCGCATCAGGTGGGAAACGGTATTGGTGTCGAGAACGTATTTCACAACTCAGGCGGCCCTTTGCGCGTGCGGCGCTGCCGAATGGCCTGCGTCATCTGTTCCACTGCCTTTCGGTCCCCACGGTTGGATGCGGCAGCAGAGAGCTCACTCAAGAAGCGAGGGCTCCAACTCGTTGCCTCCTTCAATGCTCTTTCGAGAGCCCGAATGATGTAGCGATTGCGGTTCATGGACAGTTCTCGAGCCCTCCGATCAACCGACTCAAGAAGGGCCGGCAGGCAAGTGGATCGTGGTACTCATCAGCAAATAGGATATGAATATATTTATATTCTATCAATTCGTAACGAAAGGCGTCCCGACATCAGGTTGGAAAAACCGGAATTTTCCAGCCTGGATTATTCATGAGGTCTCGTCGCGAGGCGTAGGAAGCGCCACGCTGACAAGGCGTTACGCCCAAGATCTCCGCAGGCGTAGTCGTGCACTACGTCGAGGAGACCGAGGGGCGGGCAACGCAGTCAGAGTGGATGATCCCGACGCCGCAGCAGAGAGCGCACTGCATAATGCGGGCGTGAGGCTCAATCGGCGGGCATGGCCACCAGGAGCGGATGTCCCAGATTGTCTCCATTGGCCCGGAAACCATTGCCGTCTACGTCCGCGTAGATCGGGTTGGTAAAAGCCACCGGATGCATTCCGCCCTGCGGGGCACGCCCCCATCCCTTCTCGAGCGTTGAGGATTCTCCAGTGGCCACCACGATCAGGTGGGCATCCTGGCTCAGTTTCACCTGGACGTCTTCTTCGAACTGGACCACCCCGTCGTGAAACATCCCCGGATGGCTCTGGCGGGTGAAGTTGCACTGGTCCGGCTGGCGGCCATTGACCAGAATCTGCACCCGGTCGATGTTCAGCCAGTTGGGGGTCTGGACCTGGACTTTCAGCGTCACCGAGCCGGGCGCCACGATGCGGGCGCCGATGGGCTCGCCGCCTGCAGTCCGGACTCTCAGGAAAGGCCCGTTGGTGATCATCATCTGTCCAGCCCTGGAGTTTCGGATGATCTCGTCCGGATCAAGCTCTCCCGGATCATCCGTGGAGCTTCGCACGTAGGTTCTCCAACCCCCTACACCGCTTCTTCCAAACACCCGGTGGGCGTCGCTCACGGCCACACACCACACATGGCGGCCCTGATTGAGCAGCTGCAACCAGCCGAAGGTCCGATTCTCGCCCACGGAGGTTCGCTGCGATTGGGCGGGTGCCACGGAAACGCCCCGGGCCGCTGCGGAATTGACGACCCTGGTCATCTCGTAGGTGGGGTTGAGATTTAGGATTTCGGTACTCCACACCTCGGCAGCATCGATCAAGTCCTCAAACCCCCGAAAACCGCCGTCCGCCACGCCATCCGCATCGCGGTCATTGAAGACCTCTCCCACCCGAGGGTGATTGACTTGCACCCACTTGCGATGGTCCTCTCCGAACAGATTTCTCAGAACGATGGCATTGAGGCGCGGATCGAATTGCCATTGCGGCGCTCCACCATCCTGGCGCAAGGGGTAGTACTGGAGCGGGAAGGCGTTCAGGTGCTGTCCCGAACCGGTGAGCTCGATGCCGATAACCGTCGACATCTGTTCCGTCAGACCCAGACGATCGATGTGGGGTTGCCAGTCGTACAGCCGGTTGTGCTCGGTGGTCGGAATGAATTCCACGTGTTCGGCCGCAAAGTTGATGATCCGATCGTAGCTGTTGCAGTGGTTGTCCCCGCTCGGCGTGGAGTGGGCGTGATAATCCGTGCTAATCCATCCTTTGGTGTCCACCGTTCGTTTAAGCACGGCCTCCACCTCCACGAGTGCACCTTGCGCCACCTGGATGTCCCTTTCTACTAAGTCAAACTCGGGACCGCGGGTGATGCGAATCCGATAATTTCCAGGAGGCAGCTGTTGGGTGAACTCTCCGTCATGGGAGTGGTACTGATGATCGCAACCATGAGCCCGGTAATCGGTCCCCAGATAGGGCGTCGGGGTGGTGTTGAGGCCCAGAAACTGTACCTTGGCGGGAGACGGCCTTCCCTCTGCGTCCTGGATGCGGAAGCTGACAGCCGAGGCTCTGGAAGGTGAGAAGGAGAGGGGTGCGGTGGTCCCCTTCTCAACCGTGAAGCTGCGTCGTTCCTCGGTTCGACCCAGGTCGAACAGCCGGGCCTGGTACCGTCCCGGGGGCAATGCAAAGGAATAGCGACCGGCGTCGGAGGGATAGGCGGGGATCTCTGTCTGTCCCACCTCGACGAAGACGGAGGCGTGAACCGCTGCCTGACCGTCCCGATCGATGACCTGGCCTTCCACCCGACCGGTGGCCCCAAGGACAGCCGCCGCCACTCCGTAGGCGGCCAGGGGAGAGTCGGAAACGGTCAGCGCGACGGCATAATCTTTCTGCGCTCCCGGCTGCAAGGTGACCGTCTCCAGCAGAGGCCCCTTTTCCCCGACCGGCGTCCAGGCATAGGCTCGCTTGTCGAAGGGATCGATGCTGTCGCCAATCCGGATCTCTCCGATCTGCCAGAAATCGGAAAATTGGGTCAACAAGGGGTATTTGATGGGCGCTTTCCAAAACGGGCGGGGTTGGATTTCCAGAGTTCCATCCGAGTCGTTGCGGTAGGTAGAACGAACGAGTATGTGCTGCCAATCCTCTTGCAGGACGTACTCGTGCCGGGTGAAAAGCCCTCCCCCTTTGGCGGAAGTGCGTACCGCCTCCACTGAAGCAGCTCCGTCGCTTCCATCGTCAACCACCCGCACATAGCTGATGTCTCCTCCCAGATGGCCCGGCCGGAAGGAAGTGATCTGATCGTTGTTGCTGCCCAGTAGATCCAGGTCGATCAGCGCCCCCGGAATCGGGAACTCCTTCTCATGCATCATATTGGCGCGCCGCTCCGGCAGGTTGCCCGCGATGAGGGCGTGAATCCTGCCGTTTCGCAGCAGAAAATCCCCGACGATCCCATCGGCTTCCTTCCCCTGGGGCAGCAGCTCAGCGTTGTGATGCCCGATCTCGATGGCCTCAGTCCCTTCCCGGTCGGCGGCCCGGAAAGCGACCAAGAGAACGATCAGCAGAATGAACACTTGGATTCTGCCTGGTAGTCTTCTTAAAGCATTCACGATTGAAATCTCCTCGGAAACCACCTTCGCAAGGCTAGCTTTCCCCCTGGACTATTGGGATTGTGCCAGCGGAGCTCTCGGGAGGCAAGAGCGCAGCTGGCCCACGATTCCTAGACACCAACATCCTGAAAAGGACCATTTCCGGATCAGGCCTCCTAATCTTGGCGGCAAGTGTAGCTTTTCCCGCGACACGTGCACTGTCTTGTTAACCCGTTCCAGAGCGATCTCTGCAAATCCATGGATCTGTTCTCGTGCCGCCTCGCCGATCTGCTCACCCATCTCGAGCCGGGTCCCCCGGACCTCGATCTCCGGGTAGCGTGCCGGTGGCGGAGTGCTTCCTGGATTCATCTCCCCTGCTGCAGTAGCCGCGCGCGCTGCGGCTTCCGGTGGACCGAGTCACCACGTTAGCATAACATCTGCGGCTGGGTTTCTCGGGCCGTGCCCACGAGAATGACACGAGGGATGTAAAGTGTTTGCAGGGCGAATCTACGCTCCGCGCCAAATCGAGTTGATCGAGGTTCCGGAAGCGACTCTGGACGGGGCCCACCACCACCCCAATGAACCGGGAGCCATTCTCTTTCAACCTCAGCTAGCCAGCTTGTGCGGGTCCGACCTGCTGTTCTTCGATACCCAGGACGAGGAGCACCCACCCCAGTTGGGGCACTCTCTTCACGAAATGATCGGCGTGGTGACACAGACGAACGGGAAGCAATTTCGAATTAGCGACCGCGTACTGTGCATCCCGGAAAACCAAAGAGGCATCTTCGAGCGGTTACGGGCCAGTGAACTCCAGGCCGTCCCTCTGCAGCCGCGCTTGACCGACGAGCAGGCGACCTTGGCTCAGCCCTTGGGTACCGTCATCTGTGCGTTGAAGAAGGTTCCGGGCGTGCTGGACCTGGATGTGGCGGTGCTGGGTCAGGGCCCAATCGGACAGCTGTTCTGCGCCGCACTTGGCAATCTGGGAGCCAGGGAAATCGTGGCCGTGGATCCACTGGGCTGCCGGCTGGAAAACAGTCCTCGAATGGGCGCAACCACCTGCATCAACTCCTCGCAGGAGGATCCTGTCGACGTTTTTCGGGATCAGACCCAAGGCCGGATGGCTGACCTAGTCGTGGAAGCCGTCGGACATCAACAGCAAGCGTTGCCTGTTTATCGACCTCTGCCGCAAGGGTGGACGCATTCTTTATTTCGGCCTTCCTCCTCAACGCATCAACGGGGTCAACTGGCGAGCCTTACTGGCGAAAAACATCACCGTTTACACCAGCATCGGTCCGGACATCGACCGCGACTTTCCGCTGGCCATGCGCTGGATCTCTGAAGGCCGAATCGATGTGGACCCTCTCATCACGTACCGCTTTTCCGTCAGCCAGATTCAGCAGGTTTTCGACACCTTCCGGGAAAAACGGGACGGCGCATTGAAGGTACTGATTGAATTCCCGAACCGGTCGGCGGGATGAACCAATCCGGCCTGGTGGACTCCCGCGACCTGAGAGGGTTGCGGCAAGGCGCAGCAACGTCGTGACTAACAAAATTCATCCCACCACAGTGATCTCTCCGGGAGCTCGCATGGGTCGTAACAACCGGGTGGGGGATTTTCCCGTGCTGGAGGCCTTGCCGCGGTTCCGAGAAAGCGACTCGCCCCACCTACTCCACCGGGCTGAGTTCGCCCCCAGATCCAGGTGGGTCTTTCACCGCGAGCGAGGCAAGCGGTAAGCCCAAGCCGGAGCCGGGTTATGTTGCTCGCGATGTTACGGCGCTATCTGAAGACGGTTCCCTACCGGAGTCGTCCCGCCCTCTACTACGAGAGCTTTTACAGCGTCGGACGGGGGGCTTTTCTGGCCCTCTGGCCGCTCAGCTGGGTGGTGCTGAAAACCGTCCTGGACGGCGAGTTGTGGCACCTCACGGCGGTCACCTGTATCTGGGGAGTGGCTGGTCTGCTTGCGCCCGCCTGGGCCTCTTTACGCCGTAGAGTTGGGGTGCGCCCGCTGGTGTTGTGGCCCAACATCATCGCGGGAATCAGCCTGGGAGGGATTCTTCTGGTAGACAACGCCACGGAGTTCCTGCTACTGGTGACCCTCGCCTATGTCATCGGGGCACCCACTCGATTGACCGAAATGAGCCTGTATCGCATCTTTTATCCCTCCACCCACCGGTCCCGGGCGGTGGCCTGGCTCAAAGGGATTGCGGTCACTTCCGGTAGCCTAGCTACGCTGGCGGGCATCTGGCTGGTCGACCGGCACGGCTCTCGCTACGCCGTGCTGTATGCCGTGGTAGGGGTTGTGATGATCGTCGCGGCCTGGTTCTACGGTCGCATCCCCATACCGCGGCGAGTACGCTCCTTCATGAGCGAGCCCCTCCCTCTGCGGCGTGCCCTCACACGAGCCTGGATGATCTTCAGTCGAGATCGCCGTTTCTTCCGATATCAAAGTGCTTTTTTCGCTTCCGGATTCGGTAACCTGCTGTCCCTTGGACTGGTGGCCGAGGTGATGCGGGAAGAATTGCAGTCCCCCGCTTGGGCCATGGGCATGGTGGTGGCCTTCTTCCCCATTCTCCTGCAGCCTCTTTCGGCCCCACTTTGGGGGCGACTGCTGGACCGCATCAGTCCGATGTCCGCGCGAGCACTGTTCAGCTTCTCCATGATGCTCACCTATAGCCTGTATTGCTACGGTGGCCTGGCAATGGCGCTTTGGCCCTTTCTCTTGGGAAGCCTGGTGCAGGGTGCCAGCCAGAGCGGCACTCAGATCAACTGGACGACCGGGAGCCTCTACTTCGCTCCCAGCGAACGGGTTCCACTGTACAACAGCCTCCATGTCGTGCTGACGGGCGTTCGGGGACTGCTCGCTCCCCCCATTGGGGCCTGGCTTTTCGGACCGGTGGGCCTGGGATCGTGGGTTTTCTCCATCTCCGTAGCCCTGGCTCTGGTGGGGATGGTGGGGATGATGCGGCTGGCCGCCGCCGATCCGGGCCCGCCCATCGACGATGAGGGAGCTGGGAGAAGGACTGTTGCTACAGCTTGACGAAGAGTAGCCTGAATGGAAACGAAGCGCTCCGGACAGGAGGCCGCCCCTGATGGCGCCTTTGATTGGTTGGTACAATGAGGCGACAGTACCATGACCCACAAGATCCGTTGGGGAGTTCTTTCCACGGCCGGTATCAATCGTGCTCTGATCGGACCCTTACGCCAATCCAGACGCAGCAAGCTGATCGCCGTGGCCAGTCGTGACCTGGCGAAGGCGAAAGCCTACGCCGCCGAAAAGGGAATCCCGAGGGCCTACGGGTGCTATCAGGAACTTCTCGACGACCCAGAGGTGGATGCCATCTACAATCCCCTTCCCAACTCCCTGCACTGTCAATGGAGCGTGGGGGCTGCTCAAGCCGGCAAACACGTGCTTTGCGAAAAGCCTCTGGTGATGAATCTGGAGCAGATGGATGCCGTCGAGTCGGCGGCGGCCGCCAACCGGGTCACCATTTTCGAGGCCTTTGCCAACCTTCATCATCCGCAAACGGAAAAAGTTCGCGAGTTGGTTCAGTCAGACCGCATCGGCCGCTTGAAAGTGATCCAGGGGTGGATGGGATTCTCCTTGCAAGATCATGAAAACATCCGGCTCGATCCCGAGTTGGGCGGAGGCTCCCTGTGGGATCTGGGCGTATACCCGAACAGTCTCGCCATCGTGCTCGCCGGAATGGGTTGCCCGGTGGAGGTTTGGGCCACCCAGGAGATCGGGGAGACGGGCGTGGACATGGCGACCATGGCGCACCTGCGATTCCGCAACGGAGCGGTGGCACAAATCTGCTCTAGTTTCCGTTTTCCTCGCTACCGAGGTCTGGTCATCATCGGTACCCGGGGCGGTCTTTACCTGGGTGAACCCACCGTCCCACCCGATTTCGCGCAACAAGAGACACAGTTGATTTACACCGCTGTGGACGGCTCCAAAGAGATCATCACGGTCCCTCCCTACAGTGGGTATCTGGCTGAGGTGCAAGCGATGGAGGCCTGCCTGTTGGATGGGGCCGAGCCCGTCGTACCTCTGAGCCTGAGCCGCCAGTTCCTGCGAAGCGTTCTGGCCATAGAGGAATCCGCCCGGAGGGGCAAGGTGATTCATCCGGCCTGAGCCATCGGGTGAGTGGGTAAATCCATCCCCCCAGGTCGGGATCATCGAGGAAAGCAAGAAGAGACTATGGGACGCTTGGACAACAAAAGGGCTGTGATCACGGGTGCCGCATCCGGGATTGGTGAGGCGGCAGCCCGGCGCTTCGCCCAGGAAGGGGCGGCGGTCGGTCTGATAGACGTCGCCGGAGAGAAGCTGAATAGCCTGGCCACCTCCATCGCGCAAGCGGGGCGGCGAGGCGCTGGTCCTGAGAGCGGACGTGCGGATCGAAGAGCAGGTCTCGGACGCGCTGCAGCAGATCGTCGCCCGCTGGCACGGTCTGGATCTGGCGGTCGCCAATGCAGGTGTCCAGCTGAGAGGTCGGGACGACCGAACGCATGAGCTCGATCTCGAAGTTTGGAACCATACCCTGGCCATTAACCTGACGGGTGTCTTTCTCACTTGCAAGTATGCGATTCGGGCCATGCTGAAATCGGGGGGTGGTGCCATTATTCTAACTGGATCTCCCAGCGGGCTCCTGGGAGTGGCACGAGGATTTCACGCTTACAGCGCCAGCAAGGCCGGGGTTCATGGTCTGATGCGAGTGCTCGCGCATGAGTACGCTCCGGACGGGATCCGAGTCAACGCCCGTGATTCCTGGTTTCACCGAAACCCCTCTGAACCAAATGATGAATGCGGAACGCCGGCAAAGACTGCTGGATACGATCCCCTTGCAGAGAGCCGGTCTACCGGAGGAAGTGGCGGCCTACATGGCCTTCTTGGCTTCGGACGACGCTCTCTACGTGACGGGGGCCTTTCACACGGTGGACGGAGGGATGACCAGCATTTGAAACGCGATTCGGTGTCCCAGAATCCACCAGGAGTCCGGCAGGTCATGGGCGTCGTTTCCGACACCCATGGACTGGTCCGTCCGAGTCTGTTGGCAGCCTTGCAAGGCGTCGACTCCATCGTCCACGCCGGGGACATCGGGCCCGAAGAGGTTCTCGCCGAGCTGGAAACCCAGGCTCCGGTTTTCGCAGTCTTCGGCAACACCGACCGGTTCCCGCTCCTGGAAAGACTCCCCGAGCAACGCATTCTGGAGGTGGGTGCGATTCGCATCTTCGTAACCCACATCGGTGGGGAACCAGAGCAGATGCGTGAGAGGTTTCCCGAGTTGGAAACCTGCCAAATCGCCATCTTCGGACACAGCCACCGGCCCCTGCAACAAAGGCGAGGTGGCGTCCTCTTTTTCAATCCCGGCTCGGCCGGTCCTCGCCGCTTCACACTGCCCGTGACCGCGGGCAGACTGCTGATCGACGGAGACAAGTTTTCGGCCCGAATCGTAGAGATCGGCTAAAGGCTTCCGGAAACCGGAGCCGGGCTACCTTCTGGAGCGGCTCGGCGGCGGCGGAAGAGAAAAACGGCCAGACAGAAACCGATCACTCCGACCAGCGCCACACACCACAGAACCGTATAGATGCCTACCCGCTCAGCCCAAGCACCCAAGGGCCGTCACCAGCAGACCAGCGATCCCCCAACTGACGCCCATCACCACGCTGGAGACGGTGGCCACCTGGCGCGGGAAGCTCCTTTGCGAGAGGCTGATCACGATCGGTATTCCGGTGCCCACCGTATAGCTGGCCAGCGCCAGGCAGGTCCAACCAACCATTCCACTCCCCACCCAAAGATAGCTGGCGAACAGTGGCACGGGGACCAGAAAGGAAGCATACAACACCCCCCGATCTTCCAGGCGCTCGGCCCAGTACCCTCCCGTGAAACCGCCGATTCCCCCGCAAAGATTCAGGGTGAATAGGGTCCAGCCGACAGTCGCCAACGACGAGCCCAGTTGGGTCAAATATAGCGGAAGGAAGGCCTGATACCCGAGAATCATCAGCGCTCTCACGGTGGCCAGAGCCGCCAGACCCACGAGGATTCCGTGCGGCAGGCGATCGAGCCGAGTCACCCTGTGGTGGACCAGAATCGCCTTTTGCCGTCCCAACTGGCGCCACAGCAGCAGTACGGCCGGCACGACCACCACTACCGCATAAACGATCGCCCCGGGTCCGGCGAAGTCAACGATAGAGGCCGCGGCTAGGGCGCCCGTACCCACTCCCACGGTGCCACCTGTCACGAAGATTGAGACTCCGACGCTGTGGCGACGGCCGCTCTTGAGGCCAGCCAGAGCCGCTCCCTGGGGATGGAAGGCGGCCACTCCCAGGCCCGCCCGCCACCAGAAGAGCGATGGCTACAGGGTAGGACCCGGCCACTCCCAGGGCGCTAAGGAACAGTCCCGCACACAACGGTCCTAGCACGACAGGAGCAAGGTTTCTCACCCGATCGAAAAGAAAACCGAAGATCGTCTGTCCCATGGAAGAAGTCAGGGAAAAGACAGAGATCAAGAAGGCCGCCTTCGTGATCGAGAAACCCATCTGCTCCTTTAGAACGGGGACGAATGGTGCCACGAAGCCGGTGTAGAAGTCCACCGTGAAGTGGGCGAAGGCCAAAAGGATGACCGACTTCAGTTCCAGCTCCGGGCTGCGCTGCATGGCTCTTGAGGGTTTCCCAGCCGAACTGTGGACTGCCCAGCTGGCTTCAACCGGGAGGCCGCCCAGTAAACAAGCAGACAGACCGATGGGTCTGTATCCAGGCATGTCCCCTCCTTTTTGCCTTCATTGTTTCACCGGACATACCTCCCGACAACCGCCCGGGCATTTCTTGCAAGGTCCCTCCGGTGCACATCCCAACGTCACTGACTTCCGTCTTCCGAGGGATCTACGGTGGCTCGGTCATGGTCGAGCGCCCAGCATTTTCCCATAGACCCCTTGGTAGCCATCGACTAGCACCTCGCCGCTAAAAGATTCCTCCATACTCTTGCGGCACTGGTGGCGATCGATCTGGCTGATTCGGTTCACAGACGCCACCATATCGTCGAGCTTCGAGCACATGAATCCATTGACCCCATGGGAAACAACTTCGGGAACGGCTCCCCGATGGAGACCGATGACGGGAGTGCCGCAGGCCAGCGCCTCGGCCATCACGATCCCAAACGGTTCTTCCCAGAGAATGGGCATCAGCAGAGCGCAGCTTTGCCCCAACAACTTGTCCTTGCGAGCATCATCCACGGGCCCCAAGTAGCGAATGCGCTGGCCGTCCAGATGAGGTTCAATGTGACTGGTGAAATAAGCCCGATGTTTCTCTCCTGGAGGCACGTTGCCGGCGAGCCAGAGACTGCGACCGGTCCGCAGGGCCACTTGAATCGCTAGATGAGGCCCCTTGATCTGCTCGACACGGCCCAGAAAGATCAGGGAAGCATCGCGGGCGATCTGCGGACGAAACCGGTACCGATCGGAGGGAACCCCATTATAGACAAGGTGCCAATCGCTTCCGCCCGGGAAGCGGTCAATCAGATGACGGCTACAGGCCGCGAAATGCAGAGTTCCCCTTGCCAGGCGTCTCCCCCATCGAACGCTGGAAACCATGATCCCCCTCTGATAACTCATCAGTTTGGGAATCGCACAGGGCAGGATGGGAAGTAGGTAAGCCAGCCGTCCGAAGCTGTGGACCAGATCGTAATTCCCGGCCAGGACGGTCGACGCTATCAGGAGTATATGGCGCCACAGAGTGCTGCCCGTCGTCTCCATCTCAGGATATGCGACCAGCCGGAAGGGCCCTTCCGAGGCTCGATGGGAAAAAAGCGTCACCTCGTGGCCCTCGGCCGTCAGCCCCCGGCCCAGCGTGTCTACGATTCGCTCGATCCCGCCGTAGTACCGGGGCGGCACGGGTATGTTCGGGTCCACCGCCATAGCGATGCGCAAGGGCGATCTTCCTACTTTTCCGTCCATTGCAGATCCCGAAGCCCCGCACTGTCTCGCCAGCGCATCAACCCGTCACGCGCGCCACCGCCCGCAAGAGGCGCCTTTTTTCCAAGGGATGATCCCAATGCCAGCAGCGATTGGCGGCCTCCCAGGCAGCCTGCTTTGCCCGAACCAGTAATCCGCGGTCCCGGTGCCAACGGAGGATCTGCTCGACAAAATCCAACGTGTCCCGGGGCGAGTAGACGATGGCGTTGCCTCGCAGATGCTGCTCAAGCTCCTGCTGGCCAGGCGTCCTGGTGAGGGCCAAGGGCCAAACCTACCAACATGTAGGTGAAAATGCCTTGTTGGAAAGACAGATCTGTTTATTCTGATCGACCGGCTGTTCCAGAGCCAGACCAATGTCATGACCTCTCGCCGCCGGCACCATCGAATCTGGATCGGTCGGCGGATGCCAGACGATCTTCAGTCGGTGTGCCGCTGAGTCTGCCAGTTGTCTCAGGTGATCCAGATAACCATCGACCGGTGCCCCACGCAGATGCAACTCCCCGGCCAGTCCCTTCTGGCCCATGGCCAGTACGGCGTCTTCCAGACCCCGGCCCGGACCAACGGTCTGGCTGCACCAGTAGAGTCGAAGTGCCCCGTTCGAAACGGTAAACGAGGGCTTTTGTCGAGGCAGTGAAAAAGTGTTGTGAATGGTAATGGGTCGCGTCGAGTATTTCCGTGCATAGGCCGATGCCATAGCGTCACCGGCAGCCGTTGCAAAACTGGCTCCGGACAACGCTCTTGACTCAATCTGCTCCATCCATGCCCTACGCTCTGGGTCGGGGCTGCCCCTCTCCGGTATGGAAGTCCTCCAGATCCACAGCGTACGGACCACCCATCAACCGCGCAACATCCACAATCGCAGCCAGCGCGCCGGAAGTTCCCCCATAGACCAATTCGGCAGGCTCGGCGGCGACCGTCCTGACCAGCTCGGGGTACACGCGTCCCAGGGAGCGCGCAACCAGGTCCCAACTACAACTTCCGCGGGCGGCTTTCGTCACTGCCAGGATCGACTTCTGCCGCAGGCCTGACCAGAAATAGCGGAAAAGATGGTCGCGGGAGTAATCCACGCACTGCCATTTCCAGAACCGATTCCGGTGAAGGCGACGGTCCGCCTTTCTCGCCCAATCTACCGAAGCCGTGCTGACCACTCGAACGCCGTAGCCGGCTGCCGTCAGGGCGTCGGCCGCTTTAAGCATGCGAGGGCAGGTCGACAGGTGGCCAGCCGTAACCACACACACTCGAGAACGCCCCGGATCGGAGACGTCCCTACCTACAGGAGCACGATTCACCACTCACCACTCCGCTCGGGTGACGGGTCTACTTCCAGCGGCAGCTCGCCAATAGGGACGAGGACCGTCGCAGAAAAACGACATCCAATTGCCATAGCGCATCATCCAGAGGTCGTCTGAAGAAATTGCAGGCGTCGTAGACCTGGAAGTCGTTGTTCTACATAAAGGCGACCATTTCGTCCAAGAGGGCGGCCCCGCGATAGACCTCGATTAGATTGACCTCCATCATGACTGCCTGCACCGACCGCAGCGCCCGTCTTGCCCCGCACAAGACCGGCAGCTCGTAGCCTTGGACATCCAATTTGATCAAGTCCGGTCCCGCAAGAGCAGCCTCTTTGATGAGTCGATCCAGTGTAGTCATAGGAAGATACAGGTCCGCTTCCCTAGCCTGTCCGGCGATCAGGACCGAGCTGGCGGACTCGTCCACGTAAAAGGCCACGTCCTTGCGCTCCTTCTCCCCTACCAGAGCCGAGACGAACTGCAGGCGGCAATTTCGCTCCAACATTTCAACCGGTCGGGCCGCCCGCTCCGGATTCGCTTCGATCATCAATAGCCGGGCTTGTGGAAAGATCCCGGCTGCCATTCTCGTCCACTCGCCTCTGTAGGCTCCGACGTCGACAATCCATCGGGGGGAGAACCCATGGCGGCGCATGTTGCATAAACTCGACTCTTCGCTGCTCGCGCCCGCCCGCCATTTGACCCAATCCTTGAGCTGCTTCGGGAGAATCCAGGCTAGCCTTGCTACCATTAGACCAGAACCGCTCCGAATGAATCGTGCACAGGAATACCCGTATCCTTGGACTCTTGCCCTCCAGAGCCTACGAGGAGTCCCCGAAGGGCGCCCGAGCCGCACTCTCCGCCTCACGAACGTAGTATGTGCAAGGACAACGACTTCCAGGGGATCAACACGACTCCAGCTACCCCCCACGACTTAGTGCTCCCTACCATAAATATGGTGATGTTTGCGCAGGGGCTGGGAGGCGAGGTCGCGAAGACGCGAAGAGATGAGGAGTCGATGCCGTAGCACGGGGACAACGAACAACAAAGAGATCGTCCACAACACCCGCCCTCCCAACGGGCTGCGAACGCAATCAACGCCATCGTATTCCTGGCGGCGAGTTCTCAGCCGAAAAGGCCTGGAAACCTTCATTCCGCTGATTGATACAGGGCTTGGGGATAGGGATCAAAGTACGTCTGACGGGCAAGATGGGCCGGGCCGAAGCGCACGATCCACGCTTTCATCACCTTCAGCACGGCGCCCAGAGAGGTCCGTTTCTCTCGGTAGGATTCCAAGGCATTTAGAAAGAAAGCCTTGTCACGACTCGACAACCGGTCAGAAAAATAGCCGAATGCATGCAAAAGGACGTGGATGTTGGAGGTATAGCGCGGGAGTCGCTCGAGGGCGACTCCCTGATGATGTCCATACTCTTCCAGCATAGGGGCCAGATTTTTCATCTCATACCCGGAGACGGCCTGTCCCATCTCCCGCAACCTCTTCCGGTTGTATGCCATCAACAGGAGTTTGTTGTCCGCCTGAAACTGCATCAATCCCCGGATGGAAGGCGCCTGGCGCAGCATCCGGTAGCGGGCCTGGGCAAAGAGTCTGGTCAGGAAGTGTTCCCGCAGGCGGGCATTGGTGAGCCGGCTTTCGTCCTCCACGGCGGCATGCGGAAAGCGCTCCAGCGCCGCTCGAGCAAAGAGACCCAACCCTTTCCCAACCACGTCCGGCCCATTCAATCCCGAGTGGATCTTGCTGTCCTTGACGGCACAACTGGGCGAACGGTTCTTCAGAATGAAGCCATCCACGGCCTCCAGTGTATCCAGATAGGCCTTGCTGAAAGAGACCATCTTCTGGGTCAAATCCTGTCCCGTGGCGGGCTGCACCAATCGCTGTCCCTCATTCGAGGCCACCAGGCGGATGGGATCCCGGGGAGTCCCCAAGCCGATCTCCACCTCCGGGCAAACCTTGAGAAACTCGACGTGGGTGACCAGCTGCTGCACGAAAGGCGCCGAAATGATGTTCCCATTGTATCGACAGGCGTCGAAGCCAAGACAAGCGCTGGTGACAACAATCGGGCGGGGGTGTGCGCCGGGTGCGTTCTTGCCGATGTCCTTTATTGGCGAGGCGCGGGGCTGCGATCTTGCCATATTTCTGAATATAGCAGCAAAACCCGGGGGAGCGTCCAGAGCGGGGTTCGGGCTCTGCCCGAAGAGGTCCGGCTTGCCATCGGGAACCGGATTCCGCCATCGGACCCTCGGGTCTCTCCTGGCCGGCCAGTTCACCACAGCAGCACAAAAAGGAGGCTGGCCGTCACCAAGATATACAGAACCGCCCAGAAGCCCGGTCTCTGAAACCAGGACTGTCCGCCCGCTGGAACCTCAAACGGGTAGCCCGGTTTGGCCGGTTCCTGGAGCAGGGTTTTCTGCAGCCAGGTCCCGGCGAGAGCCTGCAGGCGGCCGGCCATGCGCTCTCTCAAAAGCGGGGAAGGTGTACCGAGCTGGAAGACCAGTCCCTCCAGTTCCTCTGCGGCGGCGGGGCCTCCTCGCCAGGTAATCCAGGCCGACGCCAGCCACATGGTGGAAGCCGGCAAGAGTACGTTCCACAAGTAGGCCCACCATGTGTTGGTGTACCAGGAAGGCAGAGGCCAGTCGTGCAAGTCAGCCAGAAGCGCCGAGATCCCGTAAGTCAAGCCGACCGAAAGTCCAACCGTCCCGGTGGCCCGGTGCACGCGAGTGAAAATTCCCATCAGGATGACCGTCATCAAGGGTACGGAGATGGCACCCACCAGGCGCATATACAGAGCCACCATGCCTCCTCCCAGAAAAGGCAAGTAGAGAAAACCCAGTGCCACGATCAGAGGCACACAGATCTTCCCCACTCGCGTGTAATGATGGTCGGAAGCCCTGCGCACCAGGAAACGAGCGTAGACATCGCGGACAAAGAGGCTGGAGATACCCATCCCGATGGAGGCAAACGTGGAATAGGCGGCGGCTACCAAACCAGCTACCACCAGTCCCACCAGTCCCACGGGTAGGTACTTGGAAACCATCAAGGGATAGGCCTGATCGACCAGCTCCAGGCCCGGAAAATCGGCCCGAGCCAAGGGACCCATGGTGACGTTGAACCAGAGACAGATGGCGGTGACGGTACTGGCCAGCACGGCTCCCATCTTGAAGTCCCACTCGGATCGCGCTCCCAGAAATCGGATGGCTTCGTACTGATTGATGACGGCGTAGGCCGTAAAAGAGATGATGAATCCAAAGACCACCAGCCAGGCCGTGACTCCCTCCGGTGAGTACCCACCCACGTGCAGCAGAGTTCCAGGCAGAGATGCATCCAGCGCCGCCAGTTTTTCGTTCAGTCCGGACCAGCCTCCTACGCTGACCGCAAACCACTGCCCAGAGCGCGAAGGAGGCCACCATCATTACCACCGCCTGCAGGGCGTTGGTAAATGACATCCGAAGCCAATCCCCCCACCACGACGTAGAGAACCGCCGTGGCCACCACCACTACCACGCCCACCCAACTCCATCCAACCCCCAATCCTCCGATCAGGTGCAACACCAGAAATAGGGAGAACAGGATGTTGCCCACCACGTTGGTGCGCACTGGATGTTGATCAGCACAGCCAGCAGGCGGGCCGTGGGTCCGAATCGAAACTCCAGCCATTCGGCATTGGTGTACATGCCGGACCGATACAGCGGAACGATCACAAAAAAACTGAGCACGAACCAACCCACCGCGATCCCGAGCCACCACTGCGCCAGCTGAGAGATCCCATAGCGGTACGCCCCACCGGCGATGGCCACATAGTCGCCACTGTCCACGGCCGTCGAAAAAGCGGAAAGTCCCACTGCCCACCACACCAGCGACTTGCCGGCCAGGTACCAGCTGAAACTTCCCCGAGTTTCCCGAAAGGCGGCGACGCCATAACCCACAATGGCCAAATTGATGACCACCACCAGGATCCAGTCCACGGAAGCCATCATCCCTCCTCGGTTTCTCCCTTCACTTCCCGGTAAGAAGCAGACGCTAAAGCGTTTCTCAGAACAGGACCTCAGAGCACGAACGTGATCCGAACGGTGCCGTCTGAAACCGGAATCGCCCGCTAGGAAAAATAGCCGACCCGATTCGTGAAAGACAAGGATGTAGCGCCCGTCCAGCCCCTCTTCCTGTACAATGGGCCCCATGGATCGAAGACAACATCTGTTCACACTGCTGGGCGCCAGTTTGCTTGGGAAGGGACTAGTGGGAGCAACCCACCACACCGACCCATCCACCTCCACATCGACCTGCACGTGGATCCCGGAAAGGAAGAGGAGATGGTGCACAATTATCAGCAGATCTTCCAACCCGCCGCCAGCCGGGTTTCGTCGCTGTCCAACTGCTGAAACGTCGCAGCGAACCCGGCGGTGACAAGCCGGCAGAAGACAAATATCGACTCATCATCAGCTTCGAAACCGAGGGGCTGAGACTCCGGTGGGTTTCGACCGACGAACACCAGCGCGCCTGGCCGACCATCGACAGGACGCTGACGGGGTCCAAATACACGCTGCAACACTACGAGGAGATCTGAAGGACTTCCTCCAGAGGGTCGGGCGACGCCTCGGTGCCGCGGGAGGCCCCATCGCGCCGCAGGCACGACCGACTCTGCAGCGCGCAGCAACAGGTCCTGACAGGAGGAAGAATGCCCTTTTATGACCTTTCCAAGATCGAGCCCCGGGAAATCGCGGATGGGGTGCACATCCGGGCTCCCTGGGGTAAGAATATGATGCTCTCCATGGTGGAACTGTCCCCCCAGTCAGAAGTGCCCATTCACAATCATCCTCACGAGCAGGGAGGTGTTGTGGTGGAAGGCCGGATGTCGATGACGATCGGAGACGAAACGCGGATTCTGGAGCCGGGCGACGTCTATCTGGTTCCACCCAACATCCCTCATGGGGCAAGCGCTGTCGAGGGGCGAGTCCGGGCTCTGGACGTGTTCGCTCCCGTCCGAGAGGACTACCGGAAGCTGTGGTCGGGAGAGCCAGAAACGGAAGACTGAGACTCCTGGTTGAAGCCGACCGACGTTTCCAGGGTCCCTGAGCGGGTAGGGTGAAGCGGCCGGCGATGGAGGTGGGGTCCTTCACGCCACGTGCGGCCGGGAAATCCTGCGAGTCTCGGCAGTAATGACGTCTACAACCGCGAAGGGCGGCCAGACGATCCGTACGGACCGCTCCGGCCTCGAGGCGAAAGACGACAAGTTTATCGGGCGCTCTACCAGCGCCAGTCGGCACCCAGCGAGCGGTTGAGGATGGCTTCTTCCACCCACTTGCCTCGATGAAGATCGATGATGCTCTGAGCGCAACTCACTCCCATGTCCCGGAAGGACTGGGTGTCAATTCCCGCTACGTGAGGAGTGAGGATCACATTGTCCAGAGTCAACAGGGGATTGTCGGGCTCAGGCGGCTCCTGTTGGGTCACATCCAGTCCTGCACCCGCTAGGGTGCCCGACCGAAGGGCCTCTACCAGGTCCGCCTCAACGATCAATCCGCCGCGAGCCGTGTTGATCAGAAAACTGCCCGGTTTCATCTTCTGCAGAGTTTGCCGATTGATGAAACCTTGTGTTTCGGGGGTAAGCGGTAAGTGGACCGTCACGAAGTCGGAGCGCTGCAACAGTGTGTCCAGATCCACCAGATCGACCCCGTAGTTGTCGACGAAGTCTTTGTCCGGGTACTTCTCATAGGCGACAATCTTCATTGCAAAGGCCGATGCCCGCTGGGCCACACTGCGACCAATCCTTCCCAGCCCGGCGATTCCCAAGGTCTTGCCCCGCAACGGAACCAGGATTTGCTTGGGGTAGACTCCCGCACAAATCCCCCTGTCCAACCGCAACAAATCTCTGGCTACGCCCAGCATTAAGGCGATGGCATGCTCGGCGACCGCATCGTGATTGGCCGTGGGGGTGATCGTCACCACCTTTCCATGGCGGGTGGCTGCCTCCAGATCCACCATATCGTATCCAACCCCAGCCCGAGCGATTACACGCAGTTCGGGCAAGCTCCGCAAGACTGGATCCGTATAGGGTTCACCACCGGCAATGACGGCGGAGAATCCTTGCAAAGCTTTCACCAGGTCTTGTTCCCGGGTGATGGGAGACCGGTCGGCAAAACGGATCTCGAATCCGGCGTCGCGCAACAGCTGCAAGTAGTCTCCATCTTCTTGCTGGCAATACATTTCAGGTGCAACGAATACACTTGGCATTCTTCCCTCGCAGTCGTTTGAAAACCGGGCCCATGATGGGGCTCGGAGGACATTAGCACAGAGGTTGGCAAGCCTTCAAGCTTGGATAGGCCGCTCCGTTCTAGAGCGATTCACACTCGGGCGGTGGCCAGGATTTGTCCGACGATATCCACTCCCACTCTGCGGTTCCAGGCCTGCATCAGAGCCTGGAAAACGGGTCCCTGCACTTCGCCGGATCCAATGGGAGCACCGTTGATCTTCGTCACCGGCGCCAAGCAATACGGAGTCGTGCTGAGCATGGCTTCGTCGGCATTCATGACGTCGTAGACCTGGATATTCTTCTCTTTAAAAGGAATGTCCAGGTCGGCACACAGCTCGCGGACTGTAAGCAGGCTCACTCCCCCCAGAATGTTGCGAGAAGTGGGGCTGATGACGCAGCCGTCGCGAACGATGAGGAAATTCGATCCCTCGCATTCGGAGACATTTCCCTCCAGATCGAGAAAAAGGATCACGGCCTGCGGGTCGATCTGCGCCACCTCTCTCCCCGCCAGCCACTGGTGCATGCGGCTGCGATGCTTGATTTTCGAGTCCACGCACACGGGCGGTAGATGTCGAATCGAAGGGGTTACCACATGCGCGCCTTCCCGGAACAAGTGCGCGAATTGCTCGAAGGGCAAGGGGAAACTGTGTATGCACAGCGTGGGTTTGAGTTCGTCCCGGCTGAGCTCACGGCCGGCGTACGAGACAGCCGGTCCCGGAGTGATGAAGTGAATCAGTCCAAGCTCCTGTTCCTCTCGAACCAGCTCCGTATTCGCATCCACTACCTGTCGAGACACTGCTTCCATACGGTCTCGATCGAAAGGGGGATGGATGCGCGTATAGCGGCAGGATCGGTAAAAGCGCTCGATGTGATCCCGCAGTCGAAAGGGCTGATGACGGAAGGTCCGCGTCATGTCCGTGACGGTGGCGCCCAGTACGATTCCCAGATCGTAAATGGCCAATGAAGCCTGGGAGGCCGGAACAAAACGATCGACGAGATAAACGGTGGGTTCGTTCGCGGACATTTTCGTTCCTTCCCTAGAAGATCAAACCAGGAGAGCCGGCCACATGCTAACAGCCTCAAGACAGATTGCAAATATGGCCGTCCCTCCTGCGGGAACCTCCACCTGGACCCGGCTTTTTCTCATGCGCCCCAGCTGCCATGATGCCCGGCCATCATGAAAGTATCCGCCTTGACCGCTTTGATCTACGGCCTGCTGGTGGCAGCTGGCGGCCTGATGGGTTACAGGCCAAAAGCCTGGCTTCCCTGATCGCCGTGCTACTTTTCGGGATTGCCATCCTGTTATGCGGGTGGTGGATGGCCAAAGGGGTGGTGACGGCCGTTTACGTGGCTCTGTCCCTGGCCGGTTTCTTGGTCCTGTTTTTTCGGCTACCGGTTTGTGAGCGCCGGCAAGTTCATGCCCGCCGGAATGATGACCGTTCTAAGTCTTCTCGCCATCTTCTTCCTGTTGCTGGGCTTGTTCAGCGAAAGGTAGTCTCAGAATCGGCTAGGCCGGTTCAACTCGCAGCCCCTCGGCATCGGCCGTCCTGCAGGGTCGGTCCTCACCCCCAATCTCCGAGTCCACACTTGGGATGCGGATGGGTATCGGCACGAGCCGAACCTGCCGTACGGCGCCCGGCCTGTTGCCTCAACTAAAAAGTACCTCAAGTGTGACCCGTAGTGGTAGGGGCGGTGGACGGTGCCGGACCGCTTCGCTTTTTCGCCGTCAGATCCAACAGTTTTTCCTGCAACCGAACGATCTCCCGGTGCAGCTGAGCTGGGTTCAGTTGTCGGTATTGCGCTCTCAGTTGTCGCTTCCAGCTGGCCGAGATTCTCCGCTGACTCCAGAACGCGTTGATAGGGAGTCCTTGCGGGCGAGTAGCGTTTGGCCACCCGGCTGCCTCGGCGCACCTTCTCTTGCAGCTTCTGCGAGGGCAAGAAGAAGTTCACGCACAGGCGAAGCTGCTCGTACAGCTGGTTGAGCAACTCGACTTCGGCCGGCGTGTCGTAGCGAGCGTAACCCACATAACGCCGTAGATGGTTGTTGATGAACTCCGATCCGTTGTCCTAGTCCAGGCCTAACAAGGGAAAGGGCAGACGCTGGCGCACCTGCTGGATGGCCTCAAAGACCCAGACCTGCGCTTTGTTTTTCACCGCCGCCAGTTCGGTCCAGCCCGTCGACACATCCGTCAGATCTAACGTCTGAGCATAGTCGCCTCGCGCTCGACCTCCCTCGTGTGGCCACCAGGCCCACCTCCACACCCCTGCCGCGCCTCGTCCCAATCCGCAAACGTCCGCACGGCCACTTGATGGCGCAGCAACGTCCCCGGCTTGGTACCCCCTCGTTGCCTCAGCCGCAGCTTTCGTTCTCGGGCGCCAGCAGTCGATCGATCGTCCCGCACTGATCCGAAGCAGTTCCTCCCGTACCTCCCCCCTCAGCTTCAGCTCGCCATGTCTCTCCAAGGCGATCAGTGTCGGCTCCAAAGCGGCCACCAGTCGTTTCCCACACAGATAGTCCAGCAGCTGCCAGATCTCCTTCAAAGCCCGTTGCACTTCTCCATCGTCGATCCGTCTCCGACGCGGGACCCGACAGCGGATATCCGCTTCCTCCACACCCCTGCCAAACCACACCCTCCGGGCCGGAATGGCGCAACAGCCGCGCGGCATAGCGGCGCTGGTAGCCCGTCGCCTCCACAAACCCGTCGAAGATCGCTCCTTTGTCCTTCTTCCTCCCCCTCTGGTACTCCTTGGCAAACGCCTTTACCAAGACCCGTCACTCCGACATCGTTAGCCTCTTGCTTGGACCCCTTTTCATGGGGCCTCTTCCTATCCCATTTCGGACACTTTTTTATATGAGGCAAAGATCCCCTTTCTGGCACTTTGATAGTGAGGCAATGCGCTTCGTTGCGGCCGTCCGGAAGAGCGGGTTACGATGGCGTCTAGATTCTTGATCCCTGGCGCAGGAATCTTCCCCAGGGGAGCGCAACGACGGAGGAACGAGATGCAAGTTTTCGGACAGCGGCTGTGGGTCTTCGCCTACCTCTGGGCTGTAGCCCTCCAACTCCAACTGGTGGCACCGGTTCGGGCCGAAGACTTCCCCCATCGAGCCGAGGTGCTTCGGACGGAGGACCTGACCCACAACGTCAAAAGGATCCGACTCAAACTTCAAACCAAGAAGGAATTCGACTTCACACCCGGGCAGTACGTCTTCATCAGGATCCCCGAGGATTTTATCGCCGAGTGGAATCAACGCTGGGACACTTCCCACAAGCAAATCAGACGTCCCTACTCGTTTGCCTCCAGTCCCAGGCAGCTGCCCTGCTTTGACTTCATCATCAAGCACTATATCGCCCCCCCGGGCAAGGATGTTCCGCCAGGTATCGGGATCCACCTACATCCACAAAGAGCTGCAAGTCGGCGATACGATCCAACTCAGCCCACCTACCGGCCGGCTATACGTGCGCCAGGATTCCGACTCTGCCCGGCCCATCATTGTGGTGGCGGGAGGGGTGGGTGCTTCACCCTTTGTTTGCCTGCTCGAATACTGGTTTGAAAACCGGATCAACGAGAAGACGAAATCTCCTTCTTCTTTGGGGTGCGGAGCAAGCGGGATCTCTTGCTACATGAGCAGTTTTCCGAGTGGGCCAAAACCCACAAGAACTTCCAATACGTTCCGGCTCTTTCGCATCCCCAGGAGACGGACCACTGGTCCGGCGAGACGGGATATGTCAACCTCGTTTTGAGCCGGCACCTGAAGGGCTCTTCAGGTGCCGACGCCTATCTGGCCGGCCCTCCCATCATGATCCGTGAAACGGTCAAGGTCCTGAACGCAAACGGCATCCCCAAGGGACGCATCAACCACGATCCGATCCAGGTGCGATAGGGAAGTTGCGGCTGGCCCCCGGCTTGGGACCAGCCAGTCTGCGGAAAACAGATGCCAGGAGTAAACTCGCCGCAGCTGTCAGCGAATTTTGGAGATCCCAAAATTCGCTGACAGTCACACAAACCGCTGCCTCACCTCGCTAAATAGGTGAGGGTTCTCACCTATTCGGAGGTGCGGGTTTTTACCAATCTCGCCTAGGAAAGAGCCTCTGAATGACAAAGGGTTGAGAGTCGGACGGTGCACGCAATTTTCGGCAGGACATTAGGACGCGTGCTCTCTTGTCAGGAGGGATGCCGTCCTCTCCTCAACCCTTTTTTACCGATCTGCCTACACACACGCCTTACCGCGTCCTTCCTACCCACCACAGCCTCAGCAGATCAGAACTTTCATATTATATCACAGATCACAGAGAATCTTCCTACAAACAATCCCTGCTACTGAAGAAAAACGGGGCCGGGCAAGAAGAAGTGTGATCTCGCTGAATCCCAGCGCGGGCTCGACAGATCGCGTAGTGGGGGCCCAGTTGAACTAGAAAGTGGCAATCGGATTGAGTGGAGATCCCGTGCCGCCGCCCACCGGCAAAGGAGCTACAGTCAAGAGAAATTCCCATTGTCCCAGCTCGGCAGCGGTCTCCCCCAATGCTTCCAGATCGCAATTGTCGAAGATGGGAACACCCATCGCGATGAGCAGAATCTGGTGCACGGGAGCAGCCAGACCCTCCACTCCAGAGGGAGCCACTTCGCTGGCGGCATCGCTTCCCAGGAAGGAGATATCCCGAGCTTTGACCATTTGGTGCAGGACACGTGCAAACCGGCCGCATCCTTGTCCACGTCCCAGGCTCCGTCACGTCCCTTCGAGCCCAGCGCCCAGTGCGTAGAAACAGAGCGTCTCCGCTGCCGACCTTCACACCCGCCTTTTTCTCCCACGCTTCCAGATCCTCCGGGTAGATGGCGTGGCCGGGTTCCAGATAAGGAACGCCCTTGAGTCGGGGAATGTCGATGAGAATCCCGCGTGTGAATACGCCGTTTTTCAAGACCTGCACACCCAGCTTCCGGGGCACCCTGGTCGGTCACTTCCAGCTGGGAAAAGCCGTTATACATCTTTCCCTGGTAGAACATATGACACAGGGAGTCCAGATGGGTGTGGGCCCAGCCGTGATAGCGCACACGGAAGGTGTCTAGCGAGAACTGGTTCGGCGTGCTGACGCCCGACCAGTCCATGACGTGCTCGAAAGGATGGGGTTGTCGATCGCCTTTTCCTTTTCGATGTCTCGAGCCAGCGACACAGAGATGCCTTTCTCACCAGTTTGGCCGCTCCCCGGCGCTTCTCGGGGGTGATCAGATTGACCGCGCCCAGCTGATCCTCCTTTCCCCAGCGCTCCCAATTGGAAAGCTCTCTCATATAGCGGTCCATTTCAGCCGGCGTCACGGGCCGAGGAGGAGATTGGGCCAGGGCTGACGATAACCACACGAACGCCACCAGTCCCCATGCAAAACACGTTGGATGTTTCTTCTTCACAAATGAAAGCCCTTGCACGAAGAGATCAACGGAACCTGTCGCCTACCCCGCTCTTCACCAGGAGGCGAGCCAAAGGCAAAGGCCCGCCCCATCGTGCCGACGGGCCTTCATCTCGCCAGTACCTACGGGGACTCCCAGTTTTGTCATCCGTTACCCCCTGGTTCGTTCGGATGATCTCGTTGAAAACAGATCCACTGGACTGGATGGTAGCAAGTCTGGCTTGAGAATCAAAGCGACAAGGGAGCCAGAGACACCGCTGGAGGCTATCCGGCAAGGGCGCGACTTTGCGGAGGAGCGCATTGGAAGATAGACTTTGGAGTAGGGGAAAGGGGGTAAGAAATTTCCACGAGTCACGCTTTGTCGCACCTGGAGGTGATCTATGAAAGCCAGCTTGCTTTTCCTGACCGGCTTGGTTACGGCGTGGGGCCAGTCATCAATGGAAGAGGTACGGATTCGAACCGTCCAGGTCTCGGATCGCATTTACATGCTGCAGGGGCGAGGTGGCAACATCGGACTCTGTACCGGTCCGGACGGCGCTTTTTATTGGGAATTATATACAAGAGTCACCCTCTTATGGTATAATCACCCCATAATGAGAAAGCACAAAGCACCTGGAAAGAGCGATCGGCAGGGCATGACCCTGATCGAAATCATGGACATGTTTCCAGACGAGGAATCCGCATATCGTTGGTTCTACGAACAGCGCTGGCCGAATGGACCATGCTGCCCTCATTGTGGATCGCTGAACGTCCAAGAAGGAACAAAGCACAAGACCATGACCCACCGATGCTGGGATTGCCCCGGCAAGCGGGAATTCTCCCTCAAGGTTGGTACAGTCATGGAAGGCTCCAAGTTACCCTACCGCAAGTGGGCAATTGCGACCTACCTCATCATCACCAACCTCAAAGGCGTCTCCAGCATGAAGCTTCACCGGGATCTTGGAATCACCCAAAAGACGGCGTGGCACCTGGAGCATAGAATCCGAAAGGCGCTGGAGGCCCAGGGCGTCTTATTCCAAGGTCCTGTCGAAGTGGATGAGAGCTATTTCGGTGGCAAGGAGAAGAGCAAGCATTCTAACAAGAGGCTTCACGCTGGTCGTGGAGGCGTTGGCAAGACGCCAGTCGTCGGAGCTAAGGACCGAACTACCAATCAGGTTCAGGCTTCGGTGATCCAAGGAACCACCCAGGAGGAACTCGAAGTCTTCATCCAGGATCGCGTCGAGCCCGGATCAACGGTCTACACAGACGACCACGGCGGCTACCATCGGCTATGGCTGGACTTCGAGCATGCTTCCGTCCGTCACAGCGTCAGGGAGTACGTCAAAGGCCAAGCCCACACCAACGGCATTGAGTCTTTCTGGGCCATGCTCAAGCGTGGCTACTACGGAACCTACCACCGCATGAGTGCCAAGCACCTTCAACGGTATGTGGACGAATTCTCAGGCCGTCACAACATGCGCCGCCTGGACACCATCGACCAGATGAAGATCATGGCGAAGGGCATGGACGGGAAGCGGTTGCGCTATCGGGATCTAGTGGGCCACTCGAACGGATAGTATTCCTAGAATTACTGACCTGACCCTTGATCCGGCTTTGGTGGAGCGGGTTCGTCTGACCGAGGCTTACTTTCCATCGAGAAGTCACTCACGTGTTTTTCAGCGGTCCGAGCGAACTGTTCGTGTTCTTGGAGTTCTTCTGGAGGAAGCTCTCGAAGTTTCCAGCTATTTCCATCCATTTTCTCCAATACAGCAACTTGCTTTGGGTCTGCGACACCACCGGGATGAACTGTAATTGAATGATGCAGTGACCAAACCGCAGCAAATACCCCCTCGGATAATGTCGGCAACTTGTTCGGCCAGAATACTCTACGTAGAAACGCAAGAAATGGATCAGCAATGCTTTGACCGCTTCCGATCGCAAGAAATGGCAAGTTGTCAGTTGTGTACTCAGGGGAACCTTGACTATTGAACTGAATCAGGAATGGCTCATTGCGCACCGGTAGAGCGAGCACTGTGCTTGAAACCGCGTCAGATAGTGCAGCTGGTCCGATCGTGTTTTGCGCTATTGCTGCCACTTTCATTTCGAACTCAAAATGCTTTGTCCATAGTGCGACCCGGATCTCAGACATCAACTTGTACGGCTTCTTCTGAAGAAGGTTTTTCTTATCTTTGTAGAGTTCGCCAATGGTCTCCTCGATACGCTGGCCGAGTCCAACAGGACCGGAAACGGCCAAAATCACTTCGTCTCCTATGAAGCACAACTTCTTGACAGGCTGCTTTACTGTTTGTTGTCCCAAGAATCCAAGCGTAGCTGCTCCATCCGCAGCTACGACAATTCCGTCACGACACTTAATCCCTACAATCAGCGTCATTCGTATGAACCTTGACGGCCTAGCCTTGAAAGACGCTATTCTTTTGGAAGCTGGGATACTGCTTGTAAATTCTACGGACGAGTTGTTGGAAAGTTAATCCCTTTGCCCAGTCTACTACGACTTTAAGGTATGACACGCCATTCGGTGGAGCACTGTCTTTGAGTTGCTCAGCTTGTTCGCGGCCAGTAGCGGAAATGGTGTAACAATTCCAGCTCTCACCAGTTCGCTGCATGATGTTCACAAGGTCTCTTTCGGCAAGGGCTTTGGCGTCACGATAAACATCAATCGAGAACGGTCCATAGTTATACGGAATGAATAAGTAGAAAGAGTCGCTAACCGTTTCTCGTAGTTCCTGTCCGATCAAAAATAGACTCTTCTGTAGCTGAACCGGAGAAAGCCCAGATTCCTCTGCGAAGTAAATAGCCAAAAGCATCCAGCCTTGACGGTCCATATCTCGTTTCTCCTTTGCTAGAAATTATATAAAAAAACTGGTTTTTTATATAATGTTCACCCACAAACATACCCCATCAGAGTGACTAGAGCTAGTTCTACCGCCTTGATACCAACCTTGTGTATACTCTGGAACAAGGAGGAATCAATGAAGGGAAACAAACACCGAAAAACTCGACTACCTGTCAAGGTAAAACCCAGGAGCTACCAGCCGACCAAGGCGGAACTAGAGGAAAGGGCCTACCTCCCAACGACCCCGGAACGCGCTGCCAAAGCCGTTGCTTCGCTCGTCAACATCCAGGAAACCAAAGACCCGAAGTAAGCAGGGTAGGGTGACTCTCGTATATAATTCCCGATTTTTAGGGGGTGGGTGCCTATTGTTTGCGTCAACATGGAGCTATATTGAGATCTGGAGGTGATCATGCCCAATTTGTGAGGAGGCAAGATTCCTTTGGTGGTCCGAAGGTTAATCCGCTGGAGATTGTCGTTACAACGCAAGATATTCGGTGATAGATTTGTTGACTGGAAGTTGTCAGTTCTACGAAGAATTGTAGGTGATAGATTTGCGAATTGGATTGCGGAAATCGAATCGTCTTCGGAAACGGACAAGACCCTTTAACAGCCCGGCGCCAGGGGTGTCTCATATTTTGTGGCACCACCGACACCCACCGTCACAATGTCTGTTTTTGGACAGCAAATGGGCAAGAAAAAAGGCCTGTCCCTGGCGGGTTTCCGGGCCTCGTTTCGGCAAGGTTTTTTGGACAGCCTAATCAGGCGGGTTTGTTGAGAAAATTGGACACGGTGCTTTTTGAAAACCCAGGTCCCCGGCCATTTGACGGGTGCTCAGACCCTCAGATTTGAGCCTGTGGAGCGTTTTTAGGTCAACTCTAGTCCTGGGCCTTCCCAGCCGCTTACCCTGCTTTCTGGCCCTCCTGAGGCCCGCTTTCACCCTTTCGGCAATGGTGTCACGCTCCAGCTGGGCCACAGCACTGATGATAGTGAAGATAGCCCCACCGAGCGGTGATCTGGTGTCGATGTTTTCCTGGTAGCTGACGAAGTCGATACCCAGGTTGCGGAACTCCTCCAGGGCCAGGATCAGGTGCTTGGTCGAACGGGCGAAGCGGTCAAATCGCCACACCAGCACCACGTCGAAGCGACGCTTGCAGGCAATCGTCCATCAGCTGGTTTAGGCGCGGGGCGGCTGTCTTTGGTGCCGCTTATGCCCTCGTCGGTGTACTCGTCGAATACGTGTCAGCCGCGATCCCGGACATAGCGGCGCAGGTCGAGGCAACTGGCTCTCGGAGCTTTGATCTGAAGTGGAGGACCCTGTCGTAGAGGGCTACTCGTTGTGGACGCAGGGATTGGGGTAAGCTGGAAACAGCCATTGCAACCTCCTGGATAGGTTGTGGTGGTTAGCCCTTGTTGGCTGTTACTAGCAGCCAGCAGGGGCGCTTTTACCACCTGGGTTAACGTTTGCCCTTGTGCTTCGGTGGCCTTCCCCCCAGCTTGCCATTTTCACGGCTGGAGTGCGCCTTCTTGACAGAAGTGCGCCTGCCCATTTCAGCCGCTACAGCGGAAAGCGGGATCTCAGCCTTGCAGTAAGAGCATTGCATGGTCTCAGAATAAACCTATTGTTAGGTTATGTCAAGCTCCGACCAGCGGTCTACAGCATTGCCGAAACCTTTTGTGTTTCAACGCATTTGTAGTACTTTCACCCCAAACTCTACCTTGACTGATCCGCAGACTATCAGTACCAACAGCTGAAAATGGCCGAGAAAGCCCCCCCCCCCCCCACCCCCCCCTGACAAGAAGGTCCATCCTCAGACATCAGGCGGAATCAAGAAAAAGCAGGCTTCACTGGCCCTTCTTTTCCTCGGAATCCTTGCCGTGCTGGCCTTGCTGTTCCTGCTGGCCCGAGAGCACAGGCCGGAGCATCGAATTGAGACAATCGAAGACAGCAACTTCAGCTCCAGCAAGAATGCACTGGATGCCCAGGGCTGGGAGCTCGACCCCGCCAGTAGAGTCAACTCGGTCCTGGTCAAATTAAAAGGCCCGAACCCAGGGCCTTCCACCTTTGTGCTGACCGAAGACGAGATCAATGCTTGGGCCCAGGTGGCCATCCAGAGCAAGAAAAGGCTAGGAATCCAAGCTCTAGTTTTGGATCTGAGGGATGGTGGAAAGTTTCAAGCGGAAGCCACGATCAACATGGATGAGGTCCTGTTAGAAAGTCTCAGTGTCCAGCTCTTTCAGGATCTACTAAAGGGCGATCAAAACCTCGTCGTAATCGGTAGCCTCAGCTGCTCGCAAGGCAAAGGAACGGCTGCGGTAAAGGAGGCCCACATCAACGATGTTCTGATTCCCGCTTTTCTGGTAGATGCGGTAATCGGCTACTTGAGTCAAAACCAACCGCCTCACCTCGATCTGACCGAACCCTTTGACTTGCCTTTTGGCATTCAAGAGGTTCGCATCCTGGCTGGCCGGGTGGTTATTGTGACGTATCCACCGATGACCGAGGCCCCCTCCAGGCGGCCGTAGGAGAAGATGGGCAATGCCAGTCCGGCAGAGGCCTTGAAGAACCGCATTTCGAGCGCGACCGTTTCTTGCCCTTCTTGCTCGGCCTCCCGCCCAGCTTTCCATTCTCACGGCTGGAGCGCTTCTTGGCGGGGCTGGTCTTGCTTCCGCCAACATGCCCCAGGTGCGCCGCCATCATGGCTCGGGGGATTTCACCGCCGCAGTGTGAGCATTGCATGTGGGTAGAATATCCTAAACGTTTAGGAATTGTCAACCCCTTCGGCCCGCTCCTTCGGTACAACCGTGGTTCAGATCCCTCTTTCCCGTTGGGCCGATACAGGGACGGTTGCGAAGGGTGGACTGAGGGGACTACGCCGGGAACCGGTTTGCTTTGCGGACACTCCAACCGGCAACCGAGTCAGCGGCCCGCCGCCGGCAAAAGTTGGAAACATTGTCCGAGGGGGTGGGTCCAGAGCGTAAACGGAGGCTTGCCCACATCCGTTTCAGGCCAGTTTTCTGGGAAGGTGAGCTGGTAAACAAGTTCTCGTGTCTCGGATTGACCGTTTGATACAAGCCACGCCTTCAATTCGAACCGCACGGCTTTTCGGTGTTCCCCGTAAAGCAGTTGGTTCACTGGCGGGCGGGCTGCTAGGCTTAGGTCATTCACGAGGAGGAGTGCCGAATAAGGTCCCTCCGAAGTTGATACGAGGAATGTCCTGAGGGGGAAACCGTGGAGAAGCAAAGACTGTCTGGAATTGCCTTGCGAGCGGGTTTTGTGGCGGCCTGCCTGGCAGTGCTCTTATTACTGGGCGATGGCGAGACGACCACCACGGCCAAGGTGGCCACAGGCGCTGAGGTGGATCGAGCCTTCGTTTTGGGAACCGGGGAAGCCGTAGGAGAGTTGGCCTTCGAGATCATCGAGGCGGTCACCCATCTGCCTTTACCGGCTCGCCTGTATTTCGCCTACCGGGACGGTCGGGAGGGGAAGCCCACGGTGGGCCGCTTTGAAAACTTCCTGGTCTCAGCTTCCGGCTTCGAGGTCCGTACCCTGCCGGTGGGGGAATACGATGTCTACGTCTCGCGGGGAATCGAGTACTCGCTGGCCGAGCACCAGATCGAGATACAAGAGGGGAAGACGACGCAGCTGCGCGTCGAGCTGGAGCGGGTCATCGACACCTCCGGCTTCATCTCCGCAGACTTTCACTTGCACCTGCAGTTCGCCATGCAGGACGGAGCCATCGTATCAGCCGCTGAGGGTCTAGAATTGCTGACGGCGACCGATCACAACGTGCTCAAGGACTACGCCCCCTTCATCCAGGAGCTGGGACTCGGCCGCTACCTGCATTCGGTGGTGGGATCGGAGATCGACACCCAGTTTGGGCACTTCAACAGCTTCCCCCTGCAGCTGGACCGCTGGCGAAGCCGGGAGTACCGCCACGCCATCCGCACGCCCGGTGAGTTTCTGCGCACGGTGCGTCAGGAACCCGGCGAGCAAGTGGTGCAGATCAACCACCCCCGTGGACGGGGGCCCATCGGCAGCTACTTTGACGGAGCGATTGAATGCGGAAACTGGGGACTTTGACTACCCCTTCTTCGAAACTGGGTTCGACTCCTTCGAGATTTTCAACGCCGGGGCCGATCACAAGGGCGATCACATCGGGCGAACCCAACCGGTAGAGCAGAAACTGCAGGATTGGTACCGCCTGTTGAACCGGGGCATTTTAATCACCGGGGTGGCCAACACAGATGCTCACGGCTATCCCAAAGCGCTACCCGCCTATCCCCGCAACTACGTTCTCTCGGCGTCGGACAATCCCTGGGAGATTGACCCCACAGAAGTGGTCACGGCCGTGAAAAGGCATGCGATCACCTCCTCGGGTGGTCCCTTCATTCGCTTTACTGGAAATGGCGCTCCCGTGGGCTCCTTGGTGACGGATCGGGATCAATCCGTCTCCTTGGCTATCGAAGTTCAGTCCCCGAACTGGATTCCGCTGGAGCGGGGTGGAGGTCATCAGCAACGGGCAGCTGATCCGGTCCTACTCGGTGGAGCCCCCCACGGAGGATGGTGCCGTGTGGCAATTCAACGAAGAGTTGGTGGTGCAACCGAAAACCGACTCCTGGTACCTAGTTTTGGCAACGTCCGAGAAGCGCTGGCGCCAGCCCTTCGGGCAGTTCAGCTCCTTCTCCTTCACCAATCCTATTTTTGTGGACGTGGATGGCAACCGTTACTTCGATCCCCCGGAAGGGGGTTATCCCTTGCAACCAAGCGACCACTAGCTCATTGCTCGCGAGTCGACAGCGCGCACCACGATGCCCCCCCCAAAGCCGGGGTGTCTAGTGGGTCAGCAGGCCACCCAGAGTCGAAACATTGTCCAGGGGGGGGCACCCATGCCGTTTACGCCGGTGTACCATACGGACTTCAAGTGAAGTTACCCCACTTTTGTGGACAGTTTACGGCTTTCGAATGGGGATTATATACGACAGTGGCGAAAGTAATGGCATCGGATGGGTGAGGCTGCCATGATGGGTGGGTGTGGAAGAAAGCACTTTACTTCGTATTTGCCGAAATCGCTCTCTTTACGTTTGGGTTCGGTTTGACATTGCAATTCCCAGAATCAGCACCGCAACTCTGGTATCTTGTCGCTGCGTTAGCAGTGCTGCTTATGGTGGCTGTCTATCTGAGTGATCGAATCCGGGATTATCTACGTCCCAAATTCGACGGGAAGATTGAGGGCAGCATCAAGTTCGATGCACCAGAAATGACCGTATCGGTTGGTGTCAGGCGGAAGAAAAAACCCGTTGCAATCTTGAATTTACTACGATGGATATATATGAAGGTCAAGGGAAGCTAGATGCATTTTATAGCGTGGTTTTTATGAGCAGTCCAAAGGATAATGATTTCGACTGGGTAAAGGCTTTAGGTGATTGCTCTGTTAGTTTTGAATTCGAGAAGATCAAGAGTGACGTGAGAAGAAATACGAAACGAAGGAATTCGGATTACCCAAGCGATCCTGATAAATGGAAAGCTCGTGAAGGTGTCGGAATTATTCATGTGAGCACTGGACGTCGCTGTGTTACATTCAAGATCGAACATGAATGCATTATGGTGACTGGATTTAAGCACAATGATCAGCTCAGATTGACGCTGACCTTGGACGATGATGGGGATTGCCTCTTTAAGATCAACGGGGAAGGGCTATACAAGCGCTGGCAGGTAATCCGACGCGCACTGGAGCCACTGTTTTTTAGACTGGATGATGATATAGATTCTACCGCTTAGGTTTCTTTGGCTTGACATACCGAACCTTGACTGGCTGGACCACAGCCTTTCCCAGTTCCCTGAACGTCCCATCCACGCGCAAGTCCTCGCGCAGTTCAGATCGGCTAGGCTGGTATGACGGGTCCACTACATCAACCGTTCGGGTTTGTGGTTGCTTGGGCTTCTTTGCCATTCTGGATTTCCTGTGTGAATTAGATTATAATTGGGTCGTATGCCTAAACCTGATCTTCCGTCGAACGTGATTCCGTTCCCCGGCTCTTCATTACTAGCACAAGCTCTTCCAGAGCCGTCCGAATCCGCCGAAGCTCCTCTACCGCCGCCGGACCTGACAAGCCGTTCTCTTCCAATGCACCAAGCGATAGCAAAACATCATGGTCTTGATCCCCGATTTTCACTCGAAGCTCAAGGCTTGGTGTCGATTCAGGTTGCCGACCCTCATTCCGATTAACCTTGATGATTTTTGCCTTCACCGGCTCTGCCGGACCTTGGCGCTCATAGTGTGTTTGTACTGGATTCATAATTGATTCACTCGTTGTATGTAGCTACCCTTGATCATTCTTTCTCCTTATGCCACCAAGTCCGTGTAGCGCAGCCGCTTTCCTTCCATTCCTCTACGAATGTTGGCAATCTGATTGCCTGTGTCTAGATCTCGCATGTTGTGGCGGCCGGCGAACTCCTGCACATAGCGGTCTAGGTGCTTCGGTGACAGCTTGTGAAATGTTCCCGTGTGAGCCCGCTTTAGCATAGACCAGAGAGACTCGATTCCGTTCGTGTGAACATCGCCCTTGACGTACTCCGAGAGCGAGTGCCTGATGACCGCGTGATTGAACGGTAGCGCATCGTAAGCCTTTGCGTCGTCCGTGTAAACGGTCGCTCCTGGTGCTGCGTGATCCTTGACGAAGCCTTGCAACGTTTCTTTGTCGGTGGAAGTTACGGCCTTGGCTGCAACCTGTTTCGTGGCACGATCCTTGGCTCCGACCACCGCAACCTTTCCAACCACTCCCCCGGCCCGTGTCGGCCAGATCCTTGCGCTTGGCATTGCTCATGTTGCGTCGCTTGCCGCCCATGTAGGTTTCATCGACCTCAACCGGTCCGGCGAACAGCGCACCATCCTGCGAGAGAGCAGACCTGAGTCTGTGAGCCAGGAACCATGCAGATTTTTGCGTGATCCCTAGATCTCGGTGTAGCTTCATGCTGGACACGCTCTTGAGGCTCGTAGTAACTAGGAACATGGCTATGATCCAGTCCTGATATCCGACGGTACTTGAAGGGGCAACCCCACACCAGCACTGTTTTCATCTGCCACAATGTCCTTCCTCACGAACCGATGGGCTTGCCCGCCGGCAACCGGCTGGCTCAGGAGCTCACGAGGATGGCATTCCGAAACCCCGACGCCTTTCTGGTGCACGCCGAATCTCTTGGCGATCAGGTTCGGGACTTCAATGAACGCGCTCCCATCGGGCGAGCGTTCCACCCCAGTTACAATTTCGACTCGGCAAGCCGCTCCGCAGCACCCGGTGAATCCGTCCGTCACAACCCCAATTGCCTCTTGTTCTTTGGCAACATTCGCAAGTATAAGGGCTTGGAAACTCTGCTGAGGGCTCTACCGCTGGTGGCAAAGAAGATCCCTATCCGACTCCTTGTGGCAGGTGAATTCTATGTGGATCCACAACCTTTCCGCCGGCTGGCCAACGAACTGGGCGTTCAAGATCGGATCGTTTGGTATGATCGCTACATTCCCAATGAGGAAGTGGCCGATCTGTTCCGACAAGCCGACTTAGTCGTTCTCCCTTACTCGGCCGCCACCCAGAGCGGGGTTGTGCCGCTCGCCTACTCTTTTGGCGTTCTCCGGTCTTGACCACCGACGTCGGAGGGCTGGCAGAGGTGGTTTTGAACGAGAAGACCGGCTACGGTCGTGCCTCCGGGAGACCCAGATCTGGTCGCCCAGAGAATTCTGTCGTACTTCGAGACGGATCGACAAGAGGACTTTCGGGCCAATGTTCAGAAATTTCGGGGAAGTTTGAGCTGGCAACAGGTGATTGATACCATCTTGGCGCTTCCGGGAGTCGTGAGAAGCCCTTAAGCCAAACTCACATAGCATCGTCCTCCAAGACACCAATGAGTCCGAATCGAGGCGCCAGAAAATCCAGATCTTCCGAACGTCCCTCCTCCGGTACTGACCCGGTGCACCTGTCGATCGTGCTGCTGGTCTTTGCGGTGGGCGTTCTACTCTACGTCAATACGCTGCAACACGGGTTCGTATTTGACGACGTCACCCTGATCTTACAAAACATCCAGGTGAAGAAGCTGGAGTGGACGCAGATTCTCAGCCGCGCTAGCTATCGTCCAGTGAGGACCCTGACCTATGCGTTCAATCACGCTTTGGGTGGACTGGATCCATTCGGATATCATCTGTTCAACGTCGTCCTTCACGGAATCAACGCCGCTCTCGTTTACCTGCTATTCCACCTGTGGACTGGGACCAACCTCCTCGCCACGGCGGGAGCCCTCCTGTTTGCCGCCCATCCGGTTCAGACGGCGGCCGTAGCCTATGTCTCCGGACGTAAGGACCTTTTGGCCACCTTTTTTCTACTGGTGGGAGTGTACTGCTTTCAGATCTATCGAAAGCAGAATCGAATCTTCCCTTTGGTGGCCGCTCTTCTCAGCTTCGCTTTGGGTTTCTTTTCCAAGGAGGTAGCCGTTGTTTTTCCAGCTTTGATCGTTCTTTCAGCTTTGGCCACGGAGGGAAACCAGAAGAGAAAGACCCTTGACCCAAACAGGTCCCTATTCCAGTCAATACGAAAAGCCGTGCCTCAAAATCCCTATGTGCACGCGGCTGCCCTAGTGGGAGCTCTTGTGGGCGTATATTACGCTCTGTTTCTCTCCCCGGCCAGCCGGATGAGTGGCTGGTGGGGCAACACCCTCGAGACGCACATCGGAACCAGTTTTAAGCTTTTCGCCCACTATCTGAAGCTCTCCGTCTTTCCCTATCCTTTGATTGCCGACTACACCGGCCAGGTCTTTGAGCTGTCTCCTGGCCTGCTGGAACCCGCTACTCTGGCCACCATCTTGCTGTTTCTGATTTATCTTGGTCTAGCCTTCTGGATTCACTCTCGCCATCCCAGGATAACTGTGGGAATGGGCTGGTTCTTGTTGTGCCTGTTACCGGTATTGCAGATCGTTCCCTTTCATGAACTGGCGGCCGACCATTTTCTCTACTTACCCGTTCTGGGAATCGTTCTCTTGATGGCCATGGGGATCGAGTACCTCAGAAGATGGAAGCGCTGGGCGGCCTGGTCCGCCTTGGGGATGGCGCTTATCCTGTTCGCCGGCCTGACGGTGGACAGGAATCGGGACTGGGCCAACGAGGAGACACTCTGGGAGGACACGATCCGAAAGGCACCGGGCTCCTACCGAGCCAACACTAATCTGGGAGTGGTCTACCAGAACCAGGGCCGATGGCTAGAGGCCATCGCACACACCAAGAAAAGCGTTGAACTGAATCCCAGCCGGGCCATCTCCTGGGGCAATCTGGGTCTCCTGTACCGCGAACTGGGCCAGAAATCCCTCAAGGGAAAACGCTGGAACGAAGCCATCAACTTTGAAGAAAAGGCCATTGGTCACTTGGAGAAATCTCTGGAACTGGATCCGGAAGACCCCTTTGTGTGGAGCAACTTGGCCAATTGTTACAAGGATCTTGGCTTGATCTGGGAAGATCTAGGCAACCCGGAGACAGCCAACAAATTCCGCCGAACCGCCATTTTCCATTTCGAGCGCGCTTTGAAAACTCCTTCCCAACATGAGTTCGTTCCCATCATCTGGTTCAATCTGGGAAGGGTCTACATCGAAGGAGGTTATCCCCAGTGGGCCATCCAACCTTTGAAGAAAGCCCTGGAGGCATTCCTCAACTACGCCCCAGGACAATATTGGACGGGAGTCTGTTACCTGGATCTCCAGCAATTCCGGGAAGCTATCCCCTATCTGGAGCGGGCAGCCCAGCTGCAGCCCGGTTATGCGGTATGGGAAAAACTGGCTCGCTGTTACGAACACGTTGGCCAGGATCGCCACGCCCTGGATTCTTACCTCAAAGCGCTGCAACAGCAACCCAGCTCGGCGGAAGTACGCTATCATCTGGGGCTCTGTACTATCGTTTGGGAGATTCTAAAAAAGCGCTGGATTACTTGGAACCTGCTTTTAAGCTGGGACCGTCCGAACCTCTACGAATACGAATCGAACAGTTGCAAGAGGGAATCCGTTCCCTGTCCGGTTGACGATCGGCATGTACCGAGATCACAAGGTGACCATCGTCATTCCCTGTTTGAACGAAGAGGAGGGACTCCGCAAGATTCTCTCCCGAATCCCCAGTTTCGTGGACGAAGTGATCGTGGTCGACAACAACTCAACGGACAGAACGGCGATCATCGCACGCAGTCTGGGGGCCCGAGTCATCCGGGAAGAGGTTCGCGGCTACGGACGTGCCTACAAAACAGGCCTGTTACACGCTCAAGGGGACGTCATCGTTACTCTGGATGGCGACCACTCCTATCCCGTAGACGCCGTATCATATCTGCTGGAGGCACTTTTTACGCTGGAGGTGGGGGTTCGTGTCCGCCTCGCGCTTTCCCATCCAGAATCCAAAATCCATGTCCTTCAAGAATCTCGTGGGCAACAAACTGCTGAGCTTGTTGATGTCTCTGCTTTACCTTCGTTGGATACGGGACTCTCAGTCCGGGATGTGGATTTTCTACCGGGAAGGCCTTCAGAAAATGGATCTGAAGAGTGACGGAATGGCTTTTTCGGAAGAAATCAAGATTGAGGCTCTGTGTCATCCGCAGATCGGCTTTCGAGAAATCCCCATCAACTTCTCCAACCGCGCCGGAGAAGAGAAACTTCAACCGTTCAAAGACGGCTGGAACAACCTGACATTCCTCTTCAAAAAGCGTTTCTCCTGATCGTTCCACATCGACAACGCCATGCTGATCACCTGTCCCGTCTGCGAATACCCGAAGGCTCGACTCCGCTACCGGATGAACGACCGATTCTTTCAGACCTCCCCGGACGCCATCCCCTTGTATGAGTGCTCCAGCTGTGGCCTGTTGTTCCAGCGGGAAGAAGAACTGCAAACCGACCTGGCGTCAACCTATCCCCCCGGATATTGGTGGAAACAGTCCGAGACCACCCTGGGCCGAGTGGAAGGCAGATACCGGGACTGGATGGTACGGCACGATCAATTGCGGTTCACGCTCTGCGTGGCCTCTCCTTCCCCACCTTGCCGACTCCTGGACATCGGCTGCGGGGCCGGCACCTTCCTCAAACTCGCCCTGAAGGCGGGTTTCGATGCCTACGGGCTCGAGTTCTCTCCCGAAGCGGTCCGGATCGCATCTGAAGACCTGAACGGACGAATCTGCGCAGGTTCAGAGCAAGACCTGATCGAGCGAGGCGAGAAGTTCGATTTCATCACCCTGTTTCATTGCTTGGAACACGTTCCCACCCCTTTTCCCTACCTCAAGAAGCTGCGGAAACTGTTGCGCCATCCAGGTGGTCTGATCGTTCAGGTGCCCAATCGAGATAGTCTACAAGCAAGGATTCTGGGCCCTCGGTGGTACGGACTGGACTGTCCCCGCCACCTGTACAACTACACCACGTTTTCCCTGCTGCATCTGTTGGGGAGAGCTGGCTACCGCATTCAACGCACGCGGCACTTCTCCCTCCGAGACAACGCTGCGGCTCTGGTTTCGAGCTTGTTTCCCCGCTTGGACCCCATGTCTCAGCGTGTGCTGGTGAGACGCCGTTCAGCAAGATCCAACTCGGGACTGTTGACACTCAAAGAGGCCCTTTATTTTAATCTGCTGGTCCTGGCGCAGCCTCTGGCTTGGTTGGAGGCCGGTTTGGGCAGGGGCGCCACGGTGACGGTTTACGCGACGGTGGAGTGAGCTGTGTCTTTTGCACTGGGCTTTCGCTCCAACGCGATTGGCCGTCCCGATGGAGATTCGTGAGTGTGCTTGATCCCTCGCCCGCCTCAAAGGGGATGTCTATTCGAGAATCGGTCCCATGCAGGATTTAATCTCGGTCATCGTTGCCAACTACAACCGGGCGGATCTGCTCGACAGCTGCCTCTTGTCCCTGCTGGCACAGAGCTACCGCAACACGGAAATCATCGTCGTCGACAATGCCTCCAGCGATGGCAGCCGCGGCGTGGTACGTGCGTGTCAGGAACGATCGCCCCATGTTCGACTGCTCGAGTTACCCCAAAATTTCGGATTCTCCGGTGCCTGCAACGCCGGTATCCGCCTAGCCCGCGGAAGCCTGATCGCCCTACTGAATAACGACGCGGTGGCAGAGGCGACCTGGCTGGAAAAACTGGCCGAAGCGATGCCTCGGTCCACGAATGTGGGTATGTGCGCCTCGAAAATCCTCTACTGGAAATCGGGAGTCATCGACAAGGCGGGTCACCTCATGTACCCGGACGGGCAGAATCGCGGCCGCGGCACCGGGGAGTTGGATCGAGGCCAGTACTCGAAACTGGAGGAAACCTTCTTCGCCGACGGCTGCGCCGCCCTGTACAAAAGGCTTCTTCTGGACGAGGTAGGAGGGTTTGACGAAGGTTTCTTCGCTTACGGAGACGATGCCGATCTGGGCGTTCGTGCCCGCTGGTTGGGTTGGAAATGCCTGTATGTTCCCGACGCTGTGGTCTATCATCGCCATTCGGCGACCACCGGACGCTTCTCCGCACAAAAAATCTACTGGGTCGAGCGCAACCGTCTGTGGCTGGCGATCAAGAACTTCCCCTTGCCATTGCTGGTGCTGTCCCCTCTTTGGACGCTGAATCGATGGAGCTGGAACCTGGCAGCCGCCCTGGCTGGACAGGGCGCGGCAGGAAATTTCCGCCGCCAGGCCTCTCTGCTGCTTCTGTTCCGGGCTTGGGCTAGGGCCTATCGGGACGGTTTGCGCGAGATTGGATCCATGTTGAGCCAGCGCCGGCAGATTCGGCAGAAGAGACGAATCAGCGATCTTGAATTCTACCGTCTGTTGTATCGATTCCGCATCGCGGCTCGGACCCTGGCCTTCCAGGATGTGGCGGCGCCAACCGGCAGGTCTAAGACGGGTTTCCCAGAGCAACACTGCCCGTAGCGGGTCGGATCCTCTTCAGGCCAAAGCGTCACTCATGGGCTTGAAAAGACAGCCCTCGACAAAGATTTCAAAAAAATCCGGCGTTGTTTCCAACTCCACGTGCTCGATCTGTTGACACACCTCTTCCATCCGGTCTCGCTGCCGTTGGGACAGGAGCATGATAGTGGCACCTTCCAGCGAAGCATTGCCCACCTTGACGATCCGGTCTCTTGCCAGATCGGGAAGGAAGCCGATCTGCACCGCGCTGGCGACGTTGATGTAATTGGCGAATCCTCCGGCCAGGTAAAGCTTGTGGATCTGATCCAAGTCCACTCCGTAACACCGCAGGGTGATGCGCTGTCCACTGTAATTGGCGGACTTAGCCTGGGCGAGGGCGCTGATGTCAGCTCGAGAAAGGGACATGTCGTGCTCCGGCACGAACACAAATTCCTGCCCTCCATCTTCAAAAGCGCCCAGTTCGTTCATTCTTCCGGTTCGGCGCAGTTCGGCCAGAAGATCAATCAAGCCCGAACCACAGATTCCTCGGGGCGCCACATTGCCGATAATCCCGCATTGGACCTCGCCGTTTTCGATCCGAACCGACTCCACCGCTCCCTCGTAGCCGGCCATTCCGAAGGTTACCCCTCCCCCCTCGAAGGCCGGCCCGGCCGGGCAGGAAGCAGCGATCATGCGCGCCCGATTTCCCACCACCACTTCGGTGTTGGTCCCCACATCCACCAGCACGACAACCTTGTCCTCGCGATCTATTTCTATAGCAAGCAGGTCTGCGGCGACATCGGCTCCGACGTGACAACCGATCAGCGGTCCGCCATAGATATGTCCCTTCGGAAAGATCTGTAGACCCAACTCCTTGCCTAACTTGTGCAGGGCCGTCGTGTCCCGCTCCCCCCGCTCCAATTCGTGTTCCGTGATCGACTTATAGGGCCTTTGGCCGATCGACTGCACATCCATACCAAAGAAAACGTCCCGCATCGCCGCGTTTCCGACCACGATCAGCTCGTAGATCAGACGGCCGCGCAGTCCCAGCCGGCGGCACATATCCCGAATTTCATAGTTCAGGCCGGCAATGATGGCCTGGTGCAGTTCCCCGTGAAATTCCCCTCCATCGTAGGAAATTCGGTGCATGATGTCGCTGCCGCCGAATTTCTGAGGATTCTCGAAGGACCCGGTATAGAGGACTCGTCCATCCTCCAGATCCACCAGATTGAACACCACCGTGGTAGTACCCAGATCGACGGCCAGTCCCAGTATCCTCCCGCGATAGCGATCCAGCGGTTTGCCGCGGTAAAAGACCTGATCCTCGCGTCGTACGATTGCCGGTTCCAGTTCGACCCGTCGGTGAATTGCCTGGGTCAGAATCTTGGGCTGCCTGCGCAACAAGGCAAATTCGATCGCGGCCTCCGTGTCCACCACGGTGGCCTGGCAAGCCAGGCGGTAGTTGTCCCGCAGGAACTTCTCCGCGGCCGAAGGAGCACTGAGCGCCTCCATGCCCCATCGAATTTCCACTATACACTCGTGACACTGGCCGCTGCGTCGACACGAGGTGGGCACCCGCACCTTCAGGCTATCGGCGTAATCGAAGATGGTTTGGCCGGCCACCAGATCCAGCTCGTGGTCGTCGTAATGAAGCGGAGGCATTATAGGGTAGTCCTCTCCTCGGAAATCTGAAAGGGGGACCCGGGAACACAGCTGGAGGGATCAGGTTTCCCAGGCGCTGCGGTAGTCGAGCTTATCACTGCCCGTACAGATCGGTAGTTCTCCAGAACCACCGCTACGCAACTGGTAGCGACATCCAAACTGGGCCGTGCAGCGGTCATGTCTATTCTTATACGGGCAACGCGAAGTCGAAACCTGATTGGCGACTTCGCCGATCTGCTGATAGATCTCCCAGAGCCTGGATAGACTGCTTTTCAGCCGTTCCTTATCCGCTGGCGAGGCTCCTGAGCTGGGAGAACCCGGCAACTTGGACAAAGCCATCCCTCCATTCGCAACCAATCTACTTCGACTCGGTAGCAGTCGGTGTTTTCCGGTCTGCCTCGACGCCGATGCCCAGCAGTTCTTTGGCCTTCTCGACGCAGTCAATGGCATCTTTTCCGTAGCCGTCCGCCCCCATGTCATCAGCAAATTCCTGCGTTACAGGAGCCCCTCCGACCATCATCTTGACCTGCTCGCGAAGTCCCATCTCCTCAAATGCCTGGATGGTTCTCCCCATGTTTGGCATGGTGGTCGTCAGCAGCGCCGACATGCCGACCACCTTGGCCTCGTGCTCCATGACGGCATCCATGAACTCTTCCGATTTGATGTCAACTCCCAGGTCGTGGACGACGAAACCGGAGCCTCGCAACATCATGATGCACAGATTCTTGCCGATGTCGTGAAGGTCCCCTTTCACGGTTCCCATGATGACCGTGCCCAGGGGAGGGATATCGGAAGCGGACAGGATGGGTTCCAAGTGAACCATTCCTGCCTTCATGGCTCGAGCCGAGACCAGTACTTCGGGAACGAAGATGATGTTGTCCCGGAACTTGATGCCAACCACCGCCATTCCGGCGATGAGCCCGTCATCCAGAATGGTGTTGGCCGTGAATCCGCCGTCCAGAGCCTGCTTGGTGAGTCGGTCCACCGCGTTCTGATCGCCCTGAATCAGGGCATAACTGATGTCTTGCATCAGGGGATCCGCTGCTTCAAACGTCCCCGTTACGCGTTCCAGTTCGAAGGGCCGGGTGACATGCACCAGCTCCTTCTTCAAGCCTTCGTTCACAATCGCCATCGTTCCCTACTCCGCAGCTTCGGCCCTACCTGGGCGCTATTTTGGGAATCGCCTCGTCCCTTGTCAAACCAAGCGGCTATTAGTTCCAGCTCAGTTTGCCTTCCCTCCAAGCCTGGATGTAATTGACACAGTACTCATCCCGACCCAGCAACATGTCGCGCGCCATCCCCACTCCATCGGAATCCAGTGCGAGTTCAAAGACCTCGTCGATGCGGCTCTGGATAGGATCGATGATACCGGTATCGATCCCCGCCTCCAGGCTCAGGTGGATGAAGGTGTTGTTGATGAGCTTGCGATTGGGCAAACCGAAGGACACATTACTCAGTCCACCGGTGACGTGGACTGCTTCTCCAAAGATCTTTCTAACTTCCCGCACGGCACCCAGGAAGTGCTCCCCGTAGTCAGGCGCAACCGAGATGGGAAAGACCAGACAATCGATGAAAACGTCCTTGAGGGGAATGTCTCGAGAACGGACCGCCTCCATCAGGGCGCGGACATTCTCCACCCGCTCCTGAACATCCGAAGGCATTCCATCGATTCCTGCCGCCGTGATGATGACCCTGGCGTCGAATGCCTTGACTAGGTCCAAGGTTTCGGGCCTCTCCAAGGCGGCTGAATTGATGGTGGGGCGGCCGGCCCTACCATCGTACTCGTGTAGACCCACCTCAATGATTTCCGAGTTGGAAGAGTCCACGCTGGGAGGGATCTCGGCGAGTTTCTGCACCGTACCCACCAGCCACTTCATGGCCTTCTTCTGGATCTCCAGATCGTAGGAGATCTCGTCCACGTTCAGGTCCAGAAAGTGAGCGCCGGCCGCTTGCTGGCGCTCCACCTCGTAATGAATGTAGGCCTTTCCTTCTTCCTGTTCCGCCGGGTCGTCACCCATTCCCTTCTGAATGGCGATCATGAAGTGCTTGACATGTCCCTGCTGGTAGGGCTGGGTACTCTTGTAGCTCTCCGGCACCCGCAGATGACGCTCATCGCCCGAAGCGCCTTGAAAGACCACGGCTTCACTCCCGTCCTCTAGGGTGGTGATGCGCTCCCCCCGAACCAGGACGACACGGGTAGCGTGGATGTTTTCTCCAATGATGATGAACTCTTGCGGCGATTGAACGACTTGTGGCATGGGTCTCGGATCTGCAGATTCAGTTGGCGTGCTCGTTGCACCAATCCTTGACAGCTTTGGGGATTTCCAGCAGATTTTCTAGTTTGGTGGCCAACGGGATGGCACATTCAGGTGCAATCAAATCCACTCGGGCATCCATGCACTGGTAGACCGCCTCGCGCACCTCTTCCGGCCCCCGGGCATAAAGGAGCTCCGGGTTGTTCAGATTTCCGACCAGCCGGATGCGGCCGGCCGCGATGTCCATGGCTTGCTGCGGGTCGTTCTTGGAATCGAAGTGAAAACAGGCCATGCCGCTCTGGGCGATGTAGTCCAGCCGGTCCAAGGTGGATCCGCAGATGTGCAGAATCAGCGGACACGGGATACGTTCCACCATTTCCTTGTGGAGCTCCAGCAGGAAGCGGCGGTAATACTCTCCGCTCACCAGATCACCGGTGGCGTGATCCGGGAAGGTGAGAACATCCGCGCCGGCATTGATCTGTGCTTTGGAGAACAGCACCGAGATCTCCTTGAGCCGGTCCAGACAGCGCTTCGTCTTTTCCGGGTCATCGATACTCATCAAGAGGAAGGGCTCCACCCCGAAGACATGATAAGCCAGGGTCCAGGGGCCCATCGCCTTACCGATGATGGCCACTTCATCGCCATATTGTTTCTTGAGAATCTCCAGAGACTTCAGAACGCAGTAGGTGTCTTGATGGGTCAGAAAGTCCTTCGGGATATGGACATCCTCGGGTTCCTTCCAGATCGGCTTGTACATACGTACGGTGGGCCAATTGTCTTTTACCTCCCACTGCATCTCGCAGCCCAGAGCGGACGACTCCTGAATGATGGAGAAAACCGGCATGATGCTGTCGTAACCCAGTTCTGTGTATCCGGTTGCCGCCAGACGGGCGTTCAGCTCGGGGTCGCGACAGGCCGCCGGAAACGGGGCATCGACCAGATCCATCAGCTCTACGGTAGCCACGTTGGTCGGATTCGACACCGGTGGACGATCCACAGGCTTCCCCGCCAAGGCGTTCATGACTCGATCGCGGGGCTTCATGGTTTCTATCAAAGACATTTTTAGAGTTCCCTCCTGGCTCGTTCCGCCGGTGACCTCAGAGGGGACTGAAGCCGGCTGTACCGGTGGTTAGTTGGCCCCTCAAGGCCGCCGACTCAAGCATCTCCTCCACCGCGCTGATGTTCCGAGAGTAAGGCAGCACCACCCGGACCAGTTCATCGTGACGCCTGCCGCAGGCGAAGCCGACGGTCCGTTCGCCCACCGCCTTCATCTCGCCGTATCGCACAAAGCCCATCACGATGGCCTTCAAGCGAAGCGGCACATTGGGAGCCTCACCCTGGCCGGAAATCTCGTAAACCCAACGGCCCTCCTGCTCGCGGGGCTCCACGGTCAGGAATAAATGGGTCTTGGAGTCCTTGATCGACATGGGGCCCGTGGGCAGGCGCAAATCCGGATCCTTCTCCACCGCCTGGGACAGCAAGAATTTGATCGGTCGGAGGTGGAGAGCGTCGCAAGAGGGTTGCAACTGGTTGTGGGTGCCCTTCACGGGCACAAAGCCACCTAGAGTAACCAACTGATCGCGAATTTTACGGATTCTGCTCTCCACGTCGGGTTTCTGACTAAACGTCCACACCGTGATCCGATTATCCTTCACATAGAGCCCTACGGTGATCTCGTTAAAATGCGGATCCATCGGGATCAACTCCAAACATCGGCCGTACCACTCAACGACCTGAGATACCGGCGGTCTGGAGCCCGTCTTACTTTCTCCCATGAAATCTCTCTCCTAATTGCCTATCCGGCGTACCGTAGCTCCGGATAGCCTGAAATTCCCAAAAGCCGGGTGCCCTCCGGAGATCACTCGAAGGAGGTGATCCAATGATCTGCCCCCCCAGGACAGGGGTCGCGCTTTCCCGATTGGTGCAGACGACGAATTCTTTCAACAAAGTTTCCGGGGAAACCTCGGTTGTATTGCTCGGCCACCCGTTGGGCAACTGCTTGGGAACTACCTCCGATTTCCCGGTATTCGCCCCATTCCCAGGCATCCAAGTACTGGTCACTACCGCTGCTGCCATCGAACATAGCTATAGCGTCCACACCCTGTTGAAATCTGTCCTCTAGACAGCAGGGAAAGCGCCCATTCTCATCCTCTGCCTGGACCTGAACCGGAATCTCTTTCCAGTACAAAATCCGCACCCTAGCCATGTCGATCCGTCCCCGAGGTCTCGCCCGGCATCGTCGTCGGTCAAAGGCGCCGATCGACAGTTTCAGCACACACCTCAGGCCTTTAGTGTACCTTGGAGCCTGAAAACTGTACACTCAGACAATCAGAGGACTTCAGCCGCCGTCCGCTTAAATAAGGACTGCATCTGGAAGGGTCCGGGCTTCCGCAACGAGGCACTAGCTTCCCGTGTCGGAGGAAAAGACCTGACTGCCGCCTCCTTCGGCAGAAGAAACAGACGGGGTGCGGGGGAGCAACCCCGCCTCTTCGATGATCTCCGCTACCAGTTCCTCTTGTCGATAGGCCATGACGTGCACTCCGTGCACACCTTCGATTTCGCGAACTTTGCGGATGATTTCGATGCAGAGACGCTTCCCTTCCTCGCGCTGCCGATCTGTGGTAACCCCTTTGAGCCGTCGAATCACAATATCCGGAATCACCACACCGGGGACATTTGCCCGAATCCACTGTGCGGCCTTAGCCGAGCGCAGCGGCCCCACACCAATCAGAATGAATACTTTTTCGTGAAGGCCCAAGTCCCGGACGGCCACCATGAACTCCCGCATACGCCCCACATCAAAGCAGAACTGGGTTTGAATGAAGTCGGCGCCTGCTTCTACCTTCTTGGCCATTCGCAGGGGTCGATAGTCGTGAGGAGGTACGAAGGGATTACTGGCGGCTCCCAGGAAAAGCCGGGGTGGGGATTCCAGGGTGCGCCCGCTCAAGAAGCTGGACTCGTCTCGCAGGATACAGGCAGTGCGCAACAGGGTCACCGAATCGAAGTCGAAGACCGGCTTGGCTTCCGGCTGATCCCCCGTCTGGACACCGTCTCCGGTGAGGCACAGAACGTTCTTGACTCCAAGGGCGGCGGCGCCCAAAAGGTCCCCTTGAATCGCAATTCGATTGCGATCCCGGCAAGAAACCTGCAGCACGGGCTCATAGCCCGCCCGCGTCAGTAACGCGCACGAGGCCACGCTGGACATGTGCACGTGAGCTCCGGAAGCATCGGTGGCATTGATCGCGTCGCAAACGGAGGAGAGGACCAGAGCCCGATCATACACGGCGCTGGGATCTGCGCTGTCGGCCGGATTCAGTTCGGCGGTCACGGCAAACCGTCCCGATTTGAGAACCCTCTCCAGACGCGAACCGGATCTCATGCCCTCGGAGGTCATCGATCCCAGCCCGTGGGAGGGGCGTTCCTGTCGGTAAAATCGTTGATCCAAGCCGAGCTTCCCGCCAGAGACTGATTCAACGGAGGGAGCACCTTGAGCATATCGGCACCGTAGTGGGGCATCTTCCGGGAGCGCTCCCAGGCTTGTACCCAGACACAGGGCATGTCCGGTATGATTTCACAGTGTCCATTGGGGCGAACTCCTCCGCAAGGACCGTTGCGTAGATTCTTGGGGCAGGTCATGGGACACGTCATTCCGGTGGAATGTAGCACACACTGCCCACACATACGGCAATCGAAAATGGCACCCTTGCTGAGTGCCTCCAGCTTGACGAAGAGCCACTCGACCCTGCCTCCCGAACAGAGCCACCGGCGGAATGGTCGCAGCAGTCCGTGCGCGGACCGGTAGACACTTTCCAGGAGGTGCGGATATTTTTGAAGCCAGCTCAAGGGTGTCCAAGTTCCTCGTAAAAGTGTCCGGAAGTGGCCGCCTGAAGCCACTTCCATGGGGCCCATAAACCCTTCGTCGCATTCTATATCGCTCCAAAATCCAGGGTCAACTTCACCCCTTGCCGGCCTGCTCAGAGCACACTCGCAGGCATCGGCCCCCTGGATCTCGCCATCACCTTCCTCAATCGAGACCCGCGGCCAGATCTGATTCCCCGCACAGACCGCTTACGCTTTCTTACCGGCGACGATACAATCGCCGTCGTGTCCGTGGAGTTGCCTGTCCAGGTGCCCTCTGAGATCGCCCACAAGCTGTGCCAGGATCCTCCGCCCGGCAATGCCGTCCCACTCATAACGGTCGATGGGCGGGGCTTTCCTCACGCCGCTCTCGTGTCCTACGCAGAACTGATTTATCTGTGCCCCCACCTGTACGTTTTCATCGGAGCCGGCAGCCGCTCCAGCCGATTTCTCCGCAAACGCCTCCTCTGTACTTTGCTTTTCGTCCACAGACATTACGTTTGTTACCTGAAGGCTCGGGCACATTGGCTCGGCAATTTTCGATCGCATGGCGTCTACTGGCTTCAGCTGCAGTCCGTGCTGAAAGATTCTCCGCCTTCCGAGGAAGCTGGAGCCTTTCTGGAGAACGGCATCCGTTTCACGGGCCAACCGAGCGTTTTGGACAGAGCCCGCCGCTTCAAGAGGGAGATGCGCGAGCTTCTGCGACGCCACGGAGGGAAACTGCCGAAGGGCGATTGAAGGGGTCGCCGCCGAACCTCTTCGAGATTCTCTGTGGTCACCCCATTCTGATATCGTATAGGTTGAATGAGCACTACTTCTGGGTTTTCTCCGGAGCCGGAGGTTCAGTTGACGAAGGCGTTCGCGCAGCCCTTCAAGAATTTCGTCTCGACGGCGCGAACCTGCTACTCTAGCAAGGGCATCATCGACATCAATGAGCTCTCCAAGCGCGATCAGGAAATCGCTCGCTCCATCTATCAAGCGGGCCATCACACCACCCTGCAACACGCCCATTTTCAGTTCGCTCTCTCCAATGTTTCCCGCTTCTTCATCTGGAGTTTTCTTCACAGCCACCCCTTCTACAATTCCGAGCAGGTCAGCCAACGCTACGTAGCAGTCCGGCCAGAAAGCTACGCCATTCCACCCCTCCAGGGGGAAGCCTTGAATATCTACCTACAGACGGTGCAACGACAGACGGCAGCCTACGAACGGCTGTGCGAACGGCTCTTGGGCGTTACGGAAACCCAGTATAAAGAGCTCTTTCCTCACCGACCTCTGGACAGCAAGAGGGCTCACCGGGACATCAAGAAGAAGGCTCAGGAAGTAGCTCGCTATACCCTTCCCATTGCCACCCTGGCCTATCTGTACCACACGGTGAGCGGCATTACGCTACTTCGCTACTGGCGGATGTGCCAGCAGTGGGACGTTCCTCTGGAACAGCACTGCATAGTGGGAAAGATGGTGCAGCAGCTTTTGTCCTTCGATCCCGACTTCGCCCTGATCCTGGAAGAACCGCTGGAGCCAGAAGAAATCCCAGAGGTCGAATTCTTCCGCTCGCTGGAAAGGGGATGGAGTGTCTCAAGGGCGGCTCGGTTCGTGCAGGAATTCGATGCTGACTTGGACGGCCGGATCTCCAAGCTGGTCGATTGGAAGATCAACAATGAAGGCATTCTGGCTCAATCGGTCCGCGAGGTCCTGGGATTGACTCGAGCCCGGCTTTCAGACGACGAAGCGGTGCGTCTGGTCCTGGACCCCAGTAAGAATCGCATCTTCGGCGAGTCCTTGAACCTGACCACCCTCTCCAAGCTGAATCGAGCTCTGGTACACGCCCATTACAGCTTTCGTAAGAAATTGAGCCACACGGCGGACAGCCAGGATCAGCGGCATCGAATGACCCCTGCTTCCCGGCCCATCCTGGCAGCCCACTTGTGCGATCAACCGGATTACATCACTCCCGCACTGATCAATCAGGACCCGGCCGTGGAGGAGGAATACCGCGCCATCATGGACTACTCTTGGGAGCAGATCGACCGCTTGATCCGAGCCGGCTCGCCTCCAGAGTTCGCCCTCTACCTCCTGCCCAATGCCGTGGCGGTACGCTTTACCGAGTCGGGTGACCTTCTCAACCTGCACCACAAGTACACCATGCGCCTCTGCTACAACGCTCAGGAAGAGATCTGGCGAGCCTGCTTGGACGAAGTCCAGCAGATCCGGGAAATCAATCCCACCATCGGACGATACCTCCTGCCGCCTTGTACGCTGCGCGAGATGGCCCAAATGCGCCCCATCTGTCCGGAAGGGGATCGCTACTGCGGTGTGCGCGTGTGGAAACTTGACATCGCTGACTACAGCCGGGTCATCTGAACCACGGTTCCCGGCTATCCGGAATCCCTCTCCGATCTCGCTTCGGTGTATGCAGGATATCGCCCCGCCGCATGAGGTGACCACCAGACGGTCGTGGCTGAATAGTCTTCAGACAGTACCCACCAGACTCCAAACTGGCCAGAGTCTGCCAGCGTGTAATAGACTGGCCGTTCATTCGAGCGGGTGATAGAAGCCTCTAGTGGGCTGCCCTGTCGAAAGGTTCGGGCAAACTTCCATGGGACATGACGAGCTTCAGGAAACAGAGGTGGCAGTAATCGGGGCTGGTCCAGGCGGATATGCCGCGGCCTTTCGCGCAGCGGATCTGGGTCTGCGGACCCTGCTGGTCGACGCCCGGGAGAGTCCGGGAGGCGTGTGCCTGCACGTGGGCTGCATCCCTTCCAAGGCTCTCCTCTTCGTTGCAGAACTTCTCGGAGAAGTAGATCACGCCCGGCATCTCGGACTCCAATTCGGCGATCCCGAAGTGAACCTCGAAAAACTACGTCGGTGGAAAGAGCGGACGGTTTTGAAGTTGACGCGCGGCCTCTCTCAATTAGCTCAGAACCGTGGCGTCCAATTCCTTCAAGGCCAGGCCCAATTTGAAAGTTCCAGCACCCTGAAAATCCGCACGGGCAGCGGCCGTTCAAGGCTCCGATTCCAGCATGCCATCCTGGCCACCGGCTCTCGTCCCCAACCCCTTCCCGGGCTGGACTTCGAGGCCGAAGGAATGCTGAACTCCACATCGGCTCTGGAACTGGAGAAGATTCCGCAGACGCTCCTGGTCGTGGGCGGGGGATACATCGGTTTGGAACTGGGTAGTGTCTATGCGGCTCTGGGCAGCCAGGTAACTTTGGTGGAGTTGACCGACGGACTGTTACCTGGCGTCGACCGCGATCTAGTCAACCCCCTGGAAAGAAAAATCAGAAAGCTCTTCCACGGCGTTCATGTCAACACTCGAGTGAGCGCCGCCACTCCCGGTAAGAAGGGCATTCAAGTTGTTTTCGATGGGGTTAGCTCCCGGCAGCAAATCTTCGAACAGGTTCTGGTGGCAGTGGGTCGCCAACCCTGTTCGGACCGGTTGGGGCTCGAGAACACCGACGTAACGCTGCATGAAAGCGGTTTCGTCCAGACCAACTCGCAATGTCGAACCTCCGACTCCCGGATCCTCGCTGTCGGCGATGTGTCGGGTCAGCCCCTGTTGGCTCACAAGGCGCTACGCGAGGGGAAGATTGCAGCCGAGGTCATCGCGGGACAGAGCTCAGAATTCGACAATCAGACGATCCCGGCGGTGGTGTTCACCGATCCGGAAGTGGCCTGGTGCGGTTTGACCGAATCCGAAGCACAGGCGGAAGGCCGAGAAGTCCGCGTGACTCGGTTTCCTTGGGTGGCATCGGGCCGGGCCGCTACCATGGATCGCTCCGAAGGGCTGACCAAGATGCTCTTCGACCCGGTCGATGGGCGGATTCTGGGAGTGGGAATCGTGGGCCGGAACGCGGGGGAACTCATTGCAGAGGGAGCGCTGGCTATCGAGATGGCGGCGGTGGCTGAAGATCTGGCCGCCACCATCCACGCCCACCCCACCTTATCGGAAAGTATGGGTGAGGCAGCAGAGGCTTTCCTCGGTCGCACCTTGCACGCTCCGAGCTAAGTGCTCCTTCAGGACTTCTGCAGTTTTTCCACCACGGCCTCGGTCATTTCCGTAGTGGAGGCCTTCCCTCCCAGGTCTCGGGTCAGAGCTACCCCTTCCGCGGTGACCGCCAGCACAGCTCTTTCGATTCGATCCGCTTGGTCGATCATGCCAAGGTGACGCAACATCAGAACACTGGTGAAGATCAGGGCCAGAGGATTGGCCAGATTCTTTCCAGCGATGTCCGGAGCACTCCCGTGAACGGCCTCGAAAACCGCGCACTTCTCCCCAACATTGGCCCCCGCGACCAAACCCAAACCACCCACCAACCCCGCACATAGACCTGAAACAATGTCTCCGTACATATTGGTCAGGAGCAAAATGTCGAAACGCTGCCGGATTCAAGACCAGCTGCATGGAGAGGTTGTCGACAATGATCTCTTCGTAGGTGATCCCGGAGAATTCTTCCGACACCTCGCGGCAGTTCTCCAGGAAAAGACCGTCACTCACCTTCAGAATGTTGGCCTTGTGGACCGCAGTAACCCTCTTCCGGCCCCAGCTGCAAGCGTACTCGAAAGCGAACCGTGCAACTCGCTGAGAGGCTTCCCGAGTGATGATCTTCAAACTCTGGGCCACACCGGGCGCCACCATGTGCTCCAACCCCGAGTACAGGTCTTCCGTGTTTTCGCGAATGATGACCAGATCCACGTTTTCAAACCTGGACTTCACACCCGCAACGTTGCGTACGGGTCTCAAGTTGGCATACAGCTCCAGCTTCTTACGCAACTCTACGTTGACGCTGGGGAAACCTTCACCAATCAGGGTCGTTAGGGGACCCTTCAAGGCGACTCGATTCTTGCGGATCGATTCAATGGCCTGATCGGGAAGGGGTTTTCCATACTTGGGGACCACCTGGATGCCAGCTTCCACTTCTTCCCACTCCATGGTCACTCCGGCTGCCTCCAGGATGTGCAGGGCCGCGCCCGTTACTTCCGGGCCAATGCCATCCCCCCGAATCAGGGCCGCCTTTCTGCCCATGAACGGGCATTGTAGCAGACACCCCGGAGGGCTCGTTCCCAGCGGTCTCTACTTCCGACCTCATAAAACACCGCGAATTTCCGACTGGTCGGAAACCTTTGAAAACCATGGAGAACAGCGGCTACGACTCACGGACTCCGTTCCCGTCCGCCTTGCCTGACCCTCTCCATTCGCGGTATCTTGGGCTATGAACCATCCGCTGACTCCCATGAGGCGGCTCACATGACAACCCGAGCATCTCTAGACAGTTTTGGTACGCGCTCTGCCCTGCGCGTTGGGGACAGGGAATTCGAGTTTTTCGACCTGACCAAGCTGGAGAGACGGGGACTTGGAAACCTCCATCGCCTGCCCTTCTGCATGAAGGTTCTGCTGGAAAATCTGCTGCGTCACGAGGACGGAAAAACCGTAACCGCCGAGGATATAGAGGCTCTGCTAGGCTGGGACGCGAAGAACATTCAGGAAAGAGAACTTGCCTTTTCACCCGCACGTGTTCTCTTACAGGACTTCACCGGCGTGCCCGCCCTGGTGGATCTGGCCGCCATGCGGGAGGCAATGGCCAACATGGGAGGAGACCCCTCTCGAATCAACCCTTTGATTCCCTCCGAGCTGGTCATCGACCATTCTGTCCAAGTCGACTCCTTCGGCTCGCCCAATTCCTTCCACATCAACGTCGAAAAGGAATTTGAACGCAACCGGGAACGCTATACCTTCCTGCGCTGGGGGCAGGCCGCTCTCGACAATTTTCGAGTAGTTCCTCCCGCGACTGGCATCGTCCATCAAGTCAATCTCGAATACCTGGCCCGGGTTGTTTTCGGGACCGAAACCGACGGTCGACAGATGGCCTACCCGGACACCTTGGTGGGAACGGACAGCCACACGACCATGATCAACGGACTCGGGGTCCTGGGATGGGGGGTGGGAGGAATCGAGGCGGAAGCCGCCATGCTGGGGCAGCCCATCAGTCTGTTGATTCCTCAGGTGGTGGGTTTCAAGCTGTACGGTACGCTTCCGGAGGGAGCAACCGCCACTGACCTGGTCCTGACCGTCACGGAACGGCTTCGTCAAAAAGGGGTGGTCGGAAAGTTCGTGGAGTTTTACGGCCCAGGAGTCTCCAGCCTGTCGCTGGCCGACCGCGCTACGATCGGCAACATGTCCCCCGAGTACGGCGCGACGTGCGCCATCTTGCCGGTTGACCGGGAGACTCTCGCATACTTACGACTGACGGCACGGACGGTCGAGCAGGTGGCCTTGGTGGAGAGCTACTGCAAAGCCCAGACCCTATTCCACACCGCCAACGACCCCGAGGCCGACTATACGGACACCTTGGAGCTGGACGTGGGCCAGGTGGAACCGAGCTTGGCCGGACCGAAGCGGCCTCAAGACCGCATTCCCCTGCGAAAATCCAAACAAGCTTTCCAGCAGATACTGCTGGAAAGCAGCAGCAGCGATGCCACACCAGCTGCAGAACCGGGCTCTGGCGCTGCGGCGGCCGCCGCAGCGCTTCTGACACAAGCGCCTCCCGACCCGACCGTCCAGATGACGAGAGACGGCCAGCCAGTCGAGTTCCCACTCGGTAACGGATCCATCGTCATTGCGGCCATCACCAGCTGTACCAACACCTCCAATCCCTCGGTCATGGTGGGGGCCGGTCTACTGGCGAAAAAGGCGGTCCAAAAGGGACTTCAATCCCGACCTTGGGTCAAGACCAGCCTGGCTCCTGGTTCGAAAGTCGTCACGGAGTATCTGCAGGTGGCCGGACTGCTCCCTTACCTGGATCAACTAGGTTTCAACCTGGTCGGATATGGCTGTACCACCTGTATTGGAAACAGCGGCCCCCTTCCGGAAGCCATCGCTCGGGCCATAGAAGAGCACGATCTGGTAGCCTGCGCCGTGTTGTCGGGCAATCGGAATTTTGAAGGTCGGATCAACGCCCACGTGCGCGCCAATTACCTGGCCTCCCCCCCTCTTGTGGTGGCCTATGCCCTGGCCGGCCGCATGGATGTGGACCTCTATCAGGAACCTTTGGGGACAAACAGCCGGGGCCAGGACATCTATCTCAGCGACATCTGGCCCACACCCGAGGAAGTAGGTGACATCATCCAGCGTTGCGTCACTCGGGAGATGTTTGCCGCCAAGTACACCAATCTTTTCGCGGGGGACGAGAGCTGGAGGAATCTGGCGGTCCCGCAAGGAGACCGCTACGACTGGGACACCCATTCCACCTACATCAAGCATCCCCCTTTTTTCGAAAAGATGCCCCGGGAAGCGCCCCCCGTACACAACATCCGGGGGATGAAGGTCTTGGCGCTGCTTGGCGACTCGATCACCACCGACCACATATCGCCGGCAAGTTCCATTCCTCAAAACGGTCCGGCCGGTCACTATCTGGTGGATCAAGGTGTCAAACCGTTCGAATTCAACTCCTTCGGTTCCCGCAGAGGCAATCACGAGGTGATGATGCGCGGGACCTTCGCCAACATCCGCCTGCGCAATTTACTGGCCCCCGGGACGGAAGGCGGCTACACCATGCACCCCTCTTCTTCCCAACCGACGTACATCTACGATGCGGCCATGAAGTACGGGTTGGAAGGTACCCCCTTGCTGGTGCTGGCCGGGAAGGAATACGGTTCCGGATCTTCCCGGGATTGGGCGGCCAAGGGAACCCGTCTGCTGGGTGTGGCCGCAGTCCTGGCGGAAAGTTTTGAGCGCATCCACCGGAGCAATCTGATTGGTATGGGCACATTGCCTTTGCAGTTCGACTCGGGACAAAACCCGCAGACCCTGGGGTTGACCGGGGAGGAGAGTTTCGATGTCCTGGGTCTGGATGAAGGATTGGAACCGGGGAAGAGGCTAACCGTCCGGGTCTGGGGTGAGCACGTATCCGAGAGAACTTTTTCCGTGAGAACCCGGGTGGACACCCCGAATGAGGTCCATTACTACCGACATGGGGGCATCCTTCCCTTCGTGCTGCGGAAACTGCTCGACGAGTCGCCTCCGAACCGAGGGCCCCACTGAAGTCCGGAAGAACAAATTGGAACTTTCAAGCCTGGTTCTTGGCCCAGCCTGCCTTGTTGACTTGGCGTCCCCTGGAAATGGCCAGAGCTTCTTCGGGAACGTCCTCTGTGATGGAGGATCCCGCGGCCACGTAGGCTCCTCGACCAATCGTCACCGGAGCGATCAGTTGGGAGTCGCTGCCAATAAAGACCCCGTCCTCGACCACGGTTCGGTTCTTCTTTCTGCCATCGTAATTACAGGTGATGGTCCCGGCGCCGATATTGACCTCACTCCCAATGGAGGCATCCCCCAGATAGGCCAGATGGGCCGATTTGGACCCGCCGCCAATCTGAGAATTCTTCACCTCCACGAAATTACCGATCCGGACCTGCGACGCCACGGAGCAACCCTGTCGAAGATGCGCGAAGGGTCCAATGCAACTCTGTCTGCCAACCCGACTCTGCCGGATCACGGAACAGTGATCCACGGTCACCCCGTCCTCTAAGACCGCATCTCTCAGGTGGCTGAAAGCTCCGATCGTGCAGTCCGGTCCGATTCTCGTTTGACCCTCCAGCACCACTCCCGGATAGACGACCGTATCGGGGCCAATGAGTACGGTTTCATCGATGTAGACAGAGCTGGGCGCCATCAGGGTTACCCCTTCCGCCATCCACCGTGATGCAATTCTGGCCCGCAGCTTCAATTCCACAGCCGCCAGTTCTTCACGGGTGTTGACCCCGGCCGTTTCCTCAGGCGTGGAAGACGATAAGGTCAGCACTTTTTTTCCCTGATGAAGAAGGATGCCCACCAGATCGGTCAGATAGTACTCGCGGGCCGCATTTCCCTCGGAGAGCTGCGTCAAGGCAGTCAGAAGCGAATCGATTGCAAAGCATTGAATCCCGGTGTTGATTTCTCGGATGATTCTCTGCTCCGGGGTGGCGTCTTTTTCTTCCACTATGCCCGCCAAAGTGCCATTTGGCTCACGCATAATGCGCCCGTAACCAGAGGGCTCTTCATACTCGGCAGTCAGCAGGACCTGGTCGGCTTTCGCCGCCTCCCGAGTTTCCAACAACTGGCTCAGCATGTGGCTGGAAACCAGGGGAGTGTCGCCATACAGGACCAGTAAACTTCCTGACAACGACTCGAGCTGGGGGGCCGAGACCATCAGTGCATGACCGGTCCCCTGCTGGGGCTGCTGCTCGACGAACTCCACCGTATAGCCGGCCAGCGCCTCCTGGACTTCCTCTGCCCGGTGTCCCACCACCACGAACGTCCGGGCGAGGTCCAGATCGGTCAGTTTGTCCAAAACATGAGCAATCAGGGGTTTGCCGCAAAGTGGGTGCAGCACCTTTGGCTTCCGAGACTTCATTCGAGTCCCCTGGCCAGCAGCCAAGATCAGCGCGTAGCGATCACTTTTCGATTTCACCTTTCCCCTTCCCTGTACGCGGAATCGCTTCGACCCGGAAAGACGCCGAATGCATGAGGCTTCTAGCTCGGAGGGAGGAATTTATGGGAGAACGATCACCGGGCGCTCTTTACCAGTTTCAGAAACTCGTCGCTTTTTTCCAGTCGTTCGAAGTCCGGGTCACTGCGAGCGAAGAAGCGGGTCCTTTCGTGGGTTTCGATCGCTTTTTTCAGATGTTCCAGCGCCTTCTTGGATTTTCCCCGGCACGCTTCCGAAGCCGCCATACCGTAATAGACGTAGTCCAAGTCGCCTTTGCCCCGCTTCAGGGCTTTCTGGTAGGCCTTGAGCGCGTCCTCATAGGCCCCTTGATTATGGTGGAATACGGCCAGGTCAAATTCCTCTTCCGGGGTACCGGGCACGAAGGGCTCCGGTGGATTCACTTTGCGATCGCACACTCTCAAATATTGATCGGTACGCGCTTGCAATTCCAAATTTTCCGAACCCGCTTTCTTGGCCGCAAGAAAGCGTTTCTGGGCTTTGGCGTAATCCTTTTTAAAGAGGAACCGTAGACCTTGTTCGAAGAGATCGAAGGGTTCAACGGCTCGCTTGGCAGCAGCGACCATGACTATCCTCCCGGGTTGACCGGTAAATCTCCGGCACCCCATTATAAGGGGGCTGCTCTGGCCGTCAAGAGAGCTGGCCTCACGGTCGAAAAACCCGAAGGCACCGAAAGCACGGAGGTGGCGCATGCCGATGCGATCCGGTTGCGGTCCCCGCAGCCGAATCATACAATCGAGGCTGCCGAATGTGTGCTTGGGGACTCCTGGCACGTGAGCCGGAATCATCTGGGAAAAAAGCCGGCGAACTTCCGACTGGCCCGAGTTCCGAAGGAGAGGTGTCCGAGTGGTTTAAGGAGCACGCTTGGAAAGCGTGTGTACGGGAAACTGTACCGCGGGTTCGAATCCCGCCCTCTCCGCCACCCACTTATCTCGTTGATATTACTGCGTTATTCTCAATTCTCTAACCAGATTTGTCTTTAATTTTCAGGCGTTTACGGGCACTCTGGTAATGGACCTCCATTGCAGAGACGCGTCAGTTGCGGTGTGGCGCACCGTTTCCATGCGCCATCGTCTCCCGAGCCCTTTTCAGTGGTCCGTCTTTTCGACGTCCAAAACGGTTGACGCAGCTCTCTACGACCTGCATCCAGCGACAGAACCGGCCGGCTTGGGATGGACCGGAGATCAAGCGGGCGCGAACCCGAGCCGCTTCCGCTGGGCTTCCCACCTGAGCGGCAGGCGGGTGTTCTTCATGAGCGTGTTCGCGGTCAGCCCAGGCGGTTGCTGCCCGTCGACGATGGCGGTGACGATGTCCGGGGCAAGGTAGGCAAGCCGCAGCAACCGGGTGACATAGGAGGGTGAGACGCCTTCGGCCTCGGCGATCCGCTGCAGGGTGAGATCGGGGTTTTGCTCCAATCGATCCTGGATGGCGAAGGCGCGCAGCAGCAGCCGGATCAGGCCCGGGGCGCACTTGGCATTGTTGCGGGCGCCGGGGACGACTAGTTTCATGCCCGTGCCAGCGCGCTTAAGGGCGATTGGAATATCCAGGATGATCGGATGTTTGGCTGGCTGAGCGTCCTGCCTCGATCTTTTTATTGAGACGACGTCCGGTCCTGCCAGGAGGGTGGCTAGGGCCCGCTCGCCGTCGATCTCGATCACGATGCGGGCGGACTCGACGATCACCGCCGGAGAAGCGCATTGAGATAGGCCTTGGCCTGGTGCGGTTTCAGCTCAGGCCACCGGTCCGCGAGCGATTGCGCCTGGGTGATCAAGCGGCATGAGCCGATGCCTCTTGATGGTCTCCATCGATGACAGCGCTGATCGCGGCCGCATCAGCGAGCCAGTCCCTGAGACGGACAGTAACGAGGCCTTCGAGGTCCGCCGCCGGAAGCCGCCAGCCCTTGCGGTCGGCTCTCTTGCCCTCGGTGATGAGGTGGCGGGAGACGTAGTAGCGATAGCGCCGTCCCTTCTTGACGGCATGGCTGGCGTGAGAGGCCCTCGCCCTGCTCGTCAACGACAAGCCCCGTCAGCAGCTCGGTTGCCGGGTCCCTTCTCGGCGCTCGCCGTTCGTGTTGGCGGCCAGGGTGGCTTGAACCTCATCCCACAGCGCTTCATCGACAATGGCCTCATGCTGGCCGGGATAGGCCTTGTCCTTGTGGACCATCTCGCCCCGGTAGAGGCGATTGTGGAGCAGGTGATACAAGCGCCCCGCGGTTGATGGGTTTGCCGCCGACAATACTGCCGTCGCGCCTCACTCGCCGCTTGCTGGTGACGCCTTCGGCGGCGAGCCGGTCGCGCAGTTCACGCACGGATTCGATTTCCCGGTACTGGCGGAAGATAGACCGGACCGTTTCGGCCTCAGCCTTGTTGACGATGAGCTTTTTGTCCTTCACATCGTAGCCCAAGGGCGGGTTGCCGCCCATCCACATCCCTTCCTCTTCGAGGCGGCGATCTTGTCGCGGATACGTTCGCCCGTGACCTCGCGCTCGAACTGGGCGAAGGAGAGCAGGACGTTCAAGGTCAAACGCCCCATCGAGGTGGTGGTGTTGAACTGCTGGGTGACGGAGACGAAGGGAGACCGCTCTTTCGATCGAAGATCTCCACAAGCCGGGCAAAATCCGACAGCGTCCGGGTCAGCCGGTCGACCTTGTAGACGACGATCGTGTCGATCCCGCCCGACCTCGACATCGGCGAGCAGGCGTTGCAACGCCGGGCGCTCCAGGGTGGCGCCAGAGACACCGCCATCGTCGTAAAAGGTGGGCAGCACGATCCAGCCCTCGTGCTTCTGGCTCGCGATATAGGCCTCGCAGGCCTCCCGCTGCGCCTGCAGCGAGTTGAAGTCCTGCTCGAGTCCTTCTTCGGAGGATTTGCGGGTGTAGAATGGAGCAGCGCACCGTGGCCGGACTCTTCGCTCGTGGTGGTTTCCGATGCTCAGCCATGCTCCGCCGCCGATGCGCTCTCGCCTGAAGGCCGCAGGCCGAAGAAGCGAGGACCGGACCAGTGCGCGCCCGTGATGCGTTGGGCGATAGCGGTCAAGGAACCATAGGCCTCCCCGTCGTAATCGAAGCCGCTTTCCGTCGCGGTGACGACATGGGTCCGGCCCTGCCATTCGCGCACCAGCCGTGTGCCGGGGGCGCACCTTGGTGCCGTTGTCGGGGGCGACCCGACCGGTCTCGGCGAAGGCCTGGGCCAGGGCCCGAAGCCGCCGCCGCGCCGCCTTGGAGAGCCCTCCGTGGACCTGTTCCTGGAGCGTATAGGCGACGGCGCGCATCAGCAGGTCACGGCTGAGTCGCTGGGGCGGGGGCACCCGGTAATGGCGCCGCCATGCATGCGCGCAGCGCCGGCAGGTCCATCTCCTGGATCTCGGTCATCTGGGTCTCGATCGTCGGCATCTTGTGGCCTCCTCCGGGCAGGCTCGTCATCGATGATTGCCGCCCGGGTCACCTCCATTGACGCTCCGTTGCCCGGTGGAAGTCCACAGTCCGAAAGTGAAGATCAATCGTGCTGGGGGAGGATGGGCGACCAGACCAACACGTCTGAGGCGAACTCCCTCCCCCGGACCGCCCGCCTCAACACGCTCATCGTCGTCAGAAACAGCGGGTTTCAGACGCGTTGGAGTCAACCCTCCATGGGTACCAGGATGGGAGCCGACGGTGGAGATCCGGCGGTGCCTGCGTTGCCGGCCCCGCTGCCAACCGAGAAACTGCGTGACGCTGTCGACCTGATCGTCGTGCCGGCTGTTGGGAAAGGCGAGCAGCTCATTGAGAAACTCGCCCAGCCAGGGCGCGTGCCTGGTGCCTTCATCAGGGAACTGTTGTTGACTTTCTCCTTGAACTCCACAACATGTGATTCTGCCTGGGTTTCCCGTGGCTTTTCTGTCATCAACATGTATGAGGCAAGCTACATACCTGACAGAAGCTCTCTGATGTAACTGTACACTGGATCTCAAGCGGCCTTTGGTCGGAAGTCCTCCGCCCTCAACAACACTTCCCTGAAGAAGCACCCTAGATCCTGCCCTAACGTGTGGTCTTGCTCTGAGGCGCATGCGAGAATGGGTGCTTCATCAGGGAACTGTTGTTGACTTTCTCCTTGAGCTCCACAACATGTAATTCTGCCTGGGTTTCCCGTGGCTTTTCTGGTCATCAAACATGTATGAGGCAAGCTACATACCTGACAGAAGCTCGTAAGGTAAAAATATTCGGTCGGGCAGCGGATCCTTAGGATAGAAGGGCTCATGGGCGTGCGAGCATCGGAATCTCAGGCGATTTCCGTTGAGAAACCAGCTTTTGGAAACGGGCTCCCGGTGTGAGGTCGTCGCTCCGGCACAGCGGTGCTGACAGCGAAGGGGATTGGCGATAATGGGATATGGCGCATCGCAAAACTGAACGGAATCCTCTATTTGCTGGACGTTGGTTCGAAGACGACATCATTCTCCTCTGCCTTCGCTGGTATTTTCGCTTCAAACTAAGTTACCGAGACCTGGTCGCGATTTTAGGTGAGCGGGGTTTATCGATTTCGCATACCACGATCTTGCGTTGGGTCATTCGCTATGCCGAAACCTGCGAAAAGCGTTGGAGCCGATTCGAGCGGCAGGTTGGTGGGAGCTGGCGAGTTGATGAAACGTTCATCAAGGTTCGGGGCCAGTTGATGTACCTGTATCGATCCGTGGACGGACAGGGCAACACCGTGGAGTTCTTTCTCAGTCGAACACGTGGCATCGTGGCGGCGAAGGCATTCTTTCGCAAGGCACTGAAGCATCATCGGGAGCCACACAGCATCACCTTGGATGGCCACCGGCCGAGCCATAGCGCCCTGCGGCGCATGGGAATGAACGGGGAGTTCAACTTCCGGGGCCCGAACCCGGTGAGAATTCGTTGCTGTCAATACCTGAACAACGTTGTAGAGCAGGACCACCGCCGGGTGAAGGGGCGATTGCGCCCGATGTTGGGGTTCAAAACGTTCTACAATGCGCGACGCGTCATTATCGGCATCGAACTGGCGCAGAAGATTCACAAACGCCAGTTCGCAATTCCGATCACCTCGCAGTCGAATCCCGCCGTGACCTGGCGTCATGTCATGGCAGCATAGGCCGCATCGCCGCGGCGCGCTCCTGAATCTTATCGCTCCGACAATCCTATCTGCACCAGACCCCCCCCCCCCTCTGAAACCTCGACTGGTGAAACAAGCGGGCTAAGGCATACAATTTATGCGAGGTGGGTGAGTCACGCTCTCACTCCGAGTAACCCAAAGGTGATGTGCTATGCGAATACGTCATTTGTCGGTGAGAAACTTTCGCGGCATCCGCGAACTCGACTGGACGATTCCCGATCAGAATCTCCTCTGTCTCATCGGACCCGGGGACTCGACTAAATCGACGATCCTTGAGGCCCTACGCCGCGTATTCCACCCGCAATGGAACCTCTCCTTCGATGATGCCGATTTCCATCTTTGCGATCCCGCCAACCCGATCACGATAGACGCCATCCTCGGCGATCTGCCCGACGCTTTCCGCGACCTGGAAAAGTACGGCCACTGGCTATGCGGCTGGGATGCCCGAGCACTTGCGCGTTCGGACGATCCTGGTGACGGTCTCGAGGACGCGCTGCGTGTCCGTCTCACGGTGGCCGACGATCTTGAACCGGAATGGTCTGTTATCAAGAACGATGCGGATGAGGCCGTCCCGTTCAAAGTGAGCGACAGAGCCAAAGTCGCCGTCAGTCTGATTGGCGCTGTTTCCGACCGCCACCTCACATGGTCTCGGGGCTCTATCTTGAGCCAACTCACCGAACCCGAGAACATCACATCCTCTCTGGCCGATGCTGCGCGCGCAGCAAAAGCCGCTCTAGAAGTCCGCCGTGCGCACGACCTGACCGAATTTGACAAGGTCGCAACAACCGCCGAAGACACCGCTCATACACTCGGCGTGAACGTTGCCGCGTCCTACAGAGCACATCTCGACTCGGATGCCCTCAACGTGCGGATTGCAGGTCTTGCCCTTCACGATGGTGACATGCCACTCCGCCAGCTAGGGTTGGGCTCCAAACGCATGCTGGCGACGGGCCTGCAGAAACAGGCGCTCCGCGCACCGCACATCACATTGTTCGATGAGGTCGAGGTCGGGCTTGAGCCCCATCGCATTGCACGGCTTCTGCAGCATTTGAAGGAGGACGACACCGGACGGTATTTCCTGACCACTCACTCGCCCGTCGTGCTGCGGGAACTGACCGTTGCCGATTTGCATATCGTCCATTGCGATCATGGGCGCATCAATGTGATGGCTGCTGCGGAACCCTCGATTGCCGATTCCGTTCAAGGCAAAATCCGCGCCGGCGCCGAAGCGTTCTTTGCGCCCAAGATCGTCCTTTGCGAAGGCGCCACCGAAGTCGGTTTCCTGCGCGGCCTGGACAATCATTGGATTGAATTTGAGAACAAAGATTCATTCTCCTATCGCGGCGTTGCCTTATTCGATGCCAAGGGCGCTAGCAAGATCAAGGGGATTGCCGAGACCCTTCAAGCACTCGGCTATAATGTTGCCATCGTCGCCGATTCCGATGAGCCTGACCACTTCTCAGATGAGGATGCAGAAACCCTGCGTAACTCCGGAATCACAGTTGTAAAATGGGGCGATGCGCTGTCGATAGAAGAACGCGTGTTTACAGACCTTCCATGGCCGGGTGTCATGTCATCATTTGACGCGGTGCGCAGCATCTGGAACGACGATGCCCACCTACTCGACCAAGTGAAAACGCAGTTCGGCCAGGGCTTTGACCGCGATTTCGCAGCATGGACCGATACACCGCGACTGCGTATGGCGCTCGGAGAGACAGCCAAGACGAGCGACTGGTTCAAGCGACAAAGCTGGGGCCGCGAATGGGCGGCGGCCATTTCGGCCTATTTGGGTGATGACGCCATCCGCGACAGCGATCTGGTCCGGCAGCTCTCCAGCCTGCGGGGCTGGATCGACAATGTGTGAGCTTTCAGCAATCCTCGCTGCCCATGATGGTACCGGCTTTGTCGTTGCGCCGGCTGGATACGGCAAGACACACCTGATTGCGGAGTCCACGGCTCGAAGCGCCGGACGGCAACTAATCCTGACCCATACGTACGCAGGCGTGAATGCTCTTCGGAGCAAAATGCGTGTTCTTGGCGTCAATGACAAATTTTATCGCATCGACACGATCGCCAGCTGGGCACTGCGGCTCTCACTCTCCTATTCGGACACATCAGGCTGGGAGATCGAGCGCCCTGACGACAACGAACAATGGAGCGCTTTGTACGAAGCTTGCGCGCGTCTACTCGATCATGAGTTTATCCGCAGGATCGTGCGCGCCTCTTATGACGGCTTCTACGTCGATGAGTATCAGGACTGTTCGATCGCCCAGCACGGCATTGTCCTTAAGCTCGCGCGCGACCTCCCCAGCCGTGTACTTGGCGATCCGCTACAAGGAATCTTCGATTTTGGAGGACAGAATCCCGTGAACTGGGCCCGGGACGTTGAGGCCAACTTTGTGTGTCTTGGGGTGCTCAACGTACCGCATCGCTGGATTCAAGCGGGTGCGGACGATCTCGGAGGGTGGTTGAACGACGTTCGCCAATGTCTTGAGCAGGGGCAGCCCATCAAACTGAATGTTGAAGGTCCACATACCGTGTACTTCGTACAGCCCGCCGATCCTCAGGAGCTTCTTCAAAAACAAGGCAACACCTGCCGCTCTTTTAATCGCAACCGCGCTCATACGGTGATTGCCATTCACAAGGGCAGCCAGGAGTACAAGGCAAAGTGTCACAACCTGTCGCGGAATCTATCCGGAAGCTTTTCCTCCATAGAAGAAATAGAAGGGAAGGACCTGTTCTCGTTCATACGCAAGATCGATAGGGAGCAGACGAATGCGGACCGCCTCAGACATGTAATCACATTTGCAAAACAGTGCATGACTGCTGTTGCCCAAAGTCTTCCAGCCGGCACCGCTCGCGGCGATCATGTCAATATCCGAGCCAATACGCGGAACCCGGAAGCGGCCCGTGGGGCCAATGCGTATCTTGCGGAATCCACGAGCGCTGCGATGGCCAGTTTCCTGCTGACGATCAGAAGTACAGAAAACGTCAAAGTGATCCGGTCCGACCTGTTCAACAGGGCTTTAGGCGTGCTACGCAAACAGGTGCTGTACCCGGAACTTTCATTATCAGAAGCCGCCGAGAAGTATCACGGCGAATTCAGGCATAAGGGCCGGCCGGTCGGTCGGCGCCGGCTTATCGGGACGACCTTGCTGGTCAAGGGCCTGGAATTCGATCACGCCATCGTTTTGGATGCAGCATCCCTTTCCAAGAAAGAACTTTATGTCGCGCTTACACGCGGGGCTCGATCTCTCACGATCATTTCCACGCAGTCGGTGTTGCACCCACTAGACTAATTTCTTCTCTTGTCGGCACCTTTAGACCTACGTCGTCTGCACCCAGGACGGGCTGATCGTCAAGCGGGCCGCCCGGGACCCGTCAGGGAAGTGGTGGTTCATCAGTGACAACCCCGACAAGCGCGCATGGCCGCCCGAGGCCGAGATCGTCGGCGAGGTCAAGTGGGCCGCCCGGACCTTGCTGTAAGGAACGCCGTCTCGTACCGGTCCACGCGGTAAGAGAGACAACGGCGTCCACTTACCGTCCCAGTTACCCTCGGGGTCAGACCCGCCGCGGTGTGTAACTCGTTCTCGAGGAAGGCCGAACGGCACCTTCGGCATCGTTCGTCGTGTCAATACCCGGGGCCGCTTTCGGTGCCGGGTGAGGCCAACCAGGTGTGGTCAGCCGACTTCATGAGTGACGCTCTATCCGAAGGTATCCGCTTTCGCACCTTCAACGTGATGGATCACTTTAATCGCGATTCCGTGGCCATCGAGATCGATACCTCGATTACGGGATCCCGCCTGATCCGGGTGCTTCTTCAGGGAAGTGTTGTTGAGGGCGGAGGACTTCCGACCAAA
>CBDBID010000043.1:0-267244 GCA_965205565.1 Acidobacteriota bacterium
GGTTTGGATAAAATCATCCGAAGGCGGTTGGGCCGCAGCAGTCTGGGCTTTCGAGCTGAGTTGGGCGATAATCGCTGGAGGCGGGAAACGCAGTCCAACCTTCTGATCCAGGTTTTGCCCGAGGACCTGATCAGGTATGGGTTGATCCCGGAATTCGTGGGTCGACTGCAGGTCATCTGCACTCTGCACGAGCTGGACCGTCAGGCGCTGATCGAAATCCTGACTAAGCCCAGCAACGCTCTCATCAAGCAGTACCAGAAGATGTTCGAGTTTGAAAACGTTGTGCTGCGCTTCACGGACGAAGCCCTGACCGCCGTGGCCGAGTTGGCGCTGCAGCGTAAGATCGGAGCCCGCGGCTTGCGCCTGATCACCGAGGATCTTATGTTAGACTTGATGTACGAGTTACCCTCCAGCAAGAAAGTGAAGGAGTTCGTGGTAACGCGGGAGATGGTGGAGAACAAAGAGGTCGTGTTTAAACTGCTGGAGAAAGCCGGCTAGGGCTCCACGGTTTTTGCCCACCCACGGCGCTACTTTCACCACTCCGGCTTCTTGGTGGGTTGCAAATCTATCGTACCTCCTCGTTGCGCAGGCTATGGTGAGCCGGTCCAGTCGGCCCCGGCGGGTACACTGGGAAAAGCGAATCTTTGAAACGAGCGGCTGGCAATTGCATCCTTAAGAACGGCCGACTAGAAATTCCGACCGAGTGCATATGGAGAAGTTAAAAGAACTCAATACCAAGACGTACCCGATGGTCCCGATCCGGGACGTGGTTGTATTTCCCACGATGATGGTTCCATTCGTCATCGGGCGCTCCTCCTCCGTGCTGGCGCTGGAGAAGGCGTTGCAGGAGGATCGGAAGATCTACCTGGCCACCCAGGTGGATGCCTCGCAGGACAACCCGCTACCCAAGGACATTCACAAGGTGGGAACCGTGGCCAGCATCGTCCAGAGCCTGAAACTGCCCGATGGCAACATCAAGGTTCTGGTGGAGGGGTTGCGCCGAGCCGTGACCGTCCAGGTTGGCAATGTCGGCGGTTACCTGGAAGCCGAGGTGCGCACCGAGTCGATTCCCAAGGTCTCTCAGGCCAAGCTGAGCCTCTTGACCAAGCGGATGAACTCGGTCTTCGAAGAGTTCGCCAAACTGCATCCCAATATCAATTACGAGACCATCATGCAGGAGGCGGCCCGCAGTAGTGAGCCGGAGCGCCTGTCCAACACCATTGCCGCCAATCTTCCGGTGGCCGTGGAAGACAAGCAAGCCTTACTGGAGATCGTGGACGCGGGCGCCCGGATGGAGAAGATCTGCGAATTCATCGAAGCCGAGATCGAGAAAATCAAGATGGATAAGGCGGTTCAGGGTCGCGTCCGCCGGCAAATGGAAAAGGCGCAGCGCGAGTACTATCTGAACGAGAAAGTCAAAGCCATCCAGAAGGAACTGGGACGCGGCGAGAAGGATGAGATCGAAGAGCTCAAACGCAAGGTCGAGGAGGCCAAAATGCCTCCGGACGCCTACGAAAAAGCCACCAACGAGATTCGTCGTCTGGAACAGATGCCACCCATGAGCGCTGAGACGACCGTCAGCCGGACCTACTTGGACTGGTTGATCAGCGTCCCCTGGACCAAGCGTAGCCGGGAGATTCGAGACATCGAGCGAGCCGAGCGCATCCTCGATGAGGACCATTGCGGACTGGAAAAGGTCAAGGAACGTGTCCTGGAGTTCCTGGCCGTCCGGCAGCTGGCTCGCAAGAATCAACAAGGATCGATTCTTTGTTTCGTCGGACCTCCGGGAGTGGGAAAGACCTCCCTGGGACGATCCATTGCTCGAGCCACCGGTCGGAAGTTCGTGCGGCTCTCTCTGGGCGGCGTGCGTGACGAAGCCGAGATTCGAGGGCATCGCAGAACCTATATCGGTGCCCTTCCAGGTCAGATCATCCAGATGATGAAGAAGGCCAAGACCAAGAATCCCATCTTCCTCTTGGATGAGGTCGACAAGATGAGTATGGACTTCCGGGGGGACCCCTCGGCCGCACTAATGGAAGTCCTGGATCCGGAACACAACAAAACCTTCATTGATCATTACCTGGACACGGAATTCGATCTGTCCGATGTGTTGTTCATCTGTACGGGCAATATTCTGCATACCATCCCACGCCCCCTGCAGGACCGCATGGAGGTTATCCAAATCTCCGGCTACACAGAGCTGGAGAAGCTGAGCATTGCGAAGAACTTCCTGCTCGAGAAGCAGTTGAAACAGCAGGGACTCCGGGCCGAACAGCTGGAAATGGGGGACGAGGCTATTCTGAAGATCATTCGCGGCTACACCCGAGAGTCCGGAGTGCGCAATCTGGAGCGCGAGATTGCCAACATCTGCCGCAAGGTGGTTCGCAAGGTGCTGGCCGATCGGAAAAAGGGGAGTGCCAAGCGCAAGTTCAAAATCGATCCAAGGGAAGTTCAGCGCCTGCTGGGAATTCGCAAGTATCGGACCCAATCGGCTAGTGACCGCAGCGAAGTGGGTTTGGCGACCGGCCTGGCCTGGACCGAGATGGGTGGAGAGGTACTCCTGACCGAGACTGCCACCATGGAAGGCAAGGGTGACATCCAAATCACCGGGAAGCTGGGCGAAGTTATGCAGGAATCGGCCAAGGCCGCTCTGTCGTTCGTTCGCTCGCGCAGCAACCAGTACGGCCTGGGCAAGAACTTTCACAAATTGATGGACATGCACGTGCACGTGCCCGAAGGCGCCATCCCCAAGGACGGACCATCGGCCGGCATCACGCTGGCCACCACCATCGTTTCCGCCTTGACCCGCATACCGGTGCGCCGAGATGTGGCCATGACCGGTGAGATCACGTTGCGCGGTAAGGTGCTTCCGATCGGAGGCGTCAAGGAAAAGGTCTTGGCCGCTCATCGAGCAGCGATCAAGAATGTCATCCTGCCCAAGGAGAATGAGAAGGATTTAAAGGATATCCCCGAGTCTGTACGCAAAGATATCAAGATCATTCTGGTGGAAACCATGGATGAAGTGCTCGACATCGCTCTCGAGCGCCCGATGCGACCCATCAAATCGGAGGAATACCTGAAGGAACAGAAGCCTCCTGAAATTCAGGGTGAGGACCGGCCCGGCGTTCACTGACCGCGAACCCACCACCTCGACCGCGATCCCTGAAAACACCATGCTCTGATGCGAGGTTGACTTCAAAAGAGGTTTTTCCGTGCTTGGAGATTCTCCCCAGTAGCAATCTTGGGTGAGTGGATGGTCAAAAAACCAACCCGTGGAAGTCCAATTCGTCAAGAGTGCAATCCGGAGAACCGAATACCCGCAGCTTCCGCTGCCTACCGTCGCATTTTCCGGACGTTCGAATGTAGGCAAGTCCAGTCTGATCAATAGTCTGGTCGGTCGCAAAGGCATGGCTCGAGTGGGGCGGACACCGGGACGCACCCGGACCATCAACTTTTTTGCAATTGAGAATCGGTGGCTCTTTGCCGATCTTCCCGGTTACGGTTTTGCTCAGGTTTCCAGGCAGCTGCGAAGCCGCTGGTCCTCGATGGTGGAGGAATTCCTCCACCAGGAAAAAAGACTCAAGCTGGTGATTTTGGTGGTGGATGCACGGCGGCGTTCTCCGCTGGATGAGATGATGAGAAACTGGTTGGATGATATCGGAGTCTCTTACCGTGTAGTGGCTACCAAGTCCGATAAAGTGTCCTCCGCCAAACTTCGGGTGTCCATGGATCGGCTCAGCCGGTACCTGAGCGTCGCAACTGTTTTGCCCTATTCCGCTGCCACGGGGATGGGGAGGGATCCACTGTGGCATATCATTCGTGAGGATTGAGCTATGGCTGAAGTAACCACATCTGCCGTCGGAGAAGACGGGGCCACTTTGAACATTCAGGAGCTGAAGGAGCTGAAAACCCCGAAGCTGACGCAGGTCGCCAAGGACCTGGATATCCCGGGTGCCACCGGCATGCGCAAGCAGGAATTGATCTTTCAGATTCTGAAAGCCCAAACCGAAAGAAGCGGTTTGATCTTCTCGGAAGGCGTGCTCGAAACCCTGCCCGACGGTTTCGGTTTTTTGAGGGCTCCCGACTACAACTACCTGCCCGGCCCCGACGATATCTACGTATCCCCGTCACAGATCCGTAAGTTCGACCTGCACACCGGCGATACCGTCTCCGGACAGGTGCGCCCGCCCAAAAACGGGGAACGCTACTTTGCCTTGATCAAGGTTGAAGCCATCAATTTTGAACACCCCGACGTGGCGCGTAATCGGACCTTCTTCGAGAATCTGACTCCCATCTATCCCGACGAGAAAATGGGCTTGGAAACTGCGCAGGATAACTTGACGGGTCGAGTGATGGACTTGCTGACGCCCATCGGAAAGGGACAACGGGGGTTGATCGTGTCTCCTCCCCGGGCGGGGAAGACGATGATTTTGCAAAGCATCGCCAACTCCATCACCGCCAATCATCCCGAAATCGTACTTCTCGTCTTGCTGATCGACGAGCGCCCGGAAGAGGTGACCGACATGCAGCGCTCCGTCCGGGGCGAGGTCATTAGCTCCACCTTCGACGAGCCGGCTACCCGCCACGTCCAGGTCGCCGAAATGGTGCTGGAAAAAGCCAAGCGGCTGGTTGAGCACAGGCGTGACGTCGTGATCTTGCTCGACTCGGTCACACGGTTGGCTCGTGGCTACAATACCATCGTGCCCCCCTCCGGCAAGGTGCTCTCGGGAGGTGTCGATTCCAATGCCTTGCAACGCCCCAAGCGCTTTTTCGGAGCCGCCCGGAATATCGAGGAGGGCGGCAGTCTGACCATCATTGCGACGGCTCTGATTGACACGGGAAGCCGCATGGACGACGTCATCTTTGAAGAGTTCAAGGGCACCGGAAATTTGGAACTGCTGTTGGACCGCAAACTGGTCGACAAGCGGGTGTTTCCGGCCATCGACATCAACCGTTCGGGAACCCGGAAAGAGGAATTGCTGCTTTCCAAGGAAGAGTTGAACCGAGTGTGGGTGCTGCGTAAGGTGCTCAACCCACTTTCCGTCACCGAATCGATGGAGTTGCTACTGGAGAAGCTGGGCAAGGCCAAGAGCAACGCCGTCTTCCTGAATGCCATGTCGGCGGGTTAGGTGGCCCCCGTCAGTGGGATCGATCCGTTCCACTCGGCCCCCGAAAGACGACCCAAACACGGACTTAGACCCGGCGAAAAGACAAAAAGACTTGACCGGCAGGGTGGAATCACCTAGTCTATCTGTCTACGGAAGCAGGATGGCTCAATCGTTGAAGTGGCGCAGTCAAGGCAACTAAACACGCCGGCGAAGATTGCCTGTCATCCAGCTTGAAGAGAGATCGAAAAAGGCCGTGAAGGCAGTTCTTCGCGGCCTTTTTCATGGTTTCTTGTCGGAGTCGGCTGGTGATCTACCACAAGAGTGTGCTCGCCGATTTGCTCACCCCTGTCTCGGCGTTTTTGCGAGTCAGTCAAGACGCCGACAGCGCATTTCTTCTCGAGTCGGTGGAAGGCGGCGAGAAGATCGCGCGATATTCCTTCCTGGGCGTAGGGCCCTACCGCCCCTTTGAAGGCAGTTTTAGCGACTTTCGTGAATCCTTCCCCGAGCGACAGGAGCGAGACACTGATCTGCCACCCTTCACTGGCGGGGCCGTCGGGATCTTCTGCTACGACTTGGTGCGTGAATTCGAGAAGTTACCGAACCGTCATGCCGGGAGCGGTTCTCACCCATCAGTGCTGATGGATTTTTACGACACCGTCATGGCTTTTGATCATGTCAAGCGGCAGATCGTGATCATGTCCCATTCCGGGATGGATCGGGTGGAAGAATTGGAAGTCCTACTCCGGCAAGCCCCCCCCGAAGGCATGACGGCGAAGCGGGTGGTGGTTGATCCCGAGGCCCAGGCCGTGCCGGCCTCCAATTTCTCGAAAACCGACTTTGAACAGTCGGTACAAGCTGCTCAGGAATATATTAGGGCGGGAGATATTTTTCAGGTCGTGCTATCCCAACGGTTCGAAACACCTCTCCTGGCGGACCCCTTCAACGTCTACCGCGCTTTGCGCTACGTCAATCCCTCCCCATACATGTTCTTCCTCAAGCGCGGGAACCTGTGCGTTACGGGCGCTTCCCCCGAGATGCTGGTACGGGTCCAGGACCGTCAATTGGAATACCGCCCCATCGCCGGCACCCGGCGACGGGGGAGGGATCCGGAGGAGGAAGAATGTTTGGAGCACGAGTTGATCAGCGACGAGAAGGAGAGGGCCGAGCATCTCATGCTGGTCGACCTGGGGCGCAATGACCTGGGTAGGGTCAGCGAATACGGCTCGGTCCAGGTCGCCGATCTCATGTTTTTGGAGAAGTACTCTCACGTGATGCACCTGGTCAGTTCCCTGAAGGGTAGACTCCGGCCCGACTTGGACTGCTTCAACGCCCTCTCGGCCTGCTTTCCGGCGGGAACGGTTACCGGCGCTCCCAAGGTTCGGGCGATGGAAATCATTGAAGAGCTGGAACCCTGCCGTCGAGGGATCTACGCTGGAGCTGTCGGTTATCTCGATTTTTCGGGAAATTTGGACACCTGTATCACGATCCGTACGTTGGTTATCTCCAACGGAAAGGTGTACGCTCAAGCGGGGGCCGGTATCGTTGCTGACTCGATTCCGTCGCTCGAGCACAAGGAGTGCCAGAACAAGGCGCGCGCTATGTTTCAGGCCCTGGATCTGTCGCAGCAGATCCACTGAGCGAGGTCGCCGGGAGAGACGTTCTTGAAAGTCGTCATGATCGATAACTACGACAGTTTCACCTACAACCTGGTCCAGTACCTGGGCGAATTGGGGTGTGAGCTCGAGGTCTATCGAAACGACGTCCTGAGTGCCGCCCAGCTAAAGGATCTGCGGCCGGACCGGATTGTCATCTCGCCGGGTCCCGGCACCCCCGAAGATGCCGGAGTCTCCCTGGAGTTGGTTCGCCAACTGAGCGGCCGTGTTCCCATCCTGGGGGTCTGTCTGGGTCACCAGGTGATCGGTCAAGCCTTTGGCGGTCGGGTCGTCCGTGCCCCGGAACTGCGACACGGAAAGACCTCCTGGATACACCATGCCGGAGAGAGCATCTTCGCCGGCATCCCCAGCCCTTTTGAAGCGACTCGGTATCACTCGCTCATCCTGGAGCGGGAAGACCTTCCCGAGTGCTTGCTCGTAAACGCCTGGACCAGACAGGGCCTGATCATGGGTCTGCGGCATCGAAAATACGATCTGTTTGGCGTACAGTTCCACCCCGAGTCGGTGCTGACTTCGCAGGGTAAACAAATTCTGAAGAACTTTCTGTGCTGCAAGAACTGACGCGGCAATTGATGGCCGGACGGGATCTGACCGAGGCGGAGTCCCAGCAGGCTCTGCAGAGCATCCTGTCTGAGGAAACGCCTGACAGCGCGGTGGGATCGTTTCTGACGACGCTGTCCATCAAGGGGGAAACCTCGGAGGAGATCACCGGCTTTGTTCGAGTGATGCGGCGCCACGCCCATTCAGTTAAAAGCCGTCACGAAACGATTGTGGACACGGCCGGTACCGGGGGCGGGAGGTCGACCTTCAATATCTCCACCACTGCAGTTTTCGTCATCGCCGGAGCCGGTGTGGCGGTGGCCAAACACGGCAATCGAGCCATCACCTCTCGTTGCGGCAGCGCTGACCTGCTGAGTTCTCTGGGTGTCAGCGTAGCTGCCGGCCCGGAAACGGGACTTGAGAGTCTGGACTCGATTGGATTGGCCTTTTTGTTTGCTCCCGCCTTTCATCCGGCCATGAAGCGCGTGGCTCAAGTGCGCCGAGAGCTGGGACATCGGACGATTTTCAACCTGCTGGGACCTCTGACCAACCCGGCTGGCGCACCCTATCAGATCATCGGTGTATACGGTGCCGAGCTTACGGAAAAGTTGGGGGGAGCGCTGGCACGTTTGGGGTGCGGGCGGGCCTGGGTGGTCCACGGCCAGGACGGTATGGATGAACTTTCCACTTCTGCTCCTTCGCACGTTTGCGAGGTGACCGGACGCCAGGTCCGGCGCTTTGAGTTTGATCCGGCCGACTGGGGTCTGGAAACCGGACCGAATGAAGAGATCCCAGAAGGGGGAACCCCGGAGGAAAACGCCCAGATCAGCTTGGGAATTCTGGAGGGGAGAATCGGTGGTCCGGCTCGCCGAGTGGTGGTTCTCAATGCCGCCGCTGCACTGCATGTGGCTGGAGTATCCGATTTCGCGGAAGCCATTGCGAAAGCAGAAGAGACGCTGGATTCGGGAGCCGCTCGATCCAAGCTGGAGCAGCTGATTCGGATCTATTCCGGGGCTTAAATGCTAGATCAAATCGTCACCGCCAAACGCCAGGAGCTGGTTCTCGCGAAAGAGCGCGTGCCCCTCTCTCTTCTACTCGAGCAAGTGGAAGGCGAACCTTCTGCCGATTTCGCGGCGGCGCTCCGCCGCCCAGGCATCAATATCATTGCCGAAATCAAGTTTCGCAGCCCCAGCCACGGGCCCTTCCGATTTCAAGGTGAACCGGAAGAGATGGCCCAGCGGTATGAAGAACACGGTGCAGCCGCTGTTTCCGTGCTCACCGAGAAAGAATTTTTTGGCGGAGAACTCGATTTTCTGACTCGTGTTTCGGAAAAAGTGCAACTACCCCTCTTGCGCAAGGATTTCATTCTGGATCGTTACCAGATCCCGGAAAGTCGCATTCGGGGAGCCTCCGCCTACCTGCTGATCGTGAACTGTTTATCCCGGGACGAATTAGAGGAGTTGATCCGCTACGGGGAAGAATTCGAACTCCAGGCCCTGGTTGAGGTGCACGACCCCTATGAATTGGAAACGGCCGTGGAAAACCAGGCTCCGATCATCGGAGTGAATAATCGAAATCTGCACACTTTCGAAGTCAACCTTTCCACCTCCTTCGATCTGGCCCGGCGTCTGGAGGGAGAATCGGGCCATGCCCTGGTTTCAGAGTCGGGCCTGACCGAGCACTCCCAGTTGCGGGAACTCCAGGATGCGGGTTTCCATGGTTTTCTGATTGGCTCGGCTTTTATGGATGCTGCCGATCCGGGCCAAAAGCTCCAGGAGTTGCTGAATACGTGATCGTCAAGGTGTGCGGGATCAATACTCTGGAGGATGCCTTGCGATGTGTGCAATGGGGTGCCAATGCCCTGGGCTTTAACTTCTACTTTCAAAGCCCACGCTATACCCACCCCGAGAGAGCCTTTCGGATCGTGGAGCAGCTGCCGGAGGCCATGCTCAGCGTCGGCATCCTGGTTCGGGGCCCAGCCCGGCCGGACCGCAAAGGACTCGACTTCCCATTGGATCCATTGCATAGCTGGCCCGATTTCCAGTTGGCCATGCAGGCAGTTCAGCTGTATGGTCTGGATTCGGAGTGTCAGATACCCGAGACCGACCGTCGAACTTTTGTGGCTACCTCGATTAAAAAGCTCCCCTGCTTTCCCAATTGCGAAGTGGTGATCGATTCTTCCTGGGGCACCGGTCGACGGGAGGACTGGGAGGCCTTACGTCAGCTGCGCCGACCCTTCATTCTGTCGGGAGGCTTGACTCCTGAAAACGTGGTCGAGGCGATCCGGCGCTTGCGACCTGCCGGTGTTGATGTTTGTTCTGGTGTAGAATCGACCCCCGGTAAAAAGGATCCGAACCGTTTGAGAGCCTTTCTCGAGGCAGTGAGTTCTGTGGCATCTGATGAGTAATTTGCCTGACAGCCAGGGACATTTCGGCATCTATGGTGGAAAATTTGTGCCTGAAACCCTGATGTCGCCGTTGGAAGAGCTGGAACGAGCTTATCTGCAAGCGCGAGATGACGCTGGCTTTCAGAGCCAGTTGCAGTCCTTGCTGCGAGACTATGTGGGCCGGCCGACTCCCCTGTCTTACGCGCCTCGTCTGTCTGAACATGTCGGGGCTTCGATCTACTTAAAGAGGGAGGATCTTTGCCACACCGGGGCTCACAAGATCAACAACGCTTTGGGACAGGCGCTGCTGGCCAAGCGTATGGGGAAAACTCGAATTATCGCCGAAACCGGCGCCGGGCAGCACGGCGTGGCCTCGGCCACCGCCAGCGCGTTATTTGGGATGGGATGTGAGGTCTACATGGGCACGGAGGATATGCGCCGTCAGGCCCTCAATGTTTTTCGGATGGAGTTGCTAGGGGCGACCGTAACAGCTGTCGACGCCGGCAGTAAAACCTTGAAGGATGCTATCAATGAGGCCATGCGCGACTGGGTGACGAACGTGGAGGACACCCATTATCTGCTGGGCTCCGTGCTTGGCGCTCACCCCTATCCTATGATGGTGCGGGATTTCCAGTCTGTCATCGGGAACGAGGCGCGCCAGCAGATTCAGAAGGCGGAGGGACGCCTGCCCGATCTGCTGGTAGCTTGCGTCGGTGGGGGAAGTAACTCGATCGGCCTATTTTACGAGTTTCTCCAGGACGCGGAGGTCCGGATGGTAGGAGTAGAAGCCGGCGGAACCGGTCCCCACCTGGGACAGCACGCCGCTCGTTTTCTGGGTGGCGGACACGGAGTTCTTCACGGGACCTACAGTTACGTCTTGCAGGACGAGGCGGGACAGATATCCACGACCCATAGCGTCTCGGCCGGTCTGGACTACCCTTCCGTGGGGCCGGAGCACGCCTATCTCTACGACCAAAAACGCATTCTCTACCAGTCCATCAGCGACGATGAGGCAATGGAGGCCTTTCAGCTCCTGAGTCAGTTGGAGGGCATCATTCCCGCCTTAGAATCAGCCCATGCCGTGGCCCAGTGCCTGAAGTGGAAGGCCCGCCCCGAATTGGGAGAACTGGTCATCCTCAATCTTTCCGGCCGTGGTGACAAAGATGTCGAGGTGATCCGCCAGAGTCGGAGCAGCTAGTCCCCGGGGGGCGTTGCCCGGCTGGGACTCAACCAAAGACATGCTCAAGCTGAGCGACATTTTTGTCCGCCACCAGAAATGCTTCATCCCCTTCGTTACCGCCGGTCACCCCGATCTGGAATCGACCGAAGCCATCCTCCTGGCCTTGAGTGAGGCCGGTTCCCACATCATCGAGATCGGGATCCCCTTTTCCGACCCCATTGCTGACGGCCCGGTCATTCAACGGTCTTCCTTTCACGCCCTGCAGCACGGTTACACCGTAGGCGATTATCTGGAGCTGGTGGGCCGCGTGCGCGACCGGACCTCGGCGGGCCTTATTTTCATGACCTATCTGAACCCCGTGCTCCAGTACGGATTGGAGCGTCTGGCCCAGGAGGCAGCCGGAGCTGGACTGGACGGCATCCTCATCTCCGATCTGACTCCAGAGGAGTTTGTGCATCTCCGGGAAGACCAGACCAGGCCGTGGCTGTCGGATCAATTGGACCCCATCTTTCTGGCGGCGCCCACTTCTTCGGATGAGCGGCTCAAAAGCATTTGCGAGGTGAGTCGCGGTTTTGTCTACCTGGTGGCGCGCACCGGGGTCACCGGCCGGCAGTCTGACCTGGACGCGCTGGCACCACGGACTGTGGCCCGGCTTCGCCGCTACACCGACCTCCCGATAGCGGTGGGCTTTGGCATCACCTCGTCTGAGGACGTGCGCAAGGTCTGGACTTACGCCGACGGGGCGGTGGTGGGTTCAGCGATCGTGAACTTCATCGAAAAGAACCGGGCCCACCCCGAGCTGGCCCGCCAGCTTTACGAATACGTGAGAAAGGACTTGATCCCCGGCGCCTGATGGCGTTCAATTTCAGGACCGAGGACCCTTGGCCTGCCCGCCTCCAGCCGCGTATCCGATCCCCTGCGCGGCGGTAAGGGCTGTCCGGAGCGATCGGTAAGCTTGGGGCGATTGTGGGAACGGAGGTCGGCCGGTCGATTCGGACCGAGGACCGAGGTGTTGGTGACACTGCGGGATTGGCGAAAAAAGATCGATGAAATTGACCGCAAGCTGGTCAATTTGCTCAATGAGCGGAGCCGCTGTGCCATCGAAATTGGCAAAATAAAGGGTAAGGAGAGCCTCCGAATCTACGATCCGGACCGTGAAGAAGCCGTCATTCGAAATGTTCAGCATGCCACCCGTGGTCCCCTGAGCAAAGTGGCCCTGCGCCGCTTGTTCGGAAGGATCATCGACGAATCTCGCCGCGCCGAGCGTGAGTGTCTGGATCCGGACAGTCCGGAGGAGCCTCCTGCCTCTAGCGGGAAATAATCACCCGCCCCTCCACAATGAGGATGGGCTGGATGCTGGGGACCCGAGCTCTCGAAAGAGCAGTTGGGTCGACCCCTCCCGGTCAACCTTCGACCTGGTAGTTGGGCGCCTCCTTGGTGACGACCACATCGTGGACGTGGGACTCACGCAGGCCGGGATAGGTGACTCGTAGCAATTCTCCCTTCTCTCTCAACTCCAGAAGGTTCCCGGCTCCACAGTATCCCAATCCGGATCGGACTCCACCCAGCAGGGTCGGGATCAGTTTCTCCGCACTTCCTTTGTAGGGAACCCGGCCCTCGATGCCCTCCGGCACCAGCTTCCTGGATCCGGCCTCCTGACCATAGCGGTCGGCGCTACCTTCGGCCATCGCCCCCAGCGAACCCATGCCGCGGTACATCTTGTAAGCGCGATTCTGGTAAAAAACCAGTTCGCCCGGCGACTCTTCCGTACCCGCCAGCAGGTTCCCAATCATGACGCAATTGGCTCCAGCTGCCAGTGCCTTGGTGATGTCGCCCGAGTACTTGATGCCCCCGTCGGCAATCAGCGAAAGCCCCAGTTTGCCGGTCACCCGGAAGGTATCCAAGATGGCCGTGATCTGAGGGACTCCGGCTCCGGTGACGACGCGGGTGGTGCAAATGCTCCCGGGTCCCATCCCCACCTTGATGGCGTCGGCCCCCAAATCGTATAGCTCCTGAGCCGCCTCGCCGCTGGCCACGTTTCCGACCACCAGATCGGCCTTTCCCAAGGTCTTCTTCAACTGCTCCACACCCCGGAGCACCTGCTCGGTGTGACCGTGCGCTGTGTCGACCACAATCACGTCCGCACCGGCGGTTTCCAGTGCCTGTGCGCGCTCCAGAAAGTCTCCGGTCGCCCCCACGGCAGCACCGACTCGCAAGCGCCCCAGTGAGTCCTTGGCGGCATCCGGGTAGGTGATCATCTTCATGATGTCCTTGACGGTGATCAGGCCCTTCAGCAGAAACTGGTCATCGACCACCAAGAGCTTCTCAATTCGGTGCTCGTGCAGTTTCCTTTTGGCCTCTTCCAAGGAGATGCCTTCGCGAACCGTGATCAGTTTGTCCTTGGTCATCAGGTCGGAGGCCTTCAAGTCGAGATTGTTCTCGAAACGCAAATCGCGATTCGTCAGGATTCCCAGCAACCGCCCGTCCGGGTCGGTGACCGGAACCCCAGAGATTTTGAACTGGCCCATCATTTTAATGACATCTCGGATGCGATCGTTCGGGCGCATGGTGACCGGGTCGACGACCATGCCCGACTCCGAACGCTTGACCTTGTCCACTTCCGCCGCCTGATCCTCGATGGATAAATTGCGGTGAACGACGCCGATCCCCCCTTGCCGGGCTAGCGCGATGGCCAGTCCCGCTTCTGTCACCGTGTCCATGGCCGCCGAAGCGAGCGGGATGTTCAGGCGTATGTTTCTCGAAAAAGCGGTCTGCAGCTCGGTTTCCGCTGGCAAGACCCGGCTTCTGGCAGGTCGCAACACCACGTCATCAAAGGTGAGAGCTTCGAGGATCTTCATGGACGGATTATAGAGAATCCGGAGGAAATGATGAAAGGTTTGACGTCGGTACTCGGGAGGTTTCAGGCGTAGTTGGTCTCCTGTCGGCTCGATTTCACGGCCGGTAGCTTCCTCGCTACCGCCGCCGGCCGAGGGTGTTAGAATGGAGCACCATGCTGAACGCCATTCTGACCAAGGTGTTTGGAAGCCAGAACGAGCGAGAACTCAAGAAGATCCAGCCGCTCCTCGCTCAGACTAACGACCTGGAAGCAAGAATGTCCGGTCTGAGTGATGAACAGTTGCGGGACCAGACCGAGGAATTTCGCGGCCGCCTGCAGGGAGGGGAAGCGCTCGACGATCTCGTGCCCGAGGCCTTCGCGGCCGTGCGGGAAGCCAGCCGTCGCACCATTGGGCTTCGCCCCTACGACGTTCAGTTCATCGGTGGTTACGTCCTGCACCAGGGCAAGATCGCCGAGATGAAGACGGGAGAGGGGAAAACCCTGGTGGCTACCCTGCCGGTGTTCTTGAATGCATTGACCGGCAAAGGGGTGCATCTGGTGACCGTCAATGACTATCTGGCCCGGCGGGATGCGGAGTGGATGGGACCGATCTACAAGTTTCTAGGGCTCAGCGTTGGGACCATCCAGCACGATATGCCCGAGGCTGAGCGGAAAGCAGCCTATCAGGCCGACATTACCTACGGGACCAACAACGAGTTCGGCTTCGATTATCTGCGTGACAACATGAAATATTCCCTGGAGGAGTGCGTGCAACGAGGGCACAACTACTCCATCGTGGACGAAGTGGACTCTATCCTGATCGATGAGGCTCGAACCCCTCTCATCATCAGTGGCCCATCGGAGGAATCCACCGACAAGTACTATCAACTGAATCGTCTCATCCCTCGTCTGGTGCGCGAAGAGCATTACAAAGTCGACGAAAAAGCACGCACCGTAGTCCTGCAGGAATCGGGCATCGAGAGAGCCGAGCGCTTTCTGAGCATAGAAAATCTCTACGATCCGCGGCACATGGATCTGGTCCACCACATCCAACAGGCCCTGAAAGCGCACACTCTGTTCAAACGAGACGATGACTACATGGTCAAGGAGGGCCAGGTCATTATCGTGGATGAGTTCACGGGTCGTCTGATGCCCGGCCGGCGCTACTCGGACGGTCTGCACCAAGCGCTGGAAGCGAAGGAGGGAGTCAAGATTGAGCGGGAAAATCAGACACTGGCAACCATCACCTTTCAGAACTACTTCCGCATGTACGACAAGCTCGCCGGAATGACGGGAACGGCCGAAACGGAAGCGGCTGAGTTTGACAAAATCTACAAGCTTGAAGTGGTCGTCATCCCCACCAACCAACCCCTGGTGCGCGCAGAATATCCGGATGTCATCTATCGAACCGAACGCGAGAAGTTCGCCGCCGTGGGCGAAGAAATCAAGGAGGTTCACGAGGAAGGTCGGCCCATACTGGTGGGGACCACCTCCATTGAAAAGTCCGAGCGACTGGCCACTCTGCTGAAACGCAAGGGGATCAAACACGTCGTCTTGAACGCCAAATACCATGAGAGAGAAGCCGAGATCGTGGCCCAAGCGGGCAAGCAGGGAGCCGTCACCATTGCCACCAACATGGCCGGCCGGGGCACCGACATCATCTTGGGAGGCAACATCGAATTTCAGGCCCGGCTCCAGCTGCGCAATCAGGGCTTGAACTGGGAAGAGCATGCTCAGGAGTATCGACACCATCTGGAAAAGCGGCTGCCCGATTGGGAGGGGGAGCATGCGGAGGTGGTGCAGCTGGGCGGACTGCACATTCTATGTACGGAGCGACACGAGGCCCGACGCATCGACAACCAGCTGCGGGGCCGGTCCGGACGGCAAGGCGATCCGGGCTCCAGCCGGTTTTACCTTTCACTGGAAGATGATCTGATGCGCATCTTCGGGTCCGACCGGATCTCCGGGGTCATGCAGTCTCTGGGGATGGAGGAGGGCGTTCCCATTGAGTCGAAACTGATCACCAAACAGATCGAGCGAGCCCAGGGTCAGGTGGAAGGGCGCAACTTCGAGATTCGCAAGCACCTGTTGGAATATGACGACGTGATGAACCGGCAACGGGAGGAAATCTATCGCTTTCGACGGGAGCTTTTGGAAGGGAAGGACCAGAAGGAATATCTGGCTGGACTGGCTCAGGACATCGCCGTCGAATTTCTGGACACCTATGCCCATTTGGAAACGGATCCCGAGCAATGGGATTGGGACAATCTCAGGGTCAATCTGCAGCGGGTTTTCGGAGATCTCCCAGCCGTCCCCTTTGGCACGGACTGTTCTCGCCCCGAGTTGGAAGAGTCGGTGCTGCAGGGGGTCGAGGCCCGCTATGAAGCCAAGGAACAGGAAATCGGATCGGAAATGATGCGCTGGTACGAGCGCATGATCATGTTGCAGATCATCGATCAGCAGTGGAAGGATCATCTGCTGGCGCTGGATCATCTGAAGGAAGGCATCGGGCTCCGGGGCTACGGTCAGCGCGACCCGCTCGTCGAGTATAAACGCGAATCCTTCAATCTCTTTGAGGATCTCTGGAATCGGGCCACCGAAGAGATGACACGGATGATCTTCTTGCTGCGTCCCGTCGCTGAGGAGGAAGCCCTGGGCATCCGGCCTCGCCAGCGCTCGGCCCAGCGTTTCAACTACTCTCGGCCCGAGGTGCAAGCCATGGGCGAAGCCCAGGCTGGCGGCGCCAAAGTCAGGACGGTGGTTCGAAATGTCCGCAAGGTGGGCCGCAACCAATCCTGTCCCTGTGGGTCGGGGAAAAAGTACAAGAAATGCTGTGGCGCATGATCTGAACCCTTCGACTAGATTCTTTCAATGTCCGAGACGTCCACCTCACACGCCGCCGCTTGGCAGATCAGGTCCACGGACAGGACAAAGCTGTAACGGTTTTTCTTTTCGACCAGAACCCCTTCCAATCCCCGCAAAGGGCCGCGGATGATGCGAACCCGGTCCCCTTCCTTGAGGTAAGGATGGGGGTCGAAGGGTAGCTGGCTGAAGACCAGCGATTTGACGGCTTGGATCTGGTCATCCGGAATGGGCGCCGGCCCATCTTGAAAACCGATGATCCGCACCACAGAGGGGAGACTCAAAATCTCGAGGCGTCGCTCCTGCATGGGGACGTGGACGAAAAGATAACCGGGAAAAAGCGGAAACTGCACTTTCTTGCGGTGATCCTTCCATTGGGAGACCACCTCGCGTAGCGGCAAGAAAGATTCGATCTGTCTCCTCCACAGCTCCTCAGCTACGGTCTTTTCGTGCCTAGAACGAGTGTGAAGCGCATACCACTTTTCCGCTCCCATCCCATCATCCAGGCTAACCCATTCATCCCCTTTTTCCCAAGTCAATAATTCCTGTCAAACTCGTTGGGTTGCTGGCGAAGAGTGATACTTGACTGTTTCGATCACTTTAATAGACAATGGACTGTTTGAGTGGGAGCAATGGCATCATGTCGGCCCAATCTAAAAAGCAGTCTTTAGTGGAGCTGATTGCTCCCCACGGCGGACAACTCGTCAATCTGGTTGCCCCGCCGGAACAGGTTGAAGATCTGAAGGCGCAGGCTCGCGATCTGCCTTCGCTGCAGATTTCTGAGCGCTGCGTGTGCGACCTGGAAATGCTGGCCACCGGAGGCTTCTCGCCTTTGGATCGCTTCATGAGTCGGGAAGACTACCAGCGAGTAGTGGAAGAGATGCGACTGGCCGGCGGCCAACTCTTTCCCCTGCCCATTACGCTGCCGGTCGAGCCGACTTCCGATCTGCGCCTGGATGCTCGACTGGTTTTGTGTGATTCCAAAAACCAGCCGCTGGCGATTCTGACCGTGGAGGAGATTTACGAGTGGGATCGAGTCGAGGCGGCTCAGCAGGTCTTTCGAACGACCGATGTGCGCCACCCGCTGGTGGCCGAGATGTATCGGTGGGGAAAGCTGAACATTTCGGGGCGCTTGCAGGTCCTCCAGTTGCCCGAAAGACACGATTTTCTCGAGCATCGGCTCACACCCGGACAGACCCGTCTCAAGCTGAGTCGGATGGGCCGTTCCAATGTCGTGGCCTTCCAGACCCGCAATCCTCTGCACCGCGTTCACGAGGAACTGACCAAACGGGCCATCAAGGAGGTGGACGGTACCCTGCTGCTGCATCCCGTCGTGGGCATGACCAAGCCGGGGGATGTGGACCACTACACCCGGGTGCGGACCTACAAAGCGCTGGCCGGAAACTATTACGGTACCCATCGCATTGTGCTGGCTCTGCTCCCTCTCGCTATGCGATTGGCTGGCCCCAAGGAAGCCCTTTGGCACGCCCTCATTCGCCGCAACTACGGCGCCAACTCCCTGATCGTGGGTCGCGACCATGCAAGCCCGGGAAAGGATTCCGACGGTAATCCCTTTTACGAGTCCTCAGAGGCCCAGCAGTTGGTCCACCAGTTCAGCCAAGAGCTGGGGGTCCAGGCGATGCCGTTTCGGGAGTTGGTCTATCTTCCGGAAGCGGAACGATTCGAGGAGGTCTCGAATATCCCTCCCGGAACACCCAGCGCCTCCATTTCGGGAACCCAGGTTCGGGAAGAATATCTCGAGAAGGGCAGGCCGTTGCCCGAGTGGTTCACCCGCCGCGAGGTGGCCGATATTCTCTCCGATACCTATCCGCCTCGGCACCGTCAGGGGGTTTGCATCTGGTTTACCGGGCTCAGCGGCTCGGGAAAATCCACGACAGCCGAGGTTTTGACCGTGTTGATGATGGAACACGGACGACAGGTGACAGTGTTGGATGGAGATGTGGTTCGTACCCATCTGTCCAAGGGACTGGGCTTTTCAAAAGAGGATCGAGACACCAACATTCGAAGAATTGGATTCGTCGCGGCAGAGATCGTCTCCCACGGGGGCGCGGTGATTTGTGCGGCTGTGAGTCCCTACCGGGCGACTCGAAACGACGTGCGCAATAGGGTCGGGAGCCACCGTTTCGTGGAGGTGTTTGTCGACACCCCGCTGGAAGTGTGCGAAAGTCGGGATGCCAAGGGTATGTATGCCCGTGCCCGCCGAGGCGAAATCCGGGGCTTTACCGGAATCGACGACCCCTACGAAAACCCCGAACATCCGGAAATCACCCTGGACACACTGGCATCCAGTCCTGTGGAAAATGCGAGAGGAATTCTGGATTATCTGATTCAGGATGGGTTTCTGCTTCCCCATTAGGAGGTGATGCCCGGAAGGACCTTCCCCGGTCCCCACCTCAACCCGGAGACGCCGGGCCGTCACCCCAAAAGCCTCCCTCACAAAGCCACAGACAAACCAAGCACCCTCGCAACCTGGGAACCAGGCCGTATCCGTCTCCGACTCGCCGAGGGCGCTCCGACGGCACTGCGTGCATTTTGGATGGCTGAAACGAGTGCAAACCGATTGGTTTTCTGTCGTTCATCACCGGTGGAAGGGAGCACTCAGACCTCGGGAACACATCCAAAGTGGAAGGGCCAGAGCCATTTCCAGCAAGGTGAAGTTGACCGCACCATGCAAGGAAAAAGGTGAAAGAGCGAAGGCCTGGTACAGGGGCACCAGGACGGGCCAGCCCAGGCGCCAATCAAGCAGTGGCCAGAACAGCATGACCCCGTGGCTGACGTCCGCCGTACAGAGCAGATCCAGCAGACTGTGGCTGCACAAGACCGCAAAAAAGAGCGGAGCCGAGACAGAACCGAGCCGACGCGGACGAACGAAAATCCAGAGCAGAGTGAGTCCAGCGAAGAACAACAGCGAATGAGAGAAGGTTCTATGGTGCGGTCCCATTTCCCATCCCCATCCCCAGACCAGGATGAAATCGCCGTCGGGTAGAATGGACAGCAAGGCCAGGGTCAGCAGGAAAAAATAGTCACGATCGCGTGTCAGCGCCAGCGCAACGGCTCCATGAGCGACGGGTAAAGCCATGGTCTTCGGATTCCCGGCCAATCCAACGGGTCACTCTCCCAAGCCGCCAGCGGGAAGCCCGTCTGAGGAGAGCGGTCCAATGATAGACGGGTGCGGATGAGGCCAGCAAAGGCGGAGCGCCGTTCCCGCTACTGAAGTTTTTCAGCGAGGCGCCCAACGGCTCCTTCAATCTCCCGGCTAGCCTGGAGGTAGTCGGCGTTCTCCCCGAAAACAAGCGGGTTGCCGAATCGCACCGTCACCGGTCCCCGGCGTGGCCATTCGTGATGGATCGAAAAGATCTCGAACAACCCTGAGAGATGGATCGGGACGAGGGGAGTTTTCAGCCGCACCGCCAAAAGCCCGATCCCAGGTTTGAACGAACTGAGGCCACCATCCACCGAGCGCGCTCCTTCCGGGTACACCAGAGGACAGAGCCCATGATCCACCAGCTCACCCGTGTACCGGAGAGCCTGGCGCACCCCCCCGATGTGCTGAGGGAGGGGGTAGGCGTTGAAAAGAGCGCAGGCTAAGAAGTACAGCAGCGAGCTTTTGTACCTTTCCCGGAAGGGGAAGGAGCGGGGCCGGAAGTGAGGCAGAAAATAGCCCTGGGCCATAGCCGGAGTGGCCCGATGGCGCCAGCCCTTCGGAAGGGTGGAAAGAATGGCCACTGTGTCCAGATGACTGAGATGATTGGCAGCGAAAAGAACCGGCGGCTCGAGCTGTTCGAGGCTTGAAAGTCCTTCGGTTCGGACCTGGATGTAGTGGCGAAACACCGGCAGTATCAAAAAATGCAGCGTTAGGGCTCGGGTCCAGCGGACGGGTGGAACTTGGTTCCATCGAGGAGGTTTCACCTGAAAGGAGATGGACCGGATTGCCTCCGGTTGGGTTGACCGACTCGCCAAAGCTGGCGACCGCTTGCGTGGGTCTAGCTGGGGATCCAGTTCTCGGTCCCGATCCAGAGTAGCTTTGGTTGCCTGGAGCTGTGCCTTCAACTCGCCGACGGTTGAAATCTCAGCGAAGCCCTCCTCATCCAGTTGAACTCCGAGCGAACTCTCTAGTTTGGAGAGCAGTTCCACCCGGTCCAGCGAGGAGAGTCCCAAGTCTTCCGCAAGGCACAAGTCGTTGGTAAGCGCTTCTTGGGAATCTCCCAGCAGCGCCGCCAACACCGATTCCAATTCTCCCCTGGCGGGTTTGGAAGCCTGGGGGGTAGCGCCGCCCTGCTCTTGATTTACCGTGGCGGCGATTTCTCCACGTTTCACCTTCCAGGTGGAGGCCGTTCGAGGCAATTCCTTCTCCGGCCGAAGGCTCCAGCTGCGAATTCGCTGATGGGCTTCCAGCTGTCGATTCGCCATTCGAACCCCTCTTTCTGCACCCGCCGCGGGGTCTTTGAGGATCAAAACCGCGTGCACCCGATCCTCTCCCGAGCGGTGGAGAGGGACGATGGCACTCTCGCGGACTTCCTCCAGTGAATTCAAGACGGATTCCACATCTTCAGGATAGACGTTGAGTCCCTCCGAGGTGACGATGACATCCTTTTTTCTGCCCTTGTAGTACAGATAGCCATCCGGCCCCATCTCCGCAATGTCTCCCGTGTGTAGCCATCCGTCCGGTCCCACTGCCGGTACTTCGCGCCCCTCTTGCAGATATCCGGACACCACACTGGAACCGCGGACCAGAATTTCTCCGTCCCCTCCCAACGCAATCTTTTGCCCTTCTAGAACCCTTCCCAGGGAGCCCGGACGAGCCGAGAAAGGATGATTGACGGCGACCACGGGGCTGGTCTCCGTCAGGCCGTAGCCCTGGAGTGTGGCAAATCCCAGCTGGCTCCAGAAGTTTTCCAGATGCTGGGGAACCGGAGCTCCTCCCACCACGTGGGCCCAGAACTTCCAACCCAGACCGCGATGGATTTCTCGATAGCGCCACCAGCGGCGGAGAATTCCCAGCCAGCCTGAGGGAATGGGGCGGGGTGGGGGTAGATCATAGGTATCTTCAATAAAGTTCTGAAGGCTGCGCAACAGACGAGGAACGCATACCAAGACCGACACTTTCTCCCGGCGAATGGTGGCCATGACCGAAGCGGGATGCAGTGCATCCATGAAAACCGAGGCGCCCCCCAAAAGCACGGGGATGAACAGTCCCGCCGACTGGCCAAACATGTGGCTCAGGGGCAGTAGATTCAGAAAACGGATCGGTTGAAAAGGTCGGGCCAACCGCCGGAAACGGCCAATCTCACGATCGAACGGACGGAGGTTGGCGCAGATGTTCGAGTGTCGGTGAAGCACACCCTTGGGCTGACCCGTGGTTCCCGAGGTGTAGACGATTTCAGCGATGTCCTGCGGTCCCACTTCCTCAAGAGACAAGGGGCCGCCCTTGCTGGAGATCTTATTGACCTGCTCGAAGGACAAACACTCCAGGTCCAGCTGCTGGCAGGCCGCCTTATCGGGGCCGTAGACGAGTGCTCGCGCCCCCACCTCCTGCTGGACTTTCCGAAGCCAAGGGAGGGAAGAGTGGGCGTCGATCGGAACGACCTGGATGCCTCGGGACAAGCAGGCCCAGAAGGTGATCACCCATTCCGGTCGATTGTGTCCCCACAGCAGCAGGCGCTCTCCCTTCCGCCAACCAGTGTCGACCAGGTGGCGGCTCAGGCCTCCCACTCTCGACAGGAGGTCGCGGGACGAGAACCTCCAGGTACGCAGACCATTGGTAAAGCGCAGAGCCTCTCCATCGCTCCGTCTCTGCACCATCCGCAGCAGGTCGAGAAGGGTTTCCATTGGCGAAAGGGAGCCAGTTCCCAGTCTTCATGGCCTGGATTGTCGGCGCCGACTGCGTTTGAGGAAAGAAACGAACGGCTTCGGAAGTTTTGGAGGTCGACGGGGCAAACGATACCCGTTATCCTTCAGCCGGGCAGTGCAAGGCAACCGGTCCGGGAGTCGCAGAAACCACAACCCATGCCATCATCGGGCAACGAGCGTGTTTACCAGTCCGATTCCTTCAGCTCCATACCATCCTCCGGATACCAACGGTCCGCGCCATAAAGGCGTGCTACCAGCAGGAACAACTGCTTCAGTTGATCGGCTTCCTGTTTGGAGATGTGTACTTCCAGGGTCAGTTCTCCGCCGGCTTCGGGTAAGTCCGTATCTGCCAGCACGTAGCCCTGAGTTGAAATGGAGTTTACTCCCCACCAGCTGCTGGTGTGTTTCTGGACGAAGGCGGCGCTCTCCTTTTCCAGAACCTGATCGTCCTTCTTCAGTGCCAACTTCACGCTGGTCAGCTCTCCTTCCGCGACCCCTACGCCGAGCCGATACTTCTTGCCGGGGATCAAATCGGAGAAAATAGCCTTGAGCTGGACCTCTTCCGCGGTGGTTCGAATCAAGGGAGCCTTCATTGACGCACGGTCTTGACCTGCAGAGTTTAGCTGCAGAAACAGCCACACGAATGATAAGACGAGCGCTCTTCGCACGAATCCCCCTTTTTTCAGATTATAGCACCCAGACTCAAGAAGTGTCCCACTCTTGGAGCCGCCAGAATGAAACCATGGAACTATACACGTTCCGTCACGCTGAGTCAGCCAACAATGCCAACCCGCTGGTACAACGGATAGAGGACCCGCCTTTGACCGAGCGGGGAAGGCGGCAAGCCGGTCGGATGGCGCGCTGGCTGCCGTCGATTGACTCCGACCTCCTCATCACCAGCCCCTTTCGACGAGCGCTGGAGACCAGCCGATTTGCCCAGGAAGAGCTGGGACTCCTTCCTAACATTTGGACCGAGTTGCATGAACAGGGGGGGGGCTGTGTCAGCGGCAACGGCCAAGCCTCTTTCTGCGGTCGAGCGGGCATGACCCGCGAGGAAATCTCCCAGGAGTTTCCCGGCTCACAGCAGCTTCCTCCGGCTGTTGCTAGCCACAATCCTGGATTTTCCAACCCTCCAGATCCCCTTGGGGGAGATCCTGAATACAGCTGTGAGCAGTTTGCGGGTCACCCCCGAAAGCATTCAACTCTTATCCTTTAATGCCGTCGGCCTCCTGGACGAAGATTCCACCCCAGAGCTTCTGGTCGAATCAGAAAGGGCCGGGATCAGCTCGACGTTTCGCAAAGAGATAGGTCCGTGATTCCCCTGCAAAAGGATCGGGCCAGGTTCCCCTTCGCAACTGTCCAAGGCTCCTCCAGTGATGCCGGGGATCTCCCGATCCTGGATCACGGTCTGGCCGTTCAGGACTACGGTGATGTAACGACCCAGGAGGGTGATTTCGTAACTCTGCCACTCTCCCGCCCGCCGGCCGGCGTTGACGGAGGGCGCGAGAAAGCCGTACACACCTGCCAGGTATATGTTGCTGGGCTCCTTGCCATAGTCGTCCTGGATTTGGACCTCATAGCGTCCCCGTAGGTAGACACCGCTGTTGCTGCCCTCCGGGTAGCGGAACTCCAAGCGCAGCTTGAAATCCTTGAATTCCCGCTCCGTCATCAGATCCGCGCCTTTGTCGGTATTGACCAGCAGTCCGTTTTCCACGCTCCAGTAGTGGAGAGCATGCGGATGTCGCGGTTTCCATCCCGACAGATCCCGTCCGTTGAAGAGTCGGACCGGTTCACCCCAACAAGCCTTCCCCGGTCGAGCCAATTCCGGAGCCCGCATGGCCGTCCAGTGAAGAACCGTTCCGTCTTCACCATTGGTGGTGCCGACCAGACCATTGTCTTCCCAGCTCCCTTCGAAGCGCAGGTCGGTTGCGTGTCGCTCGTATTGCACGGGGAGGTGGAAGCTCAAGCGATGGTCTCGGTAGGATACAGAGGCCATGGGGCGGGCGCTGCCGCCTCGTCCGACGAATGAGCCCTCCAGTCCATCATCGGTTTGCCGAATCTCGAACCAGGAGGGGTAACTGCTGTCCGAGGTCTTTACCGTAACATCCCACCGGCCCGGGATTCTTTCGCGCGGAGGGGCCCCTTCCGGAGAAGGAGAATCGGCCGGAGAAGCACAGGAGAAAAGAAGCAGCGCCGAGAGCAGTGGTGCGGTCAGGATTCGGCTTGCGCTCATTTCCCCCTTCCGGACACGGTATCGGCTCATGGTGGCACTTCGACGTCCTCCTCGCAACCACGGGCCCGGATCAACCTCGGATGAATTGGCTAGCGGGTATCTGAACCGGGCCTTTCCCGCATCAGCAATTCCAGCTGGAATGCGACCCCCCTCGAGGGGACCCGGACTGCGACTTCGATGCGCCCTCCAGGAGGTCGGCGGCCATCTTACAGAAGGCCCGCCCCAACATGTCCTTCCTCCTTCTTTTTGTGTACATGGATGGCTACCGATACGGAATGAGTTCGTTGGTTCTGTGGCGCAACTTTGCGCATCATCCCAGCAAAGCGACGGCCTTGATCTGAGCGTACACGGTTTTCCCCGGTTCCAACTCGAGGGCGGCCACCGACTTTCGAGTGATGCGGGCCAGCAGTGGCACTCCCCCCGCGTTCAGGCGAACCAAGACCTGAGCGGGATTCTCCTCGGCTATCCTCTCGACCGTGGCTGGAAGAATATTCAGGATGCTAGTGCCGGTCTGCCGCTCCAGGGTCAGACTCACATCACGGGCCAGCACCTGGACCCGCACCCGGTGTCCCAACGGCAAGGCTTGATGAGAGAGGGCGAGCCGGCCGCCGGCGAAATCCAGTAGCGAGAGATAGAAGTACTCGTCATAGCCAGCGACCCGGGCTTCGATGAGGGCTCCGGCATCACTGTCGTGAGCCAGAGGGAGATCGAAGCGGGTGAGCATTTCGGCGATGGCACCGACGCCTTGCACTTTACCCTCCTCCAGCAGGATCATATGATCGGCCAGTCGCACCACCTCGTCGGGGAGGTGACTGACGTAGAAGACCGGAATTTCCAGCTCCTCATGCAATCGCTCGAAGTAGGGCAGGATCTGCGCTTTTCGCGAAAGGTCCAAAGCCGCCAGCGGTTCGTCCATCAGAATCAAGCGCGGGCTGGTGAGCAGAGCCCGGGCGATGGCCACTCGCTGACGCTCGCCACCGGAGAGTTGCTGGGGATATCGCCCCAGAAGAGACTCCAAGTCCAATAAGGTCTGGGCCTGCTCGAAAGAGATCTTTCGCTGGGTGGCGCGCACCCGCTTCCAACCATACTCCAGATTCCCTCGCACCGTCAGGTGGTTAAACAGGCTGGCCTCCTGGAAGACGTAGCCCACGGAGCGCTGGTGGGGGGGCAGAAAACGAGTGTCATCTTGCCACACCTCTCGGCCTACGCGGAGGTAGCCCCCGGTCGGGCGTTCCAAACCGGCAAGGGCCCGCAGCAGGGTCGTTTTGCCGCTACCAGACGGACCAAACAGTGCGGTAACACCGCGGCCGGAGCCGAGAATTGGACATCCAGGGCGAAATCCTCTCGCTTGATCCGGAAACGCGCCTCGATGGTCATGGTCGCGCCATCCGGTAGCGACGTCGCCAGCTGTAAACGGCCAGCAACAGGAGAAAGGACAGGATCAAGAGTCCGGCCGAAAGGAGATGTGCCTGACCGTATTCCAGGGCTTCCACGTGGTCGTAAATGGCGATCGAAAGCACCTGAGTCTTGCCAGGTATGTTCCCTCCGATCATCAGCACCACGCCAAACTCACCTAGTGTATGGGCGAACCCTAGAATGGCAGCCGTCAGATAGCCGTGGCGGGCCAAGGGTAAGGCCACGGTAAAGAACCGATCGATAGGGCCGGCTCGCAGTGTGGCGGCTACTTCCATTGGTCGTGTGCCGATGGAGGAGAACGAATCTTGCAAGGGTTGAACGACGAAGGGCAGTGAATAAAAAACGGATCCAACGACCAGGCCCGTGAAGCTGAAGGCGAGATGATGGCCTCCCAGACCCTCCAGCCAGGCCCCGACCGGTCCATGGGGTCCCAGGGCAATCAAAAGGTAGAATCCCAGTACCGTGGGCGGTAGCACCAGGGGTAGGGCCACCATGGCGTCCACCACCACTTTGAGGCGGAAGCGGGTGCGAGCCAACCACCAGGCCAGGGGCGTGCCCACGCCCAGCAGAATCAGCGTGGTCAGTCCCGCCAGTTGAAGGGTAATCCGCAGTGCCGTCAAATCTGCTTCAGTCAGCATCTCTGGCGCCGGGTCTCATGGGATTGAGTAGCCGTGTTCCTGAAGGATAGCTTCCACCTCGCCGCCTTGAACGAAGGACAGAAAAGCCCTCGCCGGGGCACCATCCCGGACTAAGATAGCTTGTTGACGGATCGGTTGGTAGAGGGACTGGGGCACCAGCCAGTAGGAGCCGGGAACGGCTTTGTTCGTTTGGCGCACCTGGGAGTAGGACACGAATCCCAGCTCGGTGTTGCCGGTTTTGACGAACAGGAAGGTCTGTCCGATGTTTTCACCGCGAACTAGGTGTTCTTGTAGATCCTCCCAGAGTCCCAGCTTTTGCAGCACCTGCCGGGCCGCTTCCCCGTAAGGCGCCAGCTTCGGATTGGCGATGGCCAGATGCCGGAAACCTCTTTGAGCGAGTACCTTCCCGTCCCCATCCACATAGTCCTCCCGCGCACTCCAAAGCACCAGCCGGCCTATCGCATAGGTGAAGCGACTGCCGGGCACACCGCCACCTTCTTGCTCCAACCGGCGAGGACGCCGCTCATCGGCGGCTAGAAAGATATCGATGGGTGCCCCGTTGGTGATCTGAGCGTAGTGTTTTCCGGTGGCCCCGAACACCAGAATGACTCGGTGACCGGTCCGTTTCTCGAAGCTGGTCACAATGGCTTTAGCCGGAGCGCTGAAGTTGGAAGCCACCGCCACGTGGATTTCCTGGCTCTCCGAGCCCAGCGCCAGGCGCAGGGACGGGAAGCCCGCCAGGAAAAGGAGGGGAACCAGCAAAGGTGAAATGGCGCGCGGTCGCTGACGGTTCACGGGTCGCTTGCTCCAGCCATCTTTACTGGACCACCTAGCCGGCTCTCACGGTCAGGAGTGGCTCCCAGCACCCAGCTGGCCGTTGGTTTCCGTCCGTATCACATAAGGGGTGTGTGGGTGAATCCCTCCAGCCCAGCACCGCCAGATCGGCGCAGGCCTCCGGCGACAGGGTTCCCACTTCTCCCGCCAGTTTCATTATCTCGGCGGGGCGGGTCGTCACCCGGGTCAAAACCTCCGACTCCTGCATGCCGCCCGCCATCAATTTCGAAAGGGTGCGCGGTAAGTCGTGCTGCGGAATAGTGGCTACATGCCGACGGTACTGATCCGAGGAGATGGCGTCGGGAAGGAACCCTTCGGCGATGGCCGCCTCGGCCACCGGAAAGCTGAAGGAGCGCATTCCGTGCCCGACGTAGAACAGCCCGCCCCGCTGGCGAGCTTCCCACACGGACTCCCGGATTCTCCCTCCGGAGAGCAGATTTTGCTCAGCATCTCGAAAACAGTAAGTAAAAACGTCTCCGTCTTGCAGCGCTTCGAGTTGCTGGGCCAGCGGCCAGTCTTCTACGAAGTGGCAGCCAAAGAGAAGGGGGCGCTTGGTACGCTGCACGGCCTCTCGGGCGCGCTCCAAGATGTCACGGGGATCGGCCTGGAGAATCTCGAGCATATCGAACAGGGAACTTTCCAGCCGCGTCTGCGCGGACTTCAGGATGTTGAGTTGCTGCTCGAACTTCGGGAACGCGGCTTTTTCGTCGACGAACGTCACATAGCCGCGGGTGATCGAGCGTCCGATCATGTAGTCGGCGATCCCGTAGGTGCCGAAGTCCGTTTGTTTGCGCTTTTCATCCCTATACTGCTTGACGAAGTCCGCCAGCCGATCCGGCAACACTTGTTTGACAACCCGCATCGATGCGGAATACCAGTGTCCGCACTGGTCTTTGAAAATCGGGAGCTTCAGCTCGCGGAGGTTCTTGACGGTTTCTTCATCGAAGACCTCCAGATCGACCGCCAGGCTGAGCCGAAGCAGATCCCCTTCATCGAGTAGAGATTCTAGTTCCTTTTTGAATCTGCCGATGTTCGATCCCACCGCCATACTTTTCATGCCCCACAACACGGATTCGCTAGCCAGGGGGCCGCATGACGCCGGCTACCTGTGATCGGGCTGGATCGCCCCCTGGTGGATGTCCAGTGCTCCTCGCACCACCAGGAAGAGTTCATCCTCGTTTTCGCGATGGTGCCAGACGAACTCGCCCTTGAGCTTGGCGAGTTTGAGGTGTTGACCGTTGAGTTCCCCAACGATCTTGGGACTCCACAGATCCCAGAAAAACCCGAGTGTTTCTGAGAGGTTGACTTTGTTCATGGCGACAACGGGATTATACTGGGAGCTTGGAAACGCCTCTCGACTGTCCGGAGGAAGGTCTCTACAATCTCACGTAAAATTCTCTAAATGTACAATTACTTGTACGTCCACTCGCAAGAGAATGCAAGGCAGAGGTCTAACTGGCACTGTGCCGGCGAAACATGGTTCGGGCTCCCCCTTTCAATGGGTCTCTGCTCGACCTTTACTCCTGCTCGGCTGCCAATTTGAACAACTACTTCCTGCAGCTTGCGCCCGGAAAAGAGAAGCAGTAGAGTCCCCAGCTAGAGGAGCTTCGAACCGTGCGCCGAATCGTTTTTTGCGCCGTCACCCTGTCTTTTTTCGCCCAAGTCTTGGGGGGGTTCCTGCCCTACACCATCAAGAAGAAGACGCTGGAGAATGGGTTGGACGTGATCGTGATCCCGACGCCGGAGTTTCGGGATGTGGTGTCCTTCAACCTGCTGATTCTGGCGGGGGCGCGAAACGAGATTGAAGAGGGCAAGAGCGGCCTGGCGCACCTGTTCGAGCACATCCTCTTCCGGCACCGCTGGGAGGGCCAAGACAACGGGTACGATGAGGCCATTAACGACATGGGGGCCTTCAACAACGCCTGGACCAGCTACGACCTTACCTACTACCACCCCTTCACCTTCCGCTCCAACCTGCAGCAGCTGGCTCGGCTCGAGGCTGACCGGTTCATCCGGCTAGACTTCACCGAAGAGATCTTCAAGACCGAGTCGGGCGCCGTCCTGGGCGAGTACCGCCGGCTGGCTTCCGACCCCCGGCTACGCATGAATGAAGTCGTGCTGGCTCTCAGTTTCCCCGACCACCCCTACGGGCATTCCACCATTGGCTTTCTGACCGACGTCGAGGACATGCCCAACGAGTATGTCGCCGCGGTCGACTTTCACAAGACCTACTACCGGCCCAACAATGCCGTTCTGATCGTGAGCGGCGACGTCGACCCGGGCGGGATCTTCGCGCTAGCCCAGCAGCTTTTCGGGGACTGGACTCCCGGAGAGCACCCCGCCATTCCGGAGGCCGGTGCTCTGGATGGACCCAAACGCCAGCACATTGACTGGGAGATCGAGGTGCCGCCCCGGATCACCCTCACCTACCGGATGCCGGCCTTCAGCCCCTCCAGCCGGGAGGGCGCGGTGGTGCAGTTGTTGCCTGAGCTACTGGCCGGAGAAACCGCTCCCCTGTTTCAAGAGCTGCGTTACCAGAAACGAACCGTCAACCAGCTGGACCTGTACTCCAGCTCCTACGAAAGCTTCGATCCGCGGTTGCTAGAAATCTCGGCTCTTCTCTTTCAGGATCGGTACGCAAAGAAGGGACAGGGCTATATCGATGAGGTGCTTGCCGACATGGAGCGAGGCCTCACCGATCTGAAGCGTTTCTCCCAGCAGCCCGATACGCACCAGACCTTGGAAGAGCTGAAAAGCAAGCTGCGCTACGATTTTCTGTCGCTGCTGAACAGTCCTGCCAGCATCGCCGAGCAGTTCGCCTGGTACTACCGGTTCGAAAGAAATCCCCAGGTACTGGACGTTCTGAGCAAAGGGATCCAGCAGGTGACCCCGGCCGACGTGGACGCCTTCGCTGCCACATATTTCCTGGATCGGTCCAAGGTGATCGTGACGCTTTCTCATCCCCAGGCGGGCGGCGAAAGCAAGGGCGGCTCAAACTGAAAAACGTGCGGTGGGGCTATTTTCCGGTCCTGGGGGCGCTGCTGCTGGGCGGCGGTGAGCTTCGCCTGGTAGAAGCTGTATCTGCAGAAGAAGCGGACTCCCGGTTCGAGACGGTGGTCATCGACAGTCCTTCGCCGCTGATCCAGATTGTGCTGATGGTGCGCGCTGGCTCTGCCCATGATCCAGCTGGCAAGGAAGGGCTGGCCTACTTGACGGCTCGGACCCTGCTGGAAGGCGCTTACGGGGACGCTGCAGATCCCGTCACCAAGGAGCAGCTGGCGCTTCGCACCCGGCGTTGGGGAGCCGGAGCCAAGCCCAGCGTGCGGGTGGAAAAGGAAGTCTCCGTCTTTTACGCCCAGATCCCCGCCGAAGCTCTCGATACCTACCTGCAGGAGATCTTCGGTCCCCTGCTCACGCAGCCGCTGTTTCGCCGAGAGGAGCTGGATCGCCTGAGAGACGAGGTGGTGGAGGGGATCTCCGGCCCGTTGCGCTATGAAGATCTGGAGGGGCTCGGCTTGAACGCCATTGATCACTACGTTTTCGCGGAGACCCCCTACGCCCACCTTCCACAGGGGAGCCTGCAGGGCCTGAAGAGCATCCGCCGCCAGGATCTGCAGGCCTTTTACCGCAGCCATTACTGGAGCGAGAATCTGATCCTGGGATTGAGTACCACCCGGGCAGGGGTGGCGCGGAAGGTGCAAGTCGCGTTGCGAGACATCGGTTTCCGGGGGACTTCGAACCCAGTGGCTCAGCTGGCGCCGGCCCCTTCCGATGCGCCGCCTACCTTCGAGGGTCGGGAGCTGGTCATCGTATCCGTTCCCAACGCCGCTTCCACCGGCATTCATGCTGCCTTTCCAATCGACGTCAACCGCCGGCACCCCGATTACTGGCCGCTCTACGTGGCCCACGTCCACTTCGGGGTCCACCGGGACAGTTTCGGACACCTGTTTCGCGAGATCCGGCAAAAGCGCGGCTACAACTATGGCAACTACGCCTACATCGAGCACTTCCAGGATCGTCCCCGGCACCTGTTTCCACCCTTGAACTCCCCGCGGAGGTACCAGTACTTCAGCATCTGGATCCGCCCCGTGGGTCACGCCTACACCCACCACTTGCTCAAGGCGCTGACCTGGGAGCTGGAGGATTTTGTGCGCAAAGGCTTGAGTCAGGAAGAGGTCGAGAAGGCCAAGAACAAAGCCAAGATCCTCTATCTGAATCTGGCTGAAACGGTGTCGCGACTGGTGCAGTCCCGACTCGATGACCTCTTTTACGGGATGAAATCTAGCGGTTACTTGCCCCATTATCTGGAGCGGATCGAAGCGGTGAGTGCCGAGCAGCTCAACGAGGCGCTCCGGCGCCACCTACAGGCGCGGAACCTCAAATACTTGGTGGTGACCAACCGGGAGGTTGCCGGCCAGTTGGCCAGCCAGGTGGCGTCTGGAGAGAAGGCGACCGGGAAGACGCCCCAAGAATACCGGGTGGCGGTGGAAGAAAAGGACGGAGCCAAGCTGTACCGGCTGTCCGAGGAGCAGTTGGAGATCTTGCGCCGGGATGCGGTGTGGGAAGCTTATCCACTGGAGATTCGCTCGGAGAAGATCCGCGTGGTTCCGGTGGAGCGGCTTTTCGAGACCGGAGATTTCGTGGCCCCGACGCAACCCTGACGGGCTGCACCCGGTTAGCTCAGCGAGGCTCAGGTGAGTATCGGCTGAGAAAATAGGATACGGAATCGAGAGAGCATGACTCGCCCCTGATTCTCAGGATTTCGGAAGGGGGTGGAGGGAATCCAAGCGGCCGTTTCGGGCGGCTCCAATTCTCAGGAAAAGGCGGTCCGGTTGTGCTCGTAGGCGCGGATTCTTTCTTCCTGCTGTAGGGTGAGCCCGATTTCATCCAGCCCCTCCAGCAGCGAGTGCCGGCGGAACTCTTCCACGCCAAAATCGTAATGGAGACCCGCCTCATCCGCGACGGACCTCGCTTCCAGGTCGACGCTCAGCTGGTAGCCTGCCTGCTTTTGGACCCGCTCGAAGAGGGTGTCGACCTCGGCCTCGCTCAGGCGCACCGGCAGGAGACCGTTCTTGAAGCAGTTGTTGTAGAAGATGTCGGCGAAGGAAGGGGCGATGATGGATCGAAATCCGTAGTCCAGCAGGGACCAGGCTGCGTGCTCCCGCGAGGAGCCACAGCCGAAGTTGGAGCGGGTCAGCAGGATGCTGGCCCCCTGGTATCGTTCTTGATTGAGCTCGAAATTGGGGTCGGGAGACCCGTCGGGCTGCACCCGCCAGTCGTAGAAGAGAAACTGCCCGAAACCGGTGCGCTCGATACTTTTCAAGAATTGCTTGGGGATGATCTGATCGGTATCGACGCTGATCCGGTCCAGGGTGGCCACCAGGCCGCGATGTTTTCGAAAAGGTTGCATGGATCGTTTACACCGGCGTCCACTCCCGGATGTCCACAAAGTGGCCGGTCACAGCGGCGGCCGCGGCCATGGCGGGGCTGACCAGATGGGTCCGACCTCCCCGACCCTGCCGGCCCTCGAAGTTGCGATTCGAGGTGGAGGCGCAGCGGTGACCGGGATCCAGAATGTCCGGGTTCATTCCCAGGCACATGCTGCAGCCGGATTCCCTCCACTCAAATCCGGCCTCTCGGAAAATCTCATCGAGACCTTCGGCCTCGGCTTGCCGTTTAACCTCCTGGGAGCCGGGAACCACCAGAGCGCCCACACTGGCGGCCACTTTCCGGCCCCGTATGTAACGGGCAGCCAGGCGCAGATCCTCCAGGCGCGAGTTGGTGCAGGAGCCGATGAAGACGCGGTCCAGGCGAAGTTCCCGAATCGGAGTGCCGGGTTGCAGATCCATGTACTGAAGGGCGCGACTCAGGGCTTTGCGTGCGTTCTCGTCGGGTAGGTTGTCCGGACTCGGGATCTGCCCCGTCACGTCGGTCACCATCCCCGGATTGGTGCCCCAGCTCACCTGGGGAGCCAGGTTGGAGACATCGTGCTCGATGCGGCGATCGAAAGAGGCATCTGGGTCGCTGGGCAGCGTCTTCCACAGCCCGACCGCGGTTTCGAAGTCGGGGCCCTGGGGAGCGAAGGGTCGGCTCTTTAGATAAGCGAAGGTCGTCTCATCGGGTGCGATCAAGCCGGATCGAGCACCGGCCTCGATTGACATGTTGCAGACCGTCATCCGCTCCTCCATGCTCATGGCGCGTATGGCCGGGCCCCCATACTCCACCACCGATCCGGTGGCGCCGTCCGTGCCAATGGTACGGATGATGTAGAGGATGACGTCCTTGGCGCCCACCCCGGAGGGCAGCTTCCCCTCCAAATGGATCTGCAGGTTTCGGGGTTTGGGCTCTAGTAGACATTGCGTAGCCAGGACATGCTCCACCTCACTGGTGCCGATCCCGAAGGCCAGCGCGCCGAAGGCTCCGTGGGTGGAAGTGTGGCTGTCTCCGCAGACGATCGTCCGCCCCGGTTGGCTTAGGCCCAACTCGGGACCGATGACGTGAACGATTCCCTGATGGGGGCTGTCTAGATCGTACAGGGTGACGCCGAACTCCCGGCAGTTCTTCTCGAGTGTATCGATCTGCTTGCGGGAAATGTCGTCCACGATGGGTAGCGTGCGGTCGGTGGTGGGCACGTTGTGGTCCATGGTGGCGAAAGTCAGATCGGGCCGGCGGACCGGACGGCCGTTCAGGCGAAGACCTTCAAAGGCCTGGGCCGAGGTCACCTCGTGGACCAGGTGGCAGTCGATGTAGAGAAGTGCCGGTTGTCCGGGTTGCTGGTGGACGATATGGCGATCCCAGATCTTGTCGAAAAGCGTCTTAGCCATGCGATGCTAGCGTGTAACGCAAAACACCCAGTTCGTAAAAGCTGGGCCCGTGCCATTTTCACTTGCCCAGAACGTTCCGGCCCCGCGAATCGGACCCATGGGTGTCGTCCAGGCGCCTGTGCTTCGACCTTCTGACTGTTTGGCAGGGGTTCTTGGGGCCGTTTCCCGGAGGAGCGCCACCACCCGGGATCAGGCCGAAGCCGCCTTGGAAGCGGACTCCGAGGCCTCCTTTCCCTGCTCTCGCCGCTTTTCGTGGATGGCTTTGTTGACGGCGTTCAGATAGGCGCGCGCACTGGCATCGATGATGTCCACACTGGCGGCCTTGCCGGTGTAGCTCTTGCCGTTGAACCGGACGTGAAGGAAGACTTCTCCCAGTGCGTCCTTGCCTCGGGAAACGGCACTGATGCTGTAGTCCAGCAGCTGACCCTTCATCCCGGTCACGCCGTCGATGGCCTTGTAACAGGCATCGACGGGGCCGTCCCCATAGGCGGACTCGGCGAAGCTTTCCTCCCCCTTCTCCAGTTTGACAACCGCCGAGGAGAGCTCCTGGTTGCCCCCGGTCGACTGGATGTATTTCAAACGGTAGGTGTCGGGGATGATCTTGATCCCGTCCTGGATGATGGCGACTAGATCCTGGTCGTAGATCGCCTTTTTCTGGTCGGCCAACTTGGTGAAAAAGAAGTAGGCGCGTTCCAGCTCTTCGGGCGCCACCTCGTAGCCCAGTTCCTCGTACTTCTTGCGCAAGGCATGGCGGCCGCTGTGTTTACCCATCACCAGGGTGCTGCTGCGCATCCCCACCGACTGGGGGGTCATGATTTCATAGGTGAGAGCGTTCTTGAGCATGCCGTCCTGGTGGATGCCTGCCTCGTGGGCAAACGCGTTCTTTCCGACGATGGCTTTGTTAGCCTGCACGAACATGCCCGTCAGGTTGCTCAACAGCCGGCTGGCTGGCTGGATCTCCTCGCTGACGATGTCCGTATAATAGGGAAGCGCATCCTTGCGGGTTTGCAGCGCCATCACCACCTCTTCCATGGAGGCGTTTCCGGCCCTCTCTCCGATCCCGTTGACGGTGCACTCCACTTGCCGGCACCCACTCTCCACTCCGACCAGTGAATTGGCAGTGGCCAACCCGAGATCGTCGTGGCAATGGCAGCTGAAGATGGCCTGATCCCCGCTCGGGATCTTGGCCAGCAGCTTGTTGACGAAGGGACCAAATGCGGAGGGGACGGCATACCCCACGGTGTCGGGAATGTTGATCACCCGGGCGCCGTGCTGGATGGCGGTCTCGAAGACCTCGGCCAGGAAATCCAGATCGGAACGGGTGGCGTCCTCGGCCGAGAACTCCACATCCTCGCAGAGATCGCGCGCCAGTTTCACCGATTCCACCACTCGCGCCAGCACTTTTTTCCGAGTCATCCGGAGCTTGAACTGCAGGTGGATGTCCGAGGTGGCAATAAAGGTGTGGATGCACGGCTTTTCGGCGTCCTTGACGGCCTCCCAGGCTCGCTCGATGTCCAGGTGGTGGGCCCGCGCCAGGCCGGCGATCGTGGGTTTTCGAATCTGACGGGAAATGGCTTGAACCGCTAGGAAGTCTCCTTCGGAGGCGATCGGGAAGCCGGCTTCTATGATGTCGACGTTCAGACGCTCCAATTGACGCGCCATTTTCATCTTTTCCTCGAGATTCATGGAACAGCCGGGTGACTGCTCTCCATCTCGCAGGGTCGTGTCAAAAATCCTGATTTTGTCGGGCATACACTCCCCTCCTGAGGCAAACTTACCCAGTTGACGATATCAAACCGGCCAGGTTCGAGTCAATGGGAGGTGTGAAGCTACGATTGCGGATCCGATCTGTGTCCCCTGCTGGTATGGGCATCCCTGCCTGTGATCCTGGAAAACTGAAAAGAGGCAGTTCATAAGTAGTTCACCAAAAGAGTTCCAAACAGGTATCATGCCTTCGTCGCCCGGGAAGCCGATGATGAATGTCAGTTACAGCACGGTGGGTTTTCGCGATCGAAACATCGAGGCCGCTCTGGAGGCTGTGGCTGCGGCCGGTTTGTCGCAAGTGGAGATCCTGGGCCAGGAGCCCCATCTGGCAGCGCCTCCGACCGGACGGGCCTTGGCGGATTTCCGGTCCCGGCTGGACAAACTGGGACTGCGAGCCAGCAGCCTGCACGCACCTTTGACTCGCAACGTGCTGGGTGCCCCCGAAGAAGATTGGAGAAAAGAGGTGCTCGAAGTACTTCGTAGCTTCTTGCGCCTGGCGGGAGCCCTGGATGCCGGCGAGGTGGTGATCCATCCGGTCCCCAATCCCATCTTCGTTCCCAACCCCGAAGATCCTTCCGTCCCCGGATTCATCCGGGAGGCGGTGACGCGCTCCCTGGATGATCTGATGCCGACCTGTCAGGAGGCGGGGGTGTGCATCACGCTGGAGAACCTACCCCTATCATTGCGAGTATCCCCTGCTGACGATGCAGGATCTGCGACCTCTGGTCGATGCCTACCCCGAGCAATGGCTTGGTCTGGCCATCGATACGGGACACGCCTGGACCAACGGCCGGGACCCCGCGCAGGAGATCCGGATTGCCGGCAGCCGCCTGCGGGGGACCCATTTACAGGACGTGGATTACGAGCAGCCCGACGACAACCACTGGCTGCCCACTCATGGGGGGTTGGACTGGGACGCCATTTGCCAGGCGCTGCGGGAGGTGGACTATCCGGGTCCCTGGACCTTCGAGGTGTACAATCCCCGCCACGGCGAGTCTCCCGAAGAACTGGCTCGACTATGCGGGGGGTTAGGGGAGCGCTGGGGATCGAATGGAAGGTAGGCCGGGCCAACCTTCCCCATGAGCCGGCGCCAGGCCTTTCGCCTGCTAGGATCGGTTCCCGCTGGTCTAGCTCCCCACAAGCGGAGCGAGTCATGCTGAGCTAGCCGACCACCTTGAGCTCTCGTCCGCCCCTACTCACCAGCTCGCCGCCGGACGGAGTGATGAAGACCATGTCTTCAATCTTGACGTCTCCCACCTCAGGATGCAGAAACTCGGTCTCCAGAGCCAGCACCATTCCGGCCTGCAGCGGAGCCTCATTTCCCGGGTGGATTTCAGGCAGCTCGTGGGAAACCAGGCCAATGCCGTGGGCCTCAAAATGGGCATACTGGGCAAAAGGGGTCCGCGCCGGAAGCGAGTGTCCCAATTGGTGAAGCTCTCGGCAGCACATGCCTGGCTGCAGACGGGAAATCAGATCGTCTTGAATCTGGCGGCAGGCGTCGGTCAATTCGATCGCCAGGCGGCTGGGCTCGCCCAGGCACGCCATGCGTGAAAGATCCGCCAGGTAATCCAGCTCGGCGCCTCCGCAATCCAGACGGAGCACTTCGCCCGGGCTCCATTTGGCGGAGGAAGGGGCTCGCTGGCGAACACCCTCTGGACCGACGGCCGTGATGGCCCATTGCAGCACCACACCTCGCGCGGCCATCTCCGCTTGGATTCTCTCCGCCATTTCTTGGGTGGTCACGCCGGGTCGGGCGGATTGAAAGGAGGCGTCGATGGCGGCTTCGGTTCGCTCAGTAACCCGGGCCAGCAGGTCCAGTTCGGAGGCGGTTTTGAGCGCTCTCAACTGACCGAGCAGGGGAGTCGCATCCACAAATTCGGTTCCCGGAAGCTCTTGGGCCAGACTTTGGAAGGCGTCAGCGGGCAGAAAAGGGGATTCGATGCCGATGCGACCGGCGCCCAAACCCAGCTGCAAGATTCTCCGGCTCGTCTCCCGGGCCGCGGATCGGGTCCCTCGAGTCACGCGCAAGCAATGGGGAATCCAGAGGGGCTGGTCTTTGTGAACGAAGGTCTCTTCCGACCGGCCCACCAGGAAGCTGTCCTGGAGATTCCCACGCGGCAGCCCCAGCAGGGGCAGGTAGCGGCTGGTGGCGAAGCGCGTTGGCCCCTGATGGAAATGATCGAAATACCCTCCGGTCAGGTAGCGGATGTTGTGGCGGGTGTTGACCAGCAGGAGGTCTAGATTCTCCTCTTGCATCATCCGCGTGAGCTTGTCTGCGTCGAAGGGAGGCATTTGTTTCCAGTCTCCTTGCGAAAGCGCTCAGGGGCGAAGCTTTTGGCATCGCTTCAACGGTTCGGATAGAATACTCCCCCAAGACGGACATCGGCAATGGACCTACCGGGGACGTGAGAAACGGCCCCCTTCTAACGGATCGGCGGAATCTGATTCCGGAACCGGTCGGGGAGTTTCGATTATGAAATTCGGCATGCACCATTGGATGCGGGCAGAGCCCCTGGAAACGACCATGGAGCGTCTGCATCGGCTCGGCTACGACGGAATCGAAATCAGTGGCGAACCGACGCAACACGACACCGATTGGTTACGCAAGCTGTTGGATCGCTACGAGTTGGAATGCTGGGGATCGCACAGCATCATGACCCCAGGACGGGATCTGGTTCATGAGGACCGGTACGTCCGGCTGGGTACAGTGGCCTACATGAAGGATTGTGTCAGCATGGTCAGCCGGCTGAAGGGTTCCGTTTTCTGCATCTTTCCCACCGAATGCGGCCGTCTTAGCCGTAACTCGACACCCGAGCAGGAGTGGCAATGGGCCGTCGAAGGCATCCGTGAGATCGTGGATCACGCCCAAGGTTTGGGCGTACGGGTGGGGATCGAAGCGCTGAATCGTTTCGAGACTCATTTCGTGAACCGCCACGATCAGGCCCTGGCTCTGGCCGACGAGGTGGGTCCCGAAGCGGGCGTTGTCCTGGATGCTTTCCACATGAATATCGAGGAAACCGATCCGGTGCAGGCCATTCGCAATGTCGGGTCTCGGCTGGTGGACTTCCACGTCGCGGACAGCAATCGGCGACCCGCCGGAGAGGGAAGGACGGACTGGAAAGCCCTCCTCGAGGCGCTCCGATCGGTGGGGTATGACGATTACCTGACCCAGGAATTCGTGAACCCGGTGGATCGAACTCCCCTGCGAAGCGGCCAGCTGGAAGACTCCGAAGGCACCTCCGCCACCTTGCTGAAGTTCCTCGAAGATCACGGCTCCGGCGTGGTGGGTCCCAAAGAGTACGATCGGGCCGTCGAAAAGTCGATCACCTACCTGAAGGCGCTCCTGTAGAGCAAAAGAACGACTCGAACGGGAATGGACTCGCAGATCCAGGTCCGCCTGGAAGGGAATCCACTTACGGGTACAACAGCCACCCCTGGAGATGGGTGCGGGTGCAGAACAGCCGGCCGCACACAGAAGTCACATACAGGGTCTGAAGATCGCCGGCCCAGGAGCAGTTAGTGGGGCGCTCGCAGGGGAGCGGATGTGTCTCCAGCACCCGGCCGGCGGGCGTGAAAACATAGATCATTCCGCCGGGGCCGCTCTTCTCCCAGCCCGCCGTGGCCACGATGTTGCCGTTCACATCCAGACACATTCCGTCGATGCCACGGTGTGGATAGAAGTTGTGGAGCACCTCGTACTGGCCCAACGATCCATCTGCTTGAATGGGATAGCTGCGCAACTCCCGGTCTCCGTCATAGTTACTTTGCGCTACATAGAGGGTCTTCTGATCGACGGAGACGAGAATACCGTTGGGTTTGGTGGTGTCGTAGGTGGCTCGGTGAATCGACCAGCCGTCATTAGGCTCCGGGTCGATCCGATAGACCGAGTTGTGATCCAACTGGGGCTCGCCGATTAGCTCGGTCCAGGGCTTTCCGTAGACCGGATCGGTAAACCAGATGCGCCCCCTGGCGTCGATGGCCAGGTCGTTGGGACTGTTCAACCGCTTGCCCTCGAAGGAGTCGGCGATCACCTCGCGGCTGCCGTCCGGGTCGTAGCGGGCAATGCATCGGCCTCCGGCCTCGCAGGCGTACAGCTGGCCGTTCTTGTCGAACATGAGCCCGTTGGCGTGATGGGTTTCGCTCCGGTAAACCTTAATCTCACCCGTCTGCGGGTGATAACGCAGGATGCGGCTGCCCGGGATGTGGGTGAAGAGCAAGGCCTCTCCATCCCAAGCCGGACCTTCCGTCAGTTCGTAGGGCCCCGCCAGCTCCGTGAACTCCCATTCTGGTCTGATCGTCATGGTATCTCCCCGTCACGTCTTCGTTGCTTGTTGATGGCTCCAGCTTATACTGCCCTTAGCCGCCTGGAATCAAGTGGGGCTGGATTGAGCGGCCGTGGAGGCGTGCGAATCTCAAACCCGGGCAGTGGACGACTCATTGTGCTCCGCTAAGAAAACGGGTTAGAGTCTCTTTTTCAAGTAGCCGGCTCGAGGATCAGATCGATGGACCATATCTTGGAAAGCTACGCCACTCCCTGGAGCGTCCAGGCGGGGAATGAGCTGCAGCTGCATGTCTCTACCGACGTCCGTCGCTACTCGGTTGAAATCGCCAGGTTGGGCTGGCGTCGAGAACCGGTCTGGCACCGGGAAGACCTCCCGGGAAAGAGACATCCAGCCCCGAAAGACGCCTCTATGCGTGGCTGTGGATGGCCAGCGGACCTCTTCCGTGACCGTTGCCCAGGGACTGGAAGTCGGGCTATTACGATGTGTTGCTGAGCGCCTCCGCCGCCGATGGAGATCGGGTCCGGAGCCACGCTTTTTTCGTGGTTCGTCCTTCCCAACCGGGCAGGAACGCTAACATCCTGTTGCAACTGAGCACCAACACCTCCAACGCCTACAATCGCTGGGGAGGCGCCAGTTTCTATCGGGGACCGGATGGGCCGGCCCGGCGGCTCTCCTTCGAACGTCCATACGCCGGGCTGCCGGGAGTGGAGATCCCTCGCTTTTTCAGCTTGGAGGAAAAAATGGAGGAAGATCTGACTCCCGGCCCCCTGAGCACCCGCCTCAGGGCACGTTTTGAGGAACTGGTGGCCGAACATGGGGTTCCCGGCATCCGGCTTTCGCCTAGAGCTGAAGTGGGAGTGGACGATCCGGGTCGCCGCTGGAGGATCATCGATCTGCTGGGCCCGGGACCGGCCAATTGCATCATCCAGAAGAGGAAGGACCGCCTGGACGTTCACGATGGAACGACGGCTTGGGAATGCGGTTGGCTCAAATGGCGGCACCCTTTCGTCGCTTGGGCCGAGCGGGAGGGATACCAGATCGATTTTGCTAGCAACGCCGACCTGGAATTCCAGCCCGAGATTCTGCAGCCTTACCGGCTGGTCCTGAGCGTGGGGCACGACGAATACTGGTCCTCACCGATGCGTGATCACCTGGAGGCCGTCATCGAGAATGGCGGCAACGTAGCTTTCTTCAGTGGCAACACCGCCTACTGGCAGGTCCGGACCGAAGCCGGTGGGCACAGTCTGGTGTGCTGGAAAGATCAGTTCCCCCAGGACCCGGTCTGCGGGACGGGTGACCATCGGCTGCTCACCACCCTCTGGTGTCACCATCTGATCGGAAGGCCCGAGAATCAGCTGACCGGCGTTAGCTTTTCCCATGGAGGATATGCCCGTTATTTCGATCAATTTCCGGACGGGAACGGTGCCTTCACGATCCATCAACCGGAGCACTGGATTTTCGAAGGGACGGGTCTAAGAAGGGGAGACCTGCTGGGCGCCAACCACCGGATCGTCACCTATGAGTGCGACGGCTGCGAGCTGCATTGGGAGGATGGAGTTCCGCGCCCCACCTATCAGGACGGCACACCGGAGACCTTCCAGGCGATAGCGACCGCCCCGGCCGGATTGACTGACTTTGACGGATCCCTGGCCATGATCAGCGAGGCGCTCTACGGTCAGGGATCGGGTAGACAAGTGGCTCAACCGGGTGCCGCATCTGTAACTTGTTAATGATACAGTAGTTCCTATTGAACTCTTACGATTTCAGCTCTGATCTCCGCACCACCGGGAGGTGCTCAGGAGGCCTTTTGCGACACCCCCGTCAGGAAGCGGCGGGAAACTGCCCACTTCACGGGACGCCGGAAAGGGGTCTTTTGAAGAGTGGTAACTGCAGCAAGGTCTTTGCCGGGCTGGCAAGAAACGAAGAGAATGATCCACACATTTTCTGATTGAGGAGTACATGAGACTAGCACTGGAAGGCGGCCCACCGGCGGTAGCTCCCGACCTGTTGACTCACGACTGGGAGCGTTACCGCAAGGCCGATGACGAAGAAGTTGAAGCGGTCAGTGAGGTGCTTCGAAGCGGGCACCTGAGCATCGCCATGCCGGTGGGGATGCCCCAGGCGGACGCACTGGAGGAGGAATTCGCTAGCTGGCTGGGCGCCAATCACCGCCTGGTGGTCAACAGCGGCACGGCCGCCCTGCACTGCGCGGTGGCCGTCGCGGGAGTCGAGGCGGGTGATCAGGTCATCGTCCCGGCCATCACCTTCGTGGCTTCCGCCATGGCGGTGCTGCACCACAATGCCATCCCGGTCTTCGCCGACGTCGATCCTCTGACCCATCTGATCGATCCGGCCGCGGTTGAAGCCCTGATCACCGATAAAACGAAAGCCATCATGGTGGTTCACCTGTACGGTCTGGCCGCCGACATGGATGAGATTCTTCAGCTGGCAAAGCGCCACAACCTCGGGGTGATCGAAGATTGTGCGCAGGCCTACGGCACCCAGTACCGGGGACGCAAAGTGGGGACGCTGGGGAGACGCTGCCGGGTTCGCCATGACCACCACGAAGCAGCTCATGGTCGGAGAAGGCGGACTCTTCACCACCAATGATCCGGAGGTACACGAGCGGGCGTCCATGATCCGGCTCTTTGGCGAACGGGGGACCGACATGAAGTCTCCGGACCGGGAGTATATGTCACGCATCGTGGGCTGGAATTACAAACTGCCGGAAGTCAACTCGGCTCTAGCTCGGGTTCGTCTGCGCCGATTGGACGAATCCCTGGTGGGTTACCAGCGAAACGCTCGATACTTGACCGACAAACTGAAGGGATTGAAGGGCTTGATCCTTCCCCTGGAGCCGGATGACGGCACCCACACCTACTATCACTACATGGTGCACGTGGACCCGGTCACTCTGGGTCTGGAGGTGGAACCAGGCAAGCTACGCAACGCCATGCTGCGGGCCTTGAAGGCTGAAAACATGGATGCCATGCTCTGGCAAAAAGTTCCGGTTCCGGCTCAGCCGCTGTTTCAGCAAAAGACCGGCTACGGAAAGGGCAGTCCCTGGAACAGCCAGGGAGGGGACGTCTCCTACGAACTGGACCAGTATCCCCAGTCCTTCCAGTGGCTGGAACAGGCCTTCGCCCTGCGCCGGTTGATACCTCCCAATGACACACCCCTGCTGGATGCCTATGCCCATGCCTTCGAGAAGGTGTTCTCCCAGATCGACCGGGTGTTGGCGTCCTACGAGGAGGCCGAAGAATACCAGCCCTTGGCAGCCCGAATAGAGGCGCTGAAGGAGAGTGCGTAGGCAGGATGCGGGATGAGCCTTCCGTAGAATGGGAACTGCAAACAGAGCCGCGCCCAGAGGAAGTGGCGGGGAACTGCCTGGATCGCCGGATGCCAGAGTGCAGGGTCTCCTGCGGAGTCGCAACTGCGGCAAAATTCTTTCGGAGGCGAGTACCCCTCTCTTATCGCCTGGCTCCCTTACGGGGGTGTTGTAAAGTTGATGGGCAGATTTTGCTGGAGGGTTCGGGTGGGTGGAGAAAAGAGGTTCCAGGATTTGAGATTTCGGCTCTGCATCGCCAGCGGAAACCAAACAGGCAGCGACAGAACAAGCGATGGCAGCAAGGACGGTCCGATGGGGTGTGCTCGGCTGCGCCCGCGTGGCCTGTAAGGCCATGATCCCCGGCATTCAAGGGTCCTGCAACGGACGGGTGGTCGCGCTGGGCAGCCGCAGCCTGGAAAAGGCGCGCGCGTTGGCGGCGGCTTTCAGCATCGATCGCCCTTACGGCAGCTATCTGCAGGTTCTGGAGGACCCCGAGGTGGATGCTGTCTACATCCCCTTGCCCAACGCCCTGCACAAGGAGTGGACCATCCGGGCCGCGGAGCATGGCAAACAGGCCCTTTGCGACAAGCCGCTGGCCGGGGACGCCGGGGAGGCCGCCGAGATGATCGAGGCCTGTTCCCGAAACGGAGTCCGTTTGATGGAACTGTTTGCCAACCGGTTTCATCCCCAGAACCTGGAGATCCGGAAGTGTATCGAGGACGGTCAGATCGGCAAGGTCCTATGGATGACGGCCAGTCACTCCTCCGATTTCCCCCCGGCTGGAGATATTCGGCTGAGTCGCGAGCTGAAGGGCGGAGTCCTGATGGACAAGGGCTGCTACAATGTTAGCATGGCTCGTTTCCTGTTTGGAGCCGAGCCGGTGCGCGTCTACGCGCGCATGCAGATCGACCCCGAAGCCGGGGTGGATGTCTGGACGACGGCCACTCTCGAATTTGCCGGTGGAGGCAGTGCCCATCTGGATTGCAACTTTTCCCTGGCCTCGGGCGTCTACAGCCAGAGTTATCAGGTTTTCGGAGAGCGGGGACAGCTCTTCGCTCCCAAGGGCTATACCCAGATCGAGACCTATCGAGAGGGCACGCTGGAAGGCTCCAGCTATTACGTGAGCGACACCGCGGCGGTCAATCCGTCCTGGGAAGGTTCGACTGTGGAGGGGTGCACCAGTGGCGCCAGGCGGTGGAATTTTTCTCCGACGTCCTGCTCCAGGACCGCCCCCTCTCGTTTCCAGCCGAAAACGGCTTGGCCAACATGCGCGTCATCGACGCCATCTTCCGAAGCGCCCGCCTGGGACAACCGGTCTCGTTGCCCACCTGAGAACGAATAGAACCTCCAAGTAGAGGTCCTATCACCCTTCGACGGCGGCTTGGAAGGTTTCGAAGGTGGAGGTGTCGATGGGGTGTCGCTGGAAGTAGTTGTGGCTCAGGACCAGTTGCTGGCTGGCCCGGGGTAACTCTAAGCGGAAGTTACTTCAGGTAGAAGCGAGTTAACCCCTTGTAAATATTGGAGAGAGACGCAATCCAGAAGGGTCCTTACTGGGTACAAGTTTACAGTCGCACGCCCAACAGGTCGAGAGCGCGCTGTTGAAGCGGAGTGGGCAGGGTGGTTTTGTGGAAGGGCTGGACTCCGGGAATCTTGGGCTGAATGGTGTCGCGGGTAATGGTGCTCAGATCGGCCAGCAAGGTCTGGAAGCTGTGCACTGGAAAGCCATCCTCGGTCTTATGGGAGCGCGCCTTGCGCTCCGCCTTGGGGGAACGACGAGCCGGAGAGACCGGTGACTCACGCAGTTGGCGGGCGGTTTGCCGGTCGTCGTCGTCAAAGAGCAGAGGCGCCAGATCCTGGCGCATGTGCCACTCGACATAGTAGGCCAGCATGCAAACCAAGACGTGAGCCTTGACCCGCTCGGGGAGGCGATGGTAGATGGGGCGCACCTTCAGATCCACCGTCTTAGTGCAGCGGAAGGCCCGCTCCAGTAGCGAGAGAGCCTTGTAGTTATCGACCACTTGCTCGGCCTCCATCTCGCGCTCGGGGACGCTGGTGCGGATCACGTAGATGCCGTCCAGGGAAGCTTCCCGGTCGATGCTCTCTCCCTGGAGCTGGAATTGAAAGCTGTCTTTCGAGATGTGCAGTTGGAAGTGCTTGGCCATGCCCCAACGATGCAGCACCCGGCCCACCCGAAGGCCGATCTTATCTTGTCCCCGTAAGGGTCTCTTGGGGCGATCGACCGCCTCCACGATCCGCTCCAGTTGCTCTCGGGTGGCGGCCAGTGACTCCCGCCGTTTGCGGCTCCGTTCTTCCGCCAGCAGGGGATTACGGCACACGATCAAGCGCTCGCCTGGATAGTCCAGACTCCGGATCTGGGCCAAGTCTCGATCGTCAAAGAGCAAAAGCTGCAGATGGCCCTGATCCAGCAGTTTGCCGATCTGTGGCGCCCGCAACGCCGTGATCCAGGATGCGAGCCACCACCATGGCGGCTACCAGCTGGCGTTCCCCCGGCCAGGCTTGCGAGAAAGTAGGGCCAGCAGACCGAGTTGGCGCAGCGTGCCCCACATGGCCGTGCGGCAGCGAGCGCACCTTCTCGAAGGACTCGGCCAAGTTCTCTACCGCCGTCCCGCCTTTGAGCAGGGTGCGAAGCCCTTCCACCAGAGGTTCGGGCCAGGAGCTGAGATTGGCCAGGGTGCGCTTGATGACCTTTTTGCCCTGCCGGGAGGACTGGCGCAACAGGGTTCTGTTCGGAATCTGGATGAACCCACTCTTGCGATCCTGGCCCAAATCGCGGCACGGGTTTCTTCGGTCCTCCATTAGTAGTTGGTATAGGAACCGTCGCGGCGATGGAAACGGGGAGCCTCGCATTGGACCGGGGGATAATCCTCGGCGGCGGACTCATTGAACTCGATCCCCAAGCCCGGATCCGGAGCCAGAGGGAAGTGGTTTCCCTCCAGCTTGGGCTGCTTCGGGAAGAGGTCCTCGGGGCCCTGCTGGGAGTGGAAATTGTATTCCATGGGGGCCACGTTGGGCAGACTCGCGCACAGATGCAGGGAGGCCGCCACGCACACCGTTCCCTGAGGGGTATGTGGCATCACGTCCGTGTAATGCGTTTCGGCCAGTGCGGCCACCTTTCGGGCGGCCGTCAGACCTCCGACGTTGCAAACATCCAGTCGAGCGTAGTTGCACAGTCCTTCCCGGAAAAAGGGAACGAAAGGGTAGATTCCGGAAAACTCCTTGCCGATGGCAAAGGGAATGTTAGTCATGGCGCGCAAGGAAGCGTAGGCCGCCGGGTTTTCCGAGCGGATGGGTTCCTCCAAGAACATGAGTCCCACATCTTCGACCCGCTCGCAAAAGGCGGCCGCCTCGGCCACGTTCAGGCGGTGATGATAATCCACGGCGAGGTTCACGCCAGGCCCCGTTCGGCGGCGAACCTCTTGCAATTGCTGGGCGCACCAGAGCAGCGATTCCCAGGGCTCGAATACCGAATCTCCTTGGGGGTCAAAATCTTGCTCCCCCGTTCCCGGTACGAAGCGGATAGTTCTCCATCCCTGTTGGACCAGTTGCTGGGCCTGATCGGCCCAAGTCTTCTCCTGTGCGGCGTCGGAATCGACGAAGCATTCCACTTGTTGCCGGCTGGCCCCACCCAGCAGTTGCCAAACGGGGACCTCGAGGTGCTTGCCCAGAATGTCCCACAGAGCGATGTCGATGGCGGAGGCGGAAGCGGTGATGACGGTTCCGCCTTCGTAGTACTGGCGCCGATACAATTCCTGATGCAGGCTTTCGACGCGGCGAGGGTCGCGACCGATCAGGAATTCACGAAAGTGGCCAATCGCTCCCTTCATGGCGCGCTCGCGGGTAGTGGTCCCGCCCTGACCGATACCGTGAATTCCCCGGTCGGTTTCGACCTTCACGATGAAGATGTTCTTGTTCTCCACCCCCAGGATGAAGCTCTTGATGTCGGTGATCTTCATGTTCTTCGTTGGATGTGGTGTCCTCGTTTACCTGGCCGCTTTGCGGAGTGCCCGCCCCGCCCCCTGGTCGCGGTTCTGTCTGAGGCTCAGCCGATCCACCTTTGGCGACGCCGTCAGATGCCGGCGCCACGTGGGCAGGATGCCCCTGCCACAGCTACTTTTCCCGATTTCCACTGCCCCCCACTTTCGGTTTAGGCCGGTATCGTCATTCCCTCGAGGAGCTTGGGGGTGATCTCGCGGCCCAGCAGGAAGTGCTTGCGGTCCGGGTACCACAGGATCTGCTTGCCGCCGGCGTAGGTCATCGTTCCGTAAAAGGAGAGCCAGGTACGTCCCCCCACGAGTCCTCCGTTGCCGGGACCCACGGCCACGTTGTTGGTATCGCAAAACAGCCGGGCCGGGCTGAACCAGAGGGGTTGGCGGGCTCTCGGACGGAATTCCGCCAGCGAGTAGAACATGGGTCGTCGGGCGGCCATGTCTCCTGCTCCCTTGGCCCCGTATCCAGTACCGTCGTGGTTTTGAAAAAAGAGGATGTAGCGCCCGTCCAGCAACTGGTAGAGGGGCGCGGTGTTCTTGGGATGAAGCATGGCCTCCCCTCCGTCCCGGTAGCGCAAGACCTGGGCGGGTCTCCAGACTCGTGCCTCGGTATCTTGGGAGACGGTGTGCCAGAGCTGTCCGGTGATGGTACGCATCACGGCGAAGAGGCGCCCGTCGGGCAGCAGCACGACGGCGGGTTCCTGGGCCAGGCTGTACCCACGAGAGCGGTGCGGTTCAAAGGGACACGGCACGGAAATGGAGTTTCCGTCGGGCAGCCAGGTCAATTGAAGGTCTCGCGGGTGAGGTCCGTCGTCCAGGTTTTCGAAACGCAGGAACTCGGAACGAGAGTCCGAATAATAGCCTTTGGGCCCACTGGCCGGCGCGAACTGGGAGGGGCTGCTCCAACGGGTCACCCCGACCAGGTAACGTCCCCCGGCGTCCCGGATGGCCGGTTGCCAGATGATAATGTTCTTGGGGATCTTTGGGTCCGCATGATCGTACTTCGCACGGGTGCGAACCGTCAGGTCGGCTCCCTCCTTCCAGTTGATTCCGTCGTCGTCTGAATAGATGCAGCGCAACAGGCCGGTGACCGAGTAGCCCGCGTCGATGACCCCGGTGTGCTTGTTGAACAAGAGATAGATGCGCCCGGAACGGCTCACCACCGGCAGGGCCCAGGCTGCCGTGAATCCGGGACCGTCGGTGGGACCGGCGACCATCTCGGGTTGGGACCAGGTCACCCCTCCGTCTCGGCTGCGCGAAGCCACGGTTCGATAGTCGCGTGACATCTCGTAAGCACCCTGACTCCAAAAGGCCAGCAGATCGCCCTTGGGGGTCTCTACGACCTGCAGGTGTTCGTTGTCGCCGTCATCGCCGAGCGGCTTGGGCGGCAAATACAGAACGCAATCTGGTTGGGTACGGTTCCATTCATCCGTATAGCAGATGGGGCTCTGCGCTTCGGAGTCTCCGGTTTTCGATTTACCGTTGAGTTGGCCCGTAGCCTTCATCAGTCCTCCCACAAAGGGAACCGAGGCCAGGGATTGCAGCAGTTTTCTTCGATTCATAAGGCAGTGATTCCTCCCTACCAAATGTAACGAACGGTGGGTTTGGGGGAAAGGGGTTTTTAATGGCTCCGTGAAAAAGGCTCTTTTGGGTAACATGACCGGGGAGAGGTTGCGTGCGCCTTTTCCGGGAGGAGGATCTATCATGCGAGAGTCCAGGAACCGCGAGGATCTGATGAAGTGGGTTGGACGTATCGAACAGGTAGCCGGGGTGCGGCGCTTTCGCTATACGGAGGGGAAAGCGAAGTCGGTAGAGGGTATCGATGTCCGGACCGGTGGAGGATTGGAGTTTACGGTCCTTCCGGACCGGGCTCTGGATATTTTCGATTGCCAATTTGAGTCCAAGTCGCTGTGCTGGCAGTCCTCAACCGGAGTGGTGGGACCCGCCTACTACGAGCGGCAAGGGGTCCAGTGGCTGCGAGGATTCGCGGGAGGCCTGCTGGTGACCTGTGGGCTCCGCAACGTGGGCAGCCCTTCGGAGAATGGTGAGCACTTCGGTCTGCACGGCGAAATTTCCCACACCCCCGCCACCGGGGTGCGAGCCGTCGGACAGTGGGAGAAAGATCGCTACCGGATGGAGATCTCCGGGACGGTTCGCGAGACGGCGGCCTTTGGGTCCAACCTCGTCCTGGAGCGCAGCCTCCGGACTGAGCTGGGAGCGACTTATCTGGAGGTGGAGGACCGGGTGACCAACGAGGGAGCCCGCCGGGAGGGCTTCATGCAACTGTACCATTTTAACTTTGGGCATCCCTTCCTGGGTCCGAATACACGAGTCTATCTGGCCGCCGAGCAGACTACTCCGCGAGACGCAGAGGACCCCCGTGGCACGGTGAATTGGAATCGATTCGGGCCACCCGAGGAGGGATTTCGGGAACAGGTCTTCTTGCATCGGGTGTCGCCCGACGACCGGGGTATGGTGAAGGTCTTGCTGGTCTCGGATGACGAGACCAGAGACTGGGGAGTCTGTCTAAGGTATCGAGTCGACGATTTGCCCTGGCTCATGCAATGGAAGCAGCAGGGGGAAGGGGAATACGTGCTGGGCATCGAACCGGCCAACTGTACCATTTACGGGCGACGCCACGATGCAGAAAAAGGGTTGTTGCGCTACCTGAGTCCGGGGGAAAGCTCTGAGTCGAGGCTCTTGCTCGAAGTATTGCCCGGTACCCGGATCGTCGAGGCGGCGATCCAGGAGATTCGTGAGTTGGGATGATGGGTTGCCGATTGACCAGGATCTCCGTCGGTCCCAGCTGGGCGCTGACCTCCTCCAGAAGCCGCTCCATGGAGGATCGATCCCCCACGTCGGACGCCAGCCGCACGGAAGCCTCGGGTTAGGCGATCTTGAGGCGGATCCATCGAATTCCTGTGATGCAGTCTTCCTGGCACCAGAAAAGGATCAGCACCTGGTCGTCGGAAATCTGCTGGAAATTGGGATAGCCGAACTTGAGTCCGCTCAGTTCGTCGGCACTTTTGCCGGCGCCAATCATCCCTGATTCGGCCCCCTCCCACAGGGGTTGATGTCCCAGATGGACCAGCCGATTGCCCTGAAGTTGGGAAAGAGTTCCCCAGAGTCCTGGTTGATCGTCGCGGCGGTAGACGAACAGGAGCCGTTGGTCCCGCAATTGGATGACCTTGCAGGTTTGTCCTAGAAAGCCCGTCTCCATGGGGGCCGAGAAAGTTTCGCCGCGATCGGGACTCAACGAGTACTGGCTGGACCGGCTCCGACCCGCCCTCGGATCGTAAACCCAGGCAACCGCGATCAACCGACCGTCTTGCAGGGGAGCCACCGATTGCTCCCAGTGGATGAGACCGGTCGCTCGTCCATCGAAGGTGCGTCCGTAGCGGGGCCAGCTTTCTCCTTGATCATCGCTGATAAAAACCACCGCCTGGTCGCCAGAGGGGTGATCCCCATCCCAGCCTCGCCAGGTGGAAAGAGGGATCAGCCAACGGCCGTCCTGTAGCTCCACCACGGAATGGCAGATCTCCCAAGACGGTCCGATCAAAGGAGGCTCGAATTCCACGGGTTGGGTCCAGGAGCGCCCCTCACCCTGAGAGCGCATAAGGAAAAGCTCCATGGGTACGTAGCCCAGGGTCTCCCGATTGATAACCCCCTGATCGGGGTCGACCCGATGAGAGAAGCATCCGAAACCCACCAACGAGCCGTCCTGCAGGCGGCTGATCCGCACGGTGTGGGTGGTCTGGGGTGGCAGGTTCGAGATTATAGGACCCTCCACCGCCCAGGTCTCACCGGCGTCCATGGAGCGGGCCCGCACCGAATGGTAATCCAGCGACTCGACAGCCTGGCCCAGATCGAAAGTGGACAGGAATTCGGTTTCACTCAGCTGCACCAGTGAAGGATGGTAGGCGACCTGACTTCGCAAATTGGGATGGGGGTTGCGATAGGCGATCGCCGTGGCTTCGACCGTTATTGAATTCTCCATCAAGAGCACCTCACTCAAAGATCGGGGCCGATTGTAGGGCAAACGGACGGACTCGGAAAGGTGTCGGGACCGAAAAGATCCCTGCATCGCCCCGTAACCCTGGTCCGCGGTGTCTCCGTCAGGGCATCCTGCAGGCTGGAAGCAGGGACGAGAACAGCATGAAAAACACGGCCTTACTGATCGTGGCATTCTGTCTGGCCAGCCCACCTCTCCGCTTCTACCCGGCCCGGAACCAACTGGTAGTCGAGACCCCAACCCGGATCGCCGTCCAGAAGTGCGAACGCATCCCACTCGATTATCCGGATATGGCTGGCCGAGCGGAAGTTTGCATGGGAACCACCAGCAACGCGGACATCTATGCGTTGGTAGTGGCTCCTCGGGGAAGTGGGGACGAGCGCAAAGCCTCCCAAAGATTGTTCCGGTCGGAGGATGGAGGGCGCACCTGGAAGGGTTATTTCGTGGAACTCTCCCGGGGAATGGGCGTGGCTTTTACCGTGCTCGCCGATGACACCATGGTGATCGCTGCGGCTGGCAAGCTCGACACGGGCGAGCAGGCCATCCTTTTCTACAGTTCCAAGGATCTGTGTTTGAGTTGGGAAGTGGCGGGGACCATTCGCGCTCACCCCTTCTCGCGCATCGGGGAAGGCTTCCTGTCGCTGACGCAATTGCAGGATGGTACCGTCCTTTTCCCCGTCTGTCGCTGGACTCCAGGTCCGGGGTCTCGCCTGGAATGGACGGCCTTTCATCACAGCGTCTTTCGTTCCAGCGATGGCGACTAGAACTGGATATCCGGTGCGCCGACTTTCGAAGGGGTTTTCGAAGCCCACCTTGTGGAGAGGGAAGCCGGACACCTGCTGGGGGCATTCCGTTTCAGCGGGGGGTATCGGGATTGGCACCAGCTCAAAGCCCCGCTTTGGGGAGCCGCGGCCGAGCCCGATGGGGTGGGTCGGATTTTCAAGCAGGTCATCCTGGGGAGGTCCGAGGATGGTGGCGTTACCTGGCATAACTTCCAGCCGGTGGTTGACCGGGGGGGGGAGACCCCTGCTGATTTTCGGAGAAACCCACGGTCAGCTGGTAAGACTTGAAGGCGGCAAGGTGGTTCTGGTGTCCGACCACCGCTACCCTTACAAAAAAGCTGAGACAGTGGCCCGGGTCAGCGAGGACGGCGGGCGAATCTGGTCAGGCAACAAATATCATCTCAGCCTGGGTGCCGGTTATCCGGCCAGCGTAGCCTTGCCGGAGGGCACGGTGGTTACGGTGGTCGGCAGCACTCGGATGGACAGCCGCGGAGCCGCTCGAGGAACCCCTTCGGTCCAGGCAATCCGATGGAAGCCGTAATACGACTGCGCTTGTCAGAGTGAGAGGCAGGGCGAGGTGTGGTCAGGGATTCGCTGGCCACGGATCGAGGCGAGGACGGACGGATGCAAGACATCAGAAGCGTGCAATTTTTTCTACCCGGTAAAGGGCGTCACGTGGGCCTGGTCAGGGTCGAATCGGTCCTTGATCTGACCGAGAAATACCCGGACATCACAACTACTTACCAGTTGTTCTTCCATGCACACACCGAAGGGGACTCCCCGCTGCGGTTTCTGCGTGCCGTAGACTCGAGTGGGCAATCCCGAATCCCCTATGGCCTTCTACTGGAGGGTGGAGAAGGGCAGGATTCGCCCCGTCTTTTGATTCCGCTGGATCACCCGGATCCGGCTCACTTTCTGGTGTCGGGGGCGGGCCTGACCCATCTCGGTAGTGCCTCACAGCGGGCCGAGATGCACGCTCAGAAGGAAAATAAAACCGACTCTGAGAAGATGTTCGAGATGGGTTTGGAGGGGGGCAAGCCGGCCACAGGCCGAGGGGTTCAGCCGGAGTGGTTTTACAATGGAGATGGACAGATCCTCAGGGGTCCGAACGAAGCCCTCGAAATCCCTTCCTTCTCGGAAGACGGTGGAGAGGAACCCGAGATCGGCGGTTGTTACGTCAATGACCTGGATGGCACTCCCTGCCGTCTGGGCTTTGCCATTGGCAATGAGTGGTCCGATCACGTGACCGAAAAAACGAACTACCTGTGGTTAGCGCCCTCCAAGCTGCGGTCCTGCTCCCTGGGTCCGGAGCTGGTGGTCACTGAGCAGTTTCGCAGTATCCGGGGTAGAACGCGGATCTATCGGGGCGAGTCGGTAATCTTTGTTTCGGGCGAATTCCGGACCGGGGAAGAGCACATGTGCCACTTTCTGGTCAATCTGGAGGATCATCATTTCAAGTACCCTCAGTTTTGCCATCCAGGTGACGTGCACCTTCACTATTTCGGGGCCGTCAAGTTGTCCTTTGGCAACTGCGAACCTCTGGCTGACGGAGATCGCATCCGGATCGAATTCGAAGGTATGCGGCCGCCTCTGGTGAACTACGTCCGGAGAGTACCCCGAGACGATACCCCCGTGAAGGTCCGATCGGAGGGTTGTTAGTCATAGTTAGGATCCTTAGGAGAAGGAGCAGTTGACTCCCGTTCCTCCCAATCCGCAATAGCCTCTGGGATTCTTGGCCAGGTATTGCTGGTGATACTCTTCGGCGAAGTAAAACTCTGGAGCCGTCACGATTTCGGTGGTGATCGCGGCAAAACCGGAGGAGTGAAGCGACCTTTCGTACCTTTCTCGAGAGGCCAGGGCCAGCTGGTGCTGCTGCTTCGAGTAGGTGTAGATGGTGGATCGGTACTGGGTTCCGATGTCGTTGCCCTGACGCATACCCTGCGTGGGGTTGTGGCTCTCCCAGAAAGTGCGCAACAGGGCCTGATAAGTGGTGATGTCAGGCTCGAACACGACGAGGACCACTTCGGCATGGCCAGTCAAACCACTGCAAATCTGCTGGTAGGTGGGATTTGGAGTGTGTCCCCCCGCGTAACCCGCGGCGCTCGTATACACGCCGCGATGTTCCCAGAACTTTCGTTCGGCGCCCCAGAAACATCCCATGCCAAACAAGGCTTTTTGCATCCCCGACGGATAAGGAGGTGCCAGAGGGGCGTCCAACACGAAGTGTTTCCTGGGTACCGGCAGATTCTCCTCCCGTCTCGGGAGGGCTTCTTCGGCGCTAGGTAGGGTGGGTGTTTTCCAGAATAGGCCCATGCAAGATCTCCTTCTGCCCTGTTTCTAATCCTACACCCGAGCCGAATTCAACCCAACTCTGGACAGGGGAGCCGCCACGGTCCGGGAGAATCGATCAACCCGTTCTCACCTGGGGATGCGCTTCGAAAAGCGCGCAATGCGCTAGCGCACGAACCAGCGCATCGCGTAGTGTCCTTCGCTTTTTGCGAATTTCAGCGTATACGGATCCACCAGCCAGCGTTTGACGAAACCATCCGTTCGGGGCATGAGCCAGCCGAAGTTCCAGTTGCGGCTCGCGTAGCGCAAGGGGATGGCAGGGTTGACCCGCACCAGAGGATGGGTTCCGGCGATAAACAGTTTGCGTTCCGTGTAATAGTAACAGGAGTTGGTATGGATGAAGGCTTCGTGGTCCAGGGCCTGTTGCGGGTCCTTGGCCAGGTCGGAGCAGAGACCCCGGATGGCTACCTTGACCTCTTTGCCGCGGGCCACCTCCTCGGCCAGCGTCTGCACCGATCCTGACCGGACCTCGCCCCTGGGTCCGTGATTCAGGACTTGTTTCCACCCTTCGCTCACCCAGAATCGATACAGATCGAAATCGTAGATGAAGTTTTGACTGGGAGCATTGGTTCCTTCATCCCACCGATCCTGCAGATCGTATTTCTCCATGGTATGGGGTTGGTCGGGAAGCGGTGCCGGGCCGACCTCTCCCGTCACTGGACCGCCGTCCAGGTAGGGCCGCGCAATGGCCTGCTGGCCGTTTTGATTGTAGAGGAAGAAGGACATGGAGGGCCGAGACCCGAAATCGTCCAATAGACTGATCGGTTGCCGAAGCGTCATCATACCGGCTACCCACTGGTCATCGAGAAGATAGGTGGCTCGAAACTCAGCCACTTCCAGAACGATTTCCGGATTGTCCGAGCTGGTATCGACGTGTTCGTCGTGGCGAAACTGGGTCTGTATCCGGAGGTCCGCTCCGCCGCGGATGGCGGCGGTCAGTTCCTCGCTGCTGCCCGAGCTGGGATTTCGCTCGACATCCAAGCCGTAGGCAAGTCTCCAGGCTGGGTTCGTACCCGCGGCTTCGTCAGGGCTGCTACAGGACTGGTTCATGAGGGCTCTTCCCATCGCCGGGGCGATCCAACCGAGGGCCTCCCGGCGCGTCTTTTGGGTATTTTCGTTCTCCTCCATGGATTACCTTCGGATTACCTCCGCTGGCTGGCGATTGTCCGATTGGTTGGGTCCGACCATCATTGAGTTTCAGCTCCCGTACTCATTTGCAGTCGGTGAGAGCCGGTGTAGATGTTGAAACGATCTCCCCGAACGAAGCCCAGAAGGGTAAGGTTGAATTCCCTCGCCAGCTCCACCGCCAGACTGGAGGGTGCGCTCACGGCAGCCACCATGGGTATGCCGGCCACGAGAGCCTTCTGCATGATCTCAAAGCTGGTCCGGCCGCTCACCATCAGGATCCGGTCGTGCAGCGGGGTATGGGACGCCAGAAACTGTCCCCCAACCAGCTTGTCGACGGCGTTGTGCCGGCCCACATCCTCGCGGGAGCTGAGCAGGTTGCCCTCCGAGTCGAAGAGTGCGGCGGCATGAAGTCCACCAGTCCGGCGAAAGACGGGCTGAGATGCCTCCATTTGCCGGCTCAGCTTGCGGATGGTGGTGGGCCTCACCCAGGGGCGATCAGGGGGAATGGCGGGATAGTGGTTCACCCACAGCGCCTCCAGGGAGGCTTTCCCGCAAACGCCGCAGCTGGAAGTGGTGTAGAAGTTTCTCTTCAGCCGATCCAGGTCCACGGAAACGCCGGGTCCCAGCTGAACCAGGACCACGTTCCCTTGCCTTTTTGGGCCGCTGTCCAAGTCGCATTCGATGTCTTCTATGTCGCTGGCTTGGCGCACGAGACCTTCGCTGAGGAGGAAACCGGCGGCCAACTCGCGGTCGTTTCCCGGCGTTCTCATGGTGATGGCCAGAGTCTGCGTCTGGCGCCTAGCGTCCTTGCCGTACCGGAGCCGGATTTCCAGCGGCTCCTCGACGGCCAGAAGGTCCTGCTGGCTGCTGCTTCGGGAGGAATTCACCTTCCGAACGGGAACGGAACGGGTCTCCGTAGCCGCTGTCATGAAGGGGCCGCCTTTGCATCCTCTGGGGAACGCATTCCGGGGAAAGAGTGCAGGGATAACAACTGAAAGAGGGTACTGTATTCGGGGATGCGGGAAAGAGACCTTGGTCGGGTCAGGAGGTTCGCTTGGGGCCAGTGGACTGGCACGGTGGTGGATAGAATGTCCATCTCACGAGAGGCCTAAACCATGCGGTAACCCTACTTGCCTCGCCGGGTGCTCAACCGAGACCCGCCTTCTGGAAAGTCTGGGAGGTTAGTTCCAGAGCGATGAAGTTGCGGCAGCACCTCTCACAGCTGTCGCTTCCCCTCGCTCGTCTGATTATATCGGGGAGCCATCGTGGAAGTCCACGTTCCCGGACTGCCACACGAATCCCCACCGTCTGACGGGGAAGGTTCCGAGGATGGGAAGACGCCAGCGGTGGGACCCGAGCACGTGATAGTGTGTCTAAGTGCTCCGTACCATGAATACGGTGATGTTTGCGGAGGGGGCTTGGGAGGTGAGGTCGAGGAGCGAGGAGGAGGCGATGCCGGGGCATTGTCGACGAGGAGCGACACAGAGATTGACCGCAACCCTCCTCCGCCCACAGGGTTACAAGGGGGCACCCCTGTCTTCGGTGTTGCTCCTTCTCCCCGATGTTCCCGCATCGATTCTCCGTCGCGCCTGGAATCCAGGGGCGACGCGTCCGCAACAAACATCATCGTATTTATTGAAGTGAGCACCAAGCATGTTGGTTTCCAGCCTGATACTCGCCGGCGGGCGAGCCCGACGCATGGGCGAGGACAAGCGTTTTCTCACGGTTTCGGGTTCGACCCTGCTGCAGCGCAGTGCCCGAGCCGCTCAGGAGGCCTTTCAAGAAGTTTGGATCCTCTTGTCCCAGGCCGCTGACCGCGATCCGATCTCCCAACACTTGGGCCGGCAGGTTCGCTATCGGATCGATTCCTCACCGCGTTCGGGTCCGCTAGGAGCTTTGTCGGACGCTCTACCCCATGTCTCCTCCGATCATGCTTTTCTGCTGGCTGTGGATTACCCTTTCGTGACCGCGTCGTTGCTGCGTCGTCTGGTGGCGGAATGGAATCCCATCGGTTCGGCGCGGGTTTTGGTGCCCCTGTGGGAGGGATGCCCTCAAGTGGCCTGCGCGCTCTACTCCAAGACTCTCAGTGGTGACCTGGCCCGGGCTTTTCGAGCCGGTGAGCGCTCTCTGACTGACTGGTTGCAGGGTCGAAATGATGTGCAATACATTGCCGAAGAAGCCTGGGAAAAGTGGGCTCACAGACAGGTTTTCTTCAACCTCAATACACCGGATCAGGTTCAGAAACTTCTAGACATGCGGTTCCTGCAACCTTCTTCCTGAGTGATACGGAGATGGGTAGAATCAACTTCCTTTCTGGACAGCGCCTAAAGAACGGATGAAGCTTCGTTTCATTGAAGGTGCAGCGAGGCCTGACGTCTCGGAAAGGAAATGGGGGAATTGGAAGTGCTCGGTCGCCGGAGACTCTTTTCGAAAGGACGTTGGAAAGCCATGACTGGAGGATGGCGAAGTTGCGTTGCCGCGGAATAGGGGTCGGAATCGCTTCTCTGACGATAGCCTTGACCCTGGCAATTGGAAGCGCGTCCTCGTGGCCGCCTGACTGGCCGATGTTTCGGGGGAATGCCCAGCTGACCGGAGTCGCCTCCGCGAGTCTGGCCGATGAATTGCAGGTGGAGTGGACCTTCCAGGCCGGTGGCGGGATCGAATCGACCGCCGCCATCTCCGCTGGGGCCGTCTACGTGGGATCGCACGACAAGCATCTGTATTCCCTGGATTTGGCCACCGGCGCGGTGCGCTGGAAGTTCGAGGCGAAGGACATCATCAAGTCCTCCCCGCTGGTGACGAAGGAAACGGTCTATTTTGGTGATGAGTGGGGCACCTTTTACGCCCTGGGTACGAGTAGGGGCGAGAAGCGCTGGAGTTTTGAGGCCGAAGGTGCACTCACTTCCTCGGCCAACCTTTTTGAGGAACGGGTGATTTTCGGGTCTTATGACAATCATCTGTACTGTCTGTCGGCTCGCGATGGCTCGCTACACTGGAAAGTTGCCACGGGGGGCTACGTCCACGCCACTCCGGCGATCGTTGACAAGGAGGTGACGATCGCCGGCTGTGACGGCTTTTTCCGGCTGGTGGATATCCGGACGGGTAAAGAGACCGCTCAAGTCGAATTGGGAGCCTACGTTGGAGCAAGTCCCGCCATCGCGGGCAACCGAGCCTATGTCGGGACCTTTGATAATCAGTTCTTGTGTATCGATTTTCGAAAAGGCGAAGTGGTTTGGGAGTACAAACCCAAGGTGCGGCAATTCCCCTTCTACTCTTCGGCAGCGCTGGCCGACAAGCTGGTACTGGTGGGGGGACGGGACAAGCAACTGCACGCCTTAGACCGGCAGAGTGGCCAGAAGGTCTGGACCTTTGCCACCCGAGCCAAAGTGGATGCCTCACCCGTCGTAGTGGGACAGCGTGTGATTCTTGCCTCCACCAGCGGCGTCATTTACCTCCTGGATCTGGATTCCGGCCGTGCGGTTTGGAAATTCGATACCGGTTCTTCTATCCTGGCCTCGCCCAGCTTGGCCGAAGGTAGGCTAATCATCGGTACGGAGGATGGTCTCCTGTACTGCTTTTCCGGGAAATCGTAAGTGCTCCCTACCATGGAACTGGTGCAGGCTGGCTCTTTCCCCGAGGCAAGAGCTAGCCTACTTGGGAGTCAGAAATGAAAACGTTCGTTCGAAAGCTTCTCTATGGCGTACTAGTCATTCTGTATCTTCTTCATAATGACTGGTGGTTCTGGAACGACAGCCGATTGGTGCTGGCCCTTCCCGCGGGTCTCCTCTACCACATCGCCTATTGTGTCGCCGCCGCTTTGATGATGGCTGCTCTGGTCCGGCATGCGTGGCCCGAGAACCTGGACGTTTCGGAAGAAAGGGGGCGCTTGTGACGACGGTACCGGTTCTGGCTGTCTATCTGCTTCTGGTGCTTCTGGTGGGAGGCTTCAGCCATCGGCTTTTCCGGGGAACCGGTGAAGACTATTTTGTGGCCACCCGCACCATCGGCCCCTTCATTCTGCTGATGTCCCTGTTTGGCACTAACATGACTTCCTTCGCCCTCCTGGGAGCTTCCGGGGAGGCCTACCACGAGGGCATTGGAGTCTTCGGACTGATGGCGTCGGCCTCGGCTCTCATCATTCCCAGCGTCTTCTTCTTCCTGGGCCCGCGTCTTTGGGCTCTGGGAAAGCGGCACGGCTACATCACTCAGGTACAGTATTTCCGGGATCGCTGGGGCTCGGATCTGTTGGGTCTGCTGATCTTCGTAGTGCTGATCGCTTTGATCGTTCCCTATCTGCTGATTGGCGTCATGGCCGGAGGGCTGACCGTCAACGAAATCACCAGCGGCGAGATCCCGGAATGGGTGGGGGGACTGGCGGTCTGCCTGGTGGTGATGGCCTATGTGACCTATGGAGGGCTGCGGGGAACGGCCTGGGTCAACACCTTCCAGACCCTGGTCTTCATGGTGCTGGGAGGCGTAGCCGTAGTGGTCATCGTCAAACACCTGGGGGGACTCTCGACAGCCATGGAGCGGGTGGCGGAGCAAAATCCGCATCTGCTGGTGCGCGGGGATCACATCAAGCCACTCAAACTTCTGACCTACACGTGCATTCCTCTCTCGGTCGGTATGTTTCCCCACATGTTCATGCACTGGCTCTCCGCGCGGCGAGCCGACACTTTCCGCCTTCCTCTGGTTTTTTACCCGTTGTGTATCGCCGTCGTATGGGCTCCCAGCGTTCTTCTGGGTGTTTTGGGGAGCGTGGATTTTCCCGGTCTTCGAGGCCCCCAGGCCAACTCGATCCTGGTCAAAATGATTGGGTTGCACGCGCCGGAATTCCTGGCCGGTCTGCTAGCCGCTGGAGTCCTGGCCGCAGTAATGTCCTCGCTAGATTCCCAGGTCCTCTCCATCGGAAGCATGTTCACGCAGGACATCGTACGCCACTACGGTTTCCATGACCGGATGAGTGAGAGACAGCAGGTCCTGGTGGGGCGGCTCTTCGTGGCTGGAATCCTGGTGGTCACCTACGTGCTGTCCCTGGTCTCGAATCGGAGCATCTTTCGATTGGGGATCTGGTCCTTCAGTGGATTCGCAGCTCTCTTCCCAGTGGTGGCGGCCGCACTGTTCTGGAAAAGGAGCACCAAATTTGGCGCCTTTGCCTCGGTCTTGACGGTGGTGGCGCTGTGGGTCTACTTCTTTTTCAGCGTGGGCCACCAGGCGGATTACACGGTCGGCGGAACGGGCGTGATGCCGGTAGTAGTGATCGTGGCTGCCTCCGCGATCTCCATGATCTCCGTTTCGCTTTTGACGAAGATGCCTTCCCCGTCCCGGGTGGACCGATTTTTCCCCAGCTCCAGCGATCGGTAGGAGAGGTTCCGGGCAGTCGGGACCAGCCTGGCATGAAAGTCGCCTACATCACCGCCGGTGCGGCCGACATGTTCTGCGGCAGTTGCCTGCACGACAATTCCCTGGTTGCGGCCCTGCAGCGGAAGGGGCATCAGGCCCTTTTGATCCCCACCTACACCCCTTTGCGGACTGACGAACCGAACGTCAGCATCGATCGAGTGTTTTATGGCGGGATCAACGTCTACCTGGAGCAGAAGTTGTCCCTTTTTCGGCACACGCCTGAATGGCTGGATTCCCTGTTCCGTCATCCGTCTCTCCTCCGCTTGCTGAGCCGCCTGGCCTCGAGCACGGATGCCCGGTCGCTGGGCGCGCTGACTCTCTCCATCGCCAGAGGAGAGCGGGGCCATCAACGAAAAGAGCTGGAACGGCTGATTCGGTGGCTCCGGCAGGAAGTCCGACCGGATCTGGTCCAGCTCACCAACTCTCTGCTGCTGGGGTTGGTGCGAAGCATCCGTGAGGAGCTCCAGGTGCCGGTTCTGTGTGCCCTGCAGGGGGAGGACATCTTCCTGGAGGACCTGGTCGAACCCTATCGATCTGAAGTTATCGAGGTGTTGCGAGAGCGAGCCGGTCAGGTAGATGGGTTTCTGGCCACCAGCCAGTACTTTGCCGAATTCATGTCCGCATACCTCACGCTTCCCCGAGACAAGATCCACGTCGTCAGGCCCGGACTGAACCTGGCCGATCACATGGGTGCGGGCAGCCCAGATGCTGCCCGCCCCTTCACGATCGGTTACCTGGCCCGCATCTGCCCGGAAAAAGGCCTCCACCTCCTGGCCGACGCGTTTCGACAACTGTGTGCGCGAACCGGCAAGGCGCGATTCCGGCTGAGTGTGGCCGGATATCTCGGCAAGCAACATGAACCGTATCTTCGCGGAATCCAGAAGAAGATTTCCCAGTGGGGGCTGGAGGACCGATTCGACCTGTGGGGGGAAGTCGACCGGCGACGAAAGATCCAGTTTCTGCAGCAGCTCCACCTGCTGTCCGTACCCACCGTCTACCGCGAACCGAAGGGTCTCTTCGTTTTGGAAGCCCTGGCCAATGGAGTGCCCGTCGTCCAGCCCCGCCACGGCGCCTTTCCGGAGTTACTGGAGCAATTGCAGGGAGGAATTCTGGTAGACCCCGGCTCGGCCAGCCAGCTGGCAGATGCCTTCCAGTCGCTGTACGAGAATCCGCAGCGGCGGGAGGAACTGGGTCGAGCCGGAAGGGAATCGGTACGGGCCTTTTTCAATGATGAAGCCATGGCCGATGCCACCCTGGCCGTCTACTCACAATACCTGTCGGAGAAGAGCGTGCATGGGGTGGATTCGTTGCTGGATTGAAGAAGGCATCGGCCTGGGCTACATTCAATCCTTGAGTGAGAATGAATGAAGCAGCGTGACATCCTGCTAGAGGTCACGGACCTACGCAAGAGTTTGGGCGAGGTCCATCCGCTGGAGGTGCTTCGAGGGGTCTCTTTCGAACTGGCGCGAGGGGACTCCCTGGCCATTACCGGCCCCTCGGGTTCGGGAAAGAGCACTCTCCTGCACTGTGTGGGGACACTGCTTGCGCCTTGTTCGGGTTCGATTCGGATCAACGGAACCGACCCGTTCAGCCTGTCCGAGCCGGATCTGGCTAGGTTCCGCAATCGGGTGATCGGATTCATCTTCCAAGACCATCACCTGTTGCCCCAATACTCGGTCCTCGAAAATGTGCTGATGCCCGCTCTGGCTTTTTCCAAAAAGCGAGAGGAGGCGGGGAAGCGAGCCCTGCATCTGCTCCAGCGGGTGGGTCTACAAGACCGTCTGGAGCACCGCCCTGCCGAGCTTTCCGGTGGGGAGCGCCAAAGGGTGGCTGTGGCGCGTGCCCTGCTGAATTGCCCCACCCTCTTGCTCTGTGATGAGCCCACCGGAAATCTGGATCGATCTACCGCCGGTACCATATCTTCGCTGCTCTTCGAGCTGCACGAGGAAGAAGAAAACGTGCTGATCGCTGTCACACACAGCACGGAGCTGGCCGCCAGATTCCCCAGGAATTTCGAGTTGGTGGAAGGGACATGCGTCGCAGCCTGACCTTCTTTTGGAGGACAAATCTGGCTGTGGCGCTGGGAGCGGCCGTGACCACAGCGGTGATGACCGGTGCCTTGCTGGTGGGTGATTCGGTGCGAGAAAGCTTGCGCCAGCTCACCCTGGACCGGCTGGGAGCGATCGACTACGCCCTGGTTTCTCCCCGGTTCTTCCGGGAAAGATTGGGGCAGGATCTAACCGAACAGAGCCTGAAACTGGACCGTGGATTCGGTCCCGTAGCCCCCATGATCGTGCTGGGGGGCAGTGCCAGCCATCCGGTCAGCGGAACTCGTGCCTCTCAGGTGAACATCCTGGGCGTCGATCCCCGGTTTCTTTCCTTCTTTGATGCTTCCGCGAGCCTCGAGCGGAGGTTGGGCGACCTGAGTAGTCCAGGTTTAGCCTCGGTGGTGATCAACCAGAGCCTGCAGAAGGAACTGCGCGTGCAAGCGGGCGAGACCTTGTTGGTGGCTTTCGAGACCTCCAACGATGTGCACCGGGAGCTGCTGTTCGGCAGAAGGGAATCCTCCCAGGTGGTGAGAAGGCTGCGCGCGCAGATCAGGCAGGTGATCCCGGACCGGGGTCCAGGCCGCTTCGGTTTGAGACCGCACCAAAACCTTCCCTTCAATGTGTTGGTGCCCCTTCCGCTACTGCAGCGGACGCTGCGGCAGGAGGGCCGGGTCAACGCTCTGATGGTGGCCGGGCATCCGTTTGCGGCTGAGAACGGAGCGCTGCGTCTGGAGGATGAGCTTCGGCAATTCCTCACACTGGAAGATTTCGGTTTGCTTTTTCACCAGAGAAACGGCCATCTGACGGTAGAAAGTCGGGAACTGGTGTTGAGGCCTTGGATGGAAGAGGCCGTTCGCGCAGCTGCCCAGGCTGAGCACCTAGTGCTGCAACCCGTTTTGACCTATCTGGCCAACGAGATGCTGGTGGGCCAGAAGACGGTCCCCTATTCCACGGTGGCCTCTCTGCAGCTCTCCCAACCGTCTGATCCGATTTCTCTGTCATTGACGACGGGTGAGTCAGCACCGGTCTTGACGGGCCAGCAGATACTGCTCAATCAATGGGCTGCAAGGGAGTTGAACGCGAGTGTGGGAGACAGCTTACAACTCACCTATTACAGCGTGGGGCCTCTGGAAAAGCTGCAAAGCAAGGTGGCGACCTTTCAGCTGGAAGGGGTCGTACAGATGAAAGGGCTGGGAGCTGATGCCGACTTGACACCGGAGATCCCGGGCATTCAGGAAGCCCCAGACATGTCTTCCTGGAACCCTCCGTTCCCAGTGGACTTTTCACGCATCCGTCCTCAGGACGAGGCCTACTGGGACGAATACCGAGCGGCTCCTAAAGCATTCGTTGCCCTGGAGACCGGGCAGCGGCTCTGGGAGACTCGGTTTGGCCGGCTGACCTCGTTTCGCGTAACCGCAACTCGGGAGCCGGATTGGCCTTCCACCCGTGCCGATTTGGAGAAGGCCATTCTAGAGCGCCTTTCACCGGAACAGTTGGGTTTCCGATTCCAAGCGGTCAAGCGGGAGGGGTTGCAGGCCGCCTCTGGCGCCACCGACTTCGGCATGCTGTTTATCGGGTTCAGCTCCTTCCTGATCCTTTCCGGAGCCCTGCTGGTGGGCCTGCTGTTCCGGTTGGGGGTGGAGCAGCGAGCGGGTGAACTGGGATTGCTACTCGCGCTGGGGTACTCGCCCGCCCAGGTGCGCCGGCGTTTCCTGGCAGAAGGCATTCTGCTGGCGGCAGGCGGTGCAATTCTCGGTCTGGCCGCCGCCGCTGGCTATGGCTGGTTGCTGATTGCCGGTCTGCGGACCTGGTGGTCCGATGCCATAGGACACTCCTTTCTGGAGCTTCACGTGGGAGGTGTCAGCCTGGCCCTTGGTTTCCTGATCTCGATTCTGGTGGTGATCGTCTCGATCTGGTGGGCTGTGCGCCATACGGCTCGCTTCCCTATCCCAGAGTTGTTGACGGGGGGACGGGGACTGCCCAGGCGGCGCGGCAGTGCTATTTGGGCCAAGAGACTGGGAGTGGCGAGTACCGCAGTATGCCTGGCTCTGGGGTTTTTCGCCTGGCAAGCCGACAGGTCGGCCTCGGTTGGCCTCTTCTTTGGCTTGGGAACGGCCCTGTTGACGGCCGGACTCTGCTTTTTCGCTCTCTGGTTGCGAGTGCCGAGTCGTCGCCTGCTTCGCCCGGGTGATCCTGGACTCACCTTTCGATTCGCCGCCCGAAACAGTTCCAGAAACCCCGGACGGAGCTTGTTGATAGCGGCTTTGCTGGCCAGCGCCTGCTTCGTGATCGTAGCGGTTGCGGCCAGTCGCCACGAACCGGATTTGGAGCTGGCCAAGGAATCGGGCACCGGAGGCTACGCCCTGCTGGCTGAGGCCGACATCCCGATCTACCAGAATCTGAATGCACCCCAGGGCCGTTTCCAGCTGGGCTTCTCCGAAAGCGACTCGCGTCATTTCCAGGGCTCGACCCTTCTGCCCTTCCGCTTGCTTCCCGGAGAAGATGCCAGTTGCCTGAATCTATATCGGCCTACCCGACCCCGCCTGCTGGGCGTTCCCAGCAGCCAGGTCAGTCGCGGCGGTTTTCGATTCAGTCAGGTGATGGAAGAGGTCGAGAATCCCTGGACACTGTTGGAGAAGTCACTGGAACCGGACGTAGTCCCCGCCTTTGGTGACGCCAACTCCGTGATCTGGATTCTGCACTCTGGCCTGGGACAAGATTTCATCATCCAGGACGAAAGAGGCGAGCCGCTGAGGCTTCGCTTCGTGGGGCTGCTTTCCGGCAGCGTTTTCCAGGGCGAAATGCTGATCTCGGAAGCCAACTTCGTGAAGCATTTCCCCAGCCAGGGAGGGCACTCCTATTTCCTGGTGGAGACGCCTCCAGGATCCGACTTGGAGCTGGCCTCTCTTCTGGAAAACCGCCTGGGTGAGTACGGCTTTGACGTCACTTCTACCCGGGATCGGTTGGCCGGCTATCTGGCAGTGGAGAACACCTATCTGTCCACCTTCCAGACTCTAGGAGGCTTGGGGTTGCTTCTCGGCACTTTGGGTCTGGGGGTGGTTCTCGTGCGCAACGTATTGGAACGTCGGGGAGAGTTGGCCACCTTGAGGGCTATCGGCTTCGAGCGCTCGAAACTGGCCTGGATGGTGCTGACGGAGAATGCTTTTCTCCTGGTATTGGGATTGGCGGTGGGTAGCCTGTCGGCCCTGGCGGCCGTTTCTCCACACCTACTCGCCAGGGGCGGGTCGTTCCCCTGGCTGTCGCTGTCACTGACCCTTCTGGTGGTGGTTGTGACCGGTCTTGCGGCCGGTGCGGTGGCCGTTTGGAACGTCCTGCAAATTCCCCTCCTGCCCGCCTTGAAGGCAGAATGAGCAAAAAGATCAGAAAAAAACGAGAGAAAAGCGAGCGACTGCCGTGAGCGTCATGTTGCAGGAGTTGGTGGCGAGCCAGCGTGCCTGGACGAAAGCGACTCTTCACCACTCCAGATCGTGGACCCTTCATCTCCCAGCTGGATGTCAGGAAATCATCGAAGCATTTCTGTCGGATTGCCGGGAGTCCGGGCCAGTCAGCCCTGAGGTGAAGCTCTCCATCCCCGCTTTAGAGCAGGGGGAAAAGGCACTGACCGATTTGCGGGTCCGGCTGGATCGTAGCCCGGGATTTGTCATCCTGGACCGCCTGCCCCTGGAGCGTTTCTCCCGAGAGGAGGCCACCCTCGCCTACTGGTTGATCGGGCAAATGGTGGGTCGGCCGTTTCCGCAGAACATCCGAAAAACACTGCTTTACGACGTTTGGGATACCGGCTTGGATTACACGCAAGGAGCTCGCTTCAGCGTGACTCATGCTGCCTCCTCTTTTCACGCGGACGGCTCCTTCAATCCACGAATGGCAGACTATGTATGGCTCTTGTGCCTGGCCACGGCCAAGAGCGGTGGTGTCAACCAGCTGGTCAGTGGTTACAGCCTGCACAATTGCATCCTTAGAGAATATGGGCATCTGCAGCCGACGTTGTACGACTCCTTTCCTTTCGATCGCCGGGGAGAGATCCGGCCGGGAGAATCTGAGACCAGCCAGCACGCCGTCTTTTCCTGGAAGGGTAGGGAGCTGACGGTACGCTATTTGAGATATTACATTGAGGTAGCGTCCAAAAAATCTGGCCGTCCTCTTTCTTAGCGCCAGCGGGAGGCTCTGGAGGTGGTGGATCGATTGCTGCAGCGAGACGATCTGAGGGTCGCATTCTCTCTGGAACCCGGCCAGATACTCTTTACCAACAATCACTGGATCCTGCACAATCGAACTGCTTTTGAGGATCATGAAGACCCGAAACGCAGGCGTCACTACGTCCGCCTCTGGTTGCTGCGCAGCGATGAACGCCCGACCGGCTGAGACCGGCTCCCGAACGCCCAGATGCCGCGAATGGAAAAAGACAGGACGCCCGGGAAACCGGATGGCCCCGGGGTCTGACGGCTCATGAAAAGTGGCGAGTCGGGAGGCAAAGCCAATGCGAACGCAACCGCGTCCCAATATCGTCACGTCTTCTGGGGGAGGAAAAGTCGATGTACTGGAAAAGGAAGCTGCTGAGTATCGTTTTGTGCACCGTGAGCACGGCCTCGATAGCAAGGGCGGTTATCGTGAAAAACGGCGGCCCCCAGCGATCGCTGGATGAGGCCGTTCTTTTCACTTTCGATGCTCACAGCCTTCCCCTGACCTACCGATTGCGTGTGGGATTGATCCGGGGCAATAAGCATCCCGAAAGCCCAGTCATCACCACTGGCCAGCCGGGTGACCCGGATTCCCGGGATTGTGGCTTATTACGGAAGCGTGATCCGGGTGGGGGAGGAGCTGCGCATGTGGTACATCGGCTCTCCACAGTTGGACGCTCCGGATGCCGGTGGCTGGCCGGGATGGGGGCGCGGTCGGGTGTGTTATGCCGTGAGCCGGGACGGGATCCACTGGGAAAAACCGGCTCTGGGCCTGGTGGAATTCGAGGGCAACCGGGACAATAGCCTGGTGGATTTGGATGTGGATCTGGTGGTGGCCTGCAGCGTCCTGTACGAACCGGATGACCCGGATCGCCTGCGGCGCTTCAAGATGCTTTTCGAGAGCCTCAGTATTGGGAACAACCAACTGCTGGTGGCCTACAGCGCCGACGGATTGTGCTGGGTTCAGAGCCCCAAGAATCCGGTACTGCCCGCCTTCATGGAAGGCAGTGGTCTGACGAAACTAGATGGGGTCTACTACTTCAACGGTCAGGCCACTCGTTTTTATCCCAAGCGCGTCTTCGTCACCCATCTTTCCCATGGCTTTGAAAATTGGAGCCTGTCCTCGGCCTTGAGCTTCCGCCGGGACAACATCCCTCCCCGTTTCCCTCTTTCCGACATCAATCGGGGGGAGCAGGTTCACATGGGTGCCGGGCTCTGGAACCGAGGCAACGTCTTGCTTGGGTTTTACGGGCAGTGGCACGGTCATTCTAACAACGATCGCAGATTCGTGAGCATGGATCTCGGGCTGGTGATCAGTCAGGACGCTCTGCATTTCCGGGAGCCGGTGCCCGACTTCAGAATCGTTTCGGCAGCTGAGGAGCGCGACGGCGCACGCCCTGCACTGATGCAAGGACAGGGCGTGGAAAATGTGGGGGAGAAGACGCTCTACTGGTATGGCGGTTGGGGGGATGGCGGGGTTCGTTTGGCCACCTGGGTGCGGGACCGCTTGGGATTCTTCGAAGTGATACCGGCTCGCCCCACGGACACCGTGCCGCCGGTAGTCCCTCACCTGGTTTCCTGTCCCTTGCAATTAGAGGGTTCGACCCGGCTTTTCGTGAATGCCGACGGGCTTTCCCAAGGCACTTTCCTCCGGTTGGAAATCCTGGATGAGAGCCTGAAGGAACTTCCCGGGTATTCCGGACAGCGTTCGGCGGTGGTTGAATCGGATGGCTTACGTGCCCCGGCGACCTGGCCCTCGGGAGGGATCGTGAAGGATCCGGGCAAACCGATGCGCATTCGGGTGAGTTTCGAGGGGTTACGTCCCGAGGACATCCGTCTGTATGCCCTCTACGCCGTGGATTCGGACTGAAAAGGGAGGCAACTTTGCTTCCGCTGGGGCGGACTGATCGAGTCTGACGAATTTTTGGGAGGAACTCCCGGCCCGCGAGATTGGCAGTGGCCCACCCGAGACGCTTTTGGTCGTTTCATCGAGGACGACCACCATGTCAGCTGCCCTTGATATAGCGTCAGTGGTAGTTCCTTGAGAGAGAGAGGGCTTTTGAGGGCTGTTTTCAGCTTTTCCCAATCCCCCCCCTCTGCCCCAGGGATCTCTCGCTCGAGCCTGCACACCCTGCATTGAGTAAAGTAGGCTGTGTTTCCGGTACTTCCCCCACCTTTGGACGAGTGGGGTAAGGTTTGAGAGACTCGCGGCCCAGGAAAACTTTTTTCTGGCGTTGCCGTGAAGGCCTGAAGTTAAGCCTTTATTTCTGACCAGACTTCCGTATCCTGCACGGTCAGACTTTCCCTCGATCTCGACTGTCCTCAGGAAGTAAACCTTTGTTCCGCCACGTTCCAGTTGACGACGTTCCACCAGGCATTGACGTAATCCGGCCGCCGATTCTGGTATGTCAGATAGTAGGCGTGTTCCCAGACGTCCAGGCCGATGATGGCATTCTTGCCCGCCATCATTGGGCTGTCCTGATTGGCTGTCGAGTAGATTTCCACTTGGCCTGCGGCGTTTTTCGCCAGCCAGGCCCAACCCGAGCCAAAGCGACCCACCGCAGCGGCTGCGAATTTTTCCTTGAACGTATCGAAACTTCCGAAGGTGCCGTTGATGGCCTGGGCGAGTTGACCCACCGGTTGTCCACCCTGATTGGCTCCGAGGATCTGCCAGAAAAAACTGTGATTGCTGTGCCCTCCGCCGTTGTTGCGTACGGCGGTTCGAATGCTCTCCGGAACGATGGCACAGTGGTTGGCTAGAAGTTCTTCTAAGCTCGTGCCTGCCAATTCCGGAGCCGATTCCAGAACTTTGTTCAGGTTAGAGATGTAGGCGTTGTGGTGTTTGCCATGGTGGATTTCCATGGTGGTGCCGTCGATATGAGGTTCCAGGGCGTTCGTCGGGTAAGGTAAAGAGGGAAGAGTGAATGCCATAGGTTCTCCTTTTCTTGACTGTCGGTTGTCTTCCAAAATCTGGCTGAGTACCTCAGTAACCTCCTCGGCACCAAGGGACTCGCCTGGGTTACGATCACCAGAGTCGGTGCTTCCTTGCTTGTATCACGTAACCATATCAAGGGTGCGCAGCCGTCTCAATCGCGAAACCTGGCCAGGAAGAACCGTCGAGTGTGTAAGTATATCCGCTCACGCCGGCTGGCGGGACATCGGAGGGGCGAGTGTCCGAAGAATCCTCGACCTCACCTCCCAAGCCCCCTCCGCAAACATCACCGTATCTATGGAAGGGAGCACTAAGATGAGGGTTCAGCTGGAACCGAGCGGGAAGCCAGATAGCGATCCATCATGAGCAGAGCGGTCGGTTGATCCCCGACCATGTTGAGCTGGGCTACGATGTGCGCCGCCGTTTTCTCCTCCTCCACCTGTTCTCGAATGAACCATTGCAGTTCGGTCTCACTGGCGTAGTCGTCCGCTTTCTGGGCCTGGTTGTAGATCCGATAGATGTCCTGGGTGACTTCCTTCTCGTGGGCCAGAGCCTGCTCGAACATGTCTAAGGCGGAGCGAAACTCCGCCGGGGGTTCCATGATTTCCCGAAGCTCCACGCGCCCGCCTCGGACGTGCACATATTCGAACAGTCTCAGGGCATGAGCCCGCTCTTCCTCGCTTTGCAACCTCATCCAGTGACCGAAACCGGGCAAGTTGATCGACTCCGAGTAGGCCGACATGGAGAGATACAGGTGCGAAGAGTAGAACTCACTGGCGATCTGGGCGTTAAACGCCTCTTCCATTTTCGTACGTATCATGGATGGCTACCTTCCTGTCGAGTTCTTGTTTGGGTGGTGAACGACCATACGGGAACGGCTCAATCCAAGAGCCAATTGTGAACCCGAGCCGGCACGACAGTCAAGCGCCGATCACAATAATTTGGTGGAGTCAGGGCGCCCGGGTGTCCTGACAGACGAATGGTTCCACTCCGGAAAATGTGGCATCATGGGGGCTAGGACAGGGAGCGAGCACTACGTGACGGTACTGGGACTGGAAGGTATCAACCTGCAAGACGACGCCGGCATCCGAGAAGCCGCGGATCGGGTCCGCAGCGCCAACCCGCCTCCCGTGGTGGCTGTGCCGGCAATGGGTCGCACCGCCGATCGCATCCAGAGGGCCGTCGAAAAGTCATGCCAGCAGGACGTGGTCTGGGCCTTGACGCTGGCGGAAGGTTTGCGGACCTACCACATGCAGGTGGCGGAGATGGTGACCGCGGGGGCTACCTGGAAGGAAACGAAGAGCTTGCTTTCGGACCTGTTCGAGGAGTTCGCTCAGTTTTTACAGGGTCTGTATCTGCTCGGCGAGCTGACCGATCATGGCCGGCGGGTGGCCGCTTTTTACGGGGAGAAAGCCTCGAGCGTCATTCAAGCGGGAGCCTTGGGGGAAAAAGGGATTGCCGTGCGCTCGCTGGGCGGTCGAGAAACCCTGCTCTCTTGTTTTGGTCCGGAAGCGGAAAAGGCAAGGAAAGAATTCCAAGGGGAGCTAGAGCAGTGCCTCAAGCAAGGGACGGTTCCTCTGATCCCGAGCTCCCTCCGAGAGGGCCTTGAAGCCCACTGAAAGGTCTGGCCTGAACCTTCCTTTCTGACCGGCGTGTGCTTGACTTCGTCCTCGCAATGCCCCAAATATGGGGAACCGTTGGCTCCGCCCTTCAGGTAACACAAACAACCCGGAAATCTCTACAGTCCGATACAGACCGACTTCGTCTCGAGGTAGTTACTGAGAGCATCGTGTCCCATTTCACGCCCCCACCCTGACTGTTTGTACCCGCCGAAAGGCAGTGCGGCGTCGAACACGTTGTAACAGTTGATCCAGACGGTCCCGGCACGGAGTCTGGCTGCTATTCTGTGGGCCTTTCCGATGTCGCGTGTCCAGATCCCGGCGGCGAGCCCATAAACTGTGTCGTTGGCTGCGGTGACCACTTCTTCGACATCTTTGAACGGCATTGCGGTCACTACCGGACCGAAGATTTCCTCTTGGACCACTTTCATTGAGGGTTTGGTGTTTACCAGGACCGTGGGCTCAACGAAGTAGCCGGTCTCACCGCTGCGCTTGCCCCCACAGACCGCCTCGGCACCTTCGGCGAAGCCGGACTCGAGATAGCCACAGACCCTCTCGAGTTGCTCATCTGAAACTAACGGCCCCATCTCCGTGTCCGCATCCATGCCCCTCCCAAGTTTGATCCGGTTCGCAGCTTCGGAAACTCCTTCCACGACTTTGTCGAATACGCTCTGTTCGACGTACAGGCGGCTTCCTGCACTGCAGCATTGGCCGTGGTTGAAGAAGACGGCGTTCGAGGCGCCTGCTACGGCCGTCTCGAGATCTGAATCGCTAAACACGAGGTTGGGCGACTTACCTCCGAGCTCGAGTGTCAACTTTTTCAGGTCATTGGCAGCCGCCTTGATAATCGACTTCCCCACTTCGGTCGACCCGGTGAACGCCACCTTGTCGACACCCGGATGGGCGGCTAGGGAGGCTCCGGCGGTTTCACCGAAACCGGGCACAATATTGACAACGCCATCGGGAAAGCCCACTTCAGCAAAGAGTTCACCAAGCCGCAGAGCTGAGAGTGGGGTTTGTTCAGCGGGTTTAAGCACGACTGTGCATCCGGCGGCAAGAGCCGGTCCGAGTTTCCATGCGGCCATCAGCAAAGGAAAGTTCCACGGAATAATCTGGCCCACCACGCCGATAGGATCTCGCAGAGTGAAAGAGTGGAATTGCGTATCCGGTGCATACGGAACGGAAATAGGGATAGTATTCCCTTCGATCTTTGTGGCCCAACCGGCCATGTAGCGGAACAGGTCGATGGATAGTGGTACATCAGCTCCGCGAGCTACCGCAACAGGTTTGCCGTTGTCAAGCGACTCGAGCTCAGCGAATTCTTCGAGGTTCTCCTCGACAAGATCCGCCAACTTCCAGATGAGCCGACCTCGGTCCGAAGGAGTCATCTTGGGCCACGCACCGCCGTCGTAGGCTGCACGGGCCGCCTCGACTGCCCTGTCGATATCCGCCTTGTCTCCTTCGGCTACACGGGCAACGATCTCACCTGTGGCTGGGTCGTATACTTCGAATGTTTTGTTTGAGGCGGCATCGACCCATTGCCCGTTGATCAGCATTTTTCGTGCTTTGGCAATGAAATGATCGACTTTTGCCGCCGAGGGAGTTTCTGTGGTGATGGTCATGGTCAGATTCCTCCTCTTGTTTCGTCGAGCGTTTTTCCTAATTAAGCAGAATCCTGCGGAGTCCAATTCCGCAACTCTTTCTATAATACCGCACGCTTGGTCAGCTGCAAGAGGGAAAACTAGGCAGAAGTGTATCGGCTGGAGGCCATTCCCAGATTCCCCTGCTCAAGCTTCTCCTGGCTCAACCCGGTTACCTGGTTGATCTTCGGAATTTGGAAGAGTTGAAGACGATCCGTTTGGATGGGGATACGCTTTCCATTGGGGCCCTTTGCACCCACCGCCAGGTGGAGAGCTCGGCCCTGGTTCGCGACGTGTGTCCACCCTTGCAGCAGGCGGCCGGCTCGATAGGCGATGCCCAGGTGCGGAACCTCGGGACGATTGGGGGAAGTCTGGCTCATGGGGATCCGGCGGCCGACTATCCGGCAGCCGTGCTGGCGACGAAAGCCAGGATTGGAAGCCGCCCTGGAAGGCCAGGAGATCAGTTCCGAGCGGGTGGCGCAGGCCTGAAGTAGGGCGGCTGAGGGAGTGGAATTGCTGGGAGACATCCACGCCAGCGAGGCCTATCGCGCCCATCTGGCCACCGTCTACGGGCGGCGGGCCGTTCAAGCGGCGCTGGATCAAGTGATCTGACGCGCGCCAGTCCGGCATCAATAAGGATTTTTCCCCGTAGTTGACTCGGGGCCGCTGACCCGACGCTATGCGTCCGTGACTCTCGCGTCGACGATATGGACGAGAACGACGGAGATGTTGTCCGATCCACCCCGAATGTTGGCCTCAGCCACCAGATGTCGGGCGCGCTCCGTGAGAGTTGAATCGGCGCCCGCCACGCGAGCTACATCTGTGTCTGTAATCAGGTCCGTCAACCCGTCACTGCAAATCAGGAACAGGTCCTCAGCCGCCAGCGAAACAGGAAATACGTCGGCCTGCACCGACTCCTGAGTTCCCAAACAGGCGCTGAGGAGATGCTTTTGGGGATGCCGGCGTAGCTCATCCTTGGTGAGCTTTCCGAGTTTAAACAGCTCGAAAACAGGAGAGTGGTCTTCCGTCAATTGTTCCAGCCTCGCATCGCGCAACCGGTACAGGCGGGAATCTCCAATATGACCGATCCAGGCCGGCGCCGCGGCCTTTTCGGAAGCCAACCAGAACGACGTGAGGGTGGTGCCCATTCCCCGGTGCTCCGGGTGCTGCTCTTGGGTTAGCAAGATGCTCTGGTGGGCTTTTTCGATGGCCTCTCGAAGGATCTGGTCGGGGGGAAGGGAGGGCTGCTGAAGTAGGTGCTCCTTCAGGGAGTGAGCGGCCAGGCCGCTGGCTACTTCCCCTGCCCGGTGACCGCCTAGACCGTCGCAAACGCCGAAGAAGCCTAGCTCTTGAATCAGCAGCAGCGTGTCCTCGTTCTTGGGTCGGACTTGCCCCTTATCGGACATCGCTGCGAAGGAGAAAGTCACCGCTCCCCGGTGCACGAACTCTGCGTTTTCTGCTGCAGCCGCGGGAGCGCTCATCTTGGAATTTGCTCCCCGACCGGTTGTAGAGGTCCGAACCCTTCCATGAGCTGGAGGTGACACCGGACCAGTCCATAGACGATCAGTAGCAAAAAGATCCAGGCGGCCGCCTTCTTCCAGAGCGGATGGGTCAACGGAGTGCCGCAATAAGGGCAGACCGTGGTTCTCTCGAGGAGCACGTATTGACAATTCGGACAACTGGGTAACGGAGGTGCAGACACGCCTAAGTGCTCACTTCCATGAATACGATGATGTTTGTTGCGAACGCGACACTCCTGGATTGCAGGCGCGACGACGAGTCGATGCGGGAACATCGGGGAGGAGGAGCAACACCCAAGACAGGGGTACCCCGTCGCAACCCTCTGGGCGGAGGGGAGTTGCGGGCGATCTCTTCGTCCCTCCTCGTCGACGATGCCGCTGCATCGCCTCCTCCTCGCTCCTGGAACTCACCTCCCAAGCCCCCTCCGCAAACACCACCGTATCTATGGATGGGAGCACTGCGGAAGGCTATCACATGCCCCAGGGGACAGCCAGTCCCACCTAGTTGATGTTGGCAAGAGAACGCGGCAAGCGGGCTTGAGTGAGACCTAGATTTCTTCCACGCGGACCCCGGAGTAGGCGAAACAGTAGGGTAAGATTCGCCCCCCGGCGTTCTCGATGGCATTTTCCACGGATTGGCGGTGAGGGCGGTCTACGACCGTGATGAAGCAGCCGCCACCACCAGCACCGCAGACCTTGCTGGCCAACGCGCCGGCCCGTTTCGCCGCCGCGAAGAGATCCTCTATTTCTTGGGTAGCCAGCCCGCGCGCCAGCCTTCTCCGGTTGTCCCATTCCTCTGCCAGACATCGCACGAATCCCGTCCAGTCCTCGGCTCGAAGGCTCCGGTACATGGAGTCGGTCGTCTTCTTAATCTCCTTCATGCGGGAAACCGTCTTACCCTGACCTTCAATGTAGCGTTTCATTATTTCCCAGTTGTTGGCTCCGGAAAAGCGAGAGGCGCCGCTGTAGGCGAGCAGCACCTGAGTCTCCAGCAATTTTTGAAACCGGTCGGAGAATCGGAGAGGCTCCCGCCGATCCCCTTTGAGGTCAAACCAGAGGGCGTGGAAACCACCAAAAGCGGGCGGGTAATAGTCCTGTTTGCCAGTAGGGATTCCGAGGGATTGAGCCTCGATTTGAGCGCCGAAGTCGATGATTTGACTCTTGGTGACCGGTCTGTTTTCCAATTGTACTAGCGCCGAGCTGAGGGAGATGAGCAAAGAGGACGATCCTCCCAGTCCCGAGCCGGGAGGAACCGTGCTTCGCGTTCGGACGTTCAGACCGCAGGAGGGCCGGTAGAATTGTAGAATCCGGACGATCAGATCCAGTGGTGCGCGTTCCCGGTTCACCGCCAGCTCCTTCAAGTTGGGGGCCTCCAGAACCAGGTTCAAGTCCGCCGACTCGACTCGAATCCTCTGGTCGGGACGGACCTCCAGCTCGACCTGGCTGCTGAGGTCGATGGCAGCGTTGATGGTGAGCCCCCCCCCTTCGAAAACGTACAGCGGATAGATGTCCAGGGTGGCGCCGGCCAGGTCGAGACGAGTTGGAGATGTCGCCTTTAAACGCATCGGATGTCCGGCACCATAAGGGTTGGCGGTGACGGGTTCAATACCCTCCCGCACTGGAGCACTCGTTCTCTCGCAGAGCCGATGCCTCGGCTGTGGGCATTTCCGGGTCTACTGGAGGTGATGGCGACGCACCCGGTTGAAGAAGTCCAGGGTCGGCCCCGATAGATAATCCGGGTAGGTCCAGGGCAGACCCTGGAAGCTTCCATCTCGAAAGATCAGGGCCACTTCACAGAAAATTCCGTTTCCCAGATACAGTCGATGAGCCCGGTTCTTGACTGTGGCCAGCACCACGCTCCAGGCGCTGACATAGCCGGGATCCAGGTTCACCCGGCGTCGGTAACCGGCGAGTTCCGTGGGACTGTTGGATGAGGCGAACGATTCCCATTCCAGCTTCTCCGTCAGGCATTTCACCTTCCCCAGCTGGTCCATGCCAAGGGGTTGGCGGAAGCTGAGGAAGTATTTCCAGCCGGCTCCGCCCATCTCGCGATCGTAGTAGTTGGAGTAGGGACTGAAAGGGTACAACTCGGAGCGGTGCTGCAGGGGGCCCAGGCGTTGCCGGAGGTCTTCTTCGAGGCGTTCGCAATAGCCTTCTCGATGAGTCATCAAGGCCACGAAGAATGCAGCAGGAGGAGGGGTTTGGCGTCGCTCTGCCCAACTCTCCCGTTCCGTTTCGGCTCCTTTCATGTCTGGGGAACCGTCCGCGACTCCTCGTCCGGTTGTGCGGAAGCGGGCATCGTGACCATCTGGCGAAGAGCTTCCTCGGAAATGACGGGAACTGCCAATTGGGAAGCCCTTTGCAACTTCGAACCGGGATTGGTGCCGGCCAGCAGATAATCGGTCTTGGAGGAAACCGACGAGGTCACTTTGCCTCCGTGTTGCTGGATCAGATCGGTGGCCTGCTGGCGGCTCAGCATCGGCAAAGTACCGGTTACCACAAACGTCTGGCCCTGCAAGGGTCCCTGGCTGGAGGGTGAGGCTGGCTGCGCTTCGAAGCGCAATCCGGCTCGTTTGAGTTTCTCGATGAGGTGTCGATTCTCGGGTCTCTTAAAGAAGAGCCGCACACTTTCCGCGATCTCCGGGCCGATCCCGGGCAAAGAAGCGATCTCATCCTCGGTCGAGGAGGCGAGAACCTCCAAGTTGTCCATCCCCCGAGTCAGGACCTCGGCGACGGTTTCGCCCACGTGGCGGATCCCAAGGGAGAAGAGAACTCTAGCGAAGGGTTGGGCCTTGCTGCTGTAGATGGCCTCCACCAGGTTGGCGATCGATTTGTCCTTGAAGTTGGGCAGCAGGGAGATCTTTTCGGAAGTCAGGAAGTACAGGTCGGCCGGATCGTTGACCAGTTCCAATTCCAACAGTTTCTCCAGGGTCTGGGGTCCCAGACCCTGGATGTCCATAGCCGCCCGTCCGGCAAAGTGCTTGAGGGTCTCCAGACGCCGGGCCGGGCATTCCCAGTTGGAACAGTAGGCCATGGCTTCGCCAGGTTGGTGGGAAACGGGCGAGCTACAGGCAGGACAGTGGGAAGGATTGGCGTATTTGACCTCCCTGCCGGTTCTTTTTTCCCGAACCGGTCCGACCACTTGCGGGATCACATCCCCGGCTCGTTTGATCACCACCACATCGCCTTCTCGGATGTCCTTGCGACGGATGTCGTCCTCATTGTGCAACGTAGCCAGTCGGATCGTGACTCCGCCCAGCTGAACCGGTTCCAGGATGGCAAAGGGGTTGAGGGCGCCGGTTCGACCGACGTTGATGTCGATCTTGACCAGCCGGGTGGTAGCCAATTGCCCAGGAAATTTGTAGGCAACCGCCCAGCGCGGGTCACGACTGACGGTGCCCAGACGCGTCTGATAATCGAGCCGGTTCACCTTGACCACGACGCCGTCGATTTCGTAGTCCAGGGAATTCCTATTCTTTTCCCAGGCCGAGCAGTAATCGATCACCGATTCGAAGTTGGGGTGGTGAGCCCAGTGGAGATCGGTCGGGAATCCCCATTCCTTCAGCAGCTGGAGGGCTTGCAACTGGGTCTCGAAAGCGATTCCCTCAGCGTAGCCGATGGCATAGGAGAAAAAGGCCAGCGGTCGGCCGGCCGTGATTCCAGGGTCGAGTTGTCGCAAGGCGCCGCCCGCCGCGTTGCGGGGGTTGGCGAAGAGACTTTCCCCGGAAGAAGCTCGTTCCAGATTAGTGCGCTCGAAGGCGGACAGAGGTAAGTAAACCTCTCCACGCACCTCGACCAAGGGAGGGCTGGCCCTTCCCTGAAAACGGAGGGGAATCTGGCGGATCGTTTTGAGGTTGGCCGTTACCTCTTCACCGAACCAACCATTACCACGGGTGGCGCCGCGCACCAATCGCCCGTCGCGGTAGCTCAACGCCACGGCGATCCCGTCGATCTTCAATTCGGTGATGAAATCGATTTCCGATGTCTTCAACAGGTTGGAGATCCGCCGGTGGAAAGCGCGCAGCCCTTCTTCATCGAAAGCGTTGGCGAGGCTCAGCAGGGGGGCTTGATGCTCCACCTTTCGAAACTGCTCCTGAGCTACCGCGCCTACCCTTTGAGTCGGCGAATCCGGCGAGGAGAGTTCCGGATGGTCGTCCTCCAGCTCCCGAAGTTTGCGAAAGAGCCGGTCGAACTCGGGGTCAAGGATAGCGGGATCGTTGAGGACGTAGTAACGATAGTTGTGAAATTCGATCTGCTCGCGAAGTTCGGCAACGCGGGCCGCCACTCGATCGAGATCCCATTTCACGAGAAGCGAATATAGCACAATGGCAGTGTTTGCCGGTCGCCCGCATCCGGCTCAGCCAGACCGCCAGAGCACTCGAGCCAACGCCCATGCAGACGCTCCGTGGGGTTCCGCCCTTTTCTCGCCCCGACTGACCTACTCTGCTATGATGACCTCAGTCATGAGCGCTCCCGTGATTACGAAGATCCTGTTCACGGTGACGTTCCCGCAGACCAACCAGGGAGCGTCTCATGTGCCCTCCTTCAAGCTCCATTCCCTGGCCAGAAAACAGCTCTCCGACCTGGAGGTCATCCAAACCATCGAACACCTCTTTACCTGTGGCCGCTGCTTCGAAACCTATCGCTGCATCCACAGATCGTATCGTTCTTCCCGCTGAGCTGAGAGGCCGCCAATTGACGAGTTAACCTGGGAATGAGACTAGACCTGGGCGCTTTTCGGGTGCTTTCCCGGCGAGATTTTTGGAAAGATCTGTGGCACGAGATCAACAAGGACGACTGCTGGGGCCTGGCTGCTCAGTTGAGCTTTTATTTCCTGCTCGCCTTCTTCCCCTTTCTCATCTTCGTCAGTGCTCTGATCACGCTGATTCCGTCCGACCCGAATCTGCTGGCTAAAATTCTGGCCGAACTCCACCCCTTCCTCCCCGATCGCACCTTTGTGACGGTGCACCGAATCGTGATGCGTCTGGTGATGGCCGAGGATAGCCCGGGGGCACTTTCGCTAGGCATAGCCCTGGCTCTCTGGCCCGCCTCCCTGGGTTTCAGTGGGATGGTCGGTATGCTGAATCGAGCCTACGTCTTGCAGGAGACTCGCTCGTACCTGAGCATCCGCGCTTTGGCCATCGCCGTGACCGTAGTAGTTTCCTTGCTGGTGGTGCTTTCCGGGATCCTGATTTTCACCGGAGATGCCCTGCTCAACCTGGCCCTGTTCCGAGTGGACCTGTCGTCCTACCCAAGCCTGGAGTCTCTGCTTCGCGTTCTCTATTCACTGATTCGCTGGTTTCTCATTTTTGGACTTCTGAATCTGGGAATCCAGATCGTCTATTTCGCCTTACCAGACCAGCGCTCTCCCTGGAAACTGCTTTCTCCCGGCAGTGCGGCTGCTTCGGCGGGCTGGATCGTGGGTTCCAAGTGCTTTTCCCTTTACGCTAATCATCTGGTCAACTACCAGGTATTTTATGGGAGCCTGGGTGCGCTGGTTGCCCTGATGGTTTGGTTCTATGTGTCCAGCCTCTTTCTGCTGATTGGTGTGGAGATCGATTCGGAAATCCACCGTCTCCGTTATCGCCGTCATTGAGAGGGAGAAGTGGGGAAGGGGGTCGAAACCAGTTTAGGGTGTCCTGTCCGGACTTTTAAGGAGGAGAGAAGGCTGGTTCTCGACCCCCACACGTTCATTCTCAAAATTCATGATGCGTTCGTTGCCAAGAAGTTCCAACTCTTTTTCAGAAATTTGCGCCACCCTGAGGGGAACCCGACGCATCCTCAGAGTCGGGCAGAACCCGGTCCAGATATTTGATGCCAGACGCGGTGTTGAAGAATACAGCCGTTTGGTCTGATTTGAGCCAACCTTCCTTCCTCAGCTCGACCAGTGCCGCCCAGCAGGCGGCTCCTTCCAGACACACGAAGACCCCTTCTCTGGATGCCAGATAACCGATGGCCTCGCGAATCTTTGGATCTGAGGTTGTCACGGCGTGCCCCTGGGTTTCCCGAAGTGCTTGGGGCATTCGGATGCCGGCCGCAAAGGTGCGAGCCAGGGTCGGGCCCGCTGGCGACCTTCCTGGAAGGCTTTCACGATCGGAGCGCACCCCTCGGCTTGAACCGCCACCAGCCGGGGAAGCCGACTGTCAATCCAGCCCAATTCCTCCATCTCCTGAAAGGCTTTCCATAAACCAATCAGGCCCGTGCCGCCCCCCGTGGGGTAGATGATGACATCCGGAAGTTCCCAGTTCAGTTGCTCGGCGATCTCATATCCCATCGTCTTCTTGCCTTCCAAACGGTAGGGTTCTTTCAACGTGGATAGGTCGAAAAATTCCTGCCAATCGGGATGGGCACGCTGGGCCCGGGCGGCGTCGGCGATGGAGCCGTGCACGATCGTTACGCGAGCCTGCGTGATGCGCATCTCTTGAAGGGCTGCGGCGGGTGCATCCCTCGGGACGAAGGAGAGGACGGGCAATCCGGCTCGAGCTCCGTAGGCCGCCAAAGCCGCCCCAGCATTGCCGGCCGATGGGATGGTGAGCTGATGGACTCCCAATGTTTTGGCCATCGATACGGCCACCGCTAGCCCGCGCGCCTTGAAGGAACCGGTTGGATTAGCGGCCTCGTCTTTCACATAAAAGACGGGCAATGGCCAGTTCTTCGCCGGCCCGGTCCAAGGGCAAGAGCGGAGTGTAGCCCTCCCCGAGGGTAATGGCTTCGGTTCGGTCCTCCAGCGGCAAGACCTCGAGGTAGCGCCAGAGGTCTTTGGGGCGGGTCGCGAGATCGGCCTTCTTCCACCGTTTTCGCAGAGATGGCAAGTCGTAACGCACCACCAGCGGCGACTTGCACCGAAGACAGAGGTTGTGTAGCTGTTGTTGACAGCAGAAGCGGCTTCGACAGCGGGAGCAGTCCAGATGTGGGGTCGAGAACATAGAGTATGGTTACCTCAGAGCTTCAATCATCAGTGGTCGCCTTTTCTCGGTCTCCGGTCGCGATCAGACCGTATTTGGCGCAATTCTTGAGCGGATTGAACAAGATCACCAGTCGTTTTCTCCACTTCTGGTCGCTCTTTTCCGGGTAGTCGCTGCGATGGTGGGCACCGCGACTCTCCTCTCTCAGGAGGGCGGCGCGGGTGATGAGCCGAGCGTTGATGAGCAGGTTGTTGCGCTCCTGATCCGCTTGGTTCAAACGACTGGAAATTGGCAGGCGGCTGAGCTGCTCCAGCGCCGAAGTCAGGTCGGGGCCTGCACGAGCGATGCCGACTTTTTGACTCATCAACGACGAGATGGTCGCGCGTTGGTTGCTGTCGCTGTCCGAACAGAGCGTCCATTCCCAGTCTTCCTCGCCGATCCATCCGATGTCCGGACTGGTACCCCTCTCGGTCTCCAGCATGGTTCTGCCGGCCCGGGCTCCGTAAACCAGACCCTCCAGGAGAGAATTGCTTGCCAGGCGATTGGCTCCGTGAACCCCGTTGCATGCCACCTCGCCGGCCGCGAAAAGGCCGGGGATGCTCGTTCTCCCATCCAGGTCGGTGTAGACCCCTCCCATCATGTAGTGAGCCGCCGGGTATACGGGAATGCACTCGCTGGTGATGTCGAGTCCGAAGGCCAGGCAGGTTTTGTGGATGCGTGGAAAGCGGCCCCGGATGAAGTCCGGGTCCAGATGTCTCACGTCCAGAAAGACGGTTTCTTCTTTCCTCTTCCGGACTTCGCGGAAAATGGAGCGAGATACGATGTCCCGGGGGGCCAGTTCGGACAGAGGGTGGTACTCAGACATGAAGATATCCCCCTGTTGATTTCTCAGCAGCCCACCTTCGCCCCGAACCGCTTCCGAAAGAAGGAAGTGGGGTGCCCCTTCGCGTTTTAGAGCGGTGGGGTGGAACTGGAGAAATTCCATGTCCGCCAAAAGGGCGCCCCCCCGAAAGGCCAGAGCGTATCCATCTCCTGTCGCCACCGGTGGGTTGGTCGTCTCGCGATAGACCATTCCGATGCCGCCTGTGGCCAGAAGCACCGCCCTAGCACGGATTTCCCGCACTCGACCCGTCTTTCTTTCCAGAAAACACACCCCCTGGCATGCCCCATTGTCCACCAGTAATTGCAGGGCGAAGGTATAAGGTTGGAGCCGGATGTTGGAAGAAGTGCGGGCCGTTTTCACCAGAGTCCGATTGATCTCGTGACCCGTCGAGTCCCCCTGAGCGTGGAGGATCCGTTTTCGGCTGTGCGCTGCCTCCCGGGTAAAGGCCAGCCGAACTCCTTCACGATCAAAGCGAGTGCCCCAATCGATGAGCTCCTGAATCCGGGCAGGGCCATCTTCCACCAGGATGTTAACCGCTTTCTCGCTACACAGGCCATCTCCGGCCTGGATGGTGTCCTGGTAATGAAGACCGATTTCATCTTCGTCGCTCATGGCAACGGCAATGCCACCCTGAGCGTATTCGGTATTGGACTCATCCGTCTTAGACTTGGTCAGGACGGCGACTTTTCCGTGACGCGCCAACTCGATGGCCGCCCGCAAACCGGCAATACCGCTTCCAATGATGACGAAATCGGATTGCTCCATGATGTGCCAGCTGACTTCAAAATGTTGCTATCCCAGAGGTTTTGCCCCTCGGGAAGCCATTATATTATACTGTCTTGTCCGTGAAAGCCGTACTGGACTTCTTGACTCCACGATTGAGGACGACCCCAGAAGGTTGAGGCTATCCTTCTTTGAGGGTGTTGCAACGAACCGGCGGTTTTCAACAGAGCCCCATCCTCGTCAGCATTGGCAGAAAGAGGAGCGGAAGGCTAGGGCTTCTTCCCTTTGAGAGGTGAACTACTCTAGTTCTCGTCCGGAAAGTGGCTAACTGGTGATGTGAAAATGAGTTGTGGCCAATTTTGGAGATGGATTGGATCCCCGAAGTGGATGCATCCCTCCCGTCCTTCGTGCCTGATGACTTTCTCACCGTCCTTGTTGCTTCTGGCCAGCTGCGCCAAGGTGGGGGCCCCGCTTCCTCCCGCGGCCCGCCATCAGGAGGTGATTCGCGATTTGCAGCTGATTCAGGTCGCTGATCGGGTGGAACTGGAGTTCTCACTGCCCCCCGGAGCGATTCGAAATGTCGTGATTTTTCGAGGATGTGGGGCGGGGAAAGAGGAAGTGATCGGCTCGGTTGAGCGGGAGTCTCTGCAAAAAACGAGCTGTCCCGGTCGGTTCGTCTTTCGGGATCGTCCCCCGAGATCTCCAAGCCCCTGCCGGTATCGGCTTCGCTCGGTTGGGGAGGATGGAAGCCGCTCTGGGTTTAGCCAGACAGTCATGGCCTCGGCGCGAGTTGCTTTGCCGCCCACCGATCTGGTTGCCGAAGTGCTGGAAGACCGCATTGTGATCCGCTGGCAGCCGCCCCTATCCGATCTGGATGGCCATGCACCCGTCCCCGTTTTGGGCTTTTTGGTGAATAGTGAGTTCCGAGTCAGACTGGCAGAGTTCGTCGATCGCGCCTTTCAGTTCGGTCACGCTCGCACTTATCGAGTTCAAACGCTCAGTCAGGAGGATCCCCTGATCCTGAGTGATTTCGGCGAAGCCTTGACGGTCTTGCCAGAAGATTCTTTTCCGCCAGCCGTGCCTCAGAATCTGTCCGCTGTCCGACTTCAGGAGTCCGTGCAGCTCATCTGGGACCCCAATGGCGAGTCGGATCTGCAGGGTTATTTTGTCTACCGGGGACGGCAAGAGGAGCCAATGAGACGATTGTCCCCCCTGGTCAAGACCAACAGTTACCGGAATGGGATGGAGGGCAGACCGGAAAACCAGTATTATCGGGTCAGCGCTATTGACTCTTCAGGCAATGAAAGCGACCTGTCGTCCCCCGTCTTGCTGGAGGCGCCCTAGACCTGCTAGGGGGAGACCTCTTTTCAGCCAACCATGAACAACAACGAACTACTGAAAGAGCTGAGGCGTCGTCAGGAGAAGGCCGACCGAGGGGGAGGCAAGCAGCGAATTGAGCGCCAGCATCAGGCCGGAAAACTGACGGCTCGGGAGCGCATCCGACTCTTAGTCGATGAAGACAGCTTCCAGGAACTCGATCAGTTTGTGGTCCATCAATGCCACGATTTTGATATGCAGCGCAGGAAGATCCCCGGAGACGGCGTGATTACGGGTCATGGCAAGATAGACGACAGGATCGTCTACGTCTTCGCCCAGGACTTCACCGTCTTTGGCGGCAGTCTGTCGGAAACCTACGCTGCCAAAATCTGCAAGATCATGGATCTGGCACTGAAAACCGGAGCGCCCGTGATTGGTCTCAATGACAGTGGGGGAGCCAGAATTCAGGAGGGAGTGGTGAGCTTGGCCGGCTATGCCGATATCTTCCTTCGCAACACCCTGGCCAGTGGTGTCGTTCCGCAGATCTCGGCGATTATGGGACCCTGTGCGGGGGGTGCCGTCTATTCTCCTGCCATCACCGATTTCATCTTCATGGTGCACTCGACCAGCTACATGTTCATCACGGGCCCGGATGTCATCAAGACGGTCACTCAAGAAGTGGTGAGCATGTCGGAACTGGGGGGAGCCTCGACCCATAACTCGGTGAGTGGAGTGGCTCACTTTGCGCCCACCAGCGACGAAGAGTGCCTGGCGGCGATTCGGGAATTGCTTTCCTTCATTCCGTCCAACAACCTGGAGGACCCTCCCTTTCGGGAGACTTCAGACCCCGCGGATCGTCTGGTTCCCTCGTTGAACCAGTTGGTGCCCAGCGACCCCCACCAACCCTACGACATCAAGGACTGCATCCATGCCGTGGTGGACGAGGAATATTTTTTCGAAGTGCAGGTGGAGTTTGCGCCCAACCTGGTCGTAGGATTCGCTCGGCTTGGCGGCTCTCCCGTGGGCATCGTGGCCAATCAACCGGCCGTCCTGGCGGGAACTTTGGATATCCAGTCCTCGATCAAGGGAGCCCGCTTCGTTCGATTCTGTGATGCCTTCAATATCCCGTTGATTGTTTTCGAGGACGTGCCCGGCTTTCTTCCCGGGGTGGCCCAGGAACACGGTGGAATTATTCGGCACGGTGCCAAACTGCTGTATGCCTTTGCCGAAGCCACGGTTCCCAAGATCACCGTGATCACCCGCAAGGCCTACGGGGGCGCCTACTGCGTCATGGCTTCCAAGCACATCCGGGCCGATCTCAACTTCGCTTTTCCAACGGCGGAAATCGCGGTGATGGGTCCAGAGGCCGCAGTCGAAATTCTGTATCGGAAGCAAATCGAGACCAGTTCCCAACCGGATGCCTTCAAGCGGGAAAAAATCGGCGAGTTCCGGCAGAAGTTCGCCAATCCCTACGTGGCAGCTGAGCGGGGCTACATTGACGAAGTGATCGAACCTCAGCAGACTCGAATCAAGCTGATCCGGGGGCTGGAGATGACGGCCAACAAGAGGGACCAGAATCCCCCCAAGAAGCACGGCAACATTCCGCTTTGAAGTCCCTCCATGAGGGGCCGGGCGCGCGCGGGAATCTCGCGTTGGTTCAGCTCCGGACTTCCGTCGTGAAAGGGCAGGAAAGCAGTCGCGATGTTCAAGAGACTACTGATCGCAAACCGGGGAGAGATCGCTGTTCGCATCATTCGTGCCTGCCGCGATCTTGGGATTTCTCCCATTGCCGTCTACTCGGAACCCGATCGGGAGGCGCTGCACGTCAAATTGGCCGATGCCGCCTACCCGGTGGGACCCGGTCCTTCCTCCGAGAGCTATCTGGTTGTCGAGCGGCTGATCCGCACAGCGGTCCAGTCGAAATGTGATGCCGTTCACCCGGGCTACGGGTTTCTGGCCGAAAACCATGAATTCGCCAGGGCTTGTGACCGCGCGGGCCTGGTCTTCGTGGGACCTTCGCCTCATGCGATGGAACTCATGGGGGACAAGATCGCCGGCCGGCGCACGGTCCAGGAGGCAGGGGTAGCCGTTGTCCCGGGTACGGAGCAGGCCGTGGCCTCCGCCGAGGCGGCCGCCGAGGTGGCGCGGGAAATCGGTTATCCGATTATGGTCAAGGCCAGCGCCGGTGGTGGTGGAAAAGGGCTACGCCTGGTGCACGATGAGACATCTCTCCTCTCCACCCTTTCCGCAGCACGGGGCGAAGCCGAAGCAGCCTTCGGAGATCCCACGGTTTACATCGAGAAGTATCTGGAAGAACCCAGGCATATCGAGGTGCAAGTGCTCGGGGATCGCCACGGCCACCTCATTCACCTCGGAGAACGGGAATGCTCCATTCAAAGAAGACACCAGAAGCTGGTGGAGGAATGCCCGGCGCCCAGCATCGATGACACTTTTCGGGAAAAGCTGGCTGGGGCCGCTCTGGCGGTCGCAAGGGCGGTAAATTACTACAACGCCGGCACCGTAGAGTTCCTGGTGGAGCAAGGGGAGGACGATCAGCCGGGCTCCTTCTATTTCCTGGAAATGAATACTCGGCTTCAGGTGGAGCACCCTGTCACCGAGTTGGTAACCGGGATCGATCTAGTGAAAGAGCAGATTCGAATCGCCGCCGGAGAACCTCTGACGCTGAAGCAAGAGGATATCCAGTTTCAGGGCGCTGCCCTGGAGTGCCGTATTTATGCCGAGGATCCGCTCAATAACTTTTTCCCGTCACCCGGACTGGTCTCCACCCTGGTGGAGCCATCCGGCCCGGGCATACGCAATGACAGCGGAGTTTACGCCGGTTTCCATATTCCAGTTCATTACGATCCCCTGATCTCCAAGCTGATCGCTTTTGGACGCAATCGGCAGGAAGCGATCCAGCGCATGGGGCGGGCGCTGCGAGAGTACGTGGTGTGGGAGGTCCAGACCACGATTCCCTTCTTCGAGGTGCTGCTCACCCACCCCGAATTCCTGCGGGGACACCTCCACACCCACTTCATTGAGGAACACCAGGTGGTGGAGACTCTTCTTCAGGATTTATCCCAGACCGCTCAGATCCCTCTGGTGGCGGCTGCACTGGACTATTACTTGCGGCGCAATCAAGGGAAGACCCGATCCGTGAGGCGCCAGAGTTTCTGGAAAGACTCGGCCCGCCCGGGGCCGCTGTCGAAGTGGTAGCCAGCCCTATGAAGATTGACGCCCGGTATCGGGACCAGAATTATCGCATCCGGATCGAGCGCAAGCAGGAACGAGTCGAAATCACCATCACCGAGCCAGGTGGTGACGAGAGAACCTTCCCGGTTGTCCTGGCTGCCCGCGGCCCGGGGCGTCTGACTCTGGAAATAGAAGGGCGCCAGGAACAGATCCTGCTGGCCGAGCGGGGAGAGGAAACCCTGGTCTGGTGTGACCGGCGAACCTACCCAGTGACCATCGTTCCTCCGCGCTACGGATTTTCCCGAACAGGAGGCTCACCAGAGGCCTCGGGCAAGGCGAGTCTGAAGGCTTTGATGCCGGGCAAGGTCATCGCCGTACTCGCCCGAGAGGGAGCGGACGTGGAAGCCGGCCAGGGCCTGGTTGTCATTGAGGCCATGAAGATGCAAAACGAGTTGAAGTCCCCCCGGGCCGGCAGGGTTAGTCATTGTGGGGTTGAAGAGGGAGGCACCGTACAGGCGGGCCACGTCCTGTTCGTGATTGAGTGACTGCAAGCGGGTGCGAGGACGATTGGCGCCGCACCACGTTAAAAAGGAGATGTCGGCACAGACAGGGTGCTCAGAATGTCTCCCACCAGGTACAGAGAGCCCGTGACCACCACAGTGCGTGCCCCCCACTCTCTCGCCAGCTGGTAGGTGAGATCCGGCTCCCGGGCGGTCCGAGCCTTCGGGACGATCCGCTTCAGATCCGCTACTCGGGCGGTCCGAGCCGAACGCAATTCCGTCAGGTAAACCCGCTCGAAGTGGGGCGCCAGGATCGAGAGCACGCCCTCGTAGTCCTTGTCCTGCATCATGCCGAAAAGAAGGCAGCGCGGGGCCTCGGTGTGTTCCTGGAGGAAGTCGGCCAGTCTCTTCGCCGCGTCTAGGTTGTGGGCTCCGTCCAGGATGAAAAGGGGCGCTTCACCGACCTTTTGAAGGATACCCGGATGCCGGGTCCGTGCCAGCCCTTCGAAAAGGCTTTCCTGAGACAGCTCGTAGCCGTGATTTCGCAGGATCTCACCAGCGAGAACGGCGGTGGCGGCATTTTCCACTTGGTGCCGACCCAGGACCTGAAGTTGGAAACGCTGGTTGCGGAAGCGAAACTTGTAGCGTCCCTCATCCGATCCACAAAGGGACAGGTCCTTCCGATCGACGCAGTGCAGGGGCGTTCCCACCGACATCGCTGCGGAAAGCAACAGGGAGTGGACCTCGAGAATCTGCGGCGCTAATACCGCCGGGGTCCTGGGACGCAGAATGCCCGCCTTTTCCCGGCTGATCTCGGCCAGGCTGCTGCCCAGATACTGCTGGTGGTCGTATCCAATGGACGTGAGGATCGAAAGGATGGGATTCGCCACATTGGTACTGTCCAATCGGCCCCCCATTCCGATTTCCATAATGGCGATCCGTACGCTCTTCTGGGCGAAGTAGAGAAAGGCCAGGCCAGTCAGGGTCTCGAAGTGGGTGGGGTGGCAGGGGAGTGCAAGGGTCTTGACGGCTCTCACTACCTGGGAAAGACAGCGAGCAAAGTCGCTCTCCTGAATGGACTCTCCGTCGACCCGGAAACGTTCCTCTAGGCGGACCAGATGAGGCGACGTGTACAGTCCGCAGCGAATCCCCTCAGTGTGCAGGATGGAACCGAGGAATCGGGCGACGGAACCTTTTCCATTAGTGCCGGCAATCAAAACAGTGGGATAGCGGCGATGAGGATCGCCCAATTCTTCCAACAGCGATCGCATCGTGCTCAACCCGAATTTCATGGTGAGGACTTCATCGCCCAGTCGCTGCAGGTAGTGGAGGCTTTCTCGGTAATCCATGGCAGTTAGTCGTGAACCTCGCCGTCCCCGGGGCTGCAAATCAGGGGGCTTGGGCGGGTCCCGGGGTCTTCATCCCTGCCGTGTCGAAGGGTTTCCGAGGTGTGTGGTCACTGGGAGGGCGCCGCGAAGACCAGCCAATCGGCGATGAATCCCCGCAGTTCAGATCGGGGAACGACCGCATCCAGCATGCCGTGTTTCAGGAGGAATTCGCTTCGCTGGAAGCCTTCCGGGAGCTTCTGTCGAATGGTCTGCTCGATCACCCGGGGACCGGCAAAGCCAATGAGTGCTTTGGGTTCAGCGATATTCAAATCACCCAACATGGCAAAACTGGCGGTGACCCCGCCGGTGGTGGGATCCGTCAGCAGGGAAACGTAGGGGTAACGGCGCTCGTGCAATCTAGCCAGGGCGGCGCTGATCTTGGCCATCTGCATGAGCGAGAACACCCCTTCCATCATGCGGGCTCCACCGCTAGCTGAAATGATGATCAGAGGCCGGCTGGTGGCCAGCGAGCGTTCGATGGCCCGGGTGATCTTTTCGCCCACCACGGAACCCATGCTCCCCCCGATAAAGCTGTACTCCATGGATGCACAAACCACGGGGTGCCCGTACAGGTGGCCCTCCGCGTTGACTATTGCCTCGTTGAGTCCAACTGATTTCACTGTACCGGCCAACCGGTCCGGGTAGCTTTTGCGGTCGGCGAAATGGAGCGGGTCGGAGGAGCGCAGGTGAGCATCGAATTCTTCAAGGTGGCCGTCGTCGAGCAGAATGCGCAGCCGCTTTTGGGCCGAGATCCGGCCGTGGTGGGAGCAGCGCGGACACACGAAGAGGTTCTCCTCCAACTCCTTCTTCCAGATCACGTTGCTGCAGCCCAGGCACTTTGTAAAGAGTCCTTCGGTACGGACTCTCCGGTCTTGCTCTGGAGGTGCCTGAAGCGGCTTTTTTTCCCTTCTGAACCAAGCCAAGCCAGGATCATATTCGATCGAGCCGGAGTGAGGCAAGGCGCTGACTCTCGAGACGCAGCCGCTTGAGGACGAGTCCGAACCCTGGGTTTGGCCGGACACAAGAAGGTCAGTCGCCAGGAGCTTTATAATGATCAGATGGTGAGGTATCTTTTGGTAGTCCTCCTTTTGACCCAGCTACCCTTCGTCTATGACCTGTACCGGAGTTTTTATTTGAGCCGGTACCTGGCCGCCCTCCCCCAATCGATGCCGGCCGAGGAGGTTCCCTTTCGCGACATTCGAGGTGGAGTCCACGTCCACAGTGCCGCGGGAGGCCACAGTCTGGGTACCTACACGGAAATCATAGCGGCCGCCAGGGAAGCCGGTTATCGCTACCTTTTCATCACCGAGCACCCCAGACCCAACCCGGTGCTCGCACCGGTTTTCGACCCGGACCTGATCCTGATCTACGGCTACGAAAAGCAGTTGGAGAACTCTGTCCGGGTGCTCACGGACGCAGGGAACAAAGTCCGCTTTCTGACCCATTTCGGGGGGACGGAAATTCCAGCCGGAGTAACGGGCATGGAACTCATCAATTTACATGAGGCCGCTGCGCGGAAGAAGCGCTGGTATCAAGCCGTCAATTTTCTCTACCATCGACTCCTATTTTCGGAGGTTTTCTACTTTCATCTCTGGTCTCCGGAAATGTTCCAATTCCGGCTCTGGGATCGGGAGATGCAAAGGCGTCCGCTCGTAGGGATCGCGGGCAACGATGCCCATCAGAATGTGGGCATAGTGCTGCAAACAACTTCCGGCCGCAAACTTTTTTCCCTGGAGCTCGATCCGTATCTGCAAAGTTTTCGATTTGTCAGCACCCATCTTTTCCTGCCTCCCGGGACGCCCCTCACCGAGCGATCGGTCTTGCAGACCTTACGAAACGGGTCCGCCTACATCGCTCTTGAAGCAATTGCCGATCCCACTGGTTTTTCATTTCATGCGCAAGGGGACAGCGGGGTTCAACCCATGGGCTCTCGGGTGGCAAAGGGAGCGGTGCTGGTTGCCCAATCTCCGATCCCAGTCCGTTTTGTGCTGCTGAGAAACGGCCTGGACCACTGGGAGCTCGAGGGTGAAAGACTGGTCTTCACGATCCAAGAGCCGGGAGCCTATCGGGTGGTCCTCTATCCGCTGCATCCACCCTCCCTGTTGAAAGACACCCCCTGGATCGTTTCCAATCCCATATTCGCCGGCTGAGGCGGGTCGACGGATACGGCCGTGCGGAAAGAGTTCTCCTTACCATCACTCGAATGTCGTGCACCCCTCAACGGCCCGTGTTTTGGACTGGAGTAGGTTCCCTGATATAGTCTGGGGCCGCAGGTGGACCGTTTGCCAGCCGACCATGACGACTCCTTCCCCTCCCTTCGCCGTTTTTCTCCCATTGGTGCTCGCGACTTTTGCCCCGGTCATTGGCTCTCCCTCGGATGAGCGATTCGAGCAGCAGCTGAAGCCGCTCTTGGTTTCCCGGTGTCTGCCCTGTCATTCAGTGGGGAAAAAGACTAGTGGGTTTTCGGTTTCGAGTCTGGATTCGGTGGTGGCCGGCGGTAACAAGCACGGCAAAGCTGTGGTAGGGAGCGATCCCGAGGCTAGTCCTTTGATTCGGCTGTTGCGGGGTCAGCTCACACCTCAGATGCCACTGGGCGGCCCGCTCTCGGATGACGAGATCGATCTGGTGGCGAACTGGATCCGTGACCTTCCGCCTGAGTCGATCGAAGGCCAGACCGAGAAATGGATTTGGCCGTTTCGAACACCCGTCGAGAGCGAATTGCCCGCGGTCCAGGACTCGGCCTGGGTGCGCAATCCCATTGACCGCTTCATTTTGAGCGAGCTGGAGGAGCAGGGATTGAGGCCCGCGCCACCCGCCTCCCGGCGAACGCTGGTGCGGCGGGTCTACCTGGATCTGGTGGGGATGCCTCCTTCCCCGGAGGAAGTCGAGGATTTTCTCGAGGATTCCTCTCCGGATGCCTACGGAAGGTTAATCGACCGGCTGCTGGAGGATTCCCGCTATGGGGAGCGGTGGGGGCGTCACTGGTTGGACCTGGTCCGCTATGGAGAATCAGACGGGCTGGAAGGGGATATCCTGCTCGATCATGCCTGGCGATACCGCGACTGGGTGATCGAGGCCTTCAATGCCGACATACCTTATGACCGTTTCGTCCTGCTGCAGCTGGCCGGCGGCGACGAACACAGCCGCAAAGCCTGGTATACACCGGACCCGCAGGGGCTTATTCCTGCCGGGTTTATGAGATTGGCGCCCTGGGACCTGGGCAACCTGAACTCCAAAGAGCTGCGCCAGAGTTTCCTGGATGAGGCGACCACGACGACCGGATCCGTCTTCCTGGGGCTCACCATTGGTTGCGCCCGCTGTCACGACCACAAATACGATCCGATCCCCGCCCGGGACTACTATCGCCTTCAGGCCTTTTTCAATGCGGTCCGAATCCCCTTGGCACGCAATACCTCGGGGGTCCCCCCCGAGGAGTTCATCGTTCCCTTTCAGGACGAAGACTTTCGAGAGTTGGCAGAGTCCAAGACCAAACACTATCAGGAGCAACTCGAGAAGGGTCCAGCCAAGGGGGAGCTGGAAGCGTATGAAAAGGTCCTACTCGAGAAGCTGATCGCGCAGAAAAGTTCCCAAGAGAGTAGGGCGAAACTCAGTTCCCGGGATCTGGAACTGGAACTGAAGCGAGTGGATGAGAAGGTTTTTTCCGAGGAGGAGAAGGCCGAATGTGCCCGTCTGAAGCAAGCTGTGGACGACACCCAGGGAAAGAAGGAACAGCAGGCCCTGGGCACTTACGAAAAGAGGTTGATCGAGAAGTTGGCGAAGGCCTACGCCGAGGGGCGTCAGCGATCCAGCGGCCCGCTTCCAGGAGCTGACGGTGGATGATGTGCGTCGCGAAGCCCGCCGACCCAGCCGGCCTTCCAAGTACTTTACCCGTAAGGAAAAGGAGCGATTGGTGGAGCTCTCGGACCGGATGGAGGTGATCCGGCGGCGGTTGTTGCGCTGGAGGCCGCTGGCCCTGACGGTGACCAATGTGATCGGTCCCCCTGGGGGTCCGGATGTCCCGGCCACACGGGTGCTCAAGGGAGGCGACTATCGGCAACCCCAGGAAGCCGTCGAACCGGGGTTTCCCAGCGCCATCACCGGGAACTTTCTACCCGCTGAACTGGAGGTGGATCGGTACCGCCAGTATCCCACCCGGGGCCGTCGGATGACGCTCGCCAAGTGGATCGCCAGCCCCGAGAATCCCCTCACCGCCCGGGTGATGGTCAATCGCATCTGGCAACACCATTTCGGTCGTGGCATCGTGGCCACGCCCAGCGACTTCGGCAAGAATGGGGAGCGGCCCACCCACCCGGAACTACTGGATTGGCTGGCCCTTCGATTTGTCCAACAGGGTTGGAGCGTAAAGGCCCTGCACCGGCTGATGCTGGCCTGTAACACTTACCGCCAGTCTGCTGAAAACCCCGAGGTGACGGACTCCGGTCTGGACCCCGAGAACCGTCTGCTGTGGCGGTTTCAGAGGCGCCGGCTGGAAGCGGAAGCCATTCGGGACAGCATTCTCTTTGTCAGCGGGCGACTCAGTCTGGAGCTGGGAGGCCCCAGCGTGTACCCGCCCTTGCCCGAGGATATGGCCGATCTGAAACGCCCCATCCGGGGAGGCGGATCGATGTGGGAACCCAACGAGAAGGAAGAAGATGCTCGGCGCCGATCGGTCTATATCTTCCAGCGCCGATCGCTCCCTCTGCCCATGATGGCATCCTTCGACGCTCCGGTCTTCAACGAGCCCTGCGAACGCCGCAGCGTGACCACCACACCGCTACAAGCTCTCTCCATGATGAACGGCCGGCTGGTCAACGAGGAAGCCGTCCATCTGGCGGCTCGAGTCGAGAAAGAAGCCGGTGAGGATCGGCGGGCCCAGCTGGATCAGTTATTCGAGATCGTGCTGGCCCGGCCACCAGAAGGGGCTGAAGTCGAACGCTTTGTAAGCTTTGAGGGTGACCTGGCCGCGGTTTGCCGGGTCCTACTCAACTCCAATGAGCTATTATTTATCGAGTAACGCTGGATCCGCTCCGGAGGTGTTTCTAAAAGCCCGATTCTGAAGGCCACAAAGTGGACCTATCGCTCGGATTCTCCAATCCTTAGGAACAGTCGGCGCGGGAATCTGATCGCTTGGGGACAAAAAGGTTGGCAAAAACATAGCCCCAAGTGACCTTTAGATTAGGCGGGTTTTCTAACCTTGGCTGACCTTTTCAGATTGGCTTCGCTTCCCGCTCGTCTTGGGCCTCTCGGGGCTACCCCTTGAGTGTGTTCCCGCAGGGCCGGCTTTGCCAAGATTTTTTTGGAGAGTTCGTTGAAAATCTTTTGGGCTTCTTTTCGCCGCGGGGTCGCAGGTGTCTCAAGGACTGCCAGCGCACAGGGCCCGACCAGCCGACGTTGACCCTGAGAATCAGTAGGGTCAGGATCTTGGCTCGCCGGGGGATGCCCCGGCCGCTCAGGGATGGAAGAAGAACTCGATCACGTCACCATCGCGGACTCGATAATCCTTCCCTTCGGTTCGCAGCTGGCCCTGACGATGCAATTCGTGGAACCCGGCAGAGCCTCGCAGCTGCTCGAAGGAAGCCACCGAAGCGCGAATGAAGCCGCGTTCCATGTCAGAGTGAATCTTGCCGGCTGCCTGGAGGGCACTCGATCCCTCCATCAGCTCCCAGGCCCGCAACTTCTGGTTGGCGATGGTGTAAAACGTAATCAGCCCCTGTAGCTCGAAGGCCTTGCGGACCACCCGGTGCAGTCCTAGTTCCCGAATGTCCAGTTCCTTCATGAACTCCTCGCGGTCGCCCTCGGAAAGTTGCTGCAACTCCCATTCGATTTTGGCCGACACTCGTTCGTATGAGGGATGGCGCAAGCCGGCTTGCAACAGGGTGCTGTGCAGAAACGCTTCGAGATCGAGGTCGCCTTCCGCTCCATTTTCGGAAACATTGAGGACGTAAAGAACCGGTTTCCCGGTCAGCAGTCCAAGCCCTTTTAACTCTTTTTCGGCAGTGCGATCCAGATCGCGGGAGTGCAGCGGTACACCCTCCCGCAGTTTTTCCAGGTAGTCCAGGAGACGCTTCCGCTCCTCGGCGTGCTCGACGGGATGGGTTTTCCAGATCCGCCTTCTTTTGTCGATGGCTCGCTCCAGGACCTCCAGATCGGCCACCAGGAGTTCCCTCTCTACGATCTCGGCATCCCGTTGGGGGACGATCCCTTCCAAGACATGAGCGACGTCGCGGTCGTGAAAGCATCGCAGGAGGTGGGCCAGAGCGTCCACCTGCCGGATGCTGTCCAGGAATTGGTTACCGAGGCCGGCCCCCTGGCTGGCGCCTTCGACCAGTCCGGCGATGTCGATGAACTGGATGAAGCAGGGCGTCGATTCCCGGGGCTCGAGCAAGCTCTCGAGTTCGTCGAGCCGGGGGTCGGGAACTGGCACCACCGCCACGTTGCTGTCAATGGTGGTAAACGGATAATTGGAAACCCGGGCCTGCCCCGCGGTCAAGGCGTTAAACAGCGTAGATTTTCCGACGTTGGGCAAGCCGATGATCCCGACCGAAAGCACCGCTGTATTCTATGTTGGAAACGGGCGTTCCGGAAACCGGCCTCGACAGGACACCGGTCCGTGGCTTGGGATGATTTGGATCCCGGTCGAGGGGACTCACAATCCCTGGACCGTCTGCCCAACGAGAGCAGGTTGGCCCAGAGGCGATAAGCGCCAGGAACTCCGGCGGGCAACTGGCGAAAGAAACTCAAGCCGGTATAGACGTAGGTTCCCTCTCCAAACTCAGCGATCAGCAGGGCGCCTCGTTGGGGTTCTCTGTTGTACTCGAAGGGGTCCCGCAGCTCCAGCAAAGGACGGTAACGATCGTCCCATTCGCCCCAGAAATAGAGTCCTCGTTCCTGCACCCAGTCGGTCCAGTCTCCGGGTGCGAGGGCGTTGGGCCAGTGGAAAAGTGGGTGCTCCGGTTCCAGGATCCGAACTGCGGAGCTCTCGTCCGTGACTCGATCGGCTGGACGGCCCATCCGCATGGGATAAGGGGCATACCGCTCCCTCAGGAACTCATATTTGTTGTACTGGACCACCAGGTGCCCGCCTCGCCGTACGTATTCGAGCAAGCGCTGGTTGTGAGCCCTCAAATCGTCGCGGTTGAGGTAGGCTCGAACTCCGGTCACGATCGCGTCGAAGGAATCGAGGTCCGCGCTGGCCAGATCCTCTTCCTCCAGATAGACGAGTTGGGCGCCCAACTGGACGCTGGCGACGTCCACTTTGTCACCCACGCCCCGCACGTAGCCCACCCGCAGGTCTGGGGGCAACTGGACCTCTAAAGTTCGCACCAGCGTGGTGGCGGGGCGGTAGAAGTTCCGGGTCTGGATGTGGGGGTAGTCGATGGTGTGGTAACCCTGGCGATAGCTCCTGTGCACCGTTCTGGCCACTGCCGAGAGGCGGTAACTGCCGGCAGCGAGTTTTGCCGGGGATTGAGCGCGGAAGGTCACCGTCATGGATTGGTTCTCATAACGGAAATCCAGAGACGCTGCCTGGGGTAGGACCGACCAGCCGGGAGGTGTCTCCAATTCAACGGCCGCCTGATTGGGGCCGGGGGAGTTGTTGCGGACCACCACCCGTAGGAGAACCGGTTTCGGATTGGACAGGTTGAGTGCGACGATGGGCGGTTCCAGGCGCACAGAAAGCTCCGGAATCACCCGGATTTCGGTTCGTCGCCCCTTGCCGGACGAAGCGTCGAACCATTGAAAATGAACCGGCGTCTCCAGTGAGACAGGAGTGTGGTTGGAGGCGAATCGAACCTGGGCGCGCAGTAGGGACGGCCCCCAGGGCTCGGTACCGGCGAATCCGTTGCGGACTTCAAAGCGGGAATCTTCCGGATCTTCCCGGTACCAATGGGCCTGGGTGTACTCGGCACTGGCGGCCGGTTTCACCTGGAAAAAAGTAGAAGATCCCTCTTCCTTTTGCCGGACCGCGGTCCAACCGGGGGGCAACAGGAGGGAGATCTCTGGGGGGGGAAGTTCCAGCTTCGATCGGTTCAGAAAACGCACCGCCACCTGGAAGGGTTGTCCGGGAATCACCCCGGGATCGGCCAGATCCGTGGCCAGGGCCTCGAAATGGATAAAGTGACCCTTCTGGGCTGCCTGCAGGAAGTCCTTTTCCTTTTCCCTCAGTAGGAATTGGGCCTCCGGCTCCGAGGTGCTCAGCTGCAGTTCGCGCACGATCTGGAGACCCTTGAGCACGGCGCGAACCGAATAGGAGTAGTTGGAGCAGTCGAACTCGGATTGGGCTCGTTCGGCGCGGAGGCGAAGCAACTCCAACCCGGAGGCGAGTTCCGGCGCGTAGTGGGCGATGGCTGCCAGGGACATATCGAGGCCGGTGAAGAAGTTGTCGCCCTCAGGGACCGCACCCCCATCCTGAAAGTACGTAGTTGCGGGACCAGGATCAGGCAGGACATGCATGCCCTGGCAGCGGTGCAGACTCCTGGCCCGTGCCCCCAGCTCCGCATAGGTCTCTCCCAGCAGAGGGTCGAAGACACCCAGTTCGATACGGACTCCCGGCCCTGCACGCGCGCCCGACTTGGCGGTGCGGCTCATCAGACCGGGAGCCAGCGCATGATAGAGGCGCGGTGACTTCCAAGGCCGCAAACCTTCCCGGAGATGGTCCGGATAGTGGCTAGCGAGGGCCGCGCGGCGAACCGCTTCGCGAGCCAGGCGTGCCGAGGCCTGGTGATGCTGCCCTCCGCCCGCCCCCTCGGGGTTCAGGGCCAGCACCACTGTGGGTCGAAACCGACGGATCACCCGCACCATATCGTCCAGTATTTCCCTTCGGCCCCATTTTTCAAAGGTTTCCTCCACGCTGAACGAGTAGCCGAAATCGAAGGCCCGAGTGAAGAATTGTTGTGCGCCGTCGAGCTGGTGCACCGCCATCAGTTCTTCCATTCTCAGGATGCCCAGGGCCTCGAACAGCTCCGGCCCGATCTCATTTTGTCCGCCGTCTCCACGTGTCAGGCTGAGCAGAGCAGTGCGCATGCCCATGCCGCGACTGACCTTGGCCAGAACGGCATTGTTTTCATCGTCCGGATGGGCTGTGATGTAGAGCAGGGAGCCGATGGTGGGGAGCTTTCGCAGGGCCAGCCCGTATCCGCTGACTCCCCGATCAGCCGGCAGCTCCATCTGCCCATACAACGAGGTGGGAAGGATCAGGACGGCCAGCAGTAGAAGCGCTAGAAGCCGGCTTCGGAAGGTACGAAACCAGTCGTAGACGATGCCCACAAAAAGAACCGTCAACGCACCTACGATGTTGTAATAAAGCCAGGAAATGTCGGTCAGAAGAGAGACCAGAAAGACGCTGAGCATGCCGATAATCAGGCCCACGAAAGCCCCATTTCCGCTCGACTTGCGAACCAGGAAGGCGAGCAGGAAGACCCCCAATAAAGATCCATAGAAATAGGATCCGACTCGGTTGACCGCTTCGATGAGCGAGCCCAGTCGACCGGCGTAAAGCGCCACCAGCACGGCGAAAAGTCCCCACATCAGGGTGGCCAACCGGGAAATCCTCAGGTAGTGGCGCTGCGATGCCTTTCTCATCCAGTAGCGACGGTAGAAATCCACAATGGTGGAGCTGGAAAGAGCCGTCAACTCAGAATCCAGTGAAGACATCGCCGCCGCGAAAAGGACGGCCAGCATCAGGCCGAGAATCCCCGCCGGCAGGTACTGTACCAGGTAGCTCGGGAAGATGTAATTCACGTCGGTGGAGGCGTGGCCCTGAACTTCCTGCACCAGTAACTTCGATTCCGTGCGCAGCGCCGTCAGTTCCTTCTCGTGATGGCTGATCTGCCGCCGCCAGGCTTCCACATCCCGGCCGCTGGCGCGGGCCTCCAGAAGTTGGAGAGTCGCTTCCCGGCGCCCCTGCTGGGCTTCCTGGAATCGATTCTGCAGCAGGGAGAATCGCTGCTGATGGACGCTCTGTTCGACGGCTTGGGCTTCCGCCGGGTTGAAGATTAGAGGCGAAGGCTCGAAGTGGTAAAAGACAAAGAGCAAAACGCCGATGGCCAGCACGAAAAACTGCATCGGAACCTTCAGGAAGGCGTTGAAGATCAAGGCCAGTCGGCTCTGCTCCAGGGAGGTCGCGGTGAGATATCTTTGCACCTGACTCTGATCGCATCCGAAGTAGGCCAGGGCCAGAAAGAAACCGCCCAGCAGCCCGGACCAGAGCGTATAGGTGTTGCTCAAGTCCCAGCACAGGTCGATGCTATTCCACATCTGGTTGAGGCCTCCAATGTAGATGACCTCGGGCAGCCCCACACCAGCCGGGAGCTCCGCAAACAGGGTCACCAGCACCGCACCGATTCCGGCGAACATCATCAACATTTGCAGAACATCCGTCCAGATCACCGCGGCGATGCCTCCGGCCACCGTATACAGCACGGTAATCAGGCCCATCACCAGGATGGTGGCGCGCTCGTCCCAGCCCAGAATCACCGACAGCACCACCGCCGGAGCGTACAAGACGATTCCGGCCGCTATGCCGCGGGAGATGAGAAACAGGAAGCTGGTCAGGGAGCGGGTTTTGGCGTCAAATCGTTTCTCTAGAAACTCGTAGGCTGTGAACACCCGGGAGCGGTAAAAAAAAAGGGACGAAGAAAACGCACAAGACCACCATCACCAGAGGCTGAGATAGGTAAACTTGGATGAAGCCCATGCCGTGATCGTGGGCCTGACCGGTGGTGCCGATGAAAGTGATAGCACTGGCTTGGGTGGCCATGACCGAGAGTCCGATGGCCCAGCCGGGCAGTCCCCGGTCCGCCAGGAAGAATCCCTCGATTCCGGACGTCCTGCGATGCAAATGGGCTCCCAGGTAGAGGATTCCCGTGAAATACAGGGCGAAGACGACCCAGTCCCAGGAGGTCATGAAGCGGCCTCGTTGGTGAAAACGCTCAAGTAATAGAGCGCCACAATCAAGAGGATCGTGTAGACGACCACCCCCAGATAGACTATGCGCCAGCGGCTCTGGTTCTTCGAATCTTCCTCTCCGAGAATCTCTTTGAGCCAGTCCGATTTACCATCGCCGGACCCACCGGTGGCTGGAGCGTCCCGTGTCATGGCTTCCTGCTCCCTTGCGGAAATGCAATGCGGTTTGCGGAGAGGTCTTTGGAAGAAGCGAGCACCTAGATGGCTCCAAAATAGCCGTGGCCAAACTCCACTCGAGTGATAGCCGGCCGGCCGTAGGCCACCTGATAAAAAGGCGTCATCAAGTAGCCGAAGGGAGGGAAAAGCAGGGCCAAGGTGATGACTATGGAGACCGGCAGCAGGGTCAGAACCTTCCTCAGTTGTTCGGTCCGGGAGAATGGAGAGGGCAGGAGCATGACGAGTCGGCTTCTTCCACGTTTATCGAGCATACATCTTAACAGAAAGGCCGCCCACAAGGGGTCTTGGAGGGACCGAGCGGTGGGTTCTTGGAGAAATCCGGGAGGGGAGCCGCCCGGTGGCCGTCGGCAGACTGCAGATCGGAACTCGGCGGGAGGGCCGTAACGCCTCCCTGCCGAGTTCCCGTTACCTGATCACGGGTGGATGGCTCTACTGAGCTTCCACCGGGAGCGCCGCCAGCTGGTTGGGTCGTGTCTGCAGGAGGACGGCGGCGGTTTTGCCTGAGGCGGTGACTTTGAGTAGCCCCACAAAATCGCTGAGAGCGACTGCTCGATCCCAGGCGAACTCCGATACGAAGCGGGTTCGGTGTCCCATCCCCGCCAGGGGCGGATCCAGCTGCGCCCGGGCGATTTCGACCCCGTTGGAGTCACACAGCCGCAGCAGAATCGTGACGGCCGCGCTCTCGAGGTTCATGATGGCCAGGGCAGTGCGGACTCCGGCCGCTTTATTGGTTTCCACCGGGGCCGTAAACGCGGTGGGCAGGGTGGGACTGGGAAGCAAGCCCTCCAGACCGGTCGAACCGCCAAAGATCAGCACACCACGCAAGGGTTGGGTGGAGCGAACGGTAGCCGATCCAGCCACGACATCACCCTCCCCGTCGCTTCGAAGAACCAAAACGCCCGAGGCTGGAACCACGACTTCCAGCTCACCGTCGACGACCTCACCGTTCCAGTCTATTGAGGCTGGTTGGCCGTCGTCGTCCTTGAGAATGATGGTGGCCAGGGTGTCCGTTTCATTGAGGCCGAAAAGAGTGAGCTGACTGAAGAGGCCTCCGCCGTCTGCGAACTGCGGAAAGTAGAGATTCTGACCGTCGAGACTAATCGTAATGCGGGCGATCCGGTAGCCGGCGGTGGTGAAGTCCGCCGCCGCGAAGGAAACTGCAGCGGCGCCAGCTTCACCCCTTTTTGCGACGAATCAACTCCGGCATCAGGACCGTGAGGTGACGTTAGATGCGGGCCTGATAGGTGTAGAGTTGATGGTAGCGTCCCTCCCTCCGGACCAGTTCGTCGTGCGTTCCTCTTTCGGCGATGCGTCCCTCTTCAATGACCAGGATCTGGTGGGCCTTCCGGATGGTGCTCAGCCGGTGTGCGATGACGAAAGTGGTACGGCCCTGCATCAGACCCGCCAGGCTTTCTTGGATGTAGCGTTCGCTCTCCGTATCGAGATTGGAAGTGGCCTCATCCAGGATCAACACGCGCGGATCGGCCAGCAGGGCTCGAGCGATGGAGACTCGCTGCCGTTGTCCCCCCGAGAGCTTCACGCCTCGCTCACCGATCCGGGTATCCAGCCCTTCGGGAAAGCGATCGGTAAATTCGTTCACATGGGCGGCGGACACAGCTTTTTGAAGGTCCTTCTCCTTGGCGTCCGGCCGGGCGAACAGGATGTTTTCTCGGATTGTGCCCTCGTAGAGAAAGTCGTCCTGCAGGACCACTCCCAGGCGCGACCGGTAGGAATCGAGAGTCACCTTCGAGAGATCCTGGCCATCGACGCGGATCTGCCCCTCGTCTGGCTTGAAGAAGGAGGCGGCCAGACCAGCAATGGTGGTTTTTCCGGCGCCAGAGCTGCCGACCAGGGCGGTCACGCTGCCGGAAGGGGCCTCGAAGGCGATGTCGGTTAAAACTTCGTTACCTTCCTGGTAGGAAAACGTGACCTTCTCAAAAACCATGTTCCCCTCGATATCGGGCAGTTCCAGGGTTCTTTCTGGATCATCGTCCTCTCGAGCCTGCCTCAGAATCTCCCGGGTTCGGTCCAGTCCGGCAAAGGCTTCCGTCAACTGGCTACCGATGTTTCCCATCTGGGCGATGGGAGCGATCAGAAAAGCCAGGTACAAGGTGAAAGCGAAGAAATCGCCGACCGTCATTTCCTCCCTCATGATCAGCGATCCGCCCAGGCCCATAATCCCGACACTGACAAGCCCCAACAGCAGGGTCGAAGAGCTGGTGACCAGGCTGGTCGAGGTCAGAGACCGTCGCACATTGTCAAAGATGCGTTGGGTTCCGGCTTCGAAAACTGCCATCTCTTGAGGCGCGGCGTTGAAACCCTTGATCACCCGGATACCTCCTAGCGATTCCGTCAACCGCCCGGTGACTTCGGCGTTAATCTTGCCCCGTTCTCTGAAAATGGGACGGATGTAGCCGAAGGCTTTCAGCGAGATCAGCCCGAAGATCAGCAGGGGGCCCAGAATGTAGAGTGTCATTACGGCGTTGATCTTGACCATCAGCGCGACCGAGGCCAAGGCGGTGAGCAAACCGCCAAACAACTGCACCAGGCCCGTCCCCACCAGATTTCGGACCCCCTCCACGTCGGTCATGATGCGGGAGACCAGCTCGCCGGACTTGGTGTTGTCGAAGAAGCGGACCGGCAAATGGATGATGTGGCGGTGCACTTGAGAGCGCAGCAGCGAGATCAGGTTCTGCGCTTCCACACTCAGCAGCCGCGTCAGGAAAAACGAAGTGATGGACTGAACCAGAATGGCCCCGGTCACGGCCAGCAGGACCAGCTTAAGCAGACCTCCGTCGGACCGGGGAATCACGTCGTCCATGAGGATCTTGCCGGCACCGGGCAAGATCAGGCCGGCGATGCGGTTGAGGAAGATCAGAAACAGGCCCAGCAAGAGCAATTTTCGCCGCGGCCACACGATGGTTTTGAAAGCGTATCGAACCGTGCCACGGGTCGATCCCGCACTTTTCGGGGGTTGGCTGTTTGCCATATCGCCAGATCCTCAATCAGGAACGAACTCACCCCCGGACCCGTTCATATGACCCTTCTCAGGGCGATCCGGGCGGCTCTGCTGTCGGGGCCACCGTAGCGACCCAACTGGTGTCTCGTCAGGTATTTCTACCGGTAATCCAAACGCCGAGGCAAGCGGCGAAACCCCTGGCCCCAAACGGGTATCTTATCCCGAAGTCAGCATTCGGTGTGCGTCGCGACACGACGTGTTCGGTTTGTTCTGAACAGCCAGTCGTGTGATCTGGTGGAAAATTTCCGGGAAGCGCGACTGTTGTCAGAGGTCTTGCCTTTCATATATTCTGGTTTCCGCTCACGGGAGGCGTGCGGCCGTATGGCGTACGCCCGAGGAGCGGGGAAAAGGAAGGGTTGTTTCCCCGCTGAGAGAAGTACGCGACGACACGTCAGATATCGCCCAAACGAAAGCAGCCTCCGCAGATTGCCATTTGCAGCCTGAGGCAAGATCTGCCCAAGGCACAGGAAATATGCACCCACTTGCTGGCTTTGGGGGTGAAGTGTCTCCTGGTAACCGATACTCTGAAGGGCGAGAAAAACGGGGCCGAGTATCTTCGGAAGCGCATCAAAGAAACCAACGGCTTGATCGTTTGCCTGCGCTCCGGGAACTTTTCCGGGATGAGGAATTCTTTATCCCCTTCGTGGTGGAAGCCGTTCCGGGTGCCCAAGCCAGCTCGTTGGAAGATTTAGTCGCGGATTTGAAAAAGCGCTACTCCCTACCTAAACGGAAGCCGAGACCGGCAGTTCACCGCACCCAAGGGGCGCGGACTCGGAAAAGAAGACATCGGAGCAGCCGACAAGATGGCACAACTGGCGAGGCACGGCCCTGGGCATTCCGTCCTCAGTGAAGCGACAGAGCTTGAGCGTCGCGCGCCAGAATGGGAAGGAAGATCTATCAACAGACCGAGAAAATCAGGCAGCGGAAGATGCAAATCCGAGGATGGAGCCAACGGTTTCTTTCCGGAATACCCCGGCGGCCAAAGGTCCCGCTGCTGGCGACGATCATTCCCGCGATTGTGATCGCCTTCATCGCGCTGATCTTGTTCTGGCCATGGGATCAAGATCGGTGGGGAGCTAAACTGTTCAGTTTGAGTCCCGTCTCCGGAGAAAAGCAAGCGGCCCTCCCGAAAGACTCCCCGGCACCATCCGCCAGCGGACCGATGCACGACTCTTTGCATTCCCGGGAAACGGACCCCTCTGGGCATGGCTACCGGCCGGAAGCGGTAGTCATCTACGTCCTCCCAAAAGGGAAGGCCAAGACAGCCCGTTCCTTTCACTACGGAATCGACCGAAATGGAGAAGCTCAGCAGTACGCCGCGGATGAAGCCACGGCCTTTCACCTTGGGCAGGTCTCTCGCTCGGAGTGGGATCTGTTCAAACCCGCCGTGGACCCCAACTACTACACGATCGGAATCGCATACGAGGCTGAGGGAAACCAACCGTGGGGCGACCGGGCCTACGAGGTGAGCGCCAAACTGATCGCACAGATCGCTCAGCGCTGGAACCTTCCCATCGATCGCAGCCACGTTATCGGTTACCATGAAATCTCCGGCTCAGACGGGGCTGGACTTGACCCCAACGATCCAGCTCGCTCCATTTTCTGTCTAGGCAGCGGGACAGACCTGGATCATCTGGTTTGGCTAGCGGCCGGAAAGTTGGTCTCTCTCGCACAGCCTCATTGTGTGTCCCGGCCGGGAGTGGTGACGACTCGCTCCAGCGTCAACCTCCGGCGATCTTCCAGCAGCCAGGGAGAATTGGCCGGCAACTTGCCGCCAAACTACGAAGTGCGGCATACCGGCTGGGTCACGGATGGCGAATCGGTGGACGAAAACAGCCACTGGTACAAAACCGAATCCGGGCATTATCTTGTGGGCTGGCGGCACCAGCGCAACCCGGCCTCGGAAGCCATGATTTCGAAGCGAAATTTGGGGATCTTCACGAAAAAACTGACGTTACGGTGGGTTCGCGCACGTGTTCTGCGTGTACCCGACGGGAGTAACGCTGGCTGCAGCTTGAAAACGGCTTCCGTTCCCCTTTTTGATGGGGTGTGAAAACTATGGAAGTTCTATTTTTCATCCTGACACTTTTGCTAAACTCGGCGTATTCTCCAAACAGCAACGCCAGAACGGACTTTCGTAACGGCAAAGAGCTCACCGAACAAGGTCGATTTCAGCTCGCCCTGGAGTATTTTCAGCGCGCCATCGCTGAGAATCCCGACTTTGCCGAAGCTCATCTGGAAATCGCTCGAGTATTCGCCCGCACGGGGCGATTGAAGAGTGCCGTAGGGGCGCTGGAGCGGGTGGTCGAAATCCAGGCCGATTCCCTTCTGGCCTACCGTGAGCTGGCCGAAATACACGAGCTTTTGGGGAACCACGATGCGGCCCTGTTCGCATTCCAGCAAGTAATCCGGCTTGATCCGGATGTACAGAACTCTCACCGCAAGCTGGGAGAGCTGTACTTGGCACGCTCGCTGGAAGAGTTCCTGCTGGAAGCCCGCCAGGGAGAATCTCGAGGTGGCCCCTTGCGTCGAAGGCTGGATCGGATTCTCAAGAGTGACTCGACCAATCCGTCTCTTCGCTACCACCTGGGATTACTCTCTCGCGATCTGGAAAACAGGGAGGAGGCCATCGAACATTTGAGAGCGGCTCAGCGCCTCGATCTGTCCTATCAACGAAGGTCTTCCGTGCAACTGGTCGGGTTGCTGGAAGAACTGGGGCGGTGGGAAGAGGCAGACCGGGAATATGACGTTTTGATGCAGACGGATCGGGATAACCTGGATTTGCTTTGGGCGGCCGGCCAGGCGAAGAATCGCTTGAACCAGTTTGAGGCCTCAGAGCCACTCCTGCAGCAGGTCTGGTCAAAGCGCCCGGCGCCTGAAGTGGCCTGGGAGCTGGCCCGGGCCGAGCAAGCCTTGGGAAACAATCGGGAAGCCATTCCTCTTCTCAAGGCGGCTTTGGAGAGAACCAGTCGGCCGGAACAGATCCGTTTTTCACTGGGCATGGCTTACCAGGCCGAAAAGCAGTATGCCTTGGCTCTTAAAGAATTCCAGTCGATTCTGGACAGCTTTTCGGAGCCCGAGGCGGTGGAAGCAGAGATTCGGAACACTACCCGGATGCGTTTGGCCATGGTTGCCCGGGACCCACTGGCGGACCGTCGTCAGCCGGCTGAGGTTTCCGAGCTTTCGCCAGTCAAAGCTGGTGTAGTCCCCGAAGCCTTGGTGGCGATCGAAAAGTCGGGCGATGCGATCCTTCTGGTGGACAAGTCCAGCCAGACTCTCCACGTCTACCGGAAGCGGGACCATCAGCTTTCTCGGGTAGAGACCTTCGCGTGCTCGACCGGGCAGAATGACGGCAACAAGAGGCACCAAGGAGACAGGAAAACTCCCGAGGGCATTTATCTGTTCACCGAGCTAAAAACCGGTGAGCAACTTCCAGATATCTACGGCAAGATGGCTTACCCGATGGATTACCCCAACCCCTTCGATCGGATGAAGGGAAGGGCTGGCAGCGGGATCTGGCTGCACAGTACGGACGAACCCATCAGGTCCTTGCTGCCCCAGCAAACGCGTGGTTGTGTGGTGGTCAATGATCGCGACATCGACAAGCTCTCCTGTCGTCTGCGCCTCTTCGACACTCCCATCATCGTTTACGACCAACTGGAGATGGTTTCCGCCAGTAAGCAGCAGGAGTTGAGAAAGCAGGTGGAAGGATTTCTCTCCAAGTGGCGGCAAAACTGGGAAGCGCAAAACCTTCGACAGTACATCCAACTGTACTCCCGATCCTTTGTGAATGGTCGAATGGATCTGCGAGGCTGGAGAAAATACAAACGCTCCATTTTCTCAATGACGGATCGGATCTCACTGCGGCTGGAGCTTCACCATGTGCTTAGGCACAAGGATTACCTCGTGGTTACTTTTCGGCAGCGTTACCGGGCAGACCACTACCAGGACGAGGGGATCAAACGCCTGTTCCTGGTTTGGGAAGGCAACCAGTTGCGCATCCTATCGGAGGAATGGAGAAGTCTCGACTCGTGACGGTCCTATTCGCTAGCAGACGTTGGGGGTTCTTGTGGGCATGGGTCACTGTCTGGGCATTCTTTTGCTCTGCAGGACTGCTCCGCGCCAACACCGACCATACCGTTTACTTCCAGAACACCGATCATGAGTTGCACGTTTACGAAGTCCTAGGCCAACGGCCGGGCAAAACGGCCCTGATTATCGGAGGAATGCACAACGAGCCCGGAGCATACGTTTCGGCGGATCGGTACGCGGAATTCTCCCTCAAACAGGGCCGGCTGATCGTCGTTCCCCGAGCCAATCTCCCCGTGATCATCACGAACAACCGTCAGATTCACGTCGACATGAATCGGACCTTCGGAAATGGTACCCAAGCGGAGGTTCACAAACACGAATACGAAGCCTCCGTGACCGAGATTCTGAAGGGCCTGATCGCCCGGAGCGATGTCTTGCTGAACCTCCACGACGGATACGGTTTCTACCGTCCCATCTTCCAGACGGCGTTGAAGAACCCGAATCGCTGGGGGCAGTCGATCATTACGGACACGGACGCGCTCAGCCATTCCGATGGGAAGGTCCTCGAACTGGGCAAGCGAGTTGGCCGATCCTCAAATCGAAAATCCGGAGCACCGGTTTTACCACCACCTCTTCAATGAATTGATTATTGGCACAGGCTCCAAGGACAAATTCAGCCAGAGCTTCCCCCGGGATGACGCGCAGTTTGCCAATTTCGCGCTCGTTCCGGTTTTGGCCCGAGTCCTCAACGCCGCTTTTTGCGTAAGCGTGCCTGATGCCCCGCGTTTGGATCTACTGCCTCTGGTCACCTACTCTTCTCCCATCGCTGGAGCTGGCACCCCACCCGGTCCGGTGGCGGATTTTCTGCGGCTTAACGTGGGCGTTGCCCTCACCTTTTTGCCCACGAGGGCCCGCCGGGGACTTCTGGCCGGGGACACAGCCGGCTACCCCAATGGGCGACGAGTCTTTGTCGTCGTCGTCGACATCGCCACACGAGCCGTGGCGGGGGTCCTCAATCCCGCTTTTAACCACTTCCCCAACAACCGGTTGGGAGACGGAGTCAACGACAACGACCTCCCATATCAGAATGTCCTTCCTTACGCCGCTTTCGTCCAGAGTGGCCGGGACAGCCGTCACGATGATCCGGGAGACAACCCGTAGCCGGTGGTTGTCCAGCTTCCCGTCATTCCCTAGCCGCATTGCGTTGGTGGGAGCGGGCCCCTCGGGCCCGCTCCCACACCTTTTCTTCCGCTTGTGGGAAGCTTCAAGGGTTCAATCCGTGTCCCATCTCTTCCGGTGCGGGCTTCTCGGCATTTTCCTCAATTGTGCCCCTTCCCTGAGCGCTCACGACTTCTGGGTGCAGCCAGCCCGGTTTCAGCTCGATCCGGCTTCTTCGCTTCCCATCCTTCTGCAGGTGGGCGATGATTTCGGAGGGGGTGACCTGTTCCCCCGCGATCGGTTCCACATGAAGCGGTTTGTGGTGTGGGGACTGGCGGGCGAGGTCCACGTCGACGCCCCGGTGGGTCGATTGAGCCGTCTGGCCTCTCGCCGTCAGGGGAAGGCCCCAGCTGCCGGGTATCTGCAGCTCAACAGACGGGGGCTTTATGTGATCGGCTATGAGAGCCAACCCACTCCGGCCGTTCTGGAGGTGAAGCTTTTCCGGCGATATCTCGACAAAGAGGGGCTTCAAGATCTGGACCTGCATGCCGTACGTCAGAACGGAAAAGAGGCATCGGTGGTCGAATTGTACTCCCGCTGTGCCAAGTCCCTAGTCCAGGTCGGTTCACCGGCGGGCGGAGCGAAGGACCGCCAGCTCGGATTCCCGCTGGAACTTCTGGCGGAGCGCAATCCGTATCAGCTGGTCCCGGGAACAGATCTTCCCGTCCGGATTGTTTACCGAGCCCGACCCCTGGCAGGCGCCATGATCACGGCTCTGCACCAGCGCGGTCAGCAGGCCTCCCTGAGAGTCGAATCGGACTCTCAGGGGCGAGCCATCTTCCAGCCCGGGGTGGTGGGAGCCTGGATGATTCGAGCCATTCATCTGGTCTCTGCCGATTGGGACGAAGCCGACTTCCAGAGTTACTGGGCATCGCTCACTTTTGAGCTCCCCACCAACGAGGATCGCCGATAACTCCCCCCGACAAACAACTCCCCGCCACCCGCATCCTGCTGGGACATCTCTTTTACCATCTGGGTCGCTCGCGCGTTTGACAGGGGTGGCCTGATTTTCTAAAGTATAGCTTGTCAGTTGGTTGGTTTGCGGAGGAAGAAAGCTTTTTGGCTTTAGTGATCATACAGGACGGCGAATCACTGGAAAGTGCCCTCAGGCGCTTCAAGAGGAAAGTCCAGCAAGAAGACATCATCAAGGATATCAAGAAGCACGCCTATTACCTGAAGCCCGGAGAAAGGCGCCGCCTCAAGCAGGCCTTGGCCCGGAAGCGAGCCCGCAAGAGAATGCGCCTCACCGACCGTTAACCACTGGACACCAGAGCTTTCTCGGCCCTTCCGAAACAAGACTTCAGATCCCCAGCAGCCACCCTTCTCCTGTGACACCTGTGGTTTTTTTCAAGGCGAACAGATACCAGAGCAGCTGTTTCTCGTAGAGTCTCCGGTGAGTCGCCAGATCCTCATCTGTTTTAAAGTCGACCACGGTCCAGCGCCCCTGTTCGGCAAAAGCCAGATCGATGGTTCCCTCCAGCACCTGATTCCCTTCCAGTGCCACGATCACCGGGACTTCCCGGTGACAAGGGTCTGCCTGGTGCGCGCGCGCCACCAGCGGGTGTTGCAAAGCCGCCGCCACCGCCTGGGCCGCCGCCTCCTGCTCGCGGTCTAAAGCGCCCAGAACGCGAGCGTGAATCCGGGCTAGTCGATCGATGTCTTCACCCGACGCTGCGAGGGGAACGTCTCGCAAAATGGTATGGACCAGGGTGCCGAAGCGAGAGCCTCCCGGGCGTTCGAGAGGGCGAGGAAGTGTTTCGACCCGGATGGTGGCCTCAAAATCAGCCGGACTCTCCTGGGTTTCCGTAACCGTGAGAACTTGGTAGCGGGAACACTTCCCCTGCTGCGCGGCCCGATCCCGATCGGCCTTCCATCTTTCGTATTGGCCAAGGCCCTCCGCCGTGCGATCTTCGTTGCCATGAGGCGAGAGGATCTGCTCCTCCCGGACACCGAACTGGGCCTGGACATCCAGCCTCAACAATCCCGGATCCCACCACACCACCTGGTGCTCGCCAGATTCGGGCCGGTGCAACCCAGGCTTGACGAAGTTCCGAACCAGGTCCGACTTCAAAGGTTGCGCCAGTTTCGTTGTGTCGCCAAAAGCCGGACAGCCGGGGGCGATTCGAGGTCGCTTTCTGCATTCGGGAGCCGGATAGACAGCCCCGTCCAGAGGGGTCAACCAGCCCGGCAGGCGAGGAGGTCCTTCGCCCAGGGCCGGGACCACCAGTAGATCCCGAGCTCGAGTCGCGGCCACGTAGGCGATGCGCACGCCCTCCGCTGCGTCCCTCTGGCGTTCCAAATCCTCGTTGTCCAGCAGCTCCCAGGGAGAGCAACCCAAAATCCTGGTGGCTGCCAGTCCGGCTTCCGGGTCCACGAATTTGCTTGGCTGAGCCTGCGCCAGCTTGGCCGTCATATCCGCTAGGATTACCACCGGAAATTCCAATCCCTTGGCCGCATGCACGGTCATCATGCGGACTCCCTCCACTCCCTCTTCCAGAACCGGTGCCTCGTTACTGTCGGGTCTTTCCGCCCTCTCGTTCAGATGCTCCACGAAAGCCCGGAAGGAGAGTCCGCCGGTGACTTCAAAGTTGCGGGCCTGATCGCAGACCCGCTGAACGTTGGCCAGGATCTGGTGTCCGGCTGGACGCAGGGCGAAGCCGGCGTGGGCGCGAGTGTAGGTCAGAAGCTGATGGAGCGTCTCCACCGTGGGGCGTCTATTTCTGCGCCGGTACAGATGCGCCAGGAATTGTAGTGCCTCCACAACCGGTTGATAAACCGCATCCGGATCCTCTGGCAAGGGATGGAAGGGATGCAAAGAGCCCACGGTTCGGCGGAACGCCAGCAAGACGCTATCCTCGATGGCGAAGAGCGAACCCTTGAGCGCCGCGAACACTGCCAGCTCGTCATCGGGCCACTCGATGGCTGAGAGGGCCACCCGGAGGGTCTCGACCTCCTCTCTTTGGTGGAAGGAACGGGAACCCACCAGGACGTGGGGAATTCCCCGCGCTTCCAGAGCTCGAGCGTAGCTCCTGGTCACGTCGGTCCGCCAGGCCAGAAAACGTCGAAAAAGGACGCAAATATGCCGGGGCGCCAGGGCCACTCGGTGTTGCGAGTCGTCTGGGTCGCGAACCTTCCAGCCGCTGCTGTGAATGAGCCAGTCCACAAACGCTCCCAGGGCATCCGGGTAGGACTCGCTGATGGCCTTCATGGTCACACCGTACACTCCGTAGGGACGAGGTACGGGCAGGGCCACCAGGGAGGGTTGATCCTGTGGCGAGGAGATGTGTTCTTCCAGATCCTGATACTCGGCCTGACCCGTGCTCGAGTCGTACCGCATCTGCCCTCGAAAGGCCGCATTGACCGCCACTTGAATGGACCGGACGGAGCGGAAGCTGCGGGTCAAAGGCACGCTGTCGACTCCCGCCCGGGCCAGTCTGGTCCTGACCTCTTGGTAGAGCAGGACATCGGCCCGACGAAAACGGTAAATGGACTGCTTGGGGTCACCCACCAGAAACAGTTTGCCGGGTACCGGGCGCGTGAGCCGCCAGTCCGACTGCTGGGGGTCGTCTGCGGCCAGCAGCAAGAGGATCTCCACCTGCAGAGGATCGCTGTCCTGGAATTCGTCCACAAAGATGTGAGTGAAGGTGTTCTGTAGGTGGCGCCTCACGGTGTCGTTGTCCCGCAGCAAGTCACGGGTTCGAATCAGCAAGTCGACGAAGTCGAGCCGGCCCGTCTGGTGTTTGAGTTCTTCATAGCGTTGCACCAGTCCCTTCATTTCCTTCTGCAGCTGAGCCGCCAGGTCGGCGTCGGCTTGACGACGAAAGTTGTCCAGAGCCCCCAGCAGCTCATCGCGCCGATCCAGAACATCTTGGCGGGAAACGCGCTTGCCGTAGCGCCCGTAGCCCTTTCTCCTGGCGCCCTGATTGAGATCGCGCAGGAGGCGGATCAAGAGGCCCTCCAGAAAATCGTAATCCCGCCGCTTCTCGACTTCGTATCGCCGTACCCACATCTCGAAAGCGCGCGCTGGTCGCAACGCCCTTCGCAGCCTGTCTCCCGGACGACCCTCCCGGCTCAAGGCAGCCAGGGAAAAAAACGCCCTCCAGCAACCGATCGACCTGGGTCTCGCGCTCGAACGGCTCCTGGCGCCAGGCCTTTGGGAAATCGCGCCATTCGACCAGCTGCCAGCCTGCCGAGCGGACCCTCTCCAAGGGAGAAAGCGGGCTGAATCCGTCCCGCTCGCGACTCAGGGCGCGCTGCAGCCCAGAGGTCTCCTGGTTGAGTTTTTCGGGCACCCAGGCTCTGAAGGCGCGATCGAACAGGGTGGGAGCCTCCTCCTCGTTCAGTTCCCGAAAGTCGGGATCGACGCCCGCCTCCACAGGGCGTTCCCGCAGCAAGTCAGCGCAGAAGGAGTGAATGGTGCCGATGGGGGCCTCTTCCAGTCGAGCCAGTGCCGATTCCAGATTGCCGATCTGCTCCCGTTCCTGCGTTTCCGAGCGGACCCGGTCCAACTCCACGCGTAGGCGAAGTTTGAGCTCTCCTGCAGCCTTGCGGGTAAAAGTGACGGCCACCACCTGGTGGATCTGGGCCCTGCCGTTCTTTAGTGTTGCCACCAGACGGTGGATCAACTCGGTGGTCTTACCCGTCCCGGCCGCGGCTTCTACGAGAAGGCTTTCCTCCAAGGAATGGCGGATGCGTTCCCGGGCGGCTTGATCACCCGGAGATGGGCTCCCGGAGCTGAGGCTCATAACATCTCCCGTATGGCCTGAAGGGCGGCTAAAGCTTGTGGATCCTTGCGCTCCATCCGGAGCTCTTCATAAGGGCCGCAAACCGACCGGTAGTCACAAAACGAGCAGGCATCGCGGCGTGGAGCAGCGGGGAGAAAACCCTGCTGGATTGCCCCGTCGATCGTTCCCAGAACCTGCTGGATCTGACGGCGCCCTTTATCGTTCAAGCGGACCCGTACGTTCCAGTAATCCCCTCTCTGAGTGCAGAAAAAGAGTCGGCCCTCCTGGACGGGCTGAGCCAGCACTTGCTCGGCGGCTAGTGCGTAAAGGAGAGGCTGGAGCATCTCTCCCCTTCCTACGTGAGTTGCCCGCTCGCCAGGCTTTTTCCCGGTCTTGTGATCGGTAATTCGAAGGGTGCCCTGGGGGTTCTCTTCGATCAGATCGATGGCGCCGTGCAACCGGATACCGTCCAGAATGACGGCTTCTTCCGGGCGGCTTCGAGGATCGTGCCGGGAATCCGCCGGCAATCCGAACGCAAACTCGAAATAGGCCGGCGTCCACTCCTCCGCCTCGGAAGCCACCGCACGAATCCAACCCCTGAGATCCAATCGCAGGTCCTCCACTGCGTTTCTCCAGACCCGCGGGATGGCGGGAGCCAGCTCCTCCTCATACTGTCCCGCCACTCGGGCCAGAACCTGATCCGCCAAATCCAGGACCGAGGCCAAATCGCTTCTGGGCACGGGCAGGAGGCCGGTTTCCTGAAGTTCGCTCAAGAGTTGGGCCTGAACAGCATGAAACAGGCTGCCTCTCGTCAATGGATCCATCCGTTCGATTGCTTCCACCTCTTCGCGCGGCCGCAGCTTGTGAATGCTGTAAAGCAGAAATCGATAGGGACAGGCTGCAAAGGTCTGTAGCGCTGTGGGGGAATAAGCCCGGGCCGTCAATCGATGAGATTGAAGCAGCTGGATCACCTCGGGCGGGGCGTCGATTAGTCCGTCGGCCTTCGACCAGGGGCGCCTCCAGCGCCGGGCACGAGTTCGTAGCGAGCGGGCCAGGCAGGGATTGACTTCCAGAAGGAAGCGTCCTCGTCCCCGGCTCTCCTTTTCCGGACGATGCAAGAGCTGGTCCAGCAGGCTGAGGTCGTATTCCGTCTCGTCGATGGCCTCTTGCGCCTCCCGGGGGGCCGGCCAGCCCAGACGAGATCCTCCAGCCGCAGCGGCTCGCTCCTCCAGCTCACCGAGATCCGGCAGACGTCCCTCGGCCGCGCGCAACACGTCGAGAGCGTAGAAAGAAGGCACTCGGGACCGCCCTTGAAGGACCTCCATGCGTGGATAGGAAATCACCAGCCGGCTGCGGGCAGCCGCGGCTGCCTGTTGCAGCAACAGCCTCTCCCGCTGGCTTCGCTGCTCCCGTAGCATCAGGTCACGGCCTAGCCGTTCCCGATGCTCATCCAGAAATAGAGGGTCTTCACGGGTCTTTTGGGGAAAGTTTCCCTCTCCCAGACCCGGCACAAAGACGGTCTCAAAGCTGCGCGCCACTGCTTCCTGGGGAAGGCCCACGAAGAGCCTTCCGTAGGGGCGGTCCGAGGGTTCCTTGCGCAGAAACCGTAACCATTCCGTGAGCACGTCCTGGACCTCCCCCAGGGTTGCCGGGCCCACCTGTTTCATGGGCTCCAGCTCGGCCAGCACGGCCAGCACGGAGTCGGGTTGGCGCAGGGCCATGCTGGCCAGCTGGCGCAAGAGGTGCAGCCATTCTCCCCACCGGCACTCGGACGGCAACTCGGCCAGAAACTCGATGAGAGGGAGGGCAAAGTTCTGCAAATGCACCAGGCGCTGGAGCTGCTTTTCGATGTAGTTTCGATGAGGGTCTTCTTCCGTCAGCTCCCGGAGGCGCAGTTTGAACTCTGATGCCAAGCCGCGCAGCCGTTTTTCCCATCGAACGCGACCGCCGATTACAGCGGCGTCAACGAGAAGCTTCTCCCAGTGGAAGGGGGTTCTCAGGGTGCCTGCGATCACCGGATCGGAATCGGTTTCGGTTCCCTCCGGCTGTGCCGTCGTATCCGGTTCAAAATGGGCGGTCTTGAAGGTCAATTGCACACCATCGCCGGGATCGATCCAGGGCACCTCTTTGCGGGGAGGGGCGCCCGAGGCCTCGGGTTGCGGTACCTGACCCAGGGAAAGATACTCCGCGAAACGGGAGGCCGAGAGCCTCTCCGCCGCACACATCAGCAGGGCCAGGAAAGCTCTTCCTCCTGGATCGGGACGGACCGTGCCTTGACTGAAGTAGGCGGGGATGCCAGCCCGGGACAGCGATTCCTCCAGAAGCGGCTGGTAAGTATCGGGATTGCGCAAGAGAACGGCCATCTGGTCGAACCGCAGCCCCTCCGCGGCCACCTTCAAGACGCGGCGGACAATCTCCACACATTCCCGGTCCTCTCCGGCCGCCGAAAAGAAGGAGAGGACTCTCATCGGCCGGCCGGGCCGAGAGGGACTGGGTCAGAAAAACGAATCGGCGGACCCGGCTCAAGGAGCTCTCCTCCCCGTCCCCGGATGATTCCGCGATGACCTCGGGCGTCTCCTTCACAATCTCACTCCACGCCTCAACCCCGTCCTCGTGGGCCCGCAGAACCGTGATCCAGAGGGCCGTTCCCCTAGCGGCTAGAGCTCCGATCAAACTCTTCTCCACCGCGGTTGCCGGTACCAAATCCAGGAAGAGGGTGGGAAGACCAAGCAAACGATGCGATTTGTTCTTCACCCTTTGAGTGGCGCGAACGAAAAGGTCCGCCAGGTCTGAGAGAGAGTTCTCCGCCAGTTCCTGTTCGAAACACCGCAGCAGTCGAGCCAGATCCGGACCGGGCTGAGGGAGGTTTTCCAGTTGCCGGGACCGGACCTGCTGCAGGCGCAATTCGGAGAGAGTTGTGTCCAGGGTGCGAGAGAACCCTGGCGTTGCCACAACCGGCGAGAAATATTCCACATCCTCCTGGCACCGGGAAATGCACCGGGAAGTCAGGGCCCTGGTCGCCAGTGTACCCAGTGGAACCCGATTCTCTTCCGCCATCGAGTCCGTGGCCAGTTGCGCCGCCCATTGCGACAGGGTCATCCGATGAACTCCCAGCATGCCGGTGCCCTGTCGGCAGGCGGTGCGGGCGAAATGATCTGCGGCCACTTTCTGGGGCGCCAGGATCAGACCTCCGAATCCTGGCTTTGCTCGACCAGCCAGGCTGCGGCTCTCCTCAGGCGAACGTGATTGGAGTCGGCAGTGACGAAGCAATTCATGGACGCTGCCGTTAAGGTTATCGGCTCGGACGGACCCGGCGCAATTGCCAAAGCGTGCAGACAAACGCCCAGGCAGCCTCTTCGCATTGCCCCGTCAACGGAGCGGTGGTATCCGCCAATTTCACCCAGGTGATCGCTTGGACTGGACCTCAACGAAGCCAGGGAGAAACAAGACGTGAGTCCGATTCGACTCAAGCGCGAAAGGCGGTCGCACCCAGCCTCGTGCGATCTCTCCGAGCGGCTCTGGACCGTTGCCGAAGAGCGCCCGGGTTGGGTATGGTAGGTCTTTCCACAAGCAACTCGAAAATGGAGCGGATCCAATGATTGTCGATGCCCACTTGCATGTCTGGAGAGCCCGTCCCGATCACCCCGAACCGGCGGCTAGCACTTCAGTGAGTCCCTGCAGTGATGTTCCCATTGAGCTGGTGAAGGAGTACATGGCGGAGCACCAGGTGAGGCGCGTGATTCTCGTGCAACCTCTCTATCCAGGTGAAGACAACAGTTATGTGGCGGATTGTGTCAGCGCTGATCCCGACTGTTTCGCCGCCGTCTGTGTGGTTAATCCCCGTAAAGCGCAAGCCGCCGAGAGCTTGGGATACTGGGGCGGCGAACGCAACTGCCGGGGCCTGCGGCTGCGCCCCCTCGTCCCGGAGGAAACCGCCTGCTTTGGCGACCCCTCCACCTTCCCGCTGTGGGAGAAGGCGCGGGAGCTGGGAACGGTCATCAGTCTTCTGATCGGTGCCGATCATCTGCCCACGGCCGCTTCCCTGGCCGAACGCTTTCCCGAAGTCGCCATGGTAATCGACCACATGGGTCAACCCAACATCGGCGAAGGAGTCGGCTCGCCCAGCTTTCAAGCCCTGCTCGATCTGTCCCGCTACCCTCAGGTGTTCGTCAAAGTCAGTGGCTACTATTACTACTCGCAACAGAAGTACCCGTATGCTGACTGCTGGGACCTGTTCCGCGCGCTTTACGCCCGATTCGGTCCGCGCCGTCTCCTCTGGGGCAGTGATTTTCCACACGTCCTATTGCACGCCGGCTACCGGCGCACCCTGCTGTTGCAGCAAAGGGCGTACTCGTTTTTGACCCAGGAGGAGTTGGGGCGGATCATGGGAGAGAATGCAGCGGAACTGTACTGGGCACCGGCCCAGAGCACCTAGTGCTCTCTGCCACAAATACGGTGACGTTTGCGGAGGGGGCTTGGGAGGTGAGTTCGAGGAGTGGGGAGGAGGCGATGCCGGGCATCGTGGACGAAGAGCGACAAAGAGACCAGCAACAACCCCCTCCGCCCGAAGGGGTTGCGACGCAACAAACATCAGGCCGGACCAAAAAGGAAGAGGAGAACATGAAACTGGTGATCTACCCGGCGGTGGAAGCGGACTTCGAAAAGAGAATCGTCGATAAGGCACGGGGCATGCAGGTGGTCAACGCCTCCACTGAGGAGCAGGCGCAGCGGGAGATCGTCGATGCTCAGGCCTTCTACGGCAAGATCGCGGCTCCGCTGCTGTCAGCCGCCCGCAACCTGCGCTGGGTGCAGTGCCCGACCGCCAGTCTGGAACATTACCTGTTTCCGGAGCTGGTGACCCACCCCTGCCAGTTGACCAACATGCGGGGGCTTTATTCGGATCTGATCGCCGATCATGTTTTCGGCTATATTCTCTGTTTCGCCCGACACTTCCATCGCTACATCCGCAACCAAAGTCGACACCGCTGGGAGGCGGTGGGAGGCGAATCCGAGCGGGCCGGTTTCCGGGCGGGGGTGGTCGCCCAGAGCGCCATCGACCGGGCTCACATTCACCTGGCCGACCAGACGTTGGGAATCGTCGGTCTGGGCGGTATCGGCTCCGAAGTGGCCCGCCGCGGTCTGGCCTTCGGCATGCGGGTGGTGGCCGTCGACCCGGCCCAGACGGAGGCCCCCCCGGGAACGGAGAAGGTATGGAAACCGGAGCAGCTGTCTAACCTGTTGTCCGAGAGTGATTTCGTGGCCATTTGCGCACCCCACACGCCCCAAACCTACAAACTGTTTCGCCGCCGCCAGTTCCAGCAGATGAAGTCCGGAGCCTACCTGATCAACGTGGGGCGCGGGGTCATCGTGGATCTAATCGATTTGACGGCGGCTCTACAAGCCGGGGAGATCGCCGGGGCGGGCTTGGACGTGTTCGAGGTCGAACCCCTGCCCTCCGATCATTCCCTCTGGGAGATGGAGAACGTGATCATTACGCCTCATGTGGCGGGATACTCTCTTCGTGTGGCCGAGCGGCACCAGGCAGTGCTCCTGGAAAACATCGGCCTCTTCCTGGGCGGCGAGCCGCTGCGCAATGCAGTCGACAAGGAGCGGTGGTACTGAATTAAAGGGCGGAGTCGCCCGGATGGGCCTAGTGCCTCGAGATCCCGCCTCACTCCATCCCCCGTCGATTTCGCCTTGGACGTTTGCCCTTCCGGCGTATATTCTGCCGATGGGCAGGTCAGTAAAGCCAAGAACTGGTTCTGCGGCTCGATCTGGACCAGCTGAGGTGAAGTGTGGATGAACTGAAGGGGAGGATCGCCCTCATAACGGGCGCCGGCTCGGGGATTGGAGCGAGTACCGCAAGGCTTTTCGCCGAGGAAAGTGTCGCCGGGGTGACCCTGGCCGACATCCAGCAGAAACCGATTCAGAGCCTGGCGGAAGAGTTGGAACAGCGGTTCGGCACGCCCGTTTTGGTGTCGCGGACGGATGTCTCGGATCCGTCTCAAGTGGAGGAGATGGTCCGAAAAACGGTCCGGAAGTATGACCGCTTGGACATTCTCGTCAACAGTGCCGGAATCTGTCCCATGGTGCCTTGGGATGAAACCAACCTGGAAAACTGGAATCGAATCCTGTCCATCAATCTGACCGGCGCCTATCTCTGTTGCAAAGCGGTGTTGCCGCACATGAGAAGGCAGCAATTCGGACGGCTGGTTCACATTTCCTCTGTGGGGGGTTTCGTGGGAAGCATTACCGGCCATGTGGCCTACGGCGCCAGCAAGGCGGCGGTCATTGCCCTTTCCAAGTACCTGGCCAAGCAGTTTGCCTCTGAGGGGATTCTCTCCAACGTGGTAGCTCCCGGAACCATCGATACACCGCTGACGGACAGCTTCGGTGCGGAGCACAAGCACCGTTTCATCGAAGCGTCGCTGCTGAAGCGTCAGGGAAGCCCCCGTGAGCTTGCCGAAGCTGTGCTCTTTCTGTCCAGTTCACGGTCCAGCTATGTGACCGGATCGACCATGCACGTCAACGGAGGCTCTCTGCTGATATAGGGCGAGGTCGAGAGCCCTTCGCCCGACGACGCAAGCACCCTGGGCGTCCCAAACCCACCGGAGATGGGGCTTGATTGTGCGACTTCCGAAACGGAAGCCGCTTCCTGACGGTCTCGGTTGGAGGCCGCGCCCTCGGCGAGGGCTGGTTGACGCTCCCCCGGACCAACCAAACACGGCTCTCCTAGGGGCCGCCAGGGAGGAGAGGATGGCCAGGAGCGATGGCGGGTGGTGCCCATTGGGGCAGGAGAAGAGGTTGAATCTATGGAAGAGCAACAACAGGGACAAAAACATCCGGAATGGGTCATCGATCCCAAAGATTTTCCGGTCTGGCAGGCGCGAAACGACTCGCGTCGGGTAAACTTGCTGGTGGCTGCCGAGACTTGCGGAGCCACCGACATATCGGCGGGCATGTTCTGGCTCCACCCGGGACACGAGACGCAACTCGACATTCATCCGGAATCCGCCGAGATCTACTATGTCGTCAGCGGAGAGGGCCGATTGGTCATGGACGGGGAAGAGTTTCTGGTGAAGAAAGGGATGACCGTTTACATACCGGCGGGTGTGGCCCATCAGTCCTTCAATGAGGGGCAAGAGGATCTCTGTTACTTTTATGCCTTCGCTCCGTCCCCTCCCGGGCCTGCCAAGCAGCAAGAGCAGGGATGGAAACGGGTTGAGTTCCGGTAGGACAGAGAGGGCGCAGGACGGGTCCGGGCCGGTGGATCGTGGCCAAAAGGAGGCAGCGGACAGGTACCCGTCCCTGGATCGAGCGCCCCCCCCCATGACCATCGGCTCCGACATGGAGTTTCGGGGTCGATGGTTTGAGCGAGGAGTGGGCTCAGTTGAAGCCATCCGCAGGTGGCAATCGGGACGGAAGACTCGCCTGGAGCCACCCCCTACTAGCGGCGAAAGTGGCGGCAGTCGATGCGGTATTTCTTGACTTTGTATCCGATGATTCTCTCGGTCGCGTCCAGCAGCTTGGCGGCTCGGGCGCGATTGCCGCGAGTGGTCTTGAGAGCATCCTGGATGAGGTCCCTTTCGTAGGACTCCACCGATTTTCTCAGCGACAGGTCGCTGACGGTGTCGGAGGCTTCCGCGGTTTGCAAGGTGGGAGGCAGGTGGTGTCCGTGGATGACGTGGCTGTCGCAAATCAGAACGGCCCGCTCGATGGCATTTTCCAGTTCACGGACGTTGCCGGGCCAATGGTAGCTCATCAACATGTCGATGGCCGGGGTGGAAATTCTTTTGATGTTGTGCGCCTGCTGTGAGGAATACTTTTCCAGAAAGTGGTCGGCCAGCAGGGGGATGTCGGGTGTGCGCTCCCGCAAGGGCGGCATGAAGATGGTGAAAACGTTGAGGCGATAGTACAGGTCCTCACGGAAGGTGCCGTCCAGCATGGCCTGTTCCAGATCTTTGTTGGTGGCGATGGTCAATCGCACATTGACCTTGATAGTCTCCAGGCCACCCAACCGCTCGAATTCCTGCTGCTGCAGAACCCGCAAGAGTTTGACCTGAGTCCCGGGATCCAGTCCACCGATTTCGTCCAGAAACAGCGTACCGCCGTCGGCCAGCTCGAAGCGACCCAGCTTACGGGACTGGGCGTCTGTGAACGCGCCCTTTTCGTAGCCGAACAGTTCCGACTCAACCAGAGTCTCCGGCAGCGCAGCGCAGTTGACCTTCACGAAGGGCTTCTTGGCGCGCAGCGAGTGGTAGTGGATGGCGTGGGCCACCAGTTCCTTTCCGGTGCCGGATTCGCCTCGGATCAACACCGTTGTGTTGGTGCGCGCTACCCGGTTGACCTGTTCGTAAACATCCTTCATCTCGCTGCTGGTTCCAACGATGTTGGGGAAGTCGTAGCGCTCGTGCAGTTCCTCCCGCAGGTGGGTATTCTCTTCCTGGAGACGCTTGCGTTCGGTTTGCAGGGCCCGCCGCGTCTTGACTACCTGGCCGATCATGCCAGCCACCACGTCCAGAAACTGAAGCATGCGTTGGTAGTCCCGGCCCGATTCGAACAGGACATCCACGCTGAGCGCTCCGATGATGTGGCGTCCGAGCGCCACGGGGACGCAGAAGAAGCTGAGTTCGTATTGGCTCAATTCGCTTCTCTTGTCGGCCCGTTTCAAGAAGAGGGGCTCGCGGCTGATCTGGGGGACCACGATCGGCTTTCCACTCTCCACCACCCGACCGGTGATCCCTTCGCCTACACGGTAGGAAGCACTACGGCCCTGGTGGCTGAGGCCGGCAGCCGCTTCGATGCGCAGTTCACTGGTCTCATCCTGAATCAGGGTGATGGCACTGCGGATGACGTCGTGCCGGTCCTCCAGGATTTCCAGGATCTGGTGCAGCGGAGCTTTGAGGTTCACGCTGGTGGTGACGGCGTAGCTAATCTGGACCAGAGTAGCCAGCTCCGGAAAAGGATCTCCGGCGCCTGTGGAAGTCGCCTTCCGCCTGCCTTGTCCTAGAGGTCTGGTCGCCATTGCAGTCTCCGAATATCGCCGCGAAAGGAAGCAATTCCCTTTCCAATCTTGACCCTTAAGGTGGTTTCATCTTATCAAAATCTCAGCTGAAATCTTCGGACTCAACACCTTCGGCCGATCCAGCAAGACCCGTCGAATCGGGAGCCATCTCCCCTGGCACAAGGTTTCGGGTGCGGTTCGCTGAGAAGCGAGAATCCCTTCCAGCTGAAGTCGTTGATCCATCCTTCTCCTCAACCGAGATTGTAGGTTTCCCAAACCAACTCTACATTTATGTATCCTCACTCGGAAAATCGATTTTCCCGTCCCGTGGCGATTGACTCGGCCTTCCAGGGCCCCCATTTTCCTCGCGCCGGCTTGAAACGGCGTCGGCTATCGCGCTAAAGCGTTCAAAAGTTGGGAGTTCCTGTAGTTTTTCCGACATTATAGTTGTTTTTATTTACTCCTATACATTGTTGTAGGTCAGATTCAGGTCTTCTTGAGCCAGGAACTCGGTGAAATCCTTGGCTTTATGGGTGAAGTGGCGGGCGGCAGGAGGAGTGGCACGGAATTTGCTTGATAAAGGCTTGTTGGGCGGCGAGTTCGTATCAAATTGCCTCCCGGAAAAATGGTTTTTTTGGAGGGTTGTCATGAAACGGATTCAACAGTTTGTACTTTTTATTTTCGTCTCCGCTTGCTTGGTGTCGATGCTGCCAGCGCAGGACAGCGGGGATTCACTCTACTCGTTTTCGGGCGACAGTGCTCTTGTGAGCAAGTATATCTGGCGCGGCCAAAGATTGACTGACGACTGGAGCCTCCAGCCATCGATGACGGCGGGAATAGGCGGATTTTCGTTCAACGTCTGGGGTACGATTGATCTGACAGGGGTCAACGAAGGTGACGCCCTGTTTGTGGCGACGGACCCATTGTATCCAGGTGGTGATGGATTGAAGGGCAAGTTCACAGAGGTCGATTATACTTTTTCGTATGCTCGATCCTTTGAGGATGTGAGTGTCGATTTTGGGACTATCACCTATACCTTTCCGGAGCGCGGTGACTCTTTGGCAACCACAACAGAACTTTATTGGGGATTATCTTTCGATTCGGCTCCTCTGGCTCCTTCAGCCACCTTGTATGTGGATGTGGATGAGACTGGAGCTTCTGGGTCTACGGGAATGTATTTTCTATTGGGTGCAGGACACTCGATCCCGTTCCAAGATAATGACACTTTTCCCGGTTTAGATATTTCAACCTCGCTGTCCTTTGTGAACGGAGGATTTGGGGACTTTTACTATGGCGATTCGGAGTCAGGCCTTCACGATTTTAGCGTGACCTTTAGCTTGCCAATGGAACTTGGGGAAAACTGGTCAGCTTCTACATTCGTGACCTACAGTACGTTGCTGGGAAGTTTTAAGGACTACCAGTATCTTTCTGCAGTGCAGTCCTACATGAGTACAATGCCCACTCCCTCGTCACTGGCTGGTACGTTTTGGAGTGGTTTCACGCTAAGTTTGGGTTTCTAGAGGTGTCAGGCACAGCGTGGATGATAAATGTGGAGTTCTATAAAGTTAGTTTTTAGGATAACGACAAGGTTTAAGGAGAAATAGTAAGATGTTGGAAGGATTGTTAAGGCGGAAATGTGGCGCTGCGGCATTGCTTGCGTTAGTCGTCATCGTTGGCTTTGGTTCGATTCAGGCTGCTACCGCTGAGGAAGCAATATTCGCGGTAAATAATACGTGGATGATGGTAGCAACGTTTCTGGTTTTCATCATGCATCTGGGCTTTGCTACTTTGGAATCGGGATTGACCCAGGCCAAGAACACAGTCAACATTCTGTTCAAGAACACAATGATTGTAGCCATTGGGCTTCTTACCTATGCCCTGTGCGGATTCAATTTGATGTATCCTGGAGACTCTTGGATTTTCGGCAGCTGGCTTGGGTTTACTGGCTTCGGTATTGTTGCGCCTGAAGCGGCCGCTGGGTTGATCGACTATGCAGATGGTGCCTATACGTACTGGACCGACTTTCTATTCCAAGGAATGTTTGCCGCAACGGGTGCGACCATTGTTTCCGGAGCTGTGGCTGGTCGCATAAAATTACCAAGTTTTCTGATTTTAACGACAGTATTTGTGGGTTTCGTCTATCCTTTTGTCGGTAGCTGGAAATGGGGCGGCGGATGGCTTGATCAACTTGGATTTTATGATTTTGCTGGATCCACACTCGTCCACTCCGTGGGAGGATGGGGAGCCTTGGCTGGGGCGATTCTTCTGGGTCCTAGGTTGGGCAAATATATGGCTGGCCAGTCCAATGCGATACCTGGTTCCAACATGCCGTTAGCAACCATCGGAGTTTTTCTTCTCTGGTTGGGCTGGTTTGGTTTCAATGGAGGCTCAGTTCTTTCAGCCGATCCTGGCGCGGTGTCATTCACTCTTGTGACTACATGCTTAGCTGCTTCAGCTGGAATTGTGGGGGCCTATTTCGCATCGTTAATGTTACAGGAGCGTCCGGATCTCTCGATGGTTCTCAACGGATGCTTGGCTGGTTTGGTTGGGATAACAGCTGGGGCGGATACTGTTTCTGTGTCTTCGGCAGTAATAATTGGGATTGTTGCAGGTGCTTTGGTGGTTTGTGCAGTAATGTTTATTGATTTGAAACTGCGTATAGATGATCCGGTAGGAGCCATCTCAGTTCACCTCGTTTGCGGTATCTGGGGAACTTTGGCTGTCGGGATCTTCAGTATGAACTCGGACCATAGTTTTGCTACCCAACTTTTAGGCGTTGCAGCATATGGGGCTGTTGTATTTTCCTGCGCTTTATTAATCTTCGGTATTTTGAAATTGGTTGTTGGCATTCGAGTGTCCGAGGAAGAGGAACTGAAGGGACTCGACATAGCGGAGCATGCGATGGAAGCCTATCCTCGCTTTCAGTTTTTTACGACCGATTAGTTTGAGTTGATAATGTTGAGAAATATTATTCAAGTATCGACATCTTTGGACATAATTGGGAGACTTTGAATGAAGCTCATTGTTGCTTTGATACAACCGCACAAACTACCTGATGTAAAGCGGGCTCTCTACGACGCCGAAGTTTTTAAAATGACTGTGAGCAATGCCTTGGGAGCCGGTGCGCAGAAGGGCTATACAGAGGCGTATCGTGGCATCATCCAAAACATCAATCTACTGAAAAAGGTCAAGATTGAGATTGCCGTCAACGAGGAGTTCGTGGAACCCACGATTGCTGCTATTATCGAGGGCGCCCGCACCGGCAACATCGGAGACGGCAAAATATTCGTCCTCGATTTGCCGGAGTGTGTGCGCATCCGAACCGGTGAGCGGGGCGCCGAAGCGATAGGCTAAAGATCACGATCAAAAGGAGGAGAGTAACACGGAGATGTCGACCAAAAGCTACGGTGACGTAAAGAAACTGATCGAGGAGAAGAAGGTCGAGTTCGTCGATCTGAAGTTCACGGACCTGCCCGGCCTCCAGCAGCATTTTTCCATGCCCGTGAAAGAGCTTGGCGAGGATATCTTCACGGAAGGAATCGGCTTTGACGGCTCGTCGATCCGTGGCTTTCAGCCCATCAACGAAAGCGACATGCTGCTCATACCGGACATCACGACCGCTTTCATCGATCCCTTCACGGAACACGTAACGCTCAGCTTCCTCTGTAACGTCAAAGATCCGATCACCTTGGAGATGTATTCCCGTGACCCGCGCTGTGTGGCTCAGAAGGCTCGCGCGCACCTCCAAAACTCTGGAGTAGCCGATACCGCCTATTTTGGGCCCGAAGCGGAGTTCTACATCTTCGATGATGTCCGCTTTGACCAGACCTACAATGAAGGCTTCTATTTCGTAGATTCGGAGGAGGGTTTCTGGAATTCGGGTAACGCCAGTAAACAGAATCTCGGCTACAAACCGCGCTACAAGGAAGGATATTTCCCCGTTCCACCGATGGACAGTTTGCAGGATGTTCGCTCCACCATGGTCAAAACCATGATGGAGATCGGTGTGGACCCCGAAGTGCACCACCATGAGGTGGGAACGGGTGGCCAGGCGGAAATCGATATTCGCTTTGGTCCCCTGCCGGATATTGCCGACAGTCTGATGAAGTACAAGTATGTGGTCAAAAACGTCGCTCACCGTTACAACAAGACCGTGACCTTCATGCCCAAACCCCTCTTCATGGACAACGGGTCCGGCATGCACGTCCACACCAGCCTCTGGAAGGACGGTAAGAACCTCTTTTACGGTCCGGGACGCTACGCTGAGATCAGCGAATTAGCGGAACACTTCATTGGTGGTATCCTGCATCATTCGGCCAGCCTGTTGGCGTTTACCAATCCGACCACCAACTCGTATCGCCGATTGGTTCCCGGCTATGAGGCGCCCATCAATCTGATCTACTCCTGTCGAAATCGTAGCGCTTGCGTCCGAATCCCCATGTATTCGGCTAGCGAGAAGGCCAAGCGGATCGAATTCCGAACCCCCGATCCCTCTTGTAACCCATACCTGGCTTTTCCGGCCATTATGATGGCTGGCCTGGATGGAATTGCCCAGCGAACAAAGCCTCCCGCTCCAATCGACAGGGATCTGTACGCGTTACCGCCCGAAGAGAAGGCCAATGTCAATTCGGTGCCGGGATCACTCGATAGTGTGCTCGATGCGTTGGAGGCAGATCACGATTATCTGCTCAAGGGCGGTGTATTCACCGAAGACCTGATCCGAATGTGGATCGACTATAAGCGCGAGAGAGAGGTCGACCACGTAAGACTGCGGCCTCATCCGGCTGAATTTGCGCTCTATTACGACATCTAGGCTGCCACCGGCCTCGGACACGTCCAACCTCTGAGGTCCTGGCAGTGAGGGTGAAAAACGATCGGGGGCTCTCCCAAGCCGGCGACGCATTTCAAGCCGAGCCTGGTGAGGGTTCCCATCCGCGTCCCTCACCGGGCTCATTGACGGCCCGCAATGGCGATCCCCCAACCTCCTATCGGGGCTCTTCAACCCGATCTCGCCTGATTGCCTCCTCCGCTAGAGCTATGTTAAATTCCCCGGAGTGGGGCGTCCGTCTTAGTGTTCCCTTCCATAGATACGGTGATGTTTGCGGAGGGGGCTTGGGAGGTGAGGTCGAGGAGCGAGGAGGAGTCGATGCGGGGCATCGTCGACGAAGAGCGACAAAGAGATCGCCCGCAACCCCCCTCCGGCCGAAAGGTTGCGACGGGACTCCCCTGTCTTCGGTGTTGCTCCTCCTCCCCGATGTCCCCGCATCGACTCGTCGTCGCGCCTGGAATCCAGGGGTGTCGCGTTCGCAACAAACATCATCACATTTATGATAGTGAGCACTAAGGAGCCTTCTGAGGAGATCCGCGAATTTGAGGATTCACGAGCACCGGCACCGGTTCTGCAGTGTTTTTTCGGTCATCTTGTTGGCTGTTCTCCAGTCGAATGGTGCGGCCCGCTCCGAACCGGACTCTGAGGCGCCGGAGTTCGCTCGAGACATCCGTCCCATCCTCTCCGAGAATTGTTTCGCCTGTCACGGACCCGACTCAGCGGCCCGCCAGGCCGGTCTTCGCCTCGACACCCGGGAAGGGCTCTATCAGAAACGTTCCGGGCAGCCCCTCGTGGTAGCTGGCGATCCCTCCAGTAGTCGGCTCTTCCAGAGGATCAACGCAGAACACGAGGCGCTGCGCATGCCCCCTCGCCGGTCGGATAAATCCTTGACTCCCCAACAAATCGAGCAGGTTCGCCGGTGGATCGAGCAGGGCGCAAAATGGCAGGTGCACTGGGCTTTCATCCCTCCCAGGCGCCCCGAACCTCCCAATGTGGCGGACGGAAGCTGGCCGGGTAATCCGATCGATCGCTTCATCCTGGCTCACTTGGAGAAACAGGGTCTGAAACCCTCGCCCCGGGCCAGCAGGGAAACCCTGATTCGCCGGTTGACCCTGGATCTCACCGGCTTGCCGCCCACCCCGAAGCAAGTTGAGCGCTTCCTGCGGGATTCCTCCCCAGATGCGTACTCTCGATTGGTGGACCGGCTGCTGCTGTCCTCCCGGTATGGCGAGCGGATGGCCATGCAGTGGCTCGATGCCGCCCGCTACGCCGACACTCAGGGCTACCAGACCGATGGTGAGCGCGTCATGTGGCGCTGGCGAGACTGGGTCATCGTAGCCTACAACCGCAATCTGCCTTTCGATCGATTCACCATCGAGCAGCTGGCCGGTGACCTGTTGCCCCAACCTACCCTGGATCAGCGCATCGCCACCGGCTTCAACCGGAATCATCGGGCCAACGCTGAAGGGGGAATCATTCCCGAAGAGTATCTGGTCGAATACGCCGTGGACCGGGTGGAGACCACCTCCGCCGTCTGGATGGGCTTGACCCTGGGCTGTGCCCGCTGCCACGATCACAAGTACGATCCGGTCTCCCAGCGGGAGTTCTACCAGATGATGGCTTACTTCAACAATGTGACGGAGTCTGGGATCGCCTTCAAAGAAGGTAACTCAGAACCCCTGATCAAGGCCCCGACCCCGCACATGCACCGGCAGCTCGATGCCCTGGACCTGGAAGTGGAAGGTGCGGAACGGAGTTTCCAGCACGCCCTGCCGGAGTGGTGGCGAGCTCAGAGAGATTGGGAAAAAGAGGTGGCGGGTCGTTCGGACCTGGACTGGACCGTCTCGCAAGGCCTGGAGGCTCGTTTTGCCCTGGATGCTAACTCATCGAAGCAGGTGAAAAGCCAGCACCCGACTCAATATGTCTCCGGCCGAATTGGGCAGGCGGTTCGCCTGGATGGTCGGCAAGGGCTGGACCTCGGAAAGGTGGTGGCCCTGACTCAATCCCACAAGATTTCCTTCGGGGCCTGGGTCTACCCAAGGGAGGTCCAGAATGGTGGCATTCTGTCCATCATGCAGGACGATTTCCGAGCCGAGGATTTCAGCCTGCATCTGAAGGACAATAAGGTGCAGATCAGTTTCGGTCAGCGCTGGCTGGACGACTCCATCCGCCTGGAAACCCACCGCAGTCTGCCGGTGAACCAGTGGCACCACGTGATGGTGACCCACGACGGCTCCCAGCGCTCCCCGGGCTTGAAGATCTACGTCAACGGCGAACTACAGGAGGTCAATGTCCTGTTTGACCGATTTACCGGGACCGTAGAATCGGATCACCCCCTGCGTGTCGGCGTGGGAGCAGAGCAGGCCTACTTCGTGGGATTGATCGACGATGTGCGCTACTACAATCGCGTGCTTTCGCCCCAGGAGGTGCAGATCGTCTCCTGTGTGGAGTCCATCGGTGAGATCGCCGCCTTGGCGCCCGAGAGGCGAAGCCAGGCGCAGAAGGCGAAGCTGACCGCCTATTTTCTGTCCCGGGAAGCGCCTTCGCTGATTCAAGACGCCTACCGCCGCCTTCAGAACCTGCGTCGGCAAAGAAAGCAACTGTGGGAAAGCATCCCCACCAGCATGATCATGAAGGAGCGCGAAGACCCGCGCGAGACCTTCCTGCTGATGCGGGGCCAGTACGACAATCCGGGCGAGAAGGTAGAGCCTGGGGTGCCCACCGTCTTACCTCCGCTCCCTTCGGATGCTCCTCCCACTCGAGTGGGCCTGGCGCAATGGTTGGCGAGTCCCGAGAATCCCTTGACCGCCCGTGTAGCTGTCAATCGCTACTGGCAGATGTACTTCGGAACCGGACTGGTCAAGACCATGGAAGACTTCGGAGCCCAGGGAGATCCGCCCAGCCACCCGGACCTGCTGGACTGGCTGGCCACCTATTTCGTTGCCAGCGGGTGGGACATCAGGGACATGCAGAGATTGATCGTAACGAGTGCTACCTATCAGCAATCATCTCGGGTGGACGCCGCCACCCTGGAGAGGGATCCGGAGAACCGGTTGCTTTCCCGATTTCCGCGCCAGCGGCTGCCGGCTGAGATGATCCGAGACCAGGCCCTGGCCGTGAGCGGATTGCTGGCGGAGCGGCTGGGGGGACCTTCCGTGCGTCCCTATCAGCCCCCCGGCCTGTGGCAGGAACTCTATCAAAGAGAATACGCCCAGGACCAAGGAGACGACCTGTACCGGCGCAGCATGTATACTTTCTGGAAGCGCTCCGTGCCCCCGCCGAGCATGACCCTCTTTGACGCCCCCTCGCGTGAGACCTGCATCCTGCGCCGCAGCCGTACCAACACGCCCCTGCAGGCTCTGGCTCTGATGAACGAAGTCACCTATGTGGAAGCCGCCCGCTGCATGGCTGAGCGAATGATCCGGGAAGGCGGAGCCAGCCACCGGGACAGACTAATCTTCGGGTTTCGCCTGGTGGCGTCCCGCAGTCCCAAGGCGGATGAGCTGGATATCCTGCTGGCGTCCCTGGATCGCCAGCAGCAACGCTATGCACAGCAGCCGAAGGAGGCCCGGAAACTGATTTCGGTGGGAGAGAAGGCATCTCCACAGGATCTGCCTACTCAGGAGCTGGCGGCCTATACTGCGGTGGCTAGCCTGCTACTGAATCTGGATGAGACGATCACCAAGGAATAGGATCATGCACCCTAGCTGGGAACATCAAATCGCGCTGACCCGTCGCCAGTTTTTTTGCCGGGCCAGGCTGGGGATTGGCACGGCCGCCCTGGCATCACTGCTGCGCCCCGATTTGTTTGCCGGGACTGCCAAAGTCTCCGACTCCGGCGCCAAGGTTTCCGGATTGTCTCACTTTGCGCCACGGGCCAAACGCGTCATCTATCTTTTCCAGTCTGGAGCGCCGTCTCAGATGGACCTGTTCGACTACAAGCCGGGTCTGAGCGGTGCGTTTGGCGAGGAACTGCCCGATTCGGTGCGCCGAGGTCAGCGTTTAACAGGGATGACTTCGACTCAGGCCAGCTTCCCGATCGCTCCCTCCATGTTCCAATTCTCCCGGCATGGGCACAGTGGCGCCTGGCTGAGTGAACTGCTGCCCCATACGGCCGCCATCGCCGATCGGTTGTCTTTCGTCAAGTCGATGTATACGGAAGCCATCAACCATGACCCGGCGGTCACCCTGATGCAGACGGGCGCTCAGCTGGCGGGCCGCCCCAGTATGGGGGCCTGGATATCCTACGGGCTGGGTAGCACCAATGAAGACCTTCCCGCCTTCGTCGTTCTGACCTCCGGTGAGAGCGGTCAGCCGCTCTACGACCGGCTGTGGGGCAGCGGATTCCTGCCCACCAAGTATCAGGGCATCAAGTTCCGTCGCAGTGGTGACCCGGTGCTCTACCTTTCTAATCCCCCAGGGCTGGACTCGAGCAGCCGGCGGGGCATGCTCGACGACTTGGCGCAGTTGAACAACCTCCGGTTGCAAGAGGTCGGCGACCCGGAGATTTCCACTCGCATCGCCCAGTACGAGATGGCCTTTCGAATGCAGACTTCCGTGCCGGAATTGACCGACATCTCCAGCGAGCCGGAACACATCCTGGAGATGTATGGACCCGACTCACGGAAGACCGGAACCTATGCCTTCAACGCCCTGATGGCCCGTCGCCTGGCTGAGCGCGGAGTCCGCTTCATCCAGCTCTACCACCGGGGCTGGGATCATCACGCCGATCTTCCCCGCGACATCCGGGAGCTGAGCCAAACCACCGATCAAGCTTCGGCCGCCCTGGTCCGGGATCTCCAACAGCGGGGTATGCTCGAGGATACGCTGGTCATCTGGGGAGGGGAGTTCGGCCGTACCATCTACTGCCAGGGGAAGTTGACCCAGCAGAATTACGGGCGGGACCATCATCCACGCTGTTTCACCATCTGGATGGCCGGTGGAGGCGTCAAGCCGGGCATCAGCTACGGGGCTACCGACGACCACTGCTACAACATCACCGAGAACCCCACCCACGTGCACGACCTGAACGCCACAATTCTGCACTGTCTGGGCATCGAACACACCAAGCTCACCTTCAAGTTCCAGGGACGCCACCACCGCCTGACCGATGTCCATGGCAATGTCGTGAAGGCGCTGCTCGCCTGATCACTCACTTCTGCTTCCGGCAGAGCGGCACCCCAACCAGTTCGCATCCGGAAACTTGTAACTATTCTGGAATCTGCTTGAGGGCCTTGCCAAACTGAGCCGCGATCCGTGAGAGGGTGTCGCCAAAGGCCTCCTGAGCACCTCCCGGTGGTGCGGAGATCAGAGCTGCAATCGTTAGGGGCGTGCAGCGCTAAAACTGGCGCTTAACACCGAAAAAACGCCTGTGCGAGGTAACTTTCCCGGCGTTTGGTGGGTCAACCCGATCCTCGTTTAGGCTGTCATCAGCGATACAAGCCGAATGAGATGACGAGGCCCCTGCGCGGAAACGCTTTGAACCCGGCTACGAGTGTCAGGGCGTTTGCCTGCTGGCCACTCGGTCGCCGAGTGCAGTGAAGATTCTCCGCGGACCAGTAAACCGTGATCTTCCGTGCGCCATAAGCAGGTTGTCGAGGACAATGATGTCTCCCCGTCCCAGCGCGTAGGGTGTTTCCGCTGCCACGGCGATCTCAAACCAGATCCTGCTATCTTCTGGTGGCACGGAGCTGCCGTCTTCCATAATCATTTGGTCGACGCTGTCCGGCGCATTGGCCAAGGCTGAGTCCATCCGCTCGAGGTCTGCTGCTCGGCCGTCTCTTTCTGCGGTGAGGCGCCTCGACGCTGGCTGATAAGACAGCGCCTGGGTGCACCAGATCTCGCCGTGGATTGGGTGGGTCCTGAAACACCGCGCCGGCTCCTGAGTGATTACGAGGAAATCGTCATCGGCCCAGCTCAGTTTCCACCCCTTCTGCTCGGCGATGGCAACGGCTTCCTCTCGGTCGTCGGTGCCGAGGGTTTCCTGCCAACATTTCTGGGCGCGGAAAAAGCCCGTGTTCTTCCCGGTGGGCGGCAGCATACGCCGAAGGCGGGCGCGCTTACCCTTGTACCTTTTCTTGAGCTCTACGGGGAGACTATCGGTGAACTTTCTCATATCGCCGATTAGGTTGGTCTTCTGGCCGTTTTGCGGGGGATCTTCGCAAAAGAAGGAGATGTAATCCGGCACGCTAGCCAAATAGGCCATTTCCTGATGAATCGGGATGGTCACGTCGGCTGGAGTATCCGTGGCCGTGTACACACCCCAGCCTTGGTCCGTCCTAGGTGAAGTACCCCCTACATACGAATGGTGGTGGTAGCCAATAGAGGACAAGAACTCAGAAAACCCGCTGGTGGTCTCGAGTCCAGTATCCCGCATCAGCAGTGCCCCCTGCTGATCAATGATCCCATAGATCTCTTCCCGTAAGCTCTTTTCTGGCCGGGGAGTCTACGGAACCAGTCAAGTCCATGCGCGCGCATGGGACCGATATTCCATTACCCAGATTCTCATACTCGTACTTCGTCATCACGATCCTCTATTCATGACATACTCATGAGTTGCGAGCTGATGTGGCTCATGCCGTCCATCGCCACCAATAGCGGGTGTGGTGAGCGCTGACAGGGATCGAAGAACACACCCCCAAGGCGCCGCTGCTGAGCATGGGACATGCTACGCCATTTTTTGTGCTTCTTCAGCCAAGTGTTGTTAACCGACATTTCTCATATCAGCCTCGGATGGATCTTCTTCGGGTCTCCCCATGGCGAATGGTGAAAATCTATCAGCCCGCCAACCAAGGAACAAGGGTTTTTCCTCATCTTTCCGCTGAAAGCGGGCCCTCTAAGCTCTGATTTAGCCAGGCGCCTTTGCAGAAATCTGGTCGGCAGAGACACACCTCCAGCCACTTGCTCACAAACACTCTGATCTGTCCTCGCGGCCACCGCCGGCGGGATAATCGACCCTATGCCTTGAAGCAAACAGCATAAAAAATATTCTTAACTATTCCGCCAGAATGATCGCGGTTCTGCTGGAGGAAAATCGTCCCGTGCCCGGTTGGTGAACCCCTAGATGAGCTCGTGGACGGGCTGGCCCGCTTTGTCGCCAATCGAGTTGGCGATATAGATGGGGCGACGCCCCGGACTCAGGTAGGTTTTGGTCCAGTCGATCCCAAGAGCTTTGTAGAGGGTCGCGAACAGATCTCCGACGGTTACCATCCGCTCGGCCACATAGGCGCCGCGTTCATCACTGGCCCCAACGATCTGCCCCCCTCGGATCCCCCCGCCTCCCACTGCCAAGGCCCAGCAGTGATTCCAATGGTCGCGTCCCCGGCCGGCGTTGATGTCCGGTGTGCGTCCAAATTCGCCCATGACCAGAACGATAGTGGTTTCCAACAGGCCTCGTTCCTCCAAGTCTAGCAGCAGCGTCGAGAGAGCCTGATCCAGAGGCGGGACCAGCTCCTCGCGAAGATAGTAATCGTTCTTATAATGGGTGTCCCAGTCGTGCTTGGCCGAGGCGTTCCAACCGTCCACCGTGACGAATCGGCAACCGGCTTCGACCAGCCTGCGTGCCAGCAGCGTGCCTTGGCCGAAACGGCCCGGCCCATAGGCTTCCTTGGTCTTGGTGCTCTCCAGACTCAGGTCGAACGCCTTCTTGACGGTCGGCGACGTAATCATGTTGAAAGCTTTCTCGTTGAAGGTATCCACCTTTGAAAATTCGGCGTTCTGTTCGATATCCCGGTAGTTCTGGTCGATCAGCTTCAAAAAGGAATGGCGAGCCTGCATCAGGTCGTAGGAAATGTGAGAGGGCAGGCTCAGATCGGCGATCTTGAAGTCCGCGTGACCCGGCTCCGGAATCAGAAAAGGCTCGTACTGGGGAGGAATGAAACCGGCGCTGCGAGCGTTCAATCGTCCCCGGCCCGTGGCCACATAGGACGGAATCTCACCGGGTGGTCCCAGTTCCCGGGCCACGATGGAACCGACACTAGGGAAACGGGGTGGTGGTGGAAGGCAAATGGCCGGTGTGCGCGTAGTAGGTGCCTTCCGAGTGAGCGTTGGATTCGGAAGACATGGAACGGATGATCGCCAGCTTGTCCATCTGCTGGGCGACCCGGGGCAGCAATTCGGAAATCTGAATCCCCGGCACGTTGGTGGAAATGGGCTGGAAGCCACTATTGGCCTTGACGTCCCAGGTGTCTAGATGGCTCTGCCCGCCGTGCAGCCAGATCAGGATGCACGATTGCGCCTTGGGAGGAGCGGTGCGCTTCGGCCGGGCCGCCATCGATAAACGCAGATACTGGCTCAGGTTGAGTCCCACGTAGCCCAACGTCCCGACCCGAACGAAGTCCCGGCGTCGAAGTGGACCTACCAAACCGGCTCGGCTTTTTGGATTCATTTTCTCCGGCCTTACTTTACCCCCAGGCACTCAGGATGGCAACCGTTGGTGCGGCCAAGCCTCTTCAGCCAGAAAACCTTTCCCGGTCAGTGGTTGTACACAAACTCGCGGGAGCTGATGAGCGCCCATATCAAGGATTCATAACCCTCCAGCCTGGGAAACCGCTGGCTGATCATCCATTACAGCTCGACGATCTCGCCTTCTGTCGGAAAGCGTGAAAAAGCGGACAGATAGAGATCTTCGATGATCTGCCGATCGGTCAACCCTTTTAGCATGAGCCGTTCCACTCGGCTCCCCTCACCCGCCAGGCGGGTAGTGTAGGTGGGCCCGGCCAACCGATGCAGGCTTTGCAGCAGGGTGGGCTCGGGGCCGCGATCCGGGATGCCGCGCCGGTCGTTGCGGCCGTACACCTCAAAGAATCGGGAGGGAATCAGGGTGGGAAGCAACTGGATGGCCCGAGTGCCGGGTGGCGCTCCGGAACTGGCATCCTCTCCCTCCCTGACGATCAGCTCGGAATCCAGGCCGGTCACTTGGGAAATCGTGTCCAGCAAGACGGGTGCCTCCAGTAATCGAGGCTGCGAACGGGAGTAATTGATCCTGTCTTTGCCATTGTTCCCGTTGGGCCTGGCTGACAGTTGATACGTCCTGGATTGCAGGATGCGGCGCATCAGATGCAGCAGATCGTAACCGTGAGTCACGAAATCGGCAGCCAGTTTCTCCAGGAGTTCGGGGTGAGTGGGTGGATTGGTCGATCGAAAGTCGTCGACCGGGTCCACGATGCCCCGGCCGAAGAATTGGCTCCAGATCCGGTTCACGATGGCTTGGGAAAAGTAAGGCGAGGCGACCATCCACTCCGCCAGCGGTTTTCGCGGATCTCCCCGCTGCTCTTCCGCCAGTTCCGTTCCGTCCAGAAAACGGGGTGTCACCACTTCTTTTGTCCGCGGGTGCATCAGCTTGGCGGGACTCCCGTCCTTGCGCTTTCCATGGCCGGCCGGATCGTCGATCACGAAGTAGGGACCCCGGACCTGGGTCACATCCCGCACCCGCGTCATGTTGCCGAAGAAGGCTGCTAGCCCCCAGAACTGATCCTGGCTCCAGTTTTCGAAGGGGTGATTGTGACACTGGGCGCAGCCCAGCCGGCGGCCCCAAAAGACCCGGACTTGCTCGGTGGTAATGGCTTCCACCGGAGTGAGATCCCGAAACGTCCAGTAATGAGAACTGGCCGGCTCGAAACCCTGGGCCGTCAGGCGCTCCCGAGCCAGCTGGTCGTAGGGACGGTTTTGAGCAATGTTGCGGCGGATCCAATCCTCGTAGCGCTGGGCGTGCTCCACGTTCAAGGTGGCTCCGCTGTAGACGCGGAATAGTTCGCTGAATCGATAGGTCCAGTACTCGACATATTCGGGCGAGTGGAAGAAGAATTTCGATGAGTTGGTCCCGTTTTCGGGGATCCTGGTCGCTCAGGAACTCCCGCACCCGTTCCGGCGGAGGCAAGGTGCCGGTGACGTCCAGGCAGGCCCGCCTCAGAAATTCGCCATCGCTCGACAGGTGCGACGGAAGGATGTTGAACTTGCGGAGCTTGGCGAAGACGTGCTCATCGATCAGGTTTCTGGGTTCCACCTCCGGGAAGTCCGCCACCGACTCGGCAATGACTCCGAAACGAGCGCTGGCGGCATGGCCCGCTGCTCGGACTATGATGGCCGTCTCGCCGATCTGCTTGGCGCTCACCAGGCCATCCTCGCTGACATCCAGGACTTCGTAATCGTTGGACTCATAGAGAACCTGATCGGTGATGTCCTCTCGCCTCCCGTTGGAGAGGTGGGCGTTGACCAGAAGCTGGCGACATCCCTGGGAGTCCAGGACCGCCTCAGCCGGGACAATCTCCAGCCTTTCGATCCGGACCGCTTTCTCCCCGTCCTCCGCCCCGTAGGGAGCGCCACTTTGAATCCAGTTGAGGAGGGTCCGATAATCGGTCGAATCCTGGCTGAAGCGCTGCCCACCGCCGTGCTGGACGGCAGCCGTGGCCTTCTGCAGCAGCAGGCTCTGTTCGGGCTCTTGCAGGTGGACGCGCGGGGTCTTGGGCTCGTCGGATTCCGCCGTCATCACCTCATAGGTGCCGCCCTGCACAATCCAGTGATAATCGTCTTTGGGAAAGAGGGCATTGACGGACAGCTTGAAGCCGCCCTGACCTTTGACACCTCCGTGACAATCGCTGCTGTTGCAGCCCTTCTTGGTGAAGATCCCGCCGATATCCCGGGCGAAACCAAAGGGTCGGTTCTCCTCGATCCCCTGGATCCGCACCCGGATCCGTGCGGTATGGCCGGCGAAGCTCCCGATCAGGTCCACTTCGCCGTTGGACAAAGCCAGCAGCGTGACGCCGGTCTCTAGTTGAGCGACGTCCAGCGTCGATAGGTTCCACTCACTCTCAGAGCTTACGTCCCGTTCCAAACCGTCTTCATAGGTGGCCAGCATCAGGAAGCGCTGGGAGGCCTGGGCTCCCCACAACGTGGGTTGCTGGGGAACGAGTCGCAACGAGTTCACTTGGGAGGCCGGAGGAAGAGCGGTGGGAGTCATCTTCTGGGTGGACTCCGCTGCGGCAGAGAACGCCAGATGGGTACCGCCACACCACACCAGCATCACTGCCAGCGGTGCTGCCAGAGCGGTTTTCCTCGATCTGTCCGGATTTTTCATCGATCTGACCCCTTTTCCCCGGTCTCATCCCGGGGCTCGACAGACTCTCGATCACTTTGCAAGACTCCCGGAACTCTGCCTCAATTGGCTCTCCGGATCAGTCGCATCCTGAACCACCATTAGAGGCATTTCGGCGACCAGCAATCGGGCGCCTGGTCTGCCCTGGATCAGGGGTTGGGCGAAGATCTGCATCCGATGTGGCGTCGGCGTGAGTGGGGCATGCGATTCGGCTTGCAGGAAGATGGTGATCTTCTGGATATCCGGGAGAAAGCTGTATCTCTTGAAGGTGAAGTCGCGGGGCGTTCGCTTGTTTTCGATGGCGGTTCCCATCAAGGCCTGTACCCCTTGCGGAAGGCCCTCCACCAGCAAGACCAACTCTCCGGCTCCGTTGCCAAAGTCCCGCTCGCCGCCGCCTTCCGTCACCCTGGCGTCGATCTCTTCAATCCGGGTGGTCACGTACAGGGTGGTGGCCATGCCCTGCCTCAGGTTGATGCGATAGGGATCGATTCGGACGTCCTCGAAGCCCCTTCTCAGGGTCTCTATCGTGACCTCGCCGACGTGAGGAATTTGTTCTCGAACCAGGAGCCGGTACCGGTATTTGGGGCCTCCGGCACGGGCGGTCGCGTCCCGCACCTGCAGGATGTAATCACCGGACTGCTCGAAGGTCTCGATGATCTTCGGTTCGATCGCCTTGAGGTCCCAGCTGCCCGAATCTCCCAGGGACTCCATGCGCTGGATGTTGTTGATCGTCACGCGGCCGCTGGCGTCGCGGATCTCCAAGCGGGGGTTGAAGTAGGGCGGCCGGATCTCCAGGGTCTGGAGTTCGAAGGCCAGATGCTGGTCCGACTCCAACCTCATGCGGAAGTAATCGACGTCACCGGGCTTTTCGATGGTTCCCTCCACCAATGCTGGAAGAACGATATCGGTGGCCTCGGCGGTGGCGTTGTTGGGTTCCCGCTCGGGCGCCACAACCAGCCGCATGGGTGCCGGCGAGGGGCGTTGTGGGAGGGCCTCCTCCAAGCGATCAATGCCGCCTGGGCGCTCCCCCAAGAGGGCCTCGCGCCGGGTAGAGGTGTAGGCCAACGCCTGCGTGCCCACGGTTCGAGACCATAACAGGTTCAGACGATTGGTGCCCAGCGAGCGCGCGAAGATCCGATCCTTCCAGTGGGGATCCGTCAAACGGTGCAGGTAAGCGGAGGCCGGCCCCACCGGGACGATGCGCAACTGGTAACTGTGATCCCACCCTCCTTTGAAGCACTCCGATCCGACCTGCAGGAGATAGCAACCCTTCCGGTCGAACCAGTGGCTCAAACCGGAGTTGAGGGGAGTGTCACCTTCGAAAATCTCGGTGTGAAAGGCCAGGTAAGTGGTCTGCTGGGAGTCAAACCAGCTGCCGCCGGGCGCATCCAGCCGCAGCTGAGGGCGAAACCCCTTCTGGAGGCCCTCCCGGCTGAGAATCACCTCGAACGCCAGTTCCTGATCCTTCTCCACATCAAAGCTGTAGTAGTCCAGTTCCCCCTGGCGCCCGATCCGGCCATTGACCACGGCGGGAACGGGGAGGTGCTGGGCCTGACTGGGCTGGTGGTGCGCCAGCTCGGTCTCAGCGATGACCGGATCGTCGTGAACCTGGAAGTAGAGTAAGTTCGATATTCCTCGTGCGGAGACCAGCCGAAGGGGTTGAGGTCCAAGGCGGCATTCCGGCTCGACGGTCAGCTGCAGCAGCACCCGGAACTCGCGGTCAGCCTCTTCCGGTGGCGCGGAGTCTTCTCCCTCCTGGGGTACTTCCAGCGATTCGACCTTCAGGATCTCGCCCCGCAGGCCGTCCCGGTCAAACCAGGCGGAAGCCACTCCGCCCAGCGCCTTGCCCCGCACCTCGACTCGCAGGCTGCTGCCCGCTCGGGCTCCCAGGGGGAAAAGCGCCTGCAGCTGCGGCTCAGCGGGTTGAGAGGCTAGAGCCTGAGGAGGCAACAGGCAGCTGCTCCCCAGGATTGTCGACAGCACCAGCCGGGCGAGGGTCATCCTGGGTCGATCCCAGTCTTCCGGGCTCAAAGTGCGCGGGAGGCGACGAGCGATGGCGCCGCTGGACCGGCTGACCAAGACGAGCTTCCGGTTTCGGGGCCAGGTAATCATGCGTCTGGCCGGTTTGAATCCCTCTGGAGGCGACCCGATGGACTTGCGGGATTCTTCCCACCCCGGCCTCGCGAGGCGTCCTAGCGCATGGCCAAAGCCTAATCCCGCCGGCGCCAGCCACCCGAAAACGGCGCGAGATCCACCCCGTCGCTACACTTATCTGAGCGAGAACTATATCATTTCCGGTCCCATCGGGCAAGGTCATTCCGTTGGCTCACGACACCAGTTTCGCCACCTCGAAGTGCATTCCGTCGGGTCTGGACCTGAATGTGTCCTCCCCAGAAGAAACCGTGTTCATTGGCGATGTTGACCAGCTCCCGGACCGACCCTTCCTGACCTTCCAGGGCCGGGAAGGCCCCGAGTCCATTCCATCTGGCATTGATGTCAAAGGCGCTGCCAAAAGGATGATTGCTGAGCTTGGTGCGACTGCCGCGGATGAAGCGCGCGTTGTAGCTTCCTTCGAAAGTCAAGATGTGTTCGGAAAGACCGGCCGTTTCCCAGGCCTGCCACAGCGTTTTCAACTGCTCGACCGCCTTGCGATGAAAGTCAGCCCGAACTGGGTCTCCCGAACACGGAGATTCCCTTCAGTTGCGGAAGCTTCACCATTTCAATGTTCCGCTCTTGCCAATCGCCCACGATCCGGATGGCCTCCGGATTCTGCGGCGTAGGAGCCGCTTAGAACTCAAACTCGCCGAACATCCGTTTCCGGTTGCGGGACTGGATCGGGTGGAGAATCGGTTTGTCCACTAGCACCGGATCGCTGGGTCCATCCACCGAATCCTGAAAACCGGCGTCGAAGCCAGCCATCAGAGCGGCACCCAGGGTAAAGGGCCCCACGATTCCGTCTGCGGTCAAATCCTTCGAGCGTTGAAAAGCTTTGGTGGCCCTCTCGGTTTCTAGATCGAAGTCTCCGTTGACCTCTTTTCTCAGGTGTCTCAAACCAAGCAGAAAGTTTTGCCAGCGCTTGACAGCGGATCCCTGGCTTCCTCGGCGCAAGATCTCAATGGACACGGGAATGCCTCCTCTCCAAAAGAATGATGTAGGTTGGATTCCGACTGCTGGGCCTGGCAGGAATCTCTTTCCCAGGATATTAGCGAATGGTCTCGGTCTTGAACATTCGCCTCCTTACGCGGGAAAAGGATTCGTCCCCGGTGGCTGGCAAAAAGGTCGTGCAGGATCTACTGACAAGGTAAGCCGTCCTTCCTGGCCAGAGGTCGGTTCCTCGGCACCACCCGAAGGCTCCAAGGCTCCCGTTTCGTGGGCACCACAAGAGACCTCCCGGAACACCCAGCGGGTCAGTGATGCTTTGGGCGAGGGAGAAAGTCGGGGTGGACGAGTCCGAGGCGGAACTTGTGCGCTCGCAAACGGCTTTTTTATACTGGCAACGGCTGGTACGCCCAGCGGATCGGCTGCATGAGCCCGGGTGGCGGAACTGGCAGACGCACAGGACTTAAAATCCTGTGGGGGGTGACCCCCGTGCGGGTTCGATCCCCGCCCCGGGCACTTACAAATCAACAGGTTAAAGAGATCCCTGTCCACCACGACAAGCCTGAAATCAGGCAATTGTAACCAAAAATGTAACCGCGCCGACCCAACTCTATCCAACCCCAGCCAACCTGAGGTCATTCTGGAGCGACTTGTCATTCGCATGTTCGTAGCAAGTTAAGGTGTCCGGTTTAGAGTTGATAGTCGACGACTCCCAACCCTTGGGAGTCATCCTGTTTCGGGAAACAATCGTGCACGTCCCCATCACGACACAGGGAAGCGCTGACGGCCCAAGGCTGGAGGGCCACGAAATCTGGAGAAGTGCTCGTCGTAGACGCTCTTTTTGACTGTCATTAGCCATTGTGACAGGCTGATCCCGACCATACCCCGTGGATCGCAGGAGACGCTCCCTTTGACCGGTCCGAAGGCATACAGATCGCTACCTGAGCGCACACCGAAGGTGGGCGAGCTGATCCAAGTACGTTCGAGGAGGTGGCTAGTAGAGGAGGTGGTCGAGCCCACGACTCCAAGTCACTCAACCCTGGTCAAGCTTGCCTGTGCGGACGACGACGCCCAGGGTCAATCCCTGGACGTGTTCTGGGCCTACGAGGTTGACCGGCGGATCCTGGAAGAAGAGGGTTGGAGGGATCTTGCCGCAAAGGGTTTTGACGCTCCTCGGCAGTTTGCGGCCTTCCTCCACATGCTGCGATGGAATTGCGTCACAGCCACCGATCCAAACCTATTCCAGGCCCCTTTCCGTGCCGGCATAAAGATCGATGCCTACCAGATGGAGCCCTTGCGCAAGGCGCTCCGTCTCCCGCGCGTCAACCCTCTTCATCGCCGCCGACACCGGCCTGGGTAAGATGATCGAAGCGGGCCTGATCGCTCGCGAGTTGCTCCTCCGCAAGAAGGTCAAGACCATCGTGGTCGCCGTGCCCCCGTCCGTGATCGAGCAATGGAAGGGTGAACTCGAGGACCGCTTCGGCCTCGTGTTCGAGATTCTCGATCGGACCTACCTGACCAGGATGCTCCGGGAGCGCGGGTTCGGCGTTAATCCGTGGCGAACCCACAGCCGCTTCCTCGTTTCGCACAACCTCCTGATTGATGCGACCTATGCGGACCCTCTTTGCGAGTGACTTGGGCCCATGCTGCCGGGGAGTCTACTCATTATTGATGAGGCTCATCACGCCGCACCCGCGAGCGGCGGGCACTACGGCATCGAGACGAAGTTCACCCGTGCCATCCGTGACCTCTGCGCTCGCTTTGAGCATCGGCTTTTCCTATCCGCGACGCCACACAACGGCCACTCCAACAGCTTCTCGACGCTGCTGGAGCTGCTCGACCCCTACCGCTTCACCCGCGGTGTCAAGGTTCGCGGCAAGAAGGCCCTCGAGGACATCATGGTCCGACGTCTCAAGGAGGACATCCGCGAGGTCCAGGGCGGTTTTCCAAGGCGTGTCGTCGAGCGGGTTGTCATTGGCGGCCTGCCCGAAGACGCGCCAGAACTTGAGCTGTCACGACTTCTCGATCAATACCGCACAGTGCGCGAAGAGCGTCACGCCATCACCTCCCGCAGAGCCCAGGCCGCGGCAGGGCTTCTCATCGTGGGACTACAGCAGCGGCTGCTCTCCTCCACGGAGGCTTTCGCGCGCAGCTTGAAGGTCCACCGCAAAACGGTCGTGCGCCAGTGGCAGAAGGCAAGCGCGGAGCCCACCGTGGCTCCGAAAGCGGTCGAGGAAGAGGCCCTTCTCTTCACCACTTCCCCGGACGCCGCCGACGAGCGTGGCAATTGGCAGCCCGAGCAGCTCGAAGCCGAGGAAGCGGCTCAGATCGAGGCCGTGACCGCGGCCGCTGAGGTCGGCGCAAAGCGGGACGCGCAGACGGAGGCCCTCTGGCAGCAAGAGCAGGAACTCCTCGACCAGATGCAGGAAATCGCCGAGAAGACCCGACACCTGCCCGACGCCAAGACCCGCCGGCTCATCGACTGGATCCGGGAGAATATGTGTTCAGGTCTGCCGCCCTTTGGCCATGTTTCGGCCGGCGCGTCCCCGAAGTGGAACAACCGTCGCGTACTGATTTTCACCGAGAACCGCGAGGGCACGAAGCGCTACCTGAAACTGATCCTCGAGCAGGCCATCGAGAGCACTAACCGAGCGGAGGAGCGGATTAAAGTCATCGACGGCCTGACGAGAGGGAGTAGCCGTAAGGAGATTCAGCGTAGGTTCAACACCGATCCAGCAAAGGACCCTCTGCGCATCCTGCTCGCCACCGATGCCGCCTGCGAAGGCCTCAATTTCCAGGCTCACTGTGCGGACCTCTTCCACTTCGATCTGCCTTGGAACCCTGGCCGCATCGAGCAGCGCAACGGCCGCATCGACCGCAAGCTGCAGCCGGCTGACGAGGTCCGTTGCCACTACTTTGTCCTCCCCCAGCGTGTTGAAGACCGTGTACTTGAGGTCCTTGTCAGAAAGACCGAGACCATCAAAAAGGAGTTGGGCAGTCTCTCGAAGGTCATCGATGATGACATCGAGCGCAGACTCGGGGGCGGCATCCGCCACCGCGACGCCGGTCAGCTGGCCCGCGACATTGACCAGGCCGACCTCGACGAGGAGCGCAAGCGCGTTACCGAAGAGGAGCTCGAGGCCACCCGCGAGCGCCAAGAGGATCTGAAGGTACAGATCGAACGCTGCCAAAACCTCCTCGACAGCTCCCGCAAATGGGTGGACTTTGAGCCTGAGCCCTTCCGTGACGCCCTCTCCTGCTCCCTCGAGTTGCTGGGTGCAGAGCCCCTCGCAGAGACCAGTGACGAGGATGGCTCGCCGGTTTGGACCTTCCCCCCCCTTGACCGGCGCGCCGGGACCGACGCCAGTTGGGCTGCGACACTGGACACACTGCGAGCACCTCGCAAGACGGATCAGAAGCTTACCGAGTGGCGTCGTGAGGCACCGATCCGGCCGGTCGTCTTCGAGGATGTCGGCGTCCTCAGCGAGGAGACCGTACACCTTCACCTTGAGCAACGAGTCGCTCAACGTTTGCTCGCCCGCTTCCGCTCCCAGGGCTTCATCCAGATCCCGATAGGCCAGAAGTCCGGCATCCGAAGTGACCTTTGCCCCATGAAACTCAAGCCTCAAACTGCCATCAAAACCGAGCTTCATACCTTCACCCTTTGGGTCGGCCATTTCTTGCTCCATTCATGCGCCATATCTCCTTTATTTATAGCGTCGTACATCGATAAAAGGAAGCATTTATCGTGTCCCATATGGTGAATGCGGGACAACTGAGAAAGATCTCATGGCGGTCATTCCTTCCCCCTCAGCGCCGTCTTGCCGCTAGGACAGAATCAAGGCGACCCAGGGAGTGGGGATCAAGGTGGTAGCGGCCAGAGAAACTCAGTTCTCAACAGGTTGTCTTTGCTCCACCCGTACTATCATGGGATTAAAGGGTCGATAGAGTACGGCCTCGGCTAGCCCAAGACCTTGCCTTCTTCGGCAGCTTTCCCGGTCTTTGACCGGCTTCTTCAAGTCGTATTCTGGTTGCATAACCTGCAAATGTTTTCGTGTCCAACAAGCTCCCTAACTATCTGCGCGGCTACCGCAAACGTTCCGGCCTGCCAAATTGTGACAGTGAGCACCCGATCTTACAGACAGTGTCCGATTTGATCGAAATCGAACGGTCGCTTTCGCCTAGAAGCGGAAGTGCAGATCATGCTAATCTGAATTTGGTGGCACGTCCGAGTTCGGCCAAAACCCGTCATTCCCAATCTAAGTCAGCTGGCAACCGACGAGCACCCAGGTGGAGCGCATCGGTCCGGCACAGCCGTTTGCCGTACTCACCTGGTCGGCGCCAACGGGGTAACACGGTGAGGGGAAGCCGGAGCTCGGCACGTTCCTCGCGGAGGGTCTGATGGTGAGTGGTGGATTCGACTTCGACAACACGTACGCGCGGGAGCTTCGAGGCTTCTATGTGCCGTCGAGGGCAGTCGAGGTGCCGCATCCGAGCCTCTTGAAACTGAACCGCGGTCTTGCCGTAGAGCTAGGCCTCGATCCAGACGTTCTCACTTCCAACCATGGTGCGGCGATCTTCGCGGGTAACGAAACCCCTGAAGGCGCTAGCCCGCTGGCCCAGGTCTACGCCGGGCACCAATTTGGCGGTTTTGTACCACGGCTCGGCGACGGTCGTGCGCTGCTTCTGGGTGAGGTACTTGACCGTACCGGCAGGCGTCGCGACATCCAACTCAAGGGCTCAGGTCGTACGTCCTTCTCGCGCGGAGGAGACGGCAAGGCCACGATCGGTCCGGTATTGCGAGAGTACTTAATCAGTGAAGCGATGTACGCCCTCGGGATCCCTACCACTCGAGCGCTCGCAGGCGTTACGACCGGCGAGCAGATCCTCCGGGACGAGGCGCTTCCGGGAGCTGTGCTGACCCGTGTCGCAGCCAGCCACATACGAATTGGTACCTTCCAGTTCTTCGCCTCGCGCGGCGAGGTGGAGAAGGTAAAGCAACTCGCCGACTACAGCATCGCGCGCCACTATCCTGAACTTCGTGACTCAAATAGCCCTTACCTCGGTTTTCTCGCGGCCGTGCGCGACTCCCAGGCGGTACTGATTGCGCGCTGGATGCATGTTGGTTTCGTCCACGGCGTGATGAACACCGACAACATGGCAATCTCAGGAGAGACGATCGACTACGGGCCGTGCGCGTTCATCGATGCCTACGATCCGGACGCGGTTTTCAGCTCTATCGACACGCACGGCCGCTATGCCTATGGCAAGCAGCCGTTGATCGCGCGCTGGAACCTCGGCCGGCTGGCCGAGACGCTCCTCCCGCTGATCGATGCCGACACAGATCGTGCGATCCAACTCGCCGGCGACGCCGTCAACGGTTTCACCAATCACTACGTGGCGCACTGGCTCGACGGAATGCGTGCCAAGCTGGGGTTAGTCGACTCGGACGATGACGACCTCGATTTGGCGAACGGTTTTCTTGCCGTGCTAGAGGGACAGAACGCCGACTATACGCTTGCCTTCCGCCGGCTTTCCGATGCCGGCCAGGGTGACGATGCCGCGCTACGGGTTCTTCTGGACGATCCCTCCTCATACAACGCGTGGGTGGAGCGCTGGCGGGCACGGCTGTCCCGCGAGGCCGTGAGCGCCGAAGAGCGTGCCAAGGCCATGAACCGGGTGAACCCAATCTATATCCCCCGGAATCATGAGGTCGAAGAAGCCCTGACGGCTGCGGTGGAGAGTCAAACACTCGAACCCTTCGAGACTCTGCTCGAGGTTCTCGAGAACCCCTTCGACGAGAAGGAAGGGCTAGAAGCTTATGCATCGCCTGCGCCAGCGAGCTTCGGATGCTATCGGACCTTCTGCGGAACTTGATAAGAGGGTGGGGCTCGCCGCGAAAGGCGCGAGCCAAGAATGCACTTAGCTCTAACGAGGTTGTCAAGTTATCGAGCTGACCGCCAGTTCGAGACGCAATACACTCCAGCCTAGTTTCTTCTCAGCGGGCACAAGTCGCCTCTCTCCAGCCATCGAAAGCCCGGTCGCGAAGGAGACGATGATGAACCGCTTTCAGGTGGTGTCGACCAACGCGGAACAGATTCTGAACGGGACCGTGGACAGCCAATAGCCGTTGGGTCTGGGCAATTGATTTGAATCGTCGCATTTGACGCTCCTTCTCGCGGGTGTGTTGGTGCGAGACCTCAGCCCGGTTGTTCTCGTACTGACCGGTTCGATGCTCAACTGAAGGGAAGACTTCGTGGTGCGCGGCGGGATAGCTCTTTAGCTTGTCCGTGATCAGTCTCCACGGCGGTTTTCCTTGAGCCTTTGATACTTTGCGAAAAAAGCGCTTAGCGGCCCGCTTGTCTCTTCGTTTCGTCACCAGAATGTCGAGAACATCGCCGTCCTGGTCAACCGCTCTCCAGAGGTAGAGTTGTTGTCCTTGAATCTTCACGAACAACTCGTCCACATGCCAGATATCGCCGAGTCGCCCCTGTTTCTTTCGGAGGGTTCGGGCGTACTCTGGTCCAAACTTCAGACACCAGAAGCGGATTGCCTCATAAGAGACAATGATGCCACGCTCGGCCAGAAGATCCTCCACGTCTCGAAAGCTGAGAGTGAAGCGGTGATAAAGCCAAACGGCGCGGCTGATGATTTCAGGCGGAAAGCGGTGACCTCTGTAGAGTGATTCCATCCCGAAATTGTCGCTGACCGCCGCTCAACTTGACAACGCCCTAAATACCCTTTGGTAAGCCTTCCCTATCCCTAGCTCCGGTTTGTCCGTCCTCCTCCCCAGTGCTAGCATCACCCGTGACTGCGCACCCTAAGCCGTAGTATCTGCCGTTTGCTGGAGGTTCGCTCATGGCCACCCTACGCAGGCTGCTCTTCTTTCTAGTACTGGTGATCCTTGGGGCAGGCGGTTATTCCCAAAGTAAGAAATCCGAAGAACTGCTTCGTCGTGCTCACCGAGGTGATGCCAAGGCCCAATATTTTCTGGGGACCATGTACGACTTTGGCGCAGGAGTCCCCCGGGACTACAAGGAAGCAGTCAAGTGGTACAGGAAGGCTGCTGAGCAAGGGGTCCCTCCGTGCCAATATAGTTGAGACACTTCATCTCTCGTAATTTAGAGTAGAGGGCGAGAAGGTAGACGACAACGGTGTTCCGAAGACTGCGATTAAGAAAATCCTGGGGCACAAGAACGGATCGGCTACGGAGATCTACCTGCACACCGTTGGCGATTCTGAAAGAAGAGCAGTCGAGGTGCTCGAACAGGCGAGGGGCAAGTCTCACACAGGAATGCGATAATTATCGGAAACCCTTTGAGCGCCCGTAGCTCAGCTGGACAGAGCAACGGACTTCTAATCCGTAGGTCGCAGGTTCGAATCCTGCCGGGCGCGCCAGTCTTTTCAATGACTTACAGCGACTCTTGCCTAGAAAAGACGCCTGAAAGGTGTCAAATGTAACCGAAATTGTAACCGCTCCAATCCAACGCCACCCAACCCCAGCCAAACATCGCCCTCGGAGACAAGCTGGGTCATTGGCCCGACCGAGACCGTGGATACTGAGAGGGCTGAACGGCTCGGGGAGACTGCCTGAAATCCCCTACCAGCGGCCAAAAGCCCTCGGAGCTGTTCTCGCTTACCAGCTCGGAGTTTTTTGAATTGAGCTAGATTTCTTTGCTCGTCAGCCTTCGTTGAGGGATGCCATTTTCGACGCTGCTCTAACATGGACACTGGAGGGGAAGCGGTGGCAACGGCAAAGGAGAATTCCCCAAGCGGTGTTTCAGTGAAGCAGTCTGGATGTCTCGCAACTGAGGCGTCTGAAGGAAGTGGAAGCCGACCTGGCCCGCGAGGACCATGCGCTTATAGAGCTGATCGAAAAAAGTTCCGGGGCCGTCGGACAACGCGAGTCGGTGGGCTTTTTGGCAACCCAGGGTCTGTCCATCCGGCTGTCCTGTCGCTGCGTGAAGCTCTCCAGAAAGAGCGTACTCGGATCCAATTTCGGTGCTTCTTCAAGCAAGTGTTGTTGAGCCATCCTCCCTCCAGTGCCGGAACTGGAGAGACCTGAGATCCAACCTAGCGTACCGTGCGACAACCACTATCAAGAAAAATAAAGAGGACGCCACCTGGCTGGTGAATACGTCCCGGGAGGAGAGCCTCTTTTTAGCCAGTCCAGCCTGCATCTCTGGAGTCCTTCGCGTCTTGCCGAACTTCAAAGCACTGTGCGGTCGCAGAAAGTTGTAATAGGCCATGAGCAGGGCCACCTGGCCTTCCAAGAATTCTGTACGTCGGGCGTGACAGGGTGTGCGACGGCCAAGATAGGAACACCCCTGGCGGATGGTCAGATTGTGGCGCTCTACAAAACTTGTGTTCAGGGTGCTGGAATCCTCGGAATGAAACAGTGCTTCCTCCAGTTCCGCCGGTGTTCCGAGCAGCAATCTACGATCGACCCGAACTACCCGATTCTCTCGGCTCTTCTTGATCACTTGACCGTAGATACAGACTCCTAAGAGCAGCCTTTTCGCCGCCCACTCGTACATCTCGAAACCATCGCTGGCAAACAGGAAGCGGCGTTCAACACGGCCTCGCTGCAGGGTGTCGAGCATCACTCTCTTGATGTTTAGGAAGTGACGACGGCCGATCTCGACGGAGATCCAGAGTCTGGACCAAACTTCCAGGCTGGTCAGTACCCAGATCGCCCTCTTCTTTGCTCCAATGAAAGTCCTGATCTCGTCGGTCTGGAGTTCACGGATGACGAAGCCTTTCAGCATCCGATCGTTGAACTGGGCAGCATATGTGGCCGCCAATTCAAGCCAGCGGGCGACGGGTACCCCAAGCCATCCGCTTGATGCGCGCCAGGGCTGAGATCCCCATACCATGGACACACATACGGACGACTTCATCGAACAGGGACCTGGGATTATGCAGTCGATAGTAAGGCGTGCCGTGAGTGGACGAGAAGGTCCGACCGCAGTGTTTGCAGCGGTAGCGCCGCCGTCTGCCCTGTGTCGTGGTGTAGACGGAATGGCGGATGATGTTGCCTTTGCCGGCCCGGTCTCTCAAGGAGCAATCGGGGTTGGGACAGCAGCGAGAGGAGCGTTTGCTCTGCGTCATACATGTGTGATGTCAGAAAAGGCAGGGGAAAGCCAGGCAGGATCACGGGTTGTGGAGCTGCTGGAGACAGTCAACAACACTTCCCTGAAGAAGCACCGACTCGTGCCACTCAACTTCGCCGACGCTCCCTGATAGGTGAGCCTATCACTGCTGAAAGTCCTGTGTATCCTCGCTTACACACAGTGGCCTTGAGGTCGAATGCGCGATCCCAAAAAATGCGTGGTCTGTTGGTGGTCTGGAAAATCCGAACCTGTAATCGCCGGATCCACTCAAGGATCGGCCGGATGGGGACCCGCCAGGGCCTGCCGCAAGGCGTCCAGGGCCAGATCGAGGCCGTGCAGCTTGTGTGAGGGAAGCCCCTGCAGGAATTCGAGCAGAGCCTCGCGGTCCAATTCCGCGCATTCGGTTTCGGTCTTGCCTTTGCAGAGCAGGGTGAGGGCGGCAGTCGCCGCGATCGCCCCCGGGCAGCCGTAGGTCTGAAAGCGGCAGTCGACGATGCGTCCCCTCTCCACCCGAAGGTAGAGGTGAGTCCGATCGCCGCAGGCAGGGTTCTCCACCTCGGAGATGTGGGTGGCGTCGGCCATGGTGCCGCGGTTGGGCAATTCCTGGATGAGTTCTCGGACGCGCGCGCTGTACACGACTCAGCCTCTTTGGGGAAGAGGCGAGAGTTCTCGCATCCGCGTCACCGTCTCACCCAGGATGGAGAGCGTGTAATCGATGTCTTCGTCCCTGGTCATCCGGCTCAGACTGAAGCGAAGCGCTCCCTGGGCCGCATCCCCGCGCCGGCCGATCGCCAGGATGACAGGAGAGGGCTCCAGCGTCCCCGAAGAGCAGGCAGAGCCTGTAGACACGGCAATGCCTTGAAAATCGAGTGAGATCAGGAGGGCCTCGGCTTCCACGTACCGGAAGCTGATGTTGGTGACGTGGGGCATCCGGTGGGTGCGGCCCCCGTTGAGCAGCGTGTGGGGAATGCTTTCGAGAATCCCCTCTTCGAGGTGATCGCGGAGCTGACACACGCCCATGTCAAAATCCTCCAGTGCTTGACCGGCCAGTTTACAGGCAACTCCCAAGCCCACGATGCCCGGTACGTTTTCCGTTCCCGCCCGCCGGCTCCGCTCCTGGGATCCACCGTAAAGCAGGGGAGTCATTTCCACAGCCTGTCGCACGTACAAGGCTCCCATACCTTTGGGACCGTGGATCTTGTGCGCCGACAGCGAGAGCAGGTCCACGCCCAGCGATTCTACGTCCACCGGAATCTTGCCCACTGACTGCACCGCATCGGTGTGAAACAAAATCCCTCGCTGGCGGGCCAGCGAAGCGATCTCCCGGATGGGCTGAATGCTGCCGATCTCGTTGTTGGCATGCATCACGCTGATCAGGATGGTTTCCTGGTCGATGGCCCCTTCCAAGCGTTGCACATCGACTAGGCCGTCCGGATCGACGGGAAGGCGGGTGATGCGAAACCCGTTCTCTTCCAAACGGTCGCAGGCTCGCAGGACGGCCGGGTGCTCCACCACCGTGGTGATGATGTGGTTCCCCCGCGAGCGGGCCGCCGCGGCCACACCCTGCAGAGCTGTGTTGTCCGACTCCGTTCCTCCGCTGGTGAAAACGATGTCTCGGGAGCTGGCTCCGATCAGGTCGGCTACCTTTTGGCGTGCCTCCTCCACTGCGGCGCGCGCCCTCTGCCCCCAGCCGTGGATCGAGGAAGCATTGCCGAAGTCCTGCCGGTAATAGGGCAGCATGGCCTCCCAAACCCGCGCATCCAAGGCGGTAGTAGCATTGTTGTCCAGATAGACCTGCTTCATCATCACGGTCCAGAATAGCACCAGGCTTTTCTGCGGAGCAACTTCAGCCTCGGGTGGATCGGGTTTTGGTGGGTATGATGGGAAGGCTCCAGCAGGAGTGCGGTGTAGAGATAATCCCAAAACAGATTGCGTCCCTTGATACCCACCTCTGCCTTGGTGATGCGGAAGAGGTCGCACAGAAAGTAGGTCCAATCATCCAGAAAGGGTGCAGAAGGCCGGTCCTGAGCTCCCGGGTCGATCTGCACCCCGGTCAGCTCGTCGAACAGCTTGGCCTGCTTGGCCGGATCGGAGACCGGCTGCAGTGGTCAAAGCGGGGACCTTCGAATTAAACTGGGTCGAGAGGCGGGTCATGAAATTCTTGAGACTACTGGCCAAGAATCTGTTCCGCAACAAGCTGCGGACCTTCTTGACGGTGAGCAGCATCGGGGTCTCGGTATTCCTGGTGGCCACCCTGATCACGCTGCTTAACGAGCTGACTAGCCCACCCGAGACCCCCGAGTCCGCGCTCCGGCTGATCGTGCGGCACAAGATTTCCTTGTTCAATACCATCCCCAAATCGTACTGCGAGAAAATTGCCGCGGTTGAAGGAGTCGAGGCCGTGATCGGTTCGATGTGGTTTGGTGACGTCTACAACCAAGAGGGGACCGACGTCCTGTTGGCACAGTTTGCGGTCGACACAGACCAGTTCTTTCAGGTCGACCCAGGCGTGGTCCTGCCTGCAGAGCAGAAGGGAGCCTTTCTCGAGGATCGCGCCGGGGCGCTGGTGGGGAAGGTAGTAGCAGAGCGTTTCGACTGGAAGGTGGGCCAGACGATTCACATCCGTAGCAATCTCTTCTCGACCCAGGTGGAACTGAAGATCCGAGGCATCTACGAAGGTGGTGGCGATGAAGGTGGCGGGGTGTATTTCCACTGGGACTACTTCAACGAAGCCATGGGGGATAGGGGATTTACGGGGACCTATTCGATCCGGGCCGCCTCGCCGGAACTGGTACCCACCATCGCCGAAAACGTGGATCAGCTGTTTCAGAACTCCATCTCCCCCACCAAGACGGAAACCGAGAAGGCGTTCATCATGGGATTCATCTCCATGCTGGGAAACGTCCAGTTTCTGATCAGTAGAATCTGTATGGCCGTGATTTTTTCCGTCATCCTAGTAGAGGCCAATACCATGGCCATGTCCATCCGCGAGCGGGTGCGGGAAATCGGCATTCTAAAGGCGTGGGGTTTCCGGAAGGTTCAGATCCTATCGCTGTTGTTGAGTGAATCTCTGCTCCTGGGGGTGAGCGGTCGCCATCGCTCGGGCCATCGTCACCGACCCCACCTTCATTCTGGCCGACGAACCCACCGGTGGTCTGGATGCGGAATCCGCCCGCTAGATTTTGAAGGTGCTGGACGCCTTAAACCGGGATTTCGACAAGACGATTGTGATGGTGACACACGACCCTCGCGCCGCCGCTTTCGCCAAGATCAGCCACTACTTGAAAAAAGGCGTGCTGCTCGACGAGGTTCCGGACGTCTACGCTCAGCCCAGTCAAGCCTGAACAGCAACTTCATCGATCCCACGTGGTACGGGCATTCCGGCCCGTGATTCTCGGACCATTATCGAGCCGGGGGCGGCCATAGACCTCACAGTCTGTAAACTGAATGGAACCGATTTTGGATAGAGATGCACCTAAGGCCCTCCTGGCCGAGAGAGCCGAGGATAATTAAAAAGGGTCCGACGGGACTAATCGTTGGTGGCGCCCTCGTCTTCGGACAGTCCCAGAGCGGTAGCGGCGTTGCGCCAGAAGATGCCTTCGATCTGGTCCTGGGAGAGTTGGGCAATCTCGGCCGCATCCCGCAGCGACAGCAGTTGCTCGTAGACGGCCAGGATGGGCCGCCCGTCGCAGTGCGGGAATTGCAGCTCGCTCTCGTCCGCGTCAAAGTGCTGCCAGGAGCGGCCCAGGGCCGCGTAGTGGCCATGAAAGAAAGCCGCTGCCACCCCGTCGGAGCCCCAGAAGATGCGCCCGGGGTCTTCCTTGGTGAGCAGCGTGATGTAGGGTCGTACGTCCGTCACCGCCGAAGTGTCGTAGTAGATGTTGGGCAAATCGCGCAGCCTCTCCACCGCCTGGCGGATGGGCCAGTAGGTGAAGCTGCGTGCGCAGTGGGCCAGCAGCCACTTGATCCTCGGATAGCGCTTGGTGGTGTACTCCTCCAGATCGTCCAGATTGTGCTGATCCGCGCAGCCGTGGAAGCGGGAAAGGTGCATCGTCACCCACAGGCTATGCTGGTGGGCGAACTCCATCTGCTGGTGGGTCAGAAACTCGTGGATGCGGCACTGGGCGATGTCGCCCGTCACCGAGAAGGTGCGGTAGGGTTTCAGGCCGGTGAACTGGGGGTTCTCGAGATCGCGCTCGATGTCTTCGATCTGACAGGAGGGCGTGACCATCCGGTGGTAACGGATGCCGGGCACGCCTTGAATCTGATCCCTGACGCCCTGCGTGTGTCGGGTGGGGTCGGTCCCTGGCAGAGGCGTTCCCAATATCAGGTACTGCATGCGGCGCCCTGGATAGAGCACCTTGGCCCAGGCATTTATCTCCGAAAGGCCCACGTCTGGGCGGTTGCGAGCCGGCGGGTGAGGCTGGTTCAAATCCGACCGCCGGAAGAAATGGACGTGGGCGTCCAAGATGCGATCGGGGACGAAATCGGCCAGTTCCTCTTCCCAGACCTCCCGATCGCAGTCACGGTAATCGAGTTTGGCTTGAATCATCTTCCCCCCTCCGCGTTGAAAAATCTCTCAAATTTCATTTCTTCGTCCATTCGAGCCAGGCAGACGTGGGAGCAGTAGGCGAAGCGATCCCGCTAGACGATGATGTCGCGCCGATCGGCTGCCGGGGATGGTGTTTTGATTCGCCTCTTCCGTCCCCTGCTCACCGAACCAAGCGGATCGCAGCTTCTCGAGAGCCACCCCCGTCAGTAAGCTGGGAAGCCCGGCCCCTAGCAGTCCGTGGTGGAAGTACGTTTTCTGAGCTCAGGTGGTACCCACCGGTGGAAGCAGCGAAGGGGTCGCTGAGGTGGGTTTTTCGGGCCAAGCAGCCGGAATCAGTCCGAACAGGCCCTTAAGACGCTTGAACAGCGACAAAATCAGTAGCATTAGGGCGCAAATCCGCCCCTGCAGACCCCGCGGCGTTCCCACACCCAGGCTCTGACGCATCAGCATCCCCAGATTGAAGGCGCTCACCTGGATCAGCAGTCGCTTCAACACATTCTCATGTCCCCGTACATGCAGCCGTCTCATCCCTCCGCTCCCGTACAGATGCGCACAGGGTCGCTCCAGCTGCTCTCCTCGTTGCTGCAGCAGCCGCTGCTGCAGCTCTCCCCGGATGCGCCGCCGATTCGCATACACCGCTTCCTGCCCCTGCCGGTCTCCTCGCCAGCGTCGCTTCCCTCGCCTCGGTTCGCTCACATAGCTGCGCAGTCCCACCGCATCCAGGTCCACCATCCGCTGCGTGCTGTGATACCCCTTGTCGGCCACCACCTCTTCGATGCCTCGTCCCTCCGGCAGCGCTTGTTCCACCTTCTCGACCGCTTCCGTCAGGGTCTTCACCATGGTCTGCGTGTCCCCTTGATCGGCTCCCTGTACCGTCACCGAGACAATCGCTCCGGTCTCCAGATCCACTGCATGCTCCGCCTTGTGCGCCAGGTGCGTCCGCCCGTCCTTCATTCTGGTAATCCGCGCATCCGCATCATGCGGGTGCTTCCAAACCCGGTTCGATCCTTTGCCCGTGCGCTTGCGGTCCAGTTTGGCCAGATCTTCCCGTCGCGGCGTCTCAATCCCGGAGGCTTTCGCCAGCTCCATCAAAAACTCTTCATACCCCTGCTCGCTGTCCCGGCGCACGATGCTGCGCAGCGCTGCATTCGCTTCCAGCGTAGTGGCATCGATGCCGATCGTCTTGCCCCGCAGCAGGCCGCTCGCCCCGATCCGCTTCAGTACCCAGTCAAAGACTGCTTCGTGGGTAGCCACATCGATCAGTCGCCGGGTTCGGGAGATCGTGGAGTGATCAGACGGCGACTCGCTCAGTTTCAATCCCAGAAACTCTCGCAGTGCCAGAGAATCAGCTGCTCTCCAGGCTATTCCTCGTTCCGATCCGATCCCTTCGAAATACCCCACCAGCAGCAGCCGAAAGTACACTCCCGGAGCCAGGCTCGGTCGCCCCATCTTGTCTGCATAGAACTTCGCACACAGTCCCTCCACGAAGTCGTCAAAACCGTGTTCGTTGAAAAGGCCATTCAGTCTTTCGTAGAAGGGATGGCCGGCGGTGCGGGGCAGCTCACTGGTGGCGACCCACAGGTCTTCTTGCTGTCGACGTTTCTTTTTCCCCATTGCCATGGGGGCACGTCTAGTGTCGCTGTGTGACCCCTTATCCTCGACTTTCACCACGGGCTGCTAGAGCCATCCGGCGCAGGAAACTTCGTTGATTCGGTGGTTCTTTCACGATCAGACTCCTCCCCGTTCGGCGACAGCGTCCGGATAGATTTCCTGGATACCGATGTCGGGACCGGCGCCGGCGGATGGGCAAAACCTATCAGCCCTGAAGCGGAGGGACAAGTGTTCAAATCCCTCTATCGTTTGCTGTCCGGAAAGCTGGATTTCTCCGTTAGAAAACTGGAAGAAAACCAGGTAAGGTTAAAGGACCCCCGGGGGGAAAGGAGGTTTTCATGCCAATAGAAGCCAATGTTTCCAGACGACTGTTCCTGGGAGTGCTTGCAGGGTCCGAGATGAATTGGCGGGCGCTGGTATCGGGGACCGATGAGAAAGAGAAGTTGCCAGTCATTCCCAAGCGTCTCGAAAGGGCGTTCCGCGCTCCTGGTGAGATGCCCAACGGGTTGCAAGCGGTCAGTGACGGCCTGTGGATCCTCGATCAGGTGGATCCAAACAAGGCGTACAAGGTACGTACGGTACAAGGATGGATCAATACTGAAGGAAATTCAGACCGAGTCAACTCACGGCAGCGGCATCACCTATGGCGACGGAGCCCTTTGGGTCGCTTCGACTTTTGGTCTCAAGACATTGAAGGTGCACCCCGAAACCGGGAGAACTGTTGCTTCGTTTGACACCCCCGGAGTCGGACAGCCGCGCCCGGGTAAGCGACTAACCGGTGCCCACGGCCTCGAATGGGTGGACGACAAGTACTGGATCGCAGTGCCACCTTCGGTCACCATCTATCAGGTCGAACCGGACACAGGTAAGGTCGTGCACAGCATTCCGGCGCCGGGAACGCGGCCACATGGGATGACCTGGCACAAGGGCTACCTTTGGTGCGTGGAAAGCAACGACCGGGCCATCTACAAGATGGATCCGTTAAATGGGAAGCTGTTGGCCAAGATCCAATTGAGCCAGGAGGATCCAGAACCCCACGGTATGAGCATATGGGAGGGGGTGACCTGGCACAGTGATGCTCGCAGCGGCTGGGTCTGCCGGCTGGTCTAGGCTCCTAGGCTCCATCCCTCAGTCTTCAACTTATTCCTTTATGGTCGGCATCTTCTGCCAGCGTCCGGGCCTCTATCGATGGAACAGCCCAACGCACGACGCCCATGTGGTATCGCCGGTGCTGGGGGATGCGGTTGGCGTAGTAGGCGGTCAGTAGAGCCCCGTCGGAAAACTGCACGGTTGCCGGATAGCCTCCATCCGTAGTTTCCTCGAGGTTGACGATCCGGGTGGGAGCCTTCCAGGTGCGGCCCTCGTCTTCGCTGATTCGGTAACCGATCCCGTGATGGCCCTTTTTGCGAATGCCGTAGGTGAGCAGGATGCGCCCATCCGCTAACTGGAGAAGATGGGCAGGGTGATGCCCGGGAAGGGCCAGAAGGCCGGACTCGGACCAACTCTGCCCTTCGTTTTCGGAAACGAACAGAGCCAAATGGGCGTTCTCATGGGTTCGCGCTGCAGCCAGCCACCGATCGGATCGCAGCCGCAGCAAAGCGGTTTCATTGTAATTCGCCGGCGCCAGGATAACGGCATTTCCCCAGGTTCGCCCATCATCTGGACTGAGCAGCAAATATGCCGTCGCCGCCGTTTGCGTCTCGTGATAGAAGCTCGCGGCCAGCTGCTCGCCGGGTAGCCGGACAATGTCTCCAAAAGGAATCAAGAAATCGAGTTTCGCCGGTAGCCTGACCGAGTAGGACCGAAGCCAGGTGCGCCCGCCGTCGGAAGATCGAGACACCATGACGGGCAGAATCTTTTCCCGGAAGTCCTTGCCTCCCCACCCGGAAGCCAGCACCACCAGCGACCCGTCGTGCGCCCTTCCTGCCGCTACGTTCATCCGGTTGCTTCCCGGTTCATGAAGGGCCGGAGTTCCTCGCAATTTCCAGAGTCGCCCGTTCTCGCTGGCCCAGCATTCCACATCACCGACGCCCCTTCCGTGATAGGGCTGATTGAAGATGGTGGCTATGATAGTGCCGTCGTCCATCGACGTCAGATTAGGCCAGGCGCAGACGTTGTCGATGGCCACGTAACGTTCCGGGCTGGGGGTGACCGTGCTTAGGGAAAGCCACGATAAAAAACCGCAGATAATCATTCTGGCTGGATAAGGCCAACCGCATCTCGATCGCACGAGTGCTTCCCTTGCGAAGTTCCCGATATACCCTGAGTGACTCACTCCTCCGATGATGAATCCTGACACACGTATACCAGTAAACGCCAACCTAAAGTAGACTCACTGACCGGGGGGCCCATGGTCTTGTGTTTTCACATAGAGGCCAGGTAAAGTGCCGATAGTTGGTCAGAAAAACTCATTCGCAACCCCACGGCTACGGATGAGCATTATGCGTCACAAGTGATCCGTCATTTTGTGTACGCTCGAGGCTTCAAGGGGACGGTAAGATGCGAAGGGATCAGTCTTATTTCAAGACTTGTTTGGCGCTGTTGGCGCTCATGGGTCTGGGCTCCTGCCTGCTCTCGGGCTTCTCGCAATCCGAGGCGACACTCGAGGAATCAGCGAGAGCGATATTGGCCCGCGATTGCCTGGCCTGTCACGGAGAGGCTCAAACCGCCGGCTTGGACATGCGAAAAAGGGAGACTCTATTGAAGGGAGGCAAAAGGGGGCCGGCAGTGGTCCCCGGGAAGCCCGAAGAAAGCATTCTGTTCCTGGCATCTGCCCACTCCGGAGAATTAAAGATGCCGCCCGAAGCAGGGCCCATGTCCGCAGCCGATCTCGAAGTTCTGCAGGAATGGATTAATCGAGAAGATTTGTGGAAGAAGCGGACTGAATTTGCTCATTTTAGTGAAGCTGAGAAATCGTTTTGGTCGTTCCAACCGATCCGGGATCCGAATCCGCCGGAGGTGAGGGCGAGTGATTGGTCAAAATCTCCATTGGATGGTTTTATTCTAGCCCGGTTAGAAGAGAAGGGGCTTTCGCCAGCGCCGCCGGCCGATAGGCTGACCCTGATTCGGCGGGCGAGCTTTGATCTGACCGGCTTACCGCCGACTCCGGAGGAGATCGATGCTTTCTTGGCCGATGAGTCGCCGGAGGCATTTGCCAATTTGGTGGACCGACTGCTGGACTCGCCGCACTACGGAGAGCGATGGGCCCAAATGTGGCTTGACACGGTGCGATACGCCGACACCGCCGGCATTGACAACGCCATCTATCGTTTCGCCTACCGTTACCGGGATTACGTGGTACGCGCCTTCAACGATGACAAACCCTACAATCGGTTCATAATTGAGCAACTGGCTGGTGACTTACTGCCGCCCATCAGGGATCTAGATCTGGTCGCCCAACAGATCACTGCCACCACTTTTTTGATGCTGGGAACCAAGGGGACAGCAGAACAGGACAAAGAAGCGCTCATCATGGGGATCGTCGATGAGCAAATCGACACAACGAGCAGGACCTTTCTGGGACTGACCGTGGCCTGCGCCCGCTGTCACGACCACAAGTTCGATCCCGTTCCCACACGCGACTACTACTCGATGGCCGGGATTTTCAGGAGCACGGAGTTGTTAAAGGATCACGAACACACCTCCATGTGGTGGGAATACTCCTTACTGCAGATTCCCGGGCAGGAACCCGTGCACGTCATGGCGCCCCGAGACGGGAAACCTGCCGATCTGCGGGTGCATATCCGCGGCAGCCATCGCAGCCTGGGCGAAGAGGCCCCGCGTGGCTTTCTGCAGATCATCTCGAGGGAGGAGAGCTATCCGAAAATTGCCAGCAACGAAAGCGGTCGGCTCGAGTTGGCCGAATGGATCGCCAGTCCCGAGAATCCTCTGACAGCGCGGGTGATGGCCAACCGGATCTGGCAGGGCCATTTTGGCGCCGGATTAGTGGCGACCAGTAGCAACTTTGGATCGAAGGGGGAAAACCCGTCGCACCCGGAGCTCTTGGACTGGCTGGCCTCCCGGTTTATTGAGAGTGGGTGGTCGATCAAAGCCATGCACCGGCTCATCCTGCTTTCCAATACTTATCAGATGCAGAGCACGCCCCGGGGAAAGGGACTCGCAGTGGATCCCAACAATCGGTTCCTGTGGCGCATGAACCGACGCCGCATGGATGCCGAGCAGCTGCGGGATTCGATTCTGGCGATCAGCGGTCAGCTGGATCGGACGATCGGGGGGACGATCTTCGACTGGGACTATAAGGTCGCGGCAATCGATCCGGAACGGGGACTCTATTTCGCTGCCAGAGCCGGACAGGGGTACGAAAGCTACAAGACCCAGCGGCGCGCCATGTATGTGCCGGTCGTCCGGAATCAATTGCCGGATATGTTTCAGATATTTGACTTTCCCTCTCGGAACAATTCGACTGCGAAGCGCAATGACACGACGGTTGCACCGCAAGCGCTGTTTCTGATGAACAATCCCTTTGTAAGGGAGCAGTCGTTGCACTTCGCCCAGCAGTTGCTCAGTGGAATTTCCGAGCATCCGCTCATCAAACCGATTTACAGACTTGGCTTGTCGGAGGTCACGGACGAACATCGGCTGCGACTGGCCCATGTGAAAGTCCTGGGACGGCCTCCCAAGCCGGAGGAACTGATGGAAGCAACGAACTTTCTGAGCGAGTACAACAGGCACCTCAAGTCAGCCGGACGCTCGGAAGAGGAGACCCAGTTGGAGGCCTGGCGGAACTACTGCCAGACATTGTTCTGCCTGAATGAATTTCTCTATATACACTAAGAAGGCACAGATCTATTCAAGCGCTGTCCTTGGAATTTGACTCGGTCCGGGGTCGGAGCGGGGTTTTCGAATAGATTTATGGGAAAAGGACCAACGCATCATGACCCAAGCACTCTCAGCGGCGGATCTCGAGGCTTTGCAACGATTCGATACGGCCACCGTTTCGAACGCCATCGAGCACTTTAAGGTTCGTGACCGTACGGTTGGTTACTCCTCCAACGAGCTGATCTGCCAGTTTCCGGCACTCAAGCCCATGGTCGGATACGCCGTGACCGCCACCAAAGACACCACCCGGCCAGGCGATATCCGGCCCTCCCGAGTGGTCGATCTGGTTAACTTGATCTCCCAGTCGACCAAACCGAGCGTCCTCGTCATCCAGTATGTGGGAGATGACCGCAGACGCAGCTGCTTCGTAGGGGACATGTCGTGCCTGATGCTGGATCGACTCGGCGGAGTAGGTGTGGTGATGGATGGCAACGCCCGGGATCGAGCCGGCATCCGAGAAAGAACTCCTCATTTCCAGATGTTCTGTCCCGGCTGGGTAGCCTCCCACGGTTACGGCTGCTACCTCGACTTCAACGTGCCCGTCTCCATTTGTGGATTGGACATTCGGCCGGGCGATCTGTTGCATGGGGATGCAAACGGGCTGATCACGATTCCTCATGAAATCGCCCCTGAAGTAGCGCAACAGGCGCAGGTGGTGTGCAACGTGGAAGGGCAATTCTTCAAGCTTCTCCAGACCGATCCCTTGGACATGGAGGGACTGAGACGCCGGATCGGTCCAGGCCACTAGGGTGGAGGGGAAAAAGAAACTCTGGGAGGCAATCCAGACCGTGCCCGGCCACCTTCTGAAAATTTGGATTTGACTAAACTCTTGCACTGAAGTAGCAATCGGTGCTGGGAAGGCGGCATGGAATTCAGGTATGCGGCGAAAAATCATGGCCTTGAAAAGATCGGGTTCAACATCCTCGAGAAACCGGCGAAGACTTGCGATGTAGCACTGCAAGTCGGGTACACTGGAATCGAGATTAAGGGCCAGCCAGACAGGATCCCACCGAAGCTTGCTAAGCAAGTGGCTGCGGCAGCAAGGTCCGCGGGCGTCAGTGTCCCCGCGGTCGGCGGGGCATGGGGCGCCTGGGACGCCGGGGAAGAACGGGACCTCGGCTCGAGCAACGAGTCGGTCAGACGGCAAGCCCTCGACTACGCCGCAAGGTGCATCGACTTGGCGGCAAATCTGGGCGCGCCGGTCTTCGAAATCTGCTGCGCTCCTTTCAAGCAGGAATACCCTTACTGCAGCCGTCCGCTCGATGAAGTTCGAGCGCACTTCATCGAAACCATGGGCGAGATGTGCTCGTATGCGGCTGGCCAAGGCGTAGCCATCGCGATCGAGCCCATCAACCGGTTTGAGGGCTATCCAGGGTTCATGAATGACGTGGAGGACGCTATGAGCGTCGTGGAAGAGATGAATCTCGACAACCTTGGCGTCTTAGTGGACTTTTTTCATGCCAACATTGAGGATGTATCAGTCGCCGGGGCGATCAGAAGGGTCGGTAAGAGCCTCATGAACATACACCTTTCCGATAGCAATCGTGACCTCCCCGGCACAGGGCACATTGACTTCGTTGCGGCCGTGCGAGAGCTCGGGGAAATTGACTATCAGGGACACATGTCGATGGGCTTTCTTCCGTCGAGACCAGACACACACAAGCTGCGCGAGTCATTGCTCGAAAAGGCGGTCCCCTTCATGAGGGAACAGGAGCGCGCGGCTGCGTCGTAGACGAAGGTGCAGCGGTCTGCGTAGCCCTCTCTCTCGCCCTGGCCCCAGCCTTAAGACCCGTTGACGGGAAGCGCAGGCGCGACAATCGCCTGGCCAGCGACTCATGAAGACCCAGGTCAACGGAGACCCCTATCGCCTGCGTCCCGAAGACGTACAAACCCCGCCCCAAACCCTGGCTGGAATTTTTCGCCGGATTGGGCCCGGGCTGATCCTGGCGTAGGGTCAATCCAGCCCAAGTGTAAGTCTCTCTTGTAGCAACAGGTGCTCTCTGAGCCGCTTTAGGTTCAGGCGTGAAGATGGCAGATCAGCCAGATTAGTTTATCTCGCCAGGAGTCTGGTCCGCGATCAGATCGGTGAGATAGATTGTGTTGGTTTGTCTACTAATGACGAAGAGCCGGCCCTTTTCGTCGACGCCAAAACGGGCATCACTCCGGTGCTTACCAATCAGATCACCAAAGAGCCCCGCGGGACCGCCGTCGAGACTCACCGCCATCACCCAGATCGAGGCCTGGGTATCGGCTGCATCGGCTGCCAACAAATCGTCAAAGTCGGCGTGGAAAAATGCACAACGCGCCAGATCACCAAAGATCACTTGGTTCTGAAAACTTGGATCTCCAGGATCGGAGACGACGAACCCTCCAGTGATTGCAGCGGGACCGGCTGTAGGGGTCGCTTCAGGAAGGTCGGGAATGTTGTGGTCATACACGGTGGCGGGAAATTCGAGCGTGGAACCTGGCGGCAGGTTTAGTACCGTGTTTCTGTTGCCCTCTACCGGACCATCGCGCTGCGACCAGCCGTGGTTGTCACCTAGGTCTACGATATTCACTTCTTCGAAGTCAACGGCGCCAATGTCGAACACGATCAAGCGGTGGTCGCCGCGAGCGTCCTTGGCGAAGCTGAAATTTTGGGGATAACGCAGGCCCCAAGCGAAAATCTCTTCGACGTTGTTGTCATTATCGAGTAGTGAACCGCCATCATTAAACGAATTGTCCGCGGGGACGGAATACGGGTCGCTGCCATTCTGAAGCGGGTTGATGCGCAACACCTTGCCGAACGGATTGTCCGAGTCTTGCACGTGTTGCAAGTTGGGTACAGCACCTCCGGCGGAGGCGTCGCCGAATGAGAGATAGAGATTCCCGTAGTCGGCCTGACCCGGCATGGCGAACGGGTTGAAGCTGATCTCCCCGACGGAGTGTATAGTCTCGGCCGAACCACTGAACTCAAACCTGATTACCTCGCGCCGCGACGTCGTGTCGATTCGGTTGGGATTGTTTGCATCGACAGTCCATTCGACGATGGCGTACTGGCTGATCACGTTTCCTGGCCTTGTTGCAAGCCCGGCTCCACTGTAGTCGGGGTCGCGGGCTCCCGGTACGCGACTTTTATAAATGGTGTAAAGCCTACCTTCTCCGGGAGCACCGGCTGTGCTGTACTTCGGATGGAAGGCTATGTAGGACAGCCCATTTGTGGTGAAGCCGAGAGAATTGTCAAAGTCCGGGACTGCAGCCGTGTTGAAATCCAGGAACGTTCCCAGATGGGTTCCGCTGGACGAGAAGGCATGGATCCTACCTTGGTTGGTGCTCACAAAGATTCGTCCCGATCCATCCTTGGGATGTGTCAGATCGATCGCGCTTTCCGGCAAAGAGGCTGAAGAATGCGTGGCGAAGGTAGTCAGGTGCAGCACCTTCGATGAATTTAAGGGGTCGTTAGCCTGGCCGAACACGGGAGCTGTTCCGTATGGTGTGCTAACAGCTAGCGCTGCAATCAAGGCGAGCCGAATGGGGGGGGGGTGGCGCGCTTTGCCAGTCTGATCGCAAACGTGCATCTTTGCTTTTTCCTGATGAGAGGTTACCCGTCGGCGCCTGGATTTTCCATTGGATTCTCGTCCGGTACCCGTCCAAGTGACCCTTTGCACAAGGTGACCTTCCCCCCCTGGGATGACCACAGGGGGAGGTTTTTTAAAGCTGGAGGAGAGCCGGTCATGGCGCCGGCGCCTATCGGGTGAAGAGATCCGCAAGCCAATATACGATCGAGGAAATTTGGCGCAAGGCCTACTCCTTTACGTATCCCAGTTACCCCTAAGTCCGGGGCCACCTGCAGCGGTTGCACCACCACTTGCACCCAGACGATTCTGGCTCACCCAAAAAGCGTAGATTCTTGACTTGGTCAGATAAAACTTGCACCTCAACGGCTTCCCAGCAAGTGATTCCAAACTGTCTGTATCTTTCCACACTATAAGATGTTCGGTACTGTCCTTACTGACCGGCACGCAATCACCCCGAGTAAAACCGGGCACAGGCGTTCCGTCTTCCTGGCAGACTTCAGCAGAAAGCCGACCTCCCTCCACGTTGATGAAAAGGTGTTTCCCCCGAAACTTCACCAGTCGGGTGAGCAATATTCCTTCTTCTGCGGCAGCCATCGAGGCAAAGCCATCGCGCCGGAGCACGGCCACGCCGGTTGAAGCATTGGCGTACATCCCGCTCCATTGGGGCAGTGGATTTCGATTGGACTCGTCTCCCTGGAATGCGGTGTAGTAGAAGTACAGCTTGTCGTCAACCAGGTTGCACACCCCCCCGACGGAGTGGACGTATGCCCTTTCCCAACTATCCCTCTGGAGCGTGGCTCCGATGAAGGTCTCGCGACAACTACGGTCCCAATGAAAACCATCGCGGCTAAACGCCAACTGCAACTCAGTCAGTTTCGGAAAGCCTCCTTTGGCGCACTCAGAGTTTGGCGGTCCGTAGTGAACCTGGAGCAGCCCAAGCATGAGGCTTTCGTAGCCAACGGCATCGACTTTGTACAGCTGTGGTTCGCGCCCGATGTCGTAGTTCTCACGCTTGCGATCGAGCTGGTCCGCTCCCAGCCAGAAAACCGGATCGTAGCCGTCCCAACCATCGAGCGCCGCCAGAAACTCCTCATTTTCCCAATAGGAACGGGCTCTGCCCCGTGACCTGCGGCTCCAGGGGTCGACTGCCCAGGGGGGTGCCGGACGCCCCACCGTACGGACAGTGAAAACCCACTGCTTGCGAAAGGGGTTATAGAAGAAAGTGCTGTTGTCGCCCGTCTTGCCGATCTTGCCATGCCAATTCCAGTGTGCGCCATCCGGGCTGGTCAGTATGAACCCGCCCACAGCGCTCAACTTTTCTCCGATCTTGCCCGCTCGTTCATACCGGTACATCTTGAAGCGTTCGGCAGGGTCTTTCGCGTCATGATCGATCCAAAATGACACGCCATCACGGGTATCCCTGCGGGGTAAAACCAGGTTGGTACCTGGCACCACGTCCAGCTCGGGCCTCCGCCAGTGGATGCCATCGGAACTGGTTGCCAGTGCCGTGCCGTCGAACCAGCCGGCCATGTACCAGAGTTTGAAAAGATTGTCCGCAGGATCGTAGAAGCAGCCGTCGGAAAAGGGGGCGGCCATGGGACAGTAGCCCTGATTCATCTCCACCTCGGTCTCGGGCTTGAGGACCGGGTTCCCTTCGTACTTGACTGGCTGGTGGAAGTCACGTTTCAAGTCCGTGTACTCAATCAAAAAATCATCCACAAAGAGCTGACGGCCCACATCGATGGGGATCACCTCCGGTAGAGATTGCAGGTAGGGAACGGGCATGGGTCGCCAGGAATCGGGGTTCATCTCCTGCGGTGGCCACCGAAGAGGCAAACCAATGCCGTTGTACAGCACATCCCCACCCGGTGGGTCGTGTCCCTGAACACCGGGCGGGTAACGACCCGCCACGGGACGCACTTTCGGTGTCTCCAGAGCACAGATTCCCGCCACCCCTGCAGCACCAGAAAACACTCTATTCTTCAGAAAAGTACGACGAGTTGTGCGGCTTTTCCCACACTTTTCTTTCATTTCATTCGTTCCTCAGGCATGTTGACCAAGAGAATCCCCTACATGGAACACCGTGGATATCTCGCCTTTTCGATCTGGTCACGCTCCTGATCGAGGTTTCAAAGCCAGAAGGGTCGGAATCGGAGAAACTCTTCCAGCATCTCCCAAATGTTCATGGGCTGCTGTCTTTGTGCAAGATCGTATCTTTCCCATCGGTGAGCCATTCCAGGTTGAATCGGGCGAAGGTGATTTTCTGATAGTTTGAATATTGTTCGTTCGATACCAATGGGCCCTCATCGCCCCGCTCATAGAGACAACCGGCCGTCAGGTCCGGCAGGATGGTCAGGCAGGAATAAGCCGTCGGGCCCCCATAAAGTTGCTTAGCGACCGGCCACGTCTGGCCGCCATCGTAGCTGAGGCGAACGGTCATGTTCTCCCGCTCGGTGCTGGCCGGATTGGAAAAAAGGAGCCGGTCCTTGTCGTGACTGACACGATCCGTAAAGTGGGACAAGCTGGCCTGGCAGCGAGGCTCAATAAGAGCTGGATCTTCCACAACTTCCGACCAGGTCATGCCTCCGTCCCTACTGCGGGCAATTTTTCGGTGGTTACCGGCAACACCCCGCATGTTCAGTAACAGCGTGCCGTCGCCCAGCTCCGCCAGCTGGCATTCGTTGGTACCCGCCTGGCCGCGCGCTTCCCCTCCCGTTTTCCAGGACTTTCCATGGTCATCGCTGTACACCACATGCGAAATCACGTCGTCTTCCTCCCTCGTGAAATACTTGGGGATGATCAACCGACCGCTGCGCGTCTGGATGCCCTTGCCCGGTCCAGGAGAACCGGCCCGCCACTCCGGTTTCTTGATCATGGAGGTGATGTCGATGGGTTCGGACCAGGTTTCTCCGTCATCCTCACTCTTGATGGCCCAATACATGATAGTGGCTCCCGACAGGCCAGGTGCGGCATTGCCGGACCCAATGCCCGCAGGGCAGTAGACGGTGAAGACCCAGATGGTGCCAGTTTGCCGGTCGACCAGACCACAGGAATCGGCCGTGGCGCCATCCCCGACATCCAGCAACACGCGCAGGGGCTCCCAAGTCCTACCTTGGTCGAAGCTGCGTTTCATCACCAGGTCAATGTTGTTGGCAGGATCTCCAGGTCTTTCGACCCGAGCATCGCAAAACGCCAATAGAGTGCCTTGCGTCGAGGTGACCAGCACGGGGATACGATACTCAGCAATCCCATCCTGGCCAGCCACGAAGACATCGGTTTGCTCCAAGAGAGCCGTGTCTGGCTCCGTCGTGCCTGCTCCACAATCCAAGAGGAGCGCTGCCACCATCAAAAGCACCCAACGGTTTTGTCGATTCAATTGGAACCTCCTTTCCAGGTTCGGTGACGTTGCCACCACACTGAATTCGATCACGTAATCCCTATCAGGGCAGAAGAATTCAAAGAGGCCATGCGGCTGCTCACTTTCACTGCAAGCTGGCCCCCTAAGTGTCTCGCTGACATTGGCTCCTAGTCTACGGTTGGAGGTCTCCACTCGCCAGTGTGGATTCCGGGTGTTTCGCCCCAAATGTCGGCAGGTCCAATGCTATACTGTGTTTCGATCATCGGTCAGATGATATCCTGGCGGGCCAGTCAGTTTTCAGCCGATTGGGGAGGTGATTGTGAACAAGTTCCCTTGGGCTATTGTGCTCTCGCTTCTTCCCTTGTCCAGAGCAGGCCCACAGCCATTACTGTCTAGCGCTGGCTTAGTACTCCAGTCCATAAATACGGTGACGTTTGTTGCGAGCGCGCCGTGCCCGGATTCCAGGCGCGGCGACAAAGCGGGTTTGCAGGCCATCAAACGGGGCGCTTGAGTTGGATCCCGGGAATCCTGACTCAGATCGAGTGAAACTGACAGAGGTCTAACCTGGCCGCTTGGCGGCACTCGTTTGGTTCCAGAAGGAAGTGAATATGCTCATATTTTCCGCCCAGGAGTTAGAGGAGGTCGGCGTAAGGATCTTCAAGGCAGTGGGCACCAAGGAACTGATCGCTCGTGAAGTGGTTCAATCCTTGGTGTTGAGCAATCTGATGGGAGTTGACTCCCACGGTGTCATGCGCATTCCCGATTATCTGAATGCCATTGAGGCCGGCTGGACGGAGCCGAATGCTATGCCGGAAATCGAGCGGGAGAATGAAGTCTCGGCGCTGATGCACGGGAACAACGCCTTTGGTCAGGTGGCGGCCAGACAAGCCATGTTGACCGCGATCAGGAAAGCACGGAAGCAAAGCATCGGCGCCGCTAGCTTCACGGACATCTACCACATCGGTCGCCTGGGCGAGTGGGCCGACTTGGCTTCAAGCGAGAATCTCATTGGACTGGTCATCGCAAACGGTTCCAGACCAGGTGGACTGGTAGCACCTTACGGCGCTCGACAGAAGATGTTGGGCACAAATCCTCTGGCCTTCGCTATCCCGGCCGGCACCTTCCCGCCCCTGCTCGCAGACTTCTCCACGGCTGCCGTAGCCGAAGGAAAAATCAGGATTTCTTTCCACAAGGGCGAAAACATTCCCGAAGGCTGGATCATCGACAGCCAGGGCCGCGCCACAACCAACCCGGGCGATCTTTACGAAGGGGGTGCGATCCTCCCCTTCGGTGACCATAAGGGATATGCTCTGGCTCTCATGGTGGAGGTCATTGGAGGGATCCTGAGCGGTGCCGACACCCCGATTTTCCCTGACTACGAACAGATGCGCAACGGGGTCTTCATGTTGGCGATTGAGCCAACATTCTTTCGCCCCGAGGAGGAGTACAGCAAAGCCGTGGACTTCCTGTTTTCTGCCGTCACACAGGCTCTGCCCGTTCAGGGGATGGATGGCGCGCTGATACCGGGAGAACCGGAACGGAGACGCAAGGCCGAGCGGGAGAAAGATGGTGTTCCGGTCGACGACAAGACCTGGAAAGACATCCAGGTGGCCGCTCAGAAAATCGGCATCGACCTGACCACCTGAGCAACTGCCTCAGAGACTTGGTCCCCGGCTCCGCCTGATGTACCGCGAATCACGTATTTCCTACCGCCCGAAATCCATGATGCCGTGACCGGGCAACATCCGAAAAAGAGGAGGGTACTCGATGGCCAAACATCCAAGAATTCTCAAAGCGCCTAGCGGTCAAAATCGAAGAACCTTTCTCAGAACTTTCGGGATCGCTACGGGCGCAGCTGCGCTGGGAAATCTGACGGCCTGTCAAAAAGAGCCTTCTCCAGCAGAGTCAACGGCTCGTAGACCCTCTCATCTGGTTCAGTTTGGCCATACCGATTTGTATGTATCCAAGTTGTGTCAGGGAACCGGCTATCGGACTCATCTCAGCCGTGAGGGTGACGACAAGCAAGCTCACAACCTAATCCGCCATTGTATCGATATCGGCATCAATTTCTTCGACTCTGCAGAGAAATATGGATGGGGTGGATCGGAGATCGCTCTCGGCAAGGCGGTCTCCGGACGCCGTGATCAGGTGGTCATCGCCACCAAGGCGTCCGGAGTCACAGCCTCTGGAGAACCGATTACGTTTACAAAGGAGGTCCTGACGAACAAAGTGGAAGGAAGCCTGAAGCGCTTGGGAACAGACTATGTTGATGTGTATCTACTGCACCAGCCCGATGAAAGGACGCCCGCGAGGGATCGCGACGTACCACCCCGGGACGCCCCCACGAGGCAGCATATGGAAGAGATAGCCGAGGCCATGGACCCCCTCGTCCAGTCCGGTAAGATCCGCTATTGGGGTGTCTCCAATCATTTGCCCAAGCAGATCGATGAATTGATCGAGCTGGGAAAGCGAGGCGACACCTCTGCGATTACCAGCCTCGAGGACTATTTCAATATTGTGGCTGCTGATCGCCGAGATTTCATGCTCAACGAGCTTTTTCCGCTCATTCGCAAGGGGAATCTGGGGCTGATGGCTTTCAGTCCATTGGGGGAGGGAAGATTGGTTCCTGGGAGGGAACCCGAGGAAGGCTCTCCTCTGTTGGATGCCATAGCCGTGCTCGACGAAGTGGCCAAGGGACTGGATGCGAGCCGCCCTCAGGTCTGTGTGGCCTGGGTGGCCTCTCATCCAGAGGTGACAAGCGTTCTGGCCGGTGCCGAAAAACCGGAGCATGTAGAGGAAAACTTCAAGGGCACTGAGTTGGTGCTGCCTGAAGAGGCCATACAGAAGCTCAATGTGGCAGCCGATACCTACACGGCGAGGATAGCTGAGCGGGCCTGAATGCTATCGCCTGAGGCCAAGCCAATGAGGCAAGGGAGGATATCTGTGAAGGGTACGATCTTCGATCTTAGCGGTAAGGTGGCTTTGGTCACGGGAGGCAGCAAAGGCATTGGAAAGGCGATCGCCCACGCCTTGGCCGAGGCAGGGGCCGACATCGTCATCTGCAGCCGCCATCAGGACCAGTTACAGGCTGCTTTGGACGAAATTTACGAGGCTACCGGCCGCCGCGGTCGCTGTTTCGTTACCGACGTTTCCCAACGCCCGGAGGTGGAAGCTTTGGCGCGCTCGACCCTCGAGGCGACCGGCAGGGTCGACATCTTGGTCAACAATGCCGGAAGCAATGTCTTGGAGAGAATCGACGAAGTGACGGATCAGAAGTGGGATCGCATCTTAGAGCTGAATCTGAACTCTTGTATGGTCCTGACTCGGGCACTTGTTCCCCAGATGAAGCATCGCGGCTGGGGACGTGTCATCCACATTTCCTCGATCATGGCTTTGTCTTCGAGGGTGGGCCGCAGCGCCTACAGCGCCACCAAAAGCGCTCTGGTGGGGATGACCCGAGCCAGTGCCCTGGATCTGGGCCCGCACAAAATCACCGTCAACTGTATCGCGCCGGGTCCGTTTTTAACGGATATGCCGAGGGCGGATCTCTCCGACGAGCAACTCACCAGTATGGCGACCCGGACGGCCCTGGGCCGCTGGGGCGATGTCCGGGAACTGGCGGGACCAGCTCTGCTGCTGGCCAGCGAGGCCGGCAGTTACATTACCGGCTCGGTTTTGGTGGTCGATGGAGGGATTCTGTGCCGAATTTTTTAGCGCCTCGCCACGGTGTCCTTCAACCCTTAGAGCTGGGCAATGGCCCCCCAGGCTCAAGCCTTGCTCCTTCAGTGCCTGAGCCCTTCCGACATTGGCCCGAGAGCATCGAAGACTCCCAGCACGGCGGTCTGGGTCCCCGGGAACATGCGAGGCCGCAGACCTATGTGCGTCTCACTGGGCGAGTATTGACCCAACGCTCATCAGCCCGTTTCAGGAGGCGTTTTTTTCTTGGCGGTGCTGGGAGAGCGGTCACAGGTCACGTCGACTCCTGTGTTGTTGAAGATCCTGTTTCCTTCGATGGATTCTGCAGACAAGAATTGCTCCAAACCCATTTCCTAGCCGATCATCCCGTGCTATCATTTGGGGAGAAGCTCGGGAGACTGTGAGACGACTCCTCGCCAACGGTTAAAGCCGTTGCGCATGTGATCAGGCAGAACCCCCGTCGGACTCCACCTCTTCTTGATTCTTAGTACAGCTTCCGAGCCAGTCCCGAAAAACAGGAGGTGCATCATGTCTGGAATCCGAATCATCGGTCCTGCGGCCGTCTTCTTCCTACTGGCTGGTTGTACAGAAGATATCGGCGAAGCGCTCGTGACAGCGTCGGCGGCAGGCGATACCGAGAGGGTGCAAGCCCTTTTGGACCAGGGTGCTGACCCCAGCGGACCGACTAGCGAGGGCAGGATAGCCCTCATCGAGGCCGCAGCAGCTGGTCACGAAGGGACCGTGAGAGCTCTCCTGAAGAAGGGTGCGTCGGCGAGCGCAATAGACCCGGAAAGGCGCACGGCCGTGATGGCAGCGGCAGGAAGCGGTCATACGGCTACCCTGGGGACACTTCTGGATTCCGACCCAGACCTGGAGCAACAGGACGAGAGAGGCAAGTCGGCCCTCATATGGGCTGCTGCACAAGGCCAGGCAGAGACCGTCCAAGCGCTCCTGGATGCTGGCGCAAAGGTGGATGCAACTGATCGGGGAGGCACGACGTCCTTGATCCTGGCTGTGGGCGAGGGTCACGCCAAAGTGGTCGAAGCCCTCTTAGCAGGAGGTGCGGATGTGAATGCTCAGACCCAAGATGGCTTACCCGCCCTGGTCTGGGCGGCCCGAAAGGGCGACACGGCGACGACCGAGGCCCTACTGTCCGGGGAGGTGAGCTTGGATGCAAAGGACAACGAGGGCAGGACCGCTCTGTCGTGGGCCGCGAGCGAGGGCCATACTGAGGTCGTCGAGGCTCTACTAGAAAAGGGTCAGGAGGTTTGGCCCCTCTCCTTGCATCATTGGGTCAAATCCAAGGATGAGCAGGGCTGGACGGCCCTGATGCATGCTGCCTCGAATGGACACACCGAGAACATCCCCCGGCTGCTAGAGAAAGGCGCCGACGTGAATGAGCAGACTGAACAGGGATCGACCGCCCTGATGGTCGCTGCGGCAAAAGGGCATGCTGACACGGTCCGGGGCCTGTTGGATAAGGATGCGGATGTGAATGCGGTGACGAAGGAGGGTGGAACCCCCCTCATGCTGGCGGCTTCAAAGGGTCACACGGAGATCGTGAAAGCCCTGTTGGGCAAAGGTGCGGATGTGAACGCCACCACTCAAGAGGGTACCAGTGTCCTCGTGGCGGCCATTCGAGAAGGTCACGCCGATGCCGTGCGAGCGCTGCTGGCCGAGGGTGCTCAGGTGGAGGTACAGGATAATCGGGGCTGGACCCCCTTGTTGCATGCGGTGTCGCTAGGGCAAACCGATATCGTCCAGGCCCTACTGGACAAAGGAGCCGACGTCAATACAGAGAGCGAGGATGGCTGGACTCCGTTCAGAATGGCACTCACACAAGGCCATTCTGCCACGGCTGAATTGCTCGGCGAGGTGATGGCTAACCAGTAAGACCGGCACGCTCGGAGCCCACCAATGGCGCGCCCGGGACCGGTGACAGAGCTGGCCCCCGCACAACTCGAAGCCGGGCTTGGCGGAGCCGTAGATCAGCCGCACCTGCCGAAGCCGCCGGATGTCGTCGATGACCAGGGCTAAAACGAGGCATCCGCCTTCAAAGTTTTGGATCGAAAAATCCAAATCGTTGATCCATGTACAGCCTTCCTGGGGGAGAATCAGGTGCCCTTTTTTCACATAAAAGTTAGGACTATCTTACTAGTAATGAATATTTTAGGGTCGGACATAGTGGATTCCGACTCAGGGGGTCGGCTGAGTTTGTTGACCCTACGGGGTGGGCAAGATCCCCGAAAACGTCCAAAGCGAATCGGAAATAAAAGATGCTGGAATTGAGTCATTGGATCGATCTACTCCTTTTTAATATAATTCACTGACTAGGACAGTGCGTCGCCCCTGCCGCCAACAGGCTTGGGGTGGGCGTTCATGCTGCGGTGAAAGGCCATGCACCCAATCAACCGAAGCAGGCCGGGCCGGCGGCTAGGCGCCCTCATTGCGGGGGCGACCCTCAGCTTGCTGTCGGTTGGCGGCGGGTTGTGGGGAGCCCCCCTTCAAGCAGCCCCGGAACCCCGTCTGATTTCGGTCTTTCCCCTGGCCGCCTCTGCCGGCACCCGAGTTGAGGCCGTGCTTCGAGGAATCGATCTGCAAACCGCCGTCTCTGTCTGGTTCGGATCCGATGGTCTGGCAGCTTCGATCCGCGGGGTCGAGGATCTACCGCGCCCGCTTGCGATGCCGGAAGCTGCCCCTCCCGAGGGGAGCAGGGCCACCCATAAGATCCTGGTCCAGTTCGAGATCACCTCCTCGGTCGCCCCCGGAACTTATCAGCTTCGTGTCGTGACAGCGGGAGGGCTTTCCAACGCTCTGAGCTTTCACGTTCACCGCGATCGTGTGACCCGCGAGATCGCTCGATCCCACTCCAGACCAGCGAGCGCCCAAACCGTCCAGTGGCCGGTGGCCGTGCAGGGAACGGTGGGCAGTCCCGGGGAGCGAGATTATTACGCCTTTCAAGTGCAGGGGGGGCAGAAACTGAGTTTCGAGCTGATCACCAGTCTCGAAGCCGTCAGCAACAACAAGAGGTTCCGGCCCCAGTTGTCTCTCTACGAGGCGGCTGGCAGCTGGTTTGATCCGGAGCGGGCCAGCCGGCTTGCCTTTGACGATTCGGCGATGTTTGATTCCGTGCGCGCAAGCCCTTTCCAGCCGGTTCCCGTTTCCCGGCTTTCCCATCGATTCGATCGAGCAGGCCGCTATCTGATCGAGGTTGCTTCGGTCTTCGGCACCGGCGAAGCCGATTTTGTGTACCAGTTGCGGCTGTGGCCCGAGGAGGGCCCCTCGCAACCAACGTCCTCCGGCCTCAGGGTTTACAAGCAAGTTCCCCTGCCAAACCGGAACTCAGGTTGGGAGGAGCGTTCCTTCACCCGGCGGCTCGAGGCGGATCGGTTGTGGAGCCTGCGGTTGCGCACGGTGGCCACCGACTTGAGCGTCGGACCGGACCCGCCGGGGGCTCGGCCGACCAGCGGAAATCTCGGCGCCAGAGTTCCGGACGACGAGGATCCCGAGTGGCTGGCTGCCACCGAGTTTTCCATCCTGGCGGAGGCTGAACCCAATGACGGCCCCGGCCAGGCGCCGAGCGTCCCGCTTCCGGCTCTCCTGGAAGGAACTATTGACGAACCGGGTGACGTGGACAAGTTTTCTTTCCAGGTGGCGGCGGGCGGGAAGATCGCGTTCGAGATCGAGACCCCGGAAGCGGCCCCCCTCCGCTTCAATCCGCGTTTGGAAGTCCTCGACGGCAGGGGCCGGGTAACCTTGACCAACCTGCACAAGCAGGTGCTCCTGAAGGATTCGACCGAATCGATCAAGGCCCTTGAGCCCAAGATAATCCACACTTTCGAAAAAGGGGGACGCTACTCGCTCCGGATGCGCGACGTCACCTTTCGCCATGGAGGGCCGGATTTCCGTTATCGAGTACTGGTGCGACCCCAGATCCCCCACATGGGAGCGGTCATTCTGCGGGCCGATTACCTCAATCTCGTTCGGGGCGGCTCCAAAAAATTGGTGGTTTCGGCTGAGCACGAGGAAGGTTTTCAGGGCGATGTGGCCATTGCCGTGGAGGGGCTTCCCGAGGGAGTGCGCACGTTGCCTACGGGCACCGAGGTGGAAAAATCGGCCGCTGCCCGATCGGAAAGTCCCCGTGGCGCCAGTTATCTGCCCAGCAGGCGGGAGACAGCCCTTCTTTTCTTCGCCTCAGAGAGCGTTCCCGTGACGAATCAACCGTTTTGGATTCATGTCTCGGCCCAGCCTGTCGTTTCGGGAAAAGCGGGCTTGTTGCTGCCCATCGGAAAAATCCTGCTGATGATCGTCGAAGGCAGGGAAGCGCCGGAAACCACGCCGCCAACGACCAACCCGAAGTGAAGGGGAAGAGAAGACCATGTTTTGGTTGCTGACTGCACTGGCCTTGAGTGGCTTGCCTGTCGAATCCGATCCACGACTCCTCTCGCTGCGGGTTGTGCCCGAGGAGGTCGTGCTTCAGGGAGCGGAGGCGGAACAGCAGTTCGTGGTGCTAGGCCAATACTCCGATGCACTCGAACGCGACCTGACTCGCCTGAGCGTCTGGACCCTCTCCAGCCCGGACCTGGTCGCGATCAGTCCTTCCGGCCGGCTGGTGGCTTTGGCCGAGGGCGAACTTATTGTCGAGGCCGGGGTGGAAGGTCGGCGAGCCGGCAGTCGCGTGCGGATCTCCGCGATCGAGCAAAGGCTCCCTTTCCGTTTTGGGCGCGACATCGGGACCATCCTTACGCGCCAGGGATGTAACGACAGCACCTGCCACGGCAGCGTTAAGGGAAGAGGTGGATTCAAGCTCTCCGCGAACTCCCTCTACCCCCAAAACGACTACCAATGGATCATGAAAGGAGGAACCTACCAGGTTTTGAAAGCAGAGGCCAAACCGCCTGAGATTCCCAGGGTCGACCTCAAGAAGCCGGCTCAGAGCCTGCTGCTACTCAAGCCCACCATGCAACTCGACCACGGAGGCGGACTGCGCTTTGAGCGCGAGTCCCGAGACTACCTTGCCATTTTAGACTGGATCAGCCAGGGCGCGCCTTTTCAGGAGGAGGGCGGGTCGAACGTCGAGGTGGAAAGGTTAGAAGTCTTTCCAGAATTGACTGCGCTGGAGCCGGCAGGAAGTCAGCAGCTGATCGTGACCGCTTACCGGTCCGATGGCAGCCGCCAAGATTACACTCACCGGGTTCACTACGAGAGCAGCAACCCCAGGATCCTCCCCGTCAGTTCCGAGGGACTGGTCACGGCGATGGCCAAGGGTGAAACCACTGTGATCATTCGGGCCCCGCGCCAGGTGACAAGCGCCCGCTTGGCCGTCATCGGTAAGCCGATCCCCGATTACCCGACCTTCGCCGGCCGCAATTTCATCGACGATCTGGTTTTCGCGAAACTGCGCCGCCTCCACATCCGACCCTCCGAGAGGTCGACCGATGAGGAGTTCCTGCGGCGCATTTGCCTGGATCTAACCGGTACCCTGCCCCCTCCCCGGAGGGTGCGTGAGTTCCTGGCCAGCCGGGACCCGAGAAAACGGGACCGGCTGATCGAGACCCTTCTCGAATCCCCTGAATACGTTGACTTCTGGACGTTTCGGTTCTCCGACCTGTTCCGGGTCAACTACAACGCCCGGCAGGATCTCAAGTCGACCCACCTCTACCAGGAATGGATCAGGGAGAGCATTGCGGCCAACAAACCGTACGATCAGATGGCGCGGGAGCGGGTTGCCGCGCAGGGCAACGCCCCAGCCACGCAAAACTATTACAATCTCGGCTTCCGAACGCCCGAGCAGATCGCGCCCGAACAGGCACGGGTCTTTCTGGGCATTCGTCTCGACTGCGCCCAATGCCACGACCATCCCTACGAGCCCTGGAGCCAGGACCACTTCTGGGAAATGACCGCCTTCTTTTCGCGTCTCAACCTGGTGGCGAACACCAACCTTGGCTCCGCCCTGGTGATTGACGACCCCGGCTTGGGAGAGCGCCGCGGCGGGACCGTCCACCTGCGCACGGGTGAAGAGGTCAAGCCTCGCTTCCTGGACGGGACGGCGCTGGCCGAAAGCGAGTTGTCCGATCCGCGTCTGGCCTTGGCCGAATGGATGACTTCACCCCGGAACCCGTTTTTCGCCAAAGCTATCGTCAATCGCATGTGGAGCTATTTCCTGGGCAGAGGGATCGTCGATCCGGTCGACGATTTTCGCACCACGGCGCCACCCACCCATCCCCAACTTCTGGAAGAACTGGCTCGCGATTTTCAAAGTCATGGTTACGATCTCAAACATCTGATGTCGCAAATCGTCCAGTCCGACACGTATCAGCTGAGCGGGAAGGCCAATGCCACCAACCGAGCTGATGCAGTTAATTACTCTCGAGCCCGGCCTCGCGCCTTGGACGCCGAGGTGCAGCTCGACGCCATCTCTCAAGTGACCGGGGTGGAGGAGCAGTTTTCGGGGATCGGCCATCCCTTGGCGCCGCGCGGCGTGAGGGCACAAGCGTTGGTCGGGACGCGAGCCATCGAACTGGTGCCCGAGCTTTTCGCCTCTCGATTTCTCGACATGCATGGGCGGCACAGCCGAGCCACGATTCAAAACCGCCAAAACAAAGCCCAGCTGGAGCAGGCCCTGCACATGGTCGCGGGGCCAACCTACACGGAGAAACTTTCGCAGCCCGGAGGGCGGATCTCCCGCCTCCTGGAAAGCGGCGATTCCGACGGGAAGATTATCAAGGAGTTTTATCTGGCCGCGCTCGCGCGTTATCCGACTGACAGGGAGCGGACTGCTCTTAAAGAAATGATCTCCTCGGCGCCGGTCCGTCTCAAGGCCGTCGAAGACTTCGTCTGGGCGCTTGTCAGTTCAAGAGAGTTCGTTTATAACCACTGACTTGACGACCCCATGACTTGACTACAGGAAATCTGAAAATGAAGAAGCCTGACTGCTTTCACTGCGCCCGAAATGTTGGACGCCGCGATTTTCTCCGCATCGGGTCGCTCAGCCTTCTGGGGATAAGCCTGGGACAGCACCTGCATCTAAAAGACGTCCTGGCAGCAGGCCGCACCGGAAAGGGTAAAGCCCAGTCCGTCCTCTTGGTCTGGCTGGAGGGTGGTCCCAGCCAGGTCGACACCTGGGATCCCAAGCCCAACAGCAGCTTTAGGGCGATCTCCACCAACGTGGATGGAATCCAGATCTCTGAGTTGTTTCCCAGAATCGCCGGGCATATGGACAAGCTGGCCATCATCCGCTCCGTCCATACCAAAGAGGAAAACCACCCCCAAGGCACCTATGAGAGCATGACCGGACACCGGCCTAGCGCGTCTAGGGCCTTTCCCAGCCTGGGTTCGATCATCGCCAAGGAAAAAGGGCCCCGCAATCAGCTACCGGCCTACGTGATGATCAACAAGGTGTATGAGGTCGAGCCCTTCTCTTACGACGCCGCCTTCGACTCGGGCTTCATCGGCGCCGAGTACGCTCCGCTGGTCATCCGCGATCCCAGGCTCTTTGGCAACTCGCAGGCCGACAAGCCGGCGCAAATCGCCAGCCCCGCTCGTTTCAGCCTTCCCGATCTCAGATTGCCCAAGTCGGTCACCGCCGAAACGATTGCCAATCGGCGCTCCTTCTTGCAGGTCGTCGACGAACACTACCGCCGCAAAGAGCAGCAAGCGGAGTTCGCGAACATGGATACCTACACCCGGCAAGCCATGGAAATGATTCTCTCGACCGAAGTCCTGCAGGCCTTCGACCTGTCGGAGGAACCGGAGAAGACGTTCGAAAACTACGGCCGCGACCGTGTGGGCCAGAGTTTGCTGCTAGCGCGACGGCTGGTGGAACGCGGTTGCCGTTTCGTTACCGCCGCTCCCTACAAGACAGGGCAGTGGGACACCCACGGCAAAAACGATGAGATGATGCACGACACGCTGGCCCCGTCGGCCGATCAAGCAATCTCGACCCTTCTGGAGGACCTCTCCCAAAGAGGCTTGCTTGACTCGACTCTGGTGATCGTGATGGGAGAGTTCGGGCGCACCCCGAACGTCAACGCCAACTTGGGCCGCGATCATTGGCCCCACTGCTGGTCCCTGATGCTGGCAGGAGGCGGGATCCGGGGAGGGCAGGTGGTCGGCGCCAGCGACGAGAGGGGCGCCTACGTGGCCGAGCGGTTGGTCACCGTCGGGGATGTGTTCGCCACCGTCTACAAAACCCTGGGCATCGACTGGACCAAGACCTACATGAGTCCCACGGGACGGCCCATCTACATCGCCAACTCCTCCATCGACGACACCGTCGGAGAGCCGATCTCGGAACTGGTCTAGCCTAGGCGCCTGTTGGGCTGCACCTTCCCAATCTCCAAACTGCGATATAGTCAGCTGCCTAGGTTGGACTCATCCTTGTCCGACTGTCCTTCGGCACGAAAAAATGGGAGAAGTGATTTTTCTCTTCTGTTGGCGACTTGAACGGCTCCTGCGGGTCACCTTCAAAGCTCCGTTGTTGAGAAGTCTTCGAACACAATAAAGCTACAGGGTGAGCTAGGCGAAGGCACCTTCTCAGGATCCAAACCGTTGTTCTGTGCCGTAAAGTTCTCCCATGCTGGTGGCAACGCTCGGAAAGTGACCCAGGGCAACGTTTAGTTTTTGACCCACCCCGGGTGAGTTAGAGTTTAAGAAAGAGAGGGTATTTTAGCTACTCCTTTCAGGAAGATTTAGACGGGCCGGTACGCAGTGAGGGCATAGCCCGAACGGAGTGCCGGCCCGTCGGCGGCCCGTGGAGGGCCCCCTGCCCACGGCCAGATGGACCTCCAGGACATCGCCTGGGGGCCCTGAAGTGTGTTTTGCCCGAGGTTGCTGGGGAGCATACAGCTCTTGGAGGACGCCTACGACAAGGGTCATTTCTTTGCCTTGCCTCGTTTGCGAGTGCGGTAAGAGACCCCCTGGGTGGTGAGGATGTGGGCGTGGTGGCCGAGCCGGTCCAGCAGGGCGGTCGTCATCTTCTCGTCGCCGAAGACCCGCACCCACTCGCTGAAATCCAGGTTGGTAGTCACCATCGTGGAGCCTCTCTCGTAGCGGTCGCTAAAGAGATTGAACAGCAGTTCTCCACCGGCTCGATCGAAGGGGACGAAGCCCAGTTCGTCACGGATGAGAAGATCCACTTTCTGGATGCGTCCATACAGCCGGCCCAGCAGCCGCTTGTCTCGAGCTTCCAAGAGGATGCGCACCAGATCGGCGGCGCGGTAAAAAGCCACTCGGTGGCGCCGCTTGGCTGCCTCCAGTCCCAGAGCGATACCCAGATGGGTCTTGCCCGTTCCGATGGGTCCGGCCAAGAGCACATCCTCGGCTCGCTGTAGGTACTCGCAACCGGCCAGCTCCAGGATCTTGGGGGCGGGAGAGACCTTGGAGAGCTTGCCAGTCGATCTGCTCCAGAGTCTTCAGATCGGGAAAGCGAGCCTCGCGCACTCGCCGCTGGGAGGTGCGCTGGTGCCGGGACTGGACTTCGGCTTCCAGCAGATCACGTAGGAAGTCCTCATAGTCGCAGCCTTCTTGACGGGCCTGGCGAGCCAGGGAGGGGTACTCTCGAGCCACGGCCGGCAACTTCAGGGTCTTGGTGTACTGGGCCAGTAGGGCTTCTCGGACGGCTTCACTCATCGTACACCTCCCTGCAGCATCCAGTCATAGTCGGCCGCCGAAGCCGCCTAGATCGGATAGCCGCGCAGTTTCTCCGGTACTACGACTCGGGCCCGTCGGCGGGGATACAGACGCTCACTGAGGCGAACCGGGTCGCAGTGGACGGCTTCCAGGGCCTCCCGGTCCGGTTCTTCGCCCAGCCGAACGATGGCCGAGATCACCCCCGCCAAGACGCGGGCTCCTTTGCGGGCGCCGTGGGTTTCGGAGAGCAGCTGCCAGAGCTGCCCGTAGGGCGCTCCCAGTTTGGCCACCAGCTCGGGGGGCCACCTGGCGCACCGCCTGCGGCTTCTTGGCCAGTTCGGGCAGATAGTGCCGGTAGTGCACCTGCCGCCTCTCTGCCAACTTTTTGGGTACCACTTGGGTCTGGCCTCGGCACACCAGCCGGATGTTTGCCACTCCCACCCAGGCTTCTACCTGCAGTTGTTGTCACTGGCTGGGTACCGAGTAGTCGACTCCTTCGATCCGCACCAGGCATTTGCGATTGACCGTAACCAAGTCCAGTCGACGGGCCTCAAAGGGCACCCCGGAAAGGGGCCGCAGCTGCTTCTTCTCCCGGGCCAAACGCTCGGCTGTGCTGCGGCCCTGCCGGTCGCGACGCTGGGAGCTCGATTGCTTGACCTGCTCCAGCAATCTGTGGCTGATTACCTCCAGCGTCTGGCCCTGAGGAATGGGCGTCAGATGCTCCAGTCGAAGCCCCTTGCCGCGGGCTTCCACACCTCCCTTGTCATGCCCTTCACCGGGCCGAGCGAAGCAGGGCTCAAACAGATAGTGGCTCGAAAGCGCCCGGAATCGATCCGTCAGCTGCCGCTCGGCACCCACTCGCCGCCGCACCGCCGCCCAGAAATTCCGGTTCCGATGACCCGTTCGCTCTACTGACATCGGAACTTCCCCGTCGGCTGAGTTTTTTCACCCTACGCGCTTGTGCCTCGGTCGAACAAAAACCTGCGACAGGGACCACGTCCGTGGACACGAGTGCCTGTGAGGGCTTAAGCTGTGAGGTCCTAGGCTAAAAGGGGAGAGAAATGGTCACGACAGGAAAGGTGAAGAGGGACGATCTCACATCGCTTCGAATGGAGCTGGGGCAGCGTGGATGGTACAGAAAGGTGACTGGCAGAGTAGTGCTCGAGTTGGCGTTGCACCTGACCGTAGCCCTGGGTGGAATAGCCGTTTTCATCATTTCAGATTCCATCTTTGTGTGCGGGTGCGCCATGCTGCTTTCCACGGCTGGTGCCATGGGAGTGGCCACCAACAGCCACACCTCGTCTCACTATGGAACGAGCGATAAGAAATGGGTGAATGAGGTTCTCACTTACTTCGGTTATCCTGTATTTCATGGACTCTCCGCCAGCTACTGGCGTTACATGCACGTGATTCGCCATCATCCTGCACCCAACGTCATGGGAATGGATATGGATCATGATCTCGAGCCATGGTTCTGCATAATCGAGAAACAAGTTCAGAAAACGAACGGCCTTCGCCGCTTCTACTACGAGCGCATTCAATCGGTTGCATTCCCGTTCGCACTGGCGGTCAATGGTTTCAGCTTTCAAATCGCCGGATGGCGGTACCTGCTTGCCGTTCTCCGAAATCCACCGCAGAGGAAAAAGGCTCACTGGATCGACCTGGGCGCAATGGTGACCCACTGGGTGATCTGGCTAGGAGCTCCCATGGTTTTCTTTCCAGCCACGGACGTAGTGTTGTTTTCTCTACTTCGCATCGGGTTGCTGGGTTACGCGATGTTCGTAGTTCTGGCCCCCGGTCACTACCCCGCCGAAGCGGTCTGCCTTGCTAAGGATCACGGAGAGAATGATTTCGTATTGCGGTTAACCGCGACTACGCTCAACTTTCGGACCGGACTGTTGGGGCGATTCATTTGCTCGGGCTTGGAGTATCAAATCGAGCATCATTTGTTTCCCCGTGTGAGTCACGTCTATTATCCGAAGATGAGCGGCCTCGTGGAAGACTTCTGCCGGAAGAACGGGTATCCGTACCGCACTCTAAGCTGGGGCCAAGCTGTCTGGAAGAGCCTAAATGTGTTTCGCACGCCGAAAGTGGTGCAGCCTAGCCTGCAACGGACAGAGGCGGAACGAGCAGTCTTGGGGCGTGGCGATTTTCAGTCCGATTCTAACACCCGCACCTAACGGGGTTGCCGGGACGCAAGCGTCGCAATTTCTGAATTTCGAGGTTGCCGGGACGCAAGCGTCGCAATTTCTGAATTTCGAGACGCACGCGTGCGAGAGTGACCATCTGGGACAAATCTTATGCGGCGCCATTTTTGGTTGCTGTGGCGCCAGCGCAAGATGTTCCCTAGGCCCCAGTCATGGGCTGGCCAATTTTGTAAATGGCGGCGAAGAACTGAAGTGGGTGGCGGTGTAAAAGTGAAGCACCGTTGGTGCTGATTATCTTGCTTTCTCCATATTCATACAAGTTAGATTGGGTTTCTTGTCCTTGAACCCCTCCCCTCGGGGAGGGACGCGATTCCAGGGTTGTTTCCTGCGTTGATTTCGAGCCCGTTTCTTGGCGTCCCGAAGTCGGTAGCTTTCACCGTTGGCCTTGATGATGTGGACGCGGTGAGTGATCTGGTCCAGCAGAGCGCCGGTGAGTCGCTCGTTGCCCAGCACTTCGGTCCAGTGCTCGAAGAGTAAGTTGGTGGTCAGCTCGGACCTACTCAAGGATGCAGACAGTCTCTCCTTCTTTGAGGTCAATATGCCTTTGTACTATCAGCGCGAGGGGTGGGAGGAAACCAAACGTCGATGCATCTGGGGATACGGGCGTCTCTCAGTACGGATGGAGGAAGTCGCAAAACGAATCACCTACGAAGACGAGGGGCTGACACGCCTGCTCAAAGAAGCGATCCGGGAAGCGGGTCTGAAAGATTTGATGGAAAAGAAGGCGAGTCAATGAATGGCTGGAGGGGATGCAAAGGCAATATGTCACCTCTTCGAAGGCGCCCATGTTTTCACTCAGGAGGATCTCAGCAATTTTTCTCCCAATCCCAGGTGGTAAGAAAGCTGCGCTACGAGCTTCTGAGGAATCTCCTTCCCACCGGCTAGTATCCCTCGGTGGAGGGACAGGACCCGGTTCGAAAGGGCCGAGCAAGGTCAGTTGGCGGTGTCCAGTACCACCTCGTGGATCTCGAGCTGGCCGTGTCCCTTGAACATTTCCTTGGGTGGGACGCGGCTATGCGCTTCTTTGAAGGCCCCACTCTCCGTCCAAGCGCGAAAGTCCTGTTCGCTTGCCCAGAAGGTGAGCACAATGAAGCAATCGCTCTTGATGGGCCGGAGCACCAGATTACGAATGAATCCCGGTTGCCCGTCAACGAGACCTCTCCGGGTTCGGAATCGATCGAGGAAATCGTCCTCGTAACCTTCTGCGACGGGTACGCGGTTCTGTACTACGATCATTACTTGGCTCCTTTCCTGGTACCGAGACGAAACCATTCTAAACCCGTGCACATACCCTCGCGGGTTGTCACTGCACTCCAGGCATGACGAGAGGTAGTCAAAGGGTCGGCGGTCCTGCGGAGGGAAAAGGGCCCGGAGTAAGGTCATCACTCCAGGCTGATTCTCCTCAGAAGGCCGCTGTCGGCCAGCAGCCTACCGGTTCCTAGAACTGCCGAAGAAAGAGGGTCCTCGGCCCGAAAAATGAGCAGCCCGGTTTCGGACTTCAGCCTCAGGTCGAGATTCCTCAACAGCGCTCCCCCTCCGGTGAGAACAATCCCCTTGTCCACAATGTCGGCCGATAGCTCGGGGGGAGTCCGCGCCAATGCCACCCGCACGGCATTAATGATGGTCTTGACAGTGTTGGAAAGGGCCTCGCGCACTTCCTCGTCCGTAATGGTGGCCGTCTTGGGGATGCCTTCTATGAGGTCTCGACCCTTGATCTGCATCAGCATTTTCTTTTCCAGGGGTGCGGCTGACCCGATCTGGATCTTGACCTGCTCCGCGCTGCGCTCGCCAATCAGTAGGTTGTGCCTTCGCTTGATGTACTGGATGATCGATTCATCCATCTCATGTCCGGCCACGCGTACCGAGCGGCTGTACACGATGCCCGAGAGGCTGATCACTGCAATGTCGGTGGTGCCTCCCCCCAGATCGACCACCATGTTGCCGCTGGGCTCCGTGATGGGGAGTCCCGCACCGAGGGCTGCGGCCATGGCCTCTTCGACCAGATAGACTTCACTGGCCTTGGCTTGCAGAGCAGACTCACGAACCGCTCGCTTCTCGACCTGAGTGATATCCGAGGGGATGCACATCACGATACGAGGGCTGACGAGGTGGTTTCGGTTGTGGGCCTTTTTGATAAAGTGTTTCAGCATTTCTTTGGTAATGTCGAAATCGCCGATCACTCCATCCTTCATGGGTTTGATGGCGACAATGTTCCCGGGGGTCCGGCCCAGCATGTTCTTGGCCGCGCGACCCACGGCTGCGACGCGGTTGGTGATCTTGTCGATGGCGACAATCGAAGGCTCATCCACGACAATCCCTCGGCCTCGGGCGTAGACCAAGGTGTTTGCCGTTCCGAGATCGATGGCCAGATCATTCGAGAAATAGCTGAAAAGTGACCTGAGGTTCATGTGATTTCCTCAAAGCGGGGTCGAACACAGTCTCCGCAGTCCTGTTTTGCCTCGTACAAGGCCTGGTCGGGCCGGATGAGTTAGCTCCTGGGCGGTCCTGCCGTGGTCGGGAAACGGCGCGCCACGCCGGCCACTCATTTTAACCGACAAGACAGTTCTTGGAACTCTAGCTAATGCCCAAGATGTAGTATTTGTGCAACAAAGCGCCTTGTACCCTCCGTCGATCCCGGTTCTAATTGGCCGTACCCGAAGGGATCTACTTGCCCATCATCGCCTCAGGATCTTGACAAGGGTTGTGGACGCATGCTAGTTTTAGCACTCTCAGTGGTCAAGTGCTAGAAAGGACGGCCAAAGCTATCGGCTCCCGAAGGTCGGACTGAAAACGAAAGTTTTCTTTTTTTTGAAATGAGGGAAAAGGAGTTTGAACGATGACGATGAGACCGCTACACGATCGCATCCTGGTGAAGCGGATGGAAGAGCAGGAAGATATTCAGGGAGGGATCGTCATTCCGGACACCGCGAAAGAGAAACCCCAGGAAGGAGAAGTCGTGGCTGTCGGAGACGGGAAGATTCTCGACAATGGCCAGAAGCTGACCATGTCGCTCAAGGCCGGGGATCGTATCCTGTTAGGGAAATACGCTGGAACCGAGGTCAAGCTGGACGGCGAAGAGTACCTGCTCATGCGGGAAGACGAGGTGCTGGGCGTTTTGACCGGGAAGAAGACCAAAGTCCTAGCCTGATTGCAACGGCGCAGGACGAAACTATTCAAACTAAGGAGGGGCAAGGCTATGGCTGCAAAAGAGATTACCCAGGGTGAAGAGGCGCGCCGGGCCTTGATGCGCGGTGTCAACACGCTGGCCCGCGCCGTGCGCATCACGCTGGGACCGAAGGGACGAAACGTTGTCTTGGAAAAGAAGTTTGGATCCCCCGTGGTCACGAAGGACGGTGTCACGGTGGCCAAAGAGATCGAACTCGAAGGTCGGGAAAAGGTGGGAGCTTCCATGCTCCGAGAAGTGGCGAGCAAGACGAGTGATGTGGCAGGCGACGGGACTACTTCCGCTACCGTTCTGGCCCAGGCTATCATTCGGGAGGGACTCCGGAATGTGACGGCCGGAGCCAATCCTATGGCGGTGAAGCGGGGAATCGAGAAGGCCGTGACGAGAGCGGTGGACGAAATCAAGAAGCTGTCCAAACCCGTGAAAGGCGACATGATCGTCCAGGTCGGGACCATCTCGGCCAACAACGATAGCACCATCGGTGACATCATCGCCGAATCCATGAAAAAGGTGGGAAAGGACGGGGTCATCACGGTCGAGGAGGCCAAGTCCATCGAGACATCACTCGAGGTGGTCGAAGGGATGCAGTTCGATCGCGGTTACCTGTCGCCTTACTTTGTGACCGACCCGGATCGGATGGGGTGTGATCTGGAAGACGCCTACATCCTGCTGCATGAGAAAAAGATCAGTTCCATGAAGGACCTTCTGCCCTTGCTGGAGCAGGTGGTCAAGGCGGGCCGTCCCTTGGTCGTGGTAGCCGAAGACGTCGATGGAGAGGCTCTGGCGACTCTGGTGGTCAATAAGCTGCGGGGAACGTTGCAAGGGTGTGCCATCAAGGCTCCTGGGTTTGGAGATCGGCGCAAGGCCATGCTTGAGGACATCGCAATTCTGACGGGTGGCAAGATGATCTCAGAAGACCTAGGAATCAAGCTGGAAAACGTGGGCTTGGAGGACCTCGGAAGAGCCAAGAAGATAATCGTAGACAAGGACAACACGACCATTGTCGAAGGTTCCGGTCAGCAGGCAGACATCGCCGGCCGCGTCAAACAGCTCCGAACCCAGATTGAAGAGACGACATCCGACTACGACAGCGAAAAGTTGCAGGAGCGTCTGGCCAAGCTGGTAGGCGGCGTGGCCGTCATTAAAGTGGGAGCCGCCACCGAGACGGAGTTAAAGGAACGGAAGGCTCGCGTCGAGGACGCCATGCACGCCACCAAGGCTGCCGCCGAGGAGGGCATCGTACCGGGAGGAGGGGTCGCTTATCTGCGCGCTGCTCAAGCTCTGGGGGATTTCAAGCTCGACGACGAGGACGAGCAAGTGGGAGTGAACATCGTTCGTCGGGCTCTCGAGGAACCGCTTCGCCAGATCGCCCAGAATGCAGGGCACGAGGGCCCCGTGGTGTGCGGCAGAGTCCGCGATTCCGAGGAGGCCAACTACGGGTTCAACGCGGAAACCGAGGAATTCGAGGATCTGGTGGTCAGCGGTGTCATCGATCCCACTATGGTGACGCGAACGGCCCTTGAAAACGCCTCTTCGATTGCCAGCCTCCTGCTCACCACGGAAGCACTGGTGACGGAGATACCGGAAGAGGAGAAGGAAATGGCTGGTGGTCATCATCCCGAGATGGGCGGCATGGGTGGCATGGGCGGCATGGGCTAAAATCTGCAGTCCGGAGAAATTTTCCCCTTTTCGATACAGGGCCTCGCTTCTGAGGCCCTCCGAGGCTGATATGAGAAATGTCGATTTGACGCTTTCCACCTCCCCACCACCCAAACCACCAGCGACCAACTTCGTGGATGCCATCATCGAGCACTTCCGACAGACCCACACTATTCCCACGGCCCAAATCTTCGAGCAGCAAAGACCGCCCGTGCCCACTCCCCAAGACCCTCCTGTTCCCCCACCCAAGGATATCTACTAGAGCGGGCTTTCTGGTTTAGAATCCAGAGCTGGCCCCCGAAAACTGGACGATTTGCTAAGGTGGCTCCGACCTGAATGAGAAAGGACGGGGAGTCATGGCAAAACGAAGGAATTTTTCAGCCCAATTCAGAGCGAAAGTGGCGCTTGAGGCGCTTCGAAGCTAACACCGCGTGAGTGAGCTGGTAGCCCGCTACGAGATCCACCCGAATCTGATCACGAACGGGAAGAAACGGGTGCGAGAAGGGATGGTGGAGGTGTTCAAGGGCAAAGCGGACAAGGGCAGGGCCGGCACACAAGCCGAGAGCAAGGAGCTGTACGCCAAGATCGGCGAGCTGACGGTGGAAAAGGATTTTTTGTCCAAAGTGCTCGATCGTTGAGTGTGAAGGCCAGACAGGCCGCGATCGAGCCGGGGCACCGTCGGCTGAGCATCCGCAGACAATGCTCTTTGATGAGTTTGTCTCGTTCGACGTATTACTATGAGCCCCAGGGAGAGAACCCCCGGAACCTGCAACTGATGAGACGAATGGACGAGCAGTTCTTAGAGACGCCCTACTACGGGTCCCGACAGATGGTTTATCACTTGCGTCGGCAGGGCTATCGAGTGGGCCGTAAACGAGTGCACCGCCTGATGGCAAAGATGGGCCTGGCAGCCATCTACCCGAAGCCACGCGCCTCCAAGCCCAATGTGGGCCATCAAGTGTCTCCGTACCTGCTTCGAGATCTGGAGGTCAATCAGCCCGATCAGGTGTGGTGCGCGGACGTGACTACATTCCGATGCGGAGAGGTTTTTTGTACCTGGTGGCGATCATGGACTGGTACAGCCGGATGGTGCTGTCCTGGAGGCTGTCGAACACGCTGGAGCCGGACTTTTGTGCCGAGGCACTGCAGCAAGCGCTGGTGATCTACAATAACAATAAGCCGGAGATCTTCGATACCGACCAGGGAAGTCAGTTCACCAGCACACTTTTCACTGGCTTGTTGCGAGATGCCTGGGTACGCATCTCGATGGACGGCAAGGGCCGCTGGATGGACAATGTTTTTATCGAGCGACTGTGGCGTTCACTCAAGTACGAATGCGTCTATCTGAATGTTTTCGAGACCGGAACCGAGGCCCGACTGGGTATCGGACAGTGGATTGAGCGATACAACTCCCAACGACCCCATTCGACCCATCAGGGAGCGACCCCAGAGGAGGTGTGCACTGGCCTGGTCAAAAATACTGAGAGGGACCTCGCCCTTGGGCTCGCCCCCTCTCAGTATTTCCCAGACTGGCGGCAACAAGAACTACGGAGTCCACCTTAAAAATGCCGCCAACTGGTCCAACCGATCGGGTCCACCTCTCCTCCCGCTGTTCTGGCCGCAGCGATCCTGTTTGGGTCCAGCTAGGATCGGTGGAGAGGTTGCAGCCAGCTTCGGTCTTTTCGTCCCACCGAGGACGGGCAAACCATGATCGGCGGGGAAAATCTTGCGCGTCAGCCCAGAAGGTGACATTCCTAAAGACAACCCCTTTCCCGCCTCTCCCATCTTTGCCTACGGGAACCGGGTGATGCAGGGTTTAGCCTGGGACCCCGAGACCGGAGTCCTGTTTAATTCCGAACACGGACCATCCGGAGGGAGCCGTCTAATGAGTGACAACGCCGCTGCTTGGGCGTGAGGCCAATCGCAAGGGGGGCCCTGTTGTCTATTTCCGCACAGTTCTTCGTCAGCCTCTCCGTAGGGTACCTCTCAGGGCTGCCTCTCGTTGGGATTGATGATAGGGGTGGGCGGGTGAATCAGCCGGGTCTGCAATGGAGGCGGCTTTACCCGAGCGAATCCTGGACATAAAGGTTGGAGGTCTGATAGATTTTAACCATCTACCATGGGAAGAGCGGAAGAAGGTCTATCCGGGGCCGATTATGAGGAATGGTCGTTGAGATGAACATACTTCTGTACACGCCTGACAACCAGGTAACACGCAACCACATGCCACACCTCTGGATGTTCGTTCTTCAAGCGCTCACTCCACCCGAACATGAGGTCTTCCTCATAGATGGCAATGCTCAGCCATTAACGGAAATGGAAATAGTAGATTTTGTCCGGAAGAATAAGATCAAACTGGTCGGAATCGGTTGTATGACTCGTGTGGCTGCCCAAGCCTATCGAGTGGCGGATGCGGTTCGCGCCGCCGGTGTCAAGGTGGTTATGGGAGGGCCTCACGTCACCGAAGTGCCGGACGAGCCGATTGGACGTGACAGCGAGCCTCGGCACGCCGATGCTGTCGCTCTCGGTGAGACCGATGACATCTGGCCGCAAATCGTACGAGACGCCCAACGAAACCAACTCCGCGAAGTTTACAGACCCATAGATGAAACGGGAAAAGAGATCAAGCCGTCACTGGCGGACTACCCCCGCATTCCATGGGATCGGATGAATCTAGACCAGTTCAATCTCGTCAGGAAGATACCTTCGTGGGGACGCTACCTCATGAGACGGGCAGGCCTAGACTGGAAGAGCTTGTATGTACTACCAGTCGAATCGGGACGTGGTTGTCCTTACGGCTGTGATTTTTGTACAGTCACGGGATTTTTTGGGAAGTCTATTCGGTATCGGACGGACGAGAGCGTGGTCGATGAGTTGCATCGTATCAAAGAGCGAGCGAAATTGGAGGGAGGCAAGGTGTGCGTCTTCTTCATCGATGACAATTTTGCCATCAACGTCAAGCGAACCAAGTCGTTGCTTCGTGAAATGATCGCTCGTGACGCCGTGTTGCCCTGGGTGGCCCAAATCAGCATGAATCTACTTCGTGACGAAGAACTGGTCGACCTGATCGCTGCCAGTGGAGGGCACTGGATATTCATGGGACTTGAGTCGGTTGACGCTGAGAGCCTGAAGGGGGTCAACAAAGGGTTCAATAAGCCGGATCAATACAAAGCGGTCATAGAGCGGTTAGCGGACCGGGGCATTTACGCCATCACCTCCTTCATCTTTGGAATGGACACAGACCGCCCCGGTGTCGCAAAGAAAACACTCCAAGCTATAGAGTCCTGGCCTCCTGGCCTCCCGGTATTCGGGCTTCTCACGCCGTATCCCGCCACCCCTCTCTACGATCGTCTCCTCCAGCAGAATCGTCTCACCCGACCCAAACACTGGCTCGACTTCCGTCCTTTCCGGATGGCTTTCACACCCGAGAATATCAGCGTGGAACAAGCCGAATCCGAAGTTCACGAGGCCTGGAGTCGTTGTTACGATCCACAGGCCATTGCCGCCGGTCTCAAGAAGATTGAAGGACGTCCGTTTATCGAACGCGCCGCGATGTTCTTCGCACGGCTCACCTTTCGGGGCATCTATTTCCCCCAGATGAAGGTACGGTCATGGATTTCACTGTTGTTCAGCAACCGCCGGACCTTGCTGAAGTTAATACACGAGGGCTTTATTGCTCATCAGAGGCACCGTCAAAGCACGAGGCCAACGGACGACTTGGGCCGGGTCTCTGTTAAACGGGTTAAACGCCTTAAGAGGATTTTCCCGGTTTAAAGGAATGGCGCGATGCAGTGGACGAGTATCAGAAGATGGCCAAGCACTGACCAAGCTTTCGAAATCTGTCTCCCAAATGTTTCCCACTGCGTTTCCGAATGTTTCCTAATCTTTCGGCTTTTCGGGTGGCGGAAAACCCAGTCAAGTGGTTGTTTTTCCTAACGTTTCGGCCTTTTCTAGGATTGGTCTACGAAACCAAAGGTCGCAGGTTCAAATCCTGTCGGGCGCTCCACTTAACCCTTGGATTCCATTGATCTTGAGTTGATATTTACTGCACCGAACTGGTGCCACTTTCTCCGTCGTACAACATTTCTACAACGTCATTACCCTGACCCAGTGCTTGATCCAGAGCGGAAGAAGACGTCTCCAGCTCTCGGGCGTCCACTGGTCAAACGTGGACATTGGGTCTCACTTTTGCACCCTATCCGCACCCGGCGAGTCCCGGTTTGCCCTCTAAGGCTAACTGTGTCTCCGGTCAGTCTACTGCAATATGGCTGACGTTCAGGGTGTTTCGGTATAGTACTCCTTGTGAAAAATCGAGAAAAAAGCTCGATATTGGGGGGCCCATTCTGGCAGATGAGTACAGGAAAGAAGATCCACACTGGCCCCAAAACCAGGGACGAGATCCTAGGCAAATTCGGGGATAGTGTCCGAACTATCATGCGCGGCAGTCCCGAATCCGGCCGAAAACCCAGTGAGTACTTCGAAAGGGAAAAGGTTGCTCTCAGGAAGCGTAGAGATGGCGAAGCGTGTAGAAAAGCAAGGGATTGCGCCGAGGTCACCGGTTCCGGTGTCAGATACTCGGAAGGTTGGCTGTGTAGATCATGCTGGCGAAGCGAGATGAGTCGGCGTAAGGGCAGGAACGAGCGCCGCAGATTGTCCAAAGGTGATTCCGGCTTTGTTCCATCCTACCCTTGGCAAAAACAGACCTTTCGCATTGAGAATCTGCATGTCATCGATTTCAACTTCGGGCGGTTCGACGGGCTTCGAGACGCAGAAAACTACTATGCTAGCAGAATGGGGGCGGAGAAAGATCAGAACTGATCCATTCCCTCAACTGCCGCTGCACCCCTGGGGCGGAGAAAACGCGGCTGGAATCCGGCTCTCACCAGCTGCGGCAACAGATGACCATCCGTGCCTACGCTACTTCCTATCCGGAAATCGGCTTTTTAAGACGCTCGTAGTCGAGTCGACCCCAATCAACGGCTGGCAATCCGTTATGTGCAGTGGGCTGGGGACCTAAACGGACCACACAGAGTCGATTTTAGTCGATTTCAAGAGACACTTCGGCCCTTTGCCAGACGGATCGAGATGTCAGCCGCAGGAGCACCTCTACAATCGCAGGCGCGCCAGTACCAGCAGATTGTAGGAAAGGGTCGAGAGCTGCAGGTACTGCTGGAAGCGCTGCCAGCCTTTCCAGTGGCAGCGGTCCAGCCCGAAGACGCGCTTGAGCATCGAGATACAGCCTTCGATGCCGGCCCGAAAGCGGCGCAGTTGTTTGTATACCCAGCTGGAGGAGACCATCGATTCGATCGAGAGTCCGCACTTTTTGGCGAAAGCCACATCCTTGAGGCCGGGTTTGTTTTTGGCCAAGGCCAAGTTCGCTTTCGATGCAAAGCCCCCGTCCAAGCTGGCCTGACGCGGATAAGAGCCGTATTGATGGCAGTGCCGATCTAGCATCGTCTCCAGGTAAGTGCTATCGGACGGGTTGCCCCGCACCGGCAGACAATCCAGGATCAGAGAGGATCTGCCACAGGATAGAAAAACTTTGTGCCCATAGACCGTTTCCCGGCCGCCTTTGCGAATCAGATCGGTGTGCTCCTCGAAAATGGAAACCACCTTGTGGCTGGCCGGGACCGATTCCCCCCGCAAAACACGACGCTCGGTCTGATCGATCACTCGATGGGTCAGTTCCAGGTAGTGTTCGAGTAAGCTCCTCTCTCGCACAACACGGGGATGGCTGGAGTCTTCGCAGGCCGCCAGGGCTGCCCGGGCGTAGCCTGCCATCTTGCGGGTGACTTTGAGCAGATCGCGATAAGGGCCAATGCGCAGGGTCTGACGGCGGGCATTGCTGATGGCCAGACAGCGGCGGCGAGCCCGCAAGCCATGATCCCGGTAAGGGAAGTCGACAAAACAAGAAAGTCGTCCCAGCCAACGGGCCAGCACCCGTACGCAATCAGAGAGCAGTTGATTATCGGTGGGGTGGTGGATCTCACTCTCCACCGGGGTGGCGTCGATTCTGACCTTCTCTCCCTTCTCCAAGCCTTGCTCACAGGCCCAGTCCACCAGCGCCGCGTTGATGGCCCGCCAGGTTGAGTGGCGGATGCGCGAGAGGTTCTCGGCCAGGGTGGAACGAGCCGGGGTCCAGCCCAAAGGCAGCCGGCAGAAGGCCCGCAAGCTCACAGAATCGGCCAGGTGAAAGGCCAAGCGGTCATAGGAGAACTGATGCATCTGTTTGATCACACCACAGCGCAACACCTGCTCCCCGCTCATTCCCGGAGCCCCTTTTGTCGAGTCTGCCTCACTGAGATCTTGCCAGACCCGTTCGTTCAGCTTAGAATTTTCATCGAGGATCTTGGAAATCTCCCGCAGTTCCTGTGCGTGCTGGTGATCGGGCCAGAGGGGAGTCAGCGGCAGCTGATTTTCACGACTTTGACGCATCTTTGACCTCCTGGCTTTGCCGTAAGTCTTGTTGTTTCAATGTTTTGTGAACATTATTGTACCAAGACACCACGACAACAATGGAGGTCGAAGATGCGGCCTAAGCCTTTTATTTACAACTATTTATCCTTTTCCGGATGAGAACTAGCTCTACTTCCTATCCGGAAATCGGCTTTTTAAGACGCTCGTAGTCGAGTCGACCCCAATCAACGGCTGGCAATCCGTTATGTGCAGTGGGCTGGGGACCTAAACGGACCACACAGAGTCGATTTTAGTCGATTTCAAGAGACACTTCGGCCCTTTGCCAGACGGATCGAGATGTCAGCCGCAGGAGCACCTCTACAATCGCAGGCGCGCCAGTACCAGCAGATTGTAGGAAAGGGTCGAGAGCTGCAGGTACTGCTGGAAGCGCTGCCAGCCTTTCCAGTGGCAGCGGTCCAGCCCGAAGACGCGCTTGAGCATCGAGATACAGCCTTCGATGCCGGCCCGAAAGCGGCGCAGTTGTTTGTATACCCAGCTGGAGGAGACCATCGATTCGATCGAGAGTCCGCACTTTTTGGCGAAAGCCACATCCTTGAGGCCGGGTTTGTTTTTGGCCAAGGCCAAGTTCGCTTTCGATGCAAAGCCCCCGTCCAAGCTGGCCTGACGCGGATAAGAGCCGTATTGATGGCAGTGCCGATCTAGCATCGTCTCCAGGTAAGTGCTATCGGACGGGTTGCCCCGCACCGGCAGACAATCCAGGATCAGAGAGGATCTGCCACAGGATAGAAAAACTTTGTGCCCATAGACCGTTTCCCGGCCGCCTTTGCGAATCAGATCGGTGTGCTCCTCGAAAATGGAAACCACCTTGTGGCTGGCCGGGACCGATTCCCCCCGCAAAACACGACGCTCGGTCTGATCGATCACTCGATGGGTCAGTTCCAGGTAGTGTTCGAGTAAGCTCCTCTCTCGCACAACACGGGGATGGCTGGAGTCTTCGCAGACCGCCAGGGCTGCCCGGGCGTAGCCTGCCATCTTGCGGGTGACTTTGAGCAGATCGCGATAAGGGCCAATGCGCAGGGTCTGACGGCGGGCATTGCTGATGGCCAGACAGCGGCGGCGAGCCCGCAAGCCATGATCCCGGTAAGGGAAGTCGACAAAACAAGAAAGTCGTCCCAGCCAACGGGCCAGCACCCGTACGCAATCAGAGAGCAGTTGATTATCGGTGGGGTGGTGAATCTCACTCTCCACCGGGGTGGCGTCGATTCTGACCTTCTCTCCCTTCTCCAAGCCTTGCTCACAGGCCCAGTCCACCAGCGCCGCGTTGATGGCCCGCCAGGTTGAGTGGCGGATGCGCGAGAGGTTCTCGGCCAGGGTGGAACGAGCCGGGGTCCAGCCCAAAGGCAGCCGGCAGAAGGCCCGCAAGCTCACAGAATCGGCCAGGTGAAAGGCCAAGCGGTCATAGGAGAACTGATGCATCTGTTTGATCACACCACAGCGCAACACCTGCTCCCCGCTCATTCCCGGAGCCCCTTTTGTCGAGTCTGCCTCACTGAGATCTTGCCAGACCCGTTCGTTCAGCTTAGAATTTTCATCGAGGATCTTGGAAATCTCCCGCAGTTCCTGTGCGTGCTGGTGATCGGGCCAGAGGGGAGTCAGTGGCAGCTGATTTTCACGACTTTGACGCATCTTTGACCTCCTGGCTTTGCCGTAAGTCTTGTTGTTTCAATGTTTTGTAAACATTATTGTACCAAGACACCACGACAACAATGGAGGTCGAAGATGCGGCCTAAGCCTTTTATTTACAACTATTTATCCTTTTCCGGATGAGAACTAGCTCTAGACTTCTAAAGAGCCGAAATCTATGGTGGTAAGGGTTGTTTTCCTTTCAAGAGGTGCCACCATGGAAATTCGCGAGGATTTGAGACAGTCCGTTATTCGTTCCCTCCCGGAGATCGGTCAAATCCAGGACCCGACGCTTCGCCACAAAGTCACCGACGCGTGGGCTTACAGTCTGGGGAAAAGCTCTTTCCAGTCCATCGACGAAATCCGCGCCTCCGGCAATCCGGACACACCAAAGCTGAAACGTGGCACTCAAACGGATCACATTCGGGGCGTTACCCGGCTGGCCATCTCCATCGCCGACACCATGCTGGAAATGTTCCCTCAGCTGCCCATTGATAGGGATCTCCTGCTGGCCTGTGTTTTGTGCCATGACGTCGGCAAGCCCTTCGAGTTTGACCCGGAGAACCAGAATCGCTGGAACTCGAATCCCGCTTCTTCGGGTTTCCCCGCCATTCGTCACACCCAGTTCGGCACCCACGTGTGTCTGACCCTGGGACTGCCCGAGGAGGTGTGTCACGCTGCGGGCTGCCACTCCGGCGAGGGTGAATTGGTGACGCGATCGTTGCATGTGACCATCGTCCATCACGCCGACTACGCTTTTTGGGCCACCCTGGGAACCGCTCAGCAGCTGGAGTGAGTGGCTCTCCGGGGAAGTGGGGGAGGGCGTGCCGGTTAATAGAGCGGAAGCAGCTCGAGGCGAGGGAAGCTTCAACGGTCTCCTTCCTGAAACCTCCTGGCAACTTCTTCGACCTCGGACCAGACTCGCAGGGTGTTGCCCGAGCAGATCTTTTCGATGTCCTCCTCCGAGTAGCCTCTCTTGAGCAGCTCGAAGAGCAGGTTGGGGTAATCGGCCACGCTTTTCAGGCCAGTGGGCAGGGAGTCTCCCAATCCGTCGAAATCCGAACCCAGGCCGACATGATCGATCCCCACCAACCGGACCACGTGGTCGATTTGCTCCACCACATCCAGGAGATCCCCGTAGGGTAGATTGTGGGTCTTGCGATACTGCTCGCTGTAAATCCTGGCCGCCTCACTGGACCGCTCCAGGCCCTTTTCTTTCAGATACCGGGCGATCTCCCGACTGGCCTGGCTGCTTCCTCGGCGATACTCGTCATTCACGAAGTTGGAGCCGAAATTGATCTGGATCACTCCGCCTTTTTCCGCCAACAACCGGATCATTTCGTCGCTCATGTTGCGCTCCCAGCCAGGAGTGAACCGGCGACAGGAAGAATGGGAAGCGATCGCAGGAGCCCGCGAAAAATCCATCACCTGAAAGAAGGCCTGGTCCGATAGATGGGACACATCGACGATCATGCCCAGCCGGTTCATCTCTTCGATGACCAGGTAGCCGTAGGGACTCACCCCGTTCCATCTTCTCTGCTTGTCGTAGGACGAATCGCAGATCAGATTGCTCTTGGAATGAGCCAGAGTGATGTAGCGCACTCCTCGGTCGTAAAAGTGCTTCAGATGGTCCAAGTCCTGTTCCAGCGCCGCCCCATTCTCAATCCCCAGGGGAAAGGAGATTTTCGAGTCAGCAAAATGGGATCGAACCTCAGCCGGGGAGCGGGCGATGGCACACTGTCCCGGCTGCTGTTCGACCAGCCCTTCCACCAGATCGATCAACTGGTCCGCATAGGCCTTTGCTCCTCCGGTGACCTGGTAGGAAGCCTGGACGTAGATGGACAGAAAGGTCGCGTTGAGCCCTCCGGCCCTGGCCCTGGGGAAATCGAAATCGCCTCCGTCGGTCCGCTGGAAGACGTCTTCCATCTTTCGAGTCAGACGATCAGGAAGGTCGATATGAGTATCGAAGATGAGCAGTTTCTGTGCCAGGGCCTGGGAGCGCTGTCTCCAGTACTCCTCCCCCCGCGCCTCGTCGCTTCGATCCGCTCCCCCACAACCCGCCGCCACAAGACCAGCCAGCAGAAGTGCAAAGAGAATCGGCACAGCTCTCCCACGCAGCCGCGCACGACCGCAGGCGGGCCGCTCATCCGCCCCCGTATTCGGGTTCTCTAGGCCAGTATGTCCCGGCTGACTCGATCGCAACCGGAAGGCTGGGATGGTGTCGTCACGCACCAGTACCATGGGTGTACCTCTTGCCTTTCCGATCCGGATCCTGGGGACCCTTTTCGGTAGGACTGCGAGTATAGCAACCCTGGACGCAGCCCGCGCAGCCCCGATAGACGTGCCCGACATACACATCATACGAGTCGGGCTCGGCGAAGCTCCTGGGTCGAGATCGTGAAGGCGAATCTGGAGCCAAGATCCACTGGAGTATCGTTGGAGTTGTTCTTCTCGTCAAAACCCAGGGGCGCCCGATTGGCCTCGATTCGGCTCCCGCTTCCCAGAGGGTCTGCTTTGCAGCCTGGTCGGTGTGTACTAGTGTTGTGTACGATTAATTTAGCGGAGGAATATTCAGGGGTATTTGATATTTTTTGGGCATGGCAAGAACCACCAAAAAGATCCGAGTATCCAAGCAGGCCCGGGCCGAACTGGAGTCTTGGCTGCGGCGGCGAAACACCCCGCGCAGTCTGGCCCAACGAGCCCGTATCGTTTTGCTGGCCAGCCAGGGGATGCCCATGAGCAAGATCGCCCGTAGGGTGGGTCTGCATCCGGTCAACGCCTATGCCTGGAGGCGACGCTTCGAGCTGGAAGGGGTGCTCGGTTTGAAGGATCGACCTCGTCCTGGACAACCTCGCAAACTAACTCAGAAGAAGGCTCAGGAAATCCTGCATGCTACGGTGCATTGCCTCCCTCGCGAGTCGACCCATTGGAGTCTGCGTTTAATGGCCAAGTATTCAGGCGTCACGGTCCACCAGGTGCGACAAGTCTGGAAAGCGGCCGATTTAAGGCCCCACCGCATCAAGACCTTCAAGGTCAGTAGTGATCCGAACTTTGCCGAGAAGGTCATCGACATCGTGGGCTTGTACTTAAATCCCCCGGATAATGCGGCCGTGCTCTCCGTGGACGAGAAGACCCAGGTGCAGGCCTTGGATCGCACTCAACTCATGCTGCCACTCCGGGAGGGACAGATCGAGCGGCGCACCCATGATTACAAGCGCCACGGTACGGCCAATCTGTACGCCGCTTTTGACATCGCCTCCGGAGAGGTGATCGGGCGCATTACCCGAAGGCATCGCTCCCAGGAGTTTTTAGGCTTTCTAAAACAGATCCATCGCTCCGTGGAGCTCGAGTTAGACATCCATGTGATTTTGGGAAACTCCAGCACCCACACTACCCCAGCCGTGCAAAGATGGCTGGCTCGCCACGCTCGTTTTCATCTGCACTTCACTCCCACCAGCGCCTCTTGGCTCAACGCCGTCGAGAGCTGGTTTTCCCAACTCACCCAAAGAGCTCTGCAGCGCAACTCCTTCACCGGCGTCCAAGCCTTACGAAAAGAAATCCGACGCTACATCCAAGTCCACAACCAGGACCTGGTCAAACCTTTCCTCTGGACCAAGAGCGCTGCTTCGATTCTGCCCAAAGTGGAAAAGGTAAAATCCGTTGCTGCCATTCAATGAAACTAATACAACAGGACACTAGGTTCTGGGGAAAAGGCTGTCTCGTCTGGGATCCCGCCGAAAAAAAGGAGGACTATGAAGGCCACTGTGTCATGGCGACTGACTCGAAGATGGGGGACCGTCTGGTTTGCAACACTGATGGCTCTGGGATGTGGTGGGACCCAGGAGGAAGCCCAATCCTGGTCCCTCACGCTGGACGATGGTGACGGCTGGTCCTTTGTGGGAGGACCCTGGACGCAGACACCGGATGGCGTGATGACGCCACCTACCGATCCCGCCGACGAGCATCTGGCCTTCTACACGAGCACCGCCTTTCAGGACTTCGAAGCCGAGTTCGAGTTTCGCTGGAACATCCAGAACTGCGACGCCGGCCTGATCTTTCGCGCCCAGGATGCCCGCAACTACTATCTGGTGCACTTCCCCTGCACGGGTCAAACGTACCGGGCCGAACATTTCTGGGCGGCCATTTCCAAGGTCGACGACTCGGGCTGGGTGCGGTTCCTGCAGGAGCGACTGGTTCCCGGTGTGCCCAGCGAGATCGGTCTCTGGCACAAGATCCACCTTCGGGTGCAGGACAACCAATTCCGCTTGAAGGTCAACGGCAGGCCCCTCCCGGTGGTGGAGGATGACACCTATGACCAACCGGGATATGTGGGTCTGGAAAGTTTCAACGCTCGAGATCCCATTCAGCTTCGACCGGAAGTGGGCGATCCGCTGCTGCGGACCGGAGCTGGGAGCAGCTTCCGCAACCTGCGCATTCGGGGCCGGCCGGCTCGCAAACCCTCCTGGAACCCCGATCTAGAACCGGTGCGCAACCGGTTCTACCCGCTTCCCGAAACCAGCTATGGAAAATGGCAGTACGCTTCCAGTCTGGGCCGAGCGCCCAATGGCGATTTGCTGATGAAGTTGAGCGTAGCGCCCGATCATCTGGAGCCGGACGCGGTTCCCGTGCTGCTGCGCTCGAGCGATCAAGGACGAAGCTGGTCGGATGCCGAGCGGCTGCCGGACGAGTTCCGTCCCGGCACTTTTCATACCACCAGTAACGGCGAACTGGCCCTGCATCACATCGAGTCCGAACCTCCTTTTCGCATCCTGACCTCGGTTTCCTCCGACTCCGGCAAGACCTGGTCGGAGTGGCAAGAGCGGGATCGGCTGCGTTTCTCCGAATCGTTGGGAGTGGCCCGTGCCCACGTGGGAAAGATCGTGACCCTGAGTGACGGCACGCTGCTGCGCTTCGGCTACGCCGTGGGAGGGGGCCCGAGCGTCCATGGAATCATCCGGGAGGAAGAAGGCATCCGCTACTGGGGGCCCATCACCAAAGCGGATTTCGGCTTCTGCATCCGTTCCACTGACGAAGGCATGACCTGGTCGGATCCCGTCAACATAGACGGGGCCAATCCTACACCTGGGTTCTTCATGCTGGCCAAAGAGACCGGATCAGAAGTGTCGGCAGCCGAGACCCGGCACGGAAGGATCGTGGCCCTGATCCGCTCCCTGACCTCTCCCTGGATGTGGGAAACCTGGTCCGAGGACGGAGGATTGACTTGGAGCCCGGCGGCTCGCGGTCCCTTCCCCATGTACGCCGCCACCAACTCCATGTCGTCGACCGCCTCCGGAACGCTGCTCATCGCCGGACGCCATCCGGGGGTGGGGGTGCGCACCAGCTACGACGATGGCATGACCTGGGAGTGCACCCGCATCGACACCCCCTTTTACGCCAACGGCTTCAGCTACGAGGTCGAACCCGACGTAGTCCTCTACATCTACAACGGGAAATACTCGGACCCACGGGTGCGCGCTCAGTTGATTCGGGTGACCCCGCTGGGAATCGAGCCGGTCTCGGTGGCGAACTAGGTAATCTTGTCCGGAAACTCGTGACTACTCTGGAATCTGGGCTGTATGACCACCCCTGTCACCTTTCCAAGTAGGGCTCGGCGCCCCGCAAGGGGAGCCTTCTTTTCCCAGCCCAGGACTGCGCTTTGCTTCGCCCCTGGAGGCCGCTCCAGTCGGATCGGAATCAGTTCTAGGAAGTGGGAGCCTTCTGCCGAAATTCCCGGGCTTTTTCACTCATTCCGGCCGCCAGGACGCTTTCCTCGTCCAGGCCTTTTTGAGCCGCGTAGTCGCGCACTTCCTGGGTGACTTGCATGGAGCAGAACTGGGGACCGCACATGGAGCAGAAGTGCGCCACCTTGGCACCCGCGGCTGGCAGCGTTTCATCGTGGAATTCGCGCGCGGTCTCGGGGTCCAGCGAGAGGTTGAACTGATCCTCCCACCGGAATTCAAAGCGCGCCTGTGAGATAGCGTTGTCCCAGGCTTGCGCACCCGGATGGCCCTTGGCGAGATCCGCTGCGTGGGCGGCCACTTTGTAAGCGACAACACCTGCCTTGACATCCTCTCGATTGGGAAGACCGAGATGTTCCTTGGGAGTCACGTAGCACAGCATGGCGCACCCATACCACCCGATCATGGCCGCTCCAATAGCCGAGGTGATGTGATCGTAGCCGGGTGCGATGTCGGTCGTCAGAGGCCCCAAGGTGTAAAAGGGGGCCTCGAAACATTCCGCCAGCTCCTTCTCCATGTTGACCTGGATGAGGTGCATTGGCACGTGGCCGGGACCCTCGATCATGACCTGCACATCGTGTTCCCAGGCCATCCGGGTCAACTCGCCCAGCGTGCGCAGCTCCGCAAACTGGGCCTCATCGTTGGCGTCGGCAATGGAGCCGGGCCTCAAGCCGTCACCCAGGCTGAAGGAGACGTTGTAGGCCTTCATGATCTCGCAGATCTCTTCGAAATGGCTGTACAAGAAGTTTTCCTGGTGATGGGCCAAGCACCATTTGGCCAGAATGGCACCCCCTCTAGAGACAATGCCGGTGACCCGCTTCGCCGTCAGGGGGACGTAGCGCAGCAGCACGCCGGCGTGAATGGTGAAGTAATCAACACCCTGTTCGGCCTGCTCCACCAGGGTGTCGCGGAAGATCTCCCAGGTGAGTTCCTCGGCTTTCCCTTCCACTTTCTCGAGGGCCTGATAAATCGGTACCGTCCCGATCGGCACCGGGGAATTGCGGATGATCCACTCCCGGGTCTCGTGAATGTTCTTTCCCGTGGAGAGGTCCATGACCGTATCGGCGCCCCAGCGGATGGCCCAGATCATTTTTTCGATCTCGTCTTCAATGGAGGACACGACGGCTGAGTTGCCGATGTTGGCATTGATCTTGACCAGGAAGTTACGACCGATGATCATCGACTCCAATTCGGGATGGTTGATGTTGGAGGGGATGATGGCGCGCCCCTGGGCCACCTCCTGGCGGACGAATTCGGCCGTAACCTGCTCCGGTAAAACCGCCCCAAAGGATTGACCGGCGTGCTGCTGAAACCAACCGGAGTTCCCGTGACTTTTCTTCAGCCGGTCGCAGCCCCGGTTCTCCCGGATGGCGATATACTCCATTTCCGGGGTGATGATACCGCGGCGGGCGTAGTGCATCTGGCTCACGTTGCCACCGCTTCTAGCGCGCAGAGGCTTGCTGGGGCGAGGGTAGCGGATGGACTCCAGTTCCGGGGCGACGGCCCGCTCCCTTCCGTATTCCGAAGACAGGTCCGACAAGGTTTCGACATCGCTGCAATCCAGGATCCAGGACAGACGCTGGGGCTTCAGACCCTCCCGAACCTCAATCCGCGCCTCGGCATCCGTGTAGGGGCCGGAGGTATCGTAAACCACGAATCGAGATCCAGGCTCCACCGAACCCCCATTTCCGCTGGGGGAGGAGCCGGTGAGGCGAATCTCCCGCATGGGGACCCGTACATCCGGGCGGCTTCCCGCCACGTAAATCCTGCGTGACCCGGGAAAAGGCGTCACGGTGAGACTCGATTGGGGGGCAGCAGTTTTCCGAACAGGCCGATTTCTCATGTTGTTCTCCACTTCGAAATCTTCTAGGCGCGAGATAGATGCTGGGGCTGCGCCGGCGGTTGCCCCTGCGACAAAGAAAATGAGCCGGACAGAGGACGGAAACTGCCGCCTTTCCTGCACCGGCATTATCCGGATCAGGTGCAAGGGGTCGATAGACGAACCGCCCATCCTCTCAGCTGCGCTCACAGCTCCCCAACGGCCTGCGCGCAAACTCAATCCTATCGCGCCCCGGCTGGGCTGTCAATTTACCGCGTGGGCTCCTGAGAGCCCCCGTGGGGCCGGTCCGCGCTGCCCAGCTATCACACAGCCATGGTTCGGGTATCTCGTCCCTACTCTGCTCGCCAATCGAGGAATCCAGAGTGAACGGAACAAAGACGATGGCCTGGAAGGCATCCCACGGCGGTACGGTAATTCCTATAAGCTGCCTCAAGTGTTGGACTGGCCGGATATTGACAGAGTTTCGCCCGCGAGAACGAGGTCGTAACCTATTGATTAGGCGTGGTTTCTTCTGCAATCGTACACGATTGCAGCTCTGATCTCTGTCCCACGGTGCGTACTCCGGGGACCTTTTGCGACACCCTCCGACAAGAAGCGGCGAGAAATGTAGCCTTCGAGGACTCGCCCGCGACCCGCTCTGCTTCAGTCGCGACACTGCAAAGCAGTTATCGGAGGTCGCAAAGATTGTTCTACCAGTACCTAGACGGCGACTCTGACCTCGTTCCCCTCCACTTTAACTTCGAAGGTATCGATCGAGATCTCGGGGCGAAACGTACACTGACCGTTGGTCACGTCATAGGTCCAAGCGTGCCAGGGACAGGTCACGACCTTCTGATCCAGCATTCCTTCCCCCAGCGGACCACCCCGGTGTTTGCAGATGTTGTCGATGGCGTAAAAGGTGCCACCGACGTTGAACACGGCGATCTCGCGTCCACCGGCTTCTACCACCCGGCCCGACCCGGCCGGGACCTCGCTCACTCGGGCTACACTGAAAAATTCCGCCATTGCTGAACTCCTCCTACCTGCCTGTCTAAAACCGCGCCACAATGTAGCCCTTGACGCACCATTTGTAAAGCTCTGCAAACCGTTGTCATCGGGAAGTTTGAAGCCCCTTGTGATGGCAGACCGAAACCCCGTTGACACTCGCTGAGTGGCCCCGCTGCCGGTCCAGGGGACGCCCGAAACGGAGCTGTCGGGATGACCAAAAGCACGACGGGGCCGGTGAGCCCGGCCCCGTCTCGGATTCGTGTCGGTGGCGCTGGGTTCCCCCACACTCCGCGGGGTGATCCCGTGGCAACGCCACTCGGAGGGTCCCCGCTTTAGTGGGACGCCACCTCCACGACACCGTGTTCATCTAAATCCACTGGATTACCTCCCTTCCCGGCGCATCCGCAATCGGCGGTACCCATCCCGCCCGGCCGGCCGGACCGCCTGACTGTCCGCGCCCGCCGCCGAACTCTCCCCAGCCGGGGAGCTGCCCGGAACTTCTCTTCTCCATAGTCGTAAAACGACTTGCCGACTGTCAATACCAATTCCGCATTCCACCTCCGTCAAATCATCCCTCTCCGAATCAGCTTAGTGCTCCCTTTCCCTTGGTTCCCGTATCGAGGAAACGACCCCACAAGTTGCAACCGGTGTACAGTTTGGGCGCTGACTTGGTAGTCTAGAGAGCCCGCACAAACCCGCTCTCGCCTGAGCGGCACCGAGAACGAGAAGCGGGGCAGATGGAACAACTCGGAACGGGACAAACGGAGGGTGCGTATGAAAAAAGTCGACCACATGGATTTGGCAAAGCCCGGGGCGCAACGTCTCGGAAAACCCGACGGCCGGTATTCCGGACGGCCGCTGCCGCCCCGGAAAGCTGCCTGCAGTGTGCCACCGAACCTCCACCTTTTATGGTCCATCCTCTTCCTTCTCCTCGTCGGTATGGCCTCACCCTCATGCGCCCAATCTGGGGAGAGTCTCGCCGCCATGGAAGGGGAAGCAGTCCGGGCCATCCACAATCAGGATTATGGGAAGGCCATTGAACTGCTGAAGGCACTCTCGATCGATGCATCCAGCTCAACCCGGGTCGCCGAATCGTCCTCCCCACGGGTGCGCGGGCGTGATCGCCCGCTGAGGCGCTTCGGGCAAGCGGTCATGCTGAAAGATGACCCGGAAATCATCCGAAAATATGAGGACTATCATGCCAATACCTGGCCCGAAGTGCTCGAGGGTGTCCGCAAGGCAGGCGTCCGGCGGACCTTCATCTACCGTTTCGGCCGCTTGCTGTTCATGTTCATGGAAGCCCATCCGGATTTCGACATGGAAACAGATATGCCCAAGTACATGGAAGACCCCAGGGCCAAGGAATGGGATGAGTTAATGCGGACCTATCAGGAACCGCTGCCCGGAGTGCCGGAGGGAACGACCTGGGTGCAGATGAAAGAAGTCTTTGCCTGGGATTGGCGTACCGAAAAATCCCCTTGAACCTCTCTCCCGGAGCCCGGCTAGTGGCAACCTTTGCAGGAAAAATTTCGGCCATGGCAGGGCAAGCAGCTGGCGTGATCCAGATCCAGCTTCCCCGTGGCATGCTGATCGATGAATTCCAGGGTATGATCCCCCGGTTTGAGTTGAGCCGCCTCGAGATGGCACTTCTCGCAACTGTAGGGGTTGTCAATCTCCGAGTGGCAGACCAGACAGTCCGACATCTGGGGTAGGTGGACGGAGGTGGCCAGATCGGCTGCATTCAGGCCTCTATGACAGGCCTGGCAGGGATCGCCGGTCGTCAGATGCGCCCGCAAATCGCCGACTTTTCCCAGGTAGGTTCCTTCATCCAAGGCGACGGCCAGCACCGGTGCCAGGTTCCCCAACTGAAGATGAAAAGCGTGGTTGAAACGGAAACTGCGCTCCCCGGTCTTCCAGGCGGAGAGGGGGCTGGCGTCAACGACCGAGGCTTGAGCGCCGTCGTGGCAAACCGAACACTCTTTCCCTTGGGGCAGGTTGACGTCTGCCGTCTCCCGGCTGGTTTTGGCGGAAGGATGGCAATCGAGGCACGAAGCCCCCCGCTCCAGGTGTAGCCGATGAGAGAAAGGAAACTCGGCAGCTGCCAGGCAAACGACTACCGCCAGTAGCCCCGTGCCGCCACTCAACCAGGCGAAAGGGCGGTTCATTCCGGAAACGGTCTCATGCGCGGTCCCCATGGGGAAGCGTAGACCGCGACAGTTCGGGTGGGCGGGTTTCGGCCGCTTCGTACAGGGTTACCCACCATAGGAAATGCGGTACAGCTTCCCATTGCCGTCCTCAGAGACCAGCAGGGAGCCATCCCGCATCTGAAGGAATCCCACTGGACGACCCCATACCTCACGCCTGTCCTCGGCCAGCATCCAGCCCGTCATGAAATCTTGAGGACCGGAGAGTGGTCGGCCTTCCTTGAAGGGAATGAAGGCGACCTTGTAGCCGGCGCGTTTGGAGCGGTTCCAGGAACCGTGGAAAGCGAGGAAACATCCGCCCTGGTACTTCCGGGGAAACTGCATGCCCGTATAGAAGAGGATGTCCAAAACGGCCACGTGGGCCCCTAGCAGCACGTCCGGGTACAATGTTTTCTCTACCATCTCCGGATTCACTCCCCGATGCCGGGGCTCTTCGTGGGGTCCAATATAGGCGTAAGGCCAGCCGTAAAACCCGTCCTGCTTCACATTCACCAGGTAATCGGGAGCCAGATCGTCCCCCAGGTAGTCCCGTTCCTGGACGGTGGTCCACAGCTGGTTACTGCCAGGGTACCAACGCATTCCCAGTGGATTTCGCAGTCCAGATGCGAAAATCTCTGCTTCACTGCCATCCGGATTGAAACGGGTGATGGTAGCCCTCATTCGAGGTTCTCCCACATCCACGTTGGAGAGCGAGCCAATGGAGACATACAGTTTCTCTTGTTTGCGATCGAAAAGCAGATTCCGTGTCACGTGGCCGCGGTCGAATCCTGCCAGGGAAATGACTTCCTGGCCGGGTCCAACCATGCTGGCTTGGGAATCGTAGGGGTAGCGCTTTACCGAGGTTGGCTCGGCAACGTAAAGCCATTTCTGATGAAGGGCGATTCCAAAAGGTCGATCCAGATCCTGGAGGATCTGCTTCTTTGTCTCGTCCTTCAGGACATACACCGACCCATTCGCACGGCGCCAGTCTCCGATGTCAGAGAGAATGATTTCTCCACCCGGTCCGTGAATCATCAGCCGCGGTCGATGAAAATCCGACATGTACTCTCTCACCTGGAAACCCTCCGGGAGTTCCAGCTCCGCCCCCGAGGGTCGAGGGATGATGCGCGGTCCGTTGTTCGAGGACGGCGTATCGTAGGGATTTGGCAGTCCCTCCCAGTTGACGGGGAGTTCCTGGGATTGCGAGAGAGCAGTGGCGGCTAGTACCAGCAAACCCAACAGAAAAGAATACTTTATTAGCTCTTTTTTCATGACGTCTCAGAATCCAAGGTGTCTTATTTCTAGGTGATTCTATCGGCCGCCCAGAGGACGGTCAAGACGGACACAAAGGGGAAGCACTCTCTTCCCAAGAACACGCGGAAATCGCCTATCGAGATTTCAATTTCTTTCTTTCCCCGACTCTGATTGCCTGATAGGCTAACAGGGAATTCTAAGAGAGGAGGATCATGAGGAAATCACGGTTTTTGGCTCTTTTCTTGTTCGGCTTTTCTGTGGCTGGCTGTGCCACCGAGCCGGAGGCTCCGCCAGTGCCTTCGTTCGCTCCGGACATCATTTCCCTTCCAGCCGATCCCTCAGACTACGCCCCTCTCGCCAAGTACGAGGCGATGCAGATCCCGGCAGATAATCCCATCACCCCGGAGAAAGCCTCTCTGGGCAGGCAATTATTCTGGGATAAACGAATCAGCGGGGATGGCAATCTTTCCTGCTACGAGTGCCATCAATGCGAAATGGGTCTGGCAGAAAACAATCCCACCGCCATCGGGGCCTTCGAAAAGAAGCTGACTCGCAACACGCCGACTCTCTGGAATGTTGGATACCATTCCGAATGGTATTGGGATGGCCGGGCCCAGACTCTGGAAGCGCAAGCCCTGGCTGCCTGGAAGGGCGGCAACATGGGGGCCGATCCAGAAAAAATCGTAGTCATGCTCAACTCCATCCAGGGCTATCACGACCAGTTCCAATCCGTCTTCGGCGAGGATGCCACAGCGGAGAACGTTTCCAGGGCACTGGCCTCCTACATGAGAACCATAGTGGGCGGAAACACGCCCTGGGACCGCTGGCAAGCCGGTGACGAATCGGCGGTGAGCGATTCCGCCAAACGGGGTCATGCAGTGTTCAAGAAGGCGGAGTGCACCAACTGCCATGATGGGCTTCTTTTCACCGATCTTCAGTACCACAACGTCGGAGTTGGAATGGATGCCGAGGAGCCGGACGTGGGTCGCTTCAAGGTCAGTCAGGAAGAAAAAGACACAGGCGCTTTCAAGACCCCGACCTTGAGAGACGTCCGCCAGTCGAGTCCGTATTTTCACGACGGCAGCGCCGCTACCCTGGAAGAAGCCGTGGACTTCATGCTCGAGGGCGGAAAAGACAATCCATATCTGGATCGAACCAATCTCAAAAAGGTTAAGCTGTCGACTCAAGAGAGGGAAGATCTGCTCGAGTTCCTGAAATCACTCGAGGAACCTTGCGGTCTGTACGAGCCACCTCTTCCACCCGAAGAGTAGCCTGGCTGCCCGGCCTGCTCGAACTCGACGCCCCGGGCTGAGGCCGTGCAACAGGCGAATTCATCTAGGGCGGTTGCCACAGTAAGAACTCGGCCAGCCAATTTGATCCGGCGGGGCCCTCGGAGACAGGGGCTGACTGGCTAAAACCCCGGAAAGCAAAAGCGTGTCACAGCACGACTCCAATGATATCTTCCTAGACGCCGTCAAGCGGCTTGACCAGGCCTTCCGCTACGCCGAGATAGATCCGTCGGCGGTCCATAGGCAGCCCCGTCGTCCCCGATCGGATGTACCGTGACCATCCCCGGAATCAGATAGGCGGCCAGCAGGAATCGCCCGGTGTTGTCGGTAGGCCACATAGTAGGCGTCCGCCTCCAGCTCCACCTCGCCGATCTGGGTGACACCACCCGTGGACGGATCGATGCGAAAGCTGGCCACCGCACTGTAGCCGTCATCACGGAGCTGGTGGTAAAGGTAGCGTTGCTGAGGGTCGATGCACAGCTGATACGGTTGGGCGACGAGGTCGATTCGGTCGGTCAAACTCAGCTTTCCGGTCTCGGGATTCAGTCGAAAGATCAGGAATTTCCGCTCTCGGACCAAGGGGACATAGACGCAGTGTGGCACGACCGTCCTTTTGGCTGCCCGACTTTCAAGCAGCCACCAGTCCTACCACAGTTGAGATGGGGCTGAAAGTGTGCTGGATTGTCGGCATATCCGGATGGACAACTGTCCTCAGTTCGCATAGATTGTTGGCGAGCCGTCCCTCTCTCAATCCTCCGGTGGAGGTTCTCTTGGAGATGCACAATCACGGCATCCTGCCCTGGGTCGCCTATCCCGGCACGATGGTCATTACCTACCTGGTTTTCATCGGACTCTCAGCGATGGGAATCTCGATCATTCCCAGCGCCTACCTGGCGGCCGTACTGGGAGCGGGAGTGGTGACGGCCCTCGAGTTCCTGATCCCCTACAACCGCTCCTGGCAGCCCCTCAAAGATGACGTCAAGAACGACCTGCTGTTCATGGTCACCGTGCAAATGGTATTGCCGCAGATTCTGACTCTGTTCTTTAGCTTTACACTGCTGCGCTATCTCCAGGGCTCCGAATTGCCGGTGATGCAGTGGTGGCCCCACCACCTGCCCTTGGTGATGCAGGTCCTGCTGATGCTCCTTGCAGCGGAGTTCTTTCGATACTGGTTTCATGTAGCCTCACACAACACCCAGCTACTGTGGCGTTTTCACGCCGTGCATCATTCACCCAAGAAACTGTACTGGCTGAACGTGGGTCGCTTTCACCCGGTGGACAAGGCCTTTCAGTACCTGTTGGATGCCCTTCCCTTCATCGCATTGGGGGTAAGCGAGCCGGTCCTGGCGCTGTACTTCATCTTCTATGCGGTCAATGGCTTCTTCCAGCATTCCAACGTCGATGCACGCTACGGAATTCTGAATTACGTGGTCAGCGGGGCGGAGTTGCACCGCTGGCACCACTCGCGCGTAGTCGATGAATCCAATCGAAACTACGGGAACAATCTCATCGTGTGGGACCTGGTCTTCAGGAGCTGGTTTCTCCCCCGGAACCGTTGTGTTGGTGAGCTGGGGCTGATCAATCGCGCCTATCCTCTGGATTTTATGGGACAATTGGGGGCCCCGCTCACACCGGGCCTAGACAAGCATCCACACGAGGATCATTGACGCGCTCTGGTCCGAGCCCCCCACGAACCCTGACTCTGGGTTGGGAATTCCGTTTTGCCGCGCATTACATGTTTTGAGATTTTCCCGGTCGACTTGCCTTTTCGGCGGGCTTTCAAGCATTCCGCCGCCGAGCGTTCCTGCTCGAACAGCCTGTTTCTCAGCTGCACCCTCGATTCGGCCACGGTTGGTCACGGGGAATGCCTACCCCGGGAATACGTGACCGGAGAAAGCCGGGACACCGCCATGGATTTGCTCAGAGACGACATCCTTCCCCGTCTGATCGGTCGAGGTTTCAGCTCGATGGAAGAGGTGGAGGACTTTCTGCGCCATTGTGACGGAAAAACTCCGGCGTGGGTGGATGGGAAAAAGCCTCAGACGGCGGCTTGGAGTGCAGTGGACCTGGCGTTGCTCGACGCTTTTGGCCGTCACTTCGGACAAGCGGTTCTGAAAGCGCGGGAAAGGGCGCCTTCGCAAAGCCTGCGCTATAGCGGCGTCCTGTCTTCTCAAACGGGATTTCAACTGGTCCGGTCCTGCCTGAAAATGCGGCTCTTTGGGTTGCGCTCGATCAAAATGAAAATCGACCCATCCACGCCTGACCGGGCACTGAAAACGGCCACCTCAATTCTTGGAGAAGGTGTGGTCAGAGTCGACGCAAACATGGCCTGGACCCGAGACGAGGCGTCCCAAGGGATGAGAAGGATGGCCAGACATGGCGTCCGGCTCTTTGAGCAACCCTTGCAAGCGGATGATCTGGAGGGTCTCGCCCAATTGGTAGCGGAGACCGGACTGGGAGTGATGGCGGACGAGAGTCTCACCGACCGAGATTCGCTGTACCGCCTGGTTGAGCACAAGGCCTGCACAGCCGTGAACGTGAGAATCTCCAAATGCGGGGGGCTGCTGGCCTCTTTGAACCGATGCCGGGAAGCCCGGGCGAGTGGATTGGAGGTGCAGATCGGCTGCCAGGTGGGAGAGTCCTCGCTATTGTCAGCCGCCCATCTGGCGCTTGCGGCTGCAGTGGGTGACGCTCGCTACCTGGAGGGTTGTTTCGGCCATTACCTTTTGCGAAAAGACCCGGTCACGCCTCTCTTGCAGTTTGGCTACGGCGGTAGTCCGCCCCAGCGTCCCGCAGGAACAGGTCTGGGCGTGGAAGTGGACGAGGGTCATCTGCGACGCCTGGCACGCGGCAGTTCGACGGTAGTCAAATCTCCAAGGTCTTGAAGGGGTGGCTTCCGCAGCCGGAAACTATACCGCCCGCAAGTCCACCACCGCCTCCAGATTCCCGGGGTCTTCTTGGAATTTTTCCCGGCCGTCGAGCACGATGGTCTTGGCCTGGAAAAGACGCTTACCTCGGGCCACCAACGCCTTTCGATGCCTTTCATACCAACCGGCTTTCATAACGTGCAGGAGCGGATCGTTCAGCCGAAAGCTTTCTCTTTTGGCGTGATATTCGATGTTGAGCCGGCACAGGTGCCGGTCTAGTTCTTCGAGAAGGGGTCGGCGCTGACTTTCCGGCAGGGCCGGTGCCTCGATCTTGAACACGTAACGAGTGTTGTCCGGATCCGGTTCTGCCTTGAAGTGATCGATAGTGACACCGAAGTGCCGCGACACGTGCTCGAAGACAGAGATGATCTGATTGACGCTGAGCTTTTCTCCCGAGATATTTGCCATTCCACGACCCTTGCGCTTGAACCGGATGGTCGGGGTTAGGTTGTAGTAGCCCGCTACCTGCACGACATCGTTAATGTCGTATCGGTAGAGGCCACCCGTGGTGGTGAAGAAAACGTAGTACTCCCGGCCCTTCACCAGCTCCTCCGGTCCGAGGAAATTCCAGCGATCGGGTCGGTGTTCGGCATTTTCCAGATCGTCCACTTCCACAAACTCCAGCACATTGGCGCTGACCGTGAGTACCCCCGCAGAACCCTCGTCAAAAAGAGGGATGCTTCCCCGAGCCTCCGAGGAAAGATATCCCCAATCCCGCACCGGAACCTTCTTTCTGCCCTCCGGATCGAACCATTGCGCGAACTTCTGGACGTGATGCCCCACGGTCCCTCCCTTCCAGCAGCCGATCAGAACCAGTCCAGGCCAGTAGTCGGCCGGTAAGAGGCGTCCGGAACGAAGGATGCATGCCTTCTCGAGACGGCGAGCTTTTTCAGGATGGCGTCCAAGACTGCTCTCGACCACCTGGCGGATTACAGGATCGATCTGCAGATCCTTCCGGAGCGTACCATCGAACAGATCTCGTATCAGATCGTCGGCATGCAGGTCGGTACACTCCACCATTCTGAGAATCGAGGATGGGTTGGCGGTACCCACGAATGTCACATCTTGGGCCAGCGAGGTGCGGGCCAGAGCGTAGTACCTGCTATCGTAATCGTCGATGAGAAAGACCTCGTAGGGAATGCCGTAGGCCCTTCGCACGATGCGCGGCATGTTCTCGTAGATGTGACCGGTGGTCGAACCGTAGGGCAGACCTGATTCCGTGTATCCCTCCACGGCCGGGGAGATCAGACTGACCACCTTCCCTTTGAACATCCCGGGATGTCGGGTGGCCGCGTGGTAGATCCACGTACGCATTTGGTCGGCGTGGGTCCGGCGCAGACAGGTGGGTGTCACCGGAATGTACTTGGGCTCTGCGGTTGTGCCAGAGGTCCGGGCCAGCATCATGGGGTCTTCACTGGTCAGGACGTTCCTTTCACCCCGCGCGATCCGGTCAACCCGATGTTTGATGTCTTCGTAGGTAACCACGGGAACCTGCCGCCTGTAATCGGCCAGGCTTCGGATGGAAGCAAAGCCATACTCCCGGCCGTACTCGGTGTCCCGGTTGCGCTCGACCATCTCCATCAGCTTTTGGTCCTGAGCCCTGCCCGGATCGCTGGTGGCTGCTTCGAAACGCCCAGCCACCGCCCGGCCAGCCTGACGGATCAGGAAAGCACTGATCGCGGCCATGTGCACACCTCTCCTTGCCCTCTTTTCTTGCCCCGTCCCCGATGCTCAAACTAGTCGCTCGAGGCCGGTATGGGTTTCTGATTGATTATGATGACATTTACGAGTGCGTATAATCCAGAACAGACCAGTGCGGAGCGGTGCCATGACGATGCCTCACTTGCCATCGGCGGGTCTTTTGACAGGCGCGCCTATGGCGCCAACCAGAAACGGGAGTGGCGGGCCATGAACACAAACCGCGGCCGCCGAAGCCATGGTGCGCGCCTTGGGGGAGGCCGGAGGCGAGGTTCTCATCCTGCACTTCAAGCAGGCCAATTCATGCGTTCTCCGGGTGCAGGGATTCCAAGAGGTGATTGAGGCTCACAACTCGCAACGAGAGTCGGGGAAGATCATCGGCTTTGACGGCCAGCTGGAAGGCAAGCAGGCCATCAAGGAGGGGAAAATCTACGCCGACCCCGTCCAGTTCCCGGACCGCATGGGAGTGGCTTCGGTCCAGAATATCCTCAAGTATCTGAACGGTGAACCGTTCGAACCCATCCAACTCATTCCGGCCGAACTATACACCAAGTCCGAGGCCGAGCAGGACCCCGCGCTACACTAAACGAACGACGTACGGCACCATTGAGGCTGCCACGGGCTGGGGCTCATCAGCAGAATGAATCGATCTTCTCCAGATTCTCCCGGAAGATCACCGCTGCTGCGGATGCGGGCTATTCGGAAATCCTTCCCCGGCGTCTAGGCATTGGGTGGTGTCGGTCTGGAACTTTCCTCCGGAGAGGTTCTGCCATCGTCGGGGAGAACGGAGCGGGTAAGAGCACCCTCATCAAGATCCTGGGCGGCGCGTTCGCTCCAGACAGTGGGTCGATCGAGATCAACGGTCTGGCCGCTCTCCCGCTCGATCCATTGGATGCCCGGCTGCGGAGAATCAGTGTCATCTACCAGGAGTTCAACCTGGTTCCGACACTTTCGGCTCAAGAAAACATCTTTCTGGGCCGCGAGTCCGGAATGCTGCGACTGATCTCTCGGAAGGAGGAGCATAGCATAGCCACGAACCTGTTGAACCGCCTCGGCGCCGGGGTCGACGTCGAAACCTTGTGTCGTGACCTGACGGTCGCGAAACAGCAGATGGTCGAAATCGCCAAAGCTCTGGTTCAGCGGACGCGCATCATCGTCATGGACGAGCCCACCGCCACCCTGTCCCTCCGTGAAGTAGAGGCCCTGTTCGCGATCGTCCGGGAATTGAAGTCCCAGGGCATGGGAATTCTCTATGTAAGCCATCGCCTGAGCGAAATCTTTGACATCGCCGATCGTGTACTCATTCTTCGGGACGGAGAGACGGTGGGCACTCACGGGATCAAAACTGTGACCCGATCCGCCGTGATCGAAGAGATGGTGGGCAGGACCCTGGAAGACGAATTCCCCCGAAAATCTGCTCTGATTTCCGACCCTGGCCTGACCGTGCGCAGCCTTCAGAGAGATCCCGCTGTCCGGGGTCTGTCTTTTCAAGTGGGTCGGGGGGAGGTGGTGGCCTTGACCGGCCTGGTTGGATCGGGACGCACGGAGACGGCTCGCCTGATCTTTGGGGCAGAGCGGCCGGACCGTGGTGAAATCTCTCTGGACGGCCGTCAACTCACGATCCGCAACCCCCGAGAGGCTATCGCGCAGGGCATTTGTTTGCTGACCGAGGACCGCAAACAACAAGGGTTGGTGCTGGCGGCTACACCCCGAGAAAATTTTGGATTGCCCAACATGGAATTCTTCGCCCCACTGGGCTGGATTCGACAGGGCAGGGAGTTGACCGCTTTCAACAGCTTCGTGCACCGACTTCAGATCAAGCTGTCCCGGGACCAGCAAACGACGGCCACCCTTTCCGGCGGCAACCAACAGAAGATCATCCTGGCCAAGTGGCTGCAGCGCCATGCCGAAGTCGTACTCTTTGATGAGCCAACTCGCGGCATCGACGTGGGCGCCAAGTACGAGATCTACTTGCTGATCAACGAACTGGCGGCGCAGGGCAAAGCCATCCTGATGATCAGCAGCGAGCTGCCCGAGGTACTCGGAATGGCCGACCGGATCCTGGTGATGCACGAAGGGCGAATCACGGGCGAAATCCGAGATGCGGCCAATGCCAGTCAGGAACAGATCATGGAACTCGCAGTGAAGTAGCGCTGACCTGAATGTGGACACGCACTTCTCGATTGTACGAGACGGCTTATGCGAACTCTCCTTCGGTCCCGTTTCCTCTCCCGGTATGGCTCGATCGTCGTTCTGTTGCTGCTTTGCGCCTACTACAGCGTGGTCACCCTGACCGAACGAAATCCAGTCAGCGAGAGCGCGGGCCGCGAACTGGCGCGCGCCATCCTTGCCAGCCACGGCAGCCAAGTGGTGGTCCTGGCAGTGGTTCGAGCCACCGAACAGGACCGCATCTTTGCCCAGTCCATTGTTCAGGAGCTGGCAGCGGTCGGCGGCGAGGTGCTACCCATCGTCTCCGGTGAACCCTATCAGGCCAGAGAGACCCTCCATGGGATCGGCCTCCAGGGACGGCGGCTGGACGTGATCGCAACCAACCATGCTGCTGCGGAGTGGGGACCCCTTCGAGCGAAACAGCTGCAGACGTTGGCCCAGAGGTTCCCTTCGCTTTCCGGGGTCCGAGTTCTCAAGCCTCCCGCCTACCTGTGGCCCACCTTCCTGACCCGCGAGAACCTTCTCAACGTGATCAACCAGAACGCCGATGTGGCCATCATCGCCATCGGCATGACGCTTGTCATCATCACAGCCGGCATCAACCTGTCGGTGGGAAGCGTACTGGCCCTTTCGGGAGTGACCACTGCGGTCACCATCCAGACGCTGTCAGGCGGCGCTGAGGCTTCATGGGTCCTTTTGGGGACAGGGGGGGGGACTGGCCGCACTGCTTCTTTGCGCCTTGCTGGGAACCTCCTCGGGCCTCCTAGTCACCTTCTTTCGCCTCCCCGCCTTCGTCGTGACTCTGGCAATGATGATGGTGGCACGAGGTCTAGCCCTCATCATCGCAGTTGGCTACCAGAGTGCCAGCACCGGCAGGGGCACCGAGGGAACGCCCGAAGCCGTGAAGATTGAAAGCAGTTCTTTCGGTTGGCTCGGCAGCGGCGAACTGCTCGGGATCCCCAACCCGATTTTGCTGATGATCGGTTTGTACGTACTGGCCCATCTGGCCATGACTCGCACCTCGTTTGGACGCTACATCTATGCCGTGGGGGGGAACGTCCGGAGGCAGCACGCCTGTCGGGCGTCCCTGTCTACCGCGTCCTGATCGCCGTCTACGCCATCTGTGGAGCCATGGCTGGTCTGGCGGGAATCGTGGATGCCTCACGCTTCGAGGGAGGTCGGCCCAACGCCGGCGAACTCTACGAGCTGCAGGTCATTGCCGCCGTGGTGGTCGGGGGCACCAGTCTGGCCGGAGGGGAGGGGCGCGTGCTGGGAACCCTGGGGGGGGGCGCTCATCATCGCCGTAATCCAGAACGGCCTGAACATGGCAGGTGTCAAAAGCTACGAGCAAAAAGTGGTCTTCGGGCTACTCACCCTGGCCGCCGTGCTCCTGGATCGCTTGAAACAGCGGGCATCGGCTTGATCTCCCTCTTCGGCCTCGCCCCGGGGCCATCCCATTTGGGGGTTACATCGGACCCAACCCGACGGCGACCAGGGCAGCCGAATGGCAGCTTTCGCTCATTCGATTATTTAACAGAAGCGATTTTCTGCTAAGATTCCTTTTCTTCCGTACCTATGAGCCGAATTCACCGAATCATCTACTCTGAAATCGTTCCACCCTCTGTCATCGCATTCACCGTCTTGACGTTTATCGTTCTGGCCCGGGAATTCGGCCGCCTGGCGGAAATGCTCATCCGCAAGAATGCTGACACCGGGACCGTCCTACAAGCGGTCCTGTTTCTTCTGCCCAGCATTCTCATCTTCACGCTTCCCATCGGTTTTCTGATTGGAACCCTGGTGGGTTTTAGCCGGCTTTCTAGCGAGAGCGAGATCGTCGCCATGAGGGCTTGTGGGATCAGCCGCAGACAGATCCTGCGTCCGGTCTTACGGACCAGCCTCGGGGTGGCGTTTCTGACCTTGCTGATGACTCTGATCTTCCTACCAGAAGGGAACTGGAATCTACGACTGCTGCGCTGGGACCTGGGACTTCGTCCCGTCCACTCGGCCATCAAGCCCAGGGTCTTCAACGAAGAACTTCCAGGACTGGTCCTGTACGTCGAAGACATCGAGCCACGATCGGGACATTGGCGCGGAGTCTTTCTGGCGGAAACCAGCAACGGCAAGAAACGTATCATCTTGTCCCAGCGGGGCCATCTGGTTCTCAGTCAGGATCGGCGGCGGCTACAGCTTCACCTGGAAAAAGGATCCGTCTACCACACCGACCACACCACACCTGAAAAGGACAGCCTGGGCCGCTTCTCAACCCTAGATCTACCCATCGAATTCCCCGAGATGGAACAGGTCGTCACCAGACCCAAAAAACCCCAAGACAAATCCGTATGGGAACTGGTTTCCGATCTGAGAGAACGATCGCACGAGACCAGCCGGCTCGCCTCTATTGAATTGCAGCGCAGGGTGGCTCTACCCCTGGCGGTCCTGGTGTTCGCTCTGCTGGGGGTGTCTTTCGGAATTCGCACCCATCGGGGAGGCCGTGGCTATGGCTTCGTCTTGGGTACGGTGGTAGCCTTTACCCATTACGTACTGTTTGCAACCGGTTCGGAACTGGCTCGAAGAGAAGCCCTGCCGGTCCTGGTAGGGGTATGGGGAGCCAACGCAGTCCTTCTCTTGCTCGGACTCTTCAGCGTCCGCTTCGCTGAGTCTGCCTCGCCCCACTTTTCTTCTCGACTGCCACACCCGGTTTGGCCCGGGAGGCTCGGCCGAACCATCGGGCAGTTCTTTCGATCCTGGATCAAGCGCCTGCTACAACGCTTTGCCCCACGCCAGCCTTTGGGCCGGAAATTCTCCCAGTTCCGCTTGCGCACCGCGAGGGTAGTGGATCTGTATCTGATTCGACTGTTCCTGCTTTATCTGCTGTCTACGCTGGCCATCTGCTTCGCTCTCTTCTACCTGTTCACCTTCTTCGAACTTATCGACGACACCTTTACCAACCGGACTCCGTACACCCTCCTGCTCGCGTACTTCTTCTATCTGGCTCCCCACGTCTTCACCCTGCTGCTGCCCATTTCGGTTCTGATCACCACACTGGTAACACTCGGAATCCTGGAGAAGAGCAAACAAATCGTCGCTTTCAAATCCTGCGGGGTCAGCCTCTATCGAATTGTGGCTCCGCTGCTGGCCCTCTCGATCGGCCTGAGTGCTTGCCTTTTCATCCTCCAGGAATACATCCTCCCCTACGCCAACCAGAGGCAGGACAATTTCCGCCATATAATTCAGGGCCGGCCCATCCAGACCTTCTACCAACCGGGAAGAAGCTGGATCTTCGGAGAGGGCAATCGTCTCTATCACTACAATTACTTCGACTTCAAAGGATACCGATTTGCCGAGGTTTCCATTTATGATCTGGAAATCAACGGCAGCCGATTCATACGCCACATCCACGCCGAGCGGGCCACCTGGGATGCGGAGACCCGAAACTGGGAATTGGTTCAGGGTTGGGTTCGAACCTTCGATCCCTCCCAGCCCGGCCTGGAAACGTTTACCAGACGCGAACTGTATCTGCCGGAGACGCCCAGCTATTTCCATCAGGAGGTCAAAGAGTCCAACAAGATGACCTACCTGGAACTCAGCGACTACATCGGGGATCTGCAGACAGGGGGATTCGAGGTCGACTACCTCAAAACCGAACTCTACAAGAAGGTGTCCTTCCCCATCGTCAGCGTCATCATGACCATCCTGGGAGTGCCTTTCGCGCTGTTCATTGGAAACAAAGGGGCACTGTACGGGATCGCCATCGGGGTTCTGACGGGGATCATCTACTGGGGACTCTTCGGAGTGTTTGGGGTTCTGGGAGCTAACGGATTTCTCTCCCCGCTGCTGGCCGCCTGGGGACCCAACATTCTCTTTGGATCGGGAGGTCTCCTCTTACTAACGTCGGCTCCCACCTGACGGTTGGTCCGAGGACCGGCCTGCAAACTCCTGCCTGGTCGCAAACCATCGCGCCAGATTGTTAGCAATCGCTACGACTATGCTAGCATGCCCGAAATGTCGATCCTTTCCCTCGGCAATCTCCAGTGGGCGACGCGCTTGGTTCACAAACGGGGACTTCCGGTCAGCCTCATCTTTTTCGTCACCTCTCGCTGCAACCTGCTGTGCACCCACTGCTTCTACTGGGAGGAGCTGAATAAGAAAAAGGACGAACTCGACCTGGAGGAGATTGAGAGGATCAGTCGAAGTCTGCCCAACCTGCTCACCCTTTCACTAACCGGGGGTGAGCCCTACCTGCGCCCGGATCTGCCGGAAATCGCCGCCGCCTTCGAAAAGAACTCGGGCGTCAGAAACATTCAGATTCCCAGCAACGGTCTGCTCGTCGGCAAGACGATCGCACGGGCCGAGCAGCTACTCCAGAAGGTACGCAAAGCCCGTGTCTGCACGGGTGTCTCTCTGGACGGTCCAGAAGACATTCACAACCGCATCCGGCAAAATCCAAAGAGCTTTCAGCGGGCCGTGGAGACCCTGTCGGAGTTGAAGAAACTCAAGCCCTCGTTTCCCAATCTATCAGTGGGCGTGGCCCTCACCATCTCTTCCGCCAACCAGGACCGTCTGGACGAGTTTTATCGACTAGTGGAACGGGACCTGCAACCGGACGCCATCACCATTACGCTGGTCCGCGGCCATCCCATCGACGAGGTCTTTGAAATCGGTCAACTTGAACCGGTATCGAGAATTTTCCCGGAAGGTGGTGGCGTATCGTCGCGCTCACCGCCTGACGGACGGATGGAGCGACCGATTGGTGATTGCCAAGGAAGAGGAGACCTACCGGCTGATCGGTGAAGCGGCCCAGGCCTCCAGCCGTATATCACCCTGTTACGCCGGCGAACTCATCGGAGTGCTCAGTGAGACGGGGGAAGTTCACCTCTGCGAGACCTTGGACCGCAGCATGGGCAACGTCCGGTCCTTCAACTGCGACTTGGCCTCATTGTGGAAGGCTCGAGCGGCTCAAAGCGCGCGCAAGTACCAAAAGGATCTGGGCTGCCAATGTACGTATGAGTGCGCCATGAGCGTCAACGCGGCTTTCCAACCCCGCCGTGCCTGGCGCATCCTCAGAAGATCGCTACATTAACCGCCAAAGAGCCGCCTTCTGAGAGGCTCACCAACTGGATCCTCACCGCTCGTTCTTGTCCTTGAGGATTTCCCTGAGATTGGCGAATGGTCGGTGGGTGGAAACCGGCGGCGGCTGACCGGCCGCCTGCGCTTCCTGGTAGGAGTCGGCAACCGCCTGCCGCGAATGCTCGTTTTCGTGACAGTACACGCAAAGTAACTCCCAATTGCTGCCATCGGGCGGATTGTTGTCGTGGTTGTGATCCTTGTGATGGACGGTAAGCTCGGCCACCCGCTGGGCGCTAAACTCCCGCCCGCAGCGGGCACAGATCCAGGGAAAGAGCTGTAGCGCCTGGGCCCGGTATCCCTTCTGCCGTTCGGCGTGAACCCGGCGCAAATCCTCAAAAACCCGCCTCTTATTTTCCATTTCAGCCCGGCCTTTTTTTCGTTGCATCCACGCCACCCCTAACTAGGAGGAGCCGTAACGGGCGAAAACAGGTTGCCATCCGTCGCACATGTTACTGCCGGGTGCGGCGAATTTCCTCGGCGAAATCCTTCACGATCTTCTCGTATTCGCTGGAAATTTCATCCCAGTCGGCCCGGCCCGTCTTCAGGGACACGTCCAGCGACTTCAAGCGGCCAGCGCAGGCGTTAGACCGGGAAACGCGCTGCCCAAGACCGAGCCCTTGATTCAAGCCAACGCATACCGTGGTCGCAAATCCAAAGATGGCAGCGATCACACAGGAGATCTTCCAACCCGTCGGCCCCTCACCAATGACAGGACCTCCGGCAGCGGTTACGGCCGATACCAAGGTGGTGGCCCGGCGGCCGTCACGACACTCGTCACCAACAGCCACGTGCTGACGGCACGGGAACGGGAGCGGCTTTCGTCTCGGCGTTTCGCATACTGTCCTCGATGTCGCGCCTCAACGCTTCGCGATCCGTCGCTGATTCAAAGCGCATGGTCTCTGCCGTTTCTCTTTAGGATAGCTTCGCGTTTAGCTTACTATGTACAGCAGACTGCTTTCTGACCTTAAGCCAGCCAGCCTAGCCCGACCATTCAGCCGGCGGATGGCGTCCGGTGTCTTTCTCCATTGGTTCCCGTCTATTTGTTGTTGCGGCCGGTTGTTTCTCGAATGGCCCCAGATCCGGGTCGGCGTCGACTCGGAAATTCCGGCTCAAAGTGCACTTGATTCTCCAGCTCGAGATCGCTCAAGGCCGGCTTCAGCGTGGAGGCCCTGATTGAGCAGCAGCGTGGGACAGAACGCAGTACAACCAGCTGAAGCCTATCGGATCGAATCCGAGAAAACAACGGCCCGCTGGGCTCAGTCTCGATCACCCGTTGAGACCTCATAACGAAAATCTCGTTACGCCTAGCCTACCGGCGCGACTTGACCTCGGCACGGCGAGAACCCTACATTGACCTTCGCGCTCCCTTCCGTAAATACCGTGGCGTTCACTGAGGGGGCTTGGGAGGTGAGGTCGAGGAGCGAGGAGCGGAAGTGAGCACGTAGTGAAAATCGGGGTTTTGTCCGACACGCACGATTATTGGCCCAACATCGACCGGGCTTGCGCCCATCTCCGACGCGAAAACATCCAAACCCTGGTCCACTGCGGAGACGTGTGCGCTCCTCTCAGCCTTTTACACCTGGCCGAAGTCTTTCCCGGAGAAATCCACTGCGTACTCGGGAACGTCGACGGAGACCCCTTCCTGATGGTAATGCGCACCTCCGAACTGGGGAGACTCCATCACCACGGCGCGGAACTGGCACACTTGGAAATCCGGGGCCGCATCCTGGCCCTGCAACACTACCCTGCCCTGGCCCGAGGCCTGGCCCTCACCGGGCAATACGACGCGGTTTTCTACGGTCACGACCACACCCGACACCAGGAATACCTGTCGGTCCCGGGCAAGCAGGTACTTCTGGCCAACCCCGGAACTCTCAGTGAGATGGGCAAGAAGCCCAGTTTCGGCATCTACGATTCCCGGCACAACGCGATTGAGTTCTTGACTCTCGAGGAACTGGAGCCGAGAGTCTCGACCTGAGGAGAGCGGGCGACTTCAGGGTGGCCCCCCACAACCCTCAAAGCAGCCAATCCTCCATTGGCGGTGCCACCGGGACGGATGGACTCGGCGTCTTGGTCCGACCTCCGGCCTTGCGAGGCCTGCCTCCCCGCCTGCCGTTCTCTCTGGCGGCCTGTGCCTTCCGCTCGGACCGGGCTTCGCCTCGACAGGCCGGACAGTAACAGATCAGCGGGATGTCGTGCTTGGGACATCGGGAAGAGATCATAGTACTTGATTGTAACCCAACGTGTTGCGTTTTTAAAAGGCATTTCGGGCGACCAGGGTGCCCAACCGTCAGGAGCGGCTCCTGAGGGGGCGCTTCAGACCGAGGCCAACCATCGCAGGTCCCCTGATTGAGGGTTCGGACGAATTTAATTCCCAGGGTGGCAGCCTCTTTCTCCGTGTCCGCCCGATCGATGTGTCGGACTCGGCCCCTCCACCGGCGGGTTACGCCCTCCAGCTGGAAACCCATGGCGACCAGGGTGTTCTCCTTGGGCAATCGGCCTGCGCAAGTCAGGCGGGCGCCTCCCAGGGAGACGTCCACTCCCCAGCTGGAGAACCGCCTCTTATGCCAAGTCAGCTCGCAAGGAATCGAAGTGGAAAATCTTCGGTAGCGGCGCCGTCACATCAACTCCGTCTGCCCTTGCCACTCCACCCGGGAAATCTGTTCCTCACATTGCTGGATAACCCCCTGAACCAGGGAATCGTAGTCTTCGATGGCGAACTGGGCCTTTCGGGGCACCGCCTCGCGACCCTGCAGACCTTTCAGAGCGTCCTGGAGATCCTCGGCCCGCGCCCGGGCTCCCTGGGGTGCCCTGGGATGGAGACGGGCGAAGGCAATCAGTTGCCAGGCATCTCGAGCATTCCCCTCTTGCGTCATCAACTAGCCAAGTCCTACCAGAGCGGTCAGCACGACCGGTACGGCCTCGATCCGGTGAGCCATCTTCAGGGAGCGGGCGAAATACTTCCGGGCGTCGTGGTGCTCGCCCAAAGCGATTAACCCGGCCGGAGAGGCTTGCGTCGCGGGAGAAGCCAGATCCACCGACTTTCCGCTTAGCGCAGTTGCGTTTCAGAATGTTCGCTCCGGAGACAGTGACGGATTCGCCAGCTGGTTCAGCAGCAGAGGGGACTCTCTCGTGTACTCGACTCTGCTGGGCGGAAGCCGGTGCCGATTCCATCGAAGGTCTTTGTCTGGGTGCTTCGAACAGCGTTTTCCTGGTGGGCGAGACCTTCTCCCCGGATTTGCCGGCTTTGAATGCATCCTCCATCAGCGACACTTCCTCCGACGCCTTTCGGTCGCATTTAAACCCTCAGGGAAACTGGCTGGTTGATTCTCGCTTTCTAGGAGGTTCGGCCGATGATGCCGCCCGAGACGCGGCCCTCGGCGCCTCCGGTTCTTTGTACATCACGGGACGGACAGCTTCTGTGGATTTTCCCACCGTGCAGGCGGTGCAGTCCGACTATGGAGGAGGCCTCAGTGACGCCTTTGTGGTCGCCGTGTCTAGCTCGCGTTCCGATTCTGCGGTGACCTTCTCCACCCTCCTGGGTGGCTCCCTCTCCGATCGGGCTGACGCTGTCGTGGCCCATCCTCTGGGGGGAGCCTACGTGGTCGGACAGGCATTCTCTTCGAATTCCCCCACCCTGAACCCTCTTCGCGGAACCTTCGGCGGAGGATTCCGCGACGGCTTCGTCAGCCACTTCAGACCGTTGCACCTACTTTCTTTCGCTCAATTCGGAAACGGCTCCCAAAGGGGATGTCTCTCTGCGTAGTGGTCTGACCCTGGTGAGTTCCACCGACCCGCCGTCCGAGGCCGAGGTGCAGATTCGCGATGACGACGGAAATCCTCTTCAGCTGACCCTCAACGGAGATGGAACGGATCGAACCGTCCGGGTCCTGGTCCCGGCCCACGGTGCCGTGACCTTGAAAAGCAGTGGGGACGGGTCGGTCCAGACGGGCGCCATCCGGGTGACTGCGGATCGGCCGCTATCCGGTTTCGTCTTGTTCGATGCTGGAACCGGCGGGGTGGCCGGGGTTGGAGAAAGCGCGCCGCTTCTTCACTCGAGATCTCCCGTGGAGACCGGCTCGGGAGTCAACTCGGGAATTGCCGTGATGGGACTCGGGAAGGACCAGATTCTCGATCCGGAACTGCGAAGTGGGGCTGGCGAAATTCTGGCTCGGGCCAGCCTGCTTTGGGGGGAAATTGGCACCGGGCCCTCTTCGTGACGGAGATCGACTGGGATGCAGCGGTCGATTTCTCCAACTTCTCCGGGACCTTGAGTATCTGGGGCCAGTCCGAGTTCGCAGCCGTGGCCATCCGGGTCAGCCCCGGCGCATTCGCCACCTGGCCGGTGGCACCGGGACCTTGAAAGCGGCCTGCCCCTCGGCAGGCTCTCGCGCGACCGCCAAAAACGACGGTCAGCCTCCCGGACTCAGCCGCTCCCAGAGACTGCGAAAGAACTGCACGGCTTCCTCGTCGGCCCCCTGCATGCTCCAGAGGTAGCGCGCCCAACCGTATTGGGAGAGCACCCAAACTCCGAGGCCGAACTGAGCCACTACCACATAGCCGATCGAAAACTGGTCCAGAGCCGACGGCGAACTGTCCGATGGCGATGACACCACGAGCCACCCGCAGCTTTCCCTGAGCGTCCCTTCCAAAGGCTACGTGCACGAAGGGGTAAGCCAGGACTGTAGCGCGGGACTTCCAGTCCACTCCCGTACCGGCCCATTCCTCCCGGGTCGGATAAACGGCGCCGCACTGAGGACAGGCAGCCGCCTCGGTGCTGACCTGCCCCCGGCACTCCCGACACGGCTTCAGGCTCATGGATCAATCCTCCCCCCGGCGGTTCCGATGACGACAAACGCTCCCCCTTCACGAGTACTTCCACCGCAGGGCGACCCATCTTCGTGATCAGGCGCTCAATCCACGTAGACAAATTCGTTCAGGTTGAAAAGCGCCAAGCACAGCTGGGTGAGAGCCACCCTTTTCCTCTCCTCCGGATCGTCAGCCTGCTCCTTCGCCTGGCTGTCCGGATCCGGCTGCTCCAGCCTTTGCAACAGCTCGATGGATTCACTCTGCTCCTGAGGATTGGCGGAGCGTCCCAAGGTCAGCTGCCAGGCCAGATCGATCCATTGATCCGGTTGCTGACCGGCTTCACGAATCAGGCGTCCGGCCAGTGCCTGGGCCTGGCGGAATACCATGTCGTTGTTCAGGATCCACAGAAGCTGGGGCGCCACCGTGGTGACCTCCCGGCGCGCACAGCTCTCCGACGAGTTGGGACGGTCAAACTTGTCGAACATCGGAAAGGTAAAGTTGCGGCGAGCTAGGATATAGACGGCCCGTCTTCGACCGTCGGCGGGATCGGCCGGCGTGACCCACCACTCTTTGTGGCGGAGCGGAGCGAGTTCCACTTCAGAGAGGGGTGGGACCACAGGCCGCCCACCCATTTTCAGGTTCAACGTACCTGCTGCCGCGTGAATGGCATCCCAGATGGCTTCGCTCTCTAGCCGGTGGCGGTTCATCCGCCACAGGTAGCGATTCTCCGGATCGACCTCCTGGTTGTGGGGGTCGACGAAGCGACTCGACCTTCGATAGGTCTGCGACAACATGATCAAGCGATGAAGGCTCTTCAAACTCCAGCCCCGTTCCACAAATTCCGAGGCCAACCAGTCCAAGAGTTCCGGATGCGTGGGCAGCTCTCCTTGAGTACCCAAATCATTGGAACTGCGCACGATACCGTACCTGAAATGCCATTGCCAAACCCGGTTCACGAACACCCTTGCGGTCAGGGGATGCTGCGGCTGCGTCAGCCACAGAGCCAATTGCTTGCGGTAATGCAGGCCCACCGCTTCGCTGCCCAGATCGAAGGCCTCCGCTCCGAAGTTCAGCGCCCTGGGCAAACCGGCAGTCACCTTTTCCCGAGGCCTCCCCAACTCCCCCCGGTCCAGAACGTGGGTATCCTTGATCAGCTCCGGTGCGATATGTCCCAGAGCGGAAGCCGAGGGCACGTCAAAAATGGCATCAAAGCGGACCTGGTGTGAGCCATCCTTCTCCGGGATGGCCAGTACAGAGGCGGCAATCCTATCCCGGCACTGCTGGTACTCGCCGATTTCCTCACCCCGCAGAAACTCGGCGATTTCCATCTCCGTGTACAGCTTGATGAGGGGCGCCGCCAAAGCCGCCTGTTCCGCCGTTCGCTCGCCCTCAGGAATCTCATAGGCACGCACCACCTCCAGAGGGAAGTCTTTCTTCTTTTCTTCGATGATCCGCCCTTTCATTCGAGTCTCGAACGCCCGATAGGCCTGACGGGCCTCGTCTACCGCTACTACGAAGGGGTAGCCCTCGAACCAGTGGAGCTTCGACATGGTGGTGACGACGGGCACGGAAGTTGGGATGCTGGGAGCGAAAATCGCCTGCATCCGAAAGTAATCCTCCTGGGCCAAGGGATCGAACTTATGGTCGTGGCAGCGGGCACACTGCAAAGTCAGACCCAGGAAAGCGGATCCCGTAATGTTGACCCAGTCAGTCTGCCGTTCGTAGCGGAGTTTGAGGGCGTCCAGGTGCGACTCGCCTACTTCGGGACCAAAGGTATACAGCCCCGTCCCAACCCGAGCTTCCAAATGTTCGAGTTTCTCCAAGGGGACGTCATAGAACCCCTCCAGATCCAAATTGTTCGGCCAGAGCTCGTCTCCGGCGACCTGTTCCTGAACGAATCGATCGTAGGGTTTGTCCTCATTGAAGGACTTGATCACATAGTCCCGGTAACGCCACGCGTTCGGGTAGTAGACGTCCCCTTCGAAACCAGAGCTGTCGGAGTATCGCACCACATCCAACCAGTGCCTGGCCCAGCGCTCGCCATAATGAGGCGAGGCGAGCAACTCCTCGATCAGATTTTCGTAGGCGTCCGCAGACTTGTCTTCGAGAAATTCGCGGATCTGTTCGGGATGGGGAGGCAGACCGATGAGATCAAAATAGGCCCGGCGTACCAGCGTGAGCTTGTCGGCCTGAGGCCCCGCCTCCAGCCCCATCGCTTCCAGAACCGTCTCAACGAAGGCGTCGATGGGGTTCTGTAGAAGGGCACCGTCGTGCACTAATGGCACTTCAGGTCGGCGCAACCTTTTGAATGACCACCACTTCGATTCGTCCTCCAAGGCTGGATCCCGTCCCCATGACGCCCCGGAGTCGATCCACCGGCGAAGCAAATCAAGCGCCTCCTCCGGCAAAGCCCCGTCCCGCCCCAGGGGCATCTTCAAATCACCCTGGTGCGAAACGGCCAAATAGAGAAGGCTCTCGTTGGACTTTCCCGGCACGATGGCGGGGCCTCGCTTGCCACCCTTCAGCAAGCTCTCTCGAGTGCGGATATCCAAACCGGACATCGCCGTCCCGGCGTGGCAGGAGAGACAGTTCTGCTCGAGGACCCGGCGGGCCGATTCGCCAAGGGTGTCCTGAGCCGCCTGCAGAGAACCGCCTTCCAGCAGCAGCCCCAAGGGCAGCAACCAGATCCTCGCCCAGAAACCCTCGCCGATCATTCTTACTCTCCCCAACCGATTGAGAGCCTATTATAGGTCACTCTTGAGGATAGGGAAAACGCTACGGATCTCTCCCCGCCGGAGGGCTTCGACGACCTCTATGGCTCGAGCTCGCCGAGACTCGGGAGCACATCAAGTCCGCCGCAGACGATCAAGCGCGGACTTCAAATTCCACCCACAAAGGCAGGTGGTTGGAGATGCGCCAGGAAACGGGAACCGGCACAGACGGCGCGAACTACGCTTACCGTCTTAGATTAGATGGTTTGGCCCCACCCCGCCCTGTTCCAACACTTTCAGGCGCGCCCCGCACACAAAGATCGAAAGATCGGCGCCGGGAAGAAGTCGCGGGTCAGCTCCCCAGCATGTCCTTAAGGGTGCGGATCGTGATCCGATCGATCCCGTAAAAGGCCAAGAAGCAGTAGGCCGAGGCCAGCACCAAGGTCACGGCCGTCCACTTGGGCCGGCCCACAAGCCGGTGCCGGCGAAACAGGTCCAAGGCCTGGTACAGCAGGTAGCACTCCAGAGCGAACGCCGAAAATCCAAAAAACCCCAGCAGCGGCATTTCGAAGACCTTCCAAAATCCCAACATGGGAATCGTGTAGTACCATTTGGATCCGGCCCAGAAATTCCAAAACTCCCACAAGAACCCGCAGATCATTCCCGCCACCATCCACCTCAGCAGCAGACCGTAGTGGCCCGCTTCCATCCGACCCAACAAAGAATCCGAAGGCTTACCCAAGCGGTAGACAAGTGGATCCAAAATCAGAATCCAGGCCAACCAGAGCAGGGGAAAACACCACAGCGGAAAGACCAGTGAAGCCGCCATCATCAGCCCTCCCAGAAACGGAAAACTGGACCGCAGAGCTGGCCTGGCGGCCATCCGCCATCCCTGAAAACGTTTGCCCAGGCCCACGTTCCTGAGCATCGTTTCCACTTCGAACACAGCCGGTAGAACCGTTCCGAAAGCGATGAAGTATCCCGGCCAGCGCAGGTAGAGTTCCGAAGGCACACCCAGATAGTGCCAGTTGCGGAGACGAAAGTTGCAGATTTCGAAGAACAGCCAGACCAGGACGGAGTAAAAGAAAACCCATAAAAATTCCCGCGGCCGGTCCAGCAACAGGGAGTTGTTGGCCAGGCTGCGGTTTAGACAGGACAGCGCCACCAGAAACGACCACCAGGCCAAGCTGTAAAAATAGGTGTAGACGGGCTCCTCTTGCCGCATGAGCAGAACCAGAGCAGCCAGATGGACTCCACAAGACAAACCGAAGAGGATTTTCAGCATGCTGTCCCGGTCGGGTCCCCTGCAGGGAGAGATCGGAGCCCCCTAGTGCGGTGGCCCGGCCCCGCGCCACTAGTCCCATGTACTAGGGTCTCGATTGTCGCTTCAGATAGCCAGCCACGACCGGCAGGCTGGACAGCACGACATTCCCTATGATTTCCAGATTTCGGGCAGAGAGCTTGTCCAGCGTATCTTCCCGGGTGTGCCAGTGAGGATAGTTAAAACCGATCAGGTTGGCAGCGGGGATCCCTTCCTGCAAAAAGGGCACATGGTCATCTTCGACCGCTATTTTTTGACCGTACCGAAACAGTGAGTCGTGTCCCAACTGCTGGGCCTGACTCCAGATCAGATCGGCAAGCCACGGTGTCGAGTAAAGCTCCCTGTGCAGGCGCAGATCCGAGGCACCCACCAAGTCCAGCAGGATCACCGCCGAAACCAACGAGAGTTGACCTCGACGTTTCAGCATCCGAACGAATTCCCGACTTCCATACAGGCTGTCCAGGTTGGTCCACTCTTCCAGCGCTTCCTCGCCATCGAAGAAAACCAACCAGAGGGAGTAATCGGTGGGGTTGTGCCGAACCAGAAGGCTCGCCAACTCCAGCAGCAGGCCCGAGCTGGAACCGCCGTCATTGGCGCCGACGAACGAGATCCTCTCGAAGTATTTGCTGTCGTAATGGCTCCCCAGGATCAGGACTTCGTGGCGCTTTCCTGGGATGAATCCCCAGATATTGCGCATCGGAAGGCGCCCCCGAGGGGTGACGGCCATAAAATCGTGGCTGTGGACTTTGATCCCGAGTTCCTTCAATTGCGACTCGATATAACTCGCCACCTTCTCTTGAGCCGTACTTCCCGGGGGATGAGGTCCGTGTTCAACGATGCGCGAAACGTGTCGCAAGACCCGCTCGCCGTCGACCAGAGCGTTCTCTGCGGCGGGTGATGAGCAGGCCAGGAGCGATGACAAGAAAATGGAAAGAGGAAACACTCGAAGTGTGTCCATTCGATCGTAGATATCCACCCCGAAAAGGCGGTCCGGTCCAAATTGAAAAGGCCACTTGCCTATGCTAAATTTCTCCTCCTCAATATACTTCAGAAAGGAGCATGCATGAAGGTATTCCACAGCGAGACAGTCCGCAACCTCGCGGTTGTGGGACACGGAGATGCCGGGAAAACATCGTTGGTCAGTGCCTGCCTGTTCTCGGCTAAGGCCATTAACCGGCTGGGGAAAGTCGACGATGGCAATACCGTGACCGACTATGATGAGGATGAAATCGAGCGCCGGGTGACCATCAATACGGCCCTGGCTCACTGCGAATGGAAACAGACCAAGCTGAATTTCCTGGACACGCCAGGCTACCGGGCCTTTATCTTGGACGCAAAAGCTTGCATGCTGGCCACCGAGACGAGCCTGGTGGTGGTGGACGCCGTCTCCGGAGTGGAGGTCCAGACCGAGAAGGTCTGGTCCTTTGCCGAGGAGCTGGGCCTGTCGCAAGCTCTGGTCCTGAACAAACTGGACCGTGACAACGCCAGTTTTTCCCGTAGTTTGGATTCCTTGCACGAGGCCTTCGGCCGGACCATCATTCCCGTGCAGTTGCCGCTGGGAGAGGAAAGCGATCTTCGGGGTGTGATCGATCTGATCCACAACAAAGCCTACTTGTACTCCACCGACGGAAGCGGGTCTTTCCAGGAACAACCCATCCCGGAGGAACTGGCCTCCTCGGTCGAACAGCACCGAAACGAACTTATCGAGATGGTGGCCGAGAACGATGATGAGCTTCAGGCAAAGTTCTTCGACCAGGGGACCCTGGAGGAAGGCGAATTGCTGGCCGGTTTGAAGAAATCGCTGGCTGAGAAGAGAATCAACCCGCTATTCTGCACGGCCACAACCTTAAACCTCGGGACCCACCAGCTTCTGGATGCCGTCGTGGGTTGGTTCCCAAGCCCTCTAGAAAGCGGATCGGTCAAGGCAACTTCGGTGAAGGGAGGCGAACCCGAGGAGTTGCGCGTCCAAAAGGACGGCCCCATCTCGGCACTCGTCTTCAAGACCCTCGCCGATCCGTTCGCTGGACGCATCAGCCTGGTCAAGGTCTTTTCCGGGTCTCTCACCTCCGACTCGTCCATTCGAAATCTCAACCGCGATTCGGACGAGCGGTTGGGCAGCCTTCAGATTCTTCAGGGCAAGAGCCCCCAACCGATTCCCGAGGTACGAGCCGGCGACATCTGCGCCGTCCTGAAGCTGAAAGAAACCACCACGGGAAATACCCTGGCGGATCGCTCCTTTGGCTACCGCTACCTGCCCGTAGACTTCCCAGAGCCGGCCATTAGCTTCGCTATCGAACCCAAATCAAGAGGGGACGAAGACAAGATCGGAAGCGCCATCGCCCGGATCATCGAGGAGGATCCGTCGGTCCGCTTCCGCCGCGACCCCCAGACCCGTGAATTCCTGCTCTCGGGCACGGGCCAGCTCCACATCGAGGTCGTGGTCGCTAAACTCAAAAGGAAGTTCGGCGTACAGGTCAACCTAAACCCGCCGAAAATCCCTTATCGCGAGACAATTACAGGGACTGCTGACGTACAGGGTCGGTACAAGAAACAGACCGGCGGCCATGGCCAGTATGGAGACTGTAAGATCCGCATCGAGCCGCTGTCCCGCGGGGCGGGCTTTCAATTTGAGGATAAGATCTTTGGCGGCGCCATCCCGCGCCAGTACGTCCCCGCCGTCAAGAAAGGCATTGTGGAGGCTGCGGAGAAAGGTTTTCTGGCCGGTTATCCCGTCGTGGATTTCAAAGTCGTTCTCCATGACGGAAGCTACCACGATGTGGACTCCTCGGAACTGGCTTTCAAAATCGCCGCTTCACTGGCCTTCAAGAAGGCCATGGATCAGGCCAGACCGGTTCTGCTGGAACCTCTGGTCAACCTCGAAGTCTATACGCCGGAAGAGAGCGCCGGTGACATCATTGGGGATCTGAACTCACGGCGTGGCCGGATCACCGGAATGGACGTGAAAGGGGGCACTCAGGTTGTAAGCGCGTTGGTTCCTCTGGCAGAAGTGCTCAACTACGCTCCCAACCTGAATTCGATGACAGGAGGCCGCGGCAGTTTCCATGTCGAGCACTCCCACTACGACGTCGTGCCTCACAACCTCACAGAGAAGATCATCGCGGAGGCCCTCAAGGAGCGTCAGGAAAAGAGCGCCTGATCCACAACAGAGTGGCGACCCCGGATCACCGATGGGGGTCTCGCCGCCGCCCGTTGAGACATTATGTTTCCCAAACTGCTCGAATGGGGCCCGGTGACCCTCCACACTTACGGACTGCTGCTGGCCCTCGCCTTCCTGGTCGCCATATCCCTGGCCGCCCGGTTGGCGGAACGAGACGGCATCCCCAGGCAGCGCACCTGGGATCTGGGATTCGTGATCGTCATCTCGGCGCTGCTGGGAGCCAAGCTGCTGTTGGTCTTGACCGATCTCGGCAGCTATTGGGCGCAACCCGCCCGCTTGCTCTCGCTCGAATTCTGGCAGGCGGGAGGAGTGTTTTACGGCGGATTGCTGGGAGCGTTCATCGGCAGTCTCATCTTCAGCTGCAGATGGAACGAAGTGCCCTTCTGGAGGGCCGCCGACGCGGCGGCACCTGCCATCGCCCTGGGTCAGACGTTGGGTCGTATGGGCTGCTTTGCAGCGGGTTGTGATTACGGGACCCCCTCCGGCGTAGCCTGGGCCGTCACCTTCACCAGCGAGTACGCAAGTCGTCACGTGGGAGCTCCTTTGAATACCCCCCTGCACCCGACCCAGCTCTACGAGGCCCTGGTCACGCTGGCACTTTTCGCTCTGTTGTGGGTGGCCCACGGCAGGAGGCGCTTCGTCGGTCAGATCTTCTGCCTCTATCTCTTTTTCTATGGCACCGCGCGCTTTGGATTGGAATACTTTCGAGGAGACCTAGACCGGGGCTTTGTCTTCGACCAACTCCTCTCTACTTCCCAGTTCGTCAGCCTGTTGACTCTGGCCGCAGCGGTACCCCTGTATCTGGTTCTCCGGAGTAAAGACCAACCGAAAAAACGTGCCTGAAACGTCGGTTCTGCGGGTGGACGATGCCGAATCCGGGCAGCGACTGGACCAGTTCCTGACTGGGAAGATTCCAGGGGCCAGCCGGGCCGAGCTGCAACGGCGCATCCGCTCCGGACGGGTACAGGTGAATCGAGGGAGACAGAAAAGCAGCTACCTGGTCCAGGCGGGAGACCAGATCCAGGTCGATTTGCCGGATCCAGATCCCGGGGTCCCGGTGGCCGAGCCCATCCCCCTGCAGATCCTCCACGAAGACGAGTTTCTGGCGGTAATCGAGAAACCCGCAGGCCTGGTGGTTCACCCCGGGGCGGGGACACCCGGCGGAACCCTCGTCAATGCGCTGCTATACCATCTCCAGAGACTACCCCATTCCACGCCCATACGCCCGGGTATCGTTCACCGGCTGGACAAAGACACTTCGGGACTCCTGGTGGTGGCCAAGGACGATACCGTCCAGCAATCCTTGATGGAACAATTCAAGAAACGCCAGGTGGAAAAGCGCTATCTCGCCCTCGTGTACGGCCTGGTGGGTTCAGCCAGCGGGCGAATCGAGCGAGCGATTGGTCGGGACCCCTGGGCCCGAACCCGGATCTCGACTCGCAGCCGACGGCCCCGTCCGTCAACCACGGAGTACCAAACCATCCGGCGCTATCCTGAATTTACCTACCTGCGCGTCGTGCCTTTAACTGGAAGAACCCACCAGGTCCGCGTCCATCTGCAGTCCATCGGCCACCCCCTGGTGGGAGACCGAGTTTACGGTCGGGGGCGGCAGGCCGCAAATCCGGCTTATCGCCAAGCCCTCAGGCGTCTGGGAAGGCATTTCCTGCACGCTTCCTTCCTCTCCTTCACTCACCCCGGCACGGGAGATCGCGTGCGCTTCGACTCCACCCTGCCCGAGGAACTTGCAGAGTTTTTGTCGCTTTTGGAATAATCGTAGCTCCAGAAGGAACAAAGGCACGGGAATCGGGAGATGAATCAATCGCGGTTGGCTTGGCTGGCGATGACCTTTCTGGTGATCTCCATGCCCAGCGCTCAGAATTCGGGGAGCAGCCAGCCCGACGATCCAATCCGCGTCGAGGTGGAAACGGTCAACGTTCTGGTCAGCGTACACGACTCGGAAACCGGACAGTTCATCATGGACCTGAAGAATGACGATTTCCAGGTCCTGGAAGATGGAGTACGCCAGAAAATCATCTTCTTCAGCCAGCAGACGAACCTGCCGCTAAACCTGGCGATGTGCGTGGACACCAGCGCTAGCGTCAAGCTCAAGCTGGATTTCGAAAAGGAGGTCGCCTCCGATTTCCTCTATTCGGTGATGCGGCCTTCGGATCGAGCCTTGCTGGTCGAGTTCGATACTGGAGTGACGCTGCTGCACGATTTCACTTCCAACCCCAACGACCTGGCCGCCGAGATCCGATCCCTGCGAGCGGGAGGAGGGACCTCCCTGTACGACGCCATCTACCTCATCTCGGCCCAGAAAATGCTGCGTCAGAAAGGTCGCAAGGCGATCGTGATTCTATCGGATGGAGCGGATCTGACCAGCAAGCTGACCTTCAAGAACGCCATGCAGATGGCGCAGAAAGCGGAGGTTACCATCTACGCCATCAGTACCACTCGCTTCGGAGCGGACATCGACCACGAGGGGGACAACGCACTCAGACAGTTAACCGAGAACACGGGCGGACGAGCCTTTTTCCCCTATTCCAGCAAACATCTGGTCTCCGCCTTTGAGGCCATCGACCAGGAACTGCGCAGCCAGTACAACCTGGCCTACGAGCCGCTCAACAAGGACAAGGACGGCAAGTTTCGTTCCATCAAGGTGAAGGTCAACCGCCGCAACGTGAAGCTGCGCCACCGCAAGGGCTACTTCGCACCCGACGGCGGGGGCCGGCTGCCCCGAGCTCAAGGTGTCTCCCTAGTGGCACCTGCATCGACCTGAGGCCGATCGGCCAAGATTTCCGCGCTCCCCCTTTCCGGTTTGAACCTCTGTGGGGTGCGCCTTCCACGGGATGGAATCAGCGCATCCCAGAGTCCCACCTACTTATCAAGCCGCGGTACCAGTCGGCTTCTCCGACCTTCCCCCTTTTTTCACAGCCCGAGGCCAGAATGGACGCCTTTTTCACAATCTCCCGAGCCGTCCACTCCTGCTGCTGGCAGGTCAGCCCTCCGGTTTGGTAAGCCTTCTCCAACGCCCGGATCCGGTAGCGGTCCAGGCCCCACCTGCTCCGGGACAGTTGATCGGAGTGCCCGCCCTGCTTGATGATGAGCGCTTCCCCCAAAAAATAGACCGGATGGTGGGCAGACACGCGAAGCCACAAATCGTAGTCCTCGCATACGGGCAGACTCTCATCAAAAAGGCCCCGCTCATCCAGGATGCGACGATGCATCAGTATCGAGCTGGGGCTGATGATGCACAGCGGCAGACAACGCCGAAAAACCCAACCACCGTACTTGCGGTGAATCTTGCGTGGGTTGACCGGTCGCCCGCGGCGAATCCAGATCTCGTCGGTGTAGACCGCCTGGTACTCCGGACAATCTTCCAACACCTCGATTTGGCGAGCCAGCTTGGTCGGTTGCCAGGCGTCGTCACTGTCCAGGAAGCTGATCCAGTCGAAGCGTGCCTCTCGAATCCCTCGGTTCCTGGCTGCGCTCACCCCGCGGCGCCCCTGAGACAAATAACGGAGGCGAGCGTCCCCCGAACTGTGGAATGCTTCCTCTGTGCCGTCACTGGAGCCGTCATCGACGATCAATAACTCGAAGTCCCGAAAAGTCTGGGACAAAACGGAGGAGACGGCAGTTTGCAGAAAGGATCGTCGATTGAAGGTGGGTACGATTACGCTGACCAAGACCGCTTTTTTCTACGGGCTGAGGCGTCTTCGTGTCAACCAGGGTCAGTTTGGAGACCGACTCTTGCAAGTGTTCGCGAGCCAGCTTGTTGCGATATATGGCTCGGTCAGCCAAGGCCACCAGTGTGCTGAGACCAACCGCCTGATCCGGAAAAGTGGCCGACCCGATGCTGCTTCCCACAGAAATGGCTGACCGGAATCCAGGTCGATGACCTGGTTTTCCATGGCCGTCTGGATCCGCTCAATGGCGTGTTCGGCCCCCTCTCGATCGACACCTGGCAGTAAGATGAGGAACTCGTCGCCTCCATACCGGGCGCACACGTCCGACCGGCGCATTTGGGCCCGAAGCAATGAGGCCACTTCCTGCAGAACATGATCTCCGAGGCGGTGACCGAACTGATCGTTGACCTGCTTGAAGGCGTCGGCCTTCAAGAAACGGCTCCAGGAAAAGCAGACGCTCACGGAAATACTCCTTCCAGCCCTATCCGAAGTGCAGGTGAACCAATTGCTTACAAGCGTCCTGGGCAAAGCTCCGTCCCCGGAGGTTTGCCCAGCTGTATGCGTCCTGCCAGGGGAATCCAGCCCGCATGATCAAGTATCTGGTCGATGTCCAACGGAAGGGAGCTCTCAGGTTTCGCGATGGTGATTGGTGCTGGGAAGATCCTCGCACCGCAGAGAAGGGACAAGAACGGCATTCGCTCACTCTGGTCCCAAGACGAAGCCGATGCCAAGCTCGAAATCAGTGGGCAGCCAGCGGTCGTTTCTTCGCCTACCGGATGCCTGGCGCGATTGCGCCGATGCCGAGAGTTGTCCAGCCAAGCCGCCGAGCTGAAGGAACTCCTGCGGGTGCTTTTGGAGACAACCTTGATCTCCCCTCACATTTCGTCTAACTTCCTGGCCAGAAAACCAGGGGCTCGATCCTTCCGGCTGCTGGGCTCTCGCGGTCGGCTTCGCCGAAGAGTCCTTCACCTGCTGAGCGGATCCTCGTCCATCCAACGGCCTCTCTTCCCCACCCAAGACCACCTCTCAGACCCCGATACCGCCTGCTTGGGCCTACCTTTCCAGGGAGAAGACGGAGTGATAGGCCTCCTCTATGTCGAGAAACGAGCTGCTTTCTTTTCGGAATTGGAGGTCCATTTTTTGAGCTTCCTTTCCGAAACCGTGGAGAATTGGGTGCTCCAGTTTATCGAAGCCTCTTCGGATGGTCGAAAAGAGGAATCTCCCAAGCGCAGACTTCCCTCCATGATCGGCGATCACCCTTCGATGAGGCTCGTGTTCGAAGACATTCAAAAAATCGCGCCCACAAGAGCTACTGTCCTTATTACCGGGGAAAGCGGTACCGGAAAGGAATTGGTGGCCCGGGCACTGCACCGGCACAGCCGTCGCCAAAAATCCTCCTTCGTGCCCATCAACTGCCCGGCACTTCCCGCCGATCTGATTGAGAGCGAGCTGTTCGGTCACTCCGAAGGCAGCTTTACCGGTGCGGTTGGCGCCAAGCCGGGACTCTTTGCGGTCGCATCCGGAGGAACGCTGTTCCTAGACGCAATCGCTTCGATGCCACTATCGCTGCAGTCCCGGCTGCTTCGGGCGCTGGAAGACCACCACATTCGTCGATTGGGCGAAACAGTCGAGCGGCCCGTCGACGTGAGAATCATCGCCGCCACCAATCAAGCCCTGGAACAATGGATCCGCCTCGGAAAGTTTTGCAGCGACCTCTACCACCGCCTGAACGTGTGTCATCTCCATCTCCCCGCGCTGCGAGATCGCCGCTCCGATATTCCCCTACTAGTGGATCACTTCGTGACCCGAATGAGGCAGCGCGAAGGCGCAGAAAAGAGATTCGCTCGGGCCGCCGTGGACTTGCTCCAACACTACCCGTTTCCAGGCAATGTGAGAGAGCTCAAGAACCTCGTCGAAAGCTGCTACTACCTGTCGACGGAAGACACGGTGAGTTCGGCCGAAGTGTCTCGGAAACTCAGAGGACACCAGGACAATCCTTTGGTTGATGTCCCCTCCCGGGCTCAGTCTATTCTAGCCGACCTGAGGGCCGGTCAAGCGAGCTTTCTCGCCAGGAAGTCTGGCAAGTGATCTTTGATGGCCTCTCCGCCTGCGAAGGCAACTATCGCCGCCTGATCGGGCATTTCCACCTTCCCGCCTCCGATTACAAGAAGTTCCTGGCCTTTCTTGCACGCCACGATTGCAAGGTAGATTTTCGGCCTTTGAGAAAGTGATTCCGCACATCGCTGGACACCTCCCCACCCATTTCAACCGGTTTTACGAAGGAAGAAAATCGGGCCGCCCTGGATTGAGGCCACACCGGCCAAAAGGTGCAACCCAAAAAGCCTACCGCTCCCGACGAAAACGAACGGTCACGGTGAGCTGAGCATCGACTACCCGGTCATTGGAGACGGCCGGCAGCCACCGCCAGGAATTGCGCAACGCCTGAACGGCCATACGGTCCACTTCCGGATGCACTCCCTGGACCACGCTAATATCGTAAAGACCGGCCGCACGCGTGACCACCAGCTGGATCTTCACCTCTACGGGATCGGGGAGCTCCCGGCCGACTGCCAGAAGCAGAGGCAACGGACTGGCCAGGAGAACCGGAGGCCACAGCTCCGGATCCGGAAAGAAACGGGACAACTCCTCAGCCGGCTCGCTGCCCGCCGGGTGCAAGCGACCATAGCCCTGATCGAAGCCGGACATGATGATCATGGTCCGCCTATCGGCCCGGTCCAGATCCATCTTCTCGATCCGAGCCGCCGCCAGTTCGAAGTCCTCCCGGCTGAGCGGCTCCAGTTCCAAAATCACCGAGCCGATCCTCAGCAGCGCCCGCCGGGGAGACATCTGAAACTGAAAGTCTCCCAGAATGGTGTAGCCCACGAACTGGCCAGGCCTGAGCAGATCGGTAACCCCGTACTTCTCGCTCGGATCCTCGACGTTCTCCAGCTCGATCACCTGACCGTGGTAGGCACCTTTCCCGCCATCCAGAATCACCAGACGCTTGGCATCCATCAGCTCAAAGCTGTCGCCGATGTTGATGTAGTTGAGGATCGCCCTCTCGGCACTCACCACTTCCAAGGTGACCACGCGCCGATCCGAGAGATAGAAAAAATGACGGGTCCCACTCTGGCTGGCCACCCCACTCACCCAGACGAGCCAGACCAGCGCCAGCGCTCCTATCCAACCCTTCAACCGCAAGACCAGCACCTCCCGAAGCTTTCGTTCACTCGCTCCGATTCTACACGATCGGGCCGCGGACAGCTGGAAATCCGTCCCTCGAACTGAACTTCAAAACCTGACATTCCATCTCAAGATGGTGTGAGAATCGAGAAATTCTTGGCCAGCAGTACGTCGCTGCTTCTGACCTTCCACCTTGTGCCTGCGGCTCTCGCCCAGTCCCCCTACGAGGCTAGCGAGTTTCATCGCATCGTGGGCTCACCTGGAGAAACCCTGGTGGTGCAAAAAGACTACGGCAAGGTCCGCATCCGGGGCGCCGATTCCCCGGCCGTCGAGCTGACCGTGCGCAAGATGAGTCAGGATCCGCGCCAACTGGACCACGTTCGGATTCTGGCTCAACGAACGGGAAGCAAGATCTATGTCAACAGCTACTTTTATCAATACGTCGCCGAGTCCGCCCATCTGGATCTAGTGGCACCTCACGATCTGAACGTGATTGTATGGGGAGCTAACCCCGAGGTGGACGTCAGTGAGGTACATGGCTACGTCCGGATTCACACTTTGACAGGGTCGATCACCGCTCAGAATCTGGCGTCCTCCGCCGCTCTTTTCACGGAAGCGGGAAGCATCTTCTACGGTACCAGCCGCCAGCCGGCCGGGGATGTCCGTCTGGAATCGGTTACCGGAAACATCGACTGCCGGGTGGTGGAAGGCCTGAACCTGCGCTACTGGGAACGGGCCGGAAAAGAGATCGTCTGGAACCATTTGGCCGAAGAGGTCGAGAGCCACTTGGAACGTCAGAGCGGTCGCGGAGGCCCGCTTCTGTATGCCCATGCCGCACGCGGGAGGGTCCGATTTGAGGAGGGCTGGACACCCTCCCCTTCCTCCCCCAGACGGACCCTCAGATAAAGATCACGGCAGGCCCGCCGCCGCTGGAAAGATCGCCCCCTTCAGCATCGGAAGCCTCATCCACTCGGCCCAATTACGGCTCTGCCAGTCAGCCCCCGGCACCGACTCCCGTATCCAGCCCGGGCAGTGTCGACCCAGTCCGGACGGACAACACGCCAGTGGCAACGCCAGACGGCGACGCCGTCAACAACGGCTACTCCCTGCGTCTGGACGTGAACTGGATCTATCTGAATACCTCGTACACCCATCGCGGCGTGCCTCAAACCGTCGAACGGTTCTCCTCCACCGAAGCACCCTTTCACTTGCTGCTGCTTCTCGACGTCAGCGGCAGCACCCAATCCTACATCGACATGGTCGAGCGAGCCTCCATCGACTTCACCCGTGAGATCCGCTCCGATGACCGTGTTGCCGTGGCCGCCTTCAACTCGAACGTCCGGCTGATCCAGGATTTCACCAGCGATCGCTCCCAACTGGGCCACGCCATCGGGCGCATTCGTGCCAAAGGGGGGACCGCTTTCTATGATGCTCTGGACACCTGCATTCGGGATTACATGAGCGGAGTGGAGGGCCGCAAAGCTATAGTGGTCTTCACGGACGGCGTCGACGGCCAGCTTACCGGCGATTACTTCAGCGGCTCCCGACTCACCTTTGACGATCTGTACCGGCAGGTTCAAGAAACCGAAGAAATCATCTACCCCATCTTTCTGGACACCGAAGACGATGTGGCCGGCCGCCGGGGCACAGGCCGGAGGCGAGGGCGAGGTTCAACGGTGGGAGACATTCTGGGAACCATCCTGAACGGAGGCACCCCACCCGCTTTCCCCAACTGCCGCCCTCGGGCTCGCTCTCCCCGAGGAGCCCACCGGGAGGCCCGGAGACAACTGGAGCTGATCGCCTCCCAAACCGGCGGCCGAATGTACGCGCCCAAGCGAATCGGCGATCTGACCCATGTCTTTTCTGAGATCGCCGACGACTTGCGCATCCAGTACACCCTGGCCTACAACTCCACCAACGGCGCTCAGGACGGACGCTGGCGCGACTTCGGGTCGAGGTCAGCGGACGCAACGATCTCGCAGTCCGCACGCGCGCCGACTATTATGCCAGACGGCCACTGCAAGCCCATAACCGCACACCTCAACCTTAAAGCTGCACCGATTCGACCGACATCCCTGCCATTTTTAGAGCGCTCCCGCCCGAGCAACGACCATTCCGGCATGGCGCCGCCACCAGTAAATCTGAAATCCTGAAAATTGGGACGGTCGTCCGGAAGGTGCGCCGGAGAACGGCTCGCTGCAGCCGAGTCTCGTCATCTGGAATCGGAGTGCCCGTCCCCCTTTGAAGTGGACCTCCACCGTGGTCACGACGGAAACCCGTTCGCCCGTTAAGCGAACCGGTTCATAGCGTCACCGCAAAACCGCATACCGGGCCGCTTTCCGCAACATCGGGTGGCCCCGCAAGACCTTAGCTCACCCGACCCAACCCTCCCGATCGACGAGGATGTCCAGGATCACACATCTCGCAACTTCCACCGTTTTTCGTTTTCGATAAGGAGGGCGATCGAAACCCAGGGACTTTGGGCAGAGGGGAAGGAATTGGCAATGAACCAGGAAAATGAAGAATTCTTACGAATGATGCGTCTCATCGAAGAGCCGGACGAGAACGGGGTACCGTCGAGTACCCTGACCAAGACGCCCGTGCCGCCGCTTCACCGCATCGAAAGTGACGAACAGGCGGAGGCCATTCTGGATGAGCTGGAGGACGAACTCCAACGACTGAATGTCGTGATGGACTGGTGTGACCATTTTGCCGGACGCGAGGCCTACCGGGTGGTGGTCGAAAACATTCTGGAACAGGACAACCTTCCCAAGCTGTCCACCACCAAGATCATCACCCACTTCCCCACTTATCAACATTGCAAGGACTGCGAAAGAGAGTTTGAGGAGGACCATGTCTGACTGTTGAAATCGAGATCGGCTGTGGGATCTTCTATGCCTGCCCGTTCCGGGTCGATCGAAGGCACGACTATGCCTGAACTCAACATTCGACCGGTGGATCAGATCGTCATCTGCCTCGGCTTTGTTTTGCTCATCGCCATAGGCGTCCTCTGTTCTCGCCGCAGCCAGACCGACGAAGGTTATTTTCTGGCCGGCCGATCTATGCCCGGTTGGGTGGTGGGTTTTTCTTTGATGGCCACCATCGTCAGCTCTTTGACCTTCCTGGAAATTCCGGCCTTTGCCTTCGGCGATTCCAACTGGCGCAATTGCCTGGCACACTTCACCTACATCCCGGCGATCGTGGTGGCCGTGTATCTGTTCATCCCCTTTTACCGGTCCACCCGGGTAAATTCCGCCTACGAGTACCTGGAGCGTCGCTTTGGGCTGTGGGCACGCATGTACGCCGCGGGCGTCTTTGTAGTGTTCCATTTCTTTCGAACCGGGGTGGTTCTTTACGCCGTCTCCCTGGCCATCCAATCCATTCTGCAGACCGACGAGGCGACTCTTCCGTTGATCATTATCACCGCAGGAGTTCTGGTGTCCGTGTACACGATCGTCGGGGGTCTGCAGGCGGTGATCTGGACGGACGTGCTACAGGGCATCGCCCTCATCGGAGGGGGGCTGCTCTGCCTGCCCGTCATCGTCTCCCAGCTGCCGGGTGGCTTGGGTGAGCTCTTCCGTGTCGCGATCGCCGATAACAAGTTCGATTTGGGGGAAACGGAGCTGGCGCTTCAGGGGAAAACCCTTTAGGCCTACATATTTGCCGAATTCATGGTCTTTTTACAGCTGCTGGGAACGGACCAGACCAACGTGCAGCGATACGCGGCGGCCAGGAGTGACCGGGAAGCCGCCAAAGGCGCCATGATCGTTTTGCTGCTTAGCGGTCCCCACCTGGACCTACTTCCTGTTCCTGGGCTCCGCTTTGTACGTTTTCGTCAGAGTGATACCCGCCAGCGCCCTCGAGGGCCTGGCTCCGGACGCGGTCTTTCCCCGCTTCATCCTGACCCAGGTTCCGGCCGGTCTGGCCGGATTCGTGCTAACGGGACTGCTGGCCTCTGCCATGTCCACGCTGGACTCGAACATCAACGCCACCGCCGCGACCGCCTGCACCATCCATTTCTACCGCGTCTCGGAGACCCTGGATGATCTGCACCGGATGTTCCTGTCGATCCTGGGAGGTGGGCTGCTCAGCTTGTTTCTGCTCGGCTTTGTCACCTTCCGGGTGGACAGCCGGGCGGCCATTGTGGCAACCGCAATCACCGTGCTTTCGGTAGCCGGGTGGTTGTTTCTGGATACCCCTGTGGGGCGAGATCTGCTTCCTACCTTGTCGGCAGCCAAGCCCGACAACTTCTGGGTCAGCACCTTTGCCAACCTACTCTTGTTCGGTGTGGCCTACGGCGTGAGCCTGCTAATAGGCAGCCGCCACGGGAAGGACCTGACAGGATTGACCGTCTGGCGCCCCACTTCCCGGTCTGCCGAGACCCCCCAACCGTGACTTTGGCCCGGCAAATCCGGGAAGAAAGGAGACTCACTGCCGAGGGGGGGGCTGAACACCGCACTCAAAGAGGCGGCAGGTGGGCCCTCGCTCGATCCAGCAGCGTGGCTGCGATATCGCGGCGATAGGCGATGGAAGGTAGGGGGGAAGACCGGCAAAAACGGCTGAGGGCCGACAGAAAGACCCGCTGATCGTCGCCCTCGGCCAGGTGGGCGAGAACCCTCTTGCCCCACAGATGGGCCCGCTCCACGGCATCCTGGATATAACAGGAGTTCATCTTGCCAAAGAACCCCTCCCGCCCGGGACGGCTCTTCGTGACCCGGTGGAGCCGCATCAGCGCGCTTTCCATCCCATAGACCTCCATGACCATGTCGGCCACGGACAGCAGGACCTCCTGTTCATCCGTCACTCGTTCACCATATTTTTGTACCGCCAGACCCGCTACCAAGAGTGCCGCTTTCTTGGCTTGCTCGACTCGCAACCCCTGTCGCCCCAGCTCATTCGTGGGGGCCGGATCCAGGTCCAGCGACGCCAGGTCCGCGAACACCCGCTGGCTGGCCTCGATCAAGGGTAACTCGCCTTTCTGGGCTCGGCGCAGAAGCATGCCCGGAATCAGCAGCCGATTGATCTCATTGGTGCCCTCGAAGATGCGATTAATGCGCGAGTCCCGATAGTAACGTTCGACCACATATTCCTGGCAGTAGCCGTTGCCTCCATGAATCTGGACGGCTTCATCCACCACGAAGTCCAGCATCTCCATGGACCATACCTTGACGATGGAGCACTCGACGGCATACTCTTCGATGCCCTTCAGGACCTGGGCGGAGTCGTCCCAGTCCCGCTCGTTCAGCGCCCGGTCGATCATCCCCACCGTCCGGTAAGCCATGCTCTCGCCCACCCAGGTGCGGATGGCCATTTCCCCCAGTTTCTCCTGGATGGCGCCGAACTCGCAGATGGGACGGCCGAACTGGTGCCGTTCGAGGGTATAGGTGAGAGCTTCAGCTAAAGCCGTCCTGGCGGTCCCCACACAGCTGGCTCCCAGTTTGAAGCGGCCCATGTTCAAGACGTTCAAGGCGATCTTGTGTCCCTTGCCTCGCTGGCCGAGCAGGTTCTCGAGAGGAACCGGAACGTCCTGCAGTTGCAGGGTGCGGGTCGAGGATCCTTTGAGCCCCATTTTCTTCTCTTCGGGGCCCAGTCCGACACCTGGGAAATCCCGCTCCACCAGGAAGGCGCTGAAATCCTCTCCGTCAACCTTGGCGAAAACGATAAACAGGCCGGCTATACCACCGTTGGTGACCCACATCTTCTCGCCGTTCACGACCCAACGGTCGCCGTCCGGATGAAGCAGGGCCTTGCATTTGGCGGCCAGGGCATCGGAGCCGGATTCGGCCTCGCTTAGGGCGTAGGCCGAGACCAGCTCTCCCGTGGCCAGTCGTGGCAGGTATCGACTCTTTTGCTCCTCGCTGCCAAAGTAGACGATGGGCAGCGTGCCGATCCCGGCATGAGCCCCATAGGCCACGGCGAAAGATCCGACCGGACCCAGCTTTTCGAAAACCAGAGTGGAACTGGCCTTGTCCAGGCCGAGCCCGCCGTATTGTTGCGGGATCTCTATGGCCAGCAAGCCCAAACCCCCGGCTTTGCGGAGCAGGCCTGCGGTAAGCTCGAATTGCTGATGCTCGATCTCGTTAAGCCGGGGGAGCAGCTCTTCTCGCACAAAGCGTTCGGCCGTGTCAGCGATCATCTGGTGTTCTTCGCTGAAATCCTCGGGCGCAAAGAGGTCCTCCGGTCGGATCTGGGAAATGAGAAACTCACCGCCTTTTCGTCGCATCCGCGTTTCTACTGCCATGCTGTACCCTTTGGAACTCGGCTCACTGCTCTTCAGCTCGAACCATTGGGGGGAAACCCTTCCAGTTCCAACAGCCACTTTTTTCGATCCAAACCGCCTCCGAAGCCCACCAAAGCCCCGTTCTTGCCGATGACGCGGTGGCACGGGATGACGATGGCGACCGGATTGGTTCCAACCGCCCCTCCCACTGCCCGGCTTGCCTGCGGCCGGCCCACTTGCCATCCCACCTCGCCATAGCTCCAGGTGTCTCCAAAGGGAATCTGGAGCAGGATTTGCCACACCTCGACCTGGAATTCGGTCCCTTTAAGCGAAAGTGGGATCTGGAACGACCGGCGCCCTCCCCGGAAATACTCATCGAGTTGGCCGCATGCCTGCTCAAGTGGGGCGTCGGAACCCTCGCGACCCGGCCTGCGGAAATGGCGTAGAAGCCAGTCTTCCCAATCTTGTCCTGATTCGGAAGGAAACGTGATTCGACAGATGCTCGATCCATCGCTGGCCAAGCGCAGCGTGCCGACTGGAGACTCCATCTGTTTGTAGGTGAGTAGGTTCATAGCTCCTAGCATATCCCATCGCCGATGGACTTTTTCTTCGCCAAAGCCTGGTCTCGACAACCAGACGCAGCCTAGTGTACTGTCCGATAAATCCACGTTGTTAACATGGACTACTGAGTGTTTCTCGTGCTTTTCCCACCTTGGCCAAGATCGAATCGGCGGTGACTCGCCACTGGAAGGGTTTGGCTAAGTGTTGATTGTGAACTCGGACATATCTTCTGATTTCCTGTCGTAACTGCTGGACGCCGGTGAAGGAGTTGCGCTGCAGAGCCCTTTGGGTGAGTTGGGAAAACCAGCTCTCGACGGCGTTGAGCCAAGAGGCGCTGGGGGGAGTGAAGTGCAGATGAAAACGAGCGTGGCGGGCCAGCCATCTTTGCACGGCTGGAGTAGTGTGGGTGCTGGAGTTGTCCAAAATCACATGGATGTCTAACTCGAGCTCCACGGAGCGATGGATCTGTTTTAGAAAGCCCAAAAACTCCTGGGAGCGATGCCTTCGGGTAATGCGCCCGATCACCTCTCCGGAGGCGATGTCAAAAGCGGCGTACAGACTGGCCGTACCGTGGCGCTTGTAATCATGGGTGCGCCGCTCGATCGGTCCCTCCCGAAGTGACAGCATGGGTTGAGTGCGATCCAAGGCCTGCACCTGGGTCTTCTCATCCACGGAGAGCACGGCCGCATTATCCGGGGGATTTAAGTACAAGCCCACGATGTCGATGACCTTCTCGGAAAAGTTCGGATCACTACTGATCTTGAAGGTCTTGATGTGGTGGGGCCTTAAATTGGCCGCTTTTCAGACTTGTCGCACCTGGTGGACCGTGACGCCCGAATACTTGGCTATCAAACGCAGACTCCAATGGGTCGACTCGCGAGGGAGGCAATGCACCGTAGCATGCAGGATTTCCTGAGCCTTCTTCTGAGTCAGTTTGCGAGGTTGTCCGGGACGAGGTCGATCCTTCAAACCGGGCACCCCTTCCAGCTCGAAGCGCCGCCTCCAGGCATAGGCGTTGACCGGATGCAGACCCACCCTACGGGCGATCTTGCTCATGGGCATCCCCTGGCTGGCCAGCAAAACGATACGGGCTCGTTGGGCCAGACTGCGCGGGGTATTTCGCCGCCGCAGTCAAGACTCCAGTTCGGCCCGGGCCTGCTTGGATACTCGAATCTTTTTGGTGGTTCTTGCCATGCCCAAAAGATATCAGATACCCCTGACAATTCCTCAGCGTAATTAATCGTACATTACACTAGTTCCTTCCCCCTTCTACCATGCGCAACCTCAACTTCCCCTTCGCCTTGTCGCACACCACACGCTTGAGCGTCCCCCTCATCTCCCCCTTCTCGGTTCGAAACCAGACCGCCGCCGGCTTGTGAAGCAAGAGGGATTTCCCATTGATGACGAGTCCCACCCGATTCCTGGCCGGCAGGGCTGTTAAGTAATCGATGAAGGCTTTGAGCAGCGTACCCTGGTCGAAGATCTGCCGGCCTCTCGATCCTCCCATGTGAAGGTCAGAAACGACATAGAGTTCGTCAAATTCGGGCATTTCCACCATAGTTGCCTATCTCCCTACGACCTCGCTTCGCAGAAATCATTCGCCTTGGCTTACGGGAAGAACCCTGCCGGTAGGGCGCATCCTACAAGGCCTGAAGCCTTTTGCAAGGTTTTGTCCAAGCGATGGGAGCGGACCAACTCGGCTTTCCAGTTCTCACCGCTAAACGGTCCTGCTCTTTGGGTTTTCGTGTCCCTTCGGTATTTCAAATTGGCTTGGCCCCAGACCTCCCGTCGTTCCACCACAAAGAGCTGGAGCCCTTCCCTGCTGCGCCCCTCTCGAACCGGGCGTCTAGGCCCGAAATGAAGCCTCCCATCTACGAGATCTGTCATCGAGATTTCCCCTCCGAACCGCAAGGCGGCGGGCTCGTCCACTTTGCCAATTACGCGACTTTACCCGACAAAGTGACAGGACACCCGCGCGGTGGCCGCTGGTTCTGCAAACGGCACTACAAAGCCGCTGCGGCTCTCCGGGGACAGCCCATGGCCGCAGCTCTCCGACGCCTGCTCGGGAGATAACCCGCCTGTCCCGCTATTGATCCGTCTGTTTTTCGCCACTCACAGAATCACGAAGGCCACCAACGTGGACACCCCTGCCGCCAGGCTAGCGGCGAAAAGGGCCAACGGTAACTGGGTGGTCACGTGATCCATCAGATCTGCACCGCAGGCAAGAGAAGACAGGATGGTGGTGTCGGAGATGGGCGAGCACTGGTCTCCGAACATCGAACCGCCCACCACGGCCCCAAAACAGAGGGCCACGTAGTTGGGATCGGGTGACACCCCAAAGGCCAGTGGCATGGCCAAGGGGAAAATGACGGCAAAGGTGCCAAAAGAGGTCCCGATGGAGAAGGCGATAAACATGCAAGCCACCAACAGAAGCGCGGGCAGCAGGGTCGGCACAATCCACTGGGAGGTGGACTCCACCACATAGTCGGCCGTTCCCAATTCTTGAGAGACCCTTCCCAGAGTCAGGGCCAGCCCCAAAAGGATGGCTCCGGTGGTGACTCCTTTGCACCCATCCGTAAAACCGGCCACCAACTGGCGCACCGTCAATCCCTGGGCCAGGGCCAGCAAAGCGGCCACCAGTACAGCCGATCCAAATGCCTCGGCAATCCGCACCGTTCCCGTCAGGATATACGAACCCAGGGCCAGAGCGATGAGGGTAAGGATGGGGATCAGGAAATCCCGGCTACGTGGGATGTATCCCCTGGCAACCTGGAGAGTGCTCAACTCGCGCGCCACCAGCGGCTCGGCATCCGGCGCGTCCAGTTGTCCGTCCATCTGCGCCCGCTCCCTGGCTCGTCTCATCTTCCGGCCCGTCCAGGGAAGCACTTCCAGAGCCAGCAACAGGGTGAGCAGGACCGCAAAGATACCGTAGAAATTCAGTGGGATAGCGCGGTAAAAAAAGTGCACGGCCGCCGCCTCATCCGGAAAGAGTGGGATCACACCCGTCACCAATCCAGCCACGTAGATGGGCCAAACGTTCAAGGGAATGATGCCGGCGATGGGAGAGGCAGTTGAATCGACGATATAGCTGAGTTCCTCGTGGCTGACTCGCTCCCGGTCCGTGACGGGACGCACGGTGGTTCCAGCCAGCACGGTCGAGAGGGTTCCCCCCTGGTGCAAGACGATACCCATCAGCCAAGCGAAGAGCTTGGCACTGCGGCGGCTGCGGACGAAGCGGGAAGCCCATTCGGCAAAAGCTCGCGCGCCTCCCGTCCGGGACCAGATCCCGATCAGGCCGCCCAGGCACCAGAGATAGACCACCAGAATGAGGCCGTACTGGGGAGACCCCACAGCCGGGACGATGAATCTTTCCAGAATGTTGAGGTCTCCGACCACCAGACCACCCATGAAAATTCCCAGAAAAAGGGCGGAAAGTACTTCGCGAGTCAGAAAAACCAGCGTAATGGCCGTGGCGGCTGGTAGGATCGAAAGAAATCCGGCATGGCCTTGGCTGGCGTCCCACCCGGCCGGCCGATTTACGCACAGCCCTATCAGGACCGCAGCCGCAAAAAATAGGACCACCAGTTTGAGCCTCAGCCCGCCTGAATGTCTCATGATCTTCTACGGAAGCTTGCCCTCGTTCCTGAATGTTGATTGGATGTGTCGTGAAGCCCCCCCCCGCGGACCCTCGCTCCACGCGTCTCAACCCACGGTGTTCTTGGAACCTGCTTCCGTTTCACTTCTCCTACCGAGAGTGCCGCGAAACGACCGGCAACAGAAGGTGAGACGGACGCTTCCTGTCGTGGTACACCGTATTCCAGGCCCTCATCCAACCCCGGTTCCTTCCCAGTGGTTCTCCCGTGTTAGGATTGACATCGAAGCGAGGGAAATTGCTCGATGAGATATCCAGCCGGACCCTGTGATGGCGGCGGAAGAGGTTGCCGATTGGGTACAGAATGATCTTCAATGAATACACCTCTCCAGGCGCCATCAGTTCCGCCTTCTCACGGGAATTCCGGTAGCGAGTTCGAACGATACTGTCCGTCAGATTAAGAGCAAAGCCCTGAGGGTAGTCGGCGCTGGAGGGGTAGACATCAATGAGCTTGGCGGTAAAGTCCGTGTCGCGCGCTGAGGAGGAGATCCATAAGGAAACCTTGAGCTCACCCGTGACTTCCCAATCCTCTTCCAGGGGAGGCGTTTGGTAGACCAGGACATCAGCACGGGAACCCAGTGGTAAATAGGGGATTTCACATCCGAAAAACCGGCCTTCTTCCTGCTGATCGAAGCCACCGGCCGGAGTGACGTCTCGGCGTCGCACGGCCCCCGGAAGCTGCCCGATTTCAGCGCCGGGGGGAGGAGGCGCGATGAAACTGAGCGAGGAGAAGTTGCCACCGACCGTGGGCACCGGATTGGTGGGATCGAAACAATAGGTGGAGGATGACTCGTCCTGCTCCGGAACCGTCTCTGAGAGTCTTCCAGCTTCGGCCAAGTACAGCTCGGTAAGTAGCGCTCGCCCCAGCGGCCATTCGCTCTCCTCCCGCCAGGAACCTCCGTGCTGGATACGACCTTCGGGAGTCTTTCTCCCCGCTCCTCCCCCCATGACGAAGAGACGAACCGGCTTGGTCTGGACGCTGCAAGCCTCGCCCTTGAGCCATCGATCGAACCAAGACAGGTGCAGCGCGTCGAAACTGGCCAGCGCGGCATCGGCTCCGAAATCCGCGTCTCCGGCATAGCTGAGTTCGGTGTTGTAGCCGCCATGCGTCCAGGGGCCCATGATCACTTGGACGGGTCCCTTCTTGGCTTCACTCAGGGCCGTGTAAGCGTCGAGCGTAGCTCGCGTGTAGGAGTCGTACCAGCCGCCCACCAGTAAAGTGGGCACATCGGCGTGCGCCTCCAGATGCTCCTCCATGGCGAGTCCTGGTTGCCTCCAAAAATCGTCATAGTCACCCTGGGTGTAGAGATCAAACAGCCAGTCTTCGTAATCGGGCACCAGCGATAATTGCGTTTGCCCTCTTCGGATCGGCAGCCGGCTCAGCCAATGCAGGAAATGGGGTGCATTTTCCAGTCCAGCGGCCACTCCTGAGCGACTCTTCAGCCCACGATTTTCATTGAGCAGGGAATGCCAGAAGGCCCAAGCCATGAATCGCAGTTCGAAGGCGCCGCCGTGGCGGACCGTCGTGGTGTGAGCGTTCCAGCCACCCATGGTGAGAACCTGGCAAGCCAGAGCGGGAGGATTCTGGGTGGCCAGGGCGCTCTGAACCCAACTCCCGTACGAGGTTCCGTAGGTTCCAACCTTTCCGCTGCACCACCTCTGCGCCGCGATCCATCCGACCGCGTCGAAACCGTCCGCCGGCTCATTCACCAGGAAGCTCAACTTGCCTTCAGACTGAAAACAGCCGCGACAATCCTGGATCACGACCACATAGCCTCGCCGAGCGAAGAATGCCGCCCGGCACCTGCGAAGCGGCTCATCCTTGCCGTAGGGAGTTCGTTCCAGCAGAACGGGCAAGCCATCCCGGACTCGTTGCCCCTGCCGGGCGGGTTGGTAGATGTCCGCTACGAGGCTAATGCCATCACGGGCCTTGATGGGAACATCCAGATCGACGGTGACGTCATAGTGCGATGCTTCTCCCATGATCGAGCCGCCGGTACTATAGCACTGCGCCGAAGGGCGAAGTACCCCATGGGAGAGCTGCTAGAGCAGCTTCCTGTGAAAAGGGCCCTTGGTTCCCTTCCCTGGGCTCCCGCCTACCCGACTGTCCCATACGAACTTGAGCTCCCCTGTGCCTGAAGTTAACATTCGGTGCACTATGGCAGATCGAACCGAAGTCCTCATCATTGGCGGGGGTGTGGTGGGTGTTTTCATCGCCTATTACCTGTCGCGTCGGGGGCACCAGGTGGTCCTTGTGGAAAAACAGGATCTGTGCGCCGGCAGTTCTCACGGGAATCTGGGCATGCTGGTGCCCAGTCATTCCATGCCCCTGGCCACCCCGGGTGCCTGGCGTCAGGGTTTGAAGTGGTTGTTCGATCCGGAGAGCCCCCTTTACATCAAGCCGCGCCTCGATTCCGATTTGATTCACTGGTTGCTGCTGTTTTGTGGAGCCTGTCGAAAAGACCGCGCCGCGCGGGCGATCCCCATCTTAGCCGAGTTGCACCACAGGAGCCTGGAACTCTACCGGGAACTGATTTCCCATGAAAAGTTGGAGGTCAACTACGCACAAATGGGCTGGTTGCTGGTCTTCAAGACGAAAGAGGGCTTCCGGGAAGGACTCCATGAAGCCCGGGCCGTAGAGCCTTTCGGGGTGAGACACGAAATCCTGGACAGCGAGGCGGTCATGCGGATGGAACCGGCCGTGCGGTCCGGCATCGTGGGAGGCCTCCACTATCGCGATGACGCCCATTTGACTCCTCATCGCCTAGTCCATCAACTGGGCCGGATCGCGGAAAAAAAGGGCGTGCGGATTCGACGCTTCACCGAAGCCATCGGGTTTACGGTCTCCGGCTCTCGGATCTCCCAGGTGCACACCACCCGAGGCGATTTTCAGGCCGATGAGGTGGTTTTGGCTGGCGGGGCTTGGACGCCACTCCTGGCACACCAGCTGGGTCTTAGGCTTCCCATCCAGGCGGCCAAGGGCTACAGCATCACCTTTCGCCGAGAGGATGGGCAACCGCGAATGCCGGTCTACCTGTTCGAAAAAAAGGTTGCGGTCACACCCATGGGCAACTGGCTGCGCCTGGGTGGCACCCTGGAATTGGCCGGGTTCGATTTTACGGTTAACCAAAGACGGCTCGACGCCATCTCACGAGCCGGAAATGAGTATTTGACCGGCCTGGAAGCTCCCCAGTTAGTGGAAATCTGGCGCGGGCTGCGCCCCGCTTCTCCCGATGGCCTCCCCCTACTGGGCCGTGCCTGTCAGCCGGCCAATTTGACCGTGGCCAGCGGTCACGGCATGTTGGGTGTGTCCTTGGGCGCCGTCACAGGCCTGCTCGTCTCCGAGCTGCTTTCAGGTGAAGCTCCAAGCCTGGACCTGCAACCCCTCCGCGTCACCCGTTTTTCCTAGCACGCTTGCTTGCCGTCGAGGCCTTCCGCCCGCATACTTACCAACTTGTGCGTCACAGTTTTAAGCTGCCACCACTGCAACGACGGACGACTCAGGTGCACAGACCATGGCCTTCCTAACAGGGGTGATCCAAGGGAGTAATCGAGATGAAAAACAGAATGCGAGAGAGCCTGGGAAGGGGTGAGGTTTCAATCGGCAGTTGGTTGAATCTGGCCTCCCCCTTGTCGGCCGAAATTATGGCCTCGGTCGGATACGAATGGCTGGTGGTGGATGCCCGAGCACACCGCTCTGAGTCTTGCCGAGGTGGCTCATTCTCTGCGAGCCATCCAGTCGGCAGGCGGCACTCCCATGGCCCGCCCCTGGGATCAGAGTCCCCAAACTCTGGCTCGGTTCCTGGACGCCGGTGCCCTGGGCATCGTCATCCTCCATGTCTCGACCCCCTCTCAGGCCGAAGCGATCGCCCGAGCCTGTCGTTACCCACCCCGGGGAAATCGATCGGTCGGAATGAGCCGGGCCCTCTCCCTGTGGGGATCCGATTACCTGAAATGCATCAACGAAGAGCTGGTCGTGCTGGCTCAGATCGAGGATCGTATTGGGGTGAACAACGCCACCGACATCCTGGCCGTGGAAGGCATTGACGCCGGATTCCTGGGTCCCACTGACCTGGCTCGTGACCTTGGCGTAGAACCCGGAAGCCAGCTCCACGAGGAGGCCATGGAAACGGTGCTGCGCAGCGCCCAGAAGGCCAACAAGCCCTGCGGCACGGTGGCGACCACGGGACAGGTTCTGCGACAGCGGAAAGCACAGGGTTTTCAAATATTCGATCTCAACAGCGACGCCCGCCTTCTGAAAACCATCGCGCGCAGGGAATTGGAGGCGAGCCGGGACGGCTCCTGATACAGCCTGTCAACCACTCCGGGCCCGCAGCAGCAGACAGCGTCCCTGCGAGGCAAAAGCAATCCCCTCGCGGCTGGTTTCGAAGGGACCCAACAACCGGGGCCGAACGCCTTCATCCAGATAGAGGCTCGCACCCGGACCGGGGCGCACGCGCTGTCTGGAAACCTCAAAGACCGCTCCTCTGCCGGGGTCAAGCAGCAAAGCCGAATCGAAAACCGGCGTCAGGATCAGCAGCTCAATCCGTTGCTCGGATTGAAAAACGCCAGAACCGGAAATCGGGGCTCCATCCACCAGGAGTACATACCGGTCGGAAGGATAGAATTGAGATGACGATCCCTGCGTCCCGACAGCCGCGATTTTCTCGGCAACCTGCGCATACTGAAAATCCGGTTCTCGGGCAATCTTCGCCACCAGGATCAGGGAAACAGCCAACATGAGCAGCAGGCGGGGGGCCAGGAAACGCTCCCGAGAGTTGCTGCGTCCCCATAGAGCCAACGCCAGTGCCGGAATCAACAGAAAAGCATCCTGCCAAAGAGCCTCTACAGGGCTTCGGTCTATCCAACTCCCGAAGCAGCCGCATGCCCCTTCCTCACGGAGTCCCCGAGACACCAACCAGTAGTTACGACCGGTCAGGAAGAGGAAAAAGGCCACCAGCGCTCCCGTCGGCACCAACATCCACAGCCGTCGAAACCCGATGAGCAGACCGACTCCCAGAGCGGCTTCCAAGGCTACGACCAGCAAGACGACTTGCGGAGCCGGGAGGAGAAAATCGAGCCCTTCCTGCCGGATTTGCTCAACGAAGGGGCCAGGATTCGCCGCCTTGGCGATCGCCGCCACCAGCAGCACCAATCCCAAAAAGACTGCCCCGGCACAACCCAGCCACTCCCTCCATGGTTTCATGTCAGTCTCGTCCGTACCGAGAAATTATACTCGTCAGGCCGGAACCATGCACACCTCGGCCCGACCCTCTGCCCCGGCTCGGTCACCTGCAAGCGCTGCGTTTCAACCAAGTGAGAAGGGCTCTATTCACTGGAAAGAACGGCGTTGAAACTACCGCAGGCCTCTAGTTTGGGAGAATCGCCTGACCGGTCCAGCCGGACCGCCAGCAACAGGAAACACTTGGGAAAGGGGGGATTGCCTAATCCGTGAGGGCCACCAGTCGATCTTCAACACCCGTTTCCAGGCTGCAGTGCATTCCGCACTCCTTGGGTACTCCCTCTTCCTCCCACCACCAACGTCCGCTTCGTAGACCCTTGCCGTCCTCTACCGGGCGGGTACAGGGGGCGCAACCAATGCTGCTGTACCCCCGGTCATACAGAGAATGGTACGGCACGTCGTGACTGCGGGTATAGGTCCAGAGATCCTGCTGACTCCAGTCCGCCAGAGGATTGATCTTGACGATCCCGCCATGCTCGTCGTCCAGCTCGACCTTCTGGATGTGTTGACGGGTGCTCGATTGCCCCCGGCGCAGTCCAGCCCCCCAAGCCTCGAGTCCCTCCAGCACATTCAACAAGGGGAGTACCTTGCGAACATGGCAGCAGAGCTGGCGCCGGGCGACGTCCCGGTAAAAAAGGTTGACCCCGTGCTGGACCACCATCTTCTGCACTAACTCAGGATCCGGCATGACCAATTCTACGGAAACCTGGTACCGTTCCCTGACCCGGTCGATGAGTTTATAGGTTTCCTGAGGCAGCCGGCCGGTATCGATGATCACCACCCGAAATTCCCGGTTCAAGCGGCTGGCCATGTCAATGAGAACGGTTCCGGCCAACTGGAAACTGGTCACCAGCGCAAACCTTTTCTGGAACCGGTCCATGGCCCAATCGAGCACGTCCCCAGGGGGACGGTCCTCAAAATACTCGGCCAATTGGCGGATCTCATCTTGGCCAATCAACTGGGGATGAGCTGCCACCGCCTGCATGGAACTTTTCATGTCCCTGACATCCATTCTCGACTAATCCAGTCGGAATAGTCGATTTTTAGCACGTGGCTTTCCGTCTTGTCAAGCCAGAACGGGAAAAATTTTCTCCAGACATCAACTCTTGAGGAGGGGAGCCGTTCGCTTGGTGGCCGAGCCTGCAAGGCAGCGTTTTCGCGCTGCCTTGCAGGCTCGGCCGGCGCCATGGGATCATAGTTTGTTTGGCGACGGAGAGCAGATGCGAATTGTGGTTAAGCTTGGAACGGGCCTCCTGACGGAAGCGGGGCATCTCAACCGGCCCCGTATGTCTGAGCTGGTGCGGCAGATCGCTCTCCTGCGCCATGGTGACCAAGAAATCACGCTGGTTTCCTCCGGAACGATCTTTGCGGAAGGGGAGTCTAGACATGATCGCAGAACTTCGCGAAAAGGCAGAGCAGGCACGGGAAAGCGCCCGGCCTCTCTCTACTTTGGAAACGCGGACTAAGAATCAAGCCTTGAAACGCATCTCCGAACTCCTGCGTGACGACGGTGAAGCGGTTCTGGAAGCCAACCGGCAAGACCTCGGGGCGACGCGTGCCTCCCGTCTCAGCCATAAAATCCTGGATCGGCTGCTGCTGACGCCCGAGAGGCCGGAGGGCATTGCCCACGACGTGGAGGCTGTGGCTGCTTTACCCGATCCGGTGGGCGAAAGCTTCGACGCCACCGTCTTGCCCAACGGCCTGCAAGTGGCCAAGCGCCGCGTGCCCCTGGGTGTCATCGGCGTGATCTACGAATCCAGACCCAACGTCACGGTTGACATCTCAGCCCTCTGTTTGAAGTCCGGCAAGGAGGCACGGCATACCAATCGGGCACTCGCCGAACTCCTGGTTCGAGCCGTATCGCGCTCTGGTATTCCGACGGGGTCCATCCAACTGATCGACTCGACCGATCGCAAACTGGTCTTGCAAATGCTTCGAGACCGACCCTACATCGACATGATCATTTCCCCGCGGCGGGGCCGCGCTGCACGAATTGGCTCAGGAACACGCCACCATACCCGTCATCACGGGTGGGATCGGCATTTGCCACGCCTACGTGGATCAAGCCGCCGACCCCTCCAAGGCGGTGCCCATCGTTTTCAATGCCAAGGTGCAACGGCCCACCGTCTGCAACGCCTTGGACACGCTCCTCATCCACTCTCGGATCGCTGCCAGTCTGCTGCCTCAGATTGCCTACGAGTTGTCCTCCGCGGAGGTGGAACTCCGCTACGATCTCCGGTCCCAGGCCGTCTTGAACGGACGTCCCAGGATACGCCCGGCTGGGGAAAAAGATTACGACACCGAGTGTCTATCGCTGGTCCTAGCCGTCAAGGTGGTCGACAGCAGCGATGAAACCCTGGAACACATCCATACCCACAGTACCCACCATTCCGACAGCATCATCACGGAGGATTACAGCGAAGCGATGCGGTTCGTCAACGAGGTGGATTCGGCCGCCGTCTACGTCAATGCCAGCACACGTTTCACCGACAGAGAACAGTTCGGACTGGGCGCCGAGGTAGCCGTCAGCACGCAGCGCCTGCATGTTCGAGGTCCGATGGGCCTACGCGAGCTGACGACTTACAAGTGGGTGGTTTTTGGCAACGGCCACGTTCGCGACTGAAGATGCACGCTCCTCTTCCCCCTTTTTGGCGCGCGGAGGATCGGGCTAGCCTGGATTATTCATAAGGTCTCGTCGCGAGGCGTCGGAAGCGCCGCGCTGACAAGGCGTCACGCCCAAGGCCCCCGCAGGCATAGTCGTGCACTACGTCGAGGAGGCCGAGGGCGGGAAACGCAGTCAGTGTAGATGATCCCGGCGCCGCAGCAGAGAGCTTGTGAATAATGCGGGCTAGGAGAAAGATGATCGGACCGGGGCGTTCCCTGGCAGCGTCCCTTCTGCCAACCACTATGCGCTTGGACAAGTGGTTACATGTGGCTCGAATCTTCAAAACTCGGAATCGAGCCACCCAGGCGTGTGTCGCCGGCAGGGTGCGCGTTAACGGTCTGATGGCCAAGGCTCATCGGACGGTCACTCTGGAAGACCGCCTTGAAATCCATCGTGGGGATTGGAAGCAGATCCTGATCGTGAAAGGGCTCTATCCCAGATCCTTGCCCAAGGCGGAAGCCCGGCGTCTCTATCGGGACCAGACGCCGCCCCGCCCCCCCGCAGACCCTTTGGCCCGTCTCTTCAAGAGGCCATTCCTCACTCGCTCGAGGGGTACCGGTCGCCCCACCAAGAAGGACCGGCGCCAGTTGCAGCGCCTGAAAAACGATTCCGAGTAAAACCAGTGAGTCCGTGGACTCAACGGTCCAGGCGAAAGGCGTCCAGCGGCACAGACGGGACTTCCCCGAGCAAGGCTTCCGTCATGACCTTGGCCGTACCCGGCGAAAGCTGGATTCCCGACCGAAAATGCCCGGAAGCCACAAAGAGATTGTTCCATCCAGGCACCTGTCCCAGGTAGGGTCGGCGATCTGGCGTCCCCGGACGCAACCCCGCCCAGCAGCGCTCCAAATGACTCTGCCCCAGGGTCGGTACCAGACCTCGAGCCAGCTCCAGCAACCCCTGGATGGCCTCGGCGGTCGTGTGCTTGTCGAAACCAACCTCTTCCTCCGTCGACCCGACCAGAATCCTCCCATCCGGTCTGGGCACCAGATATCGAGGCCCCGAATTGATGACACGGCTGAACAGGGGTGACACAACCTTTAGAAGGGCTATCTGCCCGCGGACCGGGCGGATGGGACAGGAGCATTCCACCAGCTCCATGAGCAAGCCTGACCAGGCACCGGCAGCGATCAGGAAGGTTCCGGCTGAGAGGTCGCCTTGCGGACAGCGAGCCGCTCGAATCACGGAACCCTGTCTTTGCAGGGAATAGACTGGAGATCCAGCTGTCAAGCGAACACCCAGTTGCCCGCAGGCCGCCACCAGTGCCTTCAGGTGGCGCGGGTTGCGGACCTGGGCCACATCGGGAAAATAGACGGCTCCGGGAAGCCGCGGAGACAGAGCTGGTTCCAGCTCAAGGAGTTGGCGGGCATCCAGGACTTCACAGGCGGCCTCCTCGTCTCGACCAGCCCGAGCTCGCTGCAACAACTGTTCCTGAGTGCACCCACAGTCCAACCCACCGCATTTCACGTATCCATTGTCGATGCCGGTCTGCTCGCGCAATTCGTCCGAGAGCTGGGGAAAGAGAAGGGCGCTTTTGGCCCGTAGCTGGACCAGGGGTGAGGACACCCTCTTCGGCTTTCCCACCAGGATGCTGCCGGCTCCTGCCCAGGAGGATTCCTGACCGAAGTCCCCCTGATCCAGAAGCTGGACCCGGGCGCCGGCACGGGCCAGATAGTAGGCCGTGGTCAGGCCAATCACTCCTCCCCCGATGATCAGAACGTCCGGGCTCTTCATCCTGCCTCTAACCATCAACACCTTCCCCCTGAAATTCGAGAACCCCGGCGGAAACTCCCCGGTGCAGCGCGCACCTTGGGTTTGGAGAGGTAATAGCAGAGGCAGTGCGAGGACATTTCAAGAGGGAACCAGAGAGCGCTGCCGACGGTTCCAGAAGGGACGACAGGACGAGTCATGATCGGGCGACGGATCGAGCTAGCGGCTTCCGGCCACCGGCCTGATGGTGGAGCCGAGCAGTTCAGCCACCGGCGTGGAATGCCACCCCTGGGCGCGTTTTTTCCAGTACCGATCCCGCAATTGGCACGTTTTCAAACCGGGCCTTCCGTCGGCAATCGGCCCGCCATTCACCGTCGTCACGGGAATCAGCCCCCCGCCGGAGCTGGACATAAACGCCTCATCCGCCATCTGCAGATCTTCCGGATTGAGATCGCACGCTTGGGCTTCCATCCCGATTTCCCGGCAGAGATCGAAAACCGTGAGACGGGTGATTCCTTCCAGCAGGTTGCCAGCTGGAGTGCGGGCCTTCCCGTCTGCGATGATCCACACATTGAAGCCGGGTCCCTCGGTCAGATAGCCGTCTGTGGAAAGTAGAACGGGTGCATCCGCCCCCTCCTCGAGAGCTTCATGTTGGGCGCGCGTCAGGTCCATGCGATTGAAGTTCTTGACCCGCTGGTTGATGGCCACATCCGGAGCTCTGCGGGTCTGGGGGATCCAGAGATGAGCCCCATTCTTTTCCCGGTCCCTGGGTACTACCCAGTAGTAGGGAACCGAGTAGGCGATAAATTCGTTCCGGCAGTTTCGCGGATCACCGAAGGCGACACCTCCAGCGTAACGCCCCCGGGTGCAGAGGAAATAGACCAGAGCCTCCGATAAACCGGCTCGATCGACGCACTGTGCCAAAATGTCGTTCATCTCCTCTTCCGGGTAGGGTGGACTCATGTGGACGTAAGCACAGGAGTCTCGGAAGCGGCGCATGTGGTCTTCGAGGCGAAAGAAGTGTCCATCCCAGACCGACACCACATCGAAGACCACATCGCTCTTCGTAAATGCCGGATCCAGGATGGCGATGGTTGCCTCCTCGACCGGTAGGTAACGACCCTGACGGAACGCGATTCCCTTCGACTCAGCCATGATGCCATCCTCCAAAAGCCCCGAGCCCCAATAGTGAATAGGTTGAGCTGGGGACTCCCGATTCAGGGCTCGGATCGCCTCTGTAAAGTACCACAAAGCAGAAAAACAGCCATTGAGAAGGAGCGTTCTTGGGCCCTGCAGAGGTCAATTCCGCACTCTCAGTCAGAAAGGGGCCTCCGTCGGTCACAGCGAGGGGTCCTGGCCGCCTCAAGTCTCCTCATCGCTAGTGACGGATGGCCCTGCCTCCGGACGCGATCACAGTCTGGCCAGTCATGAAACTCGATCGTTCGCTCAACAAGAAGCACACGACTTCCGCGATCTCCTCGGGCAGTCCCACTCTTCGAAGCGGTGTTTCGCTCACCGCCTTGGCCACCAGATCTGGCGACAAGCCCTGCATCATATCGGTGTCTGTCAATCCCGGGGCCACACAGTTGACACGAACGTTGTGCGGACCAAAGGCTTCGGCGCACCAGCCGGTCATGGTCATGACAGCGGCCTTCGAGGTGGCGTAATGCAGTTGCTGGGGGCGCAGCACGTAAGGGGCGATTGACGAGATCAGCACGATCCGGCCGAACTCCCGTTCGATCATTTCATCCTTGACGGCAAAAAGGATGCGGAAGGTCCCATGCAAGTTGACGTCCAGCGTGTCGAACCACAGATCGTAGGTCATCTCGTCGTGATCGGCGAGAGTGGAGATAGCGCCGCTGTTGACCATCAATTCAATGGGCCCCAACCGGTCGCGAGTTTGAGCGACCAGCCGATTGATGTCCTCCTTTTCGCGTAAGTCACAAGCCCCGCAGATGGCTTTTCGGCCCAGGCCTTCGATCTCCTCGACGACACGTTCGGCGCTGTCACGACGGGAAGCGTACCCGATGGCGACATCTGCGCCTTCAGCAGCCAATTGCAGCGCAACCGCCCTTCCCATGCCGCGCGATCCTCCCGTCACTAGGGCTACTCTTCCCCTGAATTCGTCGTTCAAAATTCTAGCTCTCCTATATCCATGGAAGTGAGTAGTGAGGGGCGGGGCCACCCTCGGCTACGAGCCGAAGGGCTTCATGGTTCGTCAATTGGAATCGACTATCGTCTTGCGCCGGTTCGCCCTCTTGCTTCTCTATATACTCCTGCACCATCTCGTCCGTGATCTTGCCCGAGCCGACCACCAGGTAGCCTCGTGCCCGGAAGCGTCGGCCCCAGAACATCTTCCTTAGATACGGAAACTCCTGCAGCATCACCCGTGAACTGATCCCCTTCAACCACTGCACGATCTTGCCGATGTTCTGGTTCAGTCGGTACAAGATCAACACGTGGACGTGGTCGGCGCGCTACCTTGCTCGAGATAATCTCAATCTCATGCTCCATGGCAATGTGACGCAGCAAATCGCCTACACCAATTGCTACCGCCCTACGCAGCGCCGGCTTCCCATATTTTGGTACCCCAACCACATGTGCCTTCAGGTCCAACTTCGTGGGAGCTCCCACTCGGTAATGCCGAACGCCACCACACTACCACGCATTTCTCTTCGCCTGAAGGCGAGGGGTTTCCACCATCCCCGACCGAGACACTGAGGCACCGACCGACGCAAACGGGTGCTCGCCCGATAGCATCGCATCGGTCCCTGTGGAACGCTCTTCCAGGCCATCCATTCTGCTTCGCGCCTGGATGATTTCCTCGGGGAAGTACGAGCAATAGGATACCCTTACCGCGCGTAGGACATCTTGTACCGCCCGCCCGATCCATCTAAGGTGGATCGTCCGGAGGCAACCCATGATCGCCTTCAATGCGATTTCCCAACTGGTGGCACTGGGCCTGGTGCTCGTTTTTCAGACCCTGTACATGGTGATCGTGGCCCGCTTGCTGGGCCCGGAAGACTTCGGACGATTCTCCTTCGCCTGGAGCCTGATCCAGATCCTGCTGATCGGCGGAGATCTGGGACTGCACAATGCGGCTCTGAGAGCAATTTCCTCTCGACGGGACGAATCGCCCTCGATTTGTATCACCTTTCTCGGGCTGAAAATCGCTCTGACGGTAGGCCTGTTCCTGCTGGTTCTCGTTCTGGCCCTGATCCTTCCCGCAACCCTAGAAACCCGCCTTCTTCTGGTCCTTTTTGGAGGCGGGATGCTTTTTCACTGCTTGACGCTGGCCGTCAACATCATCTTCCAGGCTCACGGCAAACTGTACTGGGCCAGCCTGACGACGGTGCTGGTTTTCGGAGGCCAGTTTCTCTTTGGCGCCTGCATCCTTTGGCAGGGGGGGCGGCTAGTGGCGCTGGGATGGGCCTATTTACTAGCAGCTCTGGCAACCCTCTTGATCCAATATCAAATTCTTAAACGCAACCTGCATCCGCTTCACCTGGGCCGGCCCCGAGGCTGGAAGACCTTTGTCCGGGACTCTTTGCCGGTGGGTCTTGGTACTTTGTTCCACACCGTCTCGGGCCGCATTGGAGTGCCTCTGGTGGCTCTTCTAGCCGACTCCTTCCAAGCCGGGATCTTTGCCGCTTCCTACCGGATCGTGGCGGCGCTATCAAACATCCCCATCTGCATCTTCAGTGCCATCATTCCGGTGATGGCGGCGCGACAGGGAGATCGTCCCGGTGTTCGCACGATTTTCCTATGCTCCCTGCTCCTGATGGTTGCCTTGTCCGTTCCGTTCGCGATCTTTCTCTACATTCTCGCCCCTCCTTTGATCCAACTTGTCTACGGACCGCAGTACGGCGCCTCGATCGGGGTACTCCAAATTGGGGTCTGGAGTCTGATTCCGGTCTTCGTGGGGATGGCCTTCAGCCACGTTCTTCTGAGCCAAGATGCTCTGGTGGCTCGCCTGTCCGTAGTGACCGGAGTGGCCATGGTCATCAACCTGTTGATCAACTTCCTCTTGATCCCGCAGCTGGGCGCCCCCGGAGCCGCCTGGGCGGGAGTACTCACGGAGCTCACCCTGGCCGTAGGTTATGTTTTGGCGGTCTTGTCTTTCTTGCGGAGTTCTGCGAGCCAACCAGACGCGTCGAAAAGCTGACTCACTCGAAGTGGTCGGTACCCTCGCTACCCCAACCAACCCATCAGCCTGCTTGATCCATGAAGGCTCGACTTGCTCGCTCCCGTAAAACCAGGCGCTTCCGCCGAACCCGCCGGCGCCGCTCAAGGCGTCAGGGCTGCCAGGTCTCTGGGTGTAAGGCGGATCCCTTTGACCACAAACCCACCTACTACGGGCACGTTGAGCACGCTTATAAGAAGCAATGACTACATCGCGTCACGACAAATCGCGACATCGAGACACCTGTCGCGATTCGTCCAAAAGAGCGACCTCTCCCCTCTTCTGATCGACCCGCTATCACGTCCTCCTTTTGCTGAACGGGCATCTGAGATTTAGAATCGACCAAAACTTCATCGACTGGAGTGCGCAATGGAGTGCCCAAATTGTGGCCGGCACAACCTCTCTTCGGCTTTACGCTGTGACTGTGGCTACAACTTCCAGGGAAACCAGGAAGACCCCGGAAAGAGCCTGAAAGAACAGGCGGAAGAACTTAGGAGGAAAATCACCCAGAGATACAACGAAGATAGATTCTCGAACATGTCCCGGGATGCGCCGAGTGCCAAGAGCGAGTCGCAGGCGGCAAGAAAGGATGAGGGGATTGAAACCAGTCCCGCCGACTTGGGTGAGCCGCCGGCGTAGACATCTCCTTTGTCCGAGACTCCAGGACGACCCACGTTGGACAAACCCGAAGCACAAATCAGGCCCACTGCTGAGCCCGTGATTAGGCCATGGCCTTCAGTGCTACTTACTCGCGTTCGGCTGGGCCTTCATCTACGCCTTCGGCGTCACCTTCGACAGGGCCATCGTCGGGGCTATACAGGGAGCAATTGGAGGTGGGCTTATGCTCTGGCTGTTGCAAGCAAGGGAGCTTAGGAGGGAAATTACCCAGAGGGTTCGTGTCACTGCCCCCGAGGAGAAGACCGGAGGAGA
>CBDBID010000044.1:0-329991 GCA_965205565.1 Acidobacteriota bacterium
CGCCGGGTGGGAGATCGGGCGGCGGCGCTGATTACCAACGAGTCCTCGCTGACCGATCCCTTTCCAGAAGATCCGGACTTCATCGAAGAGCCTTACCGGTTTCCCGTACCGGAAGGGACGGTTCCCTTCCGGGCTACCTCGGATGGAAGGGATCCTAACCGCCAGTCCTACAATCTGGTGCAGCGGCTGGAGATCGGCTATCAGCGCCAGCTGCACCCCGGATCGGAGCTGGTCTTTTTTCTGTCCTCTCAGACCCGGAGCCAGGTCAGCGACACCATCGTTCGGCGAAACGACCGACGTGACGTCCCGGTGGGAAATATCCTCAATTTTCTCCGCAACTCTTCGCGCATCCCCAATCTGGATTTGCAGGCGACTCACCTGTTCAAAGCGTGGCGGCTGCGCTTCAAGTACGGCTTGGACATCTTCGCCGGGCGTTCCCGGAGCCGAGACAGCGTGCAGCTATTTGACAATTGTGGAAACGGCTTCTTCTTCGACTGCGAGCCGGGTTTTTTGAACAGGACGGGGACTTTGCCTTCTCGCGCAAGACGGTGCGCCACCGCACGGTCTTTTTTCAGAGCGATGTGGAAGTCGGCTCGCGACTGACTCTCACGGGTGGGATGCAGTATGACTGGGCCAATGACGACAACGTGTTCGTCGGCCCGGACACGGTGATCGACCTGGCCGGTACGCAAGGCGCTGACGCTTCGATTCCGCGCTGGAGTCCGCAGGTGGGGGTCTGGTATCAGCCCAACCTTTTCACCACCTTACGCTTCTCCGCCGCGCAGATCCTGCAGCCTCTGGTCTCCGGAGTGAGCGGCGGCGGATTCGTTCGGGAGCGTCTGGTGCCGTCTCATCTGAACGGCTTCCTCCTCAACTTGAATGAGACCGAGCTATCCGAGAGCGACAGCTACGAGTGGGGTTGGGATCAGCAGCTGCTCCCCCGAACCTTTCTGCGGACCTCCACGTTCTTCAGAAGGCGGGACGTCCCCTTTGGCCGGACCCGGCGGGTCACAATTCGGTTCCAGATCTTCACTTTCACGGATCCGAAGTTGTTCGTAGGAGATTCTTACGGAGGCCGAGCGGTCATCAACCACTTTCTCAGCGACCGATGAACCCTGGTGGCCGATTGCGCATTGACCAGTGACGAGAATCTGGCCTACACACGCCGCGACCATGAGGTTCGCCTGGGGATGTTTTTCGTCGACTCCAGCGGACTATCGGTTCGGGTCGAAGAGGACTTCTTCCGGCAGGACGGGCGCCTGGGTGAGCCTCTCCCTACGGTCAACACATTTACCACCAACGCCGCCATCTCCTTATGAGTTTTCGCACAAACGGGGCCTGGTACGCTTTCGGGCTCGGAACCTTTGGAACCGTCACTACGAATTCCTGGTGGATCCTTTCGCTCTCGATCCGCGCTTGCCTCTCCGGCAGATGGAAGTGGAGTTGCAGCTGAACTTTTAGGTCTCGTCCGCACGTATGCCATGAAAATCTACTGGGCAGCGGGACTCTTTCTCGTAGCAGCCATGGTCTTGCTGGGGATCCTCTCCTTGACTCCCCTGCTGGAGACCCTGGAGCTGAAGAACTACGACTTGATGATGTATCTGCGGGGATCGTTGGCTCCCCCGGAAGATGTTTTGATCGTGGCCATCGATCAGACCTCCCTGGATGAATTCGCGCGGTTGGGCTTGAGCTGGCCCTGGCCCCGCGCCATTTACGGTGAGTTGGTTCAAATCTTGAGTCAGCAGGGAGCGAAGGTGATCATCTTCGACGTGGTTTTCGACGTCCCGTCGGCCGACTCTGTTCAAGACGCCGCTTTCGCCCAGGCAGTCGTCCAGAGCAGGATGCCGGTCGTTCTGGCGGCTCACGTCGAGTACGTCCAGGATGCCCGCTTCAACCTCCACCAAGAGGTGCTGCCCATCGACCCGCTGCTCGAGGCGGGAGGTCACTACGGTTTTGCCACCTTCAACTCAGACCTGGACACCGTGGTTCGCCGCGCCCGGCTGACGGTCGGGGGCGAGGCGATGCTGGCCACTCGCACCCATCAGGAGCTGGGGGGAGCCGTAGAACGGGATCGGGTCCCGGTGGTCCTACGAGGAAGACGACCCGGAGATCCTGATCAACTACGTCGGCACGGCCCGATCCATTCCGACCGTGAGTTTCTACCAGGCGCTCGACTTCGAGAACTCCCTTCCCGATGGAATTTTCGCCGGCCAGACCGTCTTCGTTGGCCGCTCCTCCTCGGTTCAGGAACTGGGAGCGGGAGCCAGTCGGGTGGACGTCTTCGCGTCACCGCTCGACTACCTGGGCGGGGGTACGGGTATGCCGGGCGTGGAGATCCAGGCCACGGTTCTTCACATGCTGCGCTGCGGAAACTACCTAAATCAGGCGGCGGTCGATAGCGCGCGGATTCTAGCCATAATTATGCTTATTATGATTATCATTACAATGCTTAATTTCAAGTAAGTTCGAGGTGTAATTCTCAGCTCTATGCTCATTCTTGGCGCCTACGTCGCTCTGTGCTGGGTGTCCTTTATCTCCTTTCAGTACTTGGTTCTGGATGGTGTCACCGGTCTCGGGAGGACTACTGGTGGTGGCTGCCAATACGATCTACCAGTATCGGGTCACGGAGCGCGAGCGTGCCCACATTCGCCGGGCTCTGAAGGGCTACGTTTCTCAACAGGTCCTGGACCAGGTCATGGAGGCGCCGGGGCGACTGGAGCTGGGCGGCGTGTAGGTGGAGGCTACGGTGCTGTTCTCAGATATCGCTGGCTTTTCGAAGATTTCCGAAAACATCACGCCCCGGGAGTTGGCTAGCCTGCTCAACGAGTACTTCACCCAGATGGGCGATGCCATCATGAGCCGGGAGGGGATGATCAACAAGTACATCGGGGACGCCATCATGGCCATCTGGGGCGCTCCCCTCCCCAACGAGCAGCATGACGTGATGGCCTGTCAGGCCGCTCTGGACATGAAACGACTGGTGGCCCAGATGCCCCATTTGCACGTCCGCATCGGTCTGAGCACGGGGGCTATGGTGGCCGGCAATCTGGGGCATCAAGAGCGCATGGAATACACGGTGATCGGAGATGCTGTGAATCTGGCCTCCCGTCTGGAGGGCGCCAATAAACCCTTCGGCACCGGAATCATGGTCAGTGAGTTCACCGAGGAACTCATCCGCGGCCATTTCATCACTCGCCAGCTGGATTGGATTCGGGTGCTGGGCAAAGAGCAACCGGTTCGGGTCTTCGAATTGATGCGAGAAGCCGGAAATGGAGTGGAGGCTCGCGTTTTGGAAATGGTGCAGTCCTACGATGCCATCCTAGACCGCTACGAAAAACGGGATTGGGCGGCCGCGTGCGATCTAATCGAAAAGCATGTCAGTGCATTCCCCGAAGACCCAGTGGTCCAGAAGGTCTACCGGTTGCGCTGCCAGGAATTCTTGGGATCACCGCCATCCGAAGACTGGGATGGGGTCTACGTGTTGACCTCCAAATAGATGGAGTGATTAGGGTCGAGGTTTGGAACGGAAGGGTCTTTTTCAGGAGAAACGCTTGTTCCTTGATTGAAACGTATGTTTTCTGGCCGCTAACCATCATCGAAAAGATGCCAGACCCAGCACCGGGACAACGAGATAGGGAGTGACGGTGTGAGAGCCATCGGGAATCGGTTGGACTGTCCTTTTGATCTCCTTTCCTCCTACAGAGCCGACAGACGCCGAACCCCTTCCCGAAGGGTTGTCAAGCTGCGGCAAAAGGCGAAACGCAGGTAATCCTGACCTGCATCACCCTGGCAGTAGAAGTTGTCCCCGGGCACGCAGGCGACCCCGATTTCACGAAGTAGGTAGAGGGCGGCTTCCATGGGAGGAAGGTTTCCCAGGGCCGGGACCTTCCGATAGTTGGCAAACAGATAGTAGGAGCCTTCGGGCAGGGTGATCTGAAATCCGAGCTTGCGCAGAGTCTCTCCCAGGAGCTTTCGTTTCTCGTCGTATCGACGGCGAAGCGTTTCGAAAAAGTCCGGTGCGGACAGCAGGAGTCGCACGGCTCCTTTTTGAAGCGGGGTGGGTGCTTGGATGACCAGATTGTCATGAATGGAGCGGATCGGGGTGGTGTAGCGGGCAGGTGAGATGACCCAACCGACCCGCCAGCCGGTGGCCTGCCCCGTCTTGGAAATGGAATCGATCACGATGGTCCGATCGCGCATGCCTTCCAGTTTAGCCGGGCAGAGGTGGTAATGCCCATCGTAGACGATGTGCTCGTAAATCTCGTCGCTGATCAGGATCAGGTCTCTCTCCTGGCAGAGCTGGGCGATCCACTCCAACTCTTGGCGGCTGAAGATCTTGCCGGTGGGATTGTGGGGCGTGTTCAGGATCAGGGTTCGGGCATGAGGCTGGGCGGCGGCTTGGGCCAGCTCCTCCCGGTCCAGCCTCCAGGTTCCCCGTTGGACATCTTCCTGAAGGGTCACATAAATGGGTCGCAACCGGAAGATCTGGGCCTGGGAGGGGAACATCTCGTGAAAGGGCTGCACGATGATGACTCCGTCGCCCGGTTCACAGGTGGCGAGCAGGACGCTGGACAGGCCTTCCGTGGAGCCCAGGACCACCGTGACCTCGGTTTCGGGATCGGGCCGGAATCCGGAGAACCGAAGCGTATATTCTGCGATGGCGTTTCTCAGCTCTGGCAGTCCGAAGGGGAAAGAGTACTGGTTCAGAGTATCGGAGGAGTTTTGCAAGCCGGCCAGCAAGTCCTTCAGGGGCAGATCGAGGAACTTTTCGGTGTCTGGCGAAGAGCCAACCAGGCGGCCCAGGGTCATCGACTCGAGACGCTGCCCTCCCCGGTCGGTACCGCCCAGCAGAGCGCAGATTCCACCCCAGACCATTTCGTAAGCGGGCGCTTCATCCGTGAAGCCCTGGGAGAGATTGACGGCCGCGTGTTCCACGGCCAGCCGGGTCATGCGCCGGATCACCGACTCCTGAGCCGGCTCAGTGGTTGCTTCCTTTTCGGACTGGGGAACTTCGGTGTCCGGCATCGTTCTCGCTCCTTTACCTCACCACCGGGGCCCCTCGGGCAAACGTCGCCGTATCGATGCAAGGGAGCGCTAAGCCTTGGGGACCTCCAGATCGGCGAGCAACTCATCGGTGATCCGCCGGCCCAGCAGGAAGTGTTTGCGGTCCGGGTACCAGAAGATCCGCTCTTTACCCCTTTCGGTCAGACTGGCATACATGGCCAGCCAGACCAGACTGCCGGGTCCGGCGCCCACTCCGTGCGTATCACAGAGCACCTTGGGTTGGCTGAACCAGACGGGTTGCCGGGCCTGCGGCCGGTACTCGCCGAGGGAGACGCACATGGGACGTCGGCCCCGCATATCCCGGGGACCCAGCCCGCCGTGCTTGGAACCGTCGTGTCCGTGGTAGAAGACCAGGAAGCGACCGTCCTTGAGCTTGACCATGGGCGCCGGGGCGATGGGATGCAACAAGGGCGTGCCGCCGTCTCGGTAAAGCAGGGGTGCCGGTTTTCGCCAGTTGACGCCGTCCGGATCTTCGGAGACCGAGTACAGGAGGTGTCCCGACAACGAGGAGGCGGTTGAGAAAAGATTGCCGTCCGACAGGAGGGCGACACTGGGCTCGTGGAAGAGGTGGTAGCCGCGGGATCGTTCCGGCTCCCGGGCGTGTGGAAAACGAAGGGCGCCTTCGGTTCCCGGAAGCCAGCTGAGCTTCAGATCCGAGGGGTGAGGTCCACGATCGACATTGTCTACCCGCAGGAAGCCACCCTGGGCGTCCATGTTGCGAACTCCCCACGAATTGGGCGCCGACGCCGGGAAAACTTCCCGGCTGCTGGCTCGGGTGAATGGGATCAAGGGTCGATCCTTAGCGTCCAGAACCGGTTTCTGCCAGGCGATGATGTTGCAGGGAACCTTGGGATCCGGATGATCGTATTTGGTCCTGCCCCATGGAATCTCGAGCCCGGAGTCCTGCCAGGAGCGTCCGTCATCGTCGGAGAAATGGGACCCCATTACGCTGGTGCCTCGGAAACCCAGGTCTACAATGCCCTTCTCCCGGCTGTAGAAGGCGTAAATGCGTCCCGAGCGGCTCATCACGGGCATGGCAAAGGCGGCGATCAAGCCGTAGGAATCCGGCCCGGCGATGACACCGGGAAGGGTCCAGGTTCTGCCTCCGTCCTCGCTGCGGGAGAACACGACTCGGGTGTCCCGAGAACCCTCGATGCCGGACTGGGTCCAGACCGCCAGCAGGTTGCCGCGCGGTGTGTACTCCACCAGGAAATGGTCGGCGTAGCCGTCCGAACCGCGGGGAGTCCGGGGTAGGTAGACGACGAAATCCGGGTCGGTTCTTTTCCAGTCATCCGTGTAGCAGTCCCAGTCGCGGATGCCCTTTTTTCCCGGGAGCTCCGGGACGATCGTGGGGGCGGCTCTGGAGGCCGAGCTGGCGGATGCACTGAGCGCCGAAGCTCCGGCCAGGGATCGAAGCACTTCTCTACGATTCATGGATGCCTCCTGTTGGGTTCAGCGCTAATGATGAACACATCATGTCAGATCTTATCCGCTTCAGGAAAAAGGCGAAAGGGGTTCGCTGGTTGGTTGAAAGAAGGCCCGCCCCCCTTATGGGGAGCCTTGAGTCCTTGAAGTGAATTTTTCTTGAACTCCGGAATCCGAAATTCAACTTGCCATCGCCGTCCCATCGCTCCAGTAGAGAAGGCCCCCCCGGCCGTGGTACCTTGGGTGGCTTCAACGGGGAGTGTGAGGAGAGGAATCCTCTGGAAGCTCTATTCTTGATCGTCGTGAAGGGAGTGTTTGACCTATGAATCGGTTTGGAAGGATGGGAGCTCTGCTGGCGGTGGGGCTCTTGGCCAGTGGCCTGGAGTCGACGGGCTGCGGAGGTGCGTCGATCGAAGAGGATTCAGCGACGGTGGAAATCCGTCTGACGCCGGATCACGAACGAGCCGTCAGACGGCAGCGGCGGTTGATGCTGCATTATGACTACACGAGCGCCACGGCGCGCAACACGCCCTGGGGCCGGAAGGAGATTGACCAGCTGGATGAGGTGATCCAGGAGTATATGGCGCCCTTACGAGGATTCCAACACGCGGTTCGTGGATACGGTCGTCTACGAGTTGGGGGAGGGGTATCCGGCTCTATGGCCCAGCCACATCGTGCCGCGAGCCAAGGTGGTCGTTCCGAAGTGGTGGGAGGCGGGAATCGATCCGCTGGAAGTCCTGGTGCGGGAAACCGGGCGCCGCAACCGAGAGGTGTTTCTCACCTACCGGATCAACGGATCAGACGTGGAGGAGGATGCCGAGTTTGCCGACTGGCAGTTGTCGGCCAGGAAGCAAAAGAACCGGGATTGGTTGATCCAGGCCCCCTGGGGTTTCTACTACTGGAACTTTGCCTTCCAGGGAGTGCGCGACTACAAGCTGCAGGTTTTGCGCGAAGTGGCCGAAATGTACGATGCGGATGGCCTACAGATCGATTTCGCCCGCAATCCGGTGCTGTTTCCGGCGGGCACGCAGTGGGAGAATCGTCACCATCTGACTTCCTTCATGCGCCAGTTGAGGCACTCCCTTCTGGAAGTGGAGCGTGATCGAGGCCGGCCTCTCTTACTGGCAGTACGCATCCCGGAAAACCTGATGGGTTGCCACTTCGACGGGTTGGAGGTGGAACGCTGGGTGAAGGAGGGTCTGGTGGATCTGTTGATTCCCGGATGCGGTGCTGCCGAGATCGACGGCCCCGGATTTCGCCGGCTGGTGGCGGGAACTCCGGTCCGAATCTATCCTTCCTGGGATCCGATTCATCCGAACGACGGATATCGACAGCCCCCGATCGAGTACTGGCGCGGTCTTTACAGTAGATGGTGGGCGCAGGGAGCCGATGGTGTGCACGTTTTCAACATCACGCCAGAGGACACTATCTGGACTTCGGAACCGGGTGGCCGGCTGGGCGAAATCGGAAATCCGGAGGTCATGCGCTACCGGGACAAGGTCTTTTTCGTGGAGCGGCGCAGCGGATCGCACGGTAAGAAGGTCACCGGGGATCCCTACGATTGGGAAACCCCCCGGCACGTGTACTTGATGACCTACATGACGGCTCCCTTGCCGGCCGGCCTGTCCCCTGAAGGTAAGGTGGATACGCTGCTGCAAGTGACGGTGACGGACGATGTCAACTCCGCTGAGGATAGACTCGAAGCCCTGAAATTCCGGGTCCTGCTCTCGGATCCGGAAGCCGAGAAGCTACCCGATGGCGAGCGACTGAAGGCGGCTCTACTTTGGACCTATCTTCCGCATAAGGCCGTCAACCAACCTCCGGCTCGCGGGATTGCAGAGAAGATCGAAGTGCGACTCAACAATCTGTTGTTGGGAGAGGTGAGTACGGAGGACGGCTGGTTGACCTTTCCGGTTCGAGCCCGGCAGGTCGCCCCAGGGGAAAATCTGATTGGAATCCGGCTCAAGGATGTTCCGGAACGTTCCGGAGGCACGATCCGGGTCGAGAAGGTGGAACTGCACTTGGACTATAAGGAATCGTAAGACGGTCGGGCACCGGAGACGGAGCGAGGCCGTAATGGGGCAGTGGATATGAAAGCAGCGGAACTGATCATGAGCGAAGCCCGGGAAAGGGGCCTGCGTCACTTTTTTGGTATCCCGGGCGGCGGACTTCCTCTGGATCTGATGGCAGCCGGGCAGAAGCTGGGCGTTGATTTCGTCAACGTCAGCCATGAATCCTCCGCCCCCATCACAGCCGCCTACTATGGATTCTTGCTGGGAACGGCCGGCCTGGCCTTTGGGATTCGAGGCGTGGGGGCCCTCAACCTGGTGGCGGGAGCGGGCAACGTGCACTTTGAACGCTATCCGGTGGTAGCCCTTTGTGAGACCCGTTCCGCCGATCAGATTCCCTGCCAGATGGTGCAGCAGCTGGACCATCACCAGTTGTTTCAGAGCGTCACCAAATACCAGGTTACCCTCACTCCCGAGGCAGCCCGCGAGCAGATCCGGGAGGCCTTCTGGCAGGCGAAAGACGGCCGTCCGGGTGCCGCGTTTATCAATTTTCCGGCCGATCTGGACGAGGTGACGGCTTGGGACCCGCCGGCCCGCACGGCTCGCGTCTATGGAACCGACGAAGCGGGACTGGAGGCCGTTGGGCGAGAGCTGGCAAAGAGCCGCCGGCCTGTCATTTTGGCCGGGAAGGACGTCATTCGGGCCGGAGCCGTAGGAGAGTTGCACCGACTGGTCAAGAACGTCGAGGCAGCCGTTCTGGTGACCATGGATGCTCGCGGGACGTACCCGGAAACTCACGGCCGTTGGGCGGGCGTCTACATGGGTTTTTTCTTCCCCAAGCTGATCGAAACCCGTCTTCTGGAGCAAGCCGACCTGGTGCTGATGGTGGGTGTCGATTCCATGATGACCCACAGCCCATGGAAGCTCGATCTACCCACCTGCGAGTTGGCGGCCCGGCCGGAATATCCCAGTCTGTGCCCGCATCCGGTGGCCCGCGCCAGCGGCGACTTGAAGATCCTGCTGGATCGGTTGTCGGATCAGCCCAAGCCGGGCTTTCCCCGGGAAGAGGTTAAAAAAATCCGGGACGGAATTCTGCAGTACTTCCGTCGCCCCGAAGCCGCACGGTTAGCCATTCAGGACGTTCTGGAGATCACCCGCCGACTGCTTCCTCCCGAAGGCATGATGTTTTCCGAATCGGCCGCCTTTATCGGGATGTTGGAACACCTCTGGCTGGTGGACGAACCGCGACGCTTCTTCGGCTCCTCCGGCGGCAGAGCCATGGGCTTGACCGTTCCCTCGGTTCTGGGGGCACGGCTGGCCGATCCGGAAACACCCATGGTGGGACTGGGGGCGGACGGCAGTCTCTTGATGCGATTGGGCGAACTGGAGGTGTTCTCCAGAATGGGGGTCGCGGTGCCGCTCATCATCATCAACGACCAGGCTCTGGGCACCATCAAGTCGCGGCAGAAATCCCGCGGACTTCCCGATTATGGCTTGGATTTTCAGCCCGTGGATTTTTCCGCTGCGGCTCGATCTTTAGGTTTGTTGGAAGCCCGGGTCGAGACACCCGAGGCATTTGAGAAAGCGCTGTCGACGGCCCTCGAGGCGGATCGCACCACCCTCATCGATGTGCGGGTCGATCCGGAGATCTACCAGCACAGCTTCGGACCGACGATTGGCGTCGTCGAAGCGTTCGCCTAGCCGAACGCTTCAGTGCCTGGTGTCCAGCATTCCCTGGACCACCTCCTCCAAGACGGGCTGGCTTTGAAAGTTGATCAGGTGTCGCACGATCCGGCCTTCCAGGTCGGAAAAGAAGAGCGTCGGAAAGACTCGGACATTGCCAAACGCCTGTCGCGTAGGTTGGTCCACATGGACGTTAAGGAAATCGATGCCGGCTCGGCGCAGGTGAGCGTTCCGTTCCTGGGCCGAGACGCTCAGGCCCAGGACCTCATCGGCGTTCAATCCGACGATCTGGAAGTCGGAGGCGCGATAGCGTCGCTCCAGATCACCCAGAATGGGAGCGATCCGTTCGCAGGGCGGGCAACCGGTGAACCAGAAGTAGATCAGGGTGCTCTTTCCTCGAAGGTCGGCGGATCGGATCGTGGAGCCGTCGAAGGACCGGAGTTCAAAGGAGGGTAAAGACTTCCCCTCCCAGCCGATCACCTTCACCGCTCCTCCTCGGTTCATCAGGAAGGTGCGGATGGTCTCGGGTTCGATCCCGGCGATTTCCCCTGAATCCGGGTCCAACCGGATCAGCGTGGGCAAGCGGGAGTCGCGGGTCATCACGGCCAGAAGGGCGTCGACGGTGCCGAGACTCACCTGGAATCGCTCCGCTGTGGCTTGCCGTGTGGGACTTTCTCCGCCCCTGTCATGGTGGCCCAGAAAGAATTCAGGAATGGCGAAGAAAAGCTCGTACATGCGGCCCAGAAACGCCTTCTCGTCCGCTTCCAGATCGGGGCTGTTGTACAGCTCCGAAAAGATGACCCGGCCGCCGCTCCGGTCCATGAAGTCCCGCACCCTCTGGATCGCTTTCTCCTCGGCAGAGCTAGAAGAAGCTAGGGAGATCCATAAGAAGACCAGAAAAGTAACGCTCATGTGGAGACTCTACTATCCAGTTGCCGGCCTTGTCGACCCACCGCCATGGCGAGGTGGCAGGCGCCAAAACAGAAAAAACGACCCCTCAGTGCCTGGCGAATGGTTGGTGAAGGATGGGTCTGGTGCAGCCCTACCGGGCAGGGCTAACATGAACTTCCACGTCGGCAAGCGTCCCGATGGTCTCCACTCTGCGGGGAAGACGGTCGCCAGTCCATGAAGATTTCCATGTCACGATTTCGGGAGCTGGTGGCCGAGGCGCTAGACGGTTTTCCGGAAGAATTTCGGCAGCAGATGGAGAACGTGGAAGTGGTGGTGGAGAATCGCCCGTCGCTGGAGCTGCAGAGAAATTTTGGCGGGCTTCTGCTGGGGCTCTATCACGGTGTTCCGCTCACTCGCCGCTCGGTGATGGCCTCTCACATGCCTGATCTCATCTCCCTCTACAAGGACAACATCGCAAAGCTGTGCTCGACGGAGGACGAAATCCGGGAACAGGTTTACCGAACGGTGGTGCACGAGGTGGGACATCATTTCGGGTTGAGCGAGCAACAGCTGGAAGATATTTGAAGTCCGCATCGTCTAGGGGCCGAGAAACGCTCTGGCTTCGTCGATCGCCGCCGACCGGCTTTTCTCCCCAGCATCACTTTTGCCAGGGTGGGCTCCCCTGAAGTATGCTTTCTCCGGGTTCTTACTTGCTGATTGTTTCGGGGCAAGCTCCTGTTCCAGGGGGAGGATGAAGCGCGTGAATCACCTTGCCAGAGAAGGTTGCCGTGACTGCACCATCCCGGAAACCGGTGCGGCCGGAGGCCGTTTCCTCCGCTGGCTGTTGCTGATCAGTCTGCCTTTGCTGCTCCTCGCCTACGCGGAATTCCGGTTCCAGCGGATGAACCAAAAGGCCTTGGAAAACAGCCAGAGGATCGCTCAGGAGGTGACCCAGCGTCAATCCCTGGAATCGAGTGTTTTCGGGCTGACCGACAGCTCGGAGCGGTTGCGTCAGAATATCTCCGAGAGCGACCGGGTCATCAACCAGGTGCTGAAATCTGCTCTTGAAAAGAATGAGAAGCAGGTGGCTGGCAACCGCAAGCTCCTGGAGAGGCAGGAGCAACGGATGGACACCTTGACCCACCAACTGGCCGAGGTAGAGAGGGCGCATGCCGAGTCGGTGGGGCAGTGGGAAAGGTCCACTCAGGGGTACGCGCAGGAGATCGAGGAGCGGAGCAGGGAAATCCAGGACCTGAAAGAGAATTTCGACACTCTTCAAGCCAGGCTCGCCTCGCAGTCCTCGAAGCTGGGACGGCTCCGGGAGCAATTGAATCAAACGGATTCCTTGACGGCACAGGTGCGCACCGAGACTCTAAAGGATCTGCGGGGACTTCAGAAGGGAATCTCGAGTGAGACCGATCGGATGAAACGGGATCTGGTCCGTATTCGCTCCAGCCTGGAAGACTTGCGATCGGAGCTGGATCGCTTGCGCTCCAACCTCGCCAATCCTTGAGCGACGGTAATCTCGCTTTCCAGCACAGCCGGAACGACTAGGCTGAGGGTGGCGCCAGTGGGATGAAGCGGAAGCTCGAACCGGAATTGATGCTGGACCAGGAACAGGCTCTGGCCTATGCCCGGGCCGATTTTGAGGAGGCCCATGGACGCTTCGTGCCCCTCTTCCAGGATGCTTTCGGGCGTCCGGAAGTGAGCGGTTGCGTGCTCGATTTAGGCTGTGGACCCGCCGACATCAGCATGCGCTTTGCCAGGGCCTATCCCACTTGCACGGTGCACGGGTTGGACGGGTCTCCTGCCATGCTGGAGTTGGGCTGGGAAGCGGTTGCGGTTCGCGGGTTGCAGCATCGAGTGACCTTGATCGAGGGGCGCCTACCGATGACCCGATTGCCCCGGGACAGCTACGACGTGGTGATCGGAAACAGTCTGCTGCATCACCTTCCCGAGGCCTCTGTCGTCTGGGAATTCATCGCCCGCTGGGCCAAGCCCGGCGCCCTTGTTTTTATGATGGATCTAGCCCGACCAGCCGGTAAAACGGAAGCTCGCGAGCTGGTGCGGCGTTATGCAGATACCGAGCCGCCCGTCCTGAAAATGGACTTCCTGCATTCTCTCCGAGCGGCTTACCTGCCTGAGGAGATCGAAGCCGGACTGCGACAACTGGGTTGGAAGGACTTTGCCGTCGAGCCAGTCACGGATCGGCACTTGATCGCCTACGGGTTTTGCCCCTGAATCCGGGGGTGGATCCCTTTCCGGCTGCCAAGAAGCTCAGTCGAGTTTTATAACAGAGATAACCAGGTCCCTCCGGTCCCCTCCGAGGTGTTTGCCACCCTGCCGACGGAAGTAAAACCGCTGTGCCGCCACTGGGTGAACGGCAAGCCATGAGGCCGCACAAAAGCGCCTTCCGGCTCGCTTTCCCGAGACTCTACTGACCTGTGTGGCTGCTTGTCTGAAGCGGAGGGACCTTGGATTGCAATTGAAGGGAGGGCATGATAGCTCGCTCATCGAATTACCGGCGTTTCGTGGGCTCGCCGTTGCGGTGGGCCGTCCAGGAAAGAGTTTGTTTGCGAGAGTCAAAAAGGGGAAGTGAGTTGGTGAAACCCGACGCTGAGCGCAGAGTGCGAGCCGGCAAATTGCCGGCCTGGGAGAAGGTGGAACTGCCAGCGCCTCCGGAGTTGAATTTTCGGAGCGTCTTGCGGGCCATCGGACCCGGAGCCATCCTTCTGAGCATCTCGGTGGGCAGTGGGGAGTGGCTGGTGGGTCCGGCGGCCATTTCCCGGTATGGACCGTCACTGTTGTGGATTGCCACCATCGCAATCTTCCTGCAGGTGGTACTCAACATGGAGTTCATCCGCTACACCATGTTCACGGGGGAACCCATACTGACCGGCTTTATGCGAACCCGTCCCGGTCCCGGCTTCTGGGGCTGGTTTTACACGGTCTGTGCCTGGCTACAGATGGGATGGCCGGGTTGGGCCCTGGCCTCGGAGACGGCCATCACGGCCGCCTTTTTGGGCCGCTTGCCGGGTCCCGAGGATCGCCCCACGGTCATTTTTTGGGGGTACGTCACCTTCTTTGTCTGCGTGGCTATTCTAGCCGTCGGGGAGCGGGTGGAGCGGACCCTGGAGAAAGTTTCCTGGTTTTCTGGTGCTCTGGATCCTGGGCTACCTCCTGACGGTGGATCTCATCTTCGTCTCTCCGGAGAATTGGACCCGGACGGCGAAGGGCTATGCCAGCTTCGGATCCCTCCCCTCTGGGGCGGACTGGCTCTTGCTGGGCGCCTTTGCTGCCTACTCGGGAGCCGGGGGCTTGATCAATTCCGCGGTCTCCAACTGGATTCGGGATAAAGGATTCGGCATGAGTAGTCTGGTGGGCTATATTCCGGCAGCCGTGGGCGGAAGATCCATCAAGCTGTCGGCCTCGGGCAAGGTTTTCGAGCCTACCACCGACCAGTTGGAGCGTTGGAAGGGCTGGTGGCGGCTGGCTCGCTTTGATCAGTACGGTCTCTGGGCGGGAGGCGCCGTGATCGGCATGGGTCTGCCGGCTCTTCTGGTGCTGCAGTTTGTCGAGCCCGGCACCGAGCTAGCGGGCTGGGCGGCTGCCGCCCACATCGCCGAAGCTCTCTCCAGAGCAGGCGGTCCAATCCTCTGGCTGCTGACGCTGTTGTTGAGTTTCTGGATACTGTTCGGCACGCAGTTGGGAATCATGGACGGCTTCGTACGTCTGGCCACCGATAATGTGTGGGCTGGAAGCCCTTCGGTGCGGGAAGTGGCCGACGGCGACGTCCGCAAGGTTTACTATTTCTTTCTGGCCATCTTCGCCTTGTCCGGATGTGTCTTGATTCACGTGGCCCAGCCCCTGACCCTGATCGTCATCGGGGCCAACATGGCGGGCCTGAATTTCCTCTTCCTGGGAATCCACACCCTGGTGGTCAATCGGAGGTTTCTGCCCAGGGAGGTCCGCCCCTCGATTTTTCGCCAGTTGGTGCTGGTGTTGCTGGTGCTTTTCTACGCTTTCTTCGTGACCATGCTGATCCTGGCTCAATTTTTCGGAATCCGCCCGATCTAACGAGGAGATGCATCGAAGGAAGAGAGGATGCCGTAGGGCGAAAGTTTGTCCAGAGAACCGCTTCTGCAGCACAGCCCAACCACGGAACACATGATGTAACAAGTGCACACCCAAGCCAAGCGGTAGGCAATGCAATCAGTGAGGTTGGAAAGAAGACACAGTGGGTGAACTTGCCGCTTCCCACCAACGAGCCAAGAAGGTTGGATCTGGCTACCGGATCACCGATTTCGCGGTGGGGATGAGGCGGGTAAGGACGGTTTTTTCCCGGTCCAGCATTTCGGGAACCAAGGGGGCGATCTCCTCCTTCTAGAACTCACTTTCGTAAACGCCCTGGTACAGCCGTTCGCGCTCCGCCTCATTCTCAAAGCGGCGGAGCCAGACGAAGAGATCCTCTTCTTCTTTGCCCACGAAGCAGCCGCAAACCACCATACCCTTGGATACCTGGAAGGGGATGATTCTCTCTTCCATCAAACGCACCCAGTTCTCCCTCTGGCCGGGCCGGGTGCGGTCCTCCCGCAGTTCGAACAGCATAGAAAGCCTCTCTTCTTTTATCTTGACGAGATCGATTCCACGATTCTCCCCGACTCTGGAGACCGGCTCGTTGCCCGGCCGTTCCACCTGTGGGGTTCTTCCGGTTCACCCTTCTGGAAGTTAGAGGGTACTAGCACAGGGCGGTGTTCTACGGGAGTGCGGCTGGATTCTAGCCAGTGTCATGCGGAATCCGTAGTATATTAGTCTCGAGAGTGACGCAGACTCAGCCAAGATCCGCTCGAAAGAAGGAGTCCTGGAAATCCACGGGTCGTCATGAAATTATCGACGACCTGTCACTTCTCTTGAAGGTGTTGCCGCGCCCAATCCGGGCCAGCCTGGAGCGAGAGAGGGATCTGGAGAGTCTTATCGAAATCATCCTGGACCTGGGGCGCCCGTCTGAGGCCCGATTCTTTGATCGATCGGCCAATCTGGACCAGTTTGAGATCACCCGGGAGCACCTGGATTACGTCACCCAGAGGGTGGGTGTTTTCACAGGAGACAACCGGGCGGGCATCGAACGCACGCTGCACAGGATCAGCGCCATCCGCAATCGTCGCCAGGAAATCATTGGACTGACGTGTCGCGTGGGGCGTGCCGTCACAGGCACGGTGGACATCATCCGCGACGCGATCGAGACCGGGCAGAGTCTGCTGCTGCTGGGCCCGCCTGGAGTCGGCAAGACGACCCTGCTGCGGGAGGCGGCTCGAGTGCTGGCAGACGAACTGGGCAAGCGGGTGGTTGTAGTGGACACCTCCAACGAGATCGCCGGTGACGGCGACGTGCCTCATCCAGGGATAGGCCGAGCCCGGCGAATGCAGGTTTCTACGCCGGAGCATCAACACCAGGTGATGATCGAGGCCGTCGAAAACCATATGCCAGAGGTCATCCTGATCGATGAGATCGGCACCCACCTGGAAGCTTTGGCGGCTCGAACGATAGCCGAGCGCGGGGTGCAACTGGTGGCCACGGCGCACGGCATCACGCTGGACAATCTCATCGTCAACCCGACCCTCTCGGATTTGATCGGGGGCATCCAGGCGGTCACGCTTTCCGACGAGGAAGCTCGCAGACGCAGAACTCAGAAAACTGTTTTGGAGCGCAAGGCTCCTCCTACCTTCGATATTCTCGTGGAGATCCAGAATCGCGAGAGCCTGGCCATTTATCACGACACGGCCAGGGTTGTCGACCGGTTCTTGGGGGGTGCGCCGTTGCAGCCGGAAGTGCGGGTACGGGGTGCCAATGGACGGGTAGAAATCAGGCGAGCATCGGCCCGCACGGTTCCGGCTGCCAGGGATGATCGAGCTCCACCCGCAGAGCAACGGCCCGAGGGCGGCCTCGCCTTCCCGTTTCCAGGCCCCCGACTCACGACCCGCATTTGTCCGATTGGGGTGAGTCGCATTCGGCTGGAAAAAGCGATACAGGAATTGCGGGTGCCAGCGCGGCTGGCCGACCAGCCCATTCATGCAGACCTCATTTTGAGTTTGAAAGCCCAGCGCAAGCGCCAGCCCAAAAAGTTGCAACAGGCCCTGGACGAAGGCGTCGAATTTCACGTCATCAAGAGCAATACGCTCACCCAGTTGAAGAATTTCCTGGAGGACTACTTCCAGATCACTCCGTCCTCTGCTTCCCGGCGCGCCGGCTATTCAGATGCCGCATTCCAGGAGGCCGAAGATGCCGTGATCCGGGTTCAGCGCAGCGCAGAACCCGTCAAACTCTCGCCCCGCAACTCCTACATTCGCCGCCTCCAACACGAGATCGTCCAGAGCCACGGCCTTCACTCCGAGAGCGCAGGAAAGGCGCCCTACCGCCGCGTGATCGTCTACCCTCAAGAGGTCTAAGTGCTCCCCCACCATAAATACGGTGACGTTTGTGGAGGGGGCTGGGGTGGTGAGGTCGAGGAGCGAGGAGGAGGCAATGCCAGGCATCGTCGACGCGGCCCTTGTAGGATCAGAGCACGACTCATAAATAGGCGCGGATGGTCTGCACGGCGGTGTGGACAGCTCCCCGGTTGTCACGCAGCACCTTGCGGGCGTTCAGTCCTAGCCAGCGTCGCGCCGAGGGGTCCCGGAGCAAGTCTCGAATTCGTAAAGTCAGTTCTTCTGGACTCCGGACCTGCAGGGCGGCATAGGCCTTCAGAAAGGTTTCAGAAATCTCTCGGAAGTTGGCCATGTGAGGTCCGAACAGAATCGGCTTGCCGAAGTGGGCTACTTCCAGGATATTGTGCCCTCCCCAACCAACCAGGCTACCGCCCACGAAAACCACGTCGGCCAGTTCATAGAGATAGTTCAGCTCACCGATGTTGTCGAGCAGGAGTACCTGAAAGGAAGGGACCGATCCGTCCTCAACATCCAGCTGCGAACGCCGGACAAAGCGGAAGGCGTCTCGCTTCAAAAGGGCCGCCACGCCGTCTGACCGATGGGGATGCCGCGGCGCCAAAATGGCCTTGAGGGACGGAAACTCACGCCACAGCGTCCGCAGCACAGGCAGCAAGAGAGCCTCTTCCTCCTCGCGCGTGCTGCCGCAAATCCACACCAGGTCCTGGGGGTCGCTTTTCATCAACCCTCCAAGGCGCTGGACCAACTCTTTTTTCCGGTTGTCTTCGGGGAGGGTGTAGTCGTACTTCAGATTCCCGGTGCGCCGAACGCGATCGGAGGGCGCCCCCAGCTCCAGGATCCGCTTCTTGTCCTGCAGCGACTGCATGCACAGTTGATCGATTTGTCCCAGGAGCGTTCGGACGAAAAAACGAATACGCCCGTAACCCCGAAAAGAGCGATCCGAAATGCGCCCGTTGAGCAGAATTACCGGTACCTTCAAGGAACGAGCAGCCGCCAGAAAGCTCGGCCAGATTTCGGTTTCCGTCAGCACCACTAGAGCCGGATCGAGTCGGCAGAGGTAACGCCGGCAAATCCATTTCCAATCGAAGGGAAAATAAAAGATGCGTGCCTTGTCTGCCAATGTGTCGAGAGCCAGCTGGTAGCCGGTCTGGGTGGTGCTCGAGATCAGCGTGCGGCCGCGGCTCAGATCCAGGGCTTCTACCAGAGGCCGGATCGACTGCACCTCCCCAACCGAAACGGCGTGAATCCAAATGGGTCGAGCCTCATCCGGGCCGGGTTGCAGGTCGTGTGGGATGCGGCCGAAGCGCGGCCACAAAAAAGAGGGAAGACGGCGGTCCCGGATGCTTCGGTAGAGGACTCCTGGCAGATAGGTCAGAAGCCAGAGGCTGTACAAAAGGGAATAGCTCCACATCCACAACCGAAACATGAGCGCTTCTCGCGAGCAAAAGGGGAATCCTAATACCAGTGGCTCTCAACCGGCAAGCAAAGCTTGAACGCGGGTCCCCGGGCAGCCGGGTCAGCAGCTCGAATCGGGGGTGCCTGCCCGTGCGGATTCGGATTCCTGGTCGTCCCAGGAGGGGCACTTAACCGGTTTGGAGCAGGGCGGCGATGTAGCTGAGCAAGTCATCCTTTCGACGCGCCTGGGAGCCGAGCTGCTTGAAGTCGCCGGCCAACTGGCACAGTTGCAATGTTGAAGGGCAGTTCAACTGCTCTGGGTCGGCGTTGGCGAGGTATTCCGCAGACACCCCGATGGCTTCCGAATAGCGCTGCAGACGAACCAGCAGCTTCACCAGGGCCTGGGCTGCCGGGTCGGGCAGGCCTTCTCCGTCGGGCGGAGCCAGTTTGGCCCGGAAGTGGGCGATGGCAGCCTCCGCATCCTGTCCCAACAAGGCTCGCAGGTAGATGCGATGGTCTTGGAAGATGTTTTCAAACGGCGGCTCTCCCTTGTACTGAAACATGGGCGCTAGCCGGCGGCCGTACTCGCTGAGCTCCAGGATCATTCCCAGCGTTTCCCGGTCTTCCAGATCCCGGCCGATCTGCATGACGGAGGTCACGTGAGAGGTATCGATGTAGTAGCGATTGCCCTCGAAGAGCCAGTCGCGGCCCGGGATCAGATCGGAAATGCTGTCGGTCTCGGGAGCCTGGCCTTCCTGCTCGCGGATGGTTCTTTTCAAGTTGCCGGCCAGTTCCCGGTAAAGGGTGCGAATCAATAGCCGGGCGCTCTCTTCCCGACCTTCAGCCTGCGGGTAGTGGCCATAGCTGGTGATGGCGCGGCAGATCCCGTACTTCGAGAGAATCAGTTCGAAGCCCTTGGAGGGGTTGGCAGCCTCATAGAAGGCGATCTCGACAATCCGGTCGATATCCCCGTTGGAATCCACCTTTTCGATGGCCGAGGCCACTGGAGCCGGCTCACCGATAGCCCGGAAATAGGCCCAGGCCTGCTCGATTTCTCCGTCTTGCAAGAACAGCTTACCGACCTCCCGGGCGGCGTCCAGAGAGGCCTTGTGATAGGCCTCTTCCTTCTCTGGAGACAGGCCCGAAGGTGTGCCATCTTGGATGAGAGGCAGGCCCAGTTCTAGACGCTTTTTCATCAGCCTGGCTTCGAAAATGGACGGGTACTTCTTGTCCTCCCGGAATCTCTGCAGCAGAAATTCAAAACCGGCGTCGGGGCCGTCCTTCTGCAGACGGCGCTCCAAAACCTCAAAGGTCTCATCGTTCATTTTTTCGGCTCCCCGCCTTCCTTTTCCCTCTCCGGAGAACGGATGTACCCGGGTCGGACTTCTGTAATAGTATCTCAGGTCCGGGAGGGCGCTTCAAATCCCCGAGAGTGGGGAACAGACCAGCCAAGACGCGAGTTGCAGAAGGGTTTTGCCAATTGTGGAGAGTGCACTGCGGGTTTGGAGGAGAGGTCCCAAGCAGAAAGCAGTCGACCCGTCTGTGGGCCGAGGAGCAGCGACTTCGGTCAGGCCGAAGCGCAAAGCACGAAAAATGTTCCAGGGGAGTGTTCGAGTGTGAGGTCGCTGTTAAGAGGGATGGGGCGAAAGGGATTGGATGGGAAACCGAAGGAGGTTGGATGGTTATCAAGCAAGGAGAAGAACTGGCCCAGCTGTGCGCGCGGATATTGGCAAAGGCAGGCGCCGAACCGTCAATAGCCGAACGCGTATCGCGTCACCTGATCAATGCCAATCTGGCGGGCGTCGACTCGCACGGAGTCTTGCGCTTGCCCGACTACGCCGCTTATCTGCAGGACAGTAGAGTGGCGCCGAACGATCGCATCGAAGTGATCTCCGACAAGGGCGCCGCCTGCCTTTTGGACGCTCATTTCACTTTCGGAATCGTGGCGGCGCAGCGGGCTGCTCAGCTGGCGGCTGAGAGGGCTCGAAAACTAGGAATCGGAGCAGCGTCGGTCCGCAATTCCACTCATATCGGCCGATTGGGTGACTACATGGAGGAGCTGGCTCGCGACGGTCTGGTGGGCTTTATCTGTTGTAACGCTCAAGGCGCCGGCCAGTTCGTGGCGCCCTGGGGTGGCCGTGAGGCTCGCATTTCGACCAATCCGATGGCCTGGGGTTTCCCCACGGGTCGCGAGGAGGGTCCGCTGGTACTGGATATGGCGACCAGTGCCTGGCCTGAAGGAAAGGTCCGTCTGAAGATGAGGGTCGGTGAGCCGGTCCCCCTGGGACGGGTGATTCGAGCCGACGGAAGTGAAACCACCGATCCGAAGGATCTGTTCGGCCCGCCTCCAGGGGCTTTGCTGCCCTTCGGAGAGCACAAAGGCTACGGATTGGGACTGGTGGTGGAGATGCTGTCAGGCGCACTCAGCGGGGGCGGTTGCTGCCACCAAGCCGACAATTCTCACACTCACGAGAGTGCCTTCTTCGTGATGGCCATGGACGTGGGATCGCTGCTCCCACTGGAGGAAGCCACCGTCATCATCGATCGCCTGCTGGCCTGGGTCAAGACCTCGGCCCCGGCCCAGCCTGATGGTAAGGTGCTGGTTCCTTACGAGTTGGAAGTAGGGGAACGGAAGCGCCGCTCCTCACAAGGCATCCCTTTGGGAGACCAGATCTGGGAGCGAATCGTCACGGTCGCTCGGGAATTGGATGTTTCCCTGGAGGACTAGCGGCCCCGGCCAGAACGAGGTGGTGGCGAGGCGGTCCGGGCAACAGATCTGCCCCTTTTTCGACTGGACAGACATCGGTCCATGGTCCAGAAAGGAGATGTGACCGATGAGCGAATTCAAAATCACCGACACATTGCACGAGGTTCGGTTTCCCGGAGGAGGGGAAGCTTACCGGAGGGCATGCGACGAGCTGTTGGGAGCCGAAATCCAGCTGCGGGAAAGCATCGAAGAGATGGCGGCTTTGCGCCGGGATTTGCCCCTCGGAGGCGCGCTCAAGCAAGACTATGTCTTCGAGGAGGTTGGCGGTTCCGGAACCCAACCAGGAGCCGCCGTCCGGATTTCTGAGCTGTTCCAGGCTGGCAAGAACTCTCTGATCCTCTATAGCTTTATGTACGGGCCGAATGCCGATCCTTGCCCCATGTGCAATTCGTTCCTGGATGGTTTGGACGGCTATGCGCCCCATATTACGCAGCGCGTGAATCTGGCCGTCGTAGACCGATCGTCCCCGAGGCGGATCGTCGAATGGTCCCGGAGCCGCGGGTGGAAGTATTTGAGACTGCTCTCCTCGGGAAAAACAGCTACAACGCCGACTACTTTGCTGAAACACCCGAGGGCGACTAGATACCGGCCTGCAACGTGTTCACGAAGACCCCGGATGGAATCCGCCATTTCTATGCGGCGGAGCTGCTGTATGTACCGGTCCAGGGACATCCGAGGCACATGGACTTGCTCTGGCCCATCTGGAACTTCTTCGATCTGACCCCAGAGGGTAGGGGGACGGACTGGATGCCGCGGTTGTCCTACTGAGTGCTCCCTACCATGGAAGTGAGCACTCAGCGGCCGAAGAACCGGTTTCGATTGAGGGTTAACCCTCCGTTGGAACGGTGTATGCCGTGGTTTGGTTCCCACCGACGGAGTACTCTCTCAAGAAGGAATCCACCGCCTCCAGGTACTCGGCGGGACTGTTGCGGTAGGCGGCCCCGTGCCGGGTCCGGTCGAAACGAACCATTTTCTTCTTGTCGTGACCGACGGCGCGCAGGATCGTTTGGGCTGTCTCGGGGCTCATTCTGCGATCCTCCTCCCCGTAGATCAAAAGAATTGGAACTTCGTCTAGGCGCCGAAGAGCCTGGGCGGTGTCGAGATCGTCCTCATCGAAATCAGCGATTCGAGTCAGGTTCCAGATGAAGAGATCGGCAAAGGGGAAGGGAGGGACACCCAGGAATAGGCGGATGTGGCTTTCTACCGTCTCGCGAAGGCTGAGAAAGGGGGAGTCTGCCACCAGCCCCACTAGGTCGTTTCCCAGATCTGGGGCTGCGTGAATGCTGGCCACCGCACCCATGGAGACACCAAACAGGACGAAACGGTCCCGTCGTTTGCTTTTTTTCAGGAAGTCGTAGGCGCCCAGGACATCCAGTCTCTCCTGGAAACCGAGCGAGCAGTGGCGCCGCTCGCTACGGCCGTGGTTTCGAAAGTCGAAAACCAGGCCGGAATAGCCGAGCTGATGGAGTTGGCAAGCTCTTTTCAGGGTCTCCCGGCGATTGCGGAACAGACCGTGAGAGAAGATGACGGTGGGTTTTCCCGGATGTCCCGGCAGGAACCAGCCATCCAGTTTAAGACCGTCTCTGGTAGGGAAGGACACCGAGTCGAAGGCACTGCCTAAAACCAGCGGGGTTTCCGTGTAGGACTGATCCTGGGGACGGGTGGAAGCGCGAGCGATCAAATAGGAGAAAAAGAGGGGAAGAATCAACAGCAAGAAAACGGGGAGAGAGACAAGGTAACTCCAGCCAGCGTATTTGAAGGATTTCCATCCCGCGGCTTGTACTTTGGACAGGGAGAGGATCAGCCAGGCCGCCAATCCGGCCAGCAGGAACACACCCGCCAGCAGTCCTGCCAGGAAAAGAATCATCATCCTAAGTGCTCACTTCCATAGATGCGATGATGTTTGTTGCGAGCGCGACGCGCCTGGACTGCAGGCGCGTCGACGAGTCAATGCGCGGGAACATCGGGGAGGAGGAGCCACACCGGCACCAGGTTGTCATAAGCTGACGAACCATTTCCACTGAGCCTGTCGGGCCGTTATAATCGGCGCGCGGCGAGGGCACAAGCATTGCCCGGTAAAAGATTTCAGACGTTTCCGGCTACGCATCACCTGGGTATTCCTATTGGAACGATTGATCGCCTGTGAGTGTCGCCAATTTCGACGAAGGCGGGAGGAGATGGGGGCAGATTGGCGTGTCCGTTGATCCCGTGTGCGTCGGTATCGTGGCCAACCCGGCGTCCGGACGCGATATCCGCCGGCTGGTGGCACAGGCGTCGGTGTTTCCATTGGAAGAGAAGTGCAATATGGTGGCTTGCCTGCTGTCCGGCCTGAGCGCTGGAGGGGTGTGTGATGTTTGGATGATGCCCGACCTCGGAGGCATCGCGAGCCGGGTTCGTCGCCTCCTGAAGAACCGCGAAAAATCGGCCTCGGGATGGCCTCGCCTGACCTTTCTGGACATGCCCGTTCAGGATGGCCCTTCCGACACCCTACTGGCGACCGAAAGGATGGTGGCTGCGGGGGTGAGAGCGATCGTGGTGCTGGGTGGCGACGGCACCCATCGATTGGTGGCCCAGGCGAGTGCGGATGTCCCGGTCACGGCGCTTTCGACGGGAACCAACAATGTCTTTCCGAGCATTCGAGAGGCCACCACCGCCGGTCTGGCGACCGCGCTAGTGGCGACCGGCAAAATGGCTCCCGACGAAGCCACCGAAAGCAACAAGATCCTGCGGATTTCGGTCAATGGATCCCATCAGGAGATCGCTCTGGTGGACGTCTGTGTCAGCACCACCTTGTGGATTGGGTCCAGGGCGCTTTGGAGCACCGAGGGGCTGGATCAACTCTTCGTAACCTTCGCCCAGGCGGATGCCATCGGGCTTTCCTCCATCGCGGCCTCTGTGAGGCCGGTGTCACGCCGTGCCGGACACGGTTTGAGACTGGATCTGGCCTCCCTGGAAGAGGCGGCCTTTCGCGTGCGCGCCACTATCGGTCCGGGTCTGATCCGGCCAGTGGGAGTGGCCGGTGTGCACGAAATGCGACCGGGAGAGAGACACCTGGTGCGAGCTGTGAGGGGCGTGATTGCCCTGGACGGTGAGCGAGAGATAGAATTCCGGGAAGGCGATCGAGTCGAGATTCAACTCGAGGAGGAGGGACCGAGAACCATCGATGTGGAGCGCGTTCTCCGCCAGGCGGCACGGCGTGGTTTCCTGGCCGAGCCGCCTGGCTCAGTAGAAGGCTCGAGAGAACATGGGAGCGGAGGGTGAAACATGGATTTGAGTCAAGACGAAGCCTTACGGGCTTATCGCATCATGAAAACGATCCGCGAGTTCGAAGAGCGGGTTCACATCGAGTTTCAAACTGGCGGAATCCCGGGCTTCGTTCATCTGTACGCCGGTGAAGAAGCCATCGCTGCCGGCATCGGTCTGCATCTGGGTTCGGGCGACAAGATCGCCAGCACCCACCGAGGGCACGGGCACTGCATCGCCAAAGGCTGCGACGTGCGCGGCATGATGGCCGAAATCTTCGCCAGGAAAACGGGGCTGTGCGGGGGCAAAGGCGGCTCGATGCACATCGCCGATCTGGACAAGGGAATGATGGGCGCCAACGGCATCGTTGGCGGCAGTCCACCTTTGATCTGTGGGGCCGGCCTGGCGGCCAAGACCCTGGGAAACAACACCGTGGCGGTGGCTTTTGTGGGCGACGGTGGCGCCAACCAGGGAACCACCTTCGAAAGCCTGAACCTGGCTTCGGTGTGGCGATTGCCCTGTATTTTTGTCATCGAGAACAATCAGTACGCCGAATCGACCTCCGTCCGCTACTCCACCGCCTGTGATGATCTGGCGGACCGGGCCAGCGGATTCAATATGCCGGGAGTGGTAGTGGACGGACACGATTTCTTCAGCGTGTATGAGGCGGCCGGAGAAGCGGTTCGGCGCGCCCGGGCAGGTGATGGTCCCTCCTTGTTGGAATGCAAGGTCAATCGCTTCTTCGGTCACTTTGAAGGGGATGCTCAAACCTACCGAGGGCCAGAGGAAGTGTCGAATCTGCGTGAGAACAAGGATTGCATCAAGGGTTTCAGGAGCACGGTCGTTTCGGCAGGCCTGGTCCAGAAAGAGGCACTGGCCGCTGTTGACAAGGAAGTGGAGGAACTGATCGACGATGCGGTTGGTCAAGCCAGGGCTGCCCCGCGGCCAGATGCCGCGGATCTGTTGACGGACGTTTACGTTACCTACTGACGCACCGGGGAATGAGTTATGGCCAGGAAAAGAACCTTTCAACAAGCCGTCAATGAGGCCTTGGGTCAGGAGATGGCGCGCGACGAGCGAATCGTTATCATGGGCGAGGATATTGCCGGCGGCGAGGGCACGGATGGAGAGAAGGACGCTTGGGGAGGCGTGCTGGGTGTGACCAAGGGGCTATGGCCCCAGTTCGGCAACCGCGTGATGGACACTCCCATCAGCGAGTCGGCGTTCATCGGCGCTGCAATCGGTGCCGCCACCTCCGGCCTACGCCCGGTCGTGGAGCTCATGTTTATCGACTTCATGGGTGTCTGTTTCGACCAGATCTTCAATCAAGCCGCCAAGTTTCGTTACATGTTCGGGGGGAAAGTCCAGACGCCGGTCGTCATCCGCACCATGATCGGAGCCGGTTTGCGAGCGGCCGCCCAACACTCCCAGAGTCTGTACCCCATCTTCACTCATATACCCGGCTTGAAATGCGTGGTCCCCTCGAATCCATACGATGCCAAGGGTCTGCTCATCGAATCCATTCGCGATGAAGATCCCGTCATCTTTTGCGAGCACAAGTTGCTGTACTCCCTCGAGGGAGACGTGCCGGAGGAGTCCTACACGATTCCGTTCGGCGAAGCCAACCTGCTGCGGGAAGGCGATGACGTGACGATCGTTACGCTGGGACGCATGGTTCACATGGCCAGCCAGGCGGCGGAGTCCCTCGCCAAGCAGGGAATCGATTGCGAAATCGTGGATTTGCGCACCACTTCACCCCTGGACGAAGACACCATCATCGAGAGCGTGGAAAATACGGGTCGCCTGGTGGTGGTGGATGAAGCCAGCCCCCGTTGCAACATCGCGACGGACGTCTCGGCCCTGGTCTCTCAGAACGCTTTCGGCGCGCTCAAGGCCCCCATCCGGATGGTCACTCCGCCCCACGTCCCCGTGCCTTTCAGCGACGTTCTGGAGGATCTCTACATTCCCAGCGCCCCCGGTGTCGAGGAAGCGGTAAACGCCGTCATGGAGTACCGAAAATGAGCCAAACCATTCGACCCTTGACCATGCCCAAATGGGGCCTCTCCATGCAGGAGGGAAAGGTGACCGGATGGCTTCTGGAGGAAGGAACGACACTTTCTCCCGGTGATGAGGTTCTGGAAGTGGAGACCGATAAGATTCTGGCGGGAGTGGAGGCGCACGAGGGAGGCGTGCTGTGTCGTCAGGTGGCCTCGGAAGAAGAGACATTGCCCGTGGGTGCCCTGCTCGCGGTCATCGGGGCAGCCGAAACTCCAAAGGCTGAAATTGACACCTTTGTAGCTGATTTTCGGGCGAGCTATGTGCCTCCGGCACCAGAGACCCTGGAGGAGGAGTTGACCCAGAGCGTGGAGATCCTGGGCCGCAGCATCCGCTACCTGAAGAGGGGTGACAACGGTTCCCCGGTGATGCTGATTCACGGGTTCGGAGGTGACCTGAACAACTGGCTGTTCAATCATGAAGCCCTGGCGACCCAGCATGTCGTCTATGCTCTCGACCTGCCTGGACACGGCGCCTCGACGAAGCAGGTAGAGCAGGGGACCCTGGACGAGTTGGCCGGAGTCGTGGTCGGCTTCCTGGAGGCTATGGAGATCCAAAAAGCGCACCTGGTGGGCCACTCCATGGGCGGGGCCATTGCCTTGACTCTGGCAAGAAATCATCCGGAACGGGTGCACTCTTTGGCTTTGATCGGCAGCGCAGGCCTGGGAACGGAGATCGATGGCTCCTACCTGGAAGGCTTCGTCGCTTCCCAGAAGAGAAAGGACCTCAAGCCCCATCTGCAGAAGCTGTTCAGCAACCCGGCGCTGATCACCCGGCAGTTCGTCGAGGACGTTCTCCGGTTCAAGCGGATCGATGGGGTGAAGCCGGCCCTCGAGTCCATCGCCAACCAATTCTGCACCCAGGGCCGGCAGTCCGTGCAACTGCGCGATCAACTCGCCGATCTCGAGGTTCCCCGCCTGGTGATCTGGGGAGAGGAGGACCGAATCATTCCCGCCTCCCACGGGCAGGGAATCGCCACGGAGGTGCAGTTGGAGATCCTCCCCGGCGCCGGGCACATGGTACAGATGGAAGCTTCGGCTCAGGTCAATCGCCTGCTGCTAGCCCATCTGGGTGCACTCTAGAGGAGATCGAGGAAATGCCTCAATCACGGATCCCAGCCGTTTTCAGTCGCAGAGGGTCGTCCTATTTCCGCAGCGAAATACTAGTGTCGTGTCCCAGAAGAACGTCACATCATTCGACGGCCCTCTGCGCCTCTGGCTGTGTTGCGCTTTCTTGAAATATACTGGGTATGTCGTCGTCAGCGCGCCTTGCCAGAGACGCACATGGATCGCCGACTAATGCAACGAACTTCTGAGGCACAACACTAGAAAAGCATGCTCCACACGGGCTCCAAATCCCAACCGTACATGCGTGGGTAGCGGTGGTAGGCAGCCGTCGCCAGGCCGGCCAGGTTCCCCCAGAGGAGATACCCGGCGATCCCACTCGAGAGACCCCACCAGAAGCCCCCTTGACTCTGTCTCCAACCCCAAATTGTGAACAAGGCCGTACCGGCCACGACGATCGAAAAGGGAAGGTAAAATCCCGGCCATCCGTGGCTGCACCACGGACACGGGTGGGGTTCTGCCGTGTAGATGTTGCAGTGGGTCAAGCCGGCCGTCAGGGTGCATCCGCACTGAAACATCTTCCCGCAAAAGGCTACAATGGTGCCCATCTCAAGGACGAAGAGGATTCCGACACAGACCCAGAATCGCCGCCAATTGTAGAGAAACGGCACGCTCAGACTATATACTACTATGCATCGCCCACTCACGATCCTGCTGACTGATCTGTCAGCGTGGCAATGCTGGCTCGCAGCCGGGCCTGTGTTTTTCCCATATGAGCTTCATCGCGGTAAGGGGTTCGGGGCCAGAAAAACCCACGGAGTCCATCCTTCCTTCGCCTGGGGACCACATGGATGTGAAGATGGGGTACGCTTTGGCTGATCCGATTGTTGAGTGCCACGAAGGATCCCTCGGCCTGCAGGCTGTGTTCCACGGCCCGAGCCAGCAGGCGCACGTTTTGAAAAAGAGGTTTCACCAGACACTCGGACAAGTCGGCAAGGGTTGGGAAGTGCAACTTGGGGATGAGCAAGCAGTGTCCCGGAAACAGGGGACGGTGATCCAGAAATGCCAGGCAGTGCCGATCTTCCATGATTTGGTAACTTGAGATCTCGCCCCGTGCGATTCGGCAAAAGAGGCAGGAACTCTCGGGGACGGGCTGATTTCTGGTGGCCACAAGCCCCATCATAGCCCGACTCTCGGACAGTTTCTCACCAGCTGACCGGGAGTACCCAGAGGGTTGTTGGATAGAAAAGGCCGCAGCCTTGAGCGGACCAGAAGCGATCAATACAATGACCAGACCGAGTCGGCACCTTGGGTCCAGATCTTTACGACGCGCCTGGTGAGGCGGAGGATCTTTCCTGGGGCGACGGAAGGAGAAAGAGATGGGCATTGATGTCATCCGGAGCAGTCTTTCGTTTTTTGGGGAAAGCCCTCCCGTCCAGGCCCTGGTGGTCATGGCTGTGGCTTTGGTCCTCGCCAAAATCGCTGACTGGACCTTGAGTCGGGGTCTCGCCCGGCTGACGAGGCGAACGGCTGCCGAGATCGATGACCAGATCCTGGAGATTGTTCACAAACCCATCTTCAATACGGTCATTCTAGCGGGGGTGGCGCTCGGTCTGGAGATATTGGAGCTACCGCAGCCGTTTGACTGGATCTGTCAGGGTATCGTCGGCTCTCTGGTGATCCTCATCTGGCTTTTTTTTGGAATCCGGCTGGCCAACATCATCATCGACTGGATGCATGAACTGGATCGCTTTCCGATCATCCAAACCGCCACCGTGCCGCTTTTCGAAATGGCTGCGAATGTGGCTCTGATTGCGGCTGCGTCGTACTTTCTGCTGGTTTCTTGGCACATCGACATAACGGGTTGGCTGGCATCGGCCGGCATAATAGGAATTGCTGTCGGATTCGCGGCGCGCGACACCCTGGCCAACCTGTTTGCCGGGATTTTCATTCTGGCCGACGCTCCTTACAAGATTGGAGATTTTGTGGTCCTTTCCAGTGGAGAGCGCGGCCGGGTCACAAATATAGGCATCCGCAGCACGCGCATTCTAACCCGGGACGACGTAGAGATCACTGTGCCCAATGCGGTCATCGGGAACTCGAAGGTCATCAACGAGAGCGGAGGACCCTGGCCGAAGCACCGGATTCGGGTGCCGATTGGAGTGGCCTACGGCACCGACATCGACGAGCTGCGCCAGCTTCTGCTGGAGGTGGCCCATGGCACCGAGCACGTCTGTGAGGATCCGGAACCTAGCGTCCGCTTCCGCGCTTTTGGCGATTCGTCGCTGGATTTCCAGTTGCTCTGTTGGGTGGACGAGCCGACCCTCAAGGGCACGGTCTTAGATGCATTGAATACGGGTATCTACAAGGCTCTGGGAAAGGCGGGGATCAAGATTCCCTTTCCGCAGCGAGAGGTTTACGTCAAGCAAGTAGCTTCGCCTCTGACCGGAACTGCCGAGGATTCCGATCAAACGGGCCCTGCCCCTGCAAAGTCGTAGAGCCACCGGTTTTTAACCTACGGAGACGGTTCCTTTGTGGCGGAGGCTTGCCAGCGGAGGACGGGCGAGCGAGCGGCTTGAGTTTCATCGAGCCGACGGAGCCGGGCCCGGGTGGGGGCTTCTGTGACCCGGGTTGATTCCTCGCGGGCTTCGCGGCTGATGTCAATCATGGTCTCGACGAAGGCGTCGATTTCCTGCTTGCTTGGACTCTCCGTCGGTTCAATCATGAGAGCTCCGTGGACGATGAGGGGGAAGTAGATGGTGGGTGGATGAAATCCGTAGTCGATCAGCCTCTTGGCGATGTCGAGGGTCTTGACGCCGGTTGGATTCTGCCGCTTGTCGGAAAACACCACCTCATGCAGGGAAGCGGTCGGATACGCCAGTTCGTAGTGTTCCTCGAGTCGTTTGCGGATGTAGTTGGCGTTGAGGACCGCCGTTTCGGAGATCTCCTCCAGCCCCTCTTTTCCGCAGCTCAGGATGTAACACAGGGCTCGCACTACCATTCCGAAATTACCGTGGAAGGCGTGCAGACGACCGATGGAGAGGGGCCGGTCGTAGTCGAGGCGAATCGAACCGTTGCGGCGACCCAGAACGGGTACCGGTAGATGGGGTGCCAGCCGCGAGTGGCAGGCAACGGGGCCGGCTCCCGGGCCCCCTCCGCCGTGGGGGGTGGAAAAGGTCTTGTGCAGGTTCAGATGCAGCACGTCGATTCCCATATCGCCGGGACGGGCCTGACCGAGTAGGGCGTTGAAGTTGGCTCCATCCATGTAGAGCAAGCCGTCTTTCGCGTGGACGATATCGGCGATGGCTTGAATGTTCTCTTCAAAAATACCCAATGTGTTAGGATTAGTGAGCATGAGGCAGGCCACTTCCTCGTCCATCTTCTCCGTCAGTCCCTGGATGTCGACCCGTCCATGGGAATCCGAGGGGATGGAGATCACTTGATAGCCGGCCAGGACGGCACTGGCCGGATTGGTACCGTGCGCCGAGTCCGGAATCAGGACGTACTTGCGGGGATGGCGCTGGTGGGCGTGGTAGGCGCGTACCATCAAAATGCCGGCCAGTTCGCCTTGGGAGCCCGCAGCTGGTTGCAGCGTCACCGCCTCTAAACCGGTGAGTTCCTGCAGACACTCCTGCAGCCGAAAGAGAATTTCCAGGTTCCCCTGGCTGTGATCCGAGTCCTGGAGGGGGTGGGCCAAAGCGATCCCCGGCAACCTGGCCACCCGTTCATTCAGCTTGGGGTTGTACTTCATGGTACACGAGCCCAGGGGGTACAGCCCCATGTCGATGTGGTAGTTCCAAGTGGAGATGCGTGTAAAATGGCGAACGATTTCCACCTCACTGACCTCGGGAAAACCCGTCACTTCGTCGCGTACGTTGCCGGCGCCCAGAATCTCCTCGGCAGGCACGTCCTCGACGTCGAGTTTGGGCAAGCTGTAGGCTCTCTTGCCGGGAGAGGAGACTTCGAACACCAGGGACTCGTTCAGACTGAAGGTCTGGGTGGTTCGGGACATCAGGCCACCTTCACGGTCTGGACTGCTCGGGCGAATCGGTCGATCGTCTCTCTTCGATTCGCCTCGGTCACGCAGACCAGCATTTGATCGGGACGGTCGGGGAAGTATTGGCCAAGGGGGAGGCCTCCGACGATCCCCTCTTTCCACAGTCGACGGTTGATCTCGTGGGGGTTTGCAGGGCAGCGAATCACGAACTCGTTGAAACTGGGTCCTGAGAACACCACTTCATCCTGGAGCTGGCGGCGCAGGTAGTGTGACTTCTTGAGGTTGTGTTCGGCCAGCTCCCGAATTCCTTGCTTGCCCAGGGTGCACAGAAATATTGTGGCCATCAAAGCGCACAGTCCCTGATTGGTGCAGATGTTGGAGGTCGCTTTTTCGCGCCGGATGTGTTGTTCCCGGGTGGCCAGCGTCAGCACGAAACCTCGATTTCCCTGGCTGTCGACCGTTTGCCCCACCAGGCGTCCCGGCATCTGACGCTTGTAACGGTCTCGAGTGGCAAAAAAGCCCAGATAGGGTCCGCCGAACCCCAGTGGAATCCCGAAGGACTGAGCCTCCCCCACGACGATGTCGGCGCCCAGCTCTCCGGGTGGCTTCAGGATTCCGAGCGAGATGGCCTCGGCCACGGCGGCGAGCACCAAAACGCCTGCATCTCGGGCCAGTCGGCTGATTTCTTCCAGAGGCTCGATGGTCCCAAAGAAATTGGGGGATTGTACGACGACGGTGGCACAATCCGAAGTCAAAAGCTTTTCCAGTTGATCCAGATCCAGGGATCCCTGTTGGGTAAAGGGAACTTCGATCAACTCTATCTCGAGATTCGCCACGTAGGTGTTCACAACTCGTCGGTATTCGGGGTGGAGGTTAGCCGGCAGCAGGACTTTCCTGCGCCGGGTGACGCGGGCTGCCATGAGGACGCCCTCGGCCAGGGCACTGGCGCCGTCGTAGAGGCTCGAGTTGGCCACCTCCAGACCCGTTAGTTGACAGAGCAACGATTGATATTCGAAAGCTGTCTGCAGAGTCCCCTGGCTGATTTCCGGCTGGTAGGGAGTGTAGGCCGTGTAGAACTCGGAGCGGGAGACCAGGGTGTCGACCACGGTGGGAATGAAGTGGTGGTAGGCGCCGGCTCCCAGAAAGTAAGTGAATCGATCGGCGGAGGTGTTGCGCTGCGCCAGGGAGTTAAAGAGATGCAGGATGTCGGTTTCCGGGATCGCTTCAGATAGCTTGAGCGGCGCCTTCAGCTTCAGGTTTTGGGGGATGCAGTCGAAGAGCTGTTGAACTCTCTCCAGGCCGATCACCCACAGCATCTCTTGACGCTCTGCAGGAGTGAGAGATGTGTAGCGCATTGCGGGTACTTTCGGCTGCTGATAACCGGCCCTACTCTCCGGATTCTTCCTTCAAGTAAGCTTCGTATTGACCCGGGTCCAGAAGCGTGGTCAGCTGCTTCGAGTCGTCTACCCGCAGCTTCACCATCCAGCCGTTCCCGTAGGGGTCTTTGTTGACGAGCTGGGGCGCATCGATCAGTTTTTCGTTGACCTCCACTACTTCTCCCGATAATGGTGCGTAGACGTCAGACACGGCCTTCACCGACTCGACGGTTACCAGGGAATCTTCTGCCCGAAAACTAGCTCCGATTTCCGGCAGTTCCACGAAGACCACGTCTCCCAGCTCGCTCTGGGCGAAATCGGTGACGCCGATCGAGCCGACCCAGTCTTGCATTCCCACCCATTCGTGTTCCTTGGTGTAGAAGAGATCCTTTGGAATCTTTCTCATGCTACTCTCGTTCGATCGCTCACCCGTCCTGGTTTGCCCAGGTTTTTATCCTAAAAAGAAGGGGCATTCAACTGGTGGCCCCCGACGGGTAGAAGGGGATTGGGACGACCCGTCCACGCAGCCTTTTTCCCCGTACCTCGACTTCCAGTTCTTGACCGGGTCGGGAGTACTGAAGAGGAAGATAAACCAGGCCGATGGCCTTGTTCAGGGAGGGGGCGAAACTGCCGCTGGTGACCTGGGCAACTCGGGTACCCTCGACAAAGACCGGATACTGGTCGCGGGCGATTCCTCGTTCGATCAGTTCGAATCCACTCAGGCGGCGCTCCACCCCGGACGATTTCTGGGCGATTAGAGCCTCGCGTCCCACGAAATCCTCTTGGTCCAGCTTCACCAGCCAGGCCAAGCCGGCCTCCAGTGGTGTCGTGGTCGAATCGATGTCGTGACCGTACAGGGCATAGGCCATTTCCAGTCTCAAGGTGTTGCGGGATGCCAGACCCGCCGGAAGCACTTCCGTCTCTTGGTCCGACTGCAGCAATCGGTTCCAAATCCGTCCCGCCGCCTCCGGTGTAAGATATAGCTCGAAGCCATCTTCACCGGTATATCCGGTCCGGGAAATTAGCGACTCCGATCCCAGAACCTGCACGAATTGCGATCGGTATCGCCCCAGTCTGGACAGATCGGTGTCGCACAGCGGCTGGAGGATCTTCTCAGATTTCGGCCCTTGAACGGCCAGTTGGGCCCATTTCTCGCTGCGATCCGTAAATTCAACCTGACCCTCCAGGTGGCGGCAAATCCACTGCTGATCCGCTTTTCGGTTTCCGGCGTTGACGCATAACAGGAAGCGCTCAGAGGAGAGACGGTACACGACGATGTCGTCTACGAAAGTTCCTTGAGGATAGAGAAGGGCCGAGTATTGGGCCTGTCCATCCTCCAGGCGGGAGACATCGTTGCAAGTGATTCGATTGGTGTTCGACAGGGCGTCTTTGCCCCTGATTTCGAACCGTCCCATGTGGCTGACATCGAACAGGGTGACGCCCTTGCGGGCTGTCAGATGCTCTCGAAGAGCACCGCTGTATTGAACCGGCATCTCCCATCCGGCGAACTCTACCATTTTGGCCCCCAGGCGCCGATGGGCGGCATGGAGGGAAGTTTTTTTTAGCCTCACTGCAACTCGTTTGCGCTTTTGAAATGCGTATTCTCCGTGATGGCGGAGAAAAAGGCCATCCCTTGAAACTGCAATTGGCCAGGTGTTTCTTCGCTAGCGGACCAGACACTCAGGGTTTCCTTCCTGCCGATCAACGATTGCAAGTCGTAAAGGACGTTCAGGGTGGCGACCCGAATGTCGTCGTCGCTGAGAGGAGGGAGGGCCAGGACGATGTTCACGCGTACAACTCCCCGGTCGTTCTGGACGCTATGGATTCGGTAGTTCACGGACTGCATTTCCAGGATGGTTTGCCGGAGATCATCGAAGCCGGCAATCTCCAGGCGGGGTGCGGGCCCCGAGAAAAAAATGTTGTAGAAGATCAAGGCGGGCAAACCGATGGCCATCAAGATCATGATCAGATTCATGTGCATCTTGCGGGCAGCCATGGGCTGACTATAGCACAGGAATGCCGGGGTCCTGATAGCTGTGGACGGGGTTCGGCGGCACGCCTCGCCAAGAAGGAAAAAGGCCCCTGAGAAGCTGCCGACCGCAGGATTGAAACCTTTGACGGCCTTTCTGGTCTATGAAAAATGGAACACGAATTCGGGACGAGTTGGAATCAGGGATAGGAGGGAATATGAACGCCAAGAACCTGAACGGGGAATTCAAGGATCCGCTGTTTTCCCGCGTGGATGATAGACCCCAAGTGAAACGTCAGGCCGTGTCTGGCTCGAAATCTAGGTCGGGACGCTCTATGAAATGGCTGGTGGCATCGGTGCTCGGAATTCTGTCGCTCGGAGCTCTGATGTTCTTTCTGGCCGACTCGAGACAACAGATCGCCCAGCTTCAGACGGAGATCCGCTCCAGCCAGGATCAGTGGAGTAGCGTGAGCCAGGAACTTCAGGTGTCCCAGAGCGAGATTGGTGAGTTGCACCAGGGGATTTCAGTCGGTCAGACTCAGATCTCGGAGTAGAAGCGGCAGATTCGCCAGTATCAAAACCTGTATGCGGATTTGAAGAGCCAGCAGCAGCAAACCCGGAATCTGGAAGCGGTTCATAGAAACAAGGCGGAGCGGAGCGCAATGGAGACCCTCAGGACGCAGACTGGGGAAATCTCAGAGCGGGTCCAGCAGGCGAACGCCAACATTGCCGACCTTCGAGATTCCTCCAACCAGAACCACACCGATATTGAATCGCAGGAAGAATCCATCGGGCAGCTGCAGTCCCAGGTCACCACTACGGAAGAACGGCTGGCGGCTCTGAAAGACACTGTTGAGCGGGCCTACTACCACTTCGAAATCTCCGAAAAAAGCGGATTCATGAAAACGCTCGACGTCTCGCTTCGACTGAGGGACGCGGACTTCCGGAAACAGCGCTACGATCTGGACATCTTTTCCGGGCGCAAGCGGATTCAGAAGAAGGATCAGCCCATCAACGAACCCATCTACTTCTACGTCGACGGTTTCCAGCATCCCTACGAGATCCTGGTGAACAAGGTAGAGAAGTCCTTTGTGGTGGGGTATCTGAGCGTTCCCAAGAGTAGAACCCGATAGATCAAGACGAATCTACCGATATCTCCCCGGGGGAAATGAGGTGCTGTTTTCCCCCGATCAGGCCTCCGGCCGGCGATCCGGGCAGTTGAGGACGTATCGGGTCGCCTCCTCTCCTCACCCGATTGAAGTTCCAGATCTCACAGCAGCTCGATTTGACTTGGCTTGTTCAGTCGGGGTACCGTAATTAGACTTCTTCAGTTTCAGGTCTCCTGAAGCAGCACCTAAAGTTTGAAGAGAAGGCCTGATGTGAACTGTCACACCTGAAGCGCAAGAAACCCCTTAACAAACCGGACGAACGTGGCTTGCACTCCGCCTGTCCATGTTCTGCCCCGCTTTGACGGGTCCCAATCGAATCTGGTGGATTCTCTAAGGAGGAGAACATGAACAGTAACAAGTTGTACGTGGGCGGTTTGCCCTACTCGACCGACGATCGTCAATTGGAAGAACTTTTTGCGACCCACGGAACTGTAGAATCGACCCGCGTCATCACGGACAGGATGACGTCTCGGTTTAGGGGCTTCGGCTTTGTGGAAATGAGCACCACAGACGAGGCGCAGGCTGCGGCCGACAAATTGAATGGTTCTCAGATCGAGGGCCGGTCCATCATCGTCAACGAAGCCAAGCCTAGGGAGAACCGGCAAGGTTTCGGAGGTGGCAAGCCTCGCAGAGACAGCTGGTAGGGGAACGACTGACCTCCGGTCGGTGTTGCTGCATCGAGGTGACAGTGCCGGCCGGATTCGGTCAAGAGGTGCGAACTTGTGCGCCCCTTAACGAACCCCCCTCTCCTTCTCCCAGGGAGTGACCACCGCGCAATCGTCGCACCCCACAGATTGATGGTGTGCTGAGACCTGGGTGAACAAGCCTTTGGAGTGGTCTTTAGCGGGTCACCTACGGTAGCTTCGTGCTCCTCTGGTCTTCGCTCCCATTTCTTGTATTCCCCACGCGCCGTTCCTACAATGATTAGGATGTCTTCCATTGAAGCCATTTTGGATCGGGTCTGCGAAGGCAGCCGGCTCGCACCGGAAGAAGCGCTCTGCCTGCTGCGATCGGGTGAGCTTCAGGCAGTCGGCAACGCAGCCGATTCCGCACGTCGACGAAAACATCCCGACGGCATCGTCTCCTTCCTGATCGACCGAAACATCAACTACACAAATGTCTGTGTGGCCCGGTGTACCTTCTGCAACTTCTATCGAAAGCCCAACGAGGAGGGCGGATACGTTCTCCCGCAGGAGGAAATCTTTCAGAAAATCGAGGAGACCATCGAGTTGGGTGGCACCGGAATTCTCATGCAGGGGGGCATGCACCCCAAGCTGAAAATCGATTATTACGAAGACTTGCTACGAGCCATCCGCCAGCGCTATCGAATTCACCTACACTGCTTTTCTCCACCGGAAATCGTAGTGCTGGCTCGGCTCAGCAAGCTGAGTCCTCGTGAGTCCATCCGACGGCTCAAAGAGGCGGGTCTGGATTCCATTCCCGGAGGGGGAGCCGAGATTCTGGTAGAGAGGATGAGACGCGAAACCAGCCCGGGAAAGTGTAGTGCCGCCGAATGGCTGGAAGTGATGCGGGTGGCCCATCAGGAGGGATTGTTGACCACGGCGACGATGATGATCGGCGGGGGAGAGAGTCTTGAAGATCGGGTCGAGCACCTGGATCGCATCCGGCGTCTCCAGGATGAGACCAGGGGGTTCGTGGCCTTCATCCCCTGGAACGTGCAGCTGGAAGGAACTCCCATGCAGGACTCGATTCGGGAAGAGGTTGGGCCAGTCGAGTACCTGTTGCTGCTGGCCGTCAGCCGAATTTACCTGGATAACGTTCCAAACATTCAGGTTTCCTGGCTTACCCAGGGTCTCAAGGTGGCGCAGATTGCCCTGCACTTCGGAGCCAACGATGTAGGCAGTGTCATGATCGAGGAAAATGTCATCAGACAGGCCGGAGCCAGTTACCGGGCCAATCGGCAGGACCTGCTGCGGGTGATTGAAAAGGCCGGTTTTACCCCCGCCCAAAGGGACACTCTTTACCGCACCTTCCGGAAGATTGCTTGATCTGACCGCCCCAGACCGAGCGGTCTGCAATCGTAGTACCTGTTTAGCCCCACTCGAGAAAAACGCGAGATTGTTACCGGAAAAGGGCACAGGCAAAGGCAAGGCGCTAAACACGTTCGCAATCGTAAGATTGCAGAAGAAAGCATTCATAATGAATAGGTTGTGTCTGCGTTCTCACGAACGTACCTCCTTCAAGATCGTTACAGCTGCACTCCCAGCTCAACGGCTACTTGGGTGACCTGTTGCCAGGTCCCGTCGTCGATGGGGATCCCCTGGCGGCGACGTTCCGCTTCAGTGGAAAGTTCAGGATCGCCCGGCAGGAGAATGGCGGAAACGCCGGGGGCTGTGGAAGAGTCCTTGAGATAGCGGGTGTATTCTCCCACCATCTGGAGGAATTCGTCCGGCGGCAGAAAAAGAGCGGGATTGACCAACTGAATGAACAGACCGTTGCCCGGCCGGGTTCCGGGCATGAAGCCGCAACCGGAGCCGCTCAGACCCCCCCCCGTAGGAGATCCACAATCATGCTCAAGCCGTATCCCTTGTGCCCCACCGCACCGCCCACGGGCAGGATCGTACCCCCTTCATAAAGCCGAGCTGGATCCTGGGTGGGTTCGCCGTCACGGTCGAGGATCCACCCTGGCGGCACCGACTCGCCCTTGTTGCGGGCCAGACGAACCTTCCCCTCAGCCACGACACTGGTCGTGATGTCGACCAGGATGGGGGACTCCGGGGCGGGAATGGCAATGGCCACGGGGTTGGTAGATAGTTTGGCCTCCCGGCCTCCCCAGGGCGCCACTCTGGCCACGCCTCGGCCGTTGCACCAGACCTGCGCGATCAAGCCCTCACGAGCGGCCCGGAGGGGATAGGTTCCCACCCGGCCGACGTGGTAGCAGCGCCGCACCGCCACACTGGACATACCCTTGGCTCGGGCCTTCTCGATGGCCAGGTCCAGTGGCCGTCCAGCAGAGCGGACACAGAGTTTTCGCGCAGAATTTCGACCGAAGCGCCGAGGGCCAGTTTCCCTTCGTGGGCGTCTCGGTAGTACTGGGGAATGCGGATGAGACCGTGCGAGTCATGTCCGGCCAGGTTGGCGGCTACCAGGTGCTCGCCCACCACTTGGGCATGCTCTTCAGAGGCGCCTGCTGCCTTCAGGAGCCGCACCGTCAGGTCCATGAGTTCATCGGGTTGAAAGTGTCGCATCGAGATGTTCCTTATCCCTTTTCGCCGTGACCGAAGCTGCTCGATCCACCGGGATTGAATCGGGCGGTTTGCCGACCCGCTCCCCTGGGCAGCCGCAGACTGTCTCAGAAGTTACAGAAAAACGCAAACCGTGATGACCTCTGCAGTGCTGGGTAGCTGTGAAGGAAGGCGTTCCTTCGCCTTCCTTCGGTGGTCGAGTGTCGCCAACAAGAATGAGGATGTCTCAAAAGGTAAATTGGCGGATTGTGAAGGGAGCTGCGTTCGTGCGAAATCAAGAGTAAAGGATTGATTATAAAGTAGTTAATCTACAATCTAGCGATTGTAGCTCCGGTCTCCGCTCTGGAGGTCTCTTGGGCCCACCTTGTTGCGAAACTCTTGGGACCAAACTTGACAAGTACCGAGCTGGTAACATAAATATACGTCTAGGTGTGTATATGAGAAAGATTGGACGGCACCGGACGATTCTGGAAGTGATTGGACGAGAATGGATTTCCAATCAGGAAAAACTCCGTACATTACTGGATAAATCCGGTTTTGGAGTCACGCAGGCCACGCTGTCGCGGGACCTCAAAGAGTTGAGTGTGGTCAAGACTCCGACCGGCGATGGAAAGTATAAATATACGCAACTGGAACGGTTGCCGGACCTTCCGGTGCGAAGCTGTCAAGCCAGTGGGAATCTACTGGTCCTGCATACGGAAGCCGGCATGGCGGGGGCGGTGGCTTATCGAATCGATGAGTTGGGACTCAAGGAGATCCTGGGGACGGTGGCCGGCGAAGACACCTTGTTAGCAGTGGTGGCGGAAGGTTACGACACCCAGAAAGTGAGAGAGGATCTATGGAGCAAGGTGCGAGCGGTGTGAAAAAGATCGTCCTGGCCTATTCCGGGGGGCTGGATACTTCGGTGATGCTGGATTGGCTAAGCCAGCTCTACGGGTGCCCGATTGTGGCTTTTCTGGCGGACGTCGGTCAGGGGGAGGACCTGGACGAAATCGAGCAGAAGGCTTACCGGACGGGAGCTCAGGAGGTGGTGATTTCCGACGTTCGAGAGACTTTTGTGCGCGACTTTGTCTTCCCGGCCATCCAGGCCCATGCCCTGTATGAGGGAGAGTATCTGCTGGGCACCTCTCTGGCCCGTCCGGTGATTGCCCGCGCTCAGGTGGAGGTGGCTCGTCGGGTGGGAGCTGATTGCGTGGCCCACGGGGCGACGGGAAAGGGAAATGACCAGGTACGCTTCGAGTTGACCTATCAAGCTCTGGCGCCGGACCTGAAGATTCTGGCGCCTTGGAGAAGTTGGGAATTTCAAGGTCGAAGCGATCTGATCGAGTATGCGGAACGCCGTGGAATCGAGATCACATCCACCCAGGAGAAACCCTACAGCATCGATCAAAACCTGATGCACACCTCCTATGAAGGGGGCATTCTGGAAGATCCCTGGCAGCCGCCCCCCGAGGAGATCTTTCTCCGCACCGCAAATCCACAAGTAGCTCCCGTGGATCCGGTCGAGTTGGTCATCGGGTTCGACAAGGGCGTGCCGGTTTCGTTGAATCAGCAAGAGCTGGATCCGGTGCCTCTTCTGGAGAGCTTGAATCAATTGGCTGGGCAGCATGGCCTCGGTCGGGTAGATCTGGTGGAGAACCGGATGGTTGGGATGAAATCGCGCGGGGTCTACGAGACACCCGGGGCGACCGTTCTGCACAAGGCTCATCGGGCACTGGAGTCCATCACCCTGGATCGAGAGGTGCAGCACTTCAAAGACGAGCTAGCCCCTCGCATCTCGGAACTGGTCTACTACGGGTTCTGGTTTGCCCCGGAGATGAAGTTGCTCATCGAATTGATTGAGAAATCGCAGCAACTGGTAACGGGAGAAGTCAAGGTCGAGTTGTACCGGGGCAACTGCACGGTGAAGGGAAGGCGCGCACCGCACAGCTTGTACGATCCCGCCTACGCGACCTTCGAGCAGGACACGGTCTACAGCCAGGCGGATGCGGAAGGCTTCATCCGGTTGCAGGGTTTGCGATTGCGACTGGGGGCGGCGTTGCGAGTCGCTGACAAGGACCGGGCATCACTCTCCAAGCCGACCGTGTGACGGGAGTGGGTCGATTGGGCTTCCAGCCGGGATTGTTTGAGCGCCGATTCCGTTGACGCGGGGTGCGGCACGAGATTTGACGGGGAAAGCAGACGTGACAGAGAAAGCTGACAAAGCGACCAAGGCCCCGTGGGCGGGACGGTTTTCCGCTTCGATGGATCAGGCGGTTGAGCGCTTTACGACCTCATTGAAGTGGGATCGCCGCCCTGGCATCACTGGATCTTCGGGGCAGCCGGGCTCACGTGAGAATGCTGGTCCAGCAAGGAATCCTGAGCGGTTCTGACGGCGAGTCCATCCTGCAAGGGCTGGAACAGATGGAACAGGAGGTCCGGTCGGGGACGTTGCCGTTTCGCGAGGACCTTGAAGACGTTCACATGAACCTAGAGCACCGTCTGGAAGAGCTGGTTGGGGAGCCGGGGGCGCGCCTGCACACCGGCCGAAGCCGCAACGACCAGGTGGCCACCGACGCCAAGCTCTTCTGCCGGGAGGCTGCGTACCAGTGGCAGAGAGGGCATCCTGGGCCTGGTGGGAGTGTTGCTAGAGCGGGCCGAAGAGTTGAAGCGAGACCTGTTGCCGGCCTGGACCCATCTTCAGGCGGCCCAGCCTCTATCCTGGGCCCACTACTTGCTGGCCTTTTGTGAGATGTTGGGACGGGATTATCAGCGTCTCGTCTTCTACCAGGAGCTCCACGCGGTGAGCCCTCTGGGAGCGGGCGCTCTAGCCGGCAGCACCCTGCCCCTGGACCCCGAATTCACGGCGCGAGAACTGGGTTTTCGTGACTCCTTTGCCAATAGCTACGACGTCGTCGGGGACCGCGATTTCGTCCTGGAGCTGCTGCAGATCGCGTCCCAGACGATGCTCCATCTCAGCCGTTTCTCCGAGGACTTCGTGTACTTTTCCAGCACCCCGGTCGGATGGGTGGAACTGCCGGACGCTCTCTGCACTGGGAGTAGCATGATGCCCCAAAAGAAGAACCCCGATGTCCTGGAATTGACCCGCGGCAAAACCGCTTCGGTGCTGGGCCACACCACGGCCGTGGCGATACTTCTGAAGTCCCTCCCCAGCTCCTACCACCGTGACCTTCAGGAGGACAAGCCGCATCTGTTCGAGGTCGTCGATACGGTGACGGACACGCTGCACATCTTTCCAATTCTTGCCCGTCAGTTCCAGTTGAAGCGCCGCAAGTTGGAGCGGGATCTGCAGGGCGGATTTCTGATGGCCACTGATCTGGCGGAACGCTTGGTCTCTCAGGGTGTCCCTTTTCGCCGGGCTCACGAGCGAGTGGGAGGCTTGGTGGCGGAATGTCTGAGGAACGATCAACAGCTGCAGGACCTGTCTCCGGAGCAGTTCCAGGAGTTTCTGCCGGAGCTTTCCGGAGAGGTGGCCGAGGTGCTGGAGCCGTCGAGCGTCTTGAGCCTTCGAAACCACAAAGGCAGCACGGGACTGGCCTCCATCCGTCAACAATTGGACGAGTGGGCCAAGCGCTGGCAGGTCTGGTCCGAATCTCTGCATGAGAAGAATTCTCCTGCAGGCGGGACCACCGGTCAGGAAGGGTATTAGATATGAAACCGCCACTCCGTGATTTCATCTCGTTGCGGGACTTGAGTCCCACCCAGTGGAAGGGAATCTTGAAGGCCAGTCGCGAGGTCAAGAATTGCCCCGGAGGAGCCCGGGAAATGCTCCTCGGCCGAAGTACCGTCCTGCTGTTCGAAAAGCCGTCTCTGCGCACCCGCTTGACCTTCGAGCTGGGAATGAAGCAGTTGGGTGGGGACGCCGTGTATCTGGACTACCAGGAGGAGCGTATGGGGCAAAGGGAGTCCTTACGTGATGTCGCCAAGAATCTGGAACGCTGGTTTGACTGCGTGGTGGCTCGCACCTTTTCCCATGAGATGGTGAAAGACCTGGCGGGTCATGCGGAGATCCCGGTCATCAATGCGCTGACTGATGAAGAGCACCCATGCCAGGCCTTGGCCGATCTTTTTACCCTGATGGAAAAGTGGGGCCAGTTGCAGGGAAAGCGGATCGCCTATGTGGGAGACGGGAACAATGTCTGTACCTCACTCGTTCAAGCAGCGGCTTTGTCGGGTATGTCTTTTCTGGCTGTCACACCGCCCCACTACCAGCCGGATCGATGGGTAGAGGCAGATTTTTCCCGCTTGAAGACTGTTCCGGAGACGACCTACGCCTGGACGGATTCTCTGGACGATCTGGCCGGCGCTGACGCCGTCTACACGGACACCTGGGTGAGCATGGGTAAGGAGAGTGAGACCAACGAGCGCATGAAGGTCCTTCTGCCCTACCAGGTAACGCCCGAAGTGATGGAAAAGACGGGAAAGGAATCCTTCTTCATGCACTGCTTGCCCGCCCACCGTAACCACGAAGTCTCGGATGCGGTCATGGACGCCTCCTTTTCGCTGATTTACGAGCAGGCGGAGAACCGGCTCCATGTGCAGAAGGCTCTTCTGCTGGCGCTTCTGGCCCCCCAGAAGCTGCGCCAACTGGCCTCTCCGGAGATAAGTGCCGCCGGAACCTGAACCGACTCAGTCCGGTCCCAAACCTGCCGCCTCCTGATTCCAGTCACAGCTCAATCGCTAGCCCGGATTAGTCATGAGGCCTCGCGACGAGGCCTCATGACTAATCCGGGCTAGTTGAAGTTCTTCGCTTTCCGGCGCTTCAAGAAATCGAGTGCCGCCGGGAAATCTGGAATTCCCGCCCTTCCGCCCATTTGCGTGCATTTCAAGGCGGCTGCGGCCGAGGCAAATTCCAGGACCTTCTCGAAATTCCATCTTTGAAGCATGCCATGAATGAAGGCTCCGTGAAACACATCTCCGGCGCCCGTGGTGTCAATGGCCTCGACCGGAAACGCAGGACATCTCAGGGTGGCTCCCTTCTCCCAGCCAATACTGCCTTGTTCCCCAAGAGTAACGACCACCCGTGAAGGCCCTAGAGACCGCAGAACATCGACGGCCTTGTCCGTGTCGCTGCTCTCTGCAAATGACTCCGCGAAGGGACGGGAGGCGATCACTACATCTGTGATCCGGATCAGCTGCTCGATGGAGTCATCCAGGGCGGTGACGTCGGCGTCTAGTACAAGCGTGACGCCCGCACGACGGGCTCGGGCGGCCGCCTCCAGGGCCGCCGCCCGGTGCGTGCCGTCCAGGTGAAGAACCTGAGTCGCTTCGATGAGCCCAGAAGGGAGGTCTTCCGGCCTCAGCTCGGAAGCCGTGGGGGGACAGGCCACAATGGTTCGTTTGCCGGTCTGCTGGTCCACCAGAATCATCGACACCTGGGACAACGCCTCTTCCTGTAGCACCATGTGGCTGGTGTCGACGCCGTACCGTTCGAATTCCTGCTGCATGAGGCGGCCGAAAGTGTCCGCTCCGACCCTCCCCAGGTAGCACGCCGAACTGCCCAAACGGGCTAGCGTCACCAGCGCCGTGGCGACCTCCCCGCCGCCCTGCTGAGCCGCCTCTACGGCCGTGATCTCCTCATCTGGTCCCGGGAATTGAGGCACCACCGCCAGCAGATCCACGCAGCTGCAACCCAGTCCGATCACATCAAACATGTGTCGCCTTGGTTTTCATTGATTGCTTCCCGTCCATTGAGATCGCAGGAACGGCATACGGTGGCCGCCCGGCAATCTTTCAAAAGTCGGCCAGAGTACCCATCGTAAGACAGAGAGCAGAGCCGAACTCCAATCCTCTAGATCCGTCCCGATCTCGCCGCCGCCGCTGTGAGCAACTCCCACAGAACCGCAACCGTAAGGGAGCGGCGGGGGATTGGTCGATTCAATTGACGCCGGCGTCTAGGGTCTACTGCAGTGTGGAAACTGCAGTAGAGCATTGCTCCAGTGAGTACTCGAACGGCTGCCTTTCCCGCCGCTTCCTGACGGGCGCGGCTCTGTTTCTGAAGTCGCATAATCAGCCTCATCTCCGATAGATTTTCGCAACATGCTCTCAGGATCCGCCGATCCACGTCGGGGATGAATGGTTGGCTGCTCATTTGCGCGATCTGAAGGATGGTGCCTGGAACCGCATCACCGCGGCGCCTGAACTCGACCGTAGATCTACCCGTAAGTCTCTTAAAAACAGCTGTTAAGGTACCTCTCGAACAGGGGCCATGCCGAGTCCTGACCGCCGAATCGGAACCTGAACGTCAAAACGATTATCCGGGCTGGCCATCCAAGCGGGCAAGTAGGAAAATCGTGCGACCAATGCCGATCTCTATCTAGAGGGGTGAGGATGAGTGAGCCGCAGAATTTTCTGAGCCAGCTGACCGGTTCCTTTGCCCACCACAATCTTCCCTGGCGCTACATCAACTGTGAAGTGCCTCCGGAGAAGCTGGGCGATGCGGTTCGGGGAGCTCGGGCCATGGGCTGGGCCGGCTTCAACTGCTCGCTGCCCCACAAGGTGGCCGTTATCGGGCATCTGGACGCTCTGGGCGAGTCGGCCGAAATCATGCAGGCCGTCAATTGCGTGGTGCGGCGTGGCGACCGGTTCATCGGAGAGAATACAGACGGGAAAGGTTTCTTGCAGTCGCTGCGAGAGTTCGTAGATCCAGCCGGCAAGAGAATGGTCCTGTTCGGTGCCGGAGGGGCGGCCAGAGCGATCTCAGTGGAGACAGCCCTGGCCGGAGTCAGTCGAATCACCGTGGTCAACCGGACGGAAAAAAGGGGCAGGGTGCTGGCGCAGCTACTGGAGAAGAAAACCTCCACGGCGGTTGAATGTGTCCGTTGGGAAGGGGATTATCTCTTGCCAGCCGCCGCCGACATCGTGGTCAACGCCACTTCCATCGGTCTTTTCCCGGAGGTCGATGCCCGGCTGGCTCTGGATCTGGCCTCCCTGAAACCGGAAATGGTTGTTGCCGACGTCATCCCCAATCCGCCGAAGACCCGTTTGATCGGGGACGCGGCCGCTCACGGCTGTACGGTAATCGACGGAATCGGAATGCTGGTCAATCAGGGCGTGATCAGCATCCAATACTGGACAGGGATCGAGGTTGACCCAGGGGTGATGCGCGCCAGGATCGAAGATATTTTTGGCACCTGAAGGTTTCAAAAAGTGGCAAGAAAAAACGATCGGCTGGCACCTTGCCGCTTGGGTGGTGCGGAAGCTGGCTGCACCAGACGTTTCAAGAGGCTTGCCCGTAGGGTGCATTGGGGGTGTCGTATTTGGCGCCGAAGATCATGTCCGAATAGACCCCGTCGGGAAGAGGCTCACCTGGTGGCATTCGATATCGCTCCACCACTTTCTCGTTGAGCTGGATGCCCAGACCAGGAGACCCTGAAAAGTGGAGTTGGCCGTCTTTGATCTGGAGAGGGCGTACCAGCAGCTCGTCGATTAAAGGATTTTCGGTGCGATCCATTTCGACGGTCACGGCGTTGGCCAGAGCGGAGACAACGTGCATGTTGGCCACCAGAGCGACCGCGTCACTCCAGGTGTGGGGGGCGACTCGAGCCCCATGCCGGGCGGCCATCTGACCGATCCGGTAGCATTCGGTGATTCCCCCGGCGCGGCAGGCGTCCGGTTGCACAATGTCGACAGCGCCGGCTCTCAAGAGTTCCCGGAAACCCTGCAGACCGAATTCATTCTCTCCCGCGGCGATGGGCACCTCGATTTTCTGTCTCAAGTGGGTGTAGCTGTCGATGTCCTCCGGCTCGAAAGGTTCCTCAAACCAAAAGACCTTCTCCCGCGCCAGTACCTTGGCCATCTTTTCAGCCAGTTCGCGGCTGTAGCGCATCGAGCCGTCCACCAGGATGTCGATGTCCGGGCCGACAGCCTCGCGGACCGCCCGGACGGCCGCTACGTCGTAGGTCTCGCTCTTGCCCAGACGCATCTTCATTCGGTGAAATCCCTGGCTGACGTATCGGGTTGCTTCTTCGCACAGTTTGGCGAGATCGTCGTTCCAAAGCAGCGCACTGGCGTAGGCGGGAACCGAGCCCTCCTTTCCTCCCAACAATTCATAGACGGGTCGGCCCTCGGATTTGCCGAGCAGATCCCAAAAGGCGATGTCCAGGGCACCTACGGCTGAGACGGCGGCGCCTTTGCGGCCGTACCATCGGGTGAGACGGTACATCTGCCACCACAACGTCTCCACATCGGAAGGATCCTTGCCGATCAGGAACGGCTTCAAGTGTTCTTCCACAATCACACGCACCAGAGCTGGATGGCTGTAAGCGGATCCCCAACCAATGAGGCCGTCATCGGTCAGAACCCGAACCAGGGAGGTCACTCGGGCCGTGATTCGTCCCCCGGCGTACGCGAAGTGCCTGTCGGCAGGGATCTGGTAGCTGAGATGGATCACCTCAATGTCATCGATCTTCATGGAGGTCCTTTACAACACCTTTCCATAGTTACCGGCATTCAGTGGCGTAGAAAAACTTCTGAATTTCGGGGTCATTGAGGTTTTCCCGCGTGGCCACCACGATGGGGGAGTGCTGCTGGTAAGGCACCGAAGAAGCCTCGACCTCCCCTTTGAGAATCTGGACCAACAGTTGGACCGAATCATAGCCCTGGCGGTAGGGAGCTTGAATCACCAGGGCATCGAAGAGGCCCTCTCTCAGGTCCACCACCTGCTGGGGATCGGCATCGTAGGCCACAACCTTGATCAGCCCCTTCTTTCCAGCCGCTAGAACCGCGCTGGCAACGCCTTGAGCGGCACCCGACTGAGTGGTGTAGATCCCCACCAGATCCGGATTGGCCTGGATGGCCGCCGCCGTTATCTCGGCCGCCTTGGTGCCGTCCGTTCCCGGATAGGCGATGGGCAGTACTTGCATCTGGGGATAGCCGCGGTGCAACTCGTCCACGAAACCGTCGACACGTTCGTCATTGGCGGTCAGGCCCGGAATCAGGGCCACCACGAAGACCTTTCCCCGGCCCCTGACCGCTTCCCCCAGGATCCGTGCTGCCGCCGCGCCGGCGGCGATGTTGTCGGAACGGATGTTTTGAACTTCGACGGGTTCGGACAGGTTGCCGTCGACGGTGACGACGGGGATGCCACGCTCCATGATGGACCGCGTCCAGAAGATCATGGCCTGCGGATGAGCTGGCGCCAGCACCACACCGTCGGGATCCTGCTGCAGGACTGCCTCCAGAATGCGCACCTGATCGCCTAGGTCCCAGTTATGCGGTCCCTGCCAGGTCAATTCCACGCCTAGATTGGCAGCGGCATCGCGGGCACCGCATTCCATGGAGGTGAAGAAAGGTACGCCCACGACGCCCACCACACAGGCGATGAGCAGGGTCCGACTCTGACCGGCGTCTCCTTGGGTTGGGTTGGAGGACGGGCTGCATCCGCAGGCGATCCAAATTAAAGCGAGCAGGAGGGCGACCGCTGCAACCCTTCGAACGTGTCGCAAGGGAAGGCTCCATAAGCTGTCACAAGTAGGCCTTCTTGAGGCCGCGCGACTCAAGAAGAAGCGTGTTTGCCGATCGCCCGTGAGCAGAACCTGCTCTAGTTGTTCCAAAAGGCCTCCAATGCAAGGACCGAAAGAAAAAGGTCAGAGCTGCAATCGTAAGATTGCGGAAGCCAGCTGCAAGGATCAACCCACTATGGAGAACACCGACTGTAGTCCATTCAGTAATCTCACCCTCAACCGCCCGGGAGTTTGGCACGGCCGTACCAAATGAGCAAGGCACCTATTCAGGTATCCAGGCTCTGGCGTCTCCTCTGGTCCAGGTAGACGGCCACGATCAGCAGGAGGCCCACCAAAATGAGCTGGTAAAAGGGATCGGTCCTCAAGATCACCAGACCGGTCCCCAGAATCACGGGGATCAAGGAACCGATCATGGAGCCGGCCACCGTCGCCACCCCGCCGAACATGGAGGTGCCACCGATGACGACGGCGGCGATGGCCCTCAAGTTCTCGGTCTGGTGTCCTTCGATGTTGGTGGAGCCGAAACGGGAGATATCGAGAAGGGCCGCCACCCCGCAAATCAAACCCATCAGCATGAACAGCTTCAATACGTGGCTGCGGATCTCGATCCCAGCCCGTTCAGCGGCTTCACGGGATGAGCCCACCGCCAGAGTGTAGAGTCCGAAGCGGGTGAAACGGAGCAGGAACCAAAGGATGGCACAAAGGCAGAGGACCAGGGCCAGGGGTGCGGGCAGAACTCCGAACAGCTTTCGGATGCCAAAATCCAGTTGCAGAGTCCGGGGCAGGTAGGGAACGTTCCGCCCTCCAGACAGCACCAGGGCCACGCCTAATCCGATACCCATGGTGGCCAGGGTGACGATGAACGAATTGATTCCCAGGCGCGTCACCAGGAGTCCGTTGACCAACCCGAAAAGACATCCGGCTGCCAGCGCCGCGAAGATACCAGCCAGGATGGCCCAACTCAGATAGGGATAGTGGCCAGTGGCCACTTCTTCTGGCGAGCCGCCCAGATAGGTGATCGTCCGGGCGGCGATGACCGAGCAGAACACCAGATTGGTTCCGATGGAAAGATCGAGTTCCCTTGCGGCCAGGAGAAAGGTCATGGCCGCGGCCATCAACATGGACAGGGAGGCGTTCAAAGCCACCGAAAACAGGTTGTCGACGCGGAAAAATGCCCGGTTGGGAGACAGCCAGCCGAAGGCCAGAACCATGATTACGACCACCAAACCGACGCGGGCGGGACTGGAATGCAGGGTGGTGTAGAATCGCCCTGGCCGGCTGGGGACTCTTGCGGGCTCAATCACCGGGCGCACCGCATGAGTTCGACTTTTCCGTCATGGAATTTTCACGAGGGGATCTCTGCATTTCCCTCTAGCATCAGGTCGATGACTTCTCTGACCCCTAAACCGGCGCTGGGGCGGTCGGCGATCACGGCACCGTGTCTCATGATGGCCACCCGATCGGAGAACCGGACCATCCGGGGAATGTCGTGGGAGATGACCACCACCGCCAGGCCCTTCCGGGCCGCCCTTCGAATGGCTTGGTAGACGACCTCCGTCTGGCGGTGTCCCAGAGCGGCGGTAGGTTCATCCATCAAGATGGCGGTGCGCGCCCAGGTCAGGGCGCGGGCCACCGCCACCGCCTGTCGCTGCCCCCCCGACAGATTGCGCAGGGGAAGGTCCAGATAGGGTAGTTCGACTCCCAGATCGGAGAGCGCCGACCGGGCCCTGCGAAGCATTCCACGTCTCTCCAGGACGCCCAGCCATCGACTCCATCCGCGGCGAATCACTTCCCGGCCGAGAAAGAGATTGGCGGCTACGGAGAGATCTGGTGCGAGAGCCAGGTCCTGATAGACTGTTTCAACTCCCAGCTCATGGGCGTGGCGGATGGATTGAACCGTGGTGGATTCGCCCCAGAACCGGAGGGTCCCTGAATCCGGCCGCAGGGCTCCGCACAGCACCTTGGTCAGCGTCGATTTGCCTGCTCCGTTATCTCCGACCAACGCTTGAATCTCGCCTTTTCTGATCTTCAGGCTGGCGTTTCGAAGGGCCTCCACATGACCGAAGCGCTTGCAGATGTCGTGAGCCTCGATCACACTCTGGGGATCGGGTCGAGAGGGAGTCTGTTGCACGGTTTTCGGAGTCCCTGCCATCCTCTCAAGCGATGGGCACCAGCGTCGAGGAGCTCGAGAGGGATCCGGCTTCGGTTGAGTCCCTGGCCTCAGCGCTGACACGGGTTGGAAATCGAAGTGCAGATGGGTGGGAAGGCCCGAAACACTCGGTCAGCTGGTACGCCGATAGGGACCCAGGTCGGGGTCGGAAAAGCCTCTAAAAAAGTTCTGCCCCATCAGGCACTTCACGTCCAGTTCCACATCGCGAACGGCCAGTTCCGGTGTGACCTCCGGGTCCCGTTTCAGTAGCGTCACCTCCACGGTGTTGGTGCCCTGTTTGGGCCAATGTTGGCGGTCCAGGTCCCAGACGAACCAGTAACCGAAGACTCGGGAGCGGGGCGCCGTCATTTTGTACATCTGGTTGATCTTACGCAGGAGTTCATCGACGGGGGCTTCGTATTCCTCCTTCTGCATGGGGGGCTCGTGATAGTAGATTAGAGGGCGGCGGCCGTCGTTGTGAAAAAGGATCCGTGGTCGACCCATGTCATCATTTCCTGAAGAAAATCCGGATCTGCCAGATTTGAAAGCCTTCTCCCGGTGAGTGCCGGGGAGAGCCGCCGTCCTCGTGTAGTGGTCGGTCTTCAGTCCAGGGCGCCGGTGCCGCTGCCCTGCCGATCGACGCGCTTGAGAATAAACCGAACCTCATCCCACCTTCTATCTTCATCTCGCCGCTGAAAAACGAAGTGCACCTCAGGGTTCTCCGGATCCAGGTGTTCGTAGACGCGTAGGGTAGCCTCCCAGTCTCGGGTGGCTTCCTCGTATTGCGGCCTCCCGGTCCGACTGTAGTGCCTCTCCTCGTCGGTGAGGACAGGAAGATCGGTGGAGCGCAAGAACAGGGTGCCGGTTGCGGGCATGGTGGGAGGGGGACTGTCTGGGTCACTCAGAAAGCTACCCTTGACCACCGCGGCTGGTTTCCCCTGCTCTAAAAAGTTCAACGAGTAGCCGTCCGGGTCGGGCACGATGGCAATCTGGTACGTGTCTTTTTCCAGGATCTGCTGGTTTCCAACCGCCAGATCGAAGGGCAGATGGATGCGACCCTCATAGGAGGGACCCGAGGCAGTCGCGGTCATGATCGCCAGCAGCGCCGCAGAGAGCATGATGAAGAGATCTCAGGCCCGCATGAGGCGTTCGGCCAGGTCGTTTTGACCTCCCACGTCGGTCAAACTGCGATCCCGTCCCTCGAAGAAATAGGTCAATCTTTCGTGATCCAATCCCAGCAGAGTAAGCATGGTGGCGTGTAGGTCGTGCACGTGTACTTTGTCTTCAACGGCTCGGAATCCCAGTTCGTCGGTGGCGCCGATCGCCTTGCCGCCTCGGATTCCGCCACCAGCCATCCAGGTAGTGAAGCCGTAGGGGTTGTGGTCCCGGCCCTGGTTGCCCTGGACGATGGGTGTGCGGCCGAATTCCCCGGTCCACACCACCAGCGTGCTCTCCAGCAAGCCCCGTTGCTTCAAGTCTCCCAGCAGCCCGGCGATGGGTTGGTCGATCTTGCGGGCGCTCTCCAGGGTTCCTTTGTCGTTTTCGCTGTGGGTGTCCCAGCCCGAGGCGTACAATTGCACAAAGCGAACGCCCCGTTCCACCATCCGCCGGGCCAGCAGGCACATATTCCCGAAGCCCTGGGTCACCTCTTGGTCCAAGCCATACATCTGACGAATTGTTTTCTTTTCCTGAGACAGGTCGATGAGTTCCGGAGCGGCTGCCTGCATCCGGAAGGCCAGCTCGTAACTGCCAATTCGGGCGGATAGACGGGAGTCGTCATCCCGTCCCTGCTGCAGATGTTGCTGGTTCCAGGCCTTGATCTGATCCAGGATCTGGCGCTGGTCGGCGCGATCCACGGGCGAGGACAGGTTGCGCAGCGGAGTCCCCTTAGTTCGAAACAGTGTCCCCTGGTAAGCCGCAGGCAGAAATCCGCTACCGTAGAGAGCCTTGGTGGAGACCCGGTCGCTCTCGGACATGATGACAAAAGCCGGCAGGTTGTCGCTCTCGCTGCCCAGGCCGTAAACCGCCCAGGACCCCATGCTGGGGTGGCCGAGTTGAATGGTGCCGGTGTTGAGTGCATGCATGGCCGGTCCGTGGATAAAGGCATCGTGGTGACAGGATCGGATGACCGCCAAGTCGTCGGCGTGTTGCGCCAGGTGAGGGAAAGTATCGGCAATCTCTAGGCCGGACTGCCCCCGAGGTTGGAAGGTGCGCCGGGTCCCCATAAGTCGTGCCTGGGAAGCGGTGACAAATTGCAGATTCAAATCCTCGGACTGGAAACTGGGCGGGAGCAACTGGCCGTCGAAGCGATTCAGATCTGGTTTGGGATCGAAGGTGTCCATCTGGCTGGGGCCGCCCTTCATGAACAGGAAAATGACGTTCTTGGCCGGGCCGTGAAAGTTGCTTATTTTCGGCCCCAGAGGGTTGTCGTAGCCTGCCAGGGATGTGGCGGGAGCACCCTTCAGTTCTTCTTCCCTCCCCAGCAGGTAACCTAGGGCCAGTGATCCGAATCCCAGCCCCGACTTTTGAAGGAACTCACGCCTTGAGGCTGTGGTTTCCTGGCGACTGCAGCAGTTACGATCCATAGGTTTGCTCCTCGCTCTTCTGTGGCCCAATGGTTTTGCCGCACGGCCGTCTCACGGGATCGACGGGCGCCGACGATTTTCTTGGGTCAGTCCACGTATAAGAATTCATTGAGATTCATGAGAGCCAGACAAAATCGAGTCAGGGCTTCGAATCGATCCGAACCGACGGGGCTGTCCGAGTCGAGCGACTCGGAGGATTCCTCTGATGGCCGGTGGTTCTGGGCCAGCGAGTCCAGAAGCTGTAGAGCTTCCCGTCGCTCCCGAGGAGAAGGGCTCCGACCCAAAGCAATTCTCCAGGCCCGCTCCACCCAATCTTGAGGCTGATCCCCCGTTTCCCGCTGTACCCTTTGCGCGAACCCGCGGGCTTGTTCAAATGCGATATCGTCATTGAGGAGCCACAGCGCCTGTGGCGCTACCGTGGTTTCCTCGCGGCCTGGGCAACTGGCTGCCGGGTCCGGACTGTCGAAGGTTTCAAACATCGGAAATCCGAAGTTCCGCTGTACCATGATGTACACGGCGCGACGGTTCTGCTCGGAGGGGTCGGTGGAAACGTACCAGTTCTTGCCGGTGAGTTTTTCTTCTCCCAGCGGCGGGCAAATGGGACGGCCCCCCATTTTTAGACTCAATTTTCCGGCCACGGCGTGAGTGGTATCCCAGATGGCCTCGGACTCCAGCCGGCGGCGATTCATCTTCCAAAGATGGCGGTTGTCCGGGTCCACTTCGGCGGCCCGCTGGTCGAAAAATCGGCTCGACATCTGGTAGGTGCTGGACAGAAGGATCATCCGGTGCAGAGATTTGATACTCCAGCCGAGCGACACAAACTCGGTGGCCAGCCAGTCCAACAGCAGCGGGTGACTCGGTCTTTGCCCCATCCGACCGAAATCGTTGGAAGTGGAGACGAGGCCGGCGCCGAAGTGCCATTGCCAGATGCGATTGACCATGACCCTGGAGGTCAGAGGATGATCCGTGCGGGTCAGCCAGAACGCGAGTTTTTTGCGGGTTCGCCGCCCGCCTTCACCTTGGAAGCCTCTAGCCAGTTCGACTCCCTCCTTCAGTACGGCGGGCAAGTCGGCCCTCACCCGGTCTTTTCTTCGACCCAGATCCCCACGGTCGAGAATGTAGATGTCGGGAACCAGCTCCGACGGCCGATGGGTGAACACGGAAGCGGCCGGCAGGTCGAAGACGGCGTCATAACGGACATGGTGGGATGGTTCGGATGCGGGTATTGCCAGAGCGGCCAGGCCCACCCGTTCCAGAAGAACTTGACGTTGCTCCTTCTCATCCGGCGACAGATGGTCTTCCAGATCCTTCAGCCGCTCCCATTTCTCCGGTCCCGGGGTAACCAAAGCTTGCAGAGCCTCGATGAGGGGCTGTGCTTGTTTCCGTCTTTCCGGGGTCCATTTCTTTTGGGAGCGCCCCTCTAGGAAAATATATTCGTGGTCCTCATAGGCCTGGACCACCTCGACCGGAAACTCGGCCTTCTTAGCCTCGAGCACTCGCGCCGTGACCTCTCTTTCGAAGAAGTCGTGGGCCAGGCGGACCTCCGCCAGAGCCAGCAGCTTGGAATACGATTCGTGACGGTGAAATATCGACAGTTTCGTCACCAGGGGAATCTCCACCACGCTGCTGTTGGCAAAGGCGGCCTGGAGCCGGAAGTAGTCGTCCTGGGTGATGGGATCAAATTTGTGGTCGTGGCAACGCGCACAACCAAAGGTCAATCCCATAAAGGCAGATCCCGTGGTATCGACCCAGTCCGTCAGCCTTTCATACAGATCCTTGCGGAAGCTGAGTCTGGACTCTCCTGCCTGGGGTGTCAGCGAGTAGAGGCCCGTGGCTACCCGAGCCTCCAGGTCCAGAAGCTTTTCTTCGGATACGGCATAACTGCCCTGCAAGCTGAGGTCGTTGGGCCAGATCTCGTCACCGGCAATCTGCTCCTGCACGAACCGATCGTAGGGTTTGTCCTCGTTGAAGGATTTGATGACGTAGTCGCGGTAGCGCCAGGCATTGGGAAAGTACTCGTCCGTCTCGAAGCCTCCGCTATCCGCGTAGCGGACGACATCGAGCCAGTGCCGGCCCCAGCGTTCCCCATATCGCGGGGATTCCAGGAGTTGATTAACTAGTTTTCCATAGGCATTTGGAGAAGAATCCTTCAAAAATTCTTCGACTTCTTCCGGCGTGGGCGGCAGCCCGATGAGGTCGAAGTAAAGCCGTCGAATCAGGGTGGCGGAGTCGGCTTGAGGGGCATGAGAAAGTCCCTTTTCCTCCAGCCGGGCCAGCACAAAGGCATCGATGGGATTGTGCGCCCACTCCTGGTCCTGAACCTGAGGTGGCATCGGTCGCGAGGGTTTCCGGAACGACCACCAGGAGTTTTCTGCCGAGATGCCCTCTGGGTGGCTAACTTCCCACGGGGCTCCCCGGTCGATCCACTTGCGGAGCACCTCCAGATCCCCGGCTGCAAGGGGATCTTGCTGGGCGGGGGGCATAGGGGGTTCCTGCTCATGAGCCGCCGCCAAATACAAGGGACTCGAGGCGGCCCTGCCAGGGATCAAGGCCGGGCCCCGGGTGCCGCCCTCGAGCATGGCCTCCCGAGTGCGTAGATCCAGACCGGACATCTGAGCCGCCCCATGGCAGGAGACACAGTTTCGCTCCAGGATGGCTTTGGCCTGCTCCACCAATGTGTCGTCCGATTGTCCGAGAGTTGCCTTACCGAGCACCAGAGCGATGGAAAAGAGACCGAAAAGAAGTTGGGATGTCTTGAACGGCATTAGGATGTCTCCTGACCGAGGTTTCGCGGGCGACAGGGATAAGTTATTTTTTCACAGCAACAATGCTATGATTAAGCCCGCGCTACGTCAAGGATTGAGCATCTCCGGCATCTAACTTTACACCCCCCCCCCAAGCGCACCAGAATTTGCGAGCGTCACTTTGGTTCAATTATACTGAACTTCGCTTCTCTGGAAAGGCTAGGGGGTCGCCATGTCTGGTACATTTGGGGCTCGTGTTCCGTCGAATCGCGTCACTCCGCGGGGCGTGTTCTTCGCAAGAAGGAAATTTCTTTCCCTGTTCGGTGTGAGCGCCATGGCTGGCGCCGGATGGCTCTCCGCAGTTCACGGCGAGAAGCGCAGTCGCATGCTGGAGCCTCCTCTGGCGCGTCCAGACCTTTTCCCGGCTACTCGAAATCCCGCTTACCACCTTCCTTCCTCGCTGGAGCGGCGCCAATTGACGCCCCGGGAGGTGGCTGCCTCGCACAACAATTTCTATGAGTTTCTGCCTGGCCAAGGGGGTCCCGTCTGGAAATATGCCGACGAATTTGAGGTGGAGCCCTGGAAGGTAAAGATTTCCGGCCAATGCCACAAGCCAATGACCTTGGATCTGGACGATCTTTTCGGTTTCGAGCAGGAGGAAAGGATCTATCATTTCCGTTGCGTGGAACGATGGGCTATGAATGTCCCCTGGACCGGTTTCGAGTTGCGCAAACTGCTGGAGAGGGTGGAGCCCAAATCCTCTGCGAAATATGTGCGCTTTATCAGCGCCTACCGGCTCGACCAAATGCCGGGCGCCAAGCGGGCACCGTCCTTCCCCTGGCCCTATCATGAAGGCCTCCGAATGGATGAGGCCATGAATCCATTGACCCTGGTGGTGACCGGAGTCTATGGAGAGCCTTTGCTCAAGCAGCATGGAGCGCCGGTCCGGATCATCGTACCTTGGAAATATGGCTATAAGAGTCCCAAGTCCATCGTGAAGATTGAACTGTTGAAGAAGCAGCCCAAGATTTTCTGGGAGATCCTGCCTCACGAGTACGGATTTTTTTCCAATGTCAATCCCAACATCCCCCACCCGAGATGGAGCCAGGCAAAATCGTATTGGCTGGATACCCGAGAATGGTTCCCGACACCCATCTTCAATGGATACGACCAGGATGTCGCTTCGCTTTATCCAGACGAGCCCCGTACCCTCCAGCGAGTATTACGAAAAGGGCAGAAGGCCCGTTAGCGGATGACCCGTACCGTTGGCTCTTGTCGCCTGTTGCACCTCTTCGGAGCGCTTCCGGAGTTGCCGGTCTGAGCAGCCAGCGTGTGGAAGGTCGAACGAAAATTGACAAAATCCGGGTAGCCAGATCGGTTGACCCGCATCGAAGGGAGACATTCTGATGAATCCACCACTGGAGCGCAGGGATTTCCTGAAACTAGCCAGCGCAGGGACGGCGGCGACGATCCTGCCGCCCCGGCCCTTCCGTCCGCTAGACGTGCCATTTTTCCGGCGAAAGGACGTTTTTATCGGCGGGCTCGACAGCGTCCGTGAGTACCGGATTCCAGGGCTGGTCACGACTCGTAAGGGCACTCTTCTGGCCCTCTGCGACGCCCGGGTGGAGAAAACGGGGGATGCTCCCAACAATATCGATCTGGCCTTGAAGCGCAGCCTGGACGGAGGCGACACCTGGAAGAGAATGAAGATTGTCGTGGACTTCCCTGGGCATCAAGCCGCCTGTGATCCCTGCATGTTGGTCGATCGACAAACCGGCAGCGTTTGGATCCTGTACGATCACATTTGGCCCAATTTGGAGGCGCTGGAAAAGGAGAATCGCACTCTCCCCCCGGGCATCCAGCCGGACGCCGCCGGCAGAATCATGCTGCTTCATGCCATCGTCAGTCACGACGAGGGCCAGACCTGGTCCAAGCCCAGAGACATCACCGAAATGGTCACCCAGACCGTAAAGTCGAGCGTTATGGCTGCACCCGGAATGGGCATCCAGATGCAGGATGGCCGCCTGTTGGCCCCCTGCTATTCGGATCGAAGGAAGCTCGGAAAACTGACCGGGAACGGTTATTCCTCGGTATGCTACAGCGACGACCACGGAAAAACATGGCAGCTGGGCGGTGCCGCCGCCGCCTCGACGAACGAATGCCAGGTCGTGGAATTGGTGGACGGCAGACTGATGGTCAACATGCGCAATTTCCACGAGAGCGAGGAGGGACACCGTGCCGTCGCCACCTCCAGGGACGGGGGAAAAAGCTGGTCCAAGGTCAGCTATGATGGCACCTTGATCGAACCGAATTGTCAGGCCAGCTTCATTCGCTACACGGACACTCGCCAGGGGTCCGCCAAGAGTCGGCTCCTGTTCTCCAATCCCGCCCACCGAAAGGAGCGGGTCAACATGACGGTCCGTCTCAGCTACGATGAGGGCCAGACCTGGCCCGTTTCAAAAGTCATTTACCCGGGTCCCTCGGCATACTCGTGTTTGACTGCCCTGGGCGATGGGAATATCGGGCTGCTTTACGAAAATGGCCTAAAAGGGCCCTACGAGAAGATCACCTTTGCGCGTTTCAACCTGGAATGGCTGACCGACGGCAGCGATTCGTTAGCGTCCTAGCTTCGCCGGATTCCAGCCGCCTCTGCTCGACCCCTCGAGCCCCGAAGTTGCGGGCCGTCCTTTACCGCAATCTCAGGCCGCTGCCGGTGGTTCCTTCACTCCTTCTTGGAATACTCACGCTCTGCGGCGGCCTCTGGGCGCAGCCGTCTCCTGCCTACCCCTCCTCCCGGCACGGGGGTGGCTACATGTACAACTTTTACTTTCCGCCGGCGCCGAGCTCCACGCCTTGGGCTCCGGACTGGTCTCCCGATGGCCGATGGATTGCCGTAGCGATGAGCGGCTCGATCTGGAAAGTGGATCCGGAGGACGGCCAAGCCTGGGAGCTGACCTACAACCAAAAGTACCACTCTTCACCCGACATCTCGCCGGACGGTCGATGGATGGTTTACACCGCGGACGACGGGGGGATGACGATCCAGCTCGAGATCCTAAACTTGCAGACCGGGGAGAGCCATCAGCTGACGGACGACCAGAATATCTATGTGGATCCGGTTTTCTCCCCGGACGGAGGCCGTCTGGCCTACGTCTCCACCAAACCCAACGGTTACTTCAACGTGTACATCCGCAGCTTGCGGAACGGAGCCTGGGCGGGAGAGGAGGTGGCCGTCAGCCAGGACAACAACTACGGAAGGCCCCGGCTTTACTTCGGCGAATGGGACATGCATATCACTCCGGCTTGGCTGCCGGATGGAAAAGAGTTGCTCCTGGTCTCGAACCGTGGTTCCCCACTCGGTTCGGGAAACGTATGGCGCGTTCCCGCCGAAGCGGATGCAATGAATCGAGCCCAAACGGTGCTGGAGGAACAAACCCTCTATCGAACTCGGCCGGACGTGTCGATCGACGGAAAACGCTTCGTGTACTCTTCGACGCGTGGGGCGGCCGACCAGTTTAACAATCTATACGTTCAGCCCACGGTGGGGGGCGAGCCCTACAAGCTGACGTTTTTCCAGCACGATGCGTTTCATCCCCGATGGTCACCCGGCGGCGAGTGGATTGCCTACCTTTCCAACGCCGCCGGCCTGCCTCGCCTGGCGCTGTTGGAAACGTATGGGGGCGAGCAACGGACCATCCGGATCAGGGACCGGCGGTGGAAGCGGCCGATGGGGATTCTGTCGGTCCGGACCGTGGACGCCGAGACCAAGAAGGCCGTGGGTTCTCGGATTCATCTGACGGCGGCGGACGGCAAGTTCTACGCGCCATCCGATGCCTACGCCCGAATCAACGGCGTGAGACAGCCCGTCTTCCATCATGAAGGCGAGTTCCAGGTGGAAGTCCCGGTGGGAAAGCTCCGGCTACTGGTCGTCAAGGGATTTGAGTACTGGCCAAAGGAGTCAGAAGTTGAGATCCGAGCGGGTCAGGTGAGCCGATTGACCCTACGGCTGGATCGGATGGCCGACATGGCGGCCCGGGGTTGGTACAGCGGGTCGACGCACGTGCACATGAACTACGGGGGGAATCTTGGTAACACGCCGGAAAACCTGATGATGATGTCGGAGGCCGAAGACCAGGATGTCGTCAACCACCTGGTAGCCAACAAGGACAATCGCATTCTGGATCATCAGTATTTCGTCCCTGGCGGTGGCGCTCATCCGCTCTCGAAGCCGGAGCGCATTCTGGTGGTCGGAGAGGAGTATCGTCCGCCTTTTTACGGCCACGTTTTCCTACTCGGATTGAAGGATCATCTGATCTCGCCCTACACGACCGGGTACGAAGGAACGGCCATTGAGAGCTTGTATCCGAGCAACACCGACATCTTCCGCAAGGCGAGGGCGCAAGGGGCCACGGTGGGTTACGTCCATGCTTTCTCGGGCGAGACTGACCCCTTGAAGGATCAGCTAGGACGCGCCAAGGGGTACATGGTGGACGCGGCCCTGGGTACGATCCACGCCCTGGAGTGGATTGGACCGGAAAGGGCCGGCTTCTACCCCTGGTATGCGACCTTGAATAACGGCCTCCGGGTGACCGCCACCGGGGGCGAAGATTCCATCAGCGATCTGCATCGCAGCAAGTTGGTGGGGTCGGTGCGAACCTACGTCTACACGGGAGCGCGAGGGTTAAACATGGCGGCTTGGTTCGAGGCCCTTCGTAAAGGGCATGCCTTCGTCAGCACAGGTCCGCTGGTGGAACTGAGTATCAACGGCCGCATCCCCGGAGAGACCGTCGAACTGAACACATCCGGCGAGAGGGTTCGGATCGAGGGATGGGTGCAATCCATCACTCCTCTGGAGAGGGTGCTGCTGGTTTTCAACGGACAGGTTCTCGAGGAGATGGCTCTCACAGGCGACCGGCGGCGGTTGGATTTCAGCAAGTCTTACGCGCTGGACACCAGCGGATGGTTCCACCTTCGAGCAGAGGGCAAGCGTTCGGATCACTATCCTTTGGATGCCCCCTACGCGCAGGCCTTTACCAACCCCGTCTGGGTGCGTGTCGAAGGCCGGCCAGTCAGGAATCGAGCCGCGGCCAAATACTCCATCCGCTGGATCGACAAGTTGCGTGACATGGCCGAACTCTGGCCGGGCTGGCGCTCGGAGAAAGAAAAGGCGCATGTCTTCGCGCAGTTCGACGAAGCACGTCGCGTTTATGGAGGTTTCCTGGTGGAAGCCTCCACGGTGCACGCAGAGGAAAACACCTCCCGCTAAACGGTGCACCCGCTCAAGCGTTGTGGCGAGGCTTGAGCGGGTGCACCATACTCCTCGTACCACGGACGAAAACAGAGTCGGAAATCCAGTTCTCACGGTGGAGTATACTCAAAGGAAAATGAAGCACCGACTGATGCTCCATGTCCTGCTTATTATTCTTTCTCTCGCATCGTGGACCCTGAGGGCTCAGGTCGAGTCCGCCACGGCTTATCAGGACAAAAAAATCACGGCGATCTACATCGAAGAGAAATTGATCGTCATCGATGGTGAGTTGGATGAGCCCGAGTGGAATCGAGCTGGGCTTGCCAAGGATTTTATCGAGAGCGACCCGTATTTCGGGAATCAGGCAAGTGAACTAACCGAGGTGCGGCTTCTCTATGATCGTCAGAACCTGTACGTCGGAGTCTACTGTTTCGACTCAGAGGGAGAGAAGGGAGTGATCGTCCAGGACATGGCTCGTGATTTTTCCGGCTCGAGTGGCGACCTGTTCCAGGTCGTCTTCGACACTTTCAATGACGATCGGAACGGCCTTGTCTTCGGGACCAATCCCAGAGGAGCCAAGCGTGACATGCAAGTAGCCGGAGATGGCCTTAGCTTCAATCTGGATTGGGACGCCGTTTGGCACATCAAGGCCAAGGTGACTGACCAAGGCTGGCAGGCGGAATTCGCCATACCCTTTAAGACGCTGCGTTTTCGCCGGGGAGACAGCCAAGTTTGGGGCGTCAATTTCTACCGTAGCATCCGGCGCAAGAACGAACGCACCTATTGGGTTCCCATTCCTCGTCCCCACCGTCTGTACCGTGTCTCCATGGCAGGATCACTGGAAGGGATCAACGACATCGAGCAGGGCCGCAACCTGTATGTCAAACCGTATGTGTCAGCTCCCGTCCTGCGCCGGGAAGAGGATGATGTGGACTTCATGCCCGACGCAGGGTTGGACATCAAGTATGGAGTGACGTCGGGCCTCACACTGGATTTGACGGTGAACACCGAGTTTTCCCAGGTTGAAGCCGACGACGTCCAGACCAACTTCACCCGCTTCAGTCTCTTCTTTCCCGAAAAACGCGAGTTCTTTCTGGAGAACCGAGAGATATTCGAATTCGGCAATCCTGGATTTCGAGGATTCTCCGGAAGGCGTCGCATAGGCCGTGCCAGTCTTTTTCGGCCCCGCAATGATCTGATTCCTTTCTTTGGCCGGCGCATCGGTGTTTCCGAGGACGGCGAACTGATTCCGATCCTGGGTGGTGCCCGTCTGACCGGCCGAGTAGGCGGCTATCGTTTGGGCATCATTTCCATGCAAACGGACGCATTTCAGGACACGCCATCAACGAACTTCGGCGTGGTCCGGCTGCGGCGTGATGTGTTTCGAGGCTCGGATATCGGTCTGCTGTTTGTCAACAAGCACCAAGGTGCAAGCCAGTTCAACCGCACTTACGGTGCGGACGCTAATTTCAGATTCTTCAACTACCTGGATCTCTCTTCCTACCTTCTCAACACGGATACGCCGGGAATTATGGACAAAGATGGGGCCGGGTTTTTCCGGATCGCTTGGAAAGACCGTTTATTGGATGTGGAAGCCTCGCACATTTCCATTGAGGAAAACTTCAATGCCGAAATGGGTTTCGTGCAACGTGGCGGCTTTGATCGGGAGAAGAATGTAGGCAAAGCCATGCGAAAAAACAACGGGAACTTCAGCCTGACGTCCCGACCCGAGGGGCGCATTCCTTGGGTGCGACAGTTCAGGCCGGGCGTTGCGATGAACTACATCACGGACGATCACAATACGCTGGAGACCCGAGAAGTCAATGGTCGCTTCTCCATTGAGTTCAACGACACCAGTTTTTTCTCTGTGGGCCGCCGGTCCACTCTTGAGCGCCTGGTCGAGGAGGATGCAATCCTCGACCAGATTCTCGATCCGGGTGATTATCAGTTCGAGGAGACCACGGCATCCTTCTCCAGTGATCGCAGACGGATGTTCCGGGGGGCGGTCAGATGGAGCGACGGAGAGTTCTACAATGGTGAAAGAACCTCCTACGGTGTGGGACTGGGAATTTCACCCAGCCCTCAATTTGGACTGGGTATTTTCTGGGATCACGCCGACTTGAGTTTTCCCACGGACGACTTCAGCATCGAACTGATGAGCACGCGCATGGCTTACTCCTTTACCACGGATATGTTCCTTGATGCGTTGATTCAGTACAGTAGCCGCGAAGGTCTGGTTGCCAGCAACATCCGTTTTAACTTGATTCACAAACCGCTGAGCGATTTTTTCCTGGTTTACAACGAGCAACGGTCTCCGGAGGGAGGCGTCCTCGATCGGGCCCTGATCGCCAAGGTGACCTATCTTTTCAACTTTTGACTGGAATCCCGTCGGGCCAGACCGGGCCGAACACGGCTCACCCGCCAGTGTTGTCACCAGCATGATGGCGATATTCCGAGGCGGTCGACGGCTGAGAAGTCGCTGCCTCAGATTTGCAGATACAGGGAGGCGCACAGTACGGCCACGATGAGGATTGTGGACACCCACAGCAGGGAGTGCATGAGGCGTCCCGCTCTCAGCTGACCAGGAGATTTCCTTCGCCATAAGTAGATCGGAACGATACCCATCAGGGGAAGGAAGAGAGAGCTGAGGATCCCCCCAAAGAAGAGGATCAACGCCACGGGAGCCTGAGACACTAGATAGATCGCCACCGCAACCACGGCGACGAGTACTGAGCATCGGTTGAGCCAGCGATTGTGTTGAGAACGGCTTTGGTTCGAGATCCATTCGAGTCGCTCCAGAAAGTTCACGACGATTCTAGATATCGAAGCGCAGGAGGAGACGTAAGTGGAAAAAAGGATCAGAAAGGCACCGCCCATAAAGAGGTAGTAGCTCCAGGCGCCAAAGGATCGGGTGAAAATGTCCGATAAAGCGCGTGCCGTGGCTATTCCTTCCAGTTGAACCAGGTCCGCTTGAGTGCGGTGCAAAATGGCGGCTCCCAGCAGATAAAAGGCCACTGTGATGGTGGTGTAGATGAAGGCTGTCAGAAGAACATCCTTACGCATTACCGAGATCCATTTTCGGGCTCGATCCTCCCATTCCAAGCTACCGTCGGGCGGCCCAATATAGCGGCCGTAACCTTTCTCCAGGCACCAATAGGTGTAGTAGATCAGTTCCGACCCAGAGACACCGGTGACACCGAAAACGGCCAGGGCGAGGTAGGCGCCTTCCGGTGGGAGGTCCAGTCCGAGACCGCTAATTAGGTCGTTCCACCCGATCGTGTACTCGGTGCGCTGGGTGAGAAACACGGCGATGATCTGGCAGGCGGAGAAGCTTCCCACCAAGACCGTGAATAATCTCTCAATCCTGCTGTAGGAACCTCGACGAAAGAAGGCGGCGGTCACCAACCCGATCAAGATCACCCAGATCGTCAGGTTGCCCCGACCGGTCATGAGTAGGGCAGTGGCGGCCGCCATGCCCACGATCCTGCCCAGCGACAGCACCGACAGGGAGAGGTAGGTCAAAAAAGCCCAGGTCAGCCAGGAGACCCCACGAATTCGGGGACCGGGCAGAACCTCGAAGGCGTCCAGAAGAGTCCCTCCCGAGGTGATCACGTAGGAAGCCAGCTGTTCTTGGAGGACCACTTTGACGAGGCAGGAAAGGATGATGAGCCAGAGTCAGAAGGAAGCCCACCTGGGCACCCAGAAGGGTGGTGGCGATCAACTCTCCCGAACCCACGACCGCTCCCACCACGATCAGCCCCGGGCCTAGAAAGCGGATGGACTGACCCCATCCCTCGGGTGGCCTCTGAGGGGAGGGTCCAGGAGAAGCTTCCCCGTGTGGTTGATCTAATGCTCCTGCTTTACCCATGCAAAACGTCGCTCGGAGGGAGCATTGTACCAGGTCGCCGGTTTTCGTTTTCCGATTTTGCGTTTCGGATTTCCTCCAGCAGGGTGAGAAACGGCCGTCCTTCAACAACCCTATTTTTCTCTGATAAGATGCTTCCCTAACAGAGGATGGAGTCGCTACTTTATCGGATGCGTTGCCTCCAAATGACGAGACTCATTTCTCTCCTTGAAACGAAGATGTTGTTTAGGAATTTCAGATTCAGCAGGATCCTGACATGGCAGACCCGTCGTCTCGTTCTGCTCTTTGCGGTACTCTTCTCCGTCTCCTTTTCGATAGCTGTGCAGGAGCCTCTCAGCGAGGCTGCTCAGGAAGTCCTGAAGAAGCGCTGCCTGGCCTGCCACGGGGCCACCCAGATGTCCGAACTGGACCTGCGCTCTCGCGAGGCCGCGCTGGTGGGCGGAACGCGGGGTCCCTCCCTGGTTCCGGGAAGACCGCAGCAAAGCGCTTTATTTCTAGCTTCGGCTCACCAGGGCGAACTCAAGATGCCTCCCGGTAGTGAAGCTCCCCTGGCGCCCCAGGAGCTGGAGGTGTTGCGAAAGTGGATCGAGCAGGGCGCCGACTGGCCCGGCGAGGCAGGTGGGGATAAGGAGCCCTCCTGGTGGTCCTTCCGCAAGCTGACCCGACCGGAGGTGCCGCAGCTAGCCTCCGGCAAGCAACCCGAGCATCTCATCGATGCTTTCGTAATGGCTCGCCTGGAGAAGGAGAAACTGGCCGCGGCTCCGCTGGCCGATAAGGTTACGCTGGTCCGTCGCGCCTACTTCGATCTGATCGGCCTACCGCCGACTCCGGAACAGGTCGAGCGTTTCCTGAAGGACGATTCGCCGCGGGCCTGGCGCAACCTGATCGATGAGCTGCTGGATTCCCCCCGCTACGGAGAGCGCTGGGGCCGGCACTGGCTGGATGTGGTCCGCTACGCCGACAGCGCCGGTTTCGAAGGCGACCTCTACTACCCGAACGCCTGGCGCTACCGCGACTACGTGATCAAGTCCTTCAACGAGGACAAACCCTACGACCGCTTCGTGCAGGAGCAGATTGCGGGCGATGAGCTATGGCCCAACAATCTGGAACTAGAGGGCTTCTACGACATGGCTCCCGAGAAGCTGGAGCACCTGGAGGCGCGCGTAGGAACCAGCCTGTATACCTTTGGACCCGAGATTCAGGAGTCGCACCTGGACGGGGAACTGCTGCGTTACGAGCGACTCACCGACTGGGTCAACATGACGGGAGCCGCTTTTATGGGGCTGACCGTGGAGTGCTCCCGCTGCCACGATCACAAGTTCGATCCGCTGACCCAGAAAGATTACTTTAGCTTGCAGGCTGTCTTCGCCTCCAGTCAGCCGGTGACCGTTCCCGTGGTGGCCTCTACCTCGATGGGGCATCGGGACGAGTTCTACCACCAGACGCTGGCTCTGGATGAGGTGCGCGCTTCCTATCTGACCTTTGAGAAACAGGTAAAGGATCGGGTGATGGAGTCCAAGAAGACAAACTATCCGCCCGAAGTGGCTCGAGCCTACGAGGTTCCCGAAAAGGAACGGACGGAGGAAGAGGCGGAACTGGCCACCCCGCTGACCGAACTGTACATGGAAATGGAGATTGAGGAGTTCCTGGAGGGCGACGAGGCGAAGCGCTATGAGGAGTTGCAGCGGCAGGTCATGAAGGCGGCGGTGGCCATTCCGGTCAAGGATGCGTCCCACAAGGTGCGCTATGACGGCTTCTTCGACGTTCCCACGGCCACCGTGCTGGGGCACATCGATCCGGAGATCATCCCGGACGTGTACGTTCTCGGCCGGGGTGAATTGAGTCTCAAAAAGGAGCGGGTGCGACCCAGTCTGCCCGCGGCCTTGCGCGATCCGATGGCGCCTGCCGCCCTGCTTGCTGGTTCGTCGGGACCTCGCTACCGCAAGCAGTTGGCGCTGTGGCTGACGCGTCCCACCCATCCGCTGACCGCCCGGGTCATGGTCAACCGGATCTGGCAGGGACACTTCGGGCAGGGTGTCGTGAGCACCACCAACGACTTTGGCCGACAGGGAAGCCTTCCCAGCCACCCGGCGCTGATCGACTGGCTGGCTTCGGAATTCGTGGATTCCGGCTGGAGCGTCAAGTCGATGCATCGGCTGATCATGACTTCCCGCGCTTATCGCCGGTCCAGCCGCTTCACCAGCGAGAAACACCGGCAAGCGGATCCCGACAACGGGCTGCTGTGGCGAGCCAACCGCCGCCGGCTGGAGGGAGAGGCCATCTGGGATTCCATCCATTTCGTGGCTGGCACCCTGAATCTGCGGATGGGAGGGCGACCCTCGATCCCGCCTCTCTCCACCGTGGAGCTGGCACCGCTGCGCCACAAGGCGTGGTGGGTGGCTCCGGCGGATGCGGCGGAGGGACGCCGGCGGGGCGTCTACATCATGACCCGGCGCAACTTCACCTTCCCCATGTTTGACAAGTTCGATGTTCCCAATTCTTCATTCAGCTGCGCGCGACGGGAAGTCACCACGGTGGCTCCGCAGGCGCTGTGGGCCCTGAACAACGAGGCCACCTACCGGCGTGCCCAGGAACTGGCGACCCGGCTGGTCCGCGAGGAAGGCGATCGGCCGGAGGCCTGGGTGGAAGTCGCCTGGCTCCGGGCGCTGGCCAGAAGCCCCTCTCCCAAGGAGAAACGGGAGGCCCTGGCGCTGGTGCAGCATCTGAGCCAGGAAGAGGCCGCCGCATCCGAGAAGTCCTGGCCCGAGCCCCTGGTCCAACTGGGGGCCGAGCGGGCGGCTGCGTTGACACAGCTTTGTCTGACCGTTTTTAATTTGAACGAGTTCCTGTATGTCGATTGAGGAAAAGAAGGCGCTGGAAAGTTCGGTGAGCCCCTTGGCAGCCCTTCACAAGCCAGCTTTCAATTAGATCCAAGAGCAACTCGTTATGTCCGTTTACATGAGAATCAAGCGGCAGGTCGATCGGTGCTTGGACAAATTCACTCGAGGGGAACTCACAGCGGACGCCCTGCACTCGATCCTGGATGCGCTCGAAGGCAGGCCTGCGCGGCAGGATTTGTTGTTTCTGCGCACAAGTGCAAGTACCGTCAGCTCGGAGGTCATTGGTATGCTCGTGATGGAAGACGGTGAGCTCGAAGAGGGGCCATCGGATCCGAAGGATTGGCTCTATCATACAGTTATCGATGCCATTCAGGACGGGTGGAGAGTCATTAAATTTCCCGAACTAGCCCTTTGGATGGACGAAACTCGCACCTACGAGGTGGGTGGTGAGTTCGTGCTTGAAAGGTGGAATCTGAAATGAAACGCGCAGGCGACATTCGACCAAGCTTGGCGGATTCCCAGGTCCTCGACTTCTGCAAGAAAGGGTACTTGATCTTACCGGCTGTCGTTCCCGAAGAAATCAATCGACGCGTTGTTGAGTATGCCAACGAGGCGGCAGAAAGGCGGCCTGAACTGCGTCTGCTGCGTCTTTCCCGGGAAATCGAATTCCAGTTGCCGCTCTTGGAGAAGGAGTGGTTCGTGGATAACGTCCTCTTGAATGATCAGGCGGCCGGCGTCGTTCGATCACTGTTGGGCAGAGACTTCACAATGCCCATTATTATCAGCGACCATCGAGCGGAGACCCCCATGCCCAAACCAGGGGGCTGGCACCGCGATGGCAATTACGTTTTGGACAAGAAGCTGAACTACCTGGAGGTTTTTTATCATCCCGAGGATGTGTCCATGGAGAAGGGCCCCACAGCCGTCCTGCCGGGATCCCATCACTTGGCGTCGGCGCCGATTGGCCATTACGGTAGCCTGAAGGGTGCGGTGCTTTTCTCTCCTCCCGAGGCTCCAGCGGGTTCGATTTTGATCATGTCGTATAACCTGTGGCACCGCCGCACCCCCTCCACTGAGAAGGGTCACCGACATCTATTTCGTTACAATTATTGGCGAACCACACCGCCGGTGCGGGATTGGATTATCGAACCGGAGTTCGACCTGCGCACGGCGGACTACGAGTTCTTCGATCGCCCCACGACACGACCGCCGACCCGCGATTATAATGACGCGGCGGAAATGTTCTTTTGGCTGTGTGGAAAGCACGATGAGTTCTCGGTGATGGGAGGCCAGTGCTGGCCGAGCCCGCACAAAGGACTCGACGGAGCCGTCCAAGGGTTCCCTGGAGATGGGACGGACGAAAGGGTCTGGTCGCGAGCCAAGTAAGGCCATGTTGAAACTTTCCGCCAACATCGAGTTTATGTTCGCAGATCGGGATTTTGTCGACCGCATTGATGCTGTGGCCGAAATTGGACTGACCTCCTATGAGTTTGGCGAGTGGTTAACCCGAGATATGTCGGAGATCATTGAGCGCGCCCAGAAATACGGCTTGGTCCAGTCCAACCTTGGCGTCGATCCACGGGTTAAACTTACTGACGAAAAAAACACCGAATCCTTTATCGAGGGCGTACACCAGACCGCCAAGATGGCCCGGCAAGTGGGGTGTAAACGATTGGGAACGGTGGTGGATGACGTCAATTTGGCGCCGGGCATGCCGTGGTACGAATACCAACGGGACTCACAGCAACGTGAGGTTCGCAAGCATCAACGTGACAACATTGTCAACACGTTGAAAAAGGCGGCACCGGTGGCCGAGGGGGAGGGCATGCTGCTGGTGATCGAGTGTCTGAATACGTTGGTCGATCACGCCGACCATTACCTCGCCTCATGGGAGGAGGGCGTCTCCATTATCAAGGAAGTGGACAGTCCCGCCATCCGCTTGACGTTTGACATCTACCACCACCAGGTCAACGAGGGCAATATAATCAGCAGCTTGGCCAGACACATTGATTGCGTCGGGCACATCCACCTGGCCGACGTGCCGGGACGTCACGAGCCCGGGACGGGAGAAATTAACTTTCGAAATGTCCTTAGTGCCGCCAAACGAGCCGGCTACTCGGGACACCTGGGCCTGGAGTTCATTCCGTCCAAAAGTGATGTGAAAGCAGCACTGACCCCGATACGGAAGATTGTCGAGACAGTGAATGCTGAGGCCGCGTAGTTGCTATGGTTATTGACTCGCACCAGCATTTTTGGAAAATCGGTCACTCTTTCGCTCCAAAATGGCAGGAAGGCTCGGTTTTGAGTCGGGACTTCCTGCCTGTCCATATCAAACCGGTCTGGGACAACTGTGGCATTCAACGAACGGTCGCGGTACAAGCGGTCGCGTCTGTGGACGAGACACGATGGTTGCTGCAGCTGGCCAGGAAGAGCGCCTACATTGCGGGTGTTGTCGGCTGGGTGGATTTGACCAGCCCAGACGTAGGACAAACTCTAGACGAACTCATCAGGGATCCGCGACTCCGAGGAGTGCGTCATCTCGTTGAATCCGAGGCCGATCCGGATTGGCTCGTTCGCCAAGATGTGATCCGTGGTCTGAAGGAGGTATCCCGGCGAGGTCTGACCTATGATCTGTTGGTCCGGCCCCACCATTTAAGACACGTCGTCAGGTTGGCTGACCGTGTGCCCGACTTACGAATGATCGTAGACCACCTTGCAAAACCACCGCATGATTCCGCGGAGATTGGACGATGGTCCCGAGATTTGGCGGCCGTTGCACGCGTTCCGTCCATCTATTGCAAACTGTCCGGAATGATTACCGAGGCTCCCAGTGGCCAGTGGAAGCCAGCAGACTTCAAGCCATTGGTCGACACCGTGGTCGAATCATTCGGGGATGACCGTATCCTGTTTGGTAGTGACTGGCCGGTGTGCCTGTTAGCCGGAACGTATAGGGACGTCTATGAGGTCTTGGTTCAGGCGCTACGGCCAATCTCGCCTACATTATTCGCCAAGATTTTTGGTCGCAACGCCCAAGACTTCTACGGGCTTACTGATATGGAGTGTTTCATTAGACTCAGTAATAAGGCTCGATTTTGACGGATGGTAACGGACAGACATGAAACACCGCCAGCTGATTCGGGATGGGACTGAAGTATCCGTACTTGGCCTGGGCACATGGCCGCTCGGTGGCGCAATGGGCCAGATGGATGACAAGACGGCTATTGCCGTTACCCGAGCCGCCATCGATCACGGCATCAACTTGATCGACACGGCGCGCGTTTACCTCGAAAGCGAGCGGCGCATGGGTCTGGCTCTCAAGGACGGTTACCGCGATCGTTGTTTTTTGGCCACCAAGGTCTTGGGCGATTACACGCCTCCAGTAATCCAGGCGGCGATCGAAACCAGCCTGCGTGAACCGGACGTTGACTACGTCGACCTCTACCAGGTGCATCACCCCGATCCAAACTTTCCGCTCGACGAGACCATGGAAATCATGGAGCGGTTGTGCGAGGCAGGCAAGACTCGCTACATCGGAGTGTCCAACTATCAGGTCGATCACATGGAGCAGGCATGGAAAGGAGCCCACTTTCATACAAACCAACCTCGCTACAGCATGTTCTACCGACTGGTGGAATACGATGTGATTCCCTACTGCGAAAAAAATCAGATCGGCGTACTCACTCACAGTCCCCTGGCAAAGGGATTGCTCAGCGGGCGATACCAGGCGGGCCATCAATTTGCACAGGACGACGAGCGGTCTCAATTGCGACGGTTCCAGGGAGAGACGTTCTCACATTATCTAGCTGTTGCCGATCAACTGAACCAACTGGCGTCGGACAAAGGTATCACCCTGGTTCAATTGGCCATCGCCTGGATCCTGCGGTTGAATGCGGTTAGCTGTGTGCTGGTTGGGGCGAAAACGGTGGAACAAATGCAGGAGCATCTTGGCGCTGTCGATGTCACGTTGAGTGATGATGAACTCCGCCACATCGACGCCATTTTGCAGGATACGCCGGCGGAATTGTACGATGCATAAAGGCAATAGAGAGAAGAGGTTGAGGATCAATCTTCCAGTTACCTACTTGTTGCTGGTCTGCTTTCTTCAGTTTCTTTGCGGCCAGTCCTCCTACAATCAGGACTTTCTGAAAATGGCGAAGGCCGGACAAACTCCCCTGGTCAAGGCTTTACTGGATGCAGGGACAGACGTCCATGCGCGAGATGAAAACGGCCTCACTGCCCTCATGCTGGCTGCCGCAGAGGGTCACTATGAAACGGTGATGGTCTTGCTGGATCAGGGAGCGGAGGTAAATGAAAAGGACGAAAACGGCACAACCGCCTTGATGATGGCGGAGCGAAACGGCCACTCGACCATCGTGCGGGCACTCAAGATCGACCCGCAGGGGCACGAGTTTGTCCAGACCTCACCCCGAACCGGAACCGGGTTTTCCCAGGAGGCTTGGGAGAGTGACCTGGTTCACGGTCAACAGGAGCTCCAGCACGGGCACTATGACGACGCCGAAGAAGCGTTCTCAGCGGCGCTGGAGCGAGCGCAAAAGCTGGGGGAAGATGACCCTCTCGTGGCGATGAGCCTCAGCTATCTTGGACTGCTCTACCTCCAGCAGGGGAAATATGCTCAGGCCGAGTCCCTGTATCAGCGCGCCCTGGACATCGCCGAAAAGGTGCTGGGGCCGGAGCACCCGGACACTGCGGGAAGCCTCAACAATCTGGGAGGTGTGTACCTCCAGCAGGGGAAATATGCTCAGGCCGAGTCCCTGTATCAGCGCGCCCTGGACATCGCCGAAAAGGTGCTGGGGCCGGAGCACCCGGACACCGCAACCAGCCTCAACAATCTGGCCGCACTGTACCACCGGCAAGAAAACTACGCCCAGGCCGAGCCCTTGTACCGCCGCGCCCTGACGATCGCCGAAAAGGTGCTGGGGCCGGAGCACCTGGACACTGCGGACAGCCTCAACAGTCTGGCCGAACTGTACCGCCGGCAGGGAAAGTACGCCGAGGCGGAGCCTCTGTACCGCCGCGCCCTGGATATCAACGAAAAGGTGTTGGGACCGGAGCACCCGGACACCGTTGCCAGTCTCGTCAATCTAGGATCGCTTTATGGCCGACAGGGAAAGTACGCCGAGGCGGAGCCTCTGTACCGCCGCATCCTGGCCATCAACGAAAAAGTGCTGGGTCCAGCGCACCCGGACACTGCCACCAGTCTCAACCGTCTGGCCGAACTGTACCGCCGGCAGGGAAAGTACGCCGAGGCGGAGCCTCTGTACCGCCGCGCCCTGGACATCAACGAATTGGTGCTGGGGCCGGAGCACCTGCGCGTGGCCCCCATCTTGGAGAACTATGCCAGGTGGCTGCGCGAGACGGGCCAAAGAGAGAGGGAGGCATCAAAGATGGAGGAAAGAGCGAAGACGATTCGTTCCCAATCACACTAGGGACGACGGGGAATCTTGTGCTTCTTACACGCTAGGTTTGTTCTTTAGAAACCGAGCGCGACCCGTACCCAAAGCAGACTACGGGCACGTTGTGAAACCGATATATAGCGACCGAACGTGGCACTCGTAATATTGGTGGACTGGGGGCCAGAGTTGGCATTTCGACACGGACACCGGAACGGGTTGCTCACGCGGAATTGCAACCTGAAGTAGGGACCGGTCTCATCACTGGTCAAGTAGAAGTGCTTGAAAGCGTTAACGACGTCCCAGCCACCGTAGGGCCATTTTAGATTCCCTCGAGTAGCGGTTCCGTAACGGCCGTTGGCCGGAATTGCAAAGCAGTTGACGTTCCATCGAATGTGGGAGCTGTTGGGTCCTTTTGCGTTCGTGAACTGGTGGTCATTGGCATTACATCCAGACAAGTTGTCTGGGCTCCCACTAGAGCGCCCCACGTTGGGCGGATCGGCGCCCGAGTATGCAGCTGATGCCTGGTGAGTGTAGAGAAAGTGCAAATAGGCAATCGTCCAATTGCCCGCGACTTGCTGCAACCAGCCCGGGGAATCCGACAGCCATGTTTTTCCCCTGCCCGCCGGGATATCCCAAACGGGCGTGACATACAACGATTGCGGAATGACGCCGGGCTGAGACCCCTTTTCTCTGGCTAGATCGTAGGGGTCTTCGATTTCGAAGCCTGTGGTGGAACCGAATATGCCTCCGCTGGCCTGGTTGAGCGACTTGTACTGGGAGAACATGGCTCGTATATAGAGGTTCTTCGAAAATTGACGGTTCACCATGAGCTCCAACCCGTGATAGCTGGAACTGCCACCCAGGGTTGTCTCGATCACTCGTGCGAAGTTGGGTCCCAGGGGCCGTTTCTCGGCTTCGGGGCGATCGGCGAAGGGGGTCGTGCTGGGGCGCGGATACTGCAGGCTTCCCCGAGTCGCTCCCTTCCAGCCACCGCCCTGGCGCTCCAACTGTCCCTACTAAAGACGCGCGGCGGAACTCGCTACGGTGAGCTGGCACCTCCGGGACGGTTTGACAGAGAGCCGTCGGGTGGTCGTCCGGGTGCCATCAGGTTCCAGCCGACTCGAAGTTTCTTCATCCGACTGCAGTCGGATGAAGTCATGCGGATGGCTCTGGACAGGCTGGCGGTACTAGACGGAAGAGTGAGTGAGGAAGAGGTTGCACACTATGTGAAAACCCCTCCCTACGATGGCAAGATCGTGGTGGCAGTAACGGCCGACTCGGGGGAGGGCCGAACCGAACTCAGTGACGCTACAACCGAAGTCCTCAAGAGCGGCACCTATCTTTATCTGAAACGATCCAAGAGCCGGATCTACCTGGAGCGCTACATTGACCCAGCGGAAGCGGGCGGCACGGCAGGTTTCTTCTTGGTCCCCCGCCAAAAGGAAGGCGCGGAAATGCTGGCTGAGAAGGAAATTCTTTTTTACTTCCAAACTGAATGACGAGACGGAACTCAAAGCGAAGTTCGAACTCAAGAAAATGGTCGTCAATGGCGTCCTTCAGCTCTAGCCTAGGATTGTTCGTCCTCCGATCGGACTCGGATTGGCAGCGCTAATCAGGAGTGATTCGGAAAGATTTTAACGGGCTTTCCCTCGGATCTGTTTCCCGCAGTCGGGCCAACCGTTTGCACGCCGATCTCTAATTTGCGATGGATAACAAGATTGAGATAACTTTGAATGGAGAAAAGCGCCATTAGACCCAGGAGAAACTCTGTTGACTCTCTTGTTGGTGGGAAGGAAATGAAAAACAAAGTGACGGGCATCATGAGTCTGGTCCTGGCCTTACTGGGAGGGGGCTTCCTGACCGCGGAGGAGCGTTGGATTCATCCCCGCTGTGAGGTACTGCCCCTGGAGTTGGCGGGACCTTTTGTCAAGCTGGCCGACGGGAGCCTCCTGGCCGTTGAGGGCAATACCACCCGCATCAGCCGAGACGGGGGGGGGGCCTGGTCGAAGCCGCGCCAGATCTACCAGGGTCCAAAACCGGGCACCCCGCGAAATGGGTTACTTCTCAAGACCCACGACGCTGTGATCGTCCTGGTGTACCAGGACATGGATACCTACCGCTCGGGATGGGACGACGACCAAGGTGTGCCCAAGTCGGATACCCGTCTGGATGTCTGGACGATTCGAAGTTTGGATCAGGGGAAGACTTGGGTCGATCGCCAGAAGATCCTTGGCGGGTACTGCGGTGCCCTCATCGATATCATTCAAACCAAGAGCGGCCATATCGTGGCACCCATTCAGCCGATGCTGCGCGATCCCGGTCGCCATGCCACCTATACGGCTGTCTCCACGGACAACGGCAAGACCTGGGGAAAAAGCAACCTCATTGACCTGGGCGGGTACGGGCACCACGATGGTGCCATGGAAGCCACTCTGGCAGAGTTGAAAGACGGCAGGCTGTGGATGTTGCTGCGTACGACCTGGGACCGATTCTGGCAGGCCTACTCGGACGATCATGGCTTTTCCTGGCGAGTGATCCAACCCAGTAAGATCGACGCCAGCAGTTCGCCTGGCTATCTACTGCGCCTGGCCAGCGGCCGGCTGGTGCTGGTGTGGAATCGCTTGTACCGGGAAGGCGAGCACACTTACGTGCATGTCACCCGGAAGGATTTCGAGGTCCCCTACCCGATGGGTAAAGCCTTCCGATGGTACTCGCAACGAACCCGGAAAGACGATCCCGAGAGTTGGCAGCGCGAAGAGCTCTCTATTGCCTTCTCGGACGATGATGGCGCCACCTGGACGGAGCCGGTGGTGATTGCACGTCAGAAACAGGAATGGTTCTGTTACTCCTATCTGTTTGAAGCGGAGCCGGGCCTGCTTTGGATCTTCTCCGGATTCGGGCGGCCCCTGCGGATCAGCCTGCGCGAGGCGGATTTCGTGGGATCCTAGCACTGAACCACTGTTGAGGATTTCCCTTTTCGCAGTCTAGCGATGGAGTGGTTCCTGCTCCAGCAAAAGGACAGAGCGAGCCGGCACCGTAGTGCTGAGTCTCCCACGGGCGATCTCCGTTGGTGGAATTAAGGCTCGATGGGGCCCCGTGATGGCGGAGACGGCTCCTCGGTTTGACAGCAGTTCAAGGGTCACCTTTTCAGGTTCGTCGGTCCAATTCACCAAGATGTAACCGGTCTTTCCTTCCGGGGATCTCCACACCCCATGCATGACGCGAGGGATCTGAAACACCGGGGGCTCTGCATTCGGCTGATTGGTCGGTAGCCAGGCGTAGGCGCCCAGACGATCGGTTTGCAGTTGCGTCGGTTCGACCATCTCGCCGAAAACGAGATAGGGGCGGGCGTAGGTTCTTTGTGCCTGAAAAATGTTTCTCAGCAGGGTGAAGACCGGATAGTCTAGATTCACGTCAAAGTCGTATTCTGCATGGCCGATGCCCACCCAGCTGAGATTGCCGTTGACGAAGTTGGCGGCGTGCAGCATCAACTGCTCTTCCGGATGGGCCACCCCCAATCTTCCATCTCCACCCAGAAGCGGGATGTATTCGTGGTAGACGTAGTTGAACAGAGGAATGGCGTCGATCCGGGTCAATCCATGGGCAGTGCGTAGCAAATCCATTCGGTAGGGCCGGTTCAGGGCAAAGTCGAGGTCTTGGATCCAGGTCTCACAGATTTCTTCCATACTCAGCGTGGATTCAGGATTCTTGCCCTTGGCCTCACTGCAAATCGCCTGCACGAACTCGAGCATTGCCCGATACATCCACGGTCCGTAGCCGGGCGCATGCTCGTGTCTGTCGTGTAGTACACGACGGCCCGCCCCGACACCGCATGATCAAACTCCATAGCCACGGCGCCCAGATCCTGCAGCTTCCGGAACCATCTAGAAAAACCTTCTGGCTGCCCTCGCTTCCCAGACACATCGGCACGAAGGTTTTTTCCGTGCTACCCAGTTTTCGGATTTGCCCATTCTGGTCCAGGGCCGCGGATGCCAGCCCTTCCCGCTGGAAACGTTCCCAGCCGTCATAGCCAGCCGGACTCCGCCGGTAGCACCAATGAGGTCCCCATACGGCCATGTAAGGGTGGTGTCCATCCTGGCGGATCTGCCCCATGGCAGCTTTGAAACTGGTCTCTCCTTCCAGGGGTGGGAACAGGTCCACCGGTCCGCCCGGATTTCCGAACTTCTCCCACCCGTTGTACCAAACCGCTACCGGCGTTCCGAAGAGGGAAACGTAGCGCTGCGTCAACGGAATCACCTTTCTAGCGGGCCAGAATCTGCCGTTGGGAAAGTCCGAGGGTGGGAAATCGCTCAGACCGCGCACCCGCTGGTAGTCAGCGCGGCATTCAAATTGCAAGGTGGGACGAGGTTCCTTCACCCAGGCGGGGATATCCGTTCTGTCTCGCGTCTTCTTCTCACACCAGTGCTGCTGGATGGCCCACGCCTTGTATAGTTTGGCTGCTGCGTACCAATCGCCATGAAAGACTCCGAGCACGGTTTCGTAGGGCAAACCGAAATCCAGGCCGGCCCTTTCGTCGTAGTTGTGCTCGACCGAGAAATCCAACCCTCCTTCCACGGGCGCCACACCGAAATGTTTGATGTTGTCGCCGCTGTCGTGGGTGGCTACGTATAGACCGGAGGTCTGGTCGTAGTAAGCCTGCAGCTGCAAGGTCATATAGCCCGGGTATTGAAGGCGTCGGCGTCGTGCTGCTTCAAGGCTGACACCGGGGACTTTTCGGCCCCCCGCTTGACCCCACACAAAGGTATCGCCTTGTTCGGACTCTCCAAGCTTGGTGGGCGAGACCACGACTGGATAATGAAGAGATCGAATCCCGTATTCCGTGTTGTTGGCCACGGAGATGTGCCAGCTGCTGAGCGCGGAATCCTGTGTGATCGAAACCATGCAAGTCACCCCAATGTCAAAGGTGCGGTGTCGATCGTAGGTCAAACGCAGGGTTTGCTGCTGTCCCGAGGAGGAACGGGTAACCCGAAAGGGTCGAGCGTCGAGGGAAGTCAATTCAACCGGATCTTGGCCCTTTCGAGACAGTACCAACCGGTAGAGAGGATGCGTTCCGGAGATGAAGTTTCGCCTCGTCTTCGCATCCATCAAGGAGCTGATCCCGCCTCTGCTCTTGGCGGAAAGCTCGATCTCCAGTTTTCCGTTAGAGATGGACCAGGAGCCAGGAGCCAGGAGCGTTTTCTTCCTGCAGCACTCTGGCAGACGATGGAGACACCATCTAGACCAGTGCGCAAACCGCGGCAGCACAAGCCGTTCCAGTCAACACAAATCGCATGCAGACCCTCCATCGAACCGATCAAACTCGTTGGTTAAACAATGCGGGCATTCGCCACTGGCTCCCAAGCATCGGCGCTGGGGCCGAGGTACTGCTTGACGCTCTCGGTAGCTCGGTCCAGTTCCGCGATCACCGGGTCAGACAATGCCAGTTCGGCGGCGCGGGCATTGCGGCGCGCCTGATCGCCGTTGCGTGCGCCCGCCACCACGCTGGCGACGCCGGCCCGATGCAGCAACCAGGCCAGCCCCAACTCACCCATGGGTTGGTCCAATCGTTCACCGATCCGGCGGATGGCGGCGATGGCCTCGAAGGTTTGCGCTTCGCAACCATTTTCTCCGTGGCGTGTGCCCGGCCGCTCCTTCGAGAAGTGCCGGGTTCTGGCTCGAGCGTCGGGCACCTCTTCGGCGGAGTGGAACTTGCCCGTTAACAGGCTTTGAGCCAGGGGGCTGTAGGCTAGGATGCTCAGGTCGTGCTGCAGGCACTTGTCCTGGATGTTGAACTCGATTCCGCGAAGCAGCAGATTGTAGGCCAGCTGGTTGGATTCACAGCGTCCGGCCGAGACGATTTCGTCGATCATCGCCACGCCGAAGTTGGATACGCCAATGGCCCGCACTTTGCCTTGCTGCTGCAGCCGTTGCATGGCGCCGAGGGTTTCGGCTACGGGAATCTTCGGGTTCGGCCAGTGGATCTGATACAGATCCAGATAATCGCTTTTCAACCTCTTCAGACTGCCTTCACAGGCTGCGGCCACGCGGTCTTCAGCCAGATGCTCGCCGAAGAGCTTGCTGGCGATCACCACTTGTGTGCGTTTCGAGCCCAGGACCTTTCCCAGCAGACTCTCGGACGCGCCGTCACCGTACATTTCGGCCGTATCAAAAAGGTTGACGCCTGCTTTGAGCGAAGTGTGGATTGCGGCGATGGAATCGGCTTCGTCCTGCTCACCCCAGTAGTCGCTGCCAGTCAAGGTCCAGCAGCCGAGCGCCGCTACGGAGACCGCCATGTCAGTCCGACCCAGTTTGCGATATTGCATGACGCCGCAGGAGCACTTATCCGAGACTCCAGCCCCCGTCTACCCACAGCTCATGTCCGGTGATGTAGGAACTGCGATCGGAGACCAGAAACAGGATCGCGTCGGCAATCTCCCTGGGTGAGGCGTGGCGTTTCAGGAGGGGCCGCTCCGCTTGAGACGCCCAGTACTGGTCTCCAAGCGAGTGCGACAGCGGGGTGTCGATGGGCCCTGGGAGGATCGCGTTGGCTAGAATGCCGTCGCCGGCGAAGCCTTTTGCTACCGATTTCATCAGAGCCAGGCAGCCGCCCTTGCTCACTCCGTAGGCGACGTGGGCGACGATGATGCCCACCCGACCCGCTGGCGAGGAGACGTAGACGATACGACCGGACTGCTGTTCCTTCATGAAAGGGATCACCGCCTGGGTGCACAGAAACATGCCGGTTACGTTGACGGCCAGGATCTGATTCCAGCTCTCCAGAGTCACATCTTCCCATTCCACCATCGGGCACAGACTGGCGTTATTGATCAGAATGTCGACCCGCCCGAAGCGGTCGATGGTCGACTGGACCATCTTCTGGACCTGTGAGGGATCGGAAACGTCGGCGGTCAGCGACAGAACCTGGTCTTCCCGAGCGGTGTCGATCTGACGGGCTACTCTCTGAGCCAGCTCAGCCTGCCGATCGACGATGATGACGCCCGAAGCTCCCGCTTCAACGAACAGCTGTGCGGTCGCGCGCCCAAGACCCTGAGCCCCTCCCGTGATGATGGCCACTCTGTCGTTAAGATTCATCCTCTTTGCTCACCTGGTTCAATTCAAGATCAACGCCGGTCTCAATGCTTTTGGTGCACACCACAGGAGCCGGAGCGGGGCACAACCGATTCAAAACCATGGCCCGACGTTCCGCCTTCTTCGCCTGACCAATCAGGCCCGAATCAGGCGTGTGGCTAGATCGTTGGCGCCGCCTACGTCCGTCAGACGCTGGTTGCGGCCCCCAAAAGAGTAGGTGAGTTTTGTGTGGTTCAAGCCCAGCAGGGACAGCATGGTGGCGTGCAGATCGTGCACGTGCACTTTGTCCTGGACCGCGCGGAAACCTAATTCGTCGGTGGCTCCGATGGCCTTGCCCCCCCGAACTCCCCCGCCTGCCATCCAGGCACTAAATCCGTAAGGATTATGATCTCTTCCCCAATGCCCCTGCACGGTCGGGGTGCGGCCGAACTCTCCGGTCCAGATCACCAACGTGCTCTCCAGCAGTCCCCTCTGTTGGAGATCGCTCAGCAACCCGGCAATCGGTTTGTCCACTGCCCGGGCTCGTTTCAGCATATTTTTATCGTTCTGGTTATGCGTATCCCAACCGCCTGCATACAGTTCAACGAAGCGAACCCCGCGTTCGACCATGCGCCGGGCCAGCAAGCACACCCGAGCAAACTTCTCGGTGGGTTCCTCGTCAACCCCGTACATTTTTCTGATCGACTTCGGCTCCTGCGAGATGTCGATCAGCTCGGGCGCCGCCATCTGCATGCGAAAGGCCAGTTCGTAGTTGGCGATGCGAGCCGCCAGACGACTATCGTCTTGCCGGTCTTGCGCCCGGTAGCGCTCATTCCACTGGTTGACCTGATCCAGGATCTGGCGCTGTTTAGTGGGCGTGATTGGGGATGGTGGATGTAGGTTGCGAAGGGGAGCTCCTTCGGTGCGGACCATCGTCCCTTGATAGGCAGCCGGCAAAAAACCAGATCCGTAGAGCGCCTTGGTGGACACCCGATTGCTCTCCGACATCACGACGTAACCAGGCAAGTTGTCACATTCATTCCCCAACCCATAGGCGACCCAGGCGCCCATGCTGGGATGACCCAGGCTAACCGAACCCGTTTGCAGGACGCTCAGCGCCGGTCCGTGAATGAACGAATCATGGTGACAGGAGCGAATAACGGCCAGATGGTCGGCATGCTGGGCCACGTTCTCAAAGAGGTCTGAAATCTCCAGACCCGACTCTCCGTGTGGCTTGAAAGTCCTTTCCGATCCCATCAGTTTCATGTCGGAGGCTTTCACGAACTGCAAAACCAGATCTTCGGACTGAAAGCTGGGAGGGAGCAACTGTCCGTCCAAGCGACTCAACACCGGTTTGGGATCGAAAGTGTCGACGTGACTGGGGCCTCCTCTCATGAAAAGAAAAATCACGCTCTTCGCCTGAGCTGGGAAATGCTGAGGCCTGGCCGCCAGGGGGCTCACAACAGCTCGCCAATCGGGCCCGGGGGGTGCTCCCAAGACCGAATCCCTCTGGAGTAGACAATTCAAGGCAAGAGCCCCAAAACCGAAGGCCGACTTCGCCAAAAACTCTCGTCGAGATCCAGCCCTTTCCAGTCGATTACACCAGGTGCCATCGTCGATCACTTCTTTGTCCCTCTGTTGCTGAGATCAATCGACATAGGAAAACTCGCTCAAATTGAAGATCGCCAGGCAAAGCTGAGTCAGGGCCGCCGCTCGAGGCAGGCCGATTTCTATCAATGAGTCGTCCAATCCAGGCCAGTCCTCGACCTGCACCTCGCGGTCCGTGAGAGAGGCCAGCAATTCGAGTGCCTCGCCCTTCTCCTTTAGCGAGGGGGCACGACCCAGAGCGATGTACCAGGCGCGTTTCACCCATTTCGGTGGGTGGTCTCCCTTTTCCCGTACCAGCCGGTCGGCGAATTCTTGGGCCTGGCCAAAGAGCGTCTCGCTATTCATGAAGTACAAGGATTGGGGAGCGACGGTGGTCTCTTGACGCGTTGGGCAGCTGACGACAGGATCGGGACCGTCAAAGGTTTCAAACATGGGAAACCCAAAATTGCGCTGCACCAGAATATAGACGCCCCGGCGACGGCGATCCGCTGGATCAAGGGAAACGTTCCAGTTGTTGCCGGTCTGTTCCCCCTTCGGAAAGGGTGGACGGACGGGCCGACCCCCCATCTTGAGATTGAGTGTTCCCGCGGCCGCATGCACGGAGTCCCACAGAATTTCAGCATCCAAGCGCCTCCGGTTCGCGCGCCAGAGACGGGAATTGTCCGGATCTGCTTTCTGCGCCTCGGGATCCTGGTACTGGCTCGACATCTGGTAGGTGTTGGAGAGCAGGATCAACCGGTGTATCGACTTCAAGCTCCAGCCCTGAGCCACAAACTCGCTCGCCAGCCAATCCAGCAGTTGCGGATGGGTAGGCGCCTGCCCCATTTGGCCAAAGTCGTTGGGAGTGGCGACGAGGCCCCTTCCGAAGTGCCCCTGCCAGATCCGGTTGACCATCACCCGCGAGGTCAGAGGGTGATCGGGCTGAGTCAGCCAGAGGGCCAGACTTTTGCGACCTCGGGGAATCTCAGGGCCGGAGAAAGATGCTTGCTGATCCATCCCACCACTGAGTATCGCGGGCAAACCCGGGCTCACTTTCTCCTTCTTTCGCCCTAGATTGCCCCGGTCCAGGACGTGAACGTCGGGTAGAAGTTCTCTCTGCCGGTGAGCCAGCACGGAAGCTCGTGGTACGTCGATGAGCCCATCAAATTCAACGGTGTGAGCGTCTCCCTCGGGAAGGGCCAGCACCGCCTTTGCCAACTCTTCATACAACTCCCCCTGCTCCTGCTGCTCTTCGGGGGTCATGACCTTTTCCAGTGGTGTGGATTGAATGGCTGTCAGTAAGTCCTCCACCATTTTTCTCTGCAGGAAAGTTCGTTGCTCTTTCGGAATCTCGTAAGCTCCCAGTACTTCCGGCGCGAACTCCGACCTCCTGGTCTCGATGATTCGTTTTCTCAACCTCTCTTCAAAGCGCCGGTAGGCTTCCCGCCGTTCATCCAAAGCGATGACCTTGGTCTGGCTCGATTCCCTGAGCACGATGTCGACCCTGGTCACAAGGGGGATATCGACGATTTGACTGGCCGCGAAGATCGCTTGCAGGCGAAAGTAGTCTCGTTGGGATAGCGGATCGAATTTGTGGTCGTGACAACGCGCGCAAGCCAAGGTGAGTCCCATGAAAGCAGCTCCGGTCGTGTTGACCCAATCAGTCAGTCGATCGTAGCGGTCCTTCTCGAATTCCAACCCCGATTCGGCCGTCTGCGGGGTCAGCCCGTAAAGACCTGTTCCCACGCGGGCCTCCAGGTGTCGCATCTTTTCCAGGGGAATCGCATAACCGCCATCCAGGTCCATATCATCCGGCCACAGCTCATCGGCGGCGATCTGCTCCTGGACAAAACGATCGTAGGGCTTGTCCTCGTTGAAGGATTTGATCACGTAGTTTCGGTAGCGCCAGGCATTGGGCAGATATAAATCCGTTTCAAAACCGCTCGTATCGCCATAGCGCACCACGTCTAACCAATACCGGCCCCAACGCTCGCCATAATGGGGGGAGCGCAATAACTCGTCGATCCGGTTTGCATACGCGTTCGGAGAAGGGTCGTTGAGAAAATTCTCCACCTCCTCGGGGGTCGGAGGCAGGCCGATCAAGTCGAAGGTGGCTCGACGGATCAGCTTTCGTTTGTCGGCCAGGGGAGCATGAGGTAACCCTTTCTCCTCCAGCTTCGCCAGAATAAAGGCATCGATGGGATTTCTCACCCACTTCTCCTCTTTCACCTTGGGAACGGCTGGACGCTGGGGTGTTCGGAAAGACCACCAGGAAGGCTCCTCCTGTTGGTCCGTTGAGGGGATCGACCAGGGAGCTCCCTGGTCGATCCAAACCCGTAGAATGGCGACATCCTTCGAGGACAGCGCGGACCCCTGGGGAGGCATCTTCAATTCCCCGGTGTGAGAAGCAGCCAGGAAGAGCAAGCTCTCTTGGGCGTTTCCAGGAACGACGGACGGTCCTCTCCCGCCTCCCTTCAGAACGCTCTCCCGTCGCCTCAGATCGAGGCCAGACATGGCGGCTGCTCCATGACAGGAGATGCAATTCTCTTCCAGCACGGACTGGGCCGCTCGCGCCAGCTCGGATTCCGGCTGGCCGAAGATTGCTGATAGCGAAAAGAAGGTGAGGATCATCCACCGCGCTGCACAAACCAGCCTCTTTTCGTGTCCAATTTGTGCCACTGGCAGTGTGGGAATGTGGACCTCCTAACCCAAAAATTCTAGGTGAAAGGCCCCTTCCAGTCAAGCCGCTTCCGCGTGTGCTGTCGGTGTCATCCGTCCTCAAGTGCAATGGAAGCAGCTTCAAAACTTCCTGAGACAAGTTCTTAAAGTTCTCTGGTTGACGCTTCCCGAGCCCCTTTGCTAGGCTTCCTACATACGATATAGTGAAAGGTTTTTGCCATGTGGCTGATCCGCGGCCGTCTTTTGATTTTGCCAGCGGTCGTCGCGGGCGTCTGGTTCGCAACCTCTCCAGGCCTGGCGCAAGATTCTTCGCTCCTAGGCGAAAAAGCAAAATCCATTCTGGAGAAAAATTGCGGTGTCTGCCATGGAGCGACCCAGATGTCCGGCTTGGACTTGCGGCAAAAGGACAGGATTCTGAGGGGAGGCAATCGGGGCCCAGCCCTGATCCCGGGTCGAGCCGGCCAGAGTCTTTTGTATTTGGCGGCCGCCCACCAAGGAGAGCTCAAGATGCCTCCGGGCGACACCCAGCTCTCTGCAGACGAAATCGAAGTACTGAAGCAGTGGATCGAGGCAGGAGCTCCGTGGCCAGTCTCTGCCGCCCACGAGCAGCCGCACTGGGCGTTCAAATCAATGAAGGCGCCGCCGCCGCCCGAGGATCCAAGCGGGTGGTCTGACCATCCCATCGACCGTTTCGTGATCAAGAAGCTGTGTGAGCAGGGTCTGACACCACTCGGACCCTCGGACAGGAGGTCGCTGATCCGGCGGGCCACGTTTGATCTGATTGGTCTGCCCCCTCACCCGGAAGAAGTGGAGGCCTTTTGGGCCGACGATTCGGCCACCGCATTTGCAAAAGTCATCGACCGGCTTCTGGCATCGCCGCGCTACGGCGAGCGTTGGGGCCGACACTGGATGGACGTCGTGCGTTACGCCGACACCGCCGGCGACAACGCTGACTATCCTGTCCCGGAAGCGAGGCGGTACCGGGATTACATCATCGATTCCTTGAACGCGAACAAACCGTACGATCGGTTCGTACGCGAGCAGATCGCCGGGGATATCCTGGCCAAGGAAGGCCCATCTGACCGATACGCTGAGCAAGTGGTCGCCACAGGCTTCCTGGCTCTGGCCCGTCGTTACGCCACGGGGCCGTATGAGCTTTGGCATCTGACCATGGAGGACACGATCGAGACGGTCGGACGGGCCTATTTGGGACTGACTCTGCGCTGCGCCCGTTGCCACGACCACAAATTCGACCCAGTGACCAGAGAGGACTATTACGCGCTGTACGGAATCTTTGACAGCACCCAGTATCCCTACGCCGGCTCAGAGGAGTTCAACTCCCAGCAGGAAAATCGCTCCGGGTTTGTACCGCTGCTTTCGCCGGACGAGGCGGAGCCACTGCTGAAGGCTCACCAGCGAAGACTCGATCCCCTGCAGAAGAGGATCGGGCGAATCGAGGAAGAGCACCCTCAGGTCAAGGATCTGGCAGAGTCGGACAAGAAGATCCAGGGCAAATTGGAAACGATCGAGAGGGTGGAAGCGAAACTGAAAAACGGTTACACGCGTAGGGTCGAGAAGGTGTCCATTGAGGCTGAAATCGCCTCCCTGAAGAGGGGACTGGCATCTCTTCAGAAGAAGCGAGAGGAAGCTTACAGCGAGCTGGACGAGATGCAGCGCTCACTGCCGGCGGAATTAAAGGAGCTGCGCCGTCAGTTGCGGGATCTGCAGAGAGCCGGGCTCCCAGCGGACTTGCCTGGCGCCTACGCCGTGCAGGAGGGTGAACCCTCCGATGCGAATGTTCAGATCGGCGGCAACCCGGACCAGCAGGGTCCGGTAGTGAAACGCGGCGTGCCCAAGTTTCTGGCCGATGGGATGCTGGAAATTCCGGAAGGGAGCAGCGGGCGCCCGGAATTGGCAAAATGGCTGACCCAGCCCCGTCATCCTCTTACGGCTCGCGTCATGGTCAACCGCATCTGGCACTACCACTTCGGCAAGGGGATCGTTTCGACGCCCTCCAACTTTGGACTCTCGGGCAATAGGCCAACCCATCCCCAGTTGCTGGACTGGCTGGCGACCCACTTCGTCGAAAGCGGCTGGTCGCTTAAAGCCATGCACCGTCTGATCATGAGTTCGAAGACCTATCAGCTGGCCAGCGGTCACGATGCGCTCAATGTGGAGAAGGATGTGGCCAACCGGTGGTATTGGCGATACGACCGCAGACGCCTGGAGGCGGAGCCCATCCGCGATGCCATGCTGGCGGTCAGCGGGAAGCTGGACAAGACACGTCCGGCCCGACACCCCTTTCCGTCCATCGACACCTGGACCTGGTCACAGCACCGGCCCTTCAAGGCCGTTTACCCTTCCAACCATCGCAGCGTTTACCTGATGACTCAGCGCATCCAGCGTCATCCTTACCTGGGACTGTTTGACTGTCCGGATGCAAACTACTCGACTGCGGCCCGCACCCGTTCCACGGTACCGCTTCAGGCCCTGTACATGATGAACAATTCGTTCCTGCAGGAGCAGGCCCGCGCGTTCGCGGAGCGCTTGATGCAGGCTTCGGCAGATGCCAGCCGGCGGATTGAGTGGGCCCTTCAGCTGGCCTGGGGACGCCCACCGAGGCCACTCGAAGTGGACAAGGCAACTGCCTACATCAAGAGCTACATGGAGGAGTTGAAGCGAGCCGGGGTTGATCCGGATCAACTCGAGCGCCAAGCCTGGTCAAGCTACGCCCATATTCTTCTGACCTCCAATGAATTCGTATATATTGATTAAGAGCAAGGTTGAGAGTCATGGCAAAAGGTAACCCAATGAAACGTCGTCGCTTCCTGCAGTGCTGCGGGGGCTTGGCGACAGCCGGTTGGGGACTTTATCCGACGCTGCTGATGGCGGCCAAGATCCACAACGGTCATCCACTGGCGCCGAAGCCGACCCACTTCGAACCCAAAGCCAAGCGCCTGCTCTTCATCTTCCTGACGGGCGGCTTCTCGCACCTCGACACCTTCGATCCCAAGCCGAAGCTCCGGTCCGATCACGGCAAGGAAGTCCGGGCGGAGAGTCTGCGCGCCGCTCAGCAGTTGCCTTTGCTGGGCTCGCCCTTTGAGTTTAAGGCCTGCGGCCAGTCCGGTCTCGTGATCAGTGAACTGTTTCCTCGATTGCAAGAGGTGGCGGATGACCTGTGCGTGATTCGCACCATGCATACCGACATTGTGGAACATTTCCAGGCCACGCTGGCCATGCACACTGGCTCGGCTACGGTCCCGATGCCCAGCCTGGGCTCGTGGCTCAGTTACGGATTGGGTACGTTCAACCCCAACCTCCCTTCCTTCATGGTGCTGGCGGAGAAAACGCCCTACGCCGGCTCTCAGGTTTGGGACAGCAGCTTTCTCCCACCCTACCATCAAGCCGTGCGCATTATTCCGGGTGACGATCCGGTCCCTGATCTTCGGTCGCCCCAGTCGGCGAGTCTGGCAGAGCTGGAGAGCCGGATGCTACGCGACGTGAATGAGCTGCACGCCGACTTGCGGTCCGAGGATCTGAACCTCCGAGCCCGAATGAACAGCTTTGAAGTGGCCCGAGGCATGATGCGTGAAGCCCCGGCAGTTTTCGACGTCTCCGAAGAAGCGGATGGGATTCTGGAGCTGTATGGCGTGGAGCGCGGCGACAACCGATCGTTCGCCTTCCAGTGTCTGGTGGCTCGTCGATTGATGGAGAAGGGAGTGCGGGTGGTGGAGTTGATCGATACCGGCTCAAAAGACAATTGGGATGCCCACGACGACATCTTGCAACATCGCTCCAAGGCGGCCCGGGTCGACCAGGCGATCACGGTACTGATCGAGGATCTGAAGCGGCGAGGTCTATTCGAGGAAACCCTGATCGTCTGCTGTACTGAGTTTGGCCGCACGCCTTGGGTCAATAACCTGGGTGGAACGGGTCGCAACCACTGGGCCAAGGCCTTTACCTGTCTTCTTGCCGGAGCTGGGGTCAAAGGGGGCATCGCCTACGGCGAGACCGATGATTACGGTGAGAACATCGTCTCCAATCCCGTTCACGTGCACGATTACCACGCCACCATCTTGCACTTGATGGGCCTGGACCATACCAAGCTGACCTACCGTTACGGCGGTCGCGATTTCCGGCTCACGGATGTGGGAGGGCAAGTGCTTCAGGACATCCTCACCTGAGTCGGAAAGGGGCGATGAGGACACACCAGGCGTCCCCTTTTGGGCGAGTCGCCCGGTGAGGACCCGTAGCTAACCGACGTCTGGAGAACTGGCTTATGATCGTATCCAAGCGACTGTATCGACGTTCTTTTATGAGGGGCCTTTCCGCCCTTCCGGTGCTATCCTCGGCTGTGGCTCTGAGCGGGTCGCGTGCGGCCCCCGCGCCTGCTTCCAGCAGCGCAGCGACCAGCAGCCGGCCTCTGGGAGGGATCTGGATCGACCTGGCCAAGGCCCAACCCGCCGAGGCCCTCTCCCCCACCGCACGGCGCGGCCAGTGGCAGACGGCCGAGTGGAAGGCGCAAAACGCAGATCGAGTGGCCCAAGGCACCCTGCTGCTGGTCGGCCCGGAGAGCCATCCGCCCGAGCTGGTGATCGATCCGCAGCTGACGGGTCCGCATGAACTCTTCGTGGGACTGCCTAGCCCAGCTGCCTACGATGCTCCCAACCCGATTCGAATCAAGCTGGACAACGATCCCTGTTATCGCTTGATGGTCAATGAAAAAAGCGGCACGACCCCTCCCAGCAAAGACCGGCGCTCCAGAAAGGGTATTGAAGACGCACGTTTCCGAGCAGTCGATATGACGGGGCGGCGCATTCACCTGGCCCAGTTTCACAAGATTCACCCAGGGCCGGCCGGTATCGCTTACATTCGCGCCGTGCCCATCCCTCAATCACAACTCGACCAAAATCGGAAGAAAGGCTTGCGTCTGATGGCATTGAATGACGGTCACGGGACCTTCTACGGTCGCCGTCCTCCGATGACGGAGCAGGATCTGTGGGAGGATATCATCCCCTATCGCGAGAGTGGCTTCTCGGGGCTCATCTGGCAGATCACGGGAGCGGACCAGTGCAATTACCCGACCAAGGTGGGTACGCTGATGGGAGACGGTTTGGATAATTTTCCCCGGACGGGTGACCGCTACTACACCGAGAACCTGAAAGCCTTATTTGCTGCGGGGGTGGATCCGGTGGCCAGCGTCATCCAGTTGTGCCGTTCCATCGGATTGGAATGCCACTTGTCGATCCGTCCCCAGGGCTTTGCCTTGGAACCACCCTTCGACACCTTTTTCCGCTCTCCTTTTTACTCCTCCAATCCCAACTTGCGCTGTGTGGATCGCGACGGCCGTCGTATATCGCGGCTCAGTTATGCCTATCCGGAGGTGCGCGAACATATCTTCTCCATTGTCGATGAGCTGGTGCGTTATCAGCCCGACGGCATCAATTTTATTTTCTGCCGCGGCATTCCCTGCGTGTTGTACGAGGAACCCTTCCTGCGGGAGTTTCGCTCGCGCCATGGCCAGGATGCGCGAAAGCTGCCGGAAGATCATGCCGATGTCCTGGCGCTGCGGGCCGACATCATGGGCCGATTCATGCAGGAACTGCGCCAGCGCACGCGAGTGGCCCCAGACCGGCGGTTGGAGACCTCCGCCATCGTGCTCTCGGATCAAGCTGCCAACCTCCAGTATGGACTCGATGTTGTGCGTTGGGCCAAGGAGCGCTGGGTGGATGAGATTTCGCCATCCGTGTACAACGCTCATCGGGGTAAAGCGGAGCCGCAATGCGCCTATCTGGCGAAGCCCTGTCAGGAAAGTGGTTGTCGTCTGGTGGTCAACGTGTTGCCGCGCGGCATGACACCGTCCGAGTACATTCCGAAGGCCTTGCGCTACAGAGCCGAAGGAGCGCAAGGGTTCTCCTTCTGGGACACTGACCCTCAGAAGGCGACCGAATGGGCCCTGCTCCAATCCATCGGCCACCTTGACGAAATAACCGATGGCGGAGCCTCGCTCCCAACCGAACCAGAAATCCTGCCGCTACTCGAATTGGGGGACTTCGTTATGGACCGCTACCCGCCCATCTGGTCCTACTGAGTGCTCCCTTCCATAAATACGGTGACGTTTGCGGAGGGGGCTTGGGTGGTGAGGTCGCGAAGAGAGATGGAGTCGATGCCAGGGCATCGACTAGGAGGAAGTTACTTCAGGTAGAAGCGAGTTAACCCCTTGTAAATATTGGAGAGAGACGCAATCCAGAAGAGTTTTTACTGGATACAAGTTTACAGTCGCACGCCCAACAGGTCGAGAGCGCGCTGTTGAAGCGGAGTGGGCAGGGTGGTTTTGTGGAAGGGCTGGACTCCGGGAATCTTGGGCTGAATGGTGTCGCGGGTAATGGTGCCTTAGAAGTCTGGAAAATGACCGTTGATGTCCAGAAACACTTCAATGAGCTGGAACTAAAGATAAGGAACTTCGCGATAACCGTGGTTGGGGCGTTCCTCGCCGCGTTCGCGATCACGACTACATCCCTATCGAAGGAGAAGGCGTGAAGACCTAAACTGAGCCTCTACAGTGTAGCGGACACGAGGGATTCTGCCATGCTACAATGGATAGATGGAGCCGGAAGGCCTGTAGGTCACGCGCCGGGGGACAGTAGGTTTCGGGAGGACCCATGATCACAATAACCGGAGAGGCAAAACACCAAATTCTGGCGGCTTTAAAAGAGCACGGCTCTGAAAAGAAAGCCTTACGCGTCGAGGTCAAGCTGGGCGGAGCGGCGGACTTCGTCTATTCCATGCAGTTGATCGGTCCTGAGGAGAAGCAGAGTCAGGATGTGGTTGAAGACGCAGGCGGATTTGAGGTGGTAATGGATCCGACCAGCGCCAAAAATATGGAAGGGGCAACCATCAACTATGAGGACGGAATCGTCCAAAGCGGATTCAAAGTTGACAACCCCAATAAACCGGAAAGCCCCTCCTTGGGTTCCGGAGAACGACCGGACCTGACCGGCCCGACACCGCAAAAGGTGCAGCGGCTCATCGACACGGAACTGAATCCGGCCGTGGCCGCCCACGGGGGAATCATCTCCTTGGTGGGACTACGCGACAACAAGGTGTATTTGAGCTTTGGGGGGGGATGCCATGGCTGCGGTATGGTCGACGTGACCCTGAAACAGGGTGTGGAGGCGCGGATTAAGGAGGTGATCCCCGAAATTGAGGAGGTGGTGGACACCACGGATCACACTAGCGGGACTGATCCCTTCTATGCCTGAGGGAAAAGCTGTCACTCCGTCGAACTCTTCGTGACTTGCAACAGGCGACACCGGCATCCGGTGATGCCTTACCTTTATCTTCAAGGTCGCAGTGGAACCGGATGAGGAGGGCTGGACCGCTTACTGCCCAGCCCTCCTCAAACAAGGTGCTTCAACTGGGGGTGAAACCCAACAGAAGGCTCTTTTCGACCCCTATATTCTCCTCGACATTATCCCCCATCCCAAGTGATCCTCTTGACGTTGAGGAGGCAACGAATCACCGAGTTTTCGCCACAGGTGAGGAGAAAATCTTCATTTTCCGAGGAGTGGTGGGTAGGGAGGACGCGGTCAAAGGCGCGTGTGTAGGCAGATGAAGGGAAGAGCCGGCGGAGCAACAGGGTCTTGCCTATCCAAGAGATTGCCCTGCCGCCGGCCTCTTGGCCTTTACGATCGGGGAGCTGGGACTCTTCAGGAATTGATGAGGCTCTTCAGCGGCCGGCCTGGTTCGAAATAAACCACTCTCTTGGCGGGAACCTGGACTGCTTCGCCAGTCTTTGGGTTGCGTGCTTGGCGGGGGTTTCGTTGGCGATGGCGAAAGCTGCCAAAACCCCGCAGTTCCACCTTCTCTCCGGAATTCAAAGCCTCCACGACGCCATCCAGGACTGCCTGGACCACTATCTCCGCATCTCGTCTGGTCAGCCCATTGCCCCTTGCAACTTCCTTCACGAGCTCGGCTTTAGTCATGACACGACAGCCTAATCAAGCCCATCCATGTAGGTCAATGGGAGGGACAAGGGCAGACCAACACATGGACGAGCTTATGTCACGAGGTGTGTAAAAGCTCAGGCGGCTTTTTCCTCCGAGACCTCTTTGACCAGAACTCCATTCGCGTATTGGGCGCCTGTGTAGACGTCTTGCATCAACTCGGGGGCCTTGAGACGCCGGAATCGCTGCTCGGCCACCAGCCGCATCTTCCAGATCACCGCCTGGGCGTTTTCCACTTTCTTGAACCGCTTGGCTGCATGCCGGGCGCGACGCCTTGCCAGTGCGGCGCAGGGTATTAGTCTCTTTGAAAAGACGCCTGCGGGGGGATCGGAAAGAGCGAATGAAAAACGATCCGCAGGGAAGAGGGTTTCAGAAAACCAGCCGGCGATACCGGCGACCGGCCCTGGCCCGCGTTCCCTTGCGGCAAGGACCGCTTCGCGCACAAACCCGATAGCTACTACGGGCACCTCGAGCACGCCTATCGGAGAGGGTGATTCGGCCAGAACCGCTGCCGCCTTTCTATGCTGAAAGCGACATGACCTTCATCTGAAACCTCCTCGATCTCCTCATCTAGACAGTCATATTTAGACATGTCGATCCTTTCTCCAGTCCGCGTTCAGCTGTCAGGCTTTGAGCGGACCTGCGCGTGCTTCATACCAAGCCCCTTATGGAGCACAATTCTCCACAACTGACATGAAACAGGGCAAGATGCGTTCATCCCTGGTTGGAGTATTCTGTGTGGTGTTGGTTTCTATTCAGGGATGCTCCCAAGACTCGTCCTGGCAGAGATACATGGCAGCCGGTGGACAGGCTTACGAGCAAGGGGACTACGAGGATGCCGAGAAACAATTGTTACGCGCCCTCAAGCAAGCGGAACACTTCGGCGAGCAAGACGCCCGCTTGGCCCAGAGTTTCGTTGGCTTGGCGACGCTGTATCGTGCCCAGGGGAAGTATGCGGAAGCCGAGCCGCTCGACCAGCGGGCGCTGGCGATTATGGAGAAGGCGCTGGGACCCGAGCATCCCAATGTGGCTGCCAGCCTGGAGAGATACGCCGAGCTGCTCCGGAAGACGGAGCGCAACGCAGAGGCCGATAGGCTGGAGAAACGCGCCAAGGCAATTCGGGCGAAACTGCGCTAGAGCGCTTGTCGGCTTCCGTCCAGTTTGCGCCACGGCCCCAGCCATTCCACTACTCGGACCCCTACTCCATCTCTCAGGACGGCTTTCCTGTGGTTCGTTGCGTGCCAGTCTGTTTTTCCGAATTCTGTCTCAACATCTGCAATTCGTTCGTGATTTTCGTCAATTGTTCAACGATCTTCTCAAGAACGCCGATGATTTCTTTAGCAGACTGATCGTCCATGTTTCCCTCCGAAATTAGATGTTCGTCTTCCGTCCATGTGCTGCTAAGAACTTGGTCGAAGCTATTGTCTAGGTCGTCGGATGGAGACCATAGACGTACCGGTGACGCTATTTCTCTACTTGCATTGATTGGCCCAGAACTGGCGAAGCTGTCACAAGCCGCCATCTGGTGCGGTGACTAGCTGAACTGATCCCCTCCGACCTCTGCTCCCCTCCTACCTTCGGTCTGGCGCCATCCTCCTGATCATGATCACCGTCCGGTCGTCGGCTTGCTGAACGCCTCTATATCCCTAAGAATTGCGTCGAAGGTGGCTCTCGACGGGTGGATTCGGCAGTCATGGACGAATTTCTTTAGCCTCTCAACCCCATACTCGTGGCCCTCTGAATTCAGGGACTCAATAATGCCATCGGTGAAGCAAAGGAGTGCGTCACCCACGTCCATGTGAGCTTTTCCCACTTGAAAAGCGACAGGCGGGGCACGAAAAGCTCCCAGGATCAATCCTCCCGTGTCAGGAGAAACGCTCTCTTCTTGCCTGAAGAGCAGAGGACTGAAATGGCCCGCGTTGATGTGTCGCAGGGTTCCATCCAGATGAAGCTCACCGTAGAAGGCAGTGATGAACTGATCGGGCTGGGATGACCGAAACATTCTCCGGTTAATCTTCCTGAAGAGAAGGGGTGTTGTGGCTCCTGCATAGTGCAATTCGAATGAACTTGGGGTGAAACCCAACAGAATTCGCGACCCCCATATTCTCCTCGACATCATCCCCCATCCCAAGTGATCCTCTTGACGTTGAGGAGGCAACGAATCACCAAGTTTTCTCCACAGATGATATCCTGGGGGAAATCTTCATCTGCTAAGTAGCCTACCAGAGGGGAGTGTCAAGGGAGGTTGTCCACAGGAGGTGAGGTGACCTAGCAGATAATGGTGAAGTTACAAAAACCAGTTCATGAGAGAAGCGGAGGGATTTTCCGGTGTCGTCCTACAGACGGCGATTCTAAGTCTTAATACCGAACGACACTTCTATGTCGACCGGCAGATCAAGCTCCTCACGGCAACTCACGGATGGCGATTTTTGATATAATACAGTCGAGAGAGGGAGAACCGATTTGCCTCCGGCCAAGGAGCAGCTTTTTTAGGAGCAAGAAAATGTATAATGAGCGCCAGATCGAACCGATGCGAAAAGAGATGGTCGATGCGGGGTTTCGGGAGGCCCGCACTGCCGAGGAAGTCGACACGGTGTTGTCGGAAAAGGATACCACTGCTTTACTTTTCATCAATTCCATCTGTGGATGCGCCGCCGGCATCGCCAGGCCCGGTGTCATCGCATCCTTGGACCACCAAACCCGTCCCAAGGAACTGGTGACCAGCTTTGCCGGAAACGATGTCGAGGCCGTCAACCGGGCGCGCGAGCACTTTGCCGGATACCCCCCCTCATCCCCTTGCGCGGCAGTGATTCGAGACGGCCAGGTGGCGCACATGGTGGAGCGGCACCATATCGAGGGACAAACGGCCGAGAATGTGGCCCAGATTCTCAAGAGCGCATACGACAAATACTGCGGCGAAACCATCGACGAAGAGGCCGAAATCTTCGATCCCCTGCAAGGGATGCAGATCGGCATCCAAGAGGCTCGTCAGCGCCGCTCCGAGAACACGGATCTCGCCTTTCTGGACGTCCGTGAAGGGTGGGAACTCTCGAAGGGCATGATCGAAGGTGCCATTGCGGTGGATCAGGCCAAGGCGCAGGAGATCATCAGTAATTGGCCCAGGGAACGAGAGATTATCGCCTATTGTGAGCATGGGACCCGTAAGTCTTCAGGCCACTCAGTTCTTCCAAAGCCACGGTTTTGAAAACATCAAGAGCCTGTCGGGAGGTTACGCCGAGTGGTCCGCCACGCTATAAGCTGAATCGGTCTGAAGAATCTCCCGCTGGGAGCCGCCTCGAGCGATTTCATGAAGGAACTTCGTGATCGAGAGGAAGAAACGTTGACTCTCCCCAGTTTGGGGATTCTGCCTGACGATGTGCAACTGTGGTTGTTTGGTTTCGAACAGCCTCTGAGCGCAGACGACAAGGCCCAAATCAAGGAAACATTGGGAACTTTCCTGCAGCAGTGGAAATCGCACGGTGCGCCAGTCACCGGAGGGTACGAGATCCTTCACGACCGCTTCGTGGCTGTTGCCGGACTCAGCGCCGACGGCCTTTCGGGCTGCTCGATCGACAGTTGTGTTGCCAACTTCAAGGAGCTGAAGTCGAGGTTCGGATTGGATGGCTTGAACCGAGGTCTCGTTTTTTATCGAGACAGTCGCGGGGATGTACAATCGGTGAGTCGATTGACCTTTCAGCAGAAACTCGATTCCGGCGAGATTACACCCCAAACCACTGTGTTCGACACCACGTTGGTGACGCTCGGGCAACTGCGTTGCGGAGCCTTCGAAACAATCGTGAAGAAAAGTTGGCACGCACGGGCCTTTGGCGTTCGAGTGGCCTGAACATCGCAACTCTCCAGGAAACCTCACTGCAGGGCTCACACCGGACAAGAGGAAGCACCCTCCCTTGCAAATCGGCCATCGAAAAAAGGCGTGCTACAATGCCTTTTCCATGCCCTCTGATGAGCAGCACACCAACCGTCTAGCCAAAGAAAGCAGTCCCTATCTGCTGCAGCACGCCCACAACCCGGTGGATTGGTATCCCTGGGGGGAGGAGGCGCTGGGAGCAGCCCAACGGGACGCCAAACCGATTCTGCTGAGCGTAGGTTACTCGGCTTGCCACTGGTGTCATGTCATGGAACGCGAATCCTTCGAAAACCCGGAAATCGCGGAGGTGATGAACCGCCACTTCATCAACATCAAAGTAGACCGCGAGGAGCGTCCAGATCTGGACTCCATCTATATGAACTTCGTTCAGATGACGACCGGAAGCGGCGGTTGGCCACTGACCGTTTTCCTGACTCCCGATCAAGTCCCTTTCTTTGGAGGGACCTATTTCCCGCCCGAGGACTCCTATGGCCGACCCGGGTTCAGGAGCCTCCTGGAAAGGGTGGCCCAGTTGTATCAGAGTCGGCGCGAGGAACTGGTGCAAAACCGGGAGGCCTTGGTCGGCAAACTGGAAGAGCAGGTCCGCCCGCAGCAGGCACAAGCGCCAGCCGATGAAAAGTTATTAGACGGGCTCCTCAGTCCACTCCGGCAGCAGTGGGATCCGCGGCACGGAGGTTTTGGAGGCGCCCCTAAATTTCCCAGCGCCATGGCCCTGGCCTTTTTGCTTCGCTATTACCGACGAAAGGGTACCGAAGTGGCTCTGGAAATGGTCACCGTGAGCCTCGACGAGATGGCGCGGGGAGGTATCTACGATCAGCTCGGCGGGGGCTTCCATCGATACTCGGTCGACGAACGCTGGCTGGTTCCCCATTTCGAGAAGATGCTTTATGACAACGCCCTGCTGGTTTCCCTTTACGTGGAGGCCTATCAGGTTACGGGTCGATCTCTCTATCGTCAGGTTGTGGAGGAGACGCTGGGGTACGTAAAGCGGGAAATGCGGGATCCCGCCGGAGGATTCTACTCTTCTCAGGATGCCGACAGCGAGGGAGAGGAGGGGAAGTTCTACGTCTGGACGCCGCAGGAAGTGGAGCACGTTTTGGGCCGGGCTGAGGCACAGGTCTTCAACGAATACTTCGATGTCACGGCTGCCGGCAATTTTGAAGGCAAGAATATCCTGCACCATCGCGTCGAACGGGACTCCTACGCCGGTCGGCTAGGCTGCAGTGCAGAAGAGCTGCAGGAGCGCCTGGACGGCTCCCGTGGTCGACTTTTGCAGGAGCGCTGCAAGCGCATCGCACCGAGACGCGACGACAAGGTTCTGGCCGCCTGGAACGGCATGATGTTGAGCGCCTTCGCTCAGGCCGCCTTTGCCCTCGATCGACCCGACTTCCTGGAGGTTGCTCTAAGCTGCGCAGACTTTCTGTTCTCGCAGATGTTTGTACAGGGAAGGTTGCGCCGCACCTGGAAGGCGGGCCAGGTGTCCTCAGTGGGTTTCCTGGAGGATTGCGCACTCGTCATCGCCGGGTTTCTGGATATCTACCAGGCCGCCGGAGAGGATGTCTGGTTGGACCGAGCTCAGGAGCTGATGCAGCTGCAGCTGAGCCAGTTCGCCGACGCAGAAGAAGAGGATTTTTACTTCACACCCGGTGATCATGAAGTTCTTCTGATCCGTAGCAAAGAGTATTTTGACAACGCCACTCCCAGTGGCAATTCGGTCAGTTGTCTGAACCTGCTGCGGTTGGCCGAGCTTTTGGGAGAGGATGAATACCGCGGCCGCGCCAGACGGATGTTGGATCGGATGACGGAGCTTCTCAAGCGATATCCGCTGGGTTTTGGCTACTGGCTGTGCGCCCTAGACTTCCGCTTGGGACCGGTCCAGGAGATTGCCATCGTGGGGCCCGATGATCAACGGCGAGAACTGCTACGGGTCATCCGTGGACGTTTCCTGCCCAACAAAGTGGTGGCCGTGGCTGAGGCCGTCCAGGAATCTTTGGGCAAAAAAACTCCGCTTCTGGCCGGTAAACAGGCTATCGGCGGCCGGGCAACCGCCTACGTGTGTCAGAACTATTCGTGTCGAGAGCCGGTAACGAACCCCCAGGATCTGGAGTCGCAGCTTCAAGCCCAAGTCTCTCCACAGCTTCGTCCATTCCACAGAACCGGTTCGGCACCCAGGCAGGAGCAAGGCTAAAAGCACAAATCCGACCAAGGTTCTAAGGTGAGCCTTCACTCGCCGCCCCCTACTCTCTACAAGGGGGACCATCCAGGCGCTCCACTCCTCCGATTAAGGAGGGTTCGGCTTAGTTCCCAAGAAATGTGGGCTCGTAGCTCTTCCCACTTTTGTTGTCTCTAAAACACTCGTTTTTTGAACAGTCGGCACCCAAGGTGATCCCGTTCGGTCAGGTCCGTGCCGCCGTTGGGAATCAGTTGCCCGATAGCGTCGCCCGCAACTCGTCTAGTTCGGCTTTCAGGGTCTCAATCTCCTCACGAAGGGAAGAGGTCGGAAGGACTCGAAAGCTTGTCCATCTCGGCCCAGGTGGGAAAGACTCCACTTCGAAGCGGAAGTTGATATGAGGGTTGTCGATCTCGGTCCCATCTGTATTGTTGAAGTCAACTTGGTCGTCAACGACGGGGTCGAGTGCACCTTCTCGGGCGTGAGCGGCTCCAAGCGGGCCGAGGAGGTCTACCCCCTGGCACAAATCTGGCACCAGCAAGGAACTTACTCGTCTCTCAGTACGTTCGCCCAAAGCTAGAACGAAACTCGGATGTCCTGCTGCAGGTCACCGGCCATATTTCAGATGCTGATCTGGACCGCCACTTGCTCGGCCACCTCAACAAACGCCTGGGCCTGTGGAGAAGCAGGTTCGGCCAGTACGATGGGCCTCCCCTGATCCGACTGAATGCGAATATTGCTGGAGAGCGGTATCTCGCCCAGAAAGGGCAACTGCATCCGTTGGCTGACCTTGCGGGCCCCGCCGGCCCAAAAAATGTCATCCCGCTGCCCACAACCCGGGCACACGTAGTAGCCCATGTTTTCCACAACACCCAGGACGGGGCACTTGAGTTGCCGAAACATGGCAATCGCCTTCTGCGCCACATTGAGCGCCACGTCCTGCGGGGTGGACACCACCACGGCGCCGGTGAGCGGCACCTTTTGACACAAACTGAGCTGAACGTCTCCGGTGCCCGGAGGCAGATCGACCACCAGATAATCCAGGTCACCCCACTGGACACCGCCGAGAAACTGCGAAATCATCTTATCCAACATCGGACCCCGCCAGATGACGGCCTTCTCTTCGGCAGGAAAAACCCCATTGAGATGACCTTGACGTCATACGGGGTCACCGGCAACATCCGTCCCTGAGCAGCAGCAGTGGGTTTTTCGCTGATACCCATCAGGGTCGGGATGCTGGGGCCATAGATGTCGGCATCCATGAGACCTACCTGGGCTCCGCTGCAAGCCAGCGCCAGGTTGACGCTCACGGTTGATTTCCCGACCCCGCCCTTACCGCTGCCCACTGGAATGATGTTCTTTACATTGCCTAATAGAGAGTCTGCAGCTTGCGAAGACGGGCGAACCTGAGCCGTCATTTCGACATCGGTTTCATCGATACCGGGCAGCGCAAGGATGGCCTGTCAGGCTTGTTCTCTCAACTGATCCTTCACGGGGCACGCCGGGGTGGTCAATTCAATCGTCACCGCCGCTACCCCTCCACATACCCGCACGTCCTTTACGAAACCGAGAGAAACAATATCGCGGCCCAGGTCGGGATCCTGCACACTTGTAAGGGCCTCTAGTGCTACTTCCTATCCGGAAATCGGCTTTTTAAGACGCTCGTAGTCGAGTCGACCCCAATCAACGGCTGGCAATCCGTTATGTGCAGTGGGCTGGGGACCTAAACGGACCACACAGAGTCGATTTTAGTCGATTTCAAGAGACACTTCGGCCCTTTGCCAGACGGATCGAGATGTCAGCCGCAGGAGCACCTCTACAATCGCAGGCGCGCCAGTACCAGCAGATTGTAGGAAAGGGTCGAGAGCTGCAGGTACTGCTGGAAGCGCTGCCAGCCTTTCCAGTGGCAGCGGTCCAGCCCGAAGACGCGCTTGAGCATCGAGATACAGCCTTCGATGCCGGCCCGAAAGCGGCGCAGTTGTTTGTATACCCAGCTGGAGGAGACCATCGATTCGATCGAGAGTCCGCACTTTTTGGCGAAAGCCACATCCTTGAGGCCGGGTTTGTTTTTGGCCAAGGCCAAGTTCGCTTTCGATGCAAAGCCCCCGTCCAAGCTGGCCTGACGCGGATAAGAGCCGTATTGATGGCAGTGCCGATCTAGCATCGTCTCCAGGTAAGTGCTATCGGACGGGTTGCCCCGCACCGGCAGACAATCCAGGATCAGAGAGGATCTGCCACAGGATAGAAAAACTTTGTGCCCATAGACCGTTTCCCGGCCGCCTTTGCGAATCAGATCGGTGTGCTCCTCGAAAATGGAAACCACCTTGTGGCTGGCCGGGACCGATTCCCCCCGCAAAACACGACGCTCGGTCTGATCGATCACTCGATGGGTCAGTTCCAGGTAGTGTTCGAGTAAGCTCCTCTCTCGCACAACACGGGGATGGCTGGAGTCTTCGCAGACCGCCAGGGCTGCCCGGGCGTAGCCTGCCATCTTGCGGGTGACTTTGAGCAGATCGCGATAAGGGCCAATGCGCAGGGTCTGACGGCGGGCATTGCTGATGGCCAGACAGCGGCGGCGAGCCCGCAAGCCATGATCCCGGTAAGGGAAGTCGACAAAACAAGAAAGTCGTCCCAGCCAACGGGCCAGCACCCGTACGCAATCAGAGAGCAGTTGATTATCGGTGGGGTGGTGAATCTCACTCTCCACCGGGGTGGCGTCGATTCTGACCTTCTCTCCCTTCTCCAAGCCTTGCTCACAGGCCCAGTCCACCAGCGCCGCGTTGATGGCCCGCCAGGTTGAGTGGCGGATGCGCGAGAGGTTTTCGGCCAGGGTGGAACGAGCCGGGGTCCAGCCCAAAGGCAGCCGGCAGAAGGCCCGCAAGCTCACAGAATCGGCCAGGTGAAAGGCCAAGCGGTCATAGGAGAACTGATGCATCTGTTTGATCACACCACAGCGCAACACCTGCTCCCCGCTCATTCCCGGAGCCCCTTTTGTCGAGTCTGCCTCACTGAGATCTTGCCAGACCCGTTCGTTCAGCTTAGAATTTTCATCGAGGATCTTGGAAATCTCCCGCAGTTCCTGTGCGTGCTGGTGATCGGGCCAGAGGGGAGTCAGTGGCAGCTGATTTTCACGACTTTGACGCATCTTTGACCTCCTGGCTTTGCCGTAAGTCTTGTTGTTTCAATGTTTTGTGAACATTATTGTACCAAGACACCACGACAACAATGGAGGTCGAAGATGCGGCCTAAGCCTTTTATTTACAACTATTTATCCTTTTCCGGATGAGAACTAGGCCTAGAATCGCTGCTTTCTCTTGCTCAGGACATGCAAAAACTCCTCCCTGCCCGTCAAAATGAAACCCCAGCTCCCAGTACAGGTCATGTCGGCCCCTTTCCCGGCTGCCAGCAAGATCTGCCCCCTCCCAGCCTCCAGACGAGAGGACTCAACAACCTCCTGCAAATCCAGACGGCGAGGCGATTCGACCGCATTACACTGAGAATGTGCAGCATTGGTAGTCGGGAGGGCAGAGGATTCAGCAATCCCTCCCGACCTAGAGAGACAGAAAACAATCTACCAGCCGAGGCTGACAGGGGGTATAGCCATCGAGCAGGGCGAGTATTTTAAGCGGAACTGTCTACATCGACATTCTGCACTTTTCCGTACGAGTTCTCGGCACTCAACGGAACTGTCGCCAGCGTTACTATGACCACCGTCTCAAAGAGTTCTTCCCCCGTTCTGGGAACATATCGGTTGCCCGAGATCCCCAGATCTACCGTGACGGGCTGGCTTGGCGAATCGCCCAAGCGAGTCGTGACGCTCGACGTGGTCTCGTTGAAGGAACAGGAACTTCAGCGCCAAAATCTGTTGCAGCGACAGCGCATCCGAAAACTTCAGGCTTCGGTGCGCGTCCTTCCCACTCTAATCCGCCTATCTGGGTGAGCTTATCCAACAACCGAGTTCCGGAGGGCAAAGCTCTTGGCCATTGATCACACCCGTGAGTTCCTCGTGGGGTACCAAAAGTAATGACACACACCCAAAGCTGGTGTCAGAGGTAACGCGGAAACGCTGAGCCACAGCCCTTGACTTTGATGGATTCCGGAGACAATCCTGCGGGCATGTTCTGGCACTTGCTTCTGCTCTTCGCATCACCCCTTTGTTCCCTAAGGGTGCTGACCGGCGGCACCGACTTTCCTCGAGGTGGGCAAGTTGGCCCGACGAACCCTTCTCGGGGGTCTAATGAACGACTACTTCCGCAAGGCCGCCTGATAGGTAATCCGTCCGACCCTGGTCGATCTCACCCTGTGCTTCCACCGACTCTGCCCAGCTGGTCCACGCCTCCCCTGGCATCCGCTCACGGTCTACGTTGTGGACACTGGTTCTCCACCGAGCCGCTGACCGAACGACGAAAAAGACTCGACAGATTAGTTTTGGGCACTACGGACAGCTGCTACAATGTAAGGGGTTCATATCAGAATCTTGAAACCCAAAGCTTCTGAACTGTGAGGGAAAGCCAATGCCCCATGTGAAGTTCTTAGTAGCCGGCGGCTTGATCTTGGGCGCCATTTCCTACCTGATGTTTAGCGGGATAAGCGACACCATGGTGTATTACTATACCGTGCCGGAGGCTCTGGCCAAGGCCGAGCAGATCCAGGGAATGGGGATTCGCGTGAGCGGATACGTTTTCCCCGGCAGCATTACCCGCGACCCAGGTAGATCTCGTGTCCAGTTTCTGGTGTGTGACGACCAGAGGAATCAACGGATTCCCGTGATCTATGAAGGCATCATTCCGGATACCTTCAAGGACGAAGCCGAGGTGGTGGTCCAGGGGATGTATTCGTCCCACGAGGATCTCTTTCGCGCGACCATTCTGCTCGCCAAGTGTCCTTCGAAATACGAAGCCACGCGAGAAAAGAAAGAGGTTGAAGACACCTCGACATCCACCTAGGGCGCCAGATCTGCATGATTGAGCTGGGCAATTACTGTTTGATTGCATCCCTCTTGTTGTGTGCCTATGCCACCCTGGCCTCGGCAGTGGGGGGGATCAAGCACCATCTTCCCCTGGTCAGGAGCGCGGAAAATGGTGTCGTCGCCAACTTCGTGATGGTTGTGGCGGCCTCCATCTGCCTCTGGTACCTCCTCTTGACCGACCAGTTTCAGGTGGAGTACGTGGCTGGCTACAGCACCGTGGCCATGCCCGCCATTTACAAGTTTACAGCCTTCTGGGGAGGGCAGAAGGGCAGCTTGCTGCTTTGGGCGCTGGTGTTGTGTTTTTTCGCCTGGGTCGTGGTGCTGCAGAATCGTCACCGCAACCGGGACCTGATGCCCTTCACCACCAGTGTCTTGATGGCCACCGCCACGTTCTTTCTGGTTCTGCTGAATTTTTCCACCAATCCTTTCGAGACTCTGGAGATGGCGCCGGGGGACGGCAACGGGCTCAATCCCCTGTTGCAGAACGGCTATATGGTCATCCACCCACCGTCCCTTTATCTGGGCTACATCGGTCTGACGGTACCGTTCGCCTTCGCCATGGCGGCTTTGATGAGTGGCAGGCTCGATACCTCGTGGATCCGAGTCACGCGTCGCTGGACACTGGTGAGTTGGACCTTCCTCACGTTCGGCGTCACCTTGGGAGGCATGTGGGCCTACGAGGAGCTGGGATGGGGTGGGTACTGGGCCTGGGATCCGGTTGAGAACGCCTCCTTCATGCCCTGGTTGATCGCGTCAGCCTTCCTGCACTCGGTCATGATCACCGAGAAGAAGGGGATGCTCAAGGTCTGGAATTTCGTGCTCATTCTTCTGGCCTTCGAACTCTCCATCTTCGGCACCTTCGTCACCCGCAGCGGCGTGATTTCCTCGGTGCACTCTTTCGCCTTGTCCAACATCGGGCCCTTCTTCGTCGTTTTTTTGGCGCTCAGCACGCTGTTCGGCCTTTTCTGGATTTTTTATCGTTCCGCGGAGTTGCGTAGCGAGAAGCGGATGCGCTCCTTCCTATCCCGGGAGGCCACTTTTTTGCTCAACAACCTACTGTTCGTGTCCATCTGTTTTGCCATTTTCTGGGGCACGGTTTTCCCCATTTTGTCGGAGTGGGTGCAGGGGGAAAAGATCACTGTCGCGGCGCCTTTTTTCAACAAGATCACCCTGCCTTTGGGTCTGGCGTTGCTGGCCTTGACCGGGATTTGTCCCTTGATCGCCTGGCGAAAATCCTCGCTGAAGAATTTCCGGAAAAACTTTATCTATCCCCTGGTGGGTGGGTTTTTGGCCGGTGTGGTGGCGGTGTTGCTGGGCGCACGCGATCTGATTCCCCTCTTGTTTTTCTCCGCGGCTGGCTTTGTCGTTCTGACCGTTTTCTTCGAATTTTACAAGGGTGCGCGGGCCCGCCAGGTGATTAAGCCTTCGGCTTTTCCTACCGCTCTGAAAGACTTGACCTTGATGAACAAGCGCCGTTACGGAGGATTCATCATCCATCTCGGGGTGGTCTGTGTCTTTGTCGGGATCATTGCCAGTTCCTTCTTCAACCAGGAGAAATATTTTGTGGTGTCGGCGGGGGAGGAGATCCAGTTTGAGGGTTACCGAATCATTTTTCAGGGTCTCCAACAGCGAAAGGATCCAGAAAAGGATGTGGTCACCGCTCCGCTGGATATTTTTCGGGGAGATAAGAAACTTGGGCGGATCGAGCCGGAAAAGCATTTCCATCACAAGGGGGAACAGCCCATGACGGAAGTCTCGATCCGCTCAACCTTTAAAGAGGATCTGTACGCGGTGCTCTCTGCCTGGGACGATCAGGGCAAGGTGACCTTTCATTTCTTTGTGAATCCGCTGGTTCAATTGATCTGGATCGGCATCGGGATCATGGTGTGTGGGGGGGTTTTTCTGCTGTTCCCGGACCGCAAGCCTTCGGCGGCGGTCGTTCGGAAGAAACCTCGCTTGGAAGTGCGGGATGAAGCGGCTTAGTGCTCCTTGCCTGGCCATGATCTTGCTTCTGTCGGTTCCCGCCCTCGCCGACGGCGGGCCGGACGAGATGGTTTCTCGGATCACCGGGAATCTGGTGTGTACTTGCGGATGCGCCAACATCGTGGTTCGAAGTTGCGATTGTGGATTGGCGGCGGAAATGAGCGCCGAAGTCCGCCAATTGGTGCTCGACGGCAAGAGCGAAGAGGAGGTTTACGCCCTTTTCGAGGAGAAACACGGGGTCCAAGTGCTGGGAGCACCTAAGCCGGAGGGATTCAATCTGCTGGCCTGGATTGTGCCGTTTGTGGGGCTCTTTTTCGGATTAGGCATTGTCGTCGTCGTAACCAAACGCCTGAGCCGGACCGTCGATCCGAATTCCACCCCAAAACCCCCGAAAATCGAGGCTAAGTACCGTCGGATGCTGGATCGAGAATTGCGTGAGTAGGAAGCTTATCAGCCAGTCAGACACCATGGTCTTATTCATCGCTCCAATCCTTTTCATCGCCGCCGTTCTTTACGTGCTTCGTCAGGGAAGTGTTGCTAACTCTCCCGAGCAGCCCCAGAAAGCATGATCTCACCTGGATTTCCGGACTTTGTTGAGTCGTCAAACATGTACGAAGCAAGGAACATTCCTGGCGGAGGCTACCCGAGGCAACTGTGCACTGGATTTCAAGCAGTCTTGGTTGGGAGTTCTCCGCCCTCAACAACAGTTGCCTGAAGAAGCACCGAACCCGGCCAGAGGCAAGTCCTCCTCTGGGTTGAGCCGAGCTGCGCGTAACTGGGGACAGGGAGACTGAAGCTGTGAGTGGCCAGATAGACCTTTACGTAATGCTGAACATTCGCTCGATTGCCTTGAGTGATCTGATTCGGATGCCCTCCGGGACGCCGACTTCATAGACCTCGTTTTCGAGGCTGTGCAAGATCTGTTCGAGTGTAATCTTTCGCATATGTTGGAAAAAAACATTGCATGATCGGACGAACTTGATCGACGGGAATTCGCTGGCCAGGTTGGCGGCTATCTCACACTCGGTCGCCAAATAAACGCGCTCCAACTCGGGGTGGTCGGCGATGTATTTTGCCATCTCGGAGGTGCTGCCGTAGTCATCGGCCTCCTGCAGCACTTCGGGAGGGCACTCCCAGTGGACTAGAACGGCGGCGTAGCTGACTCCGTGTTGGTGCCTCACATCCCGGATGTGGTCAGCCGCGAACTTCTCGTGCACCCCACAACGCCCAAAGTTGGGGTCGTACTTACCGGGATAGATCAAATCCAGCTCGACTCCCTTCCGTTGGAGCTCTCGTTGCAGATTTTCACCCATCAAAGAGTCGGGAAGAAAAATAACGGCGTCTGAGTTGAACTCCTCGGCTGCATGGCGCACCACTTTCAGGGCGTTGGCCGAAGTACAGCAGTAGTCGGATTCCGCCTTGATGTTGGCATAACTGTTGATGTAGGTCACGACCGGAAGCCCGGGGAAGCGGCGCTTGTACTCGATGACGTTCTCAGCGGTAAACGGATCCGCCAGGCTACAGCCGGAGTCCAGATCGGCGATCAACACCTTCTTTGTGGGGTTCAGGATCTTGGCCGTTTCCGCCATAAATCGGACTCCGTCAAACAGGATGATCGGTTTCTCCGAGCGGGCAGCATACTGGCTCAGGGCCAGCGAGTCGCCCCGCTCACCCTTTCCGGAGAGCTGGTAAACCAGGGGCTCCATGTAGTTGTGCCCAAGAATCAACACATCCTTCTGCTGACTCAGCCGAAGAATCTGCTCCATGATGTCTCGCTTGGCGAGAAAATCCAGATGCTGATCTGGGTTGCTCCTCAGGGCTTTGTGGATGCTGTCGAGCTTATCTAGGTGTGTCAGCTGCATTGCGGTTCTGGGGCGACTCTCTCCGATCCTCTCCTAACCAAACTAGCCCCTATTGTGCCAGATTGAAGTTACCCCACTTTTGTGGACAGTTTACGGCTTTCGAATCAAGCCACATCTGAGTGCCTCGATTCATAGTTGATCGGCGACAGATAGTCCAGTGACGAGTGCCGCCTGTGAGGGTTGTAAAAGCCCTCGATGTAGTCGAAGACAGCAAGCCTGGCCTGCAGCTTGCTGCGGAAGCTGTGCCGGTCGATCAGTTCACACTCCAGAGAGGCAAAAAAGCTCTCACACAGCGCGTTGTCATAACAGTCACCGACCGAGCCCATGGAGGGTCTGATGCCGGCTCTCTTGCAGCGCAGCCCGAACTCGATCGACGTGTATTGCGTCCCCTGGTCCGAGTGATGGATCACCCCGTCGGATTCACGCTCTTGAAGTGCCATTTGCAGGGCATCGGTCACTAGCCGGGTCTTGAGATCATTTCTGAGCGACCAGCCGACCACTCGACGACTGAAAGCGTCGACCACTACGGCCAGGTAGACGAAACCTGCCCAACTCGGCACGTACGTGATGTCTGCAACCCACAGTCGGTTGGGGCGGCTGACCTGGAAGTTTCGCTCCACCAGATCCGGAGCCGGACGGCTGTCTTGGCCTCTCAGGGTCGTGCGTGTCTTGCGTCTGCGGCTAACGCCTTCAATGCCGGCGACTTTCATCAGTCGGGCCACCCGGTTTTTGCCCACCAGGTGACCTTCCTCTCGAAGTTCCGCCGTAATGCGGGGAGCTCCATAGGTCCGACGACTTTGCTGGTGGATCCCGTTGATTGTTTCCAGAAGACGAGCATTCGCTTCATCTCGAGTCGAAGGTCCGCGATCGACCCACGCGTAGTAGCCACTGGTGGAGACACCCAGCAAACGGCACATGGTGGTGATTGGATAGTCGGCCTGATTCACTTTCACGAACCTGAAGACTTCTTGGAAATCGGATCGCTCTCCCGTGCGAACCAGGCCGCGGCTTTTGCCAATATTTCCCGCTCAACCCTCAGCTGCCTATTTTCTTTGCGCAACTTCCGCAGCTCGGCTCGTTCTACCGTCGTCAGGCCGTCTCTACGACGGCCTTCATCCAGGTCTGCCTGGGCGATCCAGTTGCGGATCGTCTGTTCGTTGGGTTCAAACTCTCGGGCCAGCTCACCGGGGCTGCGCCCGGCTCGATGAAGCTCGACTATCTGCTGGCGAAACTCGGGTGGATAAGCTCGTCTTGTTCTTGGCATCGTGTCCTCCATTCTCCCAAAGGATTAGGTGTCCACGAAACCAGGGGAACTCCAGATTCTTTCAGTAACTCCACCTTGGCTCCATCGTTGCGGCGAGCAAGAACAGGCCGCAAGCGTTCTCTCTCAGGCTGCTGCGCCGTAGTATTGTGTGGCGGCCTGGACACCCGAGCCAGGTTCACACGGAAAGCCTCGAGCCCGGAGGTACTGTTTTCCAGTGCGTACAGGAAGTACAGAACGGTTTCGGGTGAACTATTTTCTCCCATCAAGCCGACGCGCCAGATCGTTCCCTTGAGCTCGCCTAATCCACTTCCGATTTCCAGGTTGAAGTCCTGCAAAAGCTGTCCTCTCACCTGGACATCGTCGACCCCGTCGGGAATTCTCAGCGTGTTGAGCGACCAGAGCCGGTGTTCGGGCGATACATGCATCTTTAATCCAAGGGATTCGATACCGGCCACCAGGGCGCGGTGGTTCTTTTGGTGGCGACTCCAACGTTGTTCCAGCCCCTCTTCCAGGACCACTTCGAGAGCCTCTCGAAGAGCATAGTGCAACGAAACCGGCGCCGTGTGATGATAAACTCTCGCGCTTCCCCAGTAAGAACCTAGCATTACCAGATCCAGATACCAGCTTTGGCAGCCACGTCGGCTCTTTAAACCTGCTCCGCTCTCTCAGACACGGTGAGGGGTGCCGTCCCGGAGGAGCTCCCAGACCCTTCTGGGTGCAGCTATAGCAGATGTCGACCCCCATCTCATTTATTCTCAAGGGGTGGCTCCCCAAAGAGGTCACGGCATCCACGAGCAGGAGGCTGTTGTAATGCGAGGCAATCTCTCGAATTGGCTCCAAAGGTTGGAGCAAGGTAGGCGTAGCCATCCTCCGACGGATAAAAGAACTGGATTGGCGTGCCCTGGTTATACAGGTTGATGGACACTTCCTTAAGAAGCCCGATTTACTAGCCATACTATCCAAAACTGCGGCGTTCCAGAGAGAAATACGGGTAGCAGGGAGAATGCAGAGAATCACACCAAGATGTTTATTATGAACTAATTATCTTTTGAATCAAGGACTTATGATGGATTTGGTATCGAATCTTACCTCCTCCGCCATGAGATTTCTGGCTTTCCTCTTGAGGTACCGTCCGTCTGCCTGCGCCTCACCCAACGATCCCGTATTCTCCCTCAATTACTGTAATGTGGATCGCAATTTGAGAGGCGTGTATGCCCGACCACGACCGGGTCTACGAATCTTGATTGGGAAGCGATCTCAGCGCGCCTCGTGCTGTCAGTCTTGCCTGCTACGGTTTGTGGCAGGTGTTGTTTATTGATCGAGGGCAGGATGTGGCCTTAGGAGTTCTGTGCCGCGACTGTTTTGAGTCCGTGATACTCCTGGAGACTTTTCACGCTAATCTTCTCGCGCTGCAAAGCAGCGATGGCACTCACGGCAGCCGCGGCAGCCGTGAGAGTGGTAATACAGGGTGTCGCATATTGAGTGCAGGCTCGCCGGATGGCCTTCTCGTCGAAGAAGGATTCCTTCCCCAGGGGGGTATTGATCACCAGATCGATTTTTTTGCTCTTGATCAGATCCACCACATGGGGGCGACCCTCATTGACCTTGTACACGACTTGAACCTCCAGTCCGGACTCCCGCAGGGTACTGGCGGTTCCTCGTGTGGCCACGATCTGAAATCCCAGCTCGTGAAAGTCACGAGCGATATTAACGATGTAGGACTTGTCTCGCTGGTTGACGCTGAGAAACACGACCCCGGTTTTGGGCAAGTGGATCCCGGCGCTGATCTGGGCCTTCGCATAAGCGTAGCCGAAGCTGTCGGAAACTCCCATCACCTCGCCCGTGGATTTCATTTCCGGTCCCAGAATGGTGTCCACGCCAGGGAACTTGTTGAAGGGGAAAACGGGTACTTTGATGAAGCAGTAACGCACCCTGAGATCCTCCGTGATCCCCAATTGCTGTAAGGTCTTTCCGGTCATGAGTCGAGCGGCTACCTTAGCCAAAGGGACACCCGTTGCCTTGCTGACAAAGGGCACCGTCCGACTGGCCCGGGGATTGACCTCCAGGACGCAAACCTGGTCGTCTGCCACGGCGAACTGGATGTTCATCAAACCGACCACGCCCAGAGCTTCTCCCAGCTTCCGGGTGTATTGACGCATGGTTTCCAGGTGCTCTTCCTCGATGACGATCGGAGGCAGGACACAGGTGCTGTCTCCTGAATGGATACCGGCTTCTTCGATGTGCTCCATGATGCCGCCGATGACCACGCTTTCGCGGTCGGACAGAGCGTCCACGTCGTACTCTCGCGCGTTTTCCAGAAACCGGTCGATGAGAACGGGATGCTGGGGAGATACGTCGATTGCCGAAGTCACGTACTTATCCAGGGATTTATCGTCGTAAATGATGGCCATGGCCCGTCCTCCCAAGACGTAGGAAGGTCGGACCAGTATCGGATAGCCGATCTGGCGGGCCACCCTCAGCGCTCCTGCAAAGGACATAGCCGTGCCGTTTTCGGGCTGGGGGATTCCCAAGTCCTGGAGTAAGCGTCCGAACCTTTTGCGATCCTCGGCCAGGTCGATCGACTCCGGAGAGGTTCCGATGATGGGAACACCAGCGCTGAACAGTTTGAGTGCCAGTTTGAGAGGCGTTTGACCTCCGAACTGCACGATGAGGCCCTCGGGTTGCTCCCTGTCGACAATCGCCATCACGTCTTCGAAGGTCAGAGGCTCGAAGTAAAGACGGTCGGCGGTGTCGTAATCGGTGGAAACGGTTTCCGGATTGCAGTTGACCATGATGGTCTCGAATCCCTCCTCCTTCAAAGCGAAGGCGGCGTGGCAGCAACAGTAGTCGAACTCGATACCTTGACCGATTCGGTTGGGGCCACTGCCCAGAATGATGATTTTTCGACGATCACTGGGATCGGATTCATCCTCGTCTTCGTAAGTTGAGTATAGATAGGGAGTGTTGGATTCAAATTCGGCGGCGCAGGTGTCGATGCGTTTGAAGACCGGAAGGATGCTGCCGTGTTTCCGGTAGTTCCAGATCTGCGTCTCTGGGTCCCGCCACGTTTCTTCCTTCGAAGGGTCTCTTGAGGGCGAATCGGGTTGTTTTAAAGCCGACTCCTGGGAGAAGATCTGGGCCAGGCGAAGATCGGAAAACCCTTCCTTCTTCGCCAGCCGGATCAATTCTGGATCCGGAGTTTCTTTCCTCTTCTGCTGCAGACGTTGTCCCAAGGTGACGATCTGCTGTAAGTGATCGAGGAACCAGGGATCGACACGAGTCAATTCGTGCACCTCTTCCAGAGTGTAGCCGTTCAGGAAAGCTAAGCGAATGTAGGCCAGTCGCCAGGGGGTGGGTTGCACCAGGTTTTCGCGAATCCGATCGGGGCGAAGTTTTTCGCTGGCCAGGGTTCGCCCGGTTTCCTGGGAGCGCAGTCCCTTTAAGAGGGCCTCCCGAAAAGTTCGGCCGATGGCCATCACTTCCCCCACGGACTTCATCTGTGTCCCCAGGATGGGTGAGGCCTCCGGAAACTTTTCGAAGTCCCATTTCGGGATCTTGACGACCACGTAATCCAGGGTGGGCTCGAAACAAGAAGGAGTCTTCAAGGTGATGTCGTTAGGGATTTCGTCCAGCGTGTATCCGACCGCTAGCTTGGCGGCGATTTTGGCGATGGGAAAGCCGGTTGCTTTGGAGGCGAGTGCCGAACTGCGGCTCACTCGTGGGTTCATTTCGATGACGACCATGCGGCCGGTTTGGGGCTGAACGGCAAATTGGATGTTGGACCCACCCGTTTCGACGCCCACCTTGCGAATGACGGCGAGGGCCGCGTCCCTCATTTTCTGGTATTCTTTGTCGGTTAGTGTTTGCGCCGGGGCCACGGTGATGGAATCTCCCGTGTGCACTCCCATGGGATCGAAATTCTCGATCGAGCAGATGATCACCGCATTGTCATTGAGGTCACGCATGACCTCCAGCTCGAATTCTTTCCATCCCAGGATGGCTTCCTCGACCAGGATCTCGTGGATGGGCGACAGCTGCAATCCTCGGTTGGCGATCTCCTCGAATTCCTCAGTGTTGAAAGCAATGCCTCCACCAGTACCACCCAGGGTGTAAGAGGGACGGATGACGGCGGGCAGACCGATCTCGCCGACGATGGCCGCCGCCTCTTTGAGGCTGTTGGCCAGACCGGAGCGAGGTACTTCCAGCGAAATTTCCTCCATGGCAGTTCGAAAGCGACGCCGATCCTCGGCCACCCGGATCGCCTCCAAGCGAGCCCCAATCATCTCCACCCCGTAGTCTTCCAGTATGCCGCGTTCGCACAGCTGTACCGAAACGTTCAGGCCGGTCTGTCCGCCAACAGTGGGCAGCAGAGCATCGGGTCGCTCCCGCTTGATGATCTCGGCCACGAACTCCGGAGTCAGGGGCTCGACGTAGGTCCGGTGGGCGAACTCGGGATCGGTCATGATGGTGGCCGGATTGGAGTTGACCAGGACCACTTCATAACCGTCGCTGAGGAGCGCTTTGCAGGCCTGGGTTCCCGAATAATCGAACTCACAAGCCTGGCCGATCACGATAGGCCCCGAACCCACGATCAGGATCTTCTTGATATCTTCGCGCTTGGGCATTCCCTTTCCGCCTTCTCCTCTTGTCTCCAGCCGATCCGGTCCCTTCCAGCCACGCAGGACCCGTCAGCCGCCCTTGTTTTCAGCCATCATCTGGACGAACTCATCAAACAGGTAGCGGGAGTCGTGGGGCCCGGGTGAAGCCTCCGGATGGTATTGCACCGAATACACGGGCAGATACCGGTGGCGGAGTCCTTCCAGGGTCTGGTCATTCAAATTCACGTGGGTTAGCTGGATCTCGCTCTCCTTCAGAGAGTCGGGATCGACGGCGAATCCGTGGTTGTGGCTGGTGATTTCCACCTTGTTTGTGATCAGGTTCTTCACCGGCTGGTTGCTACCCCGGTGACCAAACTTCAGTTTGTAGGTCTTCCCGCCCAGGGCCAGAGCGAGTAGCTGGTGACCCAGACAGATCCCGAAAATCGGTTTCCTTCCCAGTAGACGGCGGATGTTTTCAGCCGCATAGGCTATGGGCGCCGGATCACCCGGCCCGTTGGATAGGAAGATGCCGTCAGGCCGCAAGGCCAGGACGTCCTCGCCAGGGGTATGAGCCGGCACCACCGTCACATGGCAGCCTCGGGCAGTCAGACACCGCAGGATGCTAGTCTTAACGCCGAAGTCGTAAGCCACCACCTGATAGCCAGCGTTCCGTTCTCCCCACGAGTACTGCTCTGAGGTACTCACCACACGAACGTAGTCACTGCCGGTCATGCCTGGGTGGGCCAGCACCTTCCGGTGCAAGGATTCCCGGTCAAAATCCCGAGCTGAAAGAATTCCCCTCATGGCGCCCTTCTGGCGGATGAGGCGCACGGCAGCGCGAGTGTCGATATCGGAGACCCCGGCGATGCCGTACCTCTCCAGGTAGGCCGTCAAGCTCGCATTTCCTCTCCAGTTGCTGAAGCGGCGGCTGCACTCCCGGACCACGAACCCTTCCACGAACGGCTTTCTGGATTCCTCATCTTCATCGTTCGTTCCATAGTTGCCCACCTGGGGCTGGGTCATGATCACGATCTGGCCCGCGTAGGAGGGGTCTGTCAGGACCTCCTGATAGCCCGTCATCGAGGTGTTGAAAACGACTTCTCCCAAGGCTTCCGATGGAGCGCCGAAGCAGCTTCCCTCGAAACAAGCCCCGTTTTCCAGGTACAGAATGGCTTTTCTCTGATGCATCGGTTCTATTCAGTTAAAGCGGTGTGGATCGAGGAGAGGTCGGGATGGGGGAGGTAGCCAGGTCTTGCCTATCCCAAAGCCCCCAACCGCAAGGGAGGCCAGTATCGAAATACCGCCTTTCCGAAAATGTTCCCCTGTGGAACGCTTCCCCAATGCCTGCTGTCGTTGCTCGAATTGCGCCGATCTCCCAGTACGAAGTAATGATCGTCTGGAACTCGTTCGGGGCCGTAAGACCGATGATCTAGGTAGGTGCTATCGATGTACGGTTCTTCCAATCGCCGGCTGTCGATGAGAACCATTCCTGATCGGATCTCCACCTTTTCTCTGGGCAGGCCGACAACCCTTTTGATGAAAGACTTGCTGGGATTTCGAGGATACCAGAAGACCACGATGTCCCCCCGTTCCACTTCGCTAAGGTGGTAGAGGAACTTGTTCACGAAGATTCTCTCCTGATCCCGCAGTCTCGGCATCATGCTGGTCCCTTCCACCTTGACGGGCTGGACCACGAACACCACGATAAGAACGGAAAGCAAGCCGGCGTAAAAGATGTCTTTCAGCCAGGATCGCACGGACTCAACGGCCACGAACTGTTTCTCCTGCGGCACTTCGGTTGCCGTCGAACCGTTTGCGGAAGAGCGGTGGGTTGATCCATCCATGGCGTTCTTCATAATTACCATAAACGGCGATCGGGAGCGATTGACCCAGTTCACGACTACGCCTGCGGGGGTCTCGGGGCGTAACGCCTTGTCAGCTCGGCGCTTCCGACGCCTCGAGACGAGACCTCATGAATAATCGGGCTAGACCTCCATGATCTCTTTTTCTTTCTGTTTGGCCAGGTCATCAATCAGGTTGACGTTTTCATTGGTGATGTTCTGAACCTGGTCCAGTCCGCGGTGCTCGTCGTCTTCTGAAATCTCTTTCTCTCTAGACAACTGCTTGAGTTTCTCGTTGAGGTCTCGGCGAATCTGGCGAACGGCCGTGCGATGGTCTTCGGCCACCTTGCCCACATGTCTCGCCAGGTCGCGTCGCCGTTCCTCCGTCAAGGGTGGGATGGGAATGCGCATCATCCTGCCGTCGTTGGACGGGGTGATTCCGAGATCGGAGGCCAGGATCGCCTTTTCTATACTCGGGATTTGAGAAGGGTCCCAAGATTGGATCGTGATCAGCCGGGGCTCGGGCACATGCAGGGTGGCGACCTGGTTCAGGGGAGTGAGGGTGCCGTAGTAGTCGACCTGGATGGAGTCCAGCAGATGGAGGGAAGCCCGTCCGGTGCGGATCGAGCTCAGTTCCCGCTGCAAATCCTCCACCGTTTTCGCCATCCGCTTCTTGGATTCAGCGTAGATTTCTATCAACATCGTGGTCAGCCGAAAATGGGGACGGCCCTCAACCCGGTTTCCTAGCGGTCACACGGGAAGGCCGCCCCAGTCAGTTTCGGATCATGGAACCCATCTTCTTTCCGAAAACAGCGTCCTGGATGCTGTCCTTGTGATACAGATTGAAGACGAGGATCGGGAGTTCGTGATCCATGCACAACGAAATGGCGGTGGTGTCCATCACCTTCAAACCCATTTCGAGGACTTGCAGATAGGTCAGCTGATTCAGGCGTCGAGCCTTTTTGTTGTGCGCCGGATCCGAGTCGTAGACTCCATCGACCTTGGTGGCTTTTAAGATGATTTCCGCTTTGATCTCCATGGCTCGCAAAGCCGCCGCGGTATCGGTGGAGAAGTACGGATTTCCGGTGCCGGCCGCGAAGATGACAACCCGTCCCTTCTCCAGATGCCGGATGGCTCGGCGCCGAATGAAGGGTTCTGCCACTTCCGCCATGTGGATCGCACTGAGGACTCTCGTGAAGATGCCGCTCCCTTCCAGGGAATTTTGCAGTGCCAGAGCGTTGATCAGGGTGGCCAGCATCCCCATGTAATCGCCAGTAGCTCGATCGAAACCGGCCTCGCTGAGCGAGGCCCCTCGGACGATGTTCCCCCCCCCCACGACAATGGCCACTTGCACGCCGCTCTGATGGATGACCTTGATCTGTCTGGAGATGGACTCCATGCTCTCCGGGTCCATACCAAAGTTCTGGCGACCCATCAGCGCTTCGCCAGTGAGTTTGAGAAGGACTCGCTGAAAGGCCGGTTTCGGGGTATGTTCGCGTTCAACCAGCAACTCCTGGTTCCTCTTGGCTGTGTTGCCGGCCATAAAGCAGTGGCTCCTCTGGGTGCTACTCGCCGACTTTAAAGCGAGCGAAGCGGCGAACCTCGATGTTTTCTTTGAGCATAGAAATCGTTGATTTAATCAGTTCCCCCACGCTCAGATTGGGATCTTTAATGAACGGCTGTTCGTAAAGACAGACCTCAGAATAGTACTTCTGCAGTTTCCCTTCAACTATACGGTCGACCACAGCGGGTGGTTTCCCATCGGCCAGCGCCTGATTACGATAGATGTTCCGTTCCTTCTCGAGCTCCGGTTCCGAGACCTCTTCTCGCTTCACATGCCGGGGGCTGGCCGCTACGATTTGCATCGCGATGTCTCGCACCAGTTCCTGGAATTCCTGGGTTCGGGCCACAAAGTCGGTTTCACAGTTGATTTCCACCAGCACTCCCAATTTTGAACCGGCGTGGATGTACTGTCCGATGACGCCCTCATGGGTGGCTCGGCCGGACTTTTCCCCGGCGGCGGCCAAACCCTTCTCCCGCAGCAGCGTGATGGCCCGTTCGATGTCGCCCTGGACTTGGGTGAGTGCTATCTTGCACTCCATCATACCGGCCCCCGTCTTGTCACGTAGAGTCTTGACTTGTTGAGCGGTGACACTCATGAAAATCCTCCGGATCGAATCGGGCGGGTAGAGCTGGCTTAGATGGTAGTGAGCACTCAGGTCTCGCCCTTGTCTCCTGCGGGAGGAGTTTTTGACTTGGAATCCCCCGAAGTCTTTGCCCGGCTGCGGGTAGTGTTTTTGGCGACCTTGGCCTTTGCGGTGGGTTTTTTCTTGGTGGCCGCCGTGGTCTTTTCAGCTTTCGGCGCGGTGTCTTTGGAAGCCGGCTGAGCCCTTTTTTTAGTTTTCTTAGCCGGCGGACTCTTCGCCGCACCGGTTTTTTCGCCTTCCGGTTTCGGTTGCTCGGCTGCGGCTCGAGTCCTGGAGGCAGGGGCTTCTTTCCCCTCGACTGAAGCCTTGGCCTTCTTCGGAACCGCCTTCTTCGTTCCCTCCGATGTAGCAATCGTCTCGGCCTGGTCGGCCTCCTTCTTGGGCGGTGAAGCGACTACCGGAGTGGTGTCAGACGCGGCCTTCGGGCTGGCCTCAGCCGCTTGGGCTTCTTTTTCGGCGCGCTTCTTGGCGGCTGCGCGCTCCGCTCGCCCTTTGCGGCGTGCCTCTTGCTCGCGGGCGTCCTTCTCTTGAGCGACTTGCAACTGGGCTTCCACCTTAGCCTGGTAAACGGATCGCCCGGCCAACACGGCTTCAGCGATGGTGGACGTGAAGAGTCGGATGGATCGCAAGGCATCGTCATTGCCGGGAATGGCGTAGTCGATGGGGCCTGGATCGCAGTTGGTGTCGACGATGCTGATGACGGGGATATCCAGTTTGGCAGCCTCTTTCACGGCAATGATTTCGTGGTTGGAGTCCACCACGAAGAGAGCGTCGGGCAGGCGGTCCATCTCTCGGATTCCCTTGAGGTTCTTTTCCAAACGCTTGCGTGCTCTTTCCAAACGGGCGGCTTCCTTCTTGGAAAGCTTGTCGTAGAAGCCATCCTCGCGCATGGCGTCCAGCTCTTTGTACCGCTTGATACTGTGCTGGACGGTCGAGAAGTTGGTCAGAAGGCCTCCCAGCCAGCGGTTGTTGATGTAGTACATCTGGGACCGGTCGGCGGCGTCCTGGATGGCTTCCTGGGCCTGGCGCTTGGTTCCGACGAACAAGACCGTCTTGCCCTGTGAAGCCAGACGGCTGACGAAATTCACGGCTTCCTGGAAAAGGCGGAGAGTCTTTTCCAGATCAATGATCGATATGCCGTTGCGCTCTCCGTAGATGTACTCCTTCATTTTCGGATTCCAGCGCCCAGCCTGGTGCCCGAAGTGAACGCCGGCTTCCAGTAATTGTTTGATGGAAATTGCAACCAAAACGGGACCCCACTATCTCTTGGAGAACTGAAATCGCTTCCTCGCGCCCTTCTGGCCGTATTTTTTGCGCTCTTTAATACGAGGATCCCGTGTCAAAAGTCCTGCCTTCTTGACCGGCTGGCGTAGTTCCGGACTCCATTGCAGCAGAGCCCTGGCGATTCCCAGGCGCACGGCTCCTGCCTGGCCGGAGTAGCCGCCCCCGTTGACGTTGATGTAGACGTCGAACTTGTCCAGGTTGTCGGTTAAGGCAAGTGGCTGCCGGACGATGGTCTGCTGGGTGCGGTTGCGGAAATAGTCCTGATAGTCGAGTTGATTGACGACGATCTGGCCGCTGCCCGGCATGAGAAAAACCCGAGCAGTCGAGGTTTTGCGCTTTCCCGTTCCGTAATACTGCGTGTTCTGCTGCACGATCGAATCTCTACAGGTTCAAAGCTTCGGGTCTTTGTGCCTGGTGGGGATGTTGGTCACCGGCGTAGACCTTCAGTTTTCGTGACATCTTGTCGCCCAGCTTGTTTTTGGGGAGCATCCCTTTCACCGCCGAACGGATCAACCGATCGGGGTGTTTCTGCCGCAGTTCTCTAGCCGTGCGCTCCCGCAGCCCCCCGGGGTAACCGCTGTGAGAGTAGTACTTCTTCTGATCCCATTTTCTTCCCGTGAGCCGCACTTTCTCGGCGTCGACGACAATGACAAAGTCCCCGGTGTCCAGGAAGTCCACGTACCAGGGTTTGGTTTTTCCCATCAGCAAGGCCGCCACCCGGGTAGCCAGGCGGCCCAGGACCTGGTTCTCGGCACTCACCACGTACCACTTCTTGTCCAGTCGGTCCGGCTGCGGCAAAAACGTTTTCATTGTACCGGTTCTTCTGACGCTCCCAAATCTCCTTCCGCGCGAGCAGGCGTTAAAATATAAAAAAGCCTGGCAGATTGTCAAGTATCGGACGAGACCGAATGGCCCTTTGGGCGGCCCCGGCAGGCGCCTCCCGATCCGGAGATTCCGCCCTATCTGTTACGGTTTTCCCCGAACCCATCGGCGGATCTGACGGAGAGCCTCTCGCAGCGTTTCCTCCGCTGTCTTTTCCGTGTTGTCCAAAAGGATGTCGTGCTGGCTGGGTTCGAAGGGGTCGATGTCGTAGTACTGATGGTAGCGAGTGCGATCGGAGTGCAGCCGCTCCCGCAGACTGGCCAGGACATCCCGCAGGTCGGCGAACTGCTCTTCGGGATTGGGTCGAGCCAGGACTCGTCGGGCTCTTGCATCTTCGGCCGCATCCAGGAAGATTTTGATGGCACCGGGGATGAAGTGCCAAGCTGTACGGCTTTCAATGACAAAACCTTCGTCGCTTTGGCCCAGCTTTTTCACAAACTCATCGACAGAGCGGTCCGTCCAGTCTTCACTTTCGCCCAAACGATTCAATTCCGCCAGGGTCAGGCGCTTCTCTCTCGCGATCCGCCGGCGCATGTCACCAATGCTGTAGTGTTTGAGGCCGACTCGTTTGGCTAACTCTCGGGCCAAAGTGCTCTTTCCGCTGCCGGGAGTCCCGGTGATCGCAATCTTCATGGTACTCGGACGCCTGTTTGACTTGGACTGCTCGTCCTCAAGCCAGCCCTTGTCAAAGACGGACCAAAGCTGTGCTATCTTGACGCACTATGCCAGAGTCCCATGGTCCGATCCAGCTGGGGATCTACCGAAACCTGTTTTCGTCGGTTGCCGAGGAAATGGGGGCCGTTTTGCGGCGTGCGGCCTATTCGCCCAACATCAAGGAGAGGCGGGATTATTCGTGCGCCGTTTTCGACGCCCGAGGCCAGCTGATGGCCATGGGGGATCACATGCCGGTTCATCTGGGTTCCATGCCGTTGTCCGTCCAGTCAGTGGTCGAGCACTTGACTTTGGGTCCCGGTGATGTGGCGATTCTCAATGATCCTTTTTCGGGAGGCACTCATCTTCCCGACATCACCCTCGTGTCTCCCGTGCACGAGGCCTCGGACGGTTTCTCGAAACCTTTGTTTTACGTGGCTTGCCGAGCGCACCATTCCGACGTGGGCGGCATGTCCCCGGGCTCGATGCCCCTGAGCCGGGATGTTTTTCAGGAAGGGGTTCGCATTCCGCCCCTCAAGCTCTATCGAGCTTGGAAACTCAACCGCGATCTGGCGCGGCTGTTCTTGTGCAACGTGCGCACGCCTCTCGAGCGAGAGGGAGACCTGGCCGCCCAAGTGGGGGCCCTGCAAGTGGGGCAGAAACGGCTTGGCCGTCTAGCTCAAGAGGATGGACGCTCGGCGCTGAACACCTCTTGTAGAGGGCTTCAGGATTACGCCGAGAAGATCATGCGTCAGGTCATCGCCGGCATTCCGGACGGTACGTACACGGCTGAGGACTTCCTGGATGACGAAGCTGTGGAACTCAAGAATCCCCCCGGCGGTTCTGTCCGTATCCGGGTCAGTATCCAGGTCTCGGATTCGGAGATGCACATCGATTTTGCGGGTTCTGACCCGCAGGTAAGAGGCTGTCTCAACTCAGTCCTGGCCGTTGCTCTCTCCAGTGTTTACTACGTGTTGCGCTGCTTGGCGCCGTCTGACGCCCCCAGTAGCGCTGGTTTAATGCGTCCCGTGAGATTAACAGCTCCGGTGGGCAGTGTCGTCAATGCCCGCTTCCCCTCGGCTACAGCTGCCGGCAACGTGGAAACCGTGCAGCGGTTGGTCGACGTGCTCTTGAAGGCTCTTTCCCAGGCTCTGCCCGACCGCATTCCGGCGGCCAGCAGCGGCACCATGAACAATCTGACCGTGGGGGCCGCTGACCCGGGGGGCGAGGGTTGGGCCTGTTATTACGAGACGATCGGGGGAGGGATGGGAGCCAGCCCTCGAGGTAACGGGGATTGTGGCATTCACACCCACATGACCAACTCCATGAACACCCCCATCGAGGTGTTGGAAACCTACTATCCCTTGCGGGTCCAGGAGTACCGTTTGCGGCCCAATTCTGGAGGTCGAGGGAAGTTTAGAGGAGGCAACGGGATCATCCGCACCCTGGAGACATTGACCGACTCGCAGGTGACGATTCTGTCGGAGCGGCGGAAACATGCTCCCTACGGCCTGCAGGGAGGAAAGGCCGGGAAGAAGGGTCAGAACTACCTGATCGTTCGAGGCCGTCGCCGCAGGCTCCCCGGCAAAGTCTCCCTGTCTCTGGGCAAAGGCGCCGTGATCTGCATCGAAACCCCGGGAGGGGGCGGCTGGGGAGCCGTTTCCCCGAGAGACTCCGGGAAGGCAGACCAGCCACAAAAATGCAGGTTGAAAAAGCGGTCCTGCGCGAGATCTACCTTCCGCTGCTGCACGGTTTCGAGACCAGCTTCGGCAGAATCGAGGGGCGCCACGTATTGCTGTTGGAGCTGGACTGCGGAGATCACACCGGCTGGGGGGAGTGCGTTGCCGATGATGGACCCTTCTACAGCTATGAAACGATCCACACCGCCTGGCCCGTTCTGACCCGGCTGATCCTGCCCTCTCTGGTACAGCGCTCCTGGAGCCACCCCAATGAATTGGGGCCGGCCTTTGCTTTCATTCGAGGCCACCCGATGGCGAAAGCCTGTGTAGAGGCCGCTCTTTGGGATGCCTGGTCCAAGCGGCAACACAAGCCCCTCTGGAAAGTCTTAGGTGGGACGCGCAGCCGGATCGAGTGCGGGGTTTCCATCGGCATTCAAAAAAGCCCCGACATTCTGCTCGAGAAGATCGAATTGGAACTGCAGGACGGGTATCGCAAGATCAAGATCAAAATCAAGCCGGGTTGGGATGTGGATATTGTCCGGCTAGTACGTCGTCACTTTCCCCAGATTCCGCTCATGGTGGATGCCAATTCCGCTTACCGTCTCGAAGATGCAGCGCACCTGAGGAGCCTCGACGAGTTGGGACTGCTGATGATCGAGCAGCCATTGGCCCACGATGATTTGCTGGATCATAGCCGGCCTCCAGTCCCAGATCGAGACGCCCCTGTGTCTGGATGAGTCGATCTGTCACCAGCGAGACGCCCGCCACGCCATCCGGCTGGGAGCCTGCCGGATCATCAATATCAAGATGGGCCGGCTGGGCGGACACGCTGAGAGTTTGCGAGTGCACGATGCCTGTCGCGACAGCGGCATCCCGGTCTGGTGTGGCGGCATGCTGGAAACCGGAATCGGACGGGCCCACAACATTGCCCTTTCCACACTGGATAATTTCAGTATTCCGGGAGATGTCTCTGCCAGCCGGCGCTACTTCGAGAGGGATACGATCGTGCCCGCTGTTGAAGTGGAACCGGACGGTTGCATCACCCCTCCAACCTCGCCGGGAATCGGCTACCAACCGGATCGCGAGTGGATCGAAGAGCTGACCCGTCGTCGCCAGGGTTTTGCTCCACTCCCCCAATGACGTTCCGTCCCGATCCCACAGACGTTGACAGACGTTGACTTTCCCCGAAGCGTAAGATAATTTTTCACGTGGCTGTAAAATCTCTTGACTCAGCAGGTGCGTAGTGGGTCTCCGGAGTCTCAAGTACAAATTGGTTTTGTTCATTCTGCCGCTGTGCCTACTGCCCCTGGTTGGTGTGTCGGTCTTTTCCTACTTTCAGGCCAAGGGCCGCATCACCGAAGATCGGATTGTGCTCTACGTGGAGCAGATCGCGCGCGACATCGTCGATACTATTCGTCTGACTCTTCTGGAGAAGAAGGAAGAAACGATTTCCATGAGTTTTTACGGGGAGTTTCGTGACTTTCTTCTGGGTCATTCCGGGACTCCTCCCGGTTTACTGCTCGATCGGCTGATCGTGGTGCACGAAGTGTACGATTTGCTGGTCCTGTTCGATGTAGAGGGCCGCATCGTTCTGACCAGCCAGATCGATCGAAATCACGTCGAGGAGGAGAGGGCACTGGAGGCCCGGCTACTGGAGAGGATCCGGGGGCAATCCCTAGTGGATTTCACTCCGGACAGCCAGTGGCTGCGGCAGGTCCGCAGCGGACGCTTCGCCTATCTGGCCTGGCATCGTTCTCCGCTCGTGGAGTTGCTTTATGGCTACGGGGATCAGGACGTGGCCCGGCAGTACACCATCGGATTCTCCGCGCCGCTGTTCGACGAAGAAGGCATCATGGCGGGTGGGATTCTAGCCTTGATGAATTGGGAATACATTCAGGAGATCCTGGACAAGGTGGAAGAGGACTTGGAACAGCGTTCCCTGGTGAGTGGCTATGCCTTTTTGTTCGGAAACGACACGAACACCGTGATCGGGCACAAATACCGCCTCAATCGAAACTATCTGGAAGAGATCGCAGACCTGGCGGGTCCACGCAACAACTACGGGACACGGCTGGTGGAAGATCACAATTTGGGACAGCTGCGAGAGGCGGTCCTCGAAGGGGCTACCCACTTCCGGTATCAGTATCCGGTGGGAACCGCCAAAATCAGCGGTTTGGCGCCGGTAGACCACGAATTCTTCCACTGGACCTGTGGAGTGGGCATCAGTGACGAGGACATCTTCGCTCCGGTCCAGGAACTGAAGCAGGTTCTGGTGGGGGCTACGGTTTTGTTGGGTCTGCTGGTGATCGGTTTAACCTACTCGGTTGCTCGTCAGATGACAGTGCCTTTGAATCGGTTGACCCGGGGAGCGCGCGTCATTGCCGCCGGTGACTTCAGTCAGAGAGTCGAGGTGGGAGGTCGGGATGAAATCGGAGCATTGGCCCGCACCTTCAACGAAATGGCTCGGTCCCTGGAGGAACGGAGCCGGGATCTGTTGGAGCTGAATCGGCAGCTGGAAGAGAAGGTTCGAGAGCGAACGCAGGAGCTGGAGCACACCAACAGCGAAGTGCAGAAAGCGTATCAGGAGCTGCAGGAAACTCAGGTGCAGCTGGTGCAGAGCGAAAAGATGGCGTCGCTGGGCCAGCTGGTAGCCGGCATCGGTCATGAGATCAAGAACCCTCTGAATTTTATCTACGGCAATACCAACTTCCTAAAAAAGTACGTGGATAACCTGAAACAGATGGTCAGCTTTTACGAGCAGAACTCTCCTTTGGTCGGGGAGAAGCGAGAGCGCTTGAAAAGTCTCAAAGAGAGTATGAACTACTCCTTCATGCTGGAGGACCTAGACACCTTGATCCGTAATTTCGAGGAAGGGGCCGAGCGCATCCACTCCATCATCGCCGACCTGAAGACCTTTTCCCGCATGGACAGCGAAGAATTCCAACTGGTGGACATCCGCGAGCCCATTGAGTTGGCTCTCAACTTGCTGCGCAACCAGTGTCGGGATCGCATCCAGATCCACAAGGAGTATGCCACTCTTCCCGAGGTCAAATGCCAGCCCGGGAGAATGAGTCAGGTTTTCATGAACCTTCTCTCCAACGCCTGCCAGGCCGTCTCTAAGTCGGGGGACATCTGGGTCCGGACCCTCTCGGAGAACGGTCGGATGGTCATTGAGATCGAGGACAACGGTCCGGGGATCGCCCAGGAGCATCTGGCCAAGATCTTCGAGCCCTTCTTCACCACCAAGCCGGTGGGAGAAGGCACCGGTCTAGGACTCAGCATCAGTTACGGCATCCTCCAGCAACATCGAGGCAACATCGAAGTGGCCAGCGCCCATGGCGAGGGCACTCGTTTCCGAGTCCTCATTCCGCTCGAAGCATGAAAAAGAAGCACGCCATTCTTCTGGTAGACGACGAACTGGCCAATCTACAGAAGCTAAAGCGCACCTTTCTGGAGGAATTCCAGGTGCACGAGGCAACCAGCGGGGAAGCAGCTCTGGAGCTGCTGCGAGAGCGGGAGGTAGTGGCCATCATCACCGATCAAAGAATGCCCGGCATGTCGGGGGTAGAGTTTCTGAGGGAATCCCTACAGGTGCGTCCGGAGGCCATTCGCATCATCCTGACCGGTTACACGGAAGTGGAAGATCTCATGGATGCCATCAATCAGGGACAGGTCGACCGTTACATCACCAAGCCCTGGGATCCTTTCTCTTTGCAGCACACCTTGGGTCAGGAGCTGGAGCGCTGGGAGCTGCGGAGGGAGAACCGACAGCTGACGAAACAACTCCAGGAGATGAATCGGCAGCTGGGGAAGGAGAACGTCCTTCTCAAACAGGAGGTGGAATTGCTCCGGGACACCGAAACGGACTTGGTGTACGGGAGCCGAGCGATGATCGAGTTGCTGGAGCTGCTGGATCGGGTAGTTCCTACCAGATCCACGGTATTGATCCAGGGAGAGACGGGAACCGGCAAGGAGCTGCTCGCCCGCTATATCCACGAACACAGCCCCAGGGGTGAGCAGGCCTTCGTGCCGGTCAACTGCGGGGCCATTCCGGCTGACCTGGTGGAGTCCTCCTTTTTTGGACATGCCAAGGGCGCCTTCACCGGAGCCACCGAGGCCAAAAAGGGTTTTTTTCAGCTGGCTGACCGCGGGACCTTGTTTCTGGATGAGGTCGCCGAAGCTCCGCTGGACCTGCAGGTGAAGTTGTTGCGCGTCTTGCAGGAGGGAGAGATCTTTCCGGTGGGAGCTCAGAAATGCACTCAAGTGGACGTACGCGTCGTCGCCTCCACCAATCGCAATCTGGGTGAGCGCGTGGATGAAGGATTCTTCCGTCCGGACCTGTTTTTTCGGCTCAATGTGTTCTCGGTACTGGTTCCCCCCTTGCGAGCGCGCAAGGATGATATCGATGTCTTGTGCCGATTCTTTCTGGAGCGTTCGGGACAGCGGATGAACAAGCAGATTCCGGGCTTCGAAGCCGACGCTCGGAACATTCTCAAAGAGTACGACTGGCCCGGCAACGTCCGAGAACTCGAGAATGAGATGGAGCGACTGGTGATCCTGGCCGATCCAGACCGGCCCATTCCGCCCACCCTGCTCTCGGAAAGAATTCGTTTTCCCAGCAACGGTACGCGCAAAGGCCAGCTGCGCGACAAGCTCTCGGAACTCGAACGTCGCCTCATTCTGGAAGCCCTCAAAACCCACGCCAACAATAAGAGTCGCGCTGCAGAATCCTTGGGCATCAGCCGTCAGACCATCATCGCCAAGCTGAAACAGTACGGCTTGTAGTGTAAATATCTCCACCATTTTCTGTGTAATTATTTTACACTCCGGCGCGCCCCGTATTTCCTGCCTTCCAGCCTCTCCGGCCTCAGCACACTGTTAAATTGTTGGACACCCAGGCCTTTCGCCGAAGATACTTACGTCCTTTATTTTCAATCACTTAAAGTTTTGGCACGGATGTTGCGGGTGAGCAGGCCAGGAGGCAACGCTCATGGGAACCTACTTAGCGACTGTATCACCTGGAGAGGCGCACTTGATGGCTCGCATACGGGCCCAGGATGAGAGCGCTTTTGGAGAACTCTTCGAGGCCTTTCGGGGCAAGATCTATGCCATTGCCCTCCGCATCCTGAAGGAGGAGCAGGCCGCGCAGGACGCTCTGCAGGAGACCTTCCTGAACGTCTACCGCAAGGCCCACTATTTTCGGGGGGACTCCAAGATCGGCACCTGGATCAACCGGATCGCCGTCAACGTGTGTCTGGAGATCATCCGAAAGAATAACAAACACAGCCGCCGCATTGATGAGGATATTTCAGAGAACACCCAGCTGACGGCTGACGAACGGCGCAACCCCTACCATGAAACCCGTCGGGGCGAGATTTCCGAGCGGGTACAGACGGGGTTGGCGGCGCTCAACTCCAAGCATCGCTTCGTGGTTTCGAGGCACGATTTGGAGGGATACACCATCCGCGAAATTGCCGAACAACTGAGTGTCGCCGAAGGCACCGTCAAATCCCGCCTCTTCTATGGCCGGGAAGAGCTCAAACGTTGCATCGGCAGCTTTTGAATCCGATGAGCCGGTTCCTCAGATCTTCAGCACAGGCAACCCCGGGTGGCAGGCGGCCTCCCATGGTATACTGGGTGGAGGATAGGCCATCAGCCATGGCAATCAAACATTACCGGTTCCGAGACGGAAATGGCTTAGCCCATCCGGCTGCGCTCTTCGAAGTGCGGGTGGCCCTGCGTAATTATCCCCTGGGAACCCTGTATAGCGATTGGATCTTCTACAGGGGGGTCAAACCGGGAGGACAGGTGGTTTCCGACTACGAGGTCTCGGTGGTGCATGCGGAACGGCTGCTGGAAATCCAGCCTCCCGGGCGGCGCTGGCCGGCTTTTGACGATCAGAACCTTATTGAGTGTCTGGGACGCCAGTTTCGCCGGCAACTTTGGCGCAACTACCAGTTGGGCCTTTTTTCCGAAGATGGGGAGAGCCAGCAGGAGTTTATCGCTCGATGTCGGAAAGAGCTTTACGAGGAGCGGTGGCGGGAGTTGAGTACCCTTCGAGATGTGTTTCTGCATCGTTTTTTTGAGATGGAGCAACGCTTGGAGAAAGCGATTGCAAGCGACCTCAGCAATCCGAATCAGCAGGGAGAGAAGCTGGCTCAGGCTCGCAGCCTTTTCTCGGAGGTGAGGCAAGGTTTGAGCCGTTGGTTACTTCAGGGGGAAACCGATCCGCTGGGTGCCGATGAGCGCGCCTGGAAACTCGATTTCAACCTGGATTTTCAGGAGAGAATCGACCAGTTGAGGCAGGATTTCTTCGATTTGCACAACCGCATCCACCAGGATTTCGAAAACCGCGCCACCTCGGTCGAGCCCTATCCGGTGTCCCTGGCAACCAGTCTGAAAATCATCTCGCGCAGCGTCCTCTGGGAGTAGAACGACTCGGCTCCTCCCCCGAAAGTTTTCAAGAGAACCCCCATGAGCAAGCACATACTTCTGGCCATGAGTGGCGGAGTCGACAGTTCGACGGCGGCTGTCTTGCTGAGAGATCGGGGCTATCAGGTGGTGGGGTGCACCATGCAGTTGTGGGACCACCGTCGTAACCCCGGGCAGCAGTCTGGGCGCTGCTGCTCCCTGGACGATGTGTACGACGCCCGGCGCATTGCCCAGCGTCTGGGCTTTCCCTTCTACGTTCTCAATCTGCAGAAACCTTTTGAGAAGCAGGTGATCCGTCCCTTCATCCAGGAGTACTTGGAGGGGCGAACTCCGGTGCCGTGCACCCTGTGCAACACTTTCTTGAAGTTTGACAAGCTGCTGATTTTCGCCCGCCAGGTCGGAATCGACTGCGTCGCCACGGGCCATTACGCTCGCATCGAAGGCGATCCGCAGCGGGGTTTTCGATTGCGCAAGGGACGAGATCCTCAGAAGGACCAATCGTACTACCTCTTCGAGCTCACTCAGGAGCAGCTGGCCAGAATACAGTTCCCGGTCGGGGAATATCGCAAGCCGGCCGTGCGGGAGATCGCCCGGGAGAACTCTCTGATCACGGCCGAAAAACGGGAGAGTCAGGAAATCTGTTTCGTGCCCGACCGGGACTATGCCGGTTTTATCGACCGGCATGCTGCCGAGGTGAGTCCAGGGTTGGCCACCTTGTTGGATCGGAGTCAGCGGCCCGGTCCCATTCTTTTCAAGGACGGGACGCCGCTGGGGCAGCATCGGGGGCTCTATCGGTTCACGGTGGGACAGCGGCGCGGTTTGGGCGTGGCGCACCCCCAGCCGCTATACGTGCTGCGCATCGACGCTGCAAAAAACGCCGTCATTGTGGGCTATCAGGACGACGTTTACAGCTGGGGCTTGCTGGCCGAGAGGGTGAACTGGATCGCCCGCCATCTTCCCGGCGCATCCTTCGAGGCGCGGGTGAAGATTCGATCTCAGCATCGGGAAGCTGCCGCCACGATTCAGTTGGAGAAGGAGACAGTCGGGGACACCCTTTCGGAGAAGTGGAGCGCTCGGGTGGCTTTTCGAGATCCCCAACTCGCCGTCGCTCCCGGGCAGGCGGCCGTCTTCTATCGGGGTGACGAGGTGTTGGGCGGAGGTTGGATTCGACAAGCTTTCCGCCGGCAGGATGGGGAGAGCGGGTAAAATACGAGATGGAGTCCTTCAGCAAGTCGGGTCCTGGCCCCGGTATCGATGTCCTCAGGAGCTTGCCTCGTCTGCACTCAGGTGCTGATCCAGGAACATTGAACCGAACCCAGGGATCAACCCACCCGGCGGATGCGGATCGATCCTGCGTTTCTTTGCCAGGAGATGAGTCCGAGAGGTGCCATTCTCGGCGTTTTCGCCTGATGGTGGTGGCCGGTGAGACTTCCGGGGACGAGCACGCCGCCGGACTGATCGCTGCCCTGAAGCGCCGGAATCCGGACTGGCATCTGCAGGGATTCGGAAGCGGAGGCGCGGGACTGGCCCATCTGGGATGGGAGTTGCTGGATGATGTCTCGCAGTTGGCGGCCATCGGGCCTTGGGAAGCCCTGCCTCAAGTCAACCGATACTGGAAACTGTACCGCAGGCTATTGCGTACCGCACGAGACCGCAGGCCGGATCTGGCGATTCTAGTGGACTTCCCCGAGTTCAACCTGCGTTTGGCCCGCCGGCTCAAGGCCATGGGGATCTTCGTATGCTATTTTGTGAGCCCGCAGGTGTGGGCTTGGCGAACGGGTCGGGTCCGTCAGATCGAGCGTTACGTCGATCTGATGCTGCTCATCTTTCCCTTCGAGCTGGATTTTTACCTGCGCCACGGCGTCCTCGCTCACTACGTGGGAAATCCGACCGCTGCCCGGCTGCGCGGGATCACTTCCAGCTTACCCAGACAAGTCAGACCTGATGACCCCTTCCGGGTGGGTCTGTTGCCCGGTAGCCGAAGGAAGGAAGTCGGCCACATCTTCCCCATCCAGCTGGACGCCGCTCGTTTCGTCGCTGGGCGGGCCGAAACCCGATTTCACGTGATCCAGGCACCTTCCTTGGAGCCCGACTACATCCCCAGCCTTTACCGGCGCTGGATAGCTCGGGGAAACGGGGAGCTGGATTTGCAGATCGATCGACGAGGGGTGGCCGATGTCCTTCCCCAAATGGATTGTGCCATAGTAAAGAGCGGCACCTCGACGTTAGAGGCCATGATGCTGCAAGTGCCTTTCGCCATGGTTTATCGGATGTCTCCTCTCAGCTGGTATCTGGCCCGTCCTCTGGTAGGCACCGGAGTGTACTGTCTGGCCAATCTAGTGGCCGGACGACCGGTCGTTCCTGAATTCGTGCAGAGGGATGCCACCGGAGAGCGCGTCGGCCGCTATATCTGGGATCTCCTGCGTGACCCGAAGCGCCGGGAGGCAGCGCGGCGGAAACTGGCCAATGGCTCCGAGAAGTTGGGCGTGCGTGACGCTTATGAAGAGGCGGCTCATTGGGTGGAGAGATGTCTTTGCCACGGCGCCTCGAGAGGCAGAAAAACATGAGAAGTGTCATACGGTTTCTGATTGCTTTTTGCGTCTCGGGAATCGTCTCACCCCAGCCTGCATCGGGAGAGGGTGCGGTGGATGTCCAGGACTATGCCATCTCCGTGCAGATCGAACCGGAGAGAAGTTTTCTCAAAGGGGAGGTACGGGTCCGTTTGTTGGCGCTGGAAGACACCCGGATTCTCCCGTTTCAGATGAGCAATCGCCTCACCCTGATCGAAGTCCGCGATGAGCGTGATGTCCGCTACGAATCCAGTTTCGAGAGATTCGACAGCTCTCGGATGCGGATTCGAGCCCAAGATCCAATCCGGTCGGGGGAGGAACGAACGCTCACCTTCCGCTTCGACGGTGTTCTGGAACCGGAGCAGTACGCCTATTTCGACACACCCAGCAGTGAGAAGGCGGTCATCAGCGCCGATGGGGCGGTTTTGCTCAGCGAGGGCGACTGGTTCCCGGCCCACAATCTCCTTCTGGATGCGGCCACCGTTTCGGTCCAGGTGAATGTGCCTCTGGGTTACAGCGTGGTGGCACCCGGACGGTTGAAATCGATCCAAACGTCGGGAATGACCGAGGTCTTCAACTGGCACAGCGATCGTCTGGTCACGGGCGTACCGGTGCTGGTGTCGCGTTATTTCCGCGAGCATTTCAAGGGCGAGGTTCCTCTGACCTTTTTCGTCCAGGAGGACTATGAGGGGGATCTGGCTTCCGTTGTGGACGAAGTCCGTAAGGTCCTCGGCTTTTTTCAGGACGAGTATGGGGCTTCTCCGGTGCGGTCGCTCAGCTTCGCTCAAGTGGACGATTTTCATTTGCCCTCAGCAGGCGCTGCCGGACTGGTTCTGATGAACTCCTCCCTGCTTCGCGCGGAGTCCCTGCACCGTTTCGAGCTGGCCAGCCGACTGGCTCAGCAATGGTGGGGGTTCTCTGTGCGCCCCAAGAACGCCGTCGATGCTTGGTTGCGGGATGGATTTGCCAACTACGCAGCCTTGCGCTACATCGAATCCACCGACCCGGAGCGCTTCCCGGCGGAGCTGGCTCGCCAGGCAATTCAGGCGATGAAGTACGAAAAGATGGGGCCCATCAGCCGGGGGTTCGAGTTCGGGTTAGGGACGGGACAGTTCGAATCGGTGGTGGCCAGTAAGGGGGCTTGGGTGCTCTACATGCTGGGTCAGCTGCTGGGCCGCGAGAAGTTCCATGCCCTGCTGGGGGAGTGGTACCGGAATCAGGAAGATCAGGAGGCTTCCACGGCGGCCTTCGCCGAGCTGGTGGCTGAAAAAACTGAGGAAGACTATCGCTGGTTCTTCGTTCAGTGGATCGACTCGGTGGGAGTTCCCGAATTCCGAACGGATTACACCGTGTACAAAATGAAGGACGGCAGCTTCAAGATTCGCGGCCGCATCCGACAGGATCTGGAATTGTTCCGAATGCCCGTCGACATCATCATCGAAACCAAGGGCGAGCGGGAGGAAAAGAATCTCCTGATCAACGGAAAAATCACCTCGTTCACCTTTGACACCCAGACCATGCCACTGCGCATCAGGTTGGATCCGGTGGGAAAGGTTCTTGGGGATTCCGATCAGATGAAGGTCTCCGTGCACGTGGCTCTGGGAGAAGAATTTCAACAAAAGGGCGAACTGGCCGAGGCCATTCGGGAGTTTGAAAAGGCCAAGACGCTCTACCCTCGTAGTTCAGTTGCCCACTACCGATTGGGAGCAGTCTTCTTCACCCAGCAGAGTCTCAGCAGTGCGGCCAACAGTTTTCGCGACGCCTTGAACGGCGATTTGAAGCCGGATTGGGTGGAGACCTGGACCCACATCTACCTAGGAAAGATCTTCGACGTCTTGGGAGAACGCCAGCGGGCCATGGCCGAATACCAAAAGGCAGTCAACAGCAAGGTCGACTACAATGGCGCTCAGACCGAGGCCAAGAAGTACCTGGCCGAGCCCTATTCCAAGCCCAGCAGCATCATCGGTGAGATCTTGCATCAGAGTCCGATAACTGCATGAAATTGAGCGGCTTCATACGACGGCGCCGCCGGGATCGAAACCTTTCGGGTTTGCGCTTAACCGTTTCTTCCAGGTTACGGTGGGGGCGGTGTGTCTCCGCCGCCGGTCGGTCGGGTAGCCTCCGAGCCGTTCCCAACAGGGACTCTCGGGGCTGGCCCTGGATCGCGTCTGTGGGCCTGTGCGCGCTTGTCCTGGCGGCTCAGATGGGAACCGCTCACCGGCTATACCAACAGGCGGAGGTCGAATCGGATGGGTCTGGGGAGCCGGACCCGAGCGGTGCTTTTCTCTCCAACGTCCGGCAACTCACCTTTCAGGGCAAGCGAGCCGGCGAGGGTTACTTCAGCCGAGATGGCCAGCGTCTGATCTTCCAGAGCGAGCGCCAATCGGACAACCCGTTCTTTCAGATCTATCTGACGGACTTGGGGACCGGAGAGACCTTCCGGCTCTCGCCAGGGCACGGCAAGACGACCTGTGGCTGGATTCATCCCGACGGGAAGAGAGCCCTTTTCGCCTCCACCCACAACGATCCCGAGGCTCTGGAAAAACAGAAGCGGGAGTTCGAGGAGCGCGAAGCCGGACGCTCGCGTCGCTATTCCTGGGACTTCGATCCGCATTTCGATCTTTTCGAAACGAATCTGGATTCCGGCGAGTCACGGGCTCTGTCCCCGACCGAGGGTTATGATGCGGAAGCCAGCTGGTCTCCCGATGGTCAGTCGATCGTCTTCGCCTCCAACCGCCACGCCTATCTGGAGTCGGCCGGATCCGAGCAGCGGACTCACGTGGGAGACGATCCGGCGCACTTCATGGAGATTTACCGGATGAAAGCCGATGGTTCCGAGTTGCGGCGCCTGACCACGACTCCCGGTTACGACGGTGGACCATTTTTCAGTCCCGACGGGTCGCTTCTGTGCTGGAGACGCTTCTCGGAGGATGGCACTCGGGCTGAGGTTTTTACCATGAAGGTGGATGGCAGCGAGCAGAAGCAGCTGACCCATCTGGGCGCCCTCTCCTGGGCCCCCTACTTTCATCCGTCGGGACGCTACCTCGTCTTTGCCACCAATCGGCACGGTTTCGACAATTTTGAGCTCTATCTGGTGGACACGGCGGGACGATCCGAACCGGTCCGGGTGACCTTTACCGAGGGGTTTGACGGTCTGCCCGTGTTTTCTCCGGATGGACGGGCACTGGCCTGGACGAGCAATCGGACTCCCTCCAAGCGGTCCCAGATATTCCTGGCTGACTGGAATCATGCTCGGGCCTTGCTCCGTCTCGGCCTGGAATCCTTGTCTCCGGATCTGTCGGAGGTAGAAAAAGAAAACCCCTCCGGCGCGGGATCTGGGGACTCTGCGGTCGAACGGGAAATCCGCAACCTGCGCACCCACGTGCAAGAATTGGCTTCGGAGCGGATGCAGGGGCGAAGAACCGGTACTTCCGGAAACCGCCGGGCTACCGAATATGTGGCGTCGGTCCTGCGTCGGGCTGGCTTGGATCCGGCCGGTGAGAAAGGGAGTTTCTTTCAAGAGTTCCAGTTTACGGCCGGCGTTTCGCTTGAGCCCGGCAATCACCTGATCCTGCGAAGGGGCGATCGTTCACAGAACTATTCGCTGGGGCGGGACTGGAGGCCTCTGGCCTTTTCTCAAAGCGGCGTCTTTTCCCCGGCTCCCATCGTGTTTGCCGGCTATGGAATCTCGGCCCCGGCAGTTGGCTCCCATCCCGAATACGACTCGTTCGCCCATCTGGACGTTAAGGCCAAATGGGTGTTGGTACTTCGATTCTTACCGGAGAGGTGCTCCGACCTCGGTTCGCCAGCATCTGGCACGATTTTCCAATCTTCGACACAAGGCGCTGGCGGCCCGGGAACGCGGAGCGCGCGGACTGTTGGTGGTGAGTGGTCCCAATTCCAAGGTGAGAAAACAGCTGGTGCCCCTGTCGTTGGATGCGTCACTGGCGGGAACTGGCCTGGCCGCCATCTCCCTGACGGACCGGCTCGCGGAGCAAGTCTTGGCTCCCACGGGCCGGTCTCTGCAGCAGTTGCAGAGCCAGCTGGACGAAGGGGAGCCGATGTCCGGCTTTATTATCCCCGATCTGCAGTTGGAGGCGACCCTGCGTATCCGCCACCAGAAGAAGACGGGCCGAAACGTACTGGCACGCCTGCCTGCCGCGCACCCCATGACTGCTGGACCCGTCGTTGTCGGCGCTCATCTAGACCATCTGGGTCTCGACTCGGCCGAATCCTTGGCGGGCCGGGAGGCACTCCCCGGTGCCGTTCATTACGGGGCGGACGACAACGCTTCGGGGGCGGCCGCCGTTCTGGAGATCGCGCGGCAGCTTTTCGACGAGAAGGCTCATGCCAACCTGCCCATGCGAAGGGATATCCTGTTCGCGTGGTGGGCTGGCGAGGAACAGGGGCTGCTCGGTTCCAGCCACTTCGTAAAAAGTAGGGGGCGTGGCCCTCACCCTCACGGCCAAGTGCCTGAGAAGGTTTTCGCTTACGTCAATCTGGATATGGTGGGTCGGTTGCGGCGATCTCTGATCTTGCAGGGGGTGGGCTCTAGTGCCGATTGGCTGTCGGAAATCGAGAGGCACAATACGCCCATCGGATTGCCCATCGTGGTGCAAGAAGACACCTATCTTCCGACTGATGCGACCTCGTTTTATCTGCAGGGAGTCCCTACACTGAATGCCTTCACTGGTTCTCATCCGGACTACCATACGCCGGGCGATACCGCCGACAAGATAAACTTCACCGGTTTGCAGAAAATTTCCCGGCTTCTGGTGCTGGTGACCCGCTCACTGGTTGGACGTGAGGCGCGGTTGCAGTTCGTGAAAGTCGAGCAGCCGAGCCGCAGCCCCTCTCGCTCCGGTCTGCGCGCCTACTTGGGAACCATTCCCGATTACGCACCCAGCCAGGAGAGCGGTGTGCCTCTCGCGGGTGTGGTAAGCGGGGGCCCGGCGGATCAAGCCGGGTTGAAAGCTGGAGATGTCGTCGTCGAGCTGGCCGGCCAGACCGTTGAAAATATCTACGATTATACCTATGCCCTGGAATCGCTGAAGATCGACGTGCCTGTGGAAATCGTGGTGCTGCGCGACGGTCTCCGACGAAACCTGAAGGTCACGCCGGCTTCGCGACAGTAGTCGCCATCTCTCTCAAGTTTTTAGGATCTCTAAGATTCTCTTGAAGGCCGGGTTGCGGAAGATTCGCGCAGAAAGCTTGGGGGGCTAGTCCATTTTCAAAGGGAGTGGCTGCGCAGAGCGTGGGGCCAACAGACTGCGCCTGACGGTCCCAATCGGAAGCCAGGGGAAGGGACGGGAAGCGGGCTGGAACCAGCTCTCGAGGCGAGCATTTTTCCACAACCAAAAGTGGAAAAACTGTGCTATGATACGGCCCATGCGATTGCGGAACCTGAGCCAAAACTCGGACAGAAACAACCAGCAGGACTCTCTCTCAGAAAAGAACTTGGCGGTAGCGATTTTGCGGCAGGCCTGGCACGAGGCCGTCTTGGATCTGGGCGCCGTCAAAGAGACATCCAGGAAAGACTACCGGCTGCTCAAGAAGAAGGCTATCGAGTGGATTTCCAGTGATGAAGAAGGGTTTCCCTACTGGTGCAAACTGGCCAATGTTGACCATCAGGCCATCCGCCAAAGACTCTACGACACTCTCAAGCAGCAAGTCGACCGCAATTAAGCCCCATCTATCAGAGCGATCAGCTCTTTCGGTTCCGGAAAACGACCTTCGGTAAGCTTGGAAAAGACGAGTTTTCCGTTCTTGCTCACCTCAAACCGTCCCCCGTCTGACGGGATTAGTGTCAACTCACCGACGTCCTTGTGGTAGTGGCCGAGAAGTTCGAGCGCCATCCAGGCAGCTCTGGGTGTGTAGTTTCAATCGTCGCAATAGACGATCTTGAGGTGCAGCGATTCCGCCATGTCGATATCCTCCTGAAACAATCTACCCGCCGATCCTACTCCGTGGCGGCGAACCTTGTCAAAAGGAGCAAACGGCCCCCAAATGGGGGTGCGGCTGTTCAGAGGATACTGAGGGGTAGCTTCGTGGATTCCCTGTCGAGTGGTGAGCAGTGCGGCGGCCAGGGCCCGACTGGATTCGATGAGAAGCGTCCCCTGTTTCCTGATCGAGATGAACCGGCAATGATGCCGAACCCCTGAATGGTGAAATTCCGGGCTTCAACCGAACTGCTGGGGGATGATCCCTCCGTTGGCTTCGGGTGGGATGTGCAGCCAGCGAGCCTTGTAAAGAGAGGCTTCGGCGTCGAAAATTCGGCCGTCTTGGAGCATGTACTGATTGGGGGTGCTCGGTTTCAATCCGGAAAAAAACTGGGGGAGCCGGTCCCGGTCCTCTGCTAGTTGAGTGTGGACTTTCTCCCAGCTAAAACCGCGAAACAGCGCCCGCTTCATTTCCTGGCAGCGAAGGGCCTGGTCGGCGTCTCCGGCCAGATTCTTGGTTTCCCCCGGATCTCCAACCATGTCGAAGAGCAAAGGATCGGCCCCTTCGATCTCCACGTACTTCCAGTCCTTTCCGCGCAGCAGACGCATCGCCCCGTGAGGCTCCCATTCAGAAGCTTCCCAGGCTCCTTTGACCCGGACGCCATACTGATAGCAGGCACTCGGCGCATAGTCCCGGGGCGAGTTGGCCGCATCGGGATCCTGCAGCACGTCGCTGAAATCGATGCCATCGAGACCTTCGGGAACGGGCAGCCCCGCCAAGGCACAGGCCGTCGGATAAAGGTCCAGCAGAGAGACCGGATAGGCCACGCGCTGCTGAGTGCGGATTCCCGGCCCACTGATCAGGAGTGGCACGCCAATGGAAGGTTCAAAGGACAGACCCTTTCCCCAAAGCCCGTGCAGGCCGGCCATTTCCCCGTGATCGCTCGTGTAGATGACGATGGTGTTTTCCAGCAGACCCACCTTTCCCAGCCCGTCGAGCAGGTCTCCAATGCAATCGTCCACGAAGTCGATGCAGGCGTAGTATGCCTCCCTGCCCTTGAGGGATTCTTCAGGTGTGAGCTGCATGTGAAGGTGCTCAGACAACGTTTGGGAGTAAGGATCCAGAAGCTCTCGATGGTTCTCGGGTAACTCCACGGGTGGGATTGTCCCGCGGTAACGCCGGATGTAACGTCCAGGTGCGGTGAAGGGAGAATGGGGACGTGAGTAGGAAGCGCAGACAAACCAGGGGGTTTCCGGCTCCGCATCCCGGTGCTCCAGCAGAAAGGCCAGGGTCTCTCGAGTCACCACCATGTCTTGAATCAGGCTTTCCGGGATCTCCGTGACGCCAGCACTCTTGGCGTGTGCGTATCCGGGAAACAGCTCTAGCGGCTCGGGCTGGTGACTGAGTCCGTGTCTGAGGTCGCCGTAAGGACGCACCTGAAAACCCTGCATCTGATTGCGTCCACCGAAGTGCATCTTCCCGACCAGGCAAGTGCTGTAACCGTTCTGGGCGAAATAGGCCGGCCAGGTGGTGTGCTCGGGAAAGATGACCCAATGATTGTTCCAGGCGGCACAGCGGTGGGCATCCTTCCCGGTAAGCATACACATGCGCGAGGGCGTGCACACCGGAACGGGGCAGATAGCGGTATCGAACTGGACCGATCGAGTTGCCAGTCTGTCCAGGTTCTGGGTGCCGAGGTGAGGATCTCCGGCAAATCCGGACAAATTGCGGGCGTGTTGATCGGAGAGAATCAACAAGAGGTTGGGGCGTTGGGATGTCTTTACCATGGCTACTCCCTTGCTTGCATGGGCCTCGATCTTTATCTTCTTTGACCTGATTCTGTCAATCCGCGACCGCCCCGGGTCACTCCTCCAATGTCGCGCCGGCTTGGCGCAGACGTCTCAGCCGAGCGCCGCTCGAAAGACCTCTCATCCAGACGAATCCCCAGCGTCGCATTTGGGAAAGCGATCGAGTCGAAAACGCTCGATGGCATTGGAGGTCTCACCTGTCGTCGCCAGCTCGGCCAGGAGCTGGCCGACTAGAGTCGAAAACTTAAAGCCGTGGCCCGAGAATCCGGCCGCCACCAGCAGGTTTGGGTTCTTGGGATGAGGACCGATGAAAAAATCTCGATCGGGTGTGGTTGTGTACATGCAGGTAAAACCGGTTTGAAACTTCCATCGAGTGCCCGGAAGGAGGCTCTGCACCCAGCCTTGTAACTCGTCTCTCTTCTCTTCTTCCAGGTTTCGGTCGACCCGATCCGGATGAGTGACTTCTCCGAGAAGGTCATCCGCGACTTTGAGGCCGGGGCCGTAAAAGGGGAAGCCGTAGAACATGCGATCGTAATCGACATAGACCGGCAGTTGTCGATAGCGCTTTTCGTCTCCTGCTTCAGGCAAGAAATAAAATTTCTGCTGGCGAGTCACCGTAAGCGGCAATTCCAACTCGGGCAGAAGTTCGGACGTCCAGGGGCCGCAGCTGAGGATCAGTCGGGAACAGCGATAGATTCCGTCAGAGGTCTCGAGCAGAGGCTGATCGCCGCTCAGATCGATGGAGCGGAATTTGATGCCCTCTCGAACCACGGCTCCATGCCGGACGGCTTGGTTGACGTGGGTCTGAACGCAGCGACTGGGGTTGAGAAAGCCGGTTTCGGCTGTGTAGCAGCTAACGGTGTCGTTGGGGGGATAAAAACCCTCGAAGCGGCGGCTGGTCTCAGAAGAGGTGAGGATCTCAAAGGGAGCGCCCAGTTTTCTCAGAACGGCCAGGTTGCGCTGAAAATCGGGATTCTCCTCGGTGGCAAAATAGATGGTTCCGGAGAGCCTCAGCAGGCTTTGACCCGAAACCTCCTCAAGTTCTCTCCACAAATGCAGGGCGCGCTGCACCCACTCGACATATAAGGCATCGTGGTAGAAGGTTCGAATAGAGCGAGAATGACCCCAAGAGCTGCCGAAAGGGTGATCGATCTGGAATTGATCGATGCCAATTGGGGCGACACCCTGACAAGCTAGATGGTAGAGCGCGGCACCGCCCATCCCACCCAGGCCCGCCACCAACACGGCAACGTTTTTCAAGCGGCACCCCCGGGGGTCAACAGGGCGTGGCGGCTGCGAGTTTCTTCCTCGAGCTGGTGCCGCAATGGAAGGAGCGCGCTTTCGGCAGGAAGTTGCACGTCTTTGTAGGTCAAGATCCGATCCCGTTCTATGGGGTGGGTCAGACGCGCTCCGTCAGCCAGCCCGATGGGAAGAGCCCGGCTTAGGAGACTGTCTGCGACGGGCATCAGCTTCCCATAGACGGTGAATCCACCCTCGCCGTCGAGTCGCTCACCCTGCCGGAGATCGCGCTTGGCATAGCTGGCGACGTCAGCCACGAACTGCCGTGAAGTTCCGGTCGGTGTGTCGCGCAAAGTGGCCCAGGCAACGCTGATTCCCAGCTCCAGTCCGACCAGATGATACGGTCGGTAAAGCGACGCGTAGCTGCCGGATTGGTCGGTCTGAACGCCGTACTGACGAAGGCATTTTCGGAGGTAGTCAGAAGGGGCGTGAAAGACGACATAGACACCCCACCGCAGATCCCTCGGCACCGGAGATCCGTCCCGCTGCAGCGAGGAGACCACCTCGACGGTTCCGGTGTGGCTGAGAATCCCGCCTTTGGATCTGGGCTTGAGCACCTCGGGTAACCGATCGACACCCACGGGTGGAAAGCTCAGTCCCTCGGCCTGGGGAGCCAGTCCCGTGGCATTGGAAACGGCGGCCATCTCGATGGACGATTTGGTCCCGTCCAGAAAGGAGTTGAACATCTTGGCGTTCAGGTCACTTTCCAATTCCTTGGCGATGCCATAGAACTCAAAAACGGTCTCGGGAGTGGAGTAGTGAAAATGAGGGAGGTGTCGAGTCCCCTTACCGGCGGCCACTACCTCGAAATTGCAGGCGCGTGCCCAATCCACCAATTCACACACCAGAGCCGGTTGGTCACCATAGGCGAAACTATACGCTACACCGGCTCGCTCAGCCCGGCGACGAAGGATCGGACCCACCAAGACGTCTGCTTCGATCGTCACCATAACCACGTGTTTACCGGCCTCGATCGCCAGGCTCGCATGGCGGGCGCCAGCCTCCGGGTTACCGGTGGCCTCGACCACCACATCCAGATCGGCGGCGATCAGTTCCGAGGGGTCCTCCGTAACTGCAGTTTTGCCGACAGCCCCCGCGTCGTTGATCCAACTGGCGGTGTTGGTGCCGACCAGCTGTTCCGGGAGCCAGCCCAGTTGCGTCAGAGCGTTGAAGGTCTTTTCTACGTCCAGGTCGGCCACTGCGACGACCTGGACCCCGGGTGTGGTCCGAGCCTGGGCCAGGTACATCGATCCGAATTTGCCGGCCCCGATGAGCCCAACTCGCACCGGATCGTCATTGCTCGCTCGAATTGCCAATAGCTCGTGCAAGTTCACCCTATGCTCCTGGCCGGCAGACGATACGGGTCATTATGGTAACGGGCATGAAGCCGGGTCAATGGTTCCCTATCACACCCATCCTGGGTGAGCCACCGGAAGATCAGCCGGCCCCTGTAAGCTGGCAGGACGCCTCCCCGTGGTCTGGCTCACCTACTCGGCCGGGCTTTGCGACCTGTCAGTAGTGGCTCCCGTCCGCTTGGTTTGAGAATCCGATCGGCGATAGCCCAGTACCACCAGGAACAGGATAACGCTGGTCGCCACATAGAGAAAACCAAAACCGGTAAAGGCGCTCAGAAGGTAGGCCAGGAGGGGGCCAACCGCAGTACCGGCATCGTTGGCGGTGGCAAAGGTGCCCAGGTAAAGGTGGGGGCGGCTGTTCTTGGCGGCCACCACCGTGGCAGCCGCGTTCATGGTGACAAAGAATCCCGAGCTGGCCGCGAATCCGATGGAGAAAGCCAGCAAGGGAAAAAGAGTGCCGGCTTCCCCCCGTCGCCGCCGTCAGGCAAGCCAGCAGCACGGCTGAGAGCAGGGTCAGCGTACGGGACTGGCCCACCCGGTCCGAGAAGACCCCGATGGCGGGTCCGAAAACCATGTCTGATGTCCAGCGGGTTGCCAGCAGGAGACCGGCGATGGTGGCCGTGCTGGTCAACAGCGACCCGGTTTCAGAAGCCGCCTGCAGACGAGCTGCCACGAACAGCGCGGCTGTGGAGATCAGTACGCCTTCCAGGAACCCCATGAGCAAGGACACGGCTAGCAAGATCTGTCCCCTGGAATCTCCCACGGCTGCTTGTCCCAATTCCCCGGGACTGAAGGTGCTTTTCTGCAGTTTCTGCAGCCGTTGCGGCCAGCGAATGGAAAGCGCCACTGGGATGGCGAGGGCCGTGACGAGACTGATGGCAGAGACGGCGCTCAGATATCCGAAACGGTCCCTTAGGTAGCCGCCGCAAACCACGCTCAATGCACTTCCCATTCGGATGACGCCCCACAGGAGTCCGGAAAGCCTTCCCCGGCCGCCTTCCGGTCCGGTCCAGACGGCCTGGTATCCCCCCAGTCGGAGACCCGACCAGGCGATTCCCCAGAAGATCCGAGCCAATAGAAAGACCAGGAAGCCGGTGCCAAAACCGTAGGAAATCATGGTCAGCAGGCTTGCTAGGGTGGCGATCAAGAAGGGTGAACGGGTCCCCGTCCGCTCGAATGCCAGAACGGTGCCGCTGTTGGAGACCAATCGAATCAACCGATTGACGCTGAGAAGGAGTCCCAGCTGGTAAGCGGAGAACCCCAGATTTTCGGCTTCCAGCGGCAGGAGAGTGTACAGGAGAGAGTCTCCCGTGACACACAGTCCCACCACGCAAGCCACCCGAAGAAGCAGACTGTTGGGAGCGGGGGGCGGTGCCCCCGACAATTCGCTTTTCATTTCGGTGGCGATGTCAGCCGGGGGATCATTCTTGGCTGGGATCTGAGCCCCCGGAACTGAACCAGTTTCAGTTCTAAGAATGGCTAAGGCGGCGGACTGATATTCTCTCCCATAATCCTGGTTTTCAGGTACTTGGCTGGTGCCTGGTTGCCGACCGCCGAGTGACGTCGCCTGTAATTGTAATAGTAAAAGCGCTGGTCGATCACTTTTTCTAGATCTTGCAACGTTTGAGCCTCGTGGATCAGGGAGCGAATCTCGATCTTCATCCGCCCCCAAAGCGATTCGATCCAGGGATTGTGGCGAGCTCCATTCTCGGAATAGGAGACCCGCACACCATCCTTGATCAAAAGTTGCCTGAGCCATCGGTAACTGGTAAAGACCGAGTCCTGGTCCTGATGAACGATTATCCCCTCTGTGTCAATTTCTCACCTCCTCAAGCGTTTCTTGGCTCGCTTCCAACAGCGCAGTGCCAACTGGCAAATGCTCCTGCCACCAATCGCCCAGCCGGCCACCCCCCGGCTCTCCGGGTCGTGCATGGCCATCAGCCAGGCTTTTGCCGCCCTCCTCGATATCTCAGTTCGGTGAAATCCGTGCTCGGCACCTGCAAGATGCCAAACTGTCTTCCCCGCACCAGGTCCAGCTACCCGCTTTGACTTTGCAGCACTTGTTGCACTCCACTGGGCTTGCGTCGGGGCAGCTGACGAACCACCGACCAAAGGTTTTCTCTCAACAGCCGCTTGACCCGTTTATGGTTGATCCGACGCTCCAGGCGCTCGCTCAGCTCCGGGGCCACGGCGCTGGTAACCGTAATCGGGGTTACTTTTGAGGATCTTTCTCATCTACCTCTTGACGATCTCGGTATCCCGGCTGCCAGCCGACCGGTGGTTGCGGCCATGCCAGCTTCCCTTCGAGAGACTGAGCACTTCACAGCAGCGATTGAGCCCACACTGGCTACGGTGTTTCCGCACCAGGCCGACCTTCTCGGCAAGGCTCAGCTCTCGTCCCAAAAGTTTTTTAAAAGGGCCAGCTCCACTTCCTTCTTGCCCAGCATCCTCTCCAGCTTGGCGATTGTTTTCTCGTACTGCTGAGCCGACTCCTTGCCGGCAAAGACCTCGGCCCCTTTTTCCAGAAACTCCTTCTTCCACTTGCACAAGGTGATGGGGTGCACCTGATAGGCCCGGGCCACCTCAGCGTCGGATCGCTGTGATCGTATCGCCTCCAACACCACCTGAAACTTGAATTTCGGTGTGGAACGCTTGGCGGGCTTGCTGGCCATCAATATTTTCTCCTCGCCCTCGCTCGGAGAAAATATCAGCCCATCCTGCCATCTCCTCTTAGCACTCGAGGTGGTTCAGGTTTTGGGGCTCACCGCTCTGCAATACACGACTCTGGTCATTACAGGCCCCCAAAAAAAGGAGAGTCGATTTGTGCAAGCTGCAGCCTCCCTGAAGGCCTTCTGGTGTTCAGACTCAGGAGAAGTCTTGATCTGTGACCAGAGACGAAGGTTTGTTCCCTCTGGGTCAGAAGATGGAGAGTGAGAGGAGACGGAAGGCAGTAAATGGCGGTGGGCGCAGTCTGGAGCGAACCCGTCTCTGGCCCGATTTCCCTGTTTAACAGGGAAAAAACAGGGAATTTCGTAGATTCGGCCTCGAATAGGCGGGATCGAAGCCTCCTAACCCACTGATATCATGGGGTTTCAGTTTCGAATTCCCTACGCCACGGAACAGGGAATTTGTTTGGTCGAACAGGGAATTTTCTGGGGGGAACAGGGAAAACCAGTTCGTGGAACAGGGAAGACCAGTGCTGTACGCGTGCACCGGATGCGCTGCGAATCGCAGCATCGATCCGGACAACGGGGTTCTTGTCGGCGGATGGGGTTCGCGCCGAGACTATAGCCCCAGCCGCTAGTTCTCTCTAGCTGCGGAGCAGCCCCAGTGCAACCATCAGTGCATCGTCGAGACACTTGAGTTTGGTGGTGTCGAAGGTCCCGACGAACTGAGTCAACTGCGACTTCCGCAAGCTGACAAGCTCGTTGCAGTGCACGCTGCTGTCGTGTCGAAGTCCTTCGTTCAGTCCGACATCGACTTGCGTTGCGAGTCCGTGGCGCGTTGAGTACACCGGCGCGCAGATGATCGTCGAGAACCGCGAATCGATCAGCGCCTGTCGGCTGACTACGACGAACACGCGAAAGGGCATTGTCAGAGAAAAACAGGCTTGATTCGGCGGGATGCGTCTTGCAAGTGTCTTTGGATGAAGAGCCCCTTTCGCTATTTCAAGACTTCGCCCGAAATCATCCGCCTTGCGGTGATGATGTATGTGCGCTTCCCACTGTCGCTACGCAATGTTGAGGACCTTCTCCACGAGCGCGGGATCGAGGTGAGCCACGAGACGGTCCGGTTCTGGTGGAACCGTTTTGGCCCGATCTTTGCCGCCGAGCTCCGCAAGAAGCGGCAGGGTCGAATGCGTGCGTTGTCGGGTTGTCGGTGGCACCTCGATGAGGTGTTCGTGAAGATCAATGGCGAACGCCATTACCTGTGGCGCGCCGTGGACCAGGAAGGCGAGGTGCTGGAGGCCTTTGTCTCGAAGAAGAGAGATCGCAAGGCCGCCTTGGAATTCCTCAGGAAACTGATGAAGCGCTACCCTAGACCCGATGCGATCATCACGGATCGGCTAAGGTCTTACCGCGCGGCATTGCGTGAACTGGGCGGAACCGGTCGGCATCAAGCTGGCCGCTGGCTGAACAATCGTGCGGAGAATTCCCACCTGCCATTCCGGCGACGAGAACACGCGATGCTCCGTTTCAGGCAGATGCGAAGCCTCCAGGAATTTGCCACCGTCCATTCTTCCGTCTACAACCACTTCAACCTGCGACGATTCCTCTGCTCACGGGACAATTTCAAGCTCAACCGCGCCGCTGCACTTGCCCAGTGGCGTCAACTCGGGGCGGCCTAATTCCCTATCGCCAGTGGAGAACTCAGACCTGCTAATTTCCTCTGACAGTGCCGTTCGAAGTGGTTGCATGAGACGGAGCTTGGTCAACCTGACCCATCGCTCTCTTGCCGCTTTTTGAAAGTTGCAACACATCCCGATTTGATGATGTAACATGTCTCCTTGACCACAGGAAACCTCATAACCACACATTCGAACACGCGATCGTCGTCGGCACTGACCCTCTGGCTGGCCGCCGCAGTCCTGACACTGACTGGCGTCGCGCCCTCCCACGCACAGCAGTCCGCAGGGAACGCGCGGACGTTCATTAGCATCAACGGAGGACTGCAGGCACTGACCGGAAGCTTCTCCGAAAGCATCGACTTTCCGGAATCGGGAGGCGTGTATCGCGAGGTCCTGTCAGCGGCTGCAGCCCAGGAGCAGGCCCGCTTCGAGAGCGACTACCGCTACAGGACCGGGGCGCTCTTTGATGTGAGCGGCGGCGTGCGCATCGCGCCGTACTTCGCGCTCGGTGCTGGCATATCGTGGTTCAACACCGAGGAAACGGCCAGCGTATCGGCGCAGCTGCCGCACCCGCTCTACTTCAACCGCAACCGCTCAATCTCGGGCGTTTCGTCGCCTCTCACCCGCAGCGAGATGGCCGTCCACCTGCAGGCGTACGTGGTGGTGCCGGCCACGAACTCGGTCACGGTAATGGGCTTTGCCGGACCCACGTTCTTCAACGTGGAGCAGCAACTTGTCACCGACGTGGATTTCGTCCACGAATACCCCTTCTACACGGCTACGTTCTCCAGTGCGGTCGCCAGCCCGGAATCCGCCTCGACTATCGGATTCAACGTGGGAACCGACATCACCTATTACTTTACTAACCACGTCGGTATCGGCTGGTTCACCCGTTACAGCCGGGCGACGTTGGAACTTCCGTCCGCGGGCAACGGAACACTGGACATCAAGCCCGGTGGGCTGCATACGGCAGGGGGCCTGCGCTTGCGGTTCTGAATGCGCCTCCACACAGCGAACCGGCAAACTCGTTCGCTTGACCCCAAGGAGATCGACACATAATGAGAGTCGCTCCACGAACCTTTATCGCTCTGGCCCTCATCGGTTTCGCACTCATGGCAACGGGGTACGACGCTACGGCCCAGGAACTCGATGTCGTTTCCATCGCAGCCGGACAAGCTCTAGGCCTCGACGCGTTGCAACGGTGGGACGCAACGGTCTACGGCATGGAGCGCACCAGTGAACTCGTCGTCATGTCGCGCCGGAGCGACGCCTCCCTGGAAAGCCGCACCCACGAGTATCTCGCGCAGTACCATGCGGGCATTCCCGTGCACGGCGGGGGCGTCTCCCGGCAGCTCGACGGTAGCGGCGTCACCGTGTCGCTGTTCGGTACCTTGCACCAGGGTATCGCCGTGGATACGACGCCGGCGCTGTCCGGGGCCGAGGTCGCCGCGCTTCTCGAAGTGATGCACGGCGGAGAGCTCGTCGCCGACCGGCAGCCGCCGCTGAGTATACTGCCGCGGCCTGACGGCTCGTACGTCCTGGCCTATCAAGTCGCCATAAGTGACGGACACTTCTATTTCGTCAGCGCCGCCAACGGCAAACTCCTGCACCGCGTCCATGCGCTCAAGTCGCAGTCGGCGGTCGGGGTCGGCGCAGACTCCACGGGTATGCGGAGGAAGCTGAGCACGACGCAGGGGGGGGCCGGCTTCGGAGCATACGACCGGATGCGGCCGGGGGAAATCGTCACTCTCGACGCCCGGTTCAACCTCCTGCGTGCTAGTCGTCTGCTCTTCGGTCATCTCTTCAATCAGATGTCGCCCGGAGAACCGCTCTGGACAATGGCCGACGTCTCCGCCGACGCGGATAACGAATGGGACGACCCGGCTGTGGTGGGCGCCCATGTCTACAGCGGCTGGACGTACGATTATTTCTTCGGCAGACACGGTTGGGAAGGCATCGACGGCGCAAACGGACGCACGATCACCATGGTCAATATTGACGAGAACAATGCCTTCTTTGCTCCCCCGCCGTTTGGTCCGGAAGGAAGAGGTATATTCGTTTTCGGTCGGGCTATCGACGAAACGAGCGAGGACCCGTTGATGGTGCTCGATATCGTTGGCCACGAGTTAATGCACGGTGTGACGCACTTCTCCGTGAGCAATCGCACCGGAAGTCCCTTTGGTCTCTCCAACCCCTTCCCCCTGGACGCGCGACTCGGTCCAGAAAGCTTCACCGCCGTCGACGGTGAAATCTACACGTGCGCCACCGCACGGTTCCCCGGATTGGGGGTGGCAATGGAGGGCCCGGAAGAAGGTCTGGTCCCGGCCTGGTGTGTCGACGGACGGTTCCTCCTCGCCTACTCGGGAGACGGCGCCATCCACGAAGCCTACTCCGACATCTTCGGAGAATCCCTCGAATTCTTCTATGAAAGTCAAGGCGCCACGGCCGACTATCTCGTGGGCGGCGAAACGAAGCGCGGACCCATTCGCTCCCTGAGCGACCCCAAGTCGCTCAGGGACGGCTTTTATCCGGATGTCTACCGCGACCGCTACGAGTTCGCCCTCACTCTGGACGAAGACGAGAACTGGGACTACTCCGGGTTCGTATTCGTCGATGGCCAGTACATCGACTCTACCGATGATTTCGGATATGGCGGCCACCATTGGAATTCGCTGATTCTAAGCCATGCGTACTATCTGGCCGTCGAGGGCGGCACACATCGCACCAACGGCATGACGGTCGAAGGCATTGGGGGAGCCAACCGGGAAGAGATGGAGCGGATCTTCTTCCATGCGATGAGGGACCTGATGCCTGCTGCGGCGGCGTTGCCGATCGCCGCAGCGGTCCTCCGCCAGGCAGCAGTTGATCTCGCTCCGGGCAGCGAGGCGGAACGAGCGCTTGACCAAGCGCTACACGCCGTCGGTCTGCCGCCGGACACGGAGAGCCTCCAGGAATAGCGCGCCCGTTTCGGCCTGGTCCGGCAGTTCAGAAAACTCGCCCATTAAGCGGGCTAGCCGTAGGCGTTGCAAGGGTTGTGTTGCAACTATGGCTGACGGGGCTGGTAGCCTGAAGAGATCATGAAGAAGGCAATCCGACGGCGATCTTCAAGTGGCGACAAACGGAGCCCGAGCTGATTCTTTGCGCCGTGCGCTGGTGCCTTCGGGACTCGCTCTCGTTGCGCGATGTCGAAGAGCTGCTCAGCAAGCGCGGCCGGGAGGCGGACCACCCCCCCCTCGAAGCAGCCGAAACGGCGGCGGCTATGGATCAATGACGGATCCTGTATCTGGTTGCGGCCGCCCTATAAAGATCCCCGCTCGTTCCGAACGTCCATAACAATCATGCGGCAAATGCCTCGGTCGTGAAGCTGTTCTCGATCGTGCTGTGCTATCCGCCAACCTTCATCCGTTTCTGCGAGAAGCCTTTCTAAGTCTTCAGCCGTGGTTTCCGCAACACCGATCCGATCGAATTCCCGGCCCGTGTCTTCATTTAGGTCATCGACGGTAGGAGCGTTCCACCCTGAGCGTCTGGCGGCCTCCCTTTCACCACCTTCTGGCGGAATAGGAGCTACCGTGTGCCTGACGCCGACAGACTGGACGGTGTCATCGTAGTCCGCTTCGATGGATTCCCGTGTCTTATGAACGAAGATCGATCGTTCGAACAAATAGTGCCAGGGTATGCATATTCCTTCGATTCCGCAGAGCCTCTTGGTGGTCAACGGCACGTCCGACGCATCCGCGAGTAGGCAACCCATGTGATAACTCTTGTACCCCAACGGTGGTGGAGTCTGCGTCCAGAATGTTCGCTGCGGCTCGGTGCAATAGATGCAGTAAACGGGTTTCATTTTGTCCGTATGCGCCTCGGCAATGAGTAGGTCGCGCTGCTGTTTACCGGATGATGCCACTTTGTGCTTGATCTTCAGAACATCGTCGCTCTGTAGACGTTTTGCTTGCACCCGCATTTTGGCTGTCAACTTTTCACCAACAATGTGCCATTCCCAATCGGCGCCTTTTTTAGCCTCAACGGGCTTTGAGAAAGTACGAACATCCACACGCTCCGGATGCCGCCGCCTAATTTCCAGCAGATTAGTTTCGGTAATTGTATCTTCTCCGTAGCTCACCAAAACGTCATCACGGTGCGAGAACTCCAGATTCCGTGAGGTCGCATCGCCTAGCTCGAGCAAGGTGGCAGTCATCGCTGATTTCAACTAGTCACTCACTTTCTCAAATCCAATGAGTCAAACTTCACAAATCGTAACGCAGTCGGCACATACGTCCGTAGGGTACTGTCAAGTTAAGTGGAATTCTCGGGTTTTGGAGGCGGAAACGGTCGGCGGTCGAATGTAGAATCAACAACTTAGGGAGTGGCCGAGGCGCTGATTAGACACCAAATCGGTTAACTTGACAGTACCCGTTGCCCCCTTGATCTCCATGATGGACCGGAACCCTCCGCTGATGCTAGCGTGCCCGCTTACGCCGATTCATGCACCAATGCCTTAATCCGTCGTTAATTGTTCCTGTAGTTCAGCCAGCGATCGCGCTGCTGCACTCCACCTGCAGGATGACCAAGCGTGTGGCGGCTAATTCCTGCACGTGTTCGCTTTCCTCTCCGGCGATTGCCAGATGGGGGGTCATGCATAAGGGATCTTCGATTGCCTGGTTGGCCTTCACAGAATCATATTCATCAACGACCCGGTCCCAGTTTCGATCAAGGTAGTCGAGCGCAAGCGCGAAATGCTCGGTCTCCGTTTGACCAGCGGTATTCGCAACTACTTCGCGGTTTCTCCTGAAGGTGTCCACGGCCATTGCAAGAATTTCGTCTTCTTCTGGATGCAAGTCTTTTACGCCGCGACACGTGATTATCGCGGAAACATGCACGCAAGCGGCAATAGCCTCGTCAAACTTCTCTCCAAGTGTGGATGAGAAAATTGGTTTGTCGATGCAATCGGACCGTTTACGGACGAAATCCGGGTCAGGAAGCGCCATGTGCGACGAAGGACGCAACGCCAAGGGTGCCAGAACCTGATCGTTCATGATAGGGACAGTCGTGTACGGCCAGTCGTCATTAAGGTAGCGCTTGCCAAGCGAAAGAGTTTCGTCGATGTATCTTCCCCATTGTGTTTCGAAATCCGTTATCTCAACCAGAATCACAACCTCTCTGGCTGGCCAGTAGACGCTGTCGTATTCGTCGGTGGGACGGGACAGGCACCGGGCTTTCCAGCCTCGCTCAAGGAGCGCATTTTCGAGTTCATGCAGCCGGTTGTTGAAGCGCCGGTCGGCTAGGTGGCGACAATGCCGCGCGGCAGCGCGGACCGCGGTTCCCAAGCCGGCCTTCCGCGTTGTCTTCACTATTCTCTGAATTGCATCCGGCCCACTGTCATGTGCCATTTCATGCAGAATGCACGACACGTCAACAAGGCGCTCCGAGAGCTTGGCGAGTTTCTTCAGCGGTGGTGAGGACATGGTGCGCCAAATGCCGGATTGATGATGCTCGCGCGCCTGACCGCCTAAGCTTCCCGCAAACGTGGCTGTGGCTTTGGCTGTTTCGAGTTTGGACAGCCGTCCAATGAGGTTGCCAAGCACGCCCGTCAACAAAGCGCCCAGAGTGTCATTGGTGCCGGCTCGAACCGGCTCCGTCATCGCGGAAGGGGGGTTTTCGGGTGCGGCATAGGCCAGCGCGTTGACGGCATCGACTATCCTGTTGATTTCGGAAGCCAGCGCGTCGGCGTTTGAGATGCGCTTCCCCCTGATCCATTTCTCGGCAAAGGAGCGAAAGACCCTTTCCGTGCCGCGAACGAGCAGCGCCATCTGGCGCGTGTAGTTAGTCAGGCTGTCAGCCGCCGCTCTGGCCAGCAGTATCTGCCGAAAAGCGACATTCCACGCAACACGGGCCTTGGCAGGAATATTTGCCCTTGGCATGTTCTTGGACCATGGCTTGAAGTCACCGACGGCAATGGTTCGGCCCATGGGATCGACAGCATCTGAAGCTGCCGCATCCGAATTCGGCGACACCGCGATCAATGTCTCGCAAATTTCGCAAACAGTTTCGTGAGGGTCGGACTGGTGCTGTTCAGCCGCTTGATACCAATTCGATCGGACCGTGCGGCCGTGGGCGCCGGCGGGTTCAATAATCGGTGGGGTCGTCCACGGGATCTGATCTCGAAACAGATCAAACAGAACCTGCTCGCCTCCAAGGGACTCCACCAGACTCTCGGCCAGATCTGGGTCGATCAGGCGAGCCGTGGACAGCAATCTCGCAATTTGGCGAACATCCGGGTCGCGATCAGCAGGAAACTCGCGTCCGAGAGCGATTCGTATGGGATCGCCGCCACAAATCGGCACGAGGCAGGAGAGCAGTCTGTTCGTCTGCGATATGCTATCGCTACGAGGTGGCTCGATTCCTTCCGGGAGCTGCTCAAGACAGGCGGCCCGCAAATCATGCTTTGGCATTTCACGAAACGCGAAAACCGCGTTTCGCAGGCTCGTCAATTGCTCGGATTCCGACAGAACGGGAACATCAAGTTGGGGGTCTGCAAACATCGAAGCCAGCGACAAGTGGGCTTGCTGCACCCCGTGTTGCTCAAGCATGGACATGAATGAAGCGACGTGGCGTTCGAGCGTTGCCAATCCCAATCCGGTGAGAATCGCCGCCCATTGATCGATATCGTGGCTTTTGCCGAGCATGTCGGCCAGCTTCCGGAGCAATCGTGGTTCGTTGTCAGCCCCTGAATCAGCGAGAACGGACTGCACAACTCTTGGAAGTATTTCGCTGGTAGTTGCAGGAAGGCTTCTCCAAAGAGTATCGGAGGTCAGATATACGGTTTCGTCATGCGATGCTTTCACGAGGGCGTCCGAGCGGAGGATGTGAAGTCCGCCGAGTACGCCGGGGCGGCTTTCGCGCACCAGGTGTTCGTCGATCAGTCTTCTCAACGAGCGGTTGGCGGCATCAGGTTCCAGGTCCAGCAGTTCGAACAATCTCTTTGCCGCGACCTCGCCACCGCGGGCGCAAAGCACGGCTGCGCATCTTATTATCGTGAGTTCGTCGTTGCGGTTCTCGTGTTCCCTCTGCCGAATCTGTTCTCCGATAACCGCGGCGAGCCGCTTCCCCTGGGTCAACAGGTGCACATACTCGAGCATCAAGCCTTCGGATCGTTCGAACGGTTCACGCCAGTGAGTCCAGTTCGTGTGGTTTCCTGCGGATAGTTTTTCCCAAACAGTTTGAGCCAGATTCTCATCGAGAATTACCGGAATGAATACGGTGTCCGACTGATTGGCGACAAGGGTCACGTCCTCCTGGCGCACAGAGCCCAGGAAATACAAGGCGGGAATTCCCCTCAGTTCACGGACGAGCACATCCCAAAGGTTGCTGTTTACCGAACCGACTTCGTCGAATACCAGACCGATCGGAGACATCTCGGTCGGACGGCGGGCACGGACAAACCTAATGATGTCCTCAGCATGGGCCGTGGTTGCCATTCCGGTGATCTGAAACCATCTCAATTGACCGGCGATAGCAGTCGTCACCAACCAAACCAGTGCCGACTTTCCCGCTCCCGACGGACCGGAGATAAGCACATGCCTTCGCTGCCAGAGCGCATCAAGGACCTTGTTCATGTCATTCGGACGGTCCAGAACGAGGTTGGCAGCGACATGCCCTGCCTTGACCTTCACGCCCCGATAGAAGTCCGGTTCGTCGATCGGGGTAGTGAAATCGACGGGTTCCAGGCCGCCCAAGAGAAGGGCGTAATCAATCGCCGATGGATCTTCTGCCTCCAGACGTTCAAAGATGCGCCGTTCCACTTCCGTCGTGGATATCCTGCGGCGTTTGTCGAAGGGCAAGAACGCGTTATCTGCCGCAGCGTCGGCGACCAGTCTGTACAGATCACTGGTAAGCCCCTCGGCAATGACTTCCGCTATTTCCAATTCCGTCGAAAGCAATCTGACGATTTCATCGCCTGGCGTTCCGCAAACGAAGATTCTCCGGCCCTCATCGTCAAAAAGCCGACTGATGTCGGTTTCGACTCTGTTGGTTCGCGGCTTCTCAAGGATCACGGCGGACCGGATGTCCGTGCCGTTCTTGAACTTGGCCACCTTGTCGTCAACGGCAGCCAGAATTGTGCGGACTTCAGCCTCCCGGAACGTGGCGTCATTGCGTGACTTGATCTGGATCCAGATACGACGATCAGAGGATTCGACAACGCAATCCTCGAATCCTTCCGGCACCAGATAACCGGGAGGCACCAGCCCGGCCCACTGCCGGACGAGAATCAATGCCGAAACCATGTGTTGGTAATGAAAGCCTCGGCCGGCCCACGCCCCCGAGCGAGATTCCCTCCAAGTTTCTAATTTGGGAAGCTTGCGGCCCGGGGTTGAATTCGAGTCTTCGTTCAAGATGTATCCACCCTACCGCTCAGTCTTGCCCCGAGGCTATCGCTGTTTTCTCAGAGGGCTCAGGGCAGGACCCTGGCAATAGCCAATAGCGGGATCGAGACAAGTGGCAACTCAGTGAGCTGTTCAACAAGAAACGAAAACCAACCAATGGTAACCAGGGCGGTCGTCTGACCGGCGCTAGCAGCCTCGCAGTCGATAATCAGCACGTCCGAACGATCAAGTAGAGAAGCCCATCCTTCCGCTCGTGAGGTGTGGGGATCGGCGGTGAAGTCGCATTCTAGGTCCGGGGATTTCATCTACATCCCTGAGGTATCCATTCGCCGACACTCACAGCTGAAAGACCAAGGCATAAACAATGAGAATGACAGCAATGGTAATCAGGTTGACTCGCACCATAGTGCGTAGAAGCCTTGCCGCTATTGCTTCGGATAGCTTTTCGACATCGCCCTTGTACAGGAGTTTGTTCGTCACAAGATCTTCTCTCAGCTTATGAAAGTGCTGGTCAACCAACTCCCCTTGGCTCTCGATCTGATACAGTCCGTCCTCAATCTTTTCCATCGTCGCTTCACTAGGAAGACATTCATTTTTCACGTATTCCAGTTCGCCTCGAAGGCATGAGACATCTTCCGCGATCCCGCGCACATCGGCTTGAAGTTCCTCCAAGTTCCCTTTAAGTTCTTCCAATGTTTCCATTTTCCATCTCCGTGCTTCTCTTAAGGGGCTAAGATTCCACCCCTCGACTTCCGAGGGGACACTTCAGCTGTGTGCACCCTGCACTGGGCCTACAGGCCTGCACCGGAACCCGGCTTTTCCACAAAGGCTGGTGATCCAGGAGAGTTAACAGCCGCGAATGCCAAGTGGCGTAGCCGTCAACCTGTAAGCTGCGTCGCCTCGTGGCCGGCCTTGATTAATGACTCCGCGGGAATGCCGAGTCCCTTGTGCAAACGCCAGATCATCTTAAGACTCAGCGGCCGCTTGCGATTCAACACTTCGTACACCCGGTTGCGGCCGCCAATATAGGGAGCCAGATCTTTCGCCGCGAGCCCGTTCTGTTCCATGTGGTAGTGGATAGCGGAGATCGGGTCGGGTAGATCGAGAGGGTAATTCTGTGCCTCCCAGGCCTCGATCAGCGTCACCAAAACATCCAGGCGGTCGCCTTCGGGCGTGTTGCGCTTAGCCGTCATCAGGCCTTCGACCTCCTTGAGCGTGCGGCGGTAGTCTCGTTTGGTCTTAATCGGTACGATTTCCATGGGCACGACCCTCAAATCGATTGTGCATCAATGGCGTCATATCTCCGGTGCGGCCCAATGAATCGAATGTAGACGACCCGGTAGGGGTAGTTGATCCACACCACGATGCGATATTTGTTTCCGGCGATGTTGAACACCGCCCTCCCATCCTTCAAGATGCTGACGCTGCGAACGTCCCGTTTGACATCAGCCGGGCTCGCCCAATCCGCAGCCTTAACCTGTCTATACCAGGCCATCACCGGCTCACGGGCATCGACGGGGACGGGGTTGGTGTCGAGGAAGGCTTTCAGTGTCGCCAATGCAATAACCCTCATGCCGAGACTATAGTATAGTCCCATATTGGGACCACACGCCAGACCATTCCGCCCTCATGAGTTCACCACTGTAGTCTTGTCTGGGGAACATGGGAGAATAAGCCATGCAGTCTGAACGAGACGGTTTGGTTCCCATCGGGGAAGCCTTGGCCGATCGGGCCGGGGCGGTCCAGGCGCTCATACCCTCGCGTCCGACACAACGCCACTTCACCAGCGCCAATCAGGTGCACCAGCTTGTCGAGGCCAGCGAAGCGGACCCCGATCGGGGCTTCATGGCGCGGATGATGGCGCTGTGCTCCCTGCCCCGCACCAACCCCGCCAACCGGCTTCAGTACAAGCGCGTCAACGGGCCGTACCAGCTAGTCATGGTGGCGGGGGCAGATAACAAACTCCCTTATGGCAACTTGCCGCGCCTGTTGCTGGCCTGTCGTAAGGTCAAAATATTCGGTCGGGCAGCGGATCCTTAGGATAGAAGGGCTCATGGGCGTGCGAGCATCGGAATCTCAGGCGATTTCCGTTGAGAAACCAGCTTTTGGAAACGGGCTCCCGGTGTGAGGTCGTCGCTCCGGCACAGCGGTGCTGACTCGACCTTCTCCCCAATCTTATGGAGTGTATCCGAATTCAAGCAGCGTCTCGATAGTAGTATCGAAGCAAACCACCGAGCCTGGGACGGCAACTTCATTCGCCGTCCTTGCGACCAACTTCATCTCCCGTATCAATGATTCGGTTCGCGAGTTCCTGATGATTCCGTTCGTGGTGAAAGTGCTCTCCGAACTCTCTCAAGGCCCGACGCAACGACGCTTCACCAAAGAAGATCATACGGTTGAGACATTCAGATTTCAGGGGGCGCATGCAGCGTTCCAGATGAGCATTGAGATTAGGACTCTTGGGAGGTAAGACTACCGCCTCGATGTCGCTGGACTTCAAGATCTGACGCAACGGCAAGTGCTTCGTGTCACGGTCAAGGATGACGTGGGTCGAGCTGCGGAAAAAGCCGTCGACACAGTCGGTCAGGTTCCTTCCGACTTGCTGCATCCATTCGGAGTTGGGGTGAGGCGTCGCACCCGCGATTTCAATGCGTGAAGTTACCCCACTTTTGTGGACAGTTTACGGCTTTCGAATCAAGCCACATCTGAGTGCCTCGATTCATAGTTGATCGGCGACAGATAGTCCAGTGACGAGTGCCGCCTGTGAGGGTTGTAAAAGCCCTCGATGTAGTCGAAGACAGCAAGCCTGGCCTGCAGCTTGCTGCGGAAGCTGTGCCGGTCGATCAGTTCACACTCCAGAGAGGCAAAAAAGCTCTCACATAGCGCGTTGTCATAACAGTCACCGACCGAGCCCATGGAGGGTCTGATGCCGGCTCTCTTGCAGCGCAGCCCGAACTCGATCGACGTGTATTGCGTCCCCTGGTCCGAGTGATGGATCACCCCGTCGGATTCACGCTCTTGAAGTGCCATTTGCAGGGCATCGGTCACTAGCCGGGTCTTGAGATCATTTCTGAGCGACCAGCCGACCACTCGACGACTGAAAGCGTCGACCACTACGGCCAGGTAGACGAAACCTGCCCAACTCGGCACGTACGTGATGTCTGCAACCCACAGTCGGTTGGGGCGGCTGACCTGGAAGTTTCGCTCCACCAGATCCGGAGCCGGACGGCTGTCTTGGCCTCTCAGGGTCGTGCGTGTCTTGCGTCTGCGGCTAACGCCTTCAATGCCGGCGACTTTCATCAGTCGGGCCACCCGGTTTTTGCCCACCAGGTGACCTTCCTCTCGAAGTTCCGCCGTAATGCGGGGAGCTCCATAGGTCCGACGACTTTGCTGGTGGATCCCGTTGATTGTTTCCAGAAGACGAGCATTCGCTTCATCTCGAGTCGAAGGTCCGCGATCGACCCACGCGTAGTAGCCACTGGTGGAGACACCCAGCAAACGGCACATGGTGGTGATTGGATAGTCGGCCTGATTCACTTTCACGAACCTGAAGACTTCTTGGAAATCGGATCGCTCTCCCGTGCGAACCAGGCCGCGGCTTTTGCCAATATTTCCCGCTCAACCCTCAGCTGCCTATTTTCTTTGCGCAACTTCCGCAGCTCGGCTCGTTCTACCGTCGTCAGGCCGTCTCTACGACGGCCTTCATCCAGGTCTGCCTGGGCGATCCAGTTGCGGATCGTCTGTTCGTTGGGTTCAAACTCTCGGGCCAGCTCACCGGGGCTGCGCCCGGCTCGATGAAGCTCGACTATCTGCTGGCGAAACTCGGGTGGATAAGCTCGTCTTGTTCTTGGCATCGTGTCCTCCATTCTCCCAAAGGATTAGGTGTCCACAAAACCAGGGGAACTCCAGCGCCGCGTCTTTAGATGCATCACCACAAGGACGTAGAACGTGACCAGTCCTGGCCGAGTCCAGACCTCACCGGTCGTAAAGTCGGCGGCTGCGATCGAATCCCAGTGAGCAGCAAGGAAGGTACGCCAGGCCGTGCGGCTCTCGCGCTCTGGAGCTGGCTCGATGCCGTGGGCTTTGAGAATGTTGCCAACCGTGGTGTCAGAGATGTGGAAGCCCAGATTGGCTAAAGCACCCTGGATACGGTCATAGCCCCAGCTAGGATTCTCCTGAGCCATGCGCAGAGCCAAGTCCACAATCTGTTGTCGAATGCGTGGTCGGCCAACGGATTGCCTCTTGTCTGAGTGATCCCACTTGCAAGCGATAAGCTCTCGATGCCAGCGCAGAAGCGTGTCGGGCCTGACGATCTTGGCCAGTTTGCCGAGGCTTTTTCGGCCCAGCACCTTGCCCTTGACGGCCCAGCGTCGACGCTGGTCGTCGTTGAGCAGAATGCGGCCCTTGCCGAGCTTTTCTCTGAGTACCTGATTCTCAGTCAAAAGATACTCGATCGCGTCCTGCTGGTCTCTGTTGATCCAACCGGCCAAGATCAGGAGCAGCAGCCGCCAGGGCCTGAGCACGAAGTTCATGGTTGATTAGATGCTCACGTCAAGTGCTCAGACGCAAAGGGGGAAAACATTGGGGCTCAACCAAGGCCTGACTTCTGTTTGCCGTGACGGTTACAACTTGTTGCACAATAGAGACTTGTGGGTCGGCTGAATATTTTGACCTTACGGTACTGTCTAGTTAAGTGGAATTCTCGGGTTTGGGAGGCGGAAACGGTCGGCGGTCGAATGTAGAATCAACAACTTAGGGAGTGGCCGAGGCGCTGATTAGACACCAAATCGGTTAACTTGACAGTACCCAAAAGGCTACACCGAAATCACCAGATCGAGATTAGAGCACTTAACGTGACAATGCCCTCCGGTCAGGTCACCCTTGCCGACAGTTCCTTGAGAATCGGATTGAGAATTTGATTGAGCCGAGTAAAGCGATGAGGATCAGACAACATCAGGCCGGGACTCTGAATGAATGGTCTGTCCGTGAGTTCATTAGCACATCCGTGAACGAGGGCCTCAAGAGTCTCTTGGGTGGTCTCAAGATGAAATTGAAGCCCCAGGACTCGGTCGCCATAGACAAAGGCTTGGTTCTCACAGGCTTGACTGCTTGCCAAATGAAGAGCTCCTTGGGGCAGGTCGAAGGTTTCCCCATGCCAATGAAAAACCTCGACTTGCGGAGGAATGAGTCTCCCCAGTTCATGACTCGTCGCCTTTTCAGAAAGATCGATTGGAAACCAGCCGATCTCTGGCTCGGAGTTCTTGTAAACCTTGGAGCCCAGAACGTCTGCGATGAGCTGGCTTCCGAGACAAACCCCCAGGATGGGCTTCCCGGTTGCGATGGCCTGACCGATGAGGTCCTTTTCCGCCTTGAGCCATGAATACTTCGACTCGTCATGGGCACTCATTGGACCTCCCATCACAATCAGCCAGTCAATATCGTTGATGGAGGGAAGCGGTTCATCTCGATAAAGCTCGGTGAGGCTAACTTGCCATTCACGCTCCTTGAGCCAAGGCAGAATGGTCCCCAGACCCTCGAAGGGAACATGTTTTAAGTAGTGAACTCTCATATCAGTGATTCGTCTGTCCCGATGGGCTGAAAGCTACCATACGTAGCCGATCAACATTGCACAAAGCTAGTGCCAATCAAATCCATTCTGCAATACCGTTTCGCAACGCCCAAGCCCTTGAAAACCCGTCGGGCGCTGGCCCGTTGCGTAATCGCTCCTTTGCGCACGGCAGCGTCCAGATCTTGCACAGCTTGCCACCGAAAAGACACCGGGCCTGAGCCGATCCGAGGTCTAATCTCGCATACCTCTGTAGAAGGAGGTGCCGCGACGAGGAAACCATGCCGGATTCAAGCAATCTCTCTGATCCTGGCAGGGAGGCTCTTACTTTATCCGACATTCCTCATATCAACTTCGGATGTGAGTTCCTCTGACCTCTACATGATGAATGATCAAAACCTATCAGTCCCCCAACCTTGAATCAACCGTTCCTTCCCCATCCTTCGGCTGAAAAGGGCCTGTGATCACTGGTTTTCAAGATGCTTTTGGCAAAATCTGATAATCGGAGACACCTCTCCAGTTGCTCGATCAGAAACACTGAACGCTAGGCTGTACTCCATCTCAATCGGTCAATCCGAGACAATAGCTCGGCCCATATCTCCTGGCTTACCGCGACCTCCGCCATCTGAAATGTGACGATCCGGCTATGCCAAACTACCTTCGCTCCGATCTTGATCAGCTTAGTCAATAGGCTGCGAAGGGACCAGTGTTTGATGCTTCTAGGGAGGACCAGCCGCCGCAGGAAATTGCCCAGGTTATAGGCCAAAACGAACAGACCCAACCTCACCTGATTCGGGACAAAGCGCTGGCAGGAGAGTCGTGTCCAGTTCAACGCATACTTGCCTTCCTTGATCCACTGCTCGACGGTGCCACGCCCATTGTAAAAGTGAACCACCCCTGGAGCTTGCGCGCTCATATTGGTCACGATGAAACCGACTCTCGGAAAGAGTTCGCCGCGATGCCACTCGACCTTGGCAATCACCCGTCGAGGCCGGTCCCAACTGGCGGCTTGATAGCTGAAATCGGCAAACCAGACGACGGGTTTTCGGGGTGGACGACCCACTGGCCGGGTCAGCAGGTGTTCAATCTTTTCTTGAAGCACCTGGTTGGCGGGAAGCCGGATGGCATACAAAAAGCCTTTCTTCTCCAGGTATTGATAAATCTCCGGCTTGGCGAAGGCGGCATCCCCCCGAAAGTATTTGCGGACTTTCTTCTTCTCGTAGCGAGCCACGATTGGTTCCAGTAGCTCCTTCCAGCGATCCGCGCTGTGAACGTTGCCGGGGCGAAGCAAGGCACCTTCGCAATCTCCGAACTGGTTAAAACAAAACAGGGGATGGTAGCAGGTGCATCCAAAATGGCCGTTGTAGGCAGAGTCTTCTTGCTCGCCATGGACCGGGCTGGCTGAACTGTCCATATCCAGAATGATTCGTCGATGAGCGGTCTTCTCCAGTGCTCGTTCCACCCATTGGCCATTGACTTCCGAAAGGGCTTTGAGGTTGTCCTTAACAGACAGCATCTGGGTCTCAAATCGACCCATTGTGTTGGCACTGGCGGCATTCTTCTTGTCGATCTTCTTTTCAGTGATCCTCCGCATAGTCGGATCCACCGATAAACGATGACCATCGTTGACATCTTCATAGCCAGCCAGGCGGCTGTATACTGATTGGCGCAGCAACGACGCGAGGTGGTGCTGGATGTTGCGCCCGGTCCGCGAATCGTCAAAAACTGAGGGTACACTATCGAATAAAGCCAACGCCTCGTCCAGGTCACGATAGGCGAGAAGTCCGGCATCCGATGTGACCTTTGCCCCATGAAATTCAAGCCTCAGACTGCCATCAAAATCAAGCTTCATACCTTCACCCTTTGGGTTAGCCATTTCTTGCCCTCTTTCATAGATTATATCTGCTGTAATTATAATGGGTTAGGGTGATATAGGGAGGCACGATGAGTGTCCCATATGGTGAATGGGGATTAAATGCAGTGGCTTCCCCCAAAGTTCGGCGGCAGATCCGATTTTACAGACTTGATGTTGAGCCGGACGAAACTGGCCATCCACAATCTGTAGATTTCCGAGAGGTTCTCAAGAAGATCGGTCGATTGCAGTTCCGACTCGGGGAGCGGTATTTGGATCTCAGTGGCGGTCAGATATTGTGCGTCTGGCCAGAGAAAGAGCAATTGAAGTCGAAACCACCACGATTGAGGTTAGGCACCGTCAGGCAGCAAGATTTACCTCAACTTGAGGACCACGGGAGGATATCTCCTCTTCGATTACAAAGCCAACAGGGCATCGTAGAACAGACGCATGTAGTCTTTTTTGACGATGGCATTGTCGGAGTTGAGTTCAACTTTCATGGTCCACGGATTAATAGACTGGGGAGGTACTTATATGTTAGATTTCCTCATGATCTCCCCAAAATAAACTTCGACATAATTCTGAACCAGGATATCGATAAGAAGCTGGAGCATCTCCAGGATATTCATCTGGTACAATTCCGCTCAAGACGTGGTTATACAGACAGTGTGAGGCGTGCATCAGAGAGTCTTCCATCTGCTTTGCAGCAGATGGAAGATGCCGTGAGTCCTCCTGTAATAGACATTATTATGAGAAACGAACTCCGATCCCGCAAGAGTTTAGGGAAGGCAGTCCTCGATTGGGTACGAGAGATAGCGGGAACTCCTAGCTCTCTTGAGGAGCTCGATGTTTTCAAGGTTAAAGGGACCGATGATAGGACTGGAAGGGTTGAAAACTTTGATTTCTTAAGTGATCGATTTGTGGCTACGAAAACTGTCCATCTACAACTCGACACCCATAGAGGAATAAAATCTGGTGAGATGTACGATGCCATCAGTGAATCTCACGCAGAGTTGAAAGATTCTCTAAATCAAGCGGCCAGTTTGTCATGAGCACTATAATATCCTTATACCAGCGTCACTTTATGGTCGTAGACCTAATTGGATCAATGCTCTTGGCGGTGCTGATTTGGGTGGAACACAGATACCTAGCAGCCCGTGGTGAAAGTCGAGGATAAGGGGTCACACAGCGACACTAGACTGACCCCATGGCAATGGGGAAAAAGAAACGTCGACAGCAAGAAGACCTGTGGGTCGCCACCAGTGAGCTGCCCCACACCGCCGGCCATCCCTTCTACGAAAGACTGAATGGCCTTTTCAACGAACACGGCTTTGACGACTTCGTGGAGGGACTGTGTGCGAAGTTCTATGCAGACAAGATGGGGCGACCGAGCCTGGCTCCGGGAGTGTACTTTCGGCTGCTGCTGGTGGGGTATTTCGAAGGGATCGGATCGGAACGAGGAATAGCCTGGAGAGCAGCTGATTCTCTGGCACTGCGAGAGTTTCTGGGATTGAAACTGAGCGAGTCGCCGTCTGATCACTCCACGATCTCCCGAACCCGGCGACTGATCGATGTGGCTACCCACGAAGCAGTCTTTGACTGGGTACTGAAGCGGATCGGGGCGAGCGGCCTGCTGCGGGGCAAGACGGTCGGCATCGATGCCACTACGCTGGAAGCGAATGCAGCGCTGCGCAGCATCGTGCGCGGGGACAGCGAGCAGGGGTATGAAGAGTTTTTGATGGAGCTGGCGAAAGCCTCCGGGATTGAGACGCCGCGACGGGAAGATCTGGCCAAACTGGACCGCAAGCGCACGGGCAAAGGATCGAACCGGGTTTGGAAGCACCCGCATGATGCGGATGCGCGGATTACCAGAATGAAGGACGGGCGGACGCACCTGGCGCACAAGGCGGAGCATGCAGTGGATCTGGAGACCGGAGCGATTGTCTCGGTGACGGTACAGGGAGCCGATCAAGGGGACACGCAGACCATGGTGAAGACCCTGACGGAAGCGGTCGAGAAGGTGGAACAAGCGCTGCCGGAGGGACGAGGCATCGAAGAGGTGGTGGCCGACAAGGGGTATCACAGCACGCAGCGGATGGTGGACCTGGATGCGGTGGGACTGCGCAGCTATGTGAGCGAACCGAGGCGAGGGAAGCGACGCTGGCGAGGAGACCGGCAGGGGCAGGAAGCGGTGTATGCGAATCGGCGGCGCATCCGGGGAGAGCTGCAGCAGCGGCTGCTGCGGCAACGAGGAGAGCAGCTGGAGCGACCCTGTGCGCATCTGTACGGGAGCGGAGGGATGAGACGGCTGCATGTACGGGGACATGAGAATGTGTTGAAGCGACTGCTGATCCAGGTGAGCGCCTTCAATCTGGGGATGCTGATGCGTCAGAGCCTGGGTGTGGGAACGCCGCGGGGTCTGCAGGGGCGGATTTGCGCCCTAATGCTACTGATTTTGTCGCTGTTCAAGCGTCTTAAGGGCCTGTTCGGACTGATTCCGGCTGCTTGGCCCGAAAAACCCAACTCAGCGACCCCTTCGCTGCTTCCACCGGTGGGTACCACCTGAGCTCAGAAAACGTACTTCCACCACGGACTGCTAGGACTCATACCCCTCGTTACATCCTTCTCTGATAATCACCAGACTCTCTATGGCACTCTGGCTTCTGTATGTGGGTCTCTTCTGGGCTTTGTTATCACTTCTGTATCGATAATATTTTCGTTGTCTCCTCGGAAATCTTTTCGGATGCTCACTGATTCAGGCCATCATCAAACCCTTTTTGCCGTCTACTTTAACTCGGTCTTCTTCCTGGCTTTTGCCACGGTCTGGGCACTGGTGGGGGTTCTTTTTGACACTAGACTTTCACCATCTCCGTGGATTACATGCATGATGTTGGGGTTGACTGTGGTAGTGGTATTTCGAATATACCGCTGTATCTGGATCCTTAAGCAGATGGTAGGTATCACACTACGATCCTATTAGTCACATACTCCCCACTAAATCCTTATACCGCAAACGTTTCCCGTCCATGCCCTTCGCTACTGAGGCCATCTGGTCAATGGTATCCAAGGATCGGATGTTGTGCCGACCGGAGAACTCATTGACATACCGCTGCAGGTGCTTCTCGCTCATGCGGTGGTAGGTTCCGTAGTAGCCACGCTTCAGGAGCGCCCAGAAGCTCTCAATCCCGTTGGTGTGGGCCTGTCCCTTGACAAATTCACGGACGCTGTGACGGACGGAACTATGCTCGAAATCCAGCCAGAGCCGATTGTAACCGCTGTGATCGTCCGTGTAGACCGTTGATCCTGGCTTGACTCGCTCCTGGATAAATCCTTCTAGTTCTTCCTGGGTGGTTCCCTGGATGACTGTGGCACTGACACGGTTGGTTTCACGATCCTTGACGCCAGCGACCGGAATCTTGCCCACGCCCCCACGACCAGCGTGAAGCCTCTTGCTAGGATGCTTGTTCTTCTCCTTGCCGCCGATGTACGTTTCGTCCACTTCGACCGGGCCGGAAAGGATCTTGTCGCCAAAGTCGAACCCTTCCCGTATGCGCTGCATCATGTGCCAGGCTGATTTCTGAGTGATGCCGAGTTCCCGGTGGACCTTCATGCTGGAGATGCCTTTGAGGTTGGTGGTCGCCATGTAAAGGACTATGGCCCAGTCCCGAATGCGGATGTTGCTGGAATGCATGGCCGTACCCTTGCGGACGCTGAAGTACTTCCGGCAATCCTTGCAGCGGTAGGGCATGGTTTTGTGATTGACTCGTGAGTACCTTTTGGACTCGCAATCAGGGCAGTGGATTCCGTTAGGCCATCTCTGCTCCTCAAACCACTTCTCAGCGGCTTCATCGGTTGGGAAAATGTCGAATAACTCTGTGATCGTCAGCCCTTTGCGGTCGGACCTTACGGGTGCTTTTGCCTTCTTCATGGAAACTATAGTACCATGATAGTCTGACAGTTTTGGAAACTTAGGTATATAATTCCCTAAACATTGGGGACACCTTTCTCGTCTGTCTCTCAGGAGACATATAAGCTAATGGAACGGCACCCCGTTTCGGGGGGGGGGGGAGTAGCCCCTAATTCCTGCTCTTGGACTCTTCCACCTGGATGCGGTTGGCCTCAGCCCAAGTGTCCTTTCGGACCCCAGTTACCATCCAGGATACCTCTAATCCCGCAGGACCACCGGCTATCTTGAAACGATTGCCACTGATCTTCTCAGCTACAAATAGCGAAGGAGCCGGCCCGCCAATCGGGGTGAGCTGGTAGCGAAACTCCCGGTTTAGAGCCTCAAAATAGTCTGGCATCTGGATCCAGGCTTCACCCTTGTCATCCAACTCAACGTTGCCGTCGTACACATTCTTCATGTCCGGACTCTCTACAAAGGAGTGGTGCAGATACTTCTTTTCAGGTTCCAGTGGATGGTCAATCTTGAAACCTCCCCCTCCCTTGGAGAGGCTGCCGGTGATAGACAAATCCCCGAAAACCTCCACTTCTGGCAGAGTGCCCACACCAGGACCAAGCTGCATCCGGGTGACACCGGCTGCAACAAAGGTAAAGTTATCTTTGAGGTGGTTATAGTAAAACCCTCCCGCATCTGGGTCGCCGGGTCTGGCAAAGTGGATACGGCTGCTCTTGTCTCTGGCGGCTGTGATGGTCAGGTCAGTGCCATAGCCCTCCTCATCATTATTCTCAAGATGCAGAATGGTATCCGGTTGGGGCGTTACCAGGTCGCCTCCCCTTTGAATATTCAGTTTAGAATCGGGATTCCAGGTTCCCATGCCCACCTCACTCTGTAGGTCGATCACGAGGCTTGAGTCATTCGCTTCATTAGAAATCATGAAGGGCGTGGTAGCGCTACCGTCGTTGGCAATGGCGTCAATATATAAAGCTCCAGCGTTACGCACATCCCAGATAGTAGCGGCATAGCTGGTGGCATCTCTCTCCAGACGGAAGGTCGGTTGCACAGGACCTACGAGATGGAGTTGGCGCTGAGGCACCGAAGTCCCAATGCCAACGTTTGCGTCTCCAGCAGGCCCGATAGAGATGTAAAGCGAATTACTGGGAGCGTCGGCGGCGATTTTGAAAGGTGTGGTGCTGGTAGCCCCGTCTTCCGAGTCCGCCCTAATCGCAAAATAGTTGTCGCCACCGTCAAACGTGTCGTTGGCGACCAGAGTCCAGTCTTGGGTCGGGAAGCTGTACGAGCTGCTCGTGTCTGTGAAATCGATCCTGAGGTTGTTCTCCTTCAATCGGAGCGTGTCCCAGCCAAAGGACTCACCGTCGATGCAGTCGAAACCGACACACGCGCTGGCAGGAATGATGACGTCGTCGGTGTGGACGAAGTCCGCAGGCGAAAGATCACTGGGGCTTCGGAAGGAATAACCGGGAGAAGCCATTCCCTTTTCCGTCCCTGCGATATCCGGATTCACTACAGTCCCATCCACCACGGTGAAGGCACCCGAATCGACTGAGGCCCGATCAGGCAGGTGACCTGAGCGGTGCAGCTCCTTGAGTACCTCCTCATCGCCCGTTTCCCCGGCATAAGCCAGCCAATCCCGTACTTCCTCACTCAGGATGGGAGCAGCTCGTAGCTCCCAGTGGTAGGTGCCGTCTGGGGCAGAAATGGTGGTCAAGTCAAAGTAGATGCTGTCTTCCTGACTGAAGGTCCTCTCAAAATACATGCCGTCTGGACCCGAGATACGAAGGTTGACACTCTGGAAATGGGCCACCTCTTCCCATCCCACGAAGTTGTCAAAGACCTGCATACGGGCCACCTTGGGTTCAGGACCTTCCGCCCGTACGCCCAGACATCAGGATCATGCCCATCAAGGCCGTGAGGATAACCACCAGGTTGCAGTTTTTCTCTTTCATGCTCTTTCTTCCCTTTGTTCCTTCCAGAAGATGGTCACCCCTCGCTCTCGTTAGCAGACCACACAGGGTGGTTGTTCCCCATTATAGACCGCAGCAGTACCAACCTCCTGGAGTAGCAAGACCGGCGAGAGGCACGACGGGCCGTACACGAGAAGAAAGCGGCTAATGAGATTGCTATGTCGAAAGGCCGGTGTAAGGACCTTCCAGTTTCACGGTCTCAGGCACGCCGGCGCCTCTGTGATGGAGCGCAACAACGTCCCCATTGGAAGTATCCAGCGTATTTTGGGGCACGCAAGCCGGACAACGACGGAAATCTATCTCCACAGTGTCGGTGGAGCGGAGCGTTAAGCCATGGCGGTGTACGAACGTGCAAGGAGAAATTCTCACATGCAGTCTCACACACCAAACGAAGAAGTAGAGACGAAATCGGCTTAACTCATTGAAAACAAATATGGGCCGTGCTGGGATCGAACCAGCGACCCTCTGCTTAAAAGGCAGATGCTCTACCAACTGAGCTAACGGCCCACAAGGGAGGGTTTTCAGGGACTTGGCCTTGGGCTCCTTCTCCAGGACCGACAATTACTGAACAATTTTCCACCGATCTTGTCCACTTCAGCCCTCAGAGAGTCGCTCATGACTTGCGTGTATACGTTCAGCGTAGTGTACACGTTCGAATGCCCTATGACCTCCGCAATCACCTTACCAGGAACACCGCCGTCGTGCGACCAAGAGGAGTAGGTGCGCCAAAAAGTCAACCAAGTCGCTCACGACAAACCCAAAGGATGGCAGGCCGGGAAGACATATCGCCGCAGAACGTTGTTGGGCGAAAGAGGCTTCCCTGTCCGTGTCGGAAACGCCGTCGTAGACGGCCTGCCATACGTCAAGAGAGCCGTTTTCGGCGCCCGGATCTTGCCACGTGAGTCCGAAGAGTTCGCCCCGTTCGCGAACCGGGATTTTGGGACGATTTGTGACGATGGGTACTTTCCCGGGCCAGTCGATGATGGATCGAGAGGCAGGTCGATTCGACGCGACGTCCGTTCCCTGGGGAGTCGGGACGTTGCTCGCAGCGGCTGCGCGTGGCCAGAGTCTTTCCTTGCTGGGAAAGGGTTTTCTTCGTTAGTATTCTGGTATTGGTGTTTCGAAGAGCGGGAGGGTTTTATGCGAAAGCGACCTTGGTTCTGGATTTCCACCCTGCCCCTAGTCGGTGGTGTGGGCATCCTTGCCCACAATTCCGGGATCTGCAAACAAGCAGCGGGACGATGGCCGGAAGGCCATCCCACGTGGGAAGATGTCTCCTCCATCTGTGTCTAGTCCAATTCTGTCCTGCCTGACCCTCTGCCTTCTCCTCTGGCTGCCATCCGGTGAGAACCCGTCACCCGGCCCTTTGCAATCGCCCCCCGTGGATCGGGCCGCATCGGGAGGGCTGATCACCACCGATGAACGAGGCCAGGAGCGCTGGCGAGCCGACTGGAGCATGGAGGAAGTCGTCCTGGAAGGGAAGCCCCGTATCCGGTTCACGGAGACCGGCATCGGTCGCTATAGTCCCTTCTCACAACCCGTCATCTGGACGGTCGAATCCTACTGGAGCGCGGGAGATCGCTATGCACCGTTGAGCTACGAGAAATCGATTTCCAACCCGGAGGGCAACCTCCAGGTCATGGAGCGGCGCTCTTTCGACTGGAGGAGAGGGACCGCGCGATTCCAGCGTATCGATTCGGAGGGAAAGCGCAGCCTGGATAAGACGGTGAAAGTACCGCCCGATACCTTAACACCCGATGGTCTGGCGCTGGCTCTACAACATCTGCCTTTCGATCCTCCTCGACCGGTGCAGGCGCATTTTTTGTCCGACGAGCCGAAAGTCTACAAAGTCACCTTCAAGATCGTTGGTCGGGAGAGCCTGGCCACGGAGTCGAGTCCGGTCGAGACCTATAAGGTCCAGATGGATTTCCATCTGGGAGTCTTGAGTCTTTTCAAGGCGTTCATTCCCGAGATCCACTTCTGGTTCGACACCACGACGCCTCATTACTGGGTGCGCTATGAAGGACCGGAAAGCGGACGGGGAACCCCGGTGGTGGTGCGAACAGCCACCTACCTGAGCCGAACCGAGAGAGAGCCCGTCTTTTGACCAGGCCCTGCCGATTTGGTACAAGCGTCCTGCTTGGGCGAGCGGGAGTGAGCAGTGGCCGGCGCAAGGCACCCGCGATACCGGGTTTACCAGAAAGGATTAGCTCGTGAGCACACCGGTAATCATCGACCTTCATCTGGACCTGGCTTGGGACGCGATTTTCTGGAACCGGGACCTCACCCTGACCGCTCACCAGGTCCGCGAACAGGAGGACGGCGAGCTGCCTCAGGTCGCCGAAGGCTACACTTGTGGGAAGTGCACAGTCACCTTCCCGGAACTGAAGCGCGGGGGAGTGGGCATCATCCTGAGCACCATCATGTCGCGCATACAGTCGCGCATTCTGGGTAGGATGCGCGATGGGATGCGGACCCAGGAACAGGCCATGGCCATGGGTCGAGGCCATCTGGCCTACTATCAGACCATGACCAAACGGGGCCACCTGAAGTCAGTCCGCTCTCTGGCGGACCTCGAAGAAGGTGCCCGAGCCTGGCAAGCCTCCCAGCCCAACACCCCCATCTACCACGTTCTTTCCATGGAAAGCGCTGACCCCATTGAAGACCCGGACGACGTCGCTTTCTGGTGGGACGCCGGGCTGCGGGTGGTGGGTCCGGCCCATTTCGGTCACAACACCTACATCCATGGAACTGGCACGGAAGGCGGGCTGAAAGCGCCGGCTCCGGAGCTGTACCGCGCCATGCGGGAGACCGGCATCATTTTAGACATCACCCACATGGCCGATCAGGCGGTCTGGGAGTCCCTGGAGATCTGGGATGGCCCCATTATAGCCTCTCACTGCGTCTCCCGCTCCGTCGTGCCCGGCCAGCGGCATCTGACGGACGACATGATCCGTGAAGTCGTTGCCCGAGAGGGCGTGATCGGGCTGGTCTTCTGCCAGCACTTCATCGACCCCGACGTGCCCTGGGAGGAACGGCCACCCAGGAGTGACTATGTGGGTCGTTACGGCATGGACGGCCTGCTCCCCCATGTCGAGCAGATCGGGAATCTGGCGGGCGGATCGCTGAAGAATATTGCCATCGGGACGGACATGGACGGCGGCTTTGGCGCCGAGTTGACGCCCACGGATGTCGACACGATCGCCGATCTTCCCGCCTTTGGAAAAGTGCTCAAAAAGGCGGGGTACTCCGAGGAGGACGTCCGGGGGATCTTCTCGGAAAACGTGCTGGACTTCTTCCGTCGGAACTGGAACAGTTAGCCCGCAAGCGGCATCCCGAGTTCGCGATCCGCGAGCTCGGTAAAACTGTCGCGCCGAGAAAAGCCGATGGCCTGCCTGGGCGATTCCACTTCAGGTGACGCTGCTGAGTTCGAGCCTCTGCTGTTCCTCCCAATCCGGCAGACGGCGGGCGTATCCTTTGGCCTGAGCCACGAAATCCACTCCTGTCCGCTCTTTCCAAGCCACCAGAAGACGGCTGAAGAGCGGTCCCGGTTTTCCGTCCTCCACCGGCTGACCCTCGAAGCTGGCGGCATGAACCAGCGAATAGGGGGTCGCCGTGCAGAAGATTTCGTCGGCTTGCAGGGCCTCGTAGCGGCCCAGATTGGCCTCCTGGCAGGGGATTCCCAATTCGCGCGCAAAGTCGAGGGTGGCGCCGCGGCTTACCCCTAGAAGAATGTTCCGCCCCTGCGGTGTGTAGAGCGTGCCCTCCTTGACCAGAAACACGTTCCAGCCCGGACCTTCGGCCAGAAAACCGTCCGGATCCGTCAGGACAGGCCACTTGTTGCCCATCCTGGCTCCCTGCATCAGAGCCATTTGGTAGTGCATACGACTGCGCGTCTTGGCCTTAGGATCGACCAGATGGGCGGGCAGGGCCTGCTGGGCAGGAATAACCAGATCCACTCCGGCGTCGTAGCTAGGGGCGAAGTGGCCCATGGGGGTGATGAGAGGCCAACAGTTGATGGAAACCGTGGGCCCGGATGCCACCCGGGAACAGGCTGCGGTAGGGCGTCAGAGGGCCCCGCGACACGTCGTGCATGATCTGCCAGTCCACGTCGTCCGGCTCCGTGGATAGATTCTTAGCCAGCGTCTCCAAGGTCAGGTCCTCCATCTCCTGGAGGGTCAAACCCGGGTTGATCTCGAGCAGCCGCAACGACCCGTACAGCCGTTCCAGGTGCTGCCGCAGTCGAAAAGGTTGGTGCCCGAAGGTCCGGGTCTGCTCAAAGGCCATATCTCCAAACATCAGAGAGGAGTCAAAAATGGAAACACACGCCTCCCGTTCCTGGACGAATTCGCCGTTGAAGTAGACTACTCGTCTGGACATCTCTTTGATTCTCCGTCTGTTAAAACACCGTAGTTTTATCAGATCCCCATCGAGGCTCGCAACGAGGTGAGCCGGCAGGAGACGCGTTCATACACGGGGGACGGCGAGAGTGACCAGACGGGTGCCTTCCCGACCACTGACCCGCTCGGCTGGGTGGGACTCTCAAAAATCAAACAGGTAGGTGAACTTGGCGATGAGGGCTCGGTCCACAGTGCGGCGCCGCAGGCCTATGCGAGCGAAGTCCTCCGGTTGATCGTGTACGTCCATTCCCAGCGTATCAAAGTGGGTGTTGTAGACCACGAAGATGCCTGTGCTGGCTGTGCGCAGCAGAGCGAAGCGGATGTTGGCGCCCAGCTCGTCGATGGCGTTGTTGTACTGGATCAGTGACTGGATGTAACTCTTGGGCGTAAACGAATAGTTGACCTGGACCACGGCCAGGTTAGCGACGAAATCTCCCACCGGCAATCGCACGTCGTTACGAATGTAGCGGGTATTGAGCAGGAAGTTGGCGCCTGCGCGGATCCCAACACGAAGGTTGGCTGTGCGAATCGTCCCTGAGTAGAAGTTGCCGAAGGAGTACTGGCCGCTGGCATAAAAGGAAGCGCTTTGATCGGATTCGGCAGTGACGGTCCAGTCGTCGAAGAAATAAGAACCGGCCGGCAAGAAGATCTCCTCGGAAATCTCGAAGGGTTCGAAGAGCTGCTCGAAGTTTTGGTTGAACGCCAAGCCCGCGGAGCTGCCATTCTGAAAAAAGACGTGAAAATCGTTGTGCCGGAAGCCGGATTCGGGCTCGCCGTCGAATCGATAGAACGTCTCCCAGGAATGGTGGAGCCAGAAACGGCGAATCAGCCGCCCATCCTCGAATCGAGGGCTGGCTTCGATTCGGTAGGTAGGATTGCGATAACCGACTCGGCGCACAAAACCCATCTCGGGGTTGAAGTCCTCGCCCACCTCGGTGTAGCCGACCCGACCGCCCCACAGATCGGAGAGGTACCGAAACTCTGTGCTTCCCGCATGATCCCGACCCGTCAAGTGCGGGGTATCCGTTTTGGCCAGATAGTTGAAAAAGGTGAGGTGTTCGCCTACGCCAACATTGGCATCCACCCCGAAGGTCCGGTTCCAGACCTCCTCCAGCCCCCCGCCCGTCGCGCCCTTGTAGATGGCGATGGCTCCCACCGAGCTGCGCTGCCCGAATTCCCGGGCCACCCGCCCCACGGTGAAGTTGGCGGCCGGAGCCACACGCGACACCCCTTCCGTTTGCATGTTCAAGAAACCGATGTTGTAATCGCGAACCTTCCCGGAAAACCGTACCCCACCCAGAATCGGGATCTGAGTTCCAGAGGGATCGATCCCGATCCTACGGCTGAAGAAGAGTTCCACTTCCCGGGGCGTCCCCACCTGGAAGTGGCCCGCGTTCTCCAGGAAAAAGGGGCGCTTTTCCGGGAAGAACAGATCGAAGCGGGTGAGATTGACCTGTTCTTCGTCCACTTCCACCTGAGAGAAGTCGGTATTCACGGTGAAGTCCAGAGTCAGACTGGAGGTCAACGTGTATTTGAGATCCAGCCCAGCATCGTAGATGCCGTCCGTCAGAGTCGGTCCTTCAGAGAAATCCTGACTGACCCCTCCCACCACATAAGGGGTGATCTGCAGATTGCGGTGGAAGGGTACCTCTAGTCCATTCAACTCCCCGGCCAGCGAGACCCGGTGAAAGTTGAACCCACGGGAAACCGGCGTCCCAGAAGACTTGCTCGTTCTTTCTCCGGATGTTGCGTTTGAAGTTGACCCCCCAGGTCTGATTCTCACCGATCGAGTAGCGCAGAGTGCGAAACGGGATGGCAAACTCCGCCTCCCAGCCCCGCTTGGTGGTCCGTGCGGCCACCTGCCAGACACCGTCCCAGTTTAAGTTAAAAGAGGAGGCCCCGCCCCGCTGGGCTCCTCCGAAACCGCTGGCCCCGGCTCCTCCGGCACGGGCAGGTCCCCCAGTGCGCCGGCTCTGACCGCCGTGGACAATCTGGGCATCGTACTCGATGCCGGCCGGTGTAGTGGCGAATATATAGCCGTTCTGGTCATCGTCGTAGGTATCGAACAGCATCTCGAAGGCATCGGTCTGTCGGAGCACGCCGTCTCGGCGGGCCTGAGTCGAAACCACGCCCTGCTCCTGGCCGTCGAAGCAGATCACCCCGACGTACAGGGTATCCAGGGTGAATCCGATCCGAACTTCAGTCTCCTCGCTGGCCGGCGCCCCTTCCTGTGGAAGCTGCTGGACAAATCCCTGGGCCGGCTCGGTTCCGCCCCATTCGTCCTCTTCCACTCGTCCGTCCAGTCGGGGAGGTGTCAGCAGGCGCTGGGGCTGCATGCTGGCAACGGCCGGTTCTTGAGTGGTCTCCTGCCCCCTCAGCACAATGGTCGAGGCCAGACCTCCCAGCACTAGGGCCACCGTAACTCTTCTCGCTTTGCTGAGCATACGCACTTCCCAGACCACCTTCTTTTTGACGATCTCCCGTGTCCCTGAGATCGCCCCTACGGTGGCCCCACCGCAGGACAGGCCAGGGATTGCACGAGGGGGCGCTGAAGACGAGTCAAGAATCCGGAAAAAACGGGTCTTTTTCCGTCTTTCAATAGACTTGGGCGTTCGTTCCTCTGGGTACTTCAGCGTAAAACGAGGGTTGTGAGCCTCACGGCTCAGCGCTGCTCAGGTAGATCATCAGCTCGGAGCCGGCCCAGACCACTGCGACCAGCCAAACGCAGGTCAGCGTCAGCCAGATGGCGCCCCGGTAAAACCATTCCTGGCCCGGCTCCCGGATCAGCTCGATCGTACTGTTGCGGCCGCCAATCTTGTACTGGGCGTAGGATTCGTACAGCCGCGCCAGGGCTTCGTCGTCCTGGATACCGTCTAGATCCGGATCACTTCCCGTCTCCGACTCTGCCATCATCGGCAGATGGATGCCGACCGCCCTGAGCCGGTCCTCCTGTCCCACAGGTGTGTGCAGAATGCTGTAAAAACGTGTCAGCAGCGCCTCCGACTCGGGTCTCGTGAAACGGCTGACCAGGTACATGACCAGCGCCGCCACGGCCAGGGGCGGCAGGACCATCATGGGTACCTTCTGGTTGGCCGGCGCCTCGTAGCAGATCTTGACTAGACACATCAGAGTGATGCCGACGATCAGAGAAGCCCACACCCCTCGCCGGTTGGCTCGTCGCCAGACCACCCCAAAGAAGAGGGGGATTCCCAAGAATCCGGTGATCGGGGCCAGAAACTCCACGATCTCCTTCAAGGTGGAAAACTGTAGGGTGATCAGGTAGGCCAGGAAAACGGCCAGGACGGACCAGATCCGCGCTGCCTGCAGGTAAAATCCGACCGTGCGACCGGGCAGGAACCTCTTTTTGGCCAGATAGTCGACGGCCAGACCGGAGGTCGAGGCGGCCATGGTATCGACGGTGGACATCAAAGCGGCAAAGAAACTGGCCACCAGCAGCCCGAGCAATCCGGCCGGGACGATTTCCTTCATCACGATCCCCCACACCAACTCCGTGTCCTGGGGAACCGGCTGCGTCTCCAGACCCGGCTTGTAGATGGCGAACATGATTCCGTAAACAGCGAACAGGACCGTAACGGTTCGCTTCCAGACGTGGCTCCAGGCGCACTGCGTCGCCGCTCTCTCGTCCCGGCCTACCACAATGAAGCTGAAAAGAATCGGGGTGGCGATGGCGCCCAGCCCCCCCACGGCCAAAGCGAGCACATAACTAAAGGGAATCTCATCGGAAAAGATGGACCAGCGCTGCGGATCGATACTGACCAGCCCTTGGAAACCGTTGACTTCGTGCCACAGAAAGGGCAGTAGGAGAAAGCAGAAGACGGTCAGAGCGAGGACTCCCTGGAACAGGTCGGTCAACAGCGAGGACATCATGCCACCCGATCCCACGTAAAAGGCCACCAGCACGCAGGCCGAGAGCAGCGCCACCTGAGTCGACATGCCCGACAAGCCTGCGATGGTCTTGGCGACCGCCAGCGCAAAGGTTCCGATCAGCAACAGGGTAACCGCCGAGCCCAGGAAGGCGTAAAAGGTCGCCACCTGAGGGCCGAATCGCATCTCAAAGAATTCGGCCGGGTTGAAAATTCGGGCTCGCTTGTAGATGGGAGCGAACAGATAGTAGACCACCAGCGAGAAGATACCGGCGAACCACAGCCACATGCCGGAAAGACCGCTCCGATAAGCCGCGCCTCCGACCACCACCGCCTCGGCCCCACCCACGGCCGAGGCAAATACGAAGATGAAGGTGACTACCGGACCCCACCTACCACCGGCGACGAGAAAATCGCCCAGCGTCTTGGTCTTTTTCTTTCCTACGACAACTCCCAGGAAGGTAACCACCACGAAGTAGACGATCAGAACAGCGATGTCGAGAGGATGCAGGCTGGATAACATGGCCGGTCATTGTAGCATCGCCGGCTATCCTGGACTGTTCGGCATAGCAATCGAGGGGCGGAAAAGAGGACGATGGCCTGGAGCAAACCATGGCCTTAAAGGCATCCCATTCCGTAGCCAACCCCTTGGCCGGCAGCGGCTGTGCTATACTGCCGGCGTCCCGGCATGAAGCCCATCTTTCTGGATCACCACTCCACCACTCCCATGGATCCGCGCGTTCTGGAGTCGATGCTCCCCTACTTCACCGAGGACTTCGGGAACCCCGCCAGCCGGACACACGCCTACGGATGGAAAGCTGCCGAAGCGGTTGAGCGATCGCGCCAGCAGATTGCGTCTCTCCTGCAGGCCGCTCCGCGCGACATTCTGTTTACCAGCGGCGCTACCGAGTCGGACAATCTGGCCATCAAAGGGGCGGCCGGCTACTACCGCGACCAAGGCGATCACATGATCACCTGCCGTACCGAACACCCGGCCGTTCTGGATAGTTGCCGAGCGCTGGAGAAGGACGGAATGCGGGTGACCTATCTGCCTGTCGATGTGAAAGGCTTACTGGACCCTTCGGACGTGCGCAGGGCCATCACCCGGCAGACCGTCCTCATTTCCGTGATGTTTGCCAATCACGAGATCGGCACCCTGCACGATGTTGCCACCATCGGCAAAATCGCCAAGGAACAAGGAGTCCTGCTGCACTGCGACGCGACCCAGGCGGTGGGCAAGGAACCCATCGATGTGGAAGCCCTGGGGGTGGATCTGCTCTCGCTATCGGCTCACAAAATCTATGGGCCCAAGGGAATCGGAGCCCTTTACGTGCGCCGCCGCAATCCTCGGGTGCGCCTCACCCCTCTCATCGACGGGGGCGGCCACGAGCGCAACTTCCGATCAGGCACCCTGAACGTACCGGGCATCATCGGGCTGGCCACCGCCTGCCGCCTCGCCCAGGAAGAGATGGGCGCGGAGTCGCAGCGATTGCGCCGGCTACGGGACCGGCTCCACCGCCGGCTTCTGGACGAACTGGAAGAGATCCGATTGAACGGTCATCCTCGCCGGCGACTATCCGGCAATCTGAACCTGAGTTTTGCGGGCTTGGAGGGCAACGATCTGTTGAAGATTCTCCGCCACAAGGTGGCGCTATCGCTGGGTTCCGCCTGCACCTCCGCCATCCCCGTGCCGTCCCACATTCTGAAGGCCATCGGGGTGCCGTCGGATCTCGTCCTTTCGACGGTTCGCTTTGGCCTGGGACGATTTAACACGGAAGCGGAGATCGACCAGGTTGCGGAAGAGGTGATCCAGGCCGTGCGGCGGCTCCGGGCGAAGTCAGCTTCCTGCCTCTAAGTGCTCCTGAGCGCCATCCCCTACCAATTGGTGTAGGCTCCGTCTTTTCGCCGGAGTCGAGGGGGAAATCCGCCGGGATTAACGGTCCGCTTTCGAGCCACCTCTTCATCCATTTCCACGCCCAGGCCCGGAACGTTCCGGCAGTAAGCGTAGCCGTCTTCCCAGCCGATCTGCAGCGGGAAAAGATCGGTGTCGAGGCTTCCCGGAGCTCGAGGCATCTCCAAAACTCCCACGTTGGTGACAGCCATGCAGAGCGCCGCGCCAGCAGCCGCGCTGACCGGACCCAGCGGGTTGTGAGGCGCCAGATCGATGTAGTGCGTCTCGCACCAGTGGGCCACCTTCAACGCCTCCGTAATTCCTCCAACGTTGCACAAATCGATTCGGGCGTAACGGATCAACTCCTCTTCGATCACCTCACGGAAGCGCCATTTGCTGGTCCATTGCTCTCCGGCCGCGATGGGAAGACGGACGTGGCGCGCCAGGGTTCGGTAGCTGGCCGGATTCTCGGATCGGAGGGGATCCTCGATAAAGTAGGGTTTGTAGGGCTCCAATTCCTGGCACAGGTCGATGACGTGGGAGGTGTCCAGGCGGGTGTGCACGTCGAGGCAGACGTGGCGGTGCGGACCAATCGCCTCGCGAACCCTCGCCATCTGCCGGACGGCGGAGTCGATGGCTCCCACCGGGTCCAGCGTGCCGTCGCCTCCATCCGATTCCGTTCCACCGACTCTCTCGCACAATCCCCAGCGCACGAATTTCCAACCCTCGCTGACAAACTTCGAACACGACTCCACCAACTCGGAGTCGGTTTTCCCGTCGGCATGCGGATAACAGACGACTTTGTCGCGCACCGGTCCGCCCAGGAGTTTGTAGACGGGCAGGCCCAGAACCTTGCCCTTGATGTCCCAAAGGGCGATGTCGATGGCGCTCAAGGCGGTGGCATAGATCCCCTCCGCCGGGAAGAAGTTGCGCCGGAACATGTGTTGCCAGAGCCGCTCGGTGCTCAAGGGATCCTCTCCCACCACCAGTTCCGAGAGCTGGTTTACGGCCTGTGCGACCGCTGCTCCCTGCCTCACCATGCCCACCTCGCCCAGGCCATGGATGCCGTCGTCAGTGTCCACCTTGACGACGAAGTAGGGACGGCCGCTTTCTCCCGCCAAACAGAAGCTTCGAACATTCTGGACCTTCATGATCGCATTCCCCCTTTGGGATGGAGAGTGATCTCTCTGGCTGGTTGACTCATCAATCGTCCCGCCTCACCGTCCTCGAAAGCGGGCCTTCCGCTTTTCCAGAAAGGCCCGATAGCCTTCCTTGTAGTCCCGCGTCCCGGCGCCGACAAAGCCTTCCTCCAGCTCTTCCTCTTTCAGCGGACGGGGTTCGAGCAGGCGCCGGGCAAACTTCTTGTGCCAGCGGTTGACCAGAGGGGCGCCCCGTGCAATGCGCTGAGCCGTGGCTTCGGCTTCGTTCTCCACCTCCGGATCTGGCACAACGCGGGTAACCAGGCCCTTTCCCCTGGCCTCCAGCGCACCAAACACCCGACCCTCGAGAGTCATCTCCAGTGCTACCGCGTAGCCCACCAAGCGGATCAGACCCGCCAGTTCAGGATAAGTCATAACCACGCCGATTCGACTTACGGGGATGCCGAATCGACTGGACTCACCGCAGATTCTCAGGTCGCACATGCAGGCCACTTCCAGTCCTCCACCGACACACACACCGCGGATCAAAGCGACCGTAGGGTGAGGACAACCATCCAGCGCCTCCAGGGCCGTATGCATCACCTTTCCATACTGGCGAGCCTGCTGCACGTCGGACCGCTCCCGATCGAATTCCTGGATATCTGCACCCGCTGAAAAGGCCCGCTCACCGGCTCCTCGAAGAATGACGCCTCGCACGCTCTCATCCCCTGATAGAGATCGAAAGGCTTCCTGCAGGCGAACCCATTGCGTCTTGTTCAAGGCATTCATGGGCGGACGGTTCAAAACCACGGTGGCGATGCCCTGCCGGCGAGTCACGATGAGATTTTCCACTCCATCGGTTCTAAAGCAGGATGAAATAGGAATCCAGCCCTTTTTTTCGGGACCCTTTTTCGGGCATTGTAGAAAATGACACCTATGCTTCGAGCCGAGACCCTCTTAGAAGAGCTGAAGAAGTGGAAGATCACGCATGTAATCGGTCTGCCCGACAACGCCTCAGCCGCTCTATTCCGGCTGCTGGATACGGACGCCCACATTGAATTGCTCACCGTGACCCGGGAAGGGGAGGCCTTTGCCGTGGCGGCGGGCCTTTGGATCGGCGGCAAGAAACCTGCTGTGGTCATCCAGAATACCGGCCTCCTGGAGAGCGGAGACAGCTTTCGAGGGACGGTACAAAGGATGAGGATTCCGCTGCTATGTTTCCTGACCTACCGAGGCTATGCCAAGATGACCGGGGCCGGCATCCACCCGCCAACCGGCTGCAGGGAGATCGACTCCCTGAGCGAGCCTCAACTGGACTCGGTGGCCCTGGTCACGGAACCCACGCTCCAAGCCTGGGGACTACCCTACCGCTATCTGGAGAACGAGGACCAACTGGGGGAAATCCAACTGGCCGATCGGGAGGCCGAGGACGGCTCCCGGCCGGTGGCCCTGATCATCCCCACGAATCTGGTTTGAAATGTCGGACGGATCTTTGGAAGGTGGATATTTGACCAAAGAGGAACTGCTGGAACCGCTGGGGAGAACACGAACCGGAGAGGTGGTGGTCACCACGATGGGCATCGTCAGACCGTGGGCGCGCCTTTCGGGAAGCGTCCTAGATTTCGCCTCGGCGGACAGCGCCATGGGACACGCTGCCGATCTGGCTCTGGGCATCGCGCTGGCCCGACCGGACAGGAACGTGATCTGTCTCAACGGGGATGGCAGCATGTTGATGTCGCTCGGCACGCTAGCCACCATCGTGCAGTCCAGGGCCCGCAACCTCGTCCTCTTCGTCATCCAGAACCAGACCTACGAGATCACGGGGAATCAGCCCGTGCCGGGAGCGGGTCGCCTCGACTTTGCCACTCTGGCTCGGGGAGCCGGGTTCGAGCGCGTTTATTCCTTCGATGACCCCACGATCTACGCCCGGAGGCTTCACGAGGTCCTGCAGGGTCCGGGTCCCGTTCTCGTTGCCGTGAAGGTAGAAGCTGGGGAGGAAGCACCTCTACAGCGAGGCGAGCAGGTTCCAGAACCGTATCTCCAACCTTCCCTGGCTCAGTCCGCCCACGGCCTGAGAGCGGTGCTGGCCAAATCGATCCGGCAGAAACAGGGGGCAAGCACGCCATCAGAACGAGCCTGACCCATAATGTTCATCGACACAGCAACAGCCGGGAACCGCACCCTGGCAAAACCAAGGGAGTTCAGCGATGCCTTCCAGAAAACTTGAAAACCGGCAGGCCCTCATCACCGGAGCGGGGCGCGGAATCGGCCGCGCCATCGCCCTCGGTTTCGCCACCGAAGGGGCCCAGATCGCCGCAGTGGGCCGCACCGAGAGCGATCTGAATTCCCTGGTCCGTGAGGTGTCCCAACTGGGAGGCAAGGCGGTAGCCATTCCAGCAGATCTTTGCGAACCGGCGGCGGCCTCACGGGTCATTCAGGAGACGGAGAAACGCCTGGGAACGATCGACATTCTGGTCAATAACGCCGGCATTGGAAGCAGCTCCGACCCCCAACCAGTGCTGCACTTCGACGATGACTTCTGGCATCGCAGCCTGGCCCTGAATCTGACCGCGCCCTATCTTCTGAGCAAAGCCGTCCTTCCCACTCTGCTCGAGAAAAAATGGGGCCGCATCGTCAACATCGCCTCGGTAGCTTCCAAGTTACCGCAGCTGCACGGAGTAGCCTATTCTTCGTCCAAACACGGTCTGCTGGGATTGACCCGCACCCTGGCTCTGGAGGTGGCCACCCAAGGCATTACGGTTAACGCCATCTGCCCGGGACCGGTGGAAACGGAAATGAATGACCGGCGTATTCGCTACGATTCCGAGCGCCTGGGGGTGCCCCTTCAGGAACTGGAAGCTGGCCTGACGCCCATCGGAAGACGCCTGCAGCCGGAAGAGATGGTTCCCATGGCGATCCTGCTGGCCTCCGAGGAGTCGGCGGCCATCACGGGACAGGCCTTCAACATCTGCGGCGGCCTGGCAATGTACTGACGGCTTAAGCATTTAGAGGCCGGCCGCCGAGGTGTCAAACCAAACGATTTATTTCTCTGAACAAGCCCGGGCCGACGGTTCAGCGACGTTGAACCTCCGGGCGCGGCTCAGTTGGGTCAGCTTTTTCGGCCACCATCAGGTACAACTTCGGCTCGTCCCGATAATGCACCACTTCCAGACCGAGAGGGCGAAGCAGGGCCTCGAATGCACGGCGTTGGGGAAGGGACTCGATAAAGAGCGTCCCGCTTTTTCGCAGCTCCTCGACGTAGGCGCGGCCTTCGGGATGGCTCACCACCATGCGTCCTTCGGGCCGGAGCATCCGCGCGATGTTCTGACAGGCTCGTGGTTTGTCGGCGATGTTACCATACATGGCATTCATGAAAACGGCGTCAACACTGGCGTCGGGCAAGTCGAGCCTTGTGATGTCGGCTCGATGAACTTCCACCTCGGGGAATTTCCCCTTCACCTTCAGCAGCATCTTTTCCGCCAGGTCACAGGCCAGGATGAAGGAGGGACGGAAGCGGGAGATGAGAGGAATCAAGACCCCTACACCGGTGCCCACGTCCAGCACCGTCTCGCCCGATGACAGTTCGGCCGCCCGGACCACCTTTTCCAAACGACTCAGGACTTCCTCGGGCTGAGGCACATCGAATTGAGCCACCCGCTGGTTGAAAAAACGTCGCTGATGGGTGGCAACTTCCCTCGTATCGGGCTCGAAGGTGTGAGGCGAAACCGGTTTGGACGGCATCAAGAAAAGGCCGGATACTTCAGAATCTCAATGGTGCTAACGGACACACAAATCGTTGAATTGCTGAACCCTTCAACCGTAAGCTTAGCATCTCTGTGAGCAAGCACAACTTGGCTGAACAGATCGGAGTCGTATTGCAGCAGGTGGAGCACCCATGAGAATCACCTATCTCGGGGATCATCCCAACTACGTCGACACCGTAGCCGAGTGGCTGTATTCGGAGTTCTTCCACCTGAATCCCGCCTCTGTCGAACAGCGCATGAAAGTGCTCCGTCAGAGCGGTCGGAACCAGATCCCCACCACGGTCGTGGCCATCGACGAATCGCAGATTCTGGGTACGGCGAGCCTGATCGAAAGCGAACGCGGGAGCGGGCGTGAGGACCTTTTCCCTTGGCTGGCTCGCGTCTACGTGGCTCCCGAGCATCGAAGGAAGGGTGTCGGGGCTTCTCTGGTTCGCCGGATCGTGCAGGAAGCCAGGCTGCTGGGGCAACCCACGCTGTATCTGTACACCACCGATCAGGAGAGGTTCTACTCGGAACTGGGCTGGTCGGTTCTGGAGCGGACCACCTACCTGGGGCATCCCATCGTGATTATGGAGATCAACGCCGGTTCCTAGCCAGCAGAAGAGTCTCAGGCAACAGCGAAATCCGACCTCTCGCAACTTCCACCCGCCGCTCGCGCAGAGCCAATCCCTATGCTAGGCTCCGCCCCACGAGGGAGTCCCCCAATGGCGCCAGAATCACCAGGAATCGTGCCAAGTTCGATCGGGCCGGTGCTGCTGGTATCGATCGGTCTCATCCTTGCTGCCTGCGGCCAGCCGGACGTGAGTGTGGACCGGCCCAACGTGCTGTTCATCGCCATGGACGATATGCGTCCGCTGCTGGGGTGCTACGGCGATCAAACTATTCGCACGCCTCACATCGACGGGCTGGCCGCCCGGGGCGCCACCTTTACGCGCGCCTACTGCCAAGTCCCTCAGTGCAGCCCCTCGCGGGTCTCCATCATGACGGGCCTGCGTCCCGAGACGACGGAGCACTATTCCAATCGCCATCCCTTTCACCGGGAGGACTACCCGGATCTCATCACCGTTTCCCAGCATTTCAAGAACCACGGCTATCACAGCCAGTCCTACGGAAAGATCTACCACGACGGAGCCGACGACCCGGCCTCCTGGTCGGTGCCCAGCTCACCGGGCCGGGACCGCGAGATGTGGGAAGTGGCCGACGAGGAGGCCATCGCCCAGCTCCCCTTCGCCCAGCGAGCCTCGGTTCCGACGATCATTCCGCCCCGATTGGATTGTCCTGCCATCCAGGCGCCCGACGTACCCGACGAAGCCCTTTATGCCGGGCGGATGACCGGACAAGCCATCAAAACCATCGCGCAATTAAGGGACCGGCCATTCTTCCTGGCCATCGGCTACCGGCGCCCCCATCTCCCCCTGGTGGCTCCCAAGAAATATTCCGACTGGTACCCGACGGACGAGATGGCGCTGCCCGAGCATCGTCAACCTCCCCGGGACGTGCCGCTCTGGTCCATCTACAACAGCGTCACCTACTGGAGCGCCAAACAGATCTGGGGAATTGAATTTCCCAAGTACCCCTCTTCTCTGGAAGAGGCGTTGCGCTTCGCCGGCTTCGAACTGCGCAGCTATCAGGGAATCCCCATGGATGGCCCCATCCCGGATCCGCTTCAGAAAAAGGTCTGGCAAGCCTACATGGCCAGTGTCAGCTACGTGGACGCCCAGATCGGAAGGCTGCTCGAGGCTCTGAATGAGAACGGCTTGACGGAGCGAACCATCGTGGTTCTCTGGTCGGACCACGGCTGGCATCTGGGCGAGCACGGGACCTGGGCCAAGATGACCCTTTTCGAATGGGCCACTCGCGTTCCTCTGATCATCGTCGCACCGGGGCGTTCCCAGTCCGTCCGAACCGCCGCGCTGGTGGAACTCGTGGATGTGTATCCAACCCTGGCCGAACTGGCCGGTCTGCCCATCCCCGAGCATGTTGAAGGGACGAGCATGGTGCCGCTCTTCGAGGACCCCGACCGACCCTGGAAGAAGGCCGCTTTCAGCCAATTCCCCCGTCACGATCACAGCATGGGCCACAGCCTGCGGACAGACCGATACCGCTACACCCAGTGGGAAGGATTGGACGGTACGATCCTGGCGCAGGAGCTGTACGACCATCAGGCCGATCCTCGGGAGCTGATCAATCTGGCGGATTCCCCGGAAGCGGCCAGCAGGGTAACCACCTTGTCGCAGCAATTGAAGGCTGGCTGGCGTTCGGCGCAGCCGGATCCGTAAACGACGCGGGATCTCTGCCAGGCGCCATCCGGTTCCCAGAAGTTGAACCCAAGCCATCCATGAAGTCACCCTGACAGGGCTCCTTCCGGGGGGGGCGACGGCTCGCCCAGGGTCTCGCTTCATGGTAACCAGTGCCAGCAGCAGGTCGAAGTTTGCCGGGTGCTGCCGACACAAAGAGCAGCCGGAGTGTACCCTGGAGACGGATACGGCACCGTCCCTTTTCCGTTTGTTCGTACCGGCTGGTTCGATTAGACTTCTAAGAAGAGGTCGAGCGGCCGAAGCAAATGTGGATGAAACCAGTTCTCTGGCTATGCGCAGTCTTTCTCAGTTTTAGCCCACTGCGGAGCCAGGAGTCTGTTTTGCCCCAGCCGGAGAGGAGTCAGCGCCGAGCCGGCGAGAGATACCCGGACCAGACGACCGTCTCTGTGGAGTGGCTCTTGATACCGAAGAAGGCTCGCAAGGAGCTCTTCAAGGGGATCCGGGAAAGTCAGCGCTACAATCCGGAGAAGGCCCTCAAGTATCTGAAAAAGGCGGTTAACCTTCATCCGCCATTTTACGAAGCTTACAACTTGATGGCGCTCCAGTACCTGCGCCTCCAGCAGCCAGCAGATGCGATCGACGTTCTCCGAAAGTCGATTGAGGTCGAGGAGGACAACCCCGTGGCCTATCTGCGCTTGGGAACGATTCATCTGCGATCCGAGCAGTACAGGAAGGCCCTGAAGACGCTTCGCAGGGCCCACGAAAAGGACTCCGAAGATCCTCGTATCCTGACCGGCCTCGCCGACGCATACTACGGCTTGAGTCAGTATCTGCTGGCCCTGGGCCTCTACAACGAAGCGGCGCGTCACGCCTCTCCCAGTCCGGTCCTTTACCTACGCCAGGGGTACTGTAATTGGAAACTGGAGCGGCTAGACCAAGCCTTGACTCATTTTCGACGGTACCTCAGCGAGCGACCGAGTGGGCCGAAGTCGGAGGAGATTCGAGGTCTCATCTCTCAAGTGCAGTCCGGCAAGAACGGACCGAACATCGAAAGTTCACCGCTTGCGGATGTCCCTTGATGCCCGCAAATTGAAAAAAGGGTGTAAGTCGGTGGGCCGCCTGACACGGCATTGGAGTGGACTACAGCGAGCAGCCGGTGCCTCTGTCAGAAAGCAATCCTGAACCGCTCCAAGCCGGCATGACGGCCGTTATCCACGTCACCTATTCGCTGCCTGGCTCCGGCAAGATATTCGTACCGCTGGGGGATGTTTGCCACGTCACGGAAGATGGACCCGAGCTATTGATGGGATTCCAGAGAACACCGTTTCTGGCAGGGCGGTAGAGGGCAGCACTGTGCCAGAGATTTGCCGACTGGACCTACCAGCCACTCTGCTCAGGGCGGATATTTCATCATCCGTCAGCCTTGCCGTGGGCGGCATCTGCAATTCCGGGTCCTGGTGAGAGATGGCTCGCATCAGAAGGCTTCGTTCGGGATCTCCCGCGACAACGGCAGCTCCTCGAGTACCTCCCTTGAACAGGCCTTCCCGGGTGTCCAGACGGAGACCCCCCATGGGAGTCTCGCTCTGAGCGCCGTGGCAGAACTAACAGTTGCGGGACAGAAGGGGTCAAATCTTTTTCTCAAAGAATTCGAGCGGCTGGTCCTGGATCTGCCCGCACACGGGGGCAAGCCACCAGAGCCCAAGGAAGGCTCCAACCACAGAAGGCCTTACGCATCCCCACATCCTGATCCGCTTTCGATCCGCTCCTTTGTGCGGAATCCGACGAGACCGTCAGAGTATTCTTCGGGACGGCCAAACTCGCTGCTGAACACCACCAGGGTGTCCTCCAGTAGACCCCGATCCTTCAAATCTCCCAGCAGGCTGGCGATGGCCGGCCCCTGGAAGTGAGCACTAAGAGGAGTTGTGCGGAGATGTGACTGGGATCGAGACACCATGGCTGGTTAAGGCTACTGCAGCAGACCATCCCGCATTTTGGGCTGCTTTTCACCAAGATTCTATGGGGAAGCAGAAAATGGGTCAAGGTCAGCCTTCTCCCAGCACAGCGGTGATCTATCGCCCCTAAATACCCCATTTTATAAATACGATCACGTTTGCAGATGGGGCACTCAGAGATCGGGCAGGATCGTCTTCAAGGTGGCAGCACCCACGTTTCGACCCGTCAGAACAAGCACGGCGGGCGAACTCAAGGGACCGACTTGACCGGTCAGGCAGGCGGCCACCACGACCGCGGCCGACGGTTCGATCAGGTAGCGGTGCTCGGTGAGCATCCAGCGGACACCCCTCAGAATATCTCTTTCGGCAACCAACGCCACGCGGTCGATGCGCGTCTTCAGAATCTCGAACGCATTTCGGCCCAAGCCGCCCGCCAAGCCGCCCGCCGAGGTCTGAATCGGAGGGAGGTCCGTCACCAGGTGACCGGCAGCCAACGAACGTTGCAGGGCCGGGGAGTCTTCGTGCTGACAGGCGATGACCCGAGACTCCGCCCGGTTTGCCTTCACGGAGTAGGCGAGCCCAGCTGCCAATCCTCCGCCGCCAACGGGCACAATGAAGGTGCCTACCTCGGGGAGAGCCTCCACTAACTCAGCAGCCAGCGTACCGCCATTGCCAGCCATGACCGGATCATCATCGCACGGGGAGAGATACGGGACCTTGCGCAGTCGAGCTTCCTCGAGTGCCCAGGTCTCCGCCGCCTCGTAGCCTGGGAACCGGGTACGCACCACCCGGGCGCCCCGATTCAGGATACCCGCTCGCTTGGACTCATCGATCAGCCAGGGTATGTAAACGGTGACCGGAACGTCCATCTTCCGGCCGACGTGGGCCAGAGCCCAGCCGTGGTTGCCCGCCGAGCAAGTGACCACTCCTTTTCGTCTTTCGTCTTCCGAAAGCCTGGACAGACTGAACCACGCGCCTCGCAGTTTGAAGGAACCCGTTTCCTGCAGAAACTCGAGCTTCAGAAAGACGGGAACTCCCAGAAGTTCCGACAGTCGGGGGGGCCTCTGAACCGGAGTGGTTCGGATCTTTTCCACGAGAAAGCTGCGCGCCTCCTCGATCAACTCGAGGGTCAGAGCCATATTCCTACTGCATCTGTACCGTGGGCTACCCGGTCGGCGGGAGAGGGCCTAACTTTCCGGGGGGAACCATCCGCCGAAAGAAGTGCAAGCCGGAATTTCGAGCGCCCATTCCCTCAGTGTCATCCAACCTGGTCGCTACTTTCAAAAGGATCACCCCACCTCCATCGGGCAGACTATCGGAAATTAAACCGAAACCCGTCTCACGGACAGGCGCCCCGCGAGTCCGGGCCCAGAAGATCTCTCCCTCAACATGAGCCTTCCCGGCCAGACCCGCCATCCCGAGCTGGTTGAACTGACCGATCGCGTCCGTCGAGCCTGTTTGGAGCGAAAGCTCCACTGGGGCACCATGGTCGCTTCTGCTCGGGAGACATCAGCCGTTCTGCAGGAGAAAGCTTCCTGGATCGTAGCGGCCAGTGAAATGGATGTCCTGGCCGGATTCTGGGGCGAGGTCTCTGAGGCGGTCAAGGGCACCGCTTGCGAAGAAGTTTGAGGTCTTGATAGGGCTGGCGGGCGTTCGCAGCCCAGCCGTGCTTGGGACGGGATGGGCGGCCTGGAGAGAGTTGGTGCGGGCCTAGCGTCCCCTTCTCGGCTACGGAGTTTTACATGCCGGTCAACATCGAATGCGTGGGACACGCCTACTTCCGAGTCTGGCGCGACGGGGGCCCCGTGGTTGTCATGGACCCCTATACGCCCTCCAGGTCGGGGAGACCTGGGTGATGCACATGGGCGGATCTCGGCTACGGACTCACGCCGCAGGAACTGGCTCCTTTCGAAGGCCATTGCGGAATTCTGCTCGCCATCGTGGGGCAGTTCAACACGATCTCCCTGAAAGACCTCAATGCTATGATTGAGCAACTGCAACCCAAGTGGATCGTGCCGATGCACTATGCTCTGCCCCCGATAGCGGGTACCATGCGCCCGCTGGGCGAGTTTTTGGATCGCCGTCCCAGAGATCCCGTGATCTACGCGCGGTCCAGCCTTGTCCGGTTTCCTTTGGACTTTCCAGACACGGATCGATCTGTGATCGTGGTTCTGAAGCCCAGTGGGTATGAACCAGTGAAATAGCGGTAAATCATTGACAAAAAGCTGAATAAGACCTCACAGACCGCGGTCTTCAACGGGGTTTTGGGCATCTGGTGCTGCAAATTCCCGGTGCCAACAAACCCAGGGCACCCAGTTTATCGACAAGGGCGGCGCCCTCGGGCTTTTGAAGGAGAGGGAAATGAAACTTGGAGTCAATACCCTATTCATCACACCCTTCGAGTTTGAGAAAGGCCTGCGCTTTGCACAGCAGAATGGGGCTGAGGCCATCGAAATCGCCTGTGGGGAAGGTCCCAGAACCAAGTATTGCGACCTGGAAAAGCTACTGGCAGATCGGGATGAACTGAAACGGTGGCTGGAGACACTGGCAGGTTATGGTCTGGAGATCAGCGCCTTCGCGGCCCATGGAGAGGCACTCTCACCCGATCCGGAGATCTCCAAGGCCTATACCCGTCGCTTCCGCAAGATCTGCCAGCTGGCCGAAGCCACCGGCGTTCACGTCTTGACGTTGAATGCGGGTCTTCCCGAGGGTGCCCCCGGAGACACCTGTCCCTGCTGGATCGTCGATCCCACCAACGCCCGTAACCGCGCCATATTGCGATGGCAGTGGGAGCAACGGGTCATCCCCGTTTGGAGCGAACTCGGGAAGATTGCCCAGGATCACGGTTGCCGCATCGCCTTCGAGCCCTGGATCGGGGACATCGTTCATACTCCCATGGGTATCATGAAGCTGCGGGAGGCGCTGGGCCCCGTAGTGGGATGCAATCTCGACCCCTCCCACCTCTTCGTCCAGCAAATCGATGTTCTAGAAACCATCGCCTATCTTTCGGAACTGGTCCTGCACGTTCACATCAAGGACACCCGCATGGAGCCCCGCAACCTGAAGCTGCAAGGACTGCTGGACACGACTCAGACTCCCCTCCATCCGGAAAAGCGGTCCTGGACCTTCACCCTGGTCGGATGGGGCCACGATCAGAAGTTCTGGCGGGATTTCATCACCACCCTGCGATTCGTCGGATATCAGGGGGCTCTATCGGTGGAAATGGAGTGCGATTACATGCTCATCGAGGACGGCATGAAGAAGTCTTTCGATTTTCTGAGACCACTGGTTCTCGACAGCGCTCCAGAAGCCGGAAGCCGCTGGTGGGAAATGACGGGACTTCACTTCATCGGAGAGGATTGAGGACCGGGCGTCGAAAATAGGGTGAGGTGTACTGCATTTCGGGGATCCCGGCGACTCACCTAGGTCTGGCAAGGAAACCTTCATGAAGATCGGACTGCTCACGGACGCTTTGGGCAACCTTGCTCTAGGGCCCGCTCTGGACTGGATCCTCGATCATGGCATTGAAGCCGCAGAAATCGCTACCAGAGGATTCTCCCCCGCCCCACACTGCGATCTGCAGGAGCTGTTGAACAGTGAAGAATCCAGGTCCGATTTCCTGGGTGCTTTCGCGAGCCGCGGGCTGATTCTGAGCGCTTTGAACTGCAACTCCAACCCGCTAGACCCCCATCCGGAGCGGGGCTGGAAGGCCCGGAACAACCCGACTGAGACGATCGACCTGGCAGCGAAACTGGGTCTGGACACTGTCGTGGCCATGAGCGGCTGTCCCGGAGATCCCAGCGGTTCGCCCTATCCCAACTAGGTGTCCAATTTCTGACAACCTGAGTTTCTGGAGCTGCTGGAATGGCAGTGGACGAAAGTCGCCACTCCCTTTTGGGAAAAGACTGGTAACCTGGCCGCTGACCGCGGCGTGAGGATCGCCATCGAGATGCATCCCGGACAGCTGGCGTATAACACGAGAGGACTACTCAGGTTGCGGGAGATCGCTGGAGCCGCCCTAGGCGCCAATCTGGACCCCAGCCACTTCTTCTACCAGGGCATGGATCCCCGGTGGTGATCAAGGCGCTAGGCAAATGCATCTTCCATGTCCATGCCAAGGACGCCCGCCTCGATCCCCACGAAATGGCGCTCAACAGAGGCATCGATCCGCGCCCGCTGGAGCAGGTTCTGGAGAGATCCTGAGGTTACCGCACCCTGGGGTTCAGTCACTCCGATATCTGGTGGCGCGAGGTTCGTGGGCGCCCTTTGGTCTGCTGGCTATGGCGGCGTGCTCAGCATCGAGCACGAGGACTTCCTGATCGGCAACCGGAAAGGTATTCTCAAGAGTGTCGATTTCTTGAAACCGATTCTGTTTCGCAGCCCACCCGGTCCCTGATTCGCTCGATCAAGTGGAGACAAACAAATCAACGGTTCGGGAAAGGCTCCTCGCAGCTCTGTCTTGACGGTGGCAACAATCAACGCCAGGTTTTCCACGCTCCAAGACCCCTGGTCAGCAACCGAACAAGATGAAGGACTTCGATTGAAGGAGGACTAAACACTACCAACCCGCAGAACGGGGTGGGGATCGGCTCCAGTGCGAACCAGTAGCTGATGAGCCTACAACATGGGGAGTCCGATCAGGCTGATTCCCAGAAATATGATGCCACAAGCAAGTAGCCCGGTCTGACGGAACCAGCCCGGCTGCAGTTCCTTGGGGAGCAAGGTACGGTTCACGTAAAAGGTGTGCAGGGCGGACGCTCCCAACGCGACATTGGCCAGACCGGCGCCGATCTTGGCGATTTGAAGCGGATCGAAAAGGGACAGGGCGAACAGCCCCCAAGCCCCGTACAAGAAAAGGATCCCGTAGTAGACATACTTGACCTGGTTGCCCTCCAGCTTGCGAGCTTTGGTGCTCACCACCCAGATCATGTCGGTCCAGCGGCGGGCTATGGAGTCCGCCCCGAACACCTGTCCGGGAGCCAGAATCAAGAATCCACAGAGCAGCGTCAGGAACCAGAAAAGTCCGGCTTGGTCCGGGAAGCGCTCCACCATTGCCTGGGCCGTCATGGCCGCCACCCGGTCCCCCGGCCACCGAGGCGTTTCGAATGAACTCCAGGGAAAGCATGCAGGGTAGGGCCATCCCCAAGAAGGACGCCAGCATCCAGATCCCTTCCCTCGTGATGTGACGGATCCAGCCTCGCCATTTCTCCCGACTCTCCTCAGTCACAGGAAACACCTTACCCACGTGGGAGAGGGTGATGGTGCGGCCACCCACCGCACTGGGGATGGCTCCAACCTGGGCGCCCATTCCCCACCCCTTGTCGCGGGCGTAGTTGGAAAAGAGCGAATTGGACATCCCCGCCCATACCGGCTATGGCAAAAAAAGGCAGCCAGCAACGCCCATGGCAGCGGCGGCAGGGCGCCGTGCTCCCAAACGTAGGCCAGTAGATTGCGCCGCTCCAGGCCCTTGTTTTCCACCAAGCTCTGCAAGCGCGATCGAAAGGGCAAGGGAACCTGCTCCAAGCGATTGTACGAGTGCTGTGTACCGTCCTCCCGAACCAGGGCGAAGCGTTCCCCATGCCAGCGGCCATCGGCAGCGATCCTGCCCTTCGCCTTCAGAGTCGTTGCCTCTTCTTGATGCTCGACAAAGAAACGCTTGGGCCCAACCCGGACCAGTGCCTCTCTCAGCATTCCCTGCACCGGTACCTCGACGTCCGGAGGGAGTTTTTCCCCCATTCCAAAAACCCGTTCCTCCTGCTCGTCTTTCACCGAGAAGGACGTGATCAGCGGTCCGTCCTCCTCCACCGTGCCATGCAGCTCGTAGACTGTCTTCCCCTCCAATTCAGTGAGCGAGAAGTGAGATCCAGAAATTACGGTCGAAGCTCGAAGAGGAACCGACCCGAACCGGAAAAATCCGGTGACAACCTCCCAGACATTGGGTCCGGAGACCGTGAAGATCGCCACCACAGCCAGGTATCCAAGCACCAGAATTATCTTGATGGTCATGACCCGCTCGAGCATTCGATACACCGCTCCCCCGAACAGGAGCGGAAGAAAGGCAGCAAGAAAGATGACGTAGCCGAGGACTCGCACCAATTGGCTCTCCGACACCACGATGCCAAGAAAACTGGTGGCTGCGTCACCCGGCAGGTGTCCCAGGATGGCCGCCGCTAGGGGCACGGCGGCGTTGGATGCCATAAATGGCCAAAGATTGGGAACCTCCATGAGCAGATAAAAGCAGGTCCAAAAACGGGGCCCCGGTCGGGTTCGAAGAAAGCCGACGAAAACGGGCTCTCCGCAGTACAGGGCGTAGCGCGTCACCTCCGTGTTCAAAAAGACCTGGAAGACGATGCTTATCGAGGCAAGCCACAGGACCGTCCCACCAAACTGGGCGCTGACGGCCGGTCCAAAAAGCCATTCTCCCGCCCCCACGGAGGCTCCGGCCAGCAAACACCCCCGGTCCCAGCAGATTCTTCCAGTGGCGTAGCCCTACGACCGGGGCGGCAGCCAACTCACCTACCCCCAGGGCATCAGCCTGCCCGCTCGGACGAGGTGTGGTTCGCCGCTTTCGACACTCTCTGTAGGTTGGTTGGCCATGTTGCGGGCATTCTACAAAGGCCATTCTGAAAAAGAAAACTGGGCGCCCTTGCCGCTTTTTCCGACGGCGCAAAATCCACCCCCTGGAACAAGAACGGCGGATAAACCTTGCGGAACCCTGGGATGGAAAACTATAACCGGATGGTCCAAACGGACCTTGAGGGCTCCGTTTCGTAGAGGCAGTCACGTCTGTAAAAGGGGCCGGTGAAGCAACACGGCGAGTCCAGCCGGCAGAAAACGTTGCCGCATCTACAAATTGGAGTAGTTTGAGTGGGAGGTAAATCCTTTTCTTTTACGGACCCCAGCAGCAGGCAAGGAGAAACATTGTGACCAACATCAAAGAAAAGTTGTCTCGGAACAAGGCCATCAGCATCGTGGGGGGCCATTACAGCAACAGCGATCTGATTGATTTCATGGGCCAGTTTGGCTTCGACGCCTTCTGGGTCGAGTGCGAGCATGGACCCGTCACCTGGGAACGAATCGGCGACCTGTCTCGCGCCTGTGACCTGTGGAACATGGCCTGCATCGTAAGGGTCCCCAGCGGAGAACCTTCGATCATCACTCGCACCTTGGACCAGGGTGCGCAGGGAATCATCGTGCCCCACGTTAAAAGCGCGGCTCAAGCTCAACGGATTTCCGAGGCGGCCAGGTTCGCTCCCCTTGGCAACCGAGGGGTCTACTCCGGCTGTCGCCGCTCCTATGGCGTCGAGGATTATTTCACGCGCGCTAACGAGGAGACCCTGGTGTCCATCCTGATCGAAGACGCGGAGGCCTTGGAGGATCTGGACAACATTCTTGCCGTTCCCAATATCGATATCTTTTCCGTGGCTCCCAGCGATCTCGCGCAGAGCATGGGCCATCTAGGCAACTGGAAACATCCGGAAGTCAACTCGGCTATTGAAGAGACGCTTCGCAAGATCACAGCATCCGGCAACACGGCTGGATTCATCGTCAACGAGGATCTCGATTATTACTATGACCTGGGGGTCCGCTGGTTCCACGTCCTGTGGCCCAACTGGGTGGCCCAAGGAGCTCGAGACTTCGTGGGACGCGTTTCGGCGCTTGGGAAGTGAATGGGAAAAACGCCGCCGATCCTCCTTGGCTGGCCGTCCTGTGCGAGAATGACCTGACCATCTAGAGAAGTGATCGGCCAGGACAGGCAAACGCCGCTACCGGAGAGGTTACTCCTCCGCCCTTTTGGTGCGTTAACGGTTTCTACTGGAGGATGTGTACGGTATGGACATGAACAGCGCTCTTGAAGAGTTGGGTGTCAGCGACGACACTCTGAGCGGGAAGGAAAAGTTTTTTCTGGATCGGAACGGTTATCTGTATTTTACCGATATCCTCTCGTCAGATGCCGTAAACGGCTTCAATGAAAGCTTGGCAAATCTGCCCTATCGGGAGGAGGACAGCGGCAGGAAAACCGATGACTTTCAGTCAGGCACCGTGATCCTTCACGATCTCATCAATAAGGACTCCATCTTCGACATCTGTTTTACCTATCCCCGGATTCTGGCTGCCGTTTCTCACGTCCTGCCACAAGGATACAAACTGTCCACAGTGGCCTCCCGTTCTGCCTTGCCCGGAGGCGGGCACCAGCCCTTGCATCCGGATTGGCACCCGGAATGGTGGCGGGACCGAAAGAAACCCAGCCACCACTTTTCCTGCAACACCATTTGGATGCTGGACGATTTCACTCCAGAGAACGGCGCCACCCGAGTAGTGCCAGGCTCCCATCTGGGCTTGGGTTTTCCGGAAGATGAGATGGAGGATGTCACAAAAGCGCATCCCAGCGAAATCCAACTCGAAGGCAAGGCCGGCACCGTGGTAGTTTTCACCGGTCACACCTGGCACGGCGGTGTTTTGAACCGGAACCAGTCACCGCGCCGCTCCATGACGGCCTACTTCTGCCAGCGCGATCAGCCCCAGCAGACCGACCAGCGCCAGGCCATGCTTGCCGCAACCCGCCGGAGGCTCAACCAGGCCGTTCTCTTCCTGCTCGACACACTCTAGCTCTAGTTCTCATCCGGAAAAGGATAAATAGTTGTAAATAAAAGGCTTAGGTCGCATCTTCGACCTCCATTGTTGTCGTGGTGTCTTGGTACAATAATGTTCACAAAACATTGAAACAACAAGACTTACGGCAAAGCCAGGAGGTCAAAGATGCGTCAAAGTCGTGAAAATCAGCTGCCGCTGACTCCCCTCTGGCCCGATCACCAGCACGCACAGGAACTGCGGGAGATTTCCAAGATCCTCGATGAAAATTCTAAGCTGAACGAACGGGTCTGGCAAGATCTCAGTGAGGCAGACTCGACAAAAGGGGCTCCGGGAATGAGCGGGGAGCAGGTGTTGCGCTGTGGTGTGATCAAACAGATGCATCAGTTCTCCTATGACCGCTTGGCCTTTCACCTGGCCGATTCTGTGAGCTTGCGGGCCTTCTGCCGGCTGCCTTTGGGCTGGACCCCGGCTCGTTCCACCCTGGCCGAGAACCTCTCGCGCATCCGCCACTCAACCTGGCGGGCCATCAACGCGGCGCTGGTGGACTGGGCCTGTGAGCAAGGCTTGGAGAAGGGAGAGAAGGTCAGAATCGACGCCACCCCGGTGGAGAGTGAGATTCACCACCCCACCGATAATCAACTGCTCTCTGATTGCGTACGGGTGCTGGCCCGTTGGCTGGGACGACTTTCTTGTTTTGTCGACTTCCCTTACCGGGATCATGGCTTGCGGGCTCGCCGCCGCTGTCTGGCCATTAGCAATGCCCGCCGTCAGACCCTGCGCATTGGCCCTTATCGCGATCTGCTCAAAGTCACCCGCAAGATGGCAGGCTACGCCCGGGCAGCCCTGGCGGTCTGCGAAGACTCCAGCCATCCCCGTGTTGTGCGAGAGAGGAGCTTACTCGAACACTACCTGGAACTGACCCATCGAGTGATCGATCAGACCGAGCGTCGTGTTTTGCGGGGGGAATCGGTCCCGGCCAGCCACAAGGTGGTTTCCATTTTCGAGGAGCACACCGATCTGATTCGCAAAGGCGGCCGGGAAACGGTCTATGGGCACAAAGTTTTTCTATCCTGTGGCAGATCCTCTCTGATCCTGGATTGTCTGCCGGTGCGGGGCAACCCGTCCGATAGCACTTACCTGGAGACGATGCTAGATCGGCACTGCCATCAATACGGCTCTTATCCGCGTCAGGCCAGCTTGGACGGGGGCTTTGCATCGAAAGCGAACTTGGCCTTGGCCAAAAACAAACCCGGCCTCAAGGATGTGGCTTTCGCCAAAAAGTGCGGACTCTCGATCGAATCGATGGTCTCCTCCAGCTGGGTATACAAACAACTGCGCCGCTTTCGGGCCGGCATCGAAGGCTGTATCTCGATGCTCAAGCGCGTCTTCGGGCTGGACCGCTGCCACTGGAAAGGCTGGCAGCGCTTCCAGCAGTACCTGCAGCTCTCGACCCTTTCCTACAATCTGCTGGTACTGGCGCGCCTGCGATTGTAGAGGTGCTCCTGCGGCTGACATCTCGATCCGTCTGGCAAAGGGCCGAAGTGTCTCTTGAAATCGACTAAAATCGACTCTGTGTGGTCCGTTTAGGTCCCCAGCCCACTGCACATAACGGATTGCCAGCCGTTGATTGGGGTCGACTCGACTACGAGCGTCTTAAAAAGCCGATTTCCGGATAGGAAGTAGGGCTAGAGGCTTGGGAGATTGCTACTTTGTCCGCCCACTGCAGATGTCAGCAATCACGGGCAGGGATGCCCGTGCCACGGTGGGACGGCCTTCCAGGCCGTCATTTACTGCGCTTCTTGTTCCAAATCCCAAGAATCACGGGCAAGGGTCTCTTGGATCCCCGTTTCCTTATTCCCACCGGTGGATCTGGGTCATCAAGGGATCGATTTTTTCTGGCGGCGGTGGCGGCGTCAGGTGCGAGACCAGGATGATGGTCAAAAAGGCCACCGGAGCGCCGATCAGGGCCGACGAGGTGGCCGGGATCCATTGTGCCAGGGGGCTGTCGCCCCAGAACAAGGCGCCTATGGATATCAGACTCCCTACCAGCATCCCGGCGATAGCCCCTTCGCGATTGGCCCGACTCCACCAGATACCCAGGACGAAGACAGGAAAGATGGTGCAGCCCGCGATGGCAAACGCCATGGCCACAATCTGGCCGATCAGCGCTGGAGGATTAAGGGCGACAATCATAATGGCCAGTCCCAACACCACCGTGCCGATGCGGGCCACGACCACCCGTTCCCTCTGGGAAGCGGTGGGTTTGAAGAGACCGAAGTAGAGATCGTGCGCAAAAGCGGCCGAGGCAGCCATCAGCAGCCCGGCCACCGTGCTGAAGGCCGCCGAAATCGCTCCAGCTGCCAGGAAGCCGGTGAACCATTCGGGCAGTTCCGCGTTCTCCGCAGCGTTGATAATGATGACATCGGCCACTTCCCTGCCCCCACTGGGGTTGAGAATTTTTCCAAAGGCCGCAAAAGCGGGCGAACTCCAGTACAGGACTCCAATGAAAAACAGTCCCCAAACCACCGAGGCCCGGGCATCACGCGCACTCGGCACCAGGTAGAAGCGCTGGATCACATGGGGCAGACCGGCTGTTCCCACCATCAAGGTGAAACAGAGAGCGATCCACTGGAACACTCCTTGATGGCCCCAGGGCAACGAGAAGTCGGGATGACTGTTCTGCAGTTGGGAGACCGCCTCTCCATAGCCAATTTGCGGGATGATGTAGAAGAACCCCATCTTCTTGGCGATGAAGAACAGGGGCAGCAGAAAAGCCGTGATCAAGACGACGTACTGCAGTTGCTGGTTTCGTACCACGCCCAGCATTCCCGAGAGCAGCACATAGGAGAGCACGACCACCGTCCCGGTGAGGATGGAGAGTCGGTAATCCATCCCGAAGATCCACGTGAATATCTCTCCAATGCCCTTGTACTGTCCCACCGCATAGACGAAGGAAATCACCAGGGTAATGATGGCCGCCAGAAAACGGGCGGTCTTCGAATAGAATCGGTCGCCGATGAAATCCGGGGCCGTAAACTTCCCGAAGTTACGGATCTGGGAAGCCATCAGAACCAGGAGAAGGACGTATCCGCCGGTCCAGCCGAGGACGTAGGCCAGTCCGAAATAACCTTGCAGGTAGAGGAGTCCGGCCATTCCCAGAAAGCTGGCGGCACTCATCCAGTTGCTGGCAATAGCCATGCCCGAGGAAAAGGCGCCGATTTTTCTACCCGCCACCCAGAACTCGTCCAGGTTTCGAACCCGGGTGATGAAGCCCACCAGGACGAACAGAAGCAGTACCACTCCCACAATCAGAGCGGGGAAGGGTCGAAATTCAAGGGCTTCCATCAGCTTCTTCTTTCCCCGATCCGGCTGCCGTGCGGATCGTCAATCGGTCATAAAGGCGGTTGAACAGGAGGCAGAGGAGGAGAAAACCGAGAATGGTGAACTGACCCGTAAACCAGTAGTGAAACGGAAAGCCGAGGAAACGGTTGTCGGTGAGGAAACTGGAACCCATGGGATCGTGCTGAACCAGCACCAGCAGGATCTGGAACCCGAACACCAGCAGCGCCCACAGGCCCACCACCAGGAAGATGATGCGGCTCATACCCTTCAGGTGTGGGCCCCGGGGACGAAGGAGATTGACAGAAGGCATCGGTCCTCTTTCGGGTTGCTTTCGGGCGGCGCACTATAGCCCAGGCCGAAAGAGGGCGTCAACCGGGCAGCTCCGCCCGCAAAGGCTCGGGACGGCGCGGGCGTTGACGGAAAGGGACCTCCCGGTTCGTCCCTCGCTACTCAGTCTGTTCACAGGCGGGCTGAACAGACTGAGAAACCCATTACCTCTCCTCCAAATCATCGCCCACCGGTCTGGCGCGGTAGCGGTGCTCGATGGCCCGGTCCAGGACGGGATCGTGCAGTCGAGCCAGGAATGAATCGCCCACTCCGTGTCCAGTTTCTTCCGGCAACGAACGTTTCTTCAGGGTCGAAGCCACCGAGTCCAGAAGAGGCACAGAACCGCAATAGAGAAAAGCCGGGCGGGTCAACCCTCGCACATCCGCCATAGCGAGAAGAAACTCGAGATCCACGAGAGCTGAAGCCGGACTGTCCTGCAGGGGCACGGTGTGCGGTCCCACACTCACTTCACTAGAGATCCGAAGCTGGTCCCAGTGGTTGCGCACCTCACTGTAGGGCCAGGCCACCGAGGCGACGGGATGGGGACACATCTGTTTGGGTTTGTCCTGGAAAAGGGGATCCAGCTCCCGGTCACATTGGTCACTGCCCGTGCTGATAAAGATCTCGTCCCGGTCCAGAATGGCAACGATCTCGGCTTCCCCGCCCGTGAGGGGTCCCTGGACTTCGAATTCCGGCGACTGGGTCAGAAGGTAGCGACCGATATGGAAAATCGAGGGGTTGGTCTTGGTACCCGATTCTCCCCGGGCCAGGGCTGCGTCGAGACTCCTGCGAGTGCCTTCGATGTCTCTAGAGGCGTAGCGAGCTCCGCCAACCGACCCGATCGTGAAGGCCCGACGCTGCGTTCCCGCAGCACTCTGGATGATCATTTCCACAGGTTCAATGTGCATGCGCCCTCTCCCGGCTCAAATCCAGGCTGGCCAGCCTGTTGGGTTGATGTTTGGCCTTTCCAACCCATCGTCACGGATTTAACCATAGTTGCTTCCTCCTGGACAGGGCTCAACTGCTTCCTCTGGCGGTTCCACCGCGGGACCTGGCGGGGTTCAAAATTGGTGCCTGAGACCCGGGACCTCGCGTCGTTGGGTACGCCCTGGGCGAAGGTCTCCTGGACTTGCCCCTCACCCGACCGGAGGTCTCTGCCACTGCACGAGTGGAGACCTGCGGTCACCCAGCTGTGCGTCCATCTATCAGAGAAAAGTGGGCGTTTTGCCCAGCGCAGCTCCTACAGTGCCGCACCCAAAGGTAGCGGCGGGAAACCGCTCAGTTTTCTTGACGACAGCTGCCGGGGCCTCCTACAGTATCCCAACTGAAGCAGAGCACGGATTTCAGGGGTTGCGGTGTCCCAACTGAAACAGCCACAAATGACCTTTACCATCGATTTCGAAACCGGTCTTACACGCGGACGAACTTTTTCAACTGCCCGGGAGCGCCCACTTCGCTCACGTAAAGATCCCCGTGACTGTCGCCCCAGATGCCGTGTGGAAAGGCTCGGAACTGGTGGGGTTCTTGGCCGGCTTCGCCCCATTGCGAAACGATCTCGCCGGCCCGATTGAGTACGGTCACGCGGGACCCGATTTCAGCCATGAAAATGGTCTCATTTGAATCAAACCAAAGCTTGTCAGGACGCAGAAATCCGGTCCACTCGCGGAGAAATCTCCCTTCAGCATCAAAGATCTGCACCCGGTTGTTTTCCCGGTCACAGATGTAGATCTGGTAATCCGAGTCCACCCAGACGCTGTGAACCAGGCCAAACTGTCCCGGGCCATCGCCCGGCTCACCCCAGCTGCTCAGCAACACGCCCTCTGGAGAGTACTTGTGCACCTTGAAGTTGCCGTAACCGTCACTAATGAAAAAACAGCCATCCGGCGCCAGGGCCAGATCGGTGGGGCGGTTGAAAGGGACTCCTGGAGGCCTCGGAATTCCCGGCGAACCCAGGGTCCACTGCAACTCACCCTCAGGGTTGAATTTATGCACGCAGTGGGTATTGCGCTCGGTGCAATAGACGTTGTTCTCCCCATCTACGTAGAGGCCATGGGCGTCCCGCAGGACATCCTCACCCCAGGAAGTCAAGAAGTTTCCCTCGCGATCGAAAACCACCATGGGATGCTCGCTGCGGCTGTAAACGTGGACCCGATCTCGGCTGTCCACCGCCACACTCGGAATCCACCCGAAAGACCATCCTGCTGGCAAACGAACCCAGTCCGCTACCACTTCGTAACGATAATCTCCGCTTCCTAACCGGATCATTAAGAATTCCTTTCTCCATCCACTTGGGTACACTACTGTACCGGTGCGATACAAGCTTGCCGGGCTCAAGACAGCCTCCTTGCCGACCCGAATCGCGTATAGTTTCATCTCGACCGATGACAGTCACGGATCTAGCCATGGGGGCGCACATCGCTTTGGGAACCGCAGGACTGATCCTGGGTCCCGTGGCCATGAGGGCCCGAAAAGTCCCGGGACTCAAGAATTGTGCCCTGGAGACCCTACATCCGACGAACCCTGCCGGTTTGCCCAGAGCCAACTTCACACAGGGCCGCGCGCGTCAGAGCGATGTCGCAAAAGACGGATTAGGCGAACTTTGACGGAATCTGCGGTCGTGAGAACACAGATTTAACCTGTTGATTATGCAGTATTTGCTCTTAAATCTTACGATTGCAGATCTGATCTTCGCACCACCGGGAGGTGCTCAGGAGGCCTTTCGCAACACCCTCGTCAGCAAGCGGCTAGAAATGTAACAGTTCGGGCACACGCCAGAGTTGGCCCCACTGCAGGCAACGCGGGACACCGGCGTCAAGTGAACGGATCAATTCCCCGCCGCTTGCTGACGCGCGCCGCTCTATCTTGGCAGCTGCAAGAATCGATGTGGCGTCTTTATGCTCAAGCCGGCCATTTCGAGACCTCGCCTGATTTGGCAACAGGCCCAGAGTGGTTCGGCCACTCCTGTGGTTCAAGGCCGCCCCGTAGAGCAGCCTTGTTGTAATTCACCCTTCAAAGTGGTCAATGGGGGGAGGCCAACCACCAGGTGAGAATCAACCAGGCGGAGAGAAAGGAAACCACCAGGAGACGAGCCAGTCGTGGTTTCCAATTCCAGGACTGGTGCACCCCCGTCCACTGAAGCTCCGCTTTTTGATAGTAGCGAAGGTAATTCTCCCGGACTCCCAAAAAGAAGGCGTAGAGCAGTGCATAAACTGCCGCCACGACCAAGGTAAGCAGGAAAAGCAGGCCGCCATACAAGGCCCAGTACATGTCGATGATCGATGATAAAGCTTCTGTGCCAACTTTGCACAGAGGACCAGAGCGATCGAGAGCCCTTCAGTCCCCGATCAGATGGGGCTCGCACCTTCTTCCAGGTGCATGGTCGCGATGTAGGGTAGATTGCGATAGTGGTCGCGATAATCCAGACCGTACCCGATCAGGAATTCATGGCTCACCAGAAAGCCCACGTACTTGATGGGGATTTCGACCAACCGTAGGTCCGGTCGATCCAGCAAGGTGCAGATGCTCAGGGAGGCCGGTCTTCTGCTGGACAGCACGTGATCCAGGTAATGAAGGGTCAGCCCGGTATCCACGATGTCCTCGACCAGCAGCAGGTGTTTTCCGGTGACGTCCTCCTGCAGATCCTTGATGATCTTCACCTCTCCACTTGGAAGCCGTGGAGAGTAGCGGCTGATGGCGATGAAATCGATTTCCACCGGCAGGGACAAAGCGCGCAACAGGTCGCAAGTAAACAGACACGCTCCCTTCAAGATACCCACCAGCAAGAGATCGCGGCCTTGGTAGTCCCGTTCGATTTCATCGGCCAGCTCGCGTACCCGACACTGAATTGAGCCGGCATCGAAAAGGGTTTTCTTGACGACTTTGGGCGTCTTTTTCTTGTAGACGGGTGGAGATTCGGCTCATGGAAGAGATCCGAATTTGAAGAGCAGTTTGCGATAATCCCGGCCGTAGAAAATCTTTACTTTTACGTCCGGATAAAGTCTGCGCATTCGTCGGATCTTTCGGTTTTTCCGTGTCACCAGGCTCTGCTTCATGGTGGTCAGCTCGACGTAGAGATCGAACCCAGGGAGGTAGAAGTCAGGCGTGAAGCTTTCCACAACCTGGCCGTCTTCATTCCGCTTCAAGGGGAAACAAACAGATTCATAGCGCCATTCGACCTGATAAAAATCCAAAAACTTGGCGAACACCTCCTCACTCTCATGAGCGAAAGCCAAGGTTTTCTCTTCAGCCATCGCGCCCTCAGGGGTTTTTACCAAATCTCCCTGACATCGAAGGCCGAAGTCATTGAACCACGCGGGGGGGCACGGCGGAGAGAAACTGCAAGGAATTGTTTCCGAATAGTTGTTGGGCGACCACGGGAGAGGTGGACGTGACGATAATATAGCCGCGGACCAGCCCCGCGCTGGCGCCCACCAGCTCCGTCACCACGTTCGAGCGCCGCTCGTTGGCTCCCAGGCTGAGCGTCGTTTCGCCGATCAATTGGCCATCTCGATCGAACACCCTGACGGTGATTTGAGCGATCTGGGCTCCGGGATTGAAGAAGGCGATGCCGGTAAATGTGGACTTCGAAGGGTCTCCAGCAGTGACCACATTCGCGACCTGACTGAAGATCGCCTTCACGAAACACCCGGTCTGCAAAGCCAGCGCCGCCGCGTAATCGATACGGTTGGGATCCCCAAAAACCACGTCACCGATAATGCCCGGACCATCGGCCTCGAGCCGAATCGATCCGGTAATGGGTGGATCCGGACCGGGTCCCAACTTGAAGATCTCTCCCACATTTCTTTGGAGACTCTGATTGGGATCCAGCACGATCTGGCCCAAGACGCCGATAACCGTGCCGTCATCGCCATAGGCGGTCAGCGTGAGGGTCCTTTGGTTGGCCGAAGCATTGACCACCTTCAGACTGGTGAAGACCGACAGCCCCGTTGCCAGCTGCGCGGAAAATGCGACGTTCTGGACGCTTCCGAAAGAGGCGTTCAAACCCAGGAACGTATCGGCCAGTTCGATAAGCTCGAACCCGATCGCCCCCGGGCCCTCCACCACCTCGACCCGCACAAACCCCCTCGAAAGGGGTGTCTGCTGATTGAAAATGGAACTTACCCTTTCGAAAAGAACACCCTGCGGTTGCAAGGTCCGCTCAGCGGTAGGACCGATAGGCTGTCCCGCTGGATCGAACAGAGTAAACCGCAGGCGCAACGTCTCCGTATTGGGATTGGCCAGTGCCAAGGTGGTTTGAGCGTCTTGGGGCCCGCTCAGAGAGGGAAAGGTCTGGATCCCATCGTAGACTCGGGTGAAGTACAGAGTTGTGGACTGCCGCCGCAAAGCCACCGAGCCGTCCATCTTAGTGAGCGGTCCGGAAAGCCCGTTTCCGAACTGAAAGAAGCTGGCCAGCTCGTCGGTGTTGGAGCGGATGTGAATCCAGCCTCTCTGGACGGTGGCCAGACTGACACCGAAGAATTCTCTGCCCAAACGAGCCAGCTGGGTGCGGGCTGGCACACTGGACGCGTGAGGGTTGTCGGGAAAGGGCAGCAACTCTCCGTTATCTCCTCGCCCCTCCAAGGTCAGTTTGGCCTCACCAGTGGAGTCGCTGCTGACGGCGTAACCTGAAAACCGGTTCCCATCTCCCAGGTAGAGGGGGAAATATAGAGAATGGGTGGCGGCCTGGAAGAAGGCGATAGCGCCCACCAGATCAAAGGAATTCCCCGGGAATACTTCGTAAACGGCGACATTCTGCATCGATACGGCAACCGTCAGTTCAGAAAAATCGACCGTCCCTCCGGGCGTGTCTGACCCTGGAGTCACCCCCACGATGGCTTGCAGATTGTCGTCCGGGATGACGTTGATCTGTTGGTAGCGGAAGTCGATGTCGCCGTTGGCGAAGAGAGTCACCGAAAAGGTGTTGCCGGGGCGACTTCCGACCTCGGTAAATTCCGGTACGTCCTGCCAGGTGAAGGTAATCTGGCCTTCGTTGAATACGGAGCGCACCTGGCCGCCCACGCCGGGGTCCAGATCCGTAAACAGAGGAGCGATGCGGGGAAGACCTGACAGGAAACGTCCTTCGCTTCGAGCCGCGCCGGGTTGGCTGTCCCCGGCCGTGAAGGTCAGATTGCCGTCGCTGTTGACCACCACAGCCGCATAGACCTGCCCGAAGAAAGGGAAGCTGAAACCCTCGGGAAACTCGAAGGTCATCTCATCGTCGTCGCCCAGCAGATCCAGTCGATTGATGGTCTCATTCGAGACCAGGTCGATGTTTTCGACCGTTTGGCCAGCTTCGACGTGAATCAGCACCTTCTCGTCCAACTGGTCCGAATCGGTGCCCGACTCGTTTTCACCGTTGTAGTAATCCTTCTCGAAGTTGGTGAAACGGGCGTCGAATGGTCCCACCGCACTTTCCCGGACGAATTCCGAGTCCAGAGGCTCAATAAAAACATAATAACCTCCCGGAGGGAGACCGGGAAGCTCGTAGCGGCCGTCATTGGTGATCAGGAAGTCCGAGACCGCGGAAACTACCGTCTTCGTCTCTTCCAGAGATCCGTCTTCCTTCAGCTCCACGGCCACCACGTTGGCGCCCTGGAAAGCCCCGCCGGTTCGTCGCGACACCTTGCCCCGAATGGTTCCCGTGGCGTCGCGGAAGCCTTCTTCCGGGTAGAGCCAGGAAAGCCAGGCCACGTCGTCCAGGATCGGCTCCTTCGGACCAAACGCTAACAGCGTCGGGAACATGACGGGGATGTGTATTCGGTTGACTAGTGGTAGCTGCCTAAACTCGTTGCCCGCCTGGGTATGAGCCAAGCCAATCAGATGTCCGAACTCGTGGAGAACCAGCGGCTCGAGAAGACTTGTATCCGTTCCGTTCAGCACGGCCCAGCCTGCAACAAAGCGTTGGTTTTCCTCGTCGAAGGACCGAATACCCGCAAAACCGAGAACTGAATCACTGGAGCCTATACCCAAAAGGTCGTCTACGATCTGACCGTCGGAATCGAAAACGATGGGATTTTCCAGATGATCCCCCTCATCCAAGAAAGGCCTCGTAGTAACCTGGCGCCGACGTGTCGCAACAGCTCACGTCCACGGTCAAAGGGCCGGCATCCTGAAATCGAATGGTGGAAGTGGGAACAGCCTCCCACTTGGCCAAGGCATCCCGAACGATATCGCTCGCTTCCTCATTGGACAGCCCACCCAGAGGCCCTTGATCGATGGCGAAGTTAACGGGCTGGCTCGGATCCCAGGAAAAGACCGCCCCACTGCGCTCCACGATGAGCGGGCCGCCCCCGAAGCCGGTCGCTGTGAAAGCGCTCAGCAACATGACCGCCAAAAAAGACCATCCTGGAACTAGTCCGCAGGGGTTTCGAGGTATTGGTTTGGCAATAGAGATAGGAACAGTTCTCTTTTTTGCCTGGGTCACTGGGTCGCCCTGCCGCTGGAAAATCGATGACTCCGGATCTTGTCCAGCATGCGAACCAGCTCCGCCAAAGAGAGAAGGTGGCCCCTTTGGAGGCGGTTCAGATCGGCTCGATTCAGGCCGGTTGCCGCAGTCTGGTCACTGAGTCCAAAAGCTAGGTTGCGATTCTTTAGTGCATTGACGACGGTCGCCCCTCCTCCCTCCTGCTTGCCAACGGCGAAGACACCCTGCTGCAAACCCACCGGGCTGGTTAAGCCCTTGGAGCTGTCGGCGTGGAGAAAGAGTAGAACTTCCTGGCCCTCCCGGTAGCTCGGGAGTTCGAAGATGCCCGCCTGGGCGGGCCCGGCCCTTCCAATCTGGAGAAAAGTGATCTTCTGGCCTTCCCGGACACCCTTGATAGCCTGACGCACCCGGAAAGTGAACTGCTGGATCGGCAGGCCTGGCGACGCCTGGCCTCGCTGCACGACCGACACACATTGGCCCCAAAAAATCCGATCTGCGTGCCGCTCCATTTCAACCAGATTCAGGGTGCGCACGGTAGCCGCCTGCCCCAGCGCGACGAGGGCCGCACCCACCACAAGGGCACCTGTAAGGAATCTGGGTTGGCGTTCGCCTGATCCTCAGCCTCATGACCGAGGCCCATTATAACCCGAAGGGCCGGTTTTTTCGGCTGCTAGTCAGCTTCCGAACGCCGCTGCTTGACGCCAAAATAGCCGCGCTCCTATGCTAGCGGACCCGCGAGAACAAGGCGCTCGCGGGTCGCTTTGCACGGAAACGGATATGCTTCTTCGATTCATTTTCTGGCTGCTCTTACTCCCCATTCAACTACTCTTGCTGGCGACCCTGGCTGGGCTCGAGTGGCTGGCTGGCCTGTGGCGCCTTCTACCGTTTGCATCCCTCCCATCGGCGTCAACCAAGACTTCCGCCTCAAGCCTCTGCTCCATCGTCGTGCTGAACTGGAACGGCCGCCACCTGTTGCAAGAGAGTCTGCCGGCTCTGCAAAGAGCCGTCTGCCGAACTGGGAAGGGATCATGAAATCCTGGTGGTCGACAACGGGAGCGAGGACGACAGCCTGGCGTGGCTCAACCGGTATCATTCCGAGGTGCGGGTGGTGGCACAAGCCTCCAATCTGGGTTTTGGAGAGGGTAACAACCGAGGGGTGCAGGCGGCCCTGCACGATATCGTCGTGCTCCTCAACAATGACATGACCGTCGACCAAGACTTCCTCCCGCCTTTGCTGGAAGCGTTTGAAGATCCCAGGGTGTTTGCCGTGACCAGCCAGATCGATTTTCCGCAGGGCAAAAGGCGCGACGAAACCGGGAATACCCAGGCACGCTGGCGCAGGGGATACCTGGAGCTTTCCCACGAGCCCCTGGAAGTCTGGCACGACAGCCGGCCCGTTCTTCCTGTGTTGTGGGCGGGAGGAGGGTCTTCGGCGTTTCATAAGGAGCGTTTCCTGGAACTGGGCGGCTTCTCTCCCCTTTTTGAACCCTGTTATCTGGAAGACACCGACTTGAGCTACCGCGCCTGGCGGCGTGGTTGGACCGTGCTGCTGGCCGCTCAAAGCCGGGTGCTGCACAAACACCGGGGCAGCAGCGCGGTGCGCTTCAGTGCAGAACAGCTTCAGGAGATGATCGAACGACGGAAACTCTGGTATCTGTGGAAGAACTATCAACTGAGAACGTTGATCCGGCACCTGTGTTGGATTCCGTTTCACCTGAACGTCCGCTTGTCCATTCGAGCTTATCTGGGGGCCTTTAAGAGGCTTCCCAGGCTTCTGAAAGAACGCTTTGGCGAGCCCCGGCGCGCTTGCGGCGACGGGCAGCTCTTCGAATGGGTCAAGCGGCCGCTCACCTTCCTGCACGACTTCGGCCCTCCGCGAGCGCAGGACGCTCGGAATCGTGAAGAGCGGCTGCGAGTCCTGGTCGTGAGCGCGTACCTGGCCGCAGCGCGCCCGTCACGGCGGGGCAGGCCGAGTGCTGGAACTGCTTCAGCGTATCTCTCAGCGGTACGAAACTACACTGGTGACCTTCCTGGAAACCCAGGAGGAAGCGCAGGTGATGGGTAACTTGAATCTGCCCTGCCGTCAGGTGTACGGCATCTTGCGCCGAGAATACGACTATGTTTCCCCTTATCCCTACGAGCCGTTCGAGGAATTCAACTGCCCGGAGCTGCGCTCCTGTCTGGAGCGACTCCTGACTCAGGACGACTTTGACATCATCCACTTCGAGTGGCCCCAAATGGCGCTATATGCAGACCTGGCCCCATTTACGCCCAAACTGATGACTGAGATCGAGGTCAATTACAAAGGCGCTTCCAGTCTGGTCTCCATTCAAGGGAACCTGTTGGGGAAAATCGCCCAGTATTACCGGACGCTGCAAACGCTCTACCGGGAGCTTCAGATGTGCCAGAAGGTGGACCGGGTGGTCTGTGTGACCGATGTGGACCGCGACTACCTGCGCGGGTACCTGGATGAAGAGTCGCTGTGCGTGCTCAACACGGGAGTCGACATCGCCTATTTTCGGCCGGACCAGACGGCCCCAATCGAGCCCTGCAGCATGCTCTTTGTGGGGGCCTTTCGCCACTATCCCAACGTGGACGCCATGCTGTATTTCGTGGACGAGATTCTTCCCCTGATTGTGAAAGATCGTCCGGAAAGCCAGCTCTACATCGTGGGTGCGGATCCGCCCACCGCGATCCGCAACCTGGATCGGCATCCGAACGTGACCGTCACCGGCTATGTCGAGGATATTCGAACCTACTACCACCTCGCTCAGGTGGTGGTCGTGCCACTGCGGACGGGCGTCGGCATCCGAGGAAAGATCCTGGAGGCCTGGGCCACCGGTAAAGTCACGGTAGCGACCGGTCTGGCCTGCCAGGGGCTGCGGTCTGGCCACGGAGAGAACATCCTGGTAGCCGAGGAAGCCGGCGAATTCGCACTCTGGACCCTGGCTTTATTCCGCCATCCGGAATTCGCAGAAAAGCTGGGGCACCAGGGCCGCGAGACGGTGGAGCGCTACTACGACTGGAATGCAATAGGAGATCAGTTAGCGGGCATCTATCAATCGATGGCCCAATCTACCAGAGGGCAGACCCATGGCCGTTGAGAGAGTGCTTCTGGTCCAATGTTGCCACCCCCCGAATTTCTTCTACGTGCTGAAACAGTTGAGAGAAGTTCATCCCAACTGGCAGTTCGACGTTTTCCTGGTCGACCATCCCGACTCGCGCGCCGCCCTGGAGAAGTTCCCGGTAAGTGGGTCAGCCTCCTATTTCCCTGCCAGTCCCCCATCTGAGGATTCTTCCTATGACAAGGTCATCTTCCCTCTTCTCAATTGGGGCTACGCTCGGCTGAAGAAATCCGCCTGGCGCCTACCCTGGCCAGCCTGGAAAATCGACTACCAGGGCCGTCTGGCACCATTGAACGCCCTCTCGTTGTGGAGTTCCCTCCTCCGCCCCCCCAGAACGACACCCGCGTCCTTCCCCCGCTTTCTGGAGCGGTTCTTCCCGACCCGAGCCCTAGGCCGGGTCTTGATGGTCGAAAGCTACCGCCACCTCGAGCCATCTCCAGAATGGGAGAGGCTTCTTTCCGCCACAGCGGTCGTCACCCGGATAAAAGGAGGTTCGTGGTGGAAAACCTGGAGAGAACTTCACCACAAGGAATTCGATTCAACGATCGTTTTCTTTACGGGAGAGAAAGGATTCCTGCGCTGGAAGATATTGCCTTTCTTGCTGCCGATTCCGCAGACCCTGATCGTGAACGAACACGGAGAATGTTTCTACAGCGGTCTCCCCGACCTGATTCGTTTCTGGTACCGGCGCCTGCGTCACGGAGTCCCGCTTGCTCAAACCACATTGGTGATCCAGAGCGACGACAGTGCCAGCATGCGGCAAGTTCTCAAAACTCTGCACGAGAGGCGTCCGATGGCGCACTCTTCCGTCGCCGTTTTTTGCAGAGGCGAAGATCGGTCCCTTTTGCCTTTTCCCCCGGCGTTGAGAAGATCTTCACCTACCGGCCCGGGCAGTGGCGCCAAAACCTACGGGTGGCGCAGCAGCTGAGACGGCTCCGCGCCTCCGTCGTGGCCACCCACCTTTCCGGAAAGCCGACTTTTCGGTTGCACAAGCTTCTGTTTTTTCTGATTCCGGCGGGCCGTCGCTTGGCGGTCAACGAAAACTTGGACTGTTTCTATGCCGGTCGCAGTGCGCTGGTACGTTTCTTTCTCTGGCGAGTGGCGCATCCGACCAGACCGCCACTAGTCCCGATGACCACCCAGAGCCGGGTTCTTTTGATCCAGACCGAAGACCTGCGCACCATGGTTTCCACTCTCGACGTACTTCTGGAGCCTCACGTTGCACCCAGAGCCCGGGTTACGGTCTATTGCCGGGAAGACGCCCGGGAGATTCTTGGCGCTCATTCCGCGGTCCATCGAATTCTCACCTACGGTCCCGGCGGGTTCCGCAAGAAACTGACCTCCTTATGGGACGCAGTTCGGTCTCATCCGGACATCGTGGCCGCGGTCTTCTCCAGACGACCGATTTTTCGTCTCCACCGGATCTTGTTTCTTCTTCTTCCCGCCAGGAACCGGCTGGTGTTCAACGAGAACATCGATTGCTACTTCTTGAATCGAGCCACCCTGGCTCAGCTCTTCAGGCGCAGAGAAAAAGAAACGATGATTCGTTTCGTGATGCGGGCAACGCTGATACCCTTGATCCGAAAACTGCTCTTCTTCCCCCGATTTGCCTACCTTCTGGGCTGGCTGGGTCTACAACAGCTTTCCAGACACTATCGGCTGCGACACAGGAGGTGAGTGCTCACTCACCCGGAGGATCCGATGAGGAATGCAGGTGCGTCAGCTTCCATTGGCCGTTGGTTTGTTGGTAGATCTCCGTCCAGCGGCCGTTTTTCCTTCTGAGGCTCCCATTCATATTGAAGGCCATTAGAAACTGAGAGGTGATCCAGGCGATCTCTCCGTGGACTTCAATCTGGATGTTGGAGGTAAACAACGCCAGATCCTGGATCTTAGAGAAGTACTGCTGCAGCGTGTTCTCGAAGGTTTTGAAAGCAGCGAAACGAGGCGGGGGAAGGATGTTAAAAATAATCGCATTCTCGGTATAGAGATCGCGAAGGTGATCCAGTTTCTTTTGCTGCCAGGCCTTCACGTGACGGCGATGAATATTCAGCAAATTTTCTCTGGGATTGTTTCGCATTTACAGGTAATAACTTATTATAGCAAAAAGGACAACGTGGAAAGTAGGTTAGAGGGGTTTCAGTCGTTGAGAGCTTCTAATATTGCGTCCTGCATCCCCTGAGTTCCCACAATCTTGCCGCTGCCGGCTGCGATGTCCTCGGTGCGCAATCCTCGATCGAGCACTTTTTCAATCGCGGCCTCTATCTCGCGGCTGATGTCATCGCGCTCCAAGGAATGGCGAAACAGCAAGGCTACGGAGGCGATGGCAGCCACCGGATTGGCCTTGCCCTGACCGGCGATATCAGGCGCCGTTCCATGCACGGGTTCATACAGCCCCAAACGCCCTCGGCCCGAGGATTCCCCTAGACTCGCTGAAGGTAGAAGGCCGATGGAACCTACCAGCATGGCTGCTTCATCGCTCAAAATGTCGCCAAACATGTTGCTCGAAACGATCACGTCGAAGTCCCGCGGGCGGGCCACCAACTGCATGGCTGCGTTGTCCACCAGGATGTGCTCCAGCTCGATGTCCGGGTACTCGCCGCTCACCTCCTGAACGACCGTTCTCCACAGCTGGGAACTTTCCAAAATATTGAATTTGTCCACGCTGGACACTTTTCGACGCCGGTGGCGCGCTGCCTGGAAGGCCACCTGGGCGATCCGCTCAATCTCGTAGTCAAAATAGACTTCGGAGTTGAATCCGACTCTCCCCTGACTACGCGTTTCCAGACCGCGAGGTTCGCCAAAGTAGATGCCTCCCGTGAGTTCACGCACGATCAAGATGTCCACATCCTGCACCACTTCCCGCTTGAGTGGGGATGCATCCAGCAGGCTGTGGTAGGAGTGGACCGGTCTGAGATTCGCGTACAGACCCAACTCGCGTCGAAGGCGTAGCAGAGCACGTTCGGGGCGCAAGTGGGCAGGGAAACAATCATACTGGGGGCCCCCAACCGCACCCAACAGGATCGCCGACGACTGCTGGCAAGCCTTCATGGCCCGGTCCGGAAGAGGGTTTTCGAATTCGTCGATGGCCCGGCCTCCCACCGCGAATTCTTCCGTTTCCAGGTCGAGTCGATGCCGTCGGGCGCAATCTTCGAGAACCGCCACGCCGGCGAAAATCACCTCGGGTCCGATCCCGTCTCCCGGCAGAATCGCTATCTTGTGGGCCATCCTATCCTCCCCTGCGCTGCGCGCCGCTCTCGCTCACCTGAAGAGGTCAGCCGTGCCGAAAGGCGTTCTCCCCGAGGCTATCGGAGAAGCCGCATCATAGCGATTTGAAGGCACCTCGTCCATAGCACGCGCACTACTTACTCCCCGGTAGCTTCTTCACCAAATTCCATAAAATATTTAGAACACAGGCCTTCCGTGGTATAATTGGACTGTAATGCTATCCCTTTGGTCTGGATCGATCACGTTTGGGCTGGTCTCTAGTCCAGTACGCGTAGAGACTTCTCAACGGCGCCGGGATCTCTCTTTCAACTTCCTGCACAAGGTCTGCAAGCAGCGCGTCAATCAAAAATACTTTTGCCCGGTCTGTGAAGAGTATCTGACTCGAGAGGATCTGATTTGCGAATATGAATACGAGAAGGGAAGTTACGTGGTCCTGGAACGGGAGGACTTTGAAAAGGCGGAGGGTGAAGCCTCCCGCAACATCGAAATTATCGCCTTCGTCGACCGGTCCCGCCTTCAGCCCTCTTTTCTCAACCGCACCTACTATCTTCTCCCACAGGAAGGCGCCGAAAAGGGCTACTTGCTACTGCTGAAGGCCATGAGCCGAGACGGGACGGGTCGCCATCACCCGTTTCGTGATGAGGGAAAAGGAGTACATAGTACATTGCAGCCGTCTCCTTCACCGATCGGGGTCTGTTGCTGCATACCCTGTTTCACAAAGGTGAGTTCAAGAGCATGGAGGAGATCTTCGATGGGCCTGAGATGGATCTCACGGACAAGGAATTGATTCTGGCCAAGCAGATCATCGACAACCTGACCGAGGATTTCGATGAAGAAATGCTCGTCAATCAGCACCGCGAAAGGCTCTTGCAGATCATTCATCAGAAGATCGAGGGTCAGGAAGTAACGCTGGCCGAGCCCCAGAGACCGGCGCAAGTCGTCGACCTAATGGAAGCCCTCAAGAAGAGTCTGGAAGCCACTACCAAGAAGAAACCAGCGGCCCGCGTCGATGCCTCCGCACCGCCTCTAGTCCAGAGACGCCGAAAACAGGCCTAGGGATGTTGGCTCACTTCACCCGCCAGGACGTTTCCAAGATCTTGAAGATCAAGACCGGGCGTCTTCGGTACTGGGAACGCATTGGCTTGGTCCGACCCACCCTGCGCTCCAAGGGACGGCCACTTGACGGTTTTCTCGACTTGGTTTGTCTGAAAACAGCTAAAGGCTTGGTCAACCGGGGTCTTTCGGCGAGAAAGATCCAACAAAGCATCCGTTCCCTGCGAGCCAAACTTCCAGAAATCGACGAGCATCTGTACAACAAGCGCTTTTACGTCTTCGGCAACCGGCTGCTGATCGGCCATAGGGATTGTCTGATCGATGGCCATTCCGGGCAGCTTTTTTTTCGATTCGATGCTGAGACGCGGCCTCAAGAGCCGGCAAAGAGCCTCCCCGATGTCACAGGTGGCCGAACCGCACTCGATTGGTTTGAAGAAGGTCTGCGGTACGATTGGGACAAGGCCTCGCATGCCCGGGCCTTGCAAGCTTACCTTAAGGCTATCGAGCAGGACCCCGATTTTACAGACGCATACGTCAATGTCGGAACCATCTATTACAACCAGAGCAATCTAGCCGAAACCCAGCGCTACTACGGGTTGGCCCTGGCGGTTGAACCACACCATTCCAGGGCGCATTTCAACCTGGGCAACGTGTTGGACGAACGCGACTGCCGGGAAGAATCAGTCCGCTCTTACCGACAAGCTTTAAATAGCGATCCCAACTTCAGCGCCGCTCACTTCAACCTGGCGGCGGTTTATGAAAAACTCGGCCAGTGGGATCTGGCCGCAGATCATTGGAAGAGGTACCTGCAATTTGACTCTGGCAGTGAGCACGCCCTGGTGGCCCGGCGCAGGATGAAACTTCTTCGATCCCGGCTGGTGACGAAGTAACGGTAGCCTTGGCTGAAGACCCGTGACAGAAAAACCGCCCTCGATACGTCCCATGACTCTGAGCCGCGCCATGGAGGACTATCTGAAGGCCGTCCATCGCCTGGCGGCAGCCGGGGGCAAGGTCTCGACGAGTCGCCTGGCTCAGTATCTCAACTGTTCTCCGGCGAGCGTCACCAACATGGTTCAGAAGCTCTCCGACCTGAAACTCCTTTCGTATCGTCCCTATCAAGGCGTACGTCTCACGGAAGCGGGGTCGAAGGTGGCCCTGGAAGTCATCCGGCACCACAGACTTATCGAGTTGTACCTGCTGGAAGTTCTCGGCTACAGCTGGGACAAGGTACATGCGGAAGCGGATCGGCTCGAGCACGTGATCTCCGAAGAGTTCGAGCAGAAGATCGACGAAGCGCTGGGTTTCCCGACGACGGATCCCCACGGCGACCCGATTCCGACCAGGGACGGGCGGATCGAAGACAAGGGAGGACATTCCCTGTGGGAGGCGGGCACAGGCCAGAGGGTCACGGTGCGCCGAGTGAGCGACCGCAATCCAGATGTCCTTCGATATTGCGCTTCCCTGGGCATCTATCCGGAGGTGGGCCTGGACGTGCTCGAACGAGCGCCCTTCAACGGTCCGATCCGGGTTCTGGTAACCGACAAAGAGCACAACTTGAGCGAGGAGCTGGCTCGTCAAATCTTCGTGGTGCCTGCATGAACGTACCCCTGACCCCACTGCGGTTTCTGGATCGGGCCCGAGTGCAATTCGGTGACAAAATTGGAGTCATCGACGGCGACTCCCGCTGGACCTATCGCCAGTATGCGGACCGCTGTCACCGCTTGGCCAATGTGCAGCGTTCCTGGAAACTGCCGCCCGGGTCCAGGATGGCCATTCTTTGCTACAACACGCATCATCTGCTGGAAACTTATTACGGAGTCGGATTGGCCGGGAAACGTGATGCTTCCTTTGAATATCCGGCTCCTGGACCAGGACTTCCAGTTCATCCTGAACGACGCGCAGGCCCGTTGTCTGTTTCTGCATTCCGATTTTCTCCCCACGATCGAGCGCATTCACGGGCGGCTCGAGACGGTAGAAAAATTTGTGCTCTTGGATGGGGACCCGATCGACGATTGGTTGGAGCCCCAAGCGTACGAACGCCTTCTGGAAAGCGCATCCGGAGAGCTGGCACTCAATTTACTGCGGATCGACGAAGATGCCCCCGCGGAGCTTTTTTATACATCGGGCACTACGGACCGTCCCAAAGGGGTGGTGCTCACCCACCGCAACCTTTACCTACACGCCCTGAACGCGGCCCTGGCCATCGGCTCCTCGGAGAATGACGTTCAATTGCACACCATCCCGCTATACCACGTGAACGGGTGGGGTACGCCGCAGTTTCTAATGTGCGTGGGCGGTACCCACGTCATGATGGCCAAGTTCGATCCGGCGCAGGTCTACCGGTTGATCCCAAAACACGCGGTCTCGACATTTTCCCTGGTGCCGACCATGGCCGTGGCCCTGCTCAACTTCCCAGACCGCCACAACTACGACGTATCGTCGGTACGCCGGATTCTGATGGGGGGCGCCGCTGCGACTCCCGAACTGATTCGAGAGATAGAGGAGGTCTTCGATTGCCGGTGCATAGCCGGATACGGTCTTACGGAAACCTCTCCGGTGCTGACTCTGGCTTTTCCCAAAGAGCATCTGGAACTCAGCGATGACGACCGTTACCAGCTGCAAGCAACAACGGGCTATGCCATCCCGGGAGCGGAGCTGGTCATTGTGGATGAGAAGAACCGAGAACTCTCCTGGGACGGTCAGGCGGTCGGAGAGATCGTCGTTCGGGGCGACATGGTCATGCACGGCTACTGGAGACGGCCGCGAGAAACCCAGTCGGCCATCTCTCAGGGCTGGTTCCACACGGGCGATATGGCGGTCATCGATCCCAACGGCTACGTCCTCATCGTGGACCGCAAGAAGGACATCATCGTGAGTGGCGGCGAAAACATTTGCAGCATTGAAATTGAGAGGGCGGTGCTCGCCCATTCCGCGGTTCTCGAGTGTGCTGTGGTCCCGGTGCCGCACGAGAAATGGGGAGAGGTTGCCAAGGCACTGGTGGTCCTGAAACCGGAACAGAACTTGAGTCGAGAAGCTCTCTTGCAGCATTGCCGGGCCCACCTGGCCGGTTTCAAGGTTCCCCATAGCATCGAATTCTTTGGCGAACCCTTGCCAAAAGGCGGAACCGGGAAGATCCTCAAACGCGAACTTCGAGAAAAATACTGGACGGGTCAGTCCAAAAGGGTTCATTGAAACGCTTCCCTGGAGCTGGGGTGGACTCGGCGCAAGCCTTTCTTTCCCGAGTGGGACTGATTCTGCTTCTGATGGGGGCTGCCGTAGCCTGCCAGAGCCACCCTCTCCCGCCGCCACGCGTCCCCGTCATCTTCGATACCGATCTCGGGGGTGACATCGATGACGCCTGGGCGCTGGCCCTCTTGCTCTCGTCCCCGGAACTAGATCTGAAGCTGGCCGTGACGGCCGGTCCGGACACCCGCGGCGAAGCTCCGCTTCTGGACAAGTTCCTCGAGAAGTCGGGCCGAGCGGACATTTCGATCGGCGTCGGCGTTGACTGGGAGGGCTCGACGGGGCCTCTGAAGGACTGGGCCAGAGACTACGATCTTGCTGACCACCCCGGGAAGGTCTACGAGGATGGGGTGTCTGCGATCGTGCAGACCATCCGGAGAAGCGATCGAAGCATGACCCTTCTGGTGGTGGGACCCGCGTCCAACCTGGAAGAAGCCCTTTCCAGAGATCCCCGACTCCTGGATGAATCCCGGGTGGTCGCCATGAGCGGTAGCGTCTACAGCGGCTATCCGGGCGACGCCGGTCCGGCACCCGAATACAACGTTCGCAAGTCCCCCACTGGAGCTCACGCCATGTACGGCTCCGGTGGGGACGTGTGGATCACCCCCCTGGATGTCGCGGCGCAGGTACGTCTGGAAGGCTCCCGCTACGAAAGAGTCCTGGCTTCGAAGCTCCCTCAGACAAGGACCTTGATGGAATGCTATCGCTTCTGGGTGGCGGCTTCCGGAGAAACGGCATCTTCAGATCCAGAGAGGGAAAGCTCTATTCTATTCGATACGGCAGCCGTGTACCTCTCCATGCGGAAAGACCTATGCTGCATCGTAAGCCTCCGGCTGAAGGTCACTCCCGATGGATTCACCCGAGTGGACCCGGCCGGAAATCAGGTTCGAGCGGCCCTGGCTTGGAAGAATCTCGAGGCTTTCCAAGACTTCCTAGCGGAGCGATTGGGCGGTCCCTCCGGCTGACAGCTCCTGGCTGGAAACCCTCAATGCGCCTCGGCTGATGCTGGCTGCCTCCCCATCCGATCGGCATTACCACTGACCTGGATCGAAGCTTTCGTGGGGCGGTCGACCCGAGTGTCAGGCGGGTGCCGAGGCGGAGGAAGCTTCCCGATGGGCCTCCTCTTCCAGGAATTTCTCGGCATCCATGGCGGCCTTGCAGCCGGCGCCGGCCGCGGTCACCGCCTGACGATACACCTGATCGTGCACGTCACCCGCGATGAAGACGCCCTCCACGCTGCTCCGGGATCCGTTGCGCACCGCGATGTATCCGTTTTCCATCTCGATCTGGCCCTGGAAGATGTTCGTATTTGGCTGGTGGCCTATGGCGACGAACACGCCGGCGATCTCCTTATCGAACTCTTCGTTGGTTTGGACGTTTCTGAGCCGAACTGATTCCACCTTCCCACTCTCGGGATCCGAGATATCCACCACCACGGTGTCCCAAAGGAAGTCGATTTTGGGATTGTTCATGGTACGCTCAGCCATGATCTTGGAAGCGCGCAGCTGATCTCGTCGGTGCACCACGGTCACTTGTTGGGCGAAGCGGGTGAGGAAAATAGCCTCTTCCATGGCCGAATCGCCGCCGCCCACCACGATGATCCGTTGGCCCCGAAAAAAATAACCGTCACAGGTCGCACAAGTGGACACACCCTTACCAATCAACTTCCTTTCTGACTCCAGACCCAGGAGTTGGGCAGACGCTCCGGAGGCAACGATCAGCGTTTCCGTCCTGTAGGTCTGCTTGTCCGTGACCACGGTAAAGGGTCTGCAGCTCAGATCCGCCTGGTGCGCCATTTCCATCTTGTATTCGGCACCGAAACGCTCGGCTTGCTGCCTCATCCGATCCACCAGTTCCGGCCCCTGAATCCCCTCTGGGAAACCCGGGAAATTCTCTACATCGGTGGTCAGTGAAAGCTGCCCACCGGGCTCGTGTCCCTCCAAAACGAGGGGCGAAAGATTGGCTCTCGCTGCATAAATGGCTGCAGTGGAACCGGCACACCCGGAACCGAGAATCACGACCTGATAGGTTTCCATTGAGCTTCCTTTCCTTACGAGTCCAAGAGACAAAAATAGCAGTCCTACGGGCTTACTTCCATAGACAGTGGTGTCCCTTCGCAACAAACATCATCGGATCTACGGAAGTGAGCCCGTAATAAGATCCGGATGAGACGCTGTCAAAGTTTCTCCTGCGTCGGGGGGCAGGCAACCGTCAGGGATGGTAGCCCTTCTTGTGGAGCCGGATACGATACAGGCTCTTTCCGGCGGTGATGTAGAGCAAATTGGCATCCTGACCCCGGCCAAATCCCACGTTGGTGGGTAGCTCCGTGGGAATGTAGGCCAATTCCCTTCCCTGAGGCGAATACACCACCACCCCTGGCCGGGTCTCATCCCGCACGGCGACGTAGAGATGGCCGTCGACGTCTACGACGAGGCCGTCGGGTCCATCCTGGGGGGCGTAGTCCACGAGAACCTGGCGGAAACTGGCCGTTCCGTCAGTATTCAGATCGTAGGCCAAGAGAGCCATCCGTCCTTTGTGGACTTTCTCTCCCTCTCCCAACCGGTCAAATCCCCAACTACCGTTATCGTTACTCACCATGTACAGACTCTTCTGGTCGGGCGAGACGGCGATGCCGTTGGGCTTTCCAACATCGCTCAAGATTCGGTGAATGGAGCCGTCCGGATCGATGCGATAAACTCCCATGACCGGCTGAGCCAGCGTTTCATGGCCCAGGTAGCGAGGATCGGTGAAGTAGATGCGTCCCTTCTTGTCGATCGTAATGTCGTTGGGGGCGTTGAAGGGACGTCCCTCGAACAGTCCAGCGATGATGTGGCTTCTCCCGGTTTTCAGGTTGGTACGAATGATCCGCCGCCCGCCGAAATCCGCGCCTTCCGCCGCGATCATGTTTCCCTGGGCGTCAAACTTGATGCCGTTGGACATACCGCTGGGAGATCGGAAGATCGTGCTCTGGCCCGAGCTGGGATCGTAGCGCCAGATATGTCCCGCCTCCGGGGCGCCTTTCTCATCGCGGCACGCGGAGGTGAAGGTGATGTCACTGAAATAGATCATCCCGTCGTGACCGGCCGCCACTCCTTCCGTAAGCACGCAACCTCCCTCGAAAATTTTCTCCACCTGAGCACCAGCCGGAAGGATGCTGGGATCACCGCTGGGGCTCCCGGAGCCGGGCTGTCCGAGCATCGGTAAGCCGGCCCAGATCGCTACCACAAGACCCATCCATCTTTTTCCTCTCCACATAGGCTTTTTCCTTTCTCTGCTCGCCCCCAAAGGCGAATGATTGCCGGATTCTCCTGATTTTAGTTTTCGGCTCTCGGTACCGTACAGCTCCTCAGACATTTTGGCGACCTGTCCGTCTAGAAGCGGGCGGCGCAGGCTGCCATTCCCGACTTTCCAGCGCAGAACATTTAATGTATAAATCGGCAACAGAAGAGCGAGCTGACATTCCTCATATCAGCCTGTGATGAACCTTCTTCGGGTCTCACCGTGGTGAATAATCAAAACCTATCAGCCCTCCGACCAGGGAGCAAGTGTTTGCCCTCATGGGTCGGCTGAAATGCCTTTCTTGATCCACTGCTCGGCCGTGCCACGTCCATTGTAAAAGTGAACCAACCCGGAGGCTTGTGCGCTCAGATGGGTCACGATGAAACCGACTCTCGGAAAGAGTTCCCCGCGATGCCACTCCACCTTGGCAATGACCCGACGAGGCCGGTCCCAACTGGCGGCTGGATAGCTGAAATCGGCAAACCAGACGATGAGCTTTCTGGGTGGGCAACCCACGGGCCGGGTTAGCAGGGTTTCAATCTTTGCCTGAAGCACCTCATTGGCCGGAAGCCGGATGGCATACAAGAAGCCCTTCTCCTCCAGGCATTCATAAGATCTCCGGCTTGGCGAAAGCGGCATCCCCGCGAAAGTATTTGCGGACGGTTTTCTTCTCGTAACAAGTTACGATCGGTTCCAGCAGCTCCTTCCAGCCATCCGCGCTGTGCACGTTACCGGGGCGTAGCATGGCACCTTCGCAATCTCCGAACTGGTTGAAACAAAACAGGGGATGGTAGCAAGTGCATCCAAAATGACCGTTGTCGGCAGAGGCCTCCTGCTGGCCATGGACAGGACTGGCTGAACTGTCCAGATCCAGAATGATGCGTCGATGAGAGGTTTTCTCCAGTGCTCCTTCCATCCATCGTGTTGGCGCTGGCGGCCTTCTTGTCCTCATTCTTTTTCCCGGTGACCCTTCGCATGGTCGGATCCACCGATAGACGATGCGCATCGTTGACATCTTCATAACCCGCCAAGCGGCTGTATACGGATTGGCGTAGCAAGGCCGGAAGGTCGTGCTGGATGTTACGCCCGGTCCGCAGATCCTGAACAACGGAAGGTACACGATCAAATAGACCTAAGGCTTTATCCAGGTCCCGATAGGCGAGGAGCCCGGCATCCGAAGTGACCTTAGTTCGCATGAAATTCCAGCTTTACCCTACTATTAAAATCGAGCTTCAAGCGCTCACCCTTGGGGTCGGCCATTTCTTGCCCCATTTATTCTCAATATCTTCTTTACTTATAGATAGTTGCATCGATTAAAGGAAGCAGATTTCGTGCCGCATATGGTGAATGCGGGGTTAAAGGAACTATGAGTCCTTCTTTGCTGACGACTGCAGGGCCCGGCCTGAGATTCGTTGGCCTGTTTCTGGCCTGCGTTCTGGGGCTGACCTTTTTCGTTCAACTCTCCTGGACGGACCAGACTCTGGTACTGCCCTACACGGAATCGATCACCCGGCTGAGCGGCTCGGTTCTACGCCTGTTGGGCTTCCCGGCTCAGGTCCAAGGCACGATCATCCGGCAGGACCACTTCGGCGTGGACATCCGCAGGGGTTGTGACGGTATCGTGGCTTCCCTCCTGCTCGTCTCGGCTTGCCTGGCCTATCCCTTTACCTGGAAAAATCGTCTGCTTGGAACCCTCTGGGGATACGGTCTAATTTTCATGCGGAACCTGGTCCGTATCGTGGGACTGTTCATCGCGGGTCTGAAAGGCTCGACACAGACCTTCAATTTCCTGCATACCTATGTTTCGCAGTTTGCCGTCATCGCTCTGGCAACGGTTTTTGGGGTCTTCTGGGCGGGAAGAGAAAAGGCTTTCCACAACTGAACGCTTCTTGATCTTCTGCCTGTTGATGGTCCTGCTCTATGGAGCCGTGTGGTGGATCTTTCACCAGGTTCAGCCCTCATACCGCAAGACTCTGACCGCAGGCGCAACGCTCTATCCGGTCCTGGAAGGCAAGAAACTCGAGTTCTTCGCCCGGCACCCTCAGGTCGGCTTCCGATCTTTTCGAAGACCCGCTTTTGAGGCCTTGCTTTCGCCCGAGGGATTGGACGCCAACACCGCTTTCCTGATCACCTTGATTCTGGTCACTCCGGGCATGAGACCGCGGACTCGCGGACTCTGTCTGGCAGTTGGCTTGGGGTTGATCTACCTCTCCCAGGTGGCTTTCCTCGTCGTAAAAGCCGAAACCTCCCTGACCAAAGCCGATCATCCCCTGGCGGGCTCCACCGTTTTTCTGGGAAACGTCAGACAACTTCTTTGAAATTACGGGAAAGGGATTCTTCCCCATCGCAATCTGGCTTTCGCTGACCTTTCAGTACCTCCTGGGAAAGGTGGATCATCCTCAACCATTCGTCCGAAAACCGGTAAAGTGCAACGATCCGTGTCTGTGCGGCAGCGGGAAAAAATACAAATATTGCTGTGGCCGCTAAGGTGCTTTCCGGAGCACCTAGCGGCCACCTTCACCAGGCTTCCCCCGCCCGAGAACCCAGGATTCGTCGCCGAAAAACGCCTGGATTTGGGCAAGCCCCTTCATCCATCCGAACCGGGCTCACCGGCTCGGGGATTCTGCCACAGCTCGGCGAAGCTTCCGTCCGGCAAGCGCCACCGGCCTTTTCGGACCCAACCCCGTTTTTGAAGGGACGGAAGGATTGCCTCATTCCAACCTGTCAGATGAGGTAACCCCTGCTTTCCGCCCTTGGTAACCAACCACTCCAGCGTCTCCAATTCCTTCAAGGATTCCTTCGTATGACCCACCCGAAGAGCTTGAACCGAGCCGCCCGAACGCCGGGCGTAGAGGGTCAGCCCGCCGGGGTGAAAACGCGGCATCTCAGGTGCGAAACCCACTCTGGATCGATCCGGGAGGACCGCCAGGATGCCCTGATAACGCCAATCCTCTTGCCGCGGAGGACCGGCAACATCAAAGTAATGGTTTTGAAACAACACCCATTCCTGACGCAGAGTGCGATAGTCGGTCCCGGACGGCAAGTCAAACCAGACCAGGCGAACCGGACCGAGTAGTGAGAAACTGATCAGCAGATACTGCCCCCAGGCCACTCCCAGAACGGCCGCCAGCCAGGGCGGCCGATCCTGCCAGAAATCCACCAGCAGGATGGCGACGGGAGCGGCCAGGGGCATGACGTATCGTGGATCCTTGGCGTCGATGATGGTCAGGAGAAAAAGCCCGCCGCCGAGCCACCACCAAAGCAGGGCGCGGTGACTGCCGGCCCCTGCGGTTCGGCCGCCCGAACGCCACAGTCCCACGATCCAGGTTGCCGTCAACGGCAGGTGAAGATAGTAACTCGACAGAGAACGCGGATAGTACAGCCAACCCAACAGCGTGGTGAACCCCGGATCGCTCTCCACTGCAGCCGCCTGCGTTGTCAGGTCGAAGCGCTCTGCCACAGAGGTCAGATTGGGCAAGTACCACCAAAAGATCGCGGGCAAAGACAAAATTAGGACATCCAACAGGCCGAGGAAGGTTTTCTTCCGGTTGCTGGAGTACAGAACCGTGTAGAGCAGGGGGAAGAACAGGAAGATGGCAAAGGTCCACTTGGTCAACATCCCCGCCGAGACGACGGCGGCCAAAGCCAGCTTTCCGCCGGCGGCACAAAGCAGTTGGCTGCGAAGAATCAGGTAAACGGCAAAGGCCACCCAACCGCAGAGGGACGGATCCAGCAGGGACTCCCGACTGGTCCAAGCCACCAGCGGGAATAGAAGGGGAAGACAGCCGGCCCAGTGGGGACACCTCACGCCAATCAGCGAAGCGATCCGAAAACTGCTCCAGCCCAACAGGAACAGGCCCGGTAAATTGCTCAGGAAGGCAAGCCAGGTACCGGAGGCAAAGAAGTGCAGAACGCACGCCTCCTGCAAGTAATACAAGGGCGGGTAGTAAGAAGAAAGTCTGGGAAAATCGCGGGTCAGAGTTCCCGCGTTCCAGGCTCCCAGGTAATCCCAGCCTCTCAGCTGATGGTGAGCCATGTCCCAGACGGGCGGAGCGTCATTGCAGCCCGCCCAAATCAGATGGACCAGCATCAGCAGAAAAAAAAGGGCGCCGAACCGCACTGCGGGGACCGACCAGAACTTGCCCACAGCCTCCCGGTCCCGGTCCTGGATCACCAGTGCCTTCCTTGTTCCGGAACGCGGCCCCGAAATTCTTTTCTCACCAGGTCAATGTTGAACCATTCCCAGGGTTCTCCGGCACTGGCGCTGAAGGGCAGGATTCCCCAGCCCGTACTGTAGAAACCGGCGTGTGAGGAAAAATCGAGAATGCGAAGAGGACTCTTGACCCGCGCCTCACGCCTTTCTAGCAGGGTGAGATACTCGGGCGAATCATAAACGGTGATCCATGGGGTGGCTAGGTACGGCTTGACGAGAATGTCATTCGGCTGCGCTTGTGTTGAGGTCCGCGTCAGGATTCTGGCGCCCTCCTTTTCTAGGTAGTAGCGAAAACCCCACTCGCCGGCAAACCACACCGTTCGTCCCGGACCGCCGTAGTCCGCTTGAATTTCCCGCGCCGCCCTTCGGTACACCTCCGCAAACTGAAAGTCGGCTTGCGCCAGGGCGAAGGAATAGACTCCGGTCACCAGGATCCCGAGTCCCACCAGATTGCGGCGAAGATAATCCGCCTTGATCCGGATTTCTAGACTCCGAACCCAGAACAGGATCACGGCCGGCGCAGCCAGGAGGGAATAGCGTACCGAACCGCTGTAGGCGGCAAAGATGCAGATGGCTGTGACTCCCCAGAACCAGCAGATCACCAGTACCCAGGAAGACGAAGGTGCAGGGTGAAAGGGTCGTACTTCGGGTTCAGATAAGCCTTTTTCTGAATCGTCCTTCGGAGGCTTACGGGCAATCATGCGGAAGCTCTTGACGGCAGCAACCATCACCAGCAAGCCGGAGCCGAGAAATACGGCGAAAAGCATCTTCTGTGAACCGCTCCACCCCGACACTCCCAGATGAAAGGGGACCAGACAAAGCAGGGCAATCAAGCTGAGGAGCCGGCCGCTGATGGGACCGGCCAGGGCATACCAGAGAGCAGGGGGAAAAATAAAGACACCTCCCAGGTTCAGGACCAGGCTCAGCGACTTCAGGCCTCCGTTCTGCACCGAGAAGGCCTCCCGCTGGCGCATGTGTTCCCACAGATTGATCAGAATCAGTCGATCGTAGTGAAGGTAGGCTCGAAGAAACCAGAGCGACCAGAGCAGCAGCGGTATAGCCAGGAAGGCGAGAAGGACCCAGCCTGACACCTGCCTTCGGGGAGTCCACCACCAGCAGACCAGCATCAGGAGCAGCAAACCGACGCTCAGCAGTGACAGCAGAGCTGCCCCGGCCAAGGCCAATCCACAGATGATCCAATCCCGACGGGCTGCCCGTCCCTGCACCATCTTCAGAAAATGCCCCAGCGTAACCACCCAAGCCGCCAGCAAGGCCACCTCCGGCATGAGGGTGTGGCTCAGAACGAAAAACCCAGGAGACAGGGCCAGAAGAGAAGCGGCGGCCAGGCGATGCCGCACGAAACTACCGGCCAGTTCGTAGAAGCCCCAAACGGCCAGGATCGGAAAGACCAAAAAGGCGAGATGGAACACCCATTCCTTTTCGTTCCCCGTCCATTGGATCAGAGCCAGATAATAGGAGACTAGAGGCAGGTGGCTGTGGCTGGCGGCGTCCGGAGAAACCAGTCCCTCGAAAACGGGCGGATAATCGTATGGAAAGAGCGGTTGCTCAAGGATGTTGTCGGCAATCTCGAGGTAGATGCGATCGTCGATGTGAAAGGCCTGGTTCAGAAATGGAAGGGAGGTGACCAGGACCAGAACGATGAGGACCCCGGAGGGCGGCAGACGGGACACCTTCGATTTTCGATTACCTGAGTTCCGATGGGAGGCTAAAGTGGTCCTCCAACCTTTTTGGTCAGGCCCCGGCTTCGTCGCGCGAAGCCGTCGACAGATTCGCTCTGTGGAACATTTGGATGTAGATCTTCTCGATGAGCCGAATCAGCGGAATCTCCGGCATGAACTCGAAGAATCTCCAGCGCAGCCGTACTTTCAGAGTGCGGTAGTAGAAGCTGTACAGAGCCATCAACAACGGTTTAAAACGATTTTCACAGAACCGCTCGAAGGCACGACGCTCGAAGAATCGGCTCATGACGTTCACTTTGTTGATGAATCGTTTCTGCCGTCTGGAAAGGAAGGGGTTGTTGTTTTCTCCAAAGTGAAAGTGACTCCAGCCCTCGAGTGTATCGGGGAATTCCATGCCGTAAACGAGCTTGGCTTTGTCGTACAGAGTGGTGCCGGGATAGGGAGTGTAGATGGCTACCGGAGCAACACCTGCGTTCGGGTTCTGATTCAAAAGCTCAAACATGAAATCTACGGTCTGTAAAGTCTCCGCGCGCTTTTCATTGGGAAATCCGGCCATGAAACCGTACTTGACATAGACGTCGGACTGGGCCAGTAACCCGTTGACTTGCCGCACCTGGTCCAGGGTAGTGCGTTTCAGGATCTCTTTGAGGCGTTCCTCCGAACCGGACTCAATCCCCACCCACAGTTCCTTGAATCCTGCCTTATGGAGCTTGTCGATCATGGCCGGGCTCTGGCGATACAGGTAGTCGATCCGACAGGGAACCTGGATCAGCAAATTGAGGTTTTTCTCGATCAACAGGTGGCAGATTTTTTCGACCCGACCGGGGTGTCCAAAAAAGTAGTCGTCCTCGATGAAGATGGCCTCGATCCCGAAGCGCTCGACCAGCTCACAGATGTCCGAGACCACTCGCTCGGGTGAATGGTAGCGGAAACGCCGTTCGTTGAACTTCAGGTTGTAACAAAACTCACAGTCGAACGGGCAGCCACGGCTGGTGACCAGCTGCAGCTGGGCGCTTCCGCTCGACGGAGCCCGGGTGTAGTAGGGCCGCATGTCGATCAGATCGTAGTTGGGTGGCGGAACCACGTCCAGGTCCTCGATCAGAGGACGCTTGCTGGTAAAGCAGATTCGTCCCTCTTTCTTGTAGCCGATCCCGGCAACTTCGCCCAGGTCGTTGCCCGCGCGCAGACAGTCGACCAACTCGACCAGAGTGATCTCGCCCTCACCCAGCACCACGAAATCACACAGCTCGTCCTTGAGGGTGGAATCGGGACACAGGGTGGGATGAACGCCTCCCCAGACTAGAGGCAGAGACGGATCGGCAGCCCGCACGGCCCGCGCCGCCTTCAAGCCGCCCCGGATCTGCACGCCGGTCATGCTGGAGATCCCCACCAGCAGGGGTCGCTCGTTGCGAATGGATTCGGCCACATCGGCTTCAAAACTTGGGGTAACCCGTTCGTCCAGGATTTGTACCCGGTAGCCCGCTTTTTCCAGCACCGTACCCAGGTATATACAGGACAGAGGTAGTCCCACGTTGATCCCGAACACATCCATCCCGGTAATGGGATAAAGCAGCAGGATCTTTCCCAGATCACCTTGCTCTGACCTTTGCCAGGGAAGGGTCATCCCTTCGAAAAACGCAGAACTGGAGTCGGTTTCACCGGCTTTTCGCTTCATCTCATCAGCCATCCCTTGTACATGTTTTCGGCAGCTAGAGTCAGTTGCGGAAAGGTCTCTTTCATGAGGGGGCGAATGCGGATCAACGGCGTCATCCAAGTAGGATGATTGACGTAATCACAACGCGCGCAGAGCTTCAGGCGGTCGAAATCCTTCTGGTACAGCCAGCGACGTTTCTCAGCGAAGGCGTCCGAATGCCAGATCTCGTGAATGCTGGACTCCATCACATCACCGACACTGTACTCAGCTTCCGAGTCGAAACAACATAAGGCTACTCGGCCGTCTACGAGGATCGTGATGTAGTGGTAGATCCGTTCGCAGAAATTGACCTTGCTGGGCGTGCGTCCCTCATTTGCCAATTTACCAGCCCAGTTGAAATAGACCGAAAAGCGAGTTTCGTCAGCTTCACGCCAGGCTTCCCGGAACTGTTCCCGACTATCTTTGTTGTCGTCTACCGTGACCATGGCGATCGACACCTTGGGTGTGGACTTACCCAATTCATTGCGCCGTCGGATGAAATGCAGCACGTTTCCCCGGACCTGGTCGTAATTCAATCCCAGCCGGATGGCTTCGAAGGTCTCCTTGTTTCCGCCGTCGACGGAGACGATTAGACTGTCCAGTAGATCTTCCTGCAAAAAGGTCTCGGCCAACTCTGCCGCAAGCCTGGAGCCGTTGGTCGTCAGGTTCACATGAGTGGCGGGTGCGGCCTGCCGAATATACCGGAAGTAGTCGACGATGCCTGGCACCAAGAGGGACTCGCCGTGCAGAAACGGGAGAATCTTTTTGGCCTTGCGCCGGCCACATTCATCCACGATGCGGTGAAACAGCTCCGGTGACATGAACTTTCGGCTTCTTTTCATGGACGGTGTTGCACAGATGGTGCAGCGCGCATTGCACACGTTGGTCAACTCGACGTAGACGTGATCGGGGAAATCGGGATATCGATACATGCCGCTTCCCTAGTTGACTCGTGAAGTCTCTCCCACCATCGACTGGGGCAGGAAATTGCGCTCGATCGCTTTCAAGTACCGCTTGCTGGACCGGACGCTCAAGAGCTTGGGCAACATGCGGATGAACCGGTAACGGGTCAAGAAGAACTTCAAGTAGGCCTTTCGTTGCAGCCGCTTCAAGGTTTGAAAATCAAAGTCCTCGGTCTCGATCCGGATGACCTCATGTAGATGATCGCGGTTTTGGCTAGGATCGAACCAGCCCTCGTGCACAACCTGGCGGTTCATTTCCGTACCTGCATAGGGAATCACGATACTGAAAAGGGCCTCATCCAGGTCGGTCTTGCAGGCGAACCGCACCGTCATCTCCATCTCCTCGACGGTTTCCGAGGGAAAGCCGATCATGAAGAAGCCCATGGTGTTGATCTTGTACCGGCGGGCCCAGCGAGCCACATCCTTCACCATGTGTAGCTTCAGGTATTTTTTCATCTGGCTCTGGAGTCTGGGACTGGCCGACTCGATCGCAATCGCCATGTGGTGGGTGCCTGCGGCCGCCAGCTTCTGGATCAGTTCCTCGTCCAGTCTCTCCAGCCGGACGCCATTGCCAAACTGGAGCGCAATCTCCAAACCCTCTTCCACGATCAGGTCGCAAATTCGTTTGGCACGGATCATGTCGAAATTGAAGATGTCGTCCTCCACCATGAACTCGCGGATCTGGTACTGGGTGTAGAGCAGCTTAATCTCTTCCAGAACGCTCTCCGGACTGCGGGGACGGAATTTCTTACCGAAAAGATCGTGACAATAAGTGCAGTGCCAGGGGCATCCCCGACTGGTAAAGATCTGAGTGGCTCGGGAGTATTTGGGGGGGAATCGAGCCGATTCCGCCTCGGCGTAACGATCCATGTCGAGCAGATGGTAGGCTGGAAGCGGGATGGAATCGACATTCGCAATGGAGGGTCGAGGGGGATTCTTGACGCAAACCGTGGAACCGTTCTTATAGGCCAAACCGGCCACTTTGGACAGGTCTCCTTCTGCTGAGTACACCTCCAAAAAGTGGTTGAATACCTCCTCCCCCTCCCCCATGCAGACGAAGTCACAGTATTCTTTGGCCATCACCTCATCGGTCACGATGCTGGGGTGTTGGCCTCCGAAGATGACTCGAATTTCCGGATCGTAAGCTTTCACCTGCTGGGCCACCTTTTCGGCCCCCTCGAACTCAGCCGTCATGCAGCTCAAACCCACCAGATCCCAAGACCTTTCCGCCAGCTTGGCCTGGAGAACCGGCTCCGGATCGCTTTCCAGCGCGAGGTCCAAGATCTCGACATAATGCCTCCTTTGCTCGGCGCCGGGGGCAATATAGACGAGACCGATGGGAATGCCGACCACCATATCCATGAAAGTCGGCTTCCCTCGAATCAATAAAATGTTCATCATGGTACCTACGTGGGTCGCCCGGTCTCCTTACGATTGCCCCTACTACCCGCCCCACCTGCTTGGGGGGTCAGCGATCCCTGAAGAGCGGCATCTTATAAAAGGTGGCCATCTTCTCCATTTTTGGAATCCATTTTCGAATCTGGAACATATCCACCATGAAGCTGCCCAGAATCACCGGAAGGCGTGGATTGGGCGCGTGACAGTCCTGGCAATCGGGATACTCCGACAGGTCCCCTCGAAGGTGGGCTTTTCGCATGCGCTCCATCTTGTCGGAGTTCCACAGCTCAAAGACCGATTGATCCCTGACATTGCCGAACGGCTCCGACTGCCAGGTATGACAACAGGGAAAGAAGTCTCCTTTGTAGTTGATGGTGGCCGGACCCTGCCAGAGCTGATAGCAGGGGTGACGCCGCCGGTCGTGGTCGATGCGTTCCTGAAGGGCAACTTCGGGAATCACGATTTCATCTTCTTTGATGCGGATCTCGTCCACCCCCTCAATCGACCACATCCGATGAAAATCCCTCACCTGGTGGCGATTCTCCGGAAGGCGAACCATCTGCAGAACCACGAACAGGTTCGAGTCCAGCCGCTTCTTGAGGTCTAGAAAGCGCAGGATATTGGTGCGGACCTTCTCAAACTTGGCTCCCTTTCTGTACTTCTCGTAAACCTCCCGGGTGGTTCCGTCGAAGGCGATGATCAGATTGTCCAGCCCGGACTCCAGCAGCATCCGGCCACGCTCTTCATTCAGCAGAGTGGCGTTGGTGGAAACCACGGTGTAGATGTTGGCGTCCTTGCAGTAGCGGACCATCCGATACAGATCGGGGTTCATTAACGGCTCACCACCGCCCCACGGGAAAACCAGCTCCGTCTGGTTGCGCACTTCGTCGATGATTCGCTTGAAGAGGCTGAAGTCGAAGTCCTCGGGAGGATAATAGCCAAACTCCCGCGGACACATGGGACATTTGAGGTTACACTTCGCCGTATTCTCGATGATGAGGGTGATGGGGTAGGCCTGCAGGCTGCTGTCGCCGGTCAGATACCCGGACACCAGCTTCCAGCGGTTGCTCATGTGGGATAGATTCATCTTCCCGGTCCCTTTCACTCCTCCTTGAATCGAGGCCATATTAACAGAATGGTTCCGACGCACCAACCGAAAGGTCCAGCCTCACGGATTAGCTATCTGCCCGATTTGCGTGGGTTACTTCAGTCGGGGACGGCTCCAGGAGATGAATAAACTGTCCTGGAAAGTGAACCCGAGGATGCTCTTGGTCTTCTCGTTCGGCGACACCCCTTGCTGCATGGCTGCCCTCAGCAGGTTGTACAGCCCACCCCTTCGATCCGTCGGCCCCGGCTGGGGGCTCCCACGAGGCATTCTGCACGTTAGCAGCAACGCCGGTCCAGCAGGACGCCAAGAGACCCGTTCAGGGCGCGAAACGACGTGCATCACGACAAACCAAACCGCAACTTTGGCGTAACTCAGTCTTTTTGGGATCGAGTCTTTGGCACCCTGGCGCCCTGAAGGCGATGTAGTTGACGCTGGACCGCTCGTTCCGGCTTACTCCCGATTGAATTCCAGGAACTTGTGCCCTCTGCTGGCGTAGTGGATCCCCGAAATCACAGTCAGTGCCAGAGTGACGTAGATGACCAGCATCCAAACCAGTCCCCCGTCCAGACGGAGATAATTGCTGACAAGCGTGATCATGATGGTGAGAAGCTGAGCGGTAGTGGTGACTTTCCCCCACAGAGAGGGACGAAAAAGGTGGCGTCCCAGGGTGAGATTGATGATCAGAACGCTGACCACCAGAAGGACATCACGGCCCAGCACGGTAATGGTCAGCCAAAGGGGGATCTTTAGAGTCAACCCCACGTTGCCCAGGGAGAGGGTGATGAAGGAACTTACCAGTAGGAGTTTGTCCGCCACCGGGTCCAAAAAAGTGCCCAAGGGAGTTCTGTGACCAAACCGCCGTGCGATCAGGCCGTCCAACAGGTCGGTAATTCCCGCGAGCAGGAAGACGGCCAGGGCTCCGCCCAGCCGTTGATAGACCACCAGCAATACGAAAAGAGGGGAGGCGACCATTCGCAATACGGTCAGTTGATTGGCAAACGTCATGACGAAAGGGAATAATCGTACTGTGGAGGCGAGTCCATCCAGTGGAGACCAGTGCGGCGCCTAGGAGATCACCAAAAGACCCCCAGCACTAGCGCACGGCGATCTAGCAGTCCGAAAGCTCTGAGACTACTTCGTACCCACCTTGACCGACCCCGATCCGAACTCCGGACCTCCCGGCCGGTAAGCTGATTCACCTCTCCGGAGCTCTGTGTGTCCGGGATGTGCCGGAAAGGTCCTGCCGTCGGGCGCGGTGTTCTGGCTAAGCTTCAAAGCCGACCCTGGAGCCCCTTTTCGACTAGATCAAGTGTTCCAACTTGCGCTTCCGGGAACCGGCGATGCCCATCTGATCCCGGTATTTAGCCACAGTCCTGCGAGTAATCTGAATGCCGTGCTGATTCAAAAATTTGCAGATATTTTGATCCGAAAGAGGTTTGTTGTGGTCCTCGTTGGCCAGCATCTTCTTGATTCTCTCCTTGACGTGGACAATCGATACGTTATCTCCATCGCTGCTTTCCACTCCGGTGCTGAAGAATCTTCGCAGTTCGATCACCCCCTGAGGAGTGTGGGCATACTTGTTGCCCACCACCCGAGAGATGGTGGAAGAATGCACCGACAGCTCCTCCGCCACTTCCTTGATCAGCATGGGGCGTAGATAAATGGGGCCCCGATCCAGGAAACTCCTCTGGCGGCGGATTATGGCCTCACAAACGCGGTAGATGGTCTTCTGTCTTTGATCGACGTTTCTTAGTAGTTCCATCGCCGATCGGATCTTTTGTTTGATGAAGCGCTGGACCTCTTTGGACGGGTTTTCCCTCAACAGCCGGCGGTAAACCCGGCTGAGACGAAGCTTGGGAAGGCCGTCGTCGTTGGCGGAGATCTGATACTCGTTTCCGACTTTGGAGATATACACATCCGGTTGGATGTACTGAGGCTCTCCTGAAGTGTATTTCAGTCCGGGTCTGGGCTGAAGGTTGCGGATCTGACCCATCGCTTCGGAAATATCGTCCAAGGTGCATCCTAACTGCTCGGAAATCTCTCTAAACTTCTTCGCCTCAATCTCCTGGAGGCATTCCTGAATCAATTTCTCTGCCAGCGAATTCTGCAGGCCTTTGGCCCAGATCTGAAGGAGCAAGCATTCCTGCAGATTCCGGCTTCCCACCCCAACTGGATCGAACTCCTGGACAATCTTGAGGGCGTCCTCCACCCGCCCCAGAGGAACCTGTAAAGCCTCGGCTGCGTCTTCGATGGAGATGGTCAGATAGCCGTCCTCGTTGATGTTCCCGATCAGATAGTAGGCAATCTCGTACAAGTCGGAGGGAATTCTGGCCAGGTTGAGCTGCCAGATCAAATGCTCGTTCAGCGAGGAACGTTGAGCTAGAAAGAGTTCGAAAGAGGGCGTCTCCTCGGCCTTTCCGTTGGATCGCGTAGAGTAGTCCGATGGGAGGTAGTCTTCCCAAAACAAGTCCGACTCAAACGGCTCCAAGTCGATTTCCTCGCTCTGGGAATCGACCTCTTCGGATTCCGCTGATGCCGCCTCGCTGCCCGAATCGGCGCCGACAACTTCTTCGAGCACGGGGTTTTCCGCCAATTCCAGCTGCAACATTTCGGAAAGTTGCAGCTGGTTCAAGGTCAGCAATTGGATCTTTTGAAGCAGGGAAGGAGTCATCACCAGCCGCTGGCTCAGGCTGACTGTCAGACTGGGTCTGAGTTGATGCATTCTACTAACCTTCCCAATTGGCGAGGAGTCCTCGGGAAATCTGCGTCCGTACGGTTTAGTATAGTCGGAAATGCTCTCCCAGGTAAACTTTCCGGACCTCCACGTCGGCAGACAGTAGATCGGGGGTTCCGCTGCGAAAGATCGAGCCGTCCTTGATGATGTAGGCCCGATCCGTGATCTTTAACGTCTCCCGCACGTTGTGATCGGTGATTAAAACTCCGATCTTTTTTGACTTTAAGCGGGCAATCAGGCGCTGAATATCGATCACCGCCAGAGGGTCGATGCCGGCGAAGGGTTCGTCCAGCAGCATAAAAGAGGGTCTGATCACGAGAGCACGGGCAATCTCCAGGCGACGCCGTTCCCCCCCAGAAAGGGTGTAAGCGGGACTCTTCCGCAGCGAGGCGATGCCGAAATCCTCCAGCAAATCGCTTACCGTCTGGTCCGCCATTCCAGGGGAGAAGTCCAGTGTCTCAGTGATCGCGTACAGATTGTCTTCCACCGTCAGTTTGCGAAAGATGCTGGGTTCTTGAGGCAGGTAACTGATCCCCTTACGGGCACGCAAATACATGGGCAGATCGGTGATGTCCTCCTGGTTCAGATACACCCGCCCGCTCTCGGGCAAGGTCAGACCCACGATCATGTAAAAGATCGTGGTTTTACCGGCTCCGTTCGGTCCCAGCAGACCCACGACTTCGGCTCCCGAGAGAGAAAGAGTCACCTCGTTGACGACTCTGCGGCCCCGGTAGGACTTGCAGAGGCGACTCACCTCCAACTGGGTCACAACTGGCTTCAACTCCATAACCGCTATCCGGGATCCTCGATCACAAGGGTTTCATCGCCCAGATAAAAGGTCAGCTGCCGCCCCGAGGCCTTGCCTTTACCTGGCTGGAAAACTTCCGCCTGCTCGCCCCTCAAAATCACTTTGCGCTGGGATGGATAGTAGGTGGCCGTTTCTCCCCGGGCTTGCCTCCCAGCCTCGATGATGCGGACTTCACCTAGAGCAACAATCCGCTCGAACTCATTGCCCTCCTCGGTGAGGATCCCCTCGACTTTGGGGGCCGACATGTCGATCGTGGTACCTTGAAGGCGAACCTGGCCCTGCCAGAGGACTCTTCCCTCGCCTGGATCGTAGGTCAGCTCTCGCGAGCGAACACGGTAGGTGTCCCGTCCGCCCTCACCCACAAAAACACCGACGACCTCCTCCTGTACGACCAGCCGACCCTGACCGGGGTGGTAGCGCACCAACCGACCGTTGATGGTGTTGGTGCCATGGACAATACGAGGATTCCCGGAGTAGGTCACCCATCCGGATTGGGAATCCACCTCCATGCGACCTGCAACAACAACCACGGTTCCAGCCGGACCGGTGGAGACGCTGGTCACCCGATCCTGACCGACGATCCGATCTGCGGAATGTTGCAGCAAGAACTCTGTGGCCGTGGTCCGAGTTTCATCCGACTGGCCGGAGGCGCGATAAATCAGGGTTGGTTTTCCACCGTCGAGGCGCAGTGTTTCCTCAATTTGCTCGTGGACCGCTCGGTCCGCTTGTGCGATCAGTTCAAAATCGGCCTCTTGCTGCGAGAGACGGAAATCCCCGGACTGGACTGCTTCCTGCAGCCTTCCATGCTCGTAGCAGGCTACCAGCTCGCGACTCTCGGTGCTGCGATGGCCCTCTGGACCCCGCGTCTCCAGCTGCACGCCGCCCTCCGCGCGCAGACTCTCCAACTGACCTTGCGAGTCCACCACCGTCAGGAGTGGTGTCCGAAGGGTGCGAGTCGAATCTGTTACAAAAGAGCGGAAAACGCATTCGCGGACGCACCTCGTTTCTCGCCGACCGCCTTCCAGGGTCCGTACGCCAATCTCGTAAGGAGATGACAGTTCCTGGCTCTGCAAGCCGTTCTGCCAGCGCAGCGTGACCCTCCTCGAGGCTCGGGTCCACTTAAGTGCCCCCTCCGGAGACCACTCCGCTTTGAGAGTTTTTCCTCGAAACTCCTCCAGTTGCCGCTGCTCGTCCCGTACTCCGGTGGTGGAAAACCCCCCATCCAATTCCAGGTTCCTTAGGGAACGTCCTCCTTGGGAAAAATCGGCCCTCATGATTCCGGCCCGGGCCTCTTTCAGGCCCCTGGATGGCGCCCGGAAGATCACGTCTCCGCTGGCCCATAATTTTTCCATTTGGAGCCCTGCCGAGCCCGACCCATCCACCGCCAAAACGCCTCCGATCCGGGTCGCCTCCAGGCGCATCATCAACGGCCCGGCTCCCACCACATAAAGGGCCCGGGGATGATCCCCCTGCACTGTCTCATCCGCCGAAATTCGAAAGCGCACTTTGGACTCAGTCGCAACCCAATCGATCTCCATGCGCTCGCCCGAGAACTCCTGGTCTGCGGAAGAGAATCGTGCTTGGCCGAAGGCTTGGATCTTCTGCAACCTGCGGTCGTTGTCCAGTCGAAGATCCAGGCCGCGAGCGGTAAGGAGACTCTGCTGGTTGGACAGGCGGGCCGTGTTTCTCAATTCTATGAGCCCTCGAGAGAGCCAATAGGTGGCTTCTTTCGCCTGGGCCTTTACCGAGTCCGGGCCGAAGGTCAGGTCGACTTGCAGTCCCTCGGAAACCTTGACCTTCCGGGCAGCGATGTCATAGACCAGCGAGCGACCCTTTCCAGACATCTCTCCCTTCTTCAGGCCGAAGTTTTCCTCAATCAACACAATTCCGTCGTTCAAGTCGGCTCGCACCCTATCTGCCTCTACCTCCATTCCATCGGGCAGTTGGATGCTTACATCTTCCAGGAATTCGATCTTTTTCTTCTCCCGATTGTAAACGGCTCGTCTACCCCACATGGCCTCGGAGATCTTTCCTAGGGCATCGAAATGGGACAACTGGGCTCGGTCCAAGCGCCTCAGCCCCTCAACCGTTTCGGTGCTGGTCCTGGCACTGACCTTGAACACGGGCCGTCCCTTCCGACGCTCGAGATATTCAAACTCGGTGGTCCGGTGAGACACATCCGGGGAGAGAAAACTGACACTTTCACTTGGGGGGTCCGCGTCGTTGCGAGAGAGGAGGCTCCAGACAATGGCCACGGTGCTGCCCACCAGCACACCGACCAAGGCCAAGCGGAGCAGGCGGGTCGCGGGCAGCCTCATCGCCGCTGCCCTTCCGACCGCTGCATCGCAGCCAAGCGGGTAACCCTCTTTTTCTCACACCCCATATCCGCCTCCGCCAGCTGTGGGACCAACGGCGAGGTGGCTCTACCCGCGACGCTGCACGCGGACTCAGCCTCATGCCCCACCCGGTCCATCTTAGCAAGAAAATCGGAGGGTCTACCATGAGCCGGCCCCTGCGAGGGGCGAGCCCCATTCAGAGCGAGAACGAGGGGAAACACAGAGTCCGGAGTTTTCGACGCCTCGAGTCCCGAAATCGTGCAAGGCTCAATTTGTCTGGGGGAGTCGCAAATCGCGAAGGGTTAAAAAGACCTTCTCTTCGCCCCTGAACTGGTTGCGCGTCAATGTGTAAGCCACATCCAGTCGAGTTCCCGAGCTAATGGCCTCGCCGGATTGAGCCTGTCTCCACCAGATCGCTTCCACATCGTGAGCCCCATTGAGAGCGACACGCATTTTCAAGTGCTGATCCTTGAGAACCCAGGGTCCCCCGGTCACCGTGACCTGCCGAGAGACGAATACCGGTCCAGGATTGCCCACTCCAAAAGGGGCCAATTTCTGGATGTCGTGCCAGACTGACAGGCTGATCTCTTGGGGCCCAAGCAGAGAATCGATCTCTAAGACCGGTGTGAGTTGCTCGTCGGTAAGCTTGCTTCGGGCGTACCGATCCAACCGATCGGCCAAATCTTCGAGCAACTCCGGTTGCTTCGCCACCGAACAGCCCACGGCCTGGGCGTGGCCCCCAAACTGAAGCAGGAAATCTCGGCAATCCTCAAGAGCCGCGAGCAGATGAAAGCCCGGAATGCTCCGGCCGGAGCCCTGATAGCCGTCGTCTGCTTCGGACAAAACGAGTACGGGACGATAGAATCTCTCCGCCAACCGGGAGGCGACGATACCAATCACGCCCCGATGCCAGCCGTCCCCCACCAGAACCAGGAAGTGCCGTTCGAAGATCTCTGGCTGTGTTCGGTATCGATCATGGATCTCCTCGAGAATTCGCTGCTCTTCGGCACGTCTTTCCAGATTCTTGTCGTTCATCTCCTGGACGATGGCTCGGGCACGGGCTGCGTCTGCGAGGGCGAATAACTCTACCACCTCTCGGCCCCCACCCATGCGGGTACTGGCATTGATCCGGGGCGCAAGGCGAAACCCCACGTCGGACTGGCTCACTTCCGACCCAACTCCGGCTCCTTCCAGCAGGGCGCGAAGACCCAGATTGTGCGGCTCGGAAAGACCCTCTAGACCAAACTTGACAATCACCCGGTTTTCCCCAATGAGAGGCACAGAATCGGCCACAGTACCGATGGCCACCAACTTGAGAAAATGGCGGACCAGTTCCGATTTACCCAGCTTGGCAAAGAGGGCCTCTACCAGCTTGAACACCACCCCAACCGCGGCTAGATTCTGCTCTGGGTAGGTACAATCTTGGCGTTTCGGATTCAAAATCGAATGCGCCTCCGGCAGAGAATCGGCGGGTAGGTGGTGATCGGTCACGATCAGATCCAGACCCATTTCGCGGGCTCTCCGACAAGGCTCGAAGGCTCGGATACCGCTGTCGACACTGATCACCAACCCATAGCCTTTGGACTGAGCGGCCTGCAGTACTTCGGCTTTCAGTCCATACCCTTCCTCGAGCCGTCGAGGCACGTGAAAATTGGAAGCAATCCCGATCATCTCCAAAGCCCGACGCAGCACCACCGTCGCCATGATCCCGTCGACGTCGTAATCGCCATAGATCAGAACCTTCTGGCCAGCCTTCTTGGCTTCAAAGATGCGCGCTACCACCCGGTCCATGTCTTTCATCAGGTACGGATCGTGCAATCTGTCCAGACGTGGATACAGAAAATCCTGGGCTTGGGTTGGATCGCTCAGATCGCGCTGAATCAAGAGCCGGGCGACAAGCGGCGAGACGGAGAGTTCCTGCGCCAAGCGCTGGACTTCGCTCTCAGGGCTGGACCGGAAACTCCACCGGGGTTCCACCCGCAAATTCTAGCAGCCGGGACTGACTGGACAGTCCACAGAAGTGCTCCCTACCATAAACACGGTGACGGTTGCAGAGGCCGTAGCCCACCCTGGAGCATTTAGCGTTTGCGTTCCAGATCTCGAGCGGCCTGGCTGAGCGCCCGTACACTACCCTCGTCCAGATCGATCCTCCATATCAGGTGCAGCCGACTGCCGTCCGACTTCTGCGCCACCAGAAAGTCGATCCAGAATTCCGGTGAGTTGTCCTTCACCGGTTTCCAGCCCTTGAAGTCATAGTCAGCAAACTCGCCCGCGATGAGCTGCCGGACGACTTCTGACTTCTCCCGCAGAAGGTGGTAGGCAGATTCACTGCCAGCGCTTTTCGCAACCGGAGACGAGGCGGGTTGCTCTTCTTGTGGGGGAATCTGGGAACTGGGATCGGTGTCCGTCTGGACGGACGAGGAAGTCAGGGCGGAGGCAGCGGATCGGACGCGCACCAACGTCGGGGGAGGCGGGCGCCTGGAGGGGGCCGGCAATCGGATCATCTCCTGTTGCGGCTGACCCGACCAGACCCGCTGCCATCCCTGAGCCAGAAAACCAGCCAGAACCAGCCGGGTATCTGCGGTCGCGATCAGGAAAAGAGCCAGCGAGGCTATCAGCACCAACAACATCCAACAGAGCGCCTTCTTCCATGCCCGTTCCTGAAGGGATACGATCCCGCTCGACTGCACGGCCGCTCGCAGACGGCTGGCCTGGCTACGGAGTTCCTCCGAGCGCAGCGTCTCGTCGACTTCCGCTTCCGGTTTGGGGGTGGGAGTGTCTTCACTCTGCATCAAGCCTGCCTCTTTTCCCTTTGCCGGCTTTTTTCCTTCAGGAAGGCGCCCATGAATTCATCGAGATTACCGTCCAGGACGGAATCCACATCCCCCGTTTCCAGCTTGGTTCGGTGATCTTTGACCATCCGGTACGGATGCAGCACGTAGGATCGAATCTGGCTACCCCAGGCAATGTCGGCTTTGCTTTCTTCTAGCCGATCGAGCTCCTCACGTTTTTTCTGCATCTCCAGTTCGTAGAGTTTCGACCTCAAGATCTTGAGCGCTAGGTCCTTGTTGCGGTGTTGGGAGCGCTCGTTTTGACACTGAACCACGGTGCCGCTGGGCAGATGCGTGATCCGGACCGCCGAATCGGTGACGTTTACGTGCTGGCCACCCGCTCCAGAAGAGCGGTAGGTGTCGATCCTGAGGTCCTTTTCCTCCACCTCGACATTCACCGTATCGTCAACTTCCGGAGTAACGAAGACAGAGGCGAAGGAAGTGTGTCGGCGCGACCCAGCGTCAAATGGAGAGACCCGCACCAGCCGATGCACGCCGATCTCAGCGGCCAGATACCCATAAGCAAATTCACTTCCCACGAGGAAGGTCACCGACTTGACTCCTGCCTCGTCTCCGGCCTGGTAATCCGTCACTTCGGTTCGATAGCCCTTCCGTTCGGCCCACCGGAGATACATACGCATCAGCATGGAGGCCCAGTCTTGACTCTCGGTCCCCCCCGCCCCGGGATGTATGGTCACGATGGCGTCGTTTGCATCGTGGGGGCCCGAGAGCAGGGTTTGGTTTTCCGTTTGTGAGAGAACGCCTTCCAGTTTCGCCACCTCCTGATGGAGTTCGGCTCCGACCTCTTCCCCTTCCTGCCGCAATTCTAGCAGCGCCTCTACATCCTCCAGCGAGCGCCGGCAATCCTCCGCCAGCTGCAACGTGTTTTCGAGACGCCGGCGACGACGCAGTACTTCCTGGGAAGCACCCTTTTCGGACCAGAACGCCGGGTTGGCGATGCGCTTCTCGATGTCGGCTAATTCCGCTTTCTTTCCTTCTATGTCAAAGATACTCCCAGAGATGACCGATTCGCTCCTTGAGGTCCAGATATCGCTCCTGTGCATCCATCATCGTTGCCGATTCCTCCAACAGGCCAAGCCAGCCAGCACACTTGTCACCACCATTAATATGTTAAACGATTCCCCGATGCGGGAGTAGACGGGACGCTCGCTATTGGGGTTCACCTCTATCGAGGCAATCCCTTCCTCAAACAAGCCCAGTTGCCGCTCAATATCGCCCCAGGGCGTCACGGAAACCGTGAAACCGCTGTTGGCGCACCTCAGGAGGGGTTTGCGGGATTCAATCGCTCGCACCACGGCCATTTGCAGGTGCTGTCGCGGAGCTGCGGTGTCCCCAAACCAGGCGTCGTTGGTGATGTTAATCAGGATCTGGGCTCCCTGAGACACGAGCCCTCGAGCCAATTCCGGAAAGATCGCTTCGTAACAAATGAGTGTGCCGAAGGAGTGTCCATCGACCTCCCCTACCATCAACTCCCTACCCGGCGAGAAGTCACTGACTTCCTGCACCAGAGCCTCCGCAAACAGAAGCTTCCCCAAAACGGGGATGTACTCGCCGAAAGGCACTAGGCGTAGCTTATCGTACCGGTAGACCGTTTCTCCGCCCGCGTCCAGCAGATAGGCACTATTGAAATAACCCCTCAGAGGCGACTCCTGTACAGCGGCGCTGTTCAGAAGCAAATAACTGCCCCCAGACCGGACGGTCTGACGCCAGAATTCCCGGAACCGAAGATCCTGCTCATACGAGTAGGGATTGGGAGCTTCCGGAAAAATGACCCATCGAGCATCCGACTCCAAGGCCCTTCGGTAGGTGGCCGGTAAAGAGCCGAAGTACTTCTGCTCGTAATATGGAAGGTCTCGAGATAGCTCGATGTTGGGCTGGACGAGCGCGACGCGGAGCGCATTCTCAGAGGCCGGCTGCCAGAAATGGACCCGATAGATGCCGTAAGCGTTGGCTAACACGAAAGCGATGGCAAAGAGAATGAGAGACCGACTGCGCCCAAGGCGCAGACAGGCCAGCAGCGCGCAGTTGGCCCATACCACCAGAGCGGACACCAGATAGATACCGCTGAGGTCCGATATCTGGATGAGGTAGTGGTAGTCAAATTGAGTGTATCCCAGTACGGCCCAAGGGAAACCACTCATGGCTCCATAGTTCCGGAGCAGTTCGGTGAGCACCCAAAATCCCGGCGCACACCAGAGAGCCACCAGGGGCGAGTACGTGCACACCCAGCGGACGCCGAGCGAAAAGGGGAGTAGGAACACACCCAGAGACAGAATCATGATCCCAAGAGCCAGCCAGGCCAGGGCCGAATCGAGATTTCCATAAACCTTCAGGACTCGGGGGATCCAGTAAAGGACACCTCCAAAATAGACACTTGCGAAAAAAAAGTGCGCGAGCACTACCCGGGGCCACGGAGGTCTTCTCAGCAAGAAGGCGAGATAGGGTAACAGAGCGACCCAGGCCGCCGGGAAGATGGAAAAGTTCGGGAAGGCAAGCCACAAACCCAGGCCGGCAATGGCAGACAGGCAGAGATCGGAGAAGAGATGGGAACTTCTTCCTAAGGGTTGATCTTTCTGAGATACGTCAGAAACCCGTCTTCTTTGAGCTGATTTTCCACTGCGCGAGCTTGATCCCAATCGGAGAACTCTCCCACCCAGATCCGGTAGAAATCATCCCCACCGGCTTCCGGAAGCTGCAGTCTGCCATCGTATCCCTTGGCTTTCAGCCGGATCAACATTCGAGAGGCCTCTTGTCGTCTGGAAAGAGCCCCCACCTGGATGGTGAAGCGCTCCGTTGAACCGGCCGCATCCGGGTTCGGTGCCGGTTCGGCTTGCGGTGTGGCTTCCGGCGGCACTTTAACGTCTGGGATCGGTTCAGAGCTGGGCGGATCCGTCAGCTCTTCGTAAAAATCCAGTCGGGGCTCGGGGACGATCGATCCGGCCGGACTGATCGGCATTTCCGGTACTGGCTCACCAACCCTCAAATGCTCCCGGCTGATGAAGAGTCCCGACAGGAAAAACACCAGGCCAAAGCCCGCCAGGATCCCATACAGGATCAAAGCCTTCGCCGGACTGACCCTACCCTTCACCTGCCGACTGCCCCTGTCCCTGCCGCTTGAACACGGAACTGATCAAATCGATGGGAATGGGAAAAACGATCGTGGAATTCTGCTCCATCCCGATCTCCGTCAGAGTCGAAAGATAGCGCAGCTGGATGGCCGCTGGGTCCTTCGAGAGAGTCTGAGCCGCCTGCAGCAATCTCTCCGCGGCTTCGTACTCGCCCTCGGCGTGAATGATCTTCGCTCGGCGTTCCCGCTCGGCCTCCGCCTGCCGGGCCATAGCTCGCTGCATTTCCCCTGGCAGATCCACGGTCTTGATCTCTACCAGCACCACTTTGATTCCCCAGGGATCCGTCTGCTCGTCCAGAATGGTCTGCAACCGCTCGTTGAGTTCTTCGCGTTTGCTTAACAGACCGTCCAACTCGACCTCACCCAGCACCGATCGCAGAGTCGTTTGTGCCAGCTGAGAGGTGGCGTAAAGAAAATTCTCGACCGTTACCACCGCCTTGTTGGCATTCACGACTCGGAAATAGACGATGGCATTGACCTTCACAGAGACATTGTCGCGGGTGATGATGTCCTGGGAGGGAACATCCATGGTGACGGTTCGCAGGCTGACGCGCTCCATTCGGTCAATCGGCCAAAACACCAGAATCAAACCCGGTCCTTTGGCAGCCGGTAGGAGGCGTCCCAAGCGGAAAATAACCCCTCTTTCGTACTCCCTCAACACGTTGACAACCGAAAGAATATAGATAATAAGAATTCCGACTAATACCAGAGTTCCAGTCATGGTTTCCCTCCCCGTTCGAGCGTTCGTCTGCGATGCGCCGCCAAGCGAATACCTGCTATGAAAGCTTGTACCAAAACAGGGCGCTTTCAACCAACTCGCGACCCGACGAGATCCTGACCCGGAGCGATCGAGGGCGCAACCCTCAGGATCATGTCTCCGCCCCCAACCACCCGGATGTGGCTTCCCTTGGCAATGGGACTTGCCGACACGGCGTCCCACCACTCTCCGTTCACAAAAACCTTGCCCCCTTCGGCGCTGATGTCGGTGCGAGCCCTCCCCAGGGTTCCCACCAAACGCGGCTCTCCGGTGGTGACTCTACGGCGGTGAGACCGGATCACCAGATGGAGCAGGAACATGAAGATGAGGGCAAAGGACACCGCCACGGCAACCGCCAGACCGACATCGATGCGCAACTCCGGATAGGGAGCGTCCACAAGAAAGAGCAGACCTAGAATCATCGCCACCACGCCTCCCATACCGAATAAACCAAACCCCTGAACTTTTACCTCAGCAACCAGCAGACCCAGCGCCAAGAGCAGGAGCAGAACACCGATCAGGTTGACCGGTAATAGAGAAAACCCCAACAGTGCAAGGAGAAAGCAGATGCCACCCACCACACCCGGAAATATCAGGCCCGGCTGTGTGAACTCCAAATACAGACCGAGCAACCCGATGACTCCCAGGATCAAAGCGAAATTGGGATCGGCGATGGTGGAAAGAATCTTTTGCCGGGGAGTCATCTCCATCAAGGTCACGGTCTGACCCGTCACCTGCAGCTGTTGCTTGCTGCCTGTGAGCCGCGTGATCTCCAGACCCTCCAACTTCTGGAGCAGCTCTTCCCCATCTTCGGCAATCAAATCGATGAGACCTCCCTCCAGAGCCTCCTGGGCCGTGTAGGACTTACTCTCCAGGACCCCCTTTTCGACCAGTTCGTAATTCCGTTTCCTTCGTTGTACGATGCTGCGAAGTCCAGCCAGCGCGTCATTCTTGACTTTCTCCAGCATCACCTTGTTCTCCATTCCGAAGGGAAAAACCGGGTGTGCGGCTCCCGTATTGGTGCCCGGTGACATAGCCGCCACATCCGCGGATAACAGAATGAAGAAACCGGCCGAGGCAGCCCTCGCTCCTTTGGGGCCTACGAAACAAACGACTGGAACCTTGGAATTCAGGATCTTCTGAATGATTTCCTGCATAGAGAGACCCAACCCACCCGGAGTGGACAGCTCGATCAGCAGGAAATGAGCGTTCATCTGCTCGGCCCGACTCACGGCGGAGGTTATGAACTCCGATGTGATCGGATCGATGACACCCTTGATCCGCACCTTCAAGATATCTGCTCGAACGGTGACGGCGGTCAGAAAGAAAAAAAGGATCGCAACCCTCTTCATTAAAGACCATGTTACAACCAGGCGCAGAAAAGTGACAACCCACCCTTGGAACGTCCGGGCAGGTTTGCACGGTTGCGAGGGCAACCGACAAGGTGCTACATTCCGGATGTGAATATCCTCGGGCTAAATTTCTTCCACGCCAACGCCTCGGCGACCATACTGGTCGATGGAGAGGTGGTGGCAGCAGCCGAGGAAGAGCGCTTCAATCGGGTGAAATTCTCGGCAGGCATTCCCCTCGCATCAATCGGATTCTGCCTGGAGAAAGCTGGTCTGCGATTCCGGGAAATCGACATGATCACCTACCCCAGACTCACCAACACCCGGGTCGTGAACAACGACCAGATCCATTTTCAGGATCGCATCTACAAGATCACATCACTGTACGACCGGTACCGGATGAACCTGAAATTGATCAACTTCAAAGAAACCCTGGCCGAGCATTTTGAAATCCCGGTGGAGAGTCTGGTCTTCAAACTGAGGGAAGAAGATCATCACCTCTCGCACGTGCTTTCCGGCTTCCTCTACTCTCCCTTCGAAGAGGCTCTGGTACTTTCCTGCGACGCTTTTGGAGACTTCGTATCGCTGAAAGCCGGGGTGGGTCGGGGCCACCGCGTGAAAGTGGCCTTCGAACTCCGATTTCCCCACTCGCTGGGGCTCTTCTACACCATGGTCACCCAGTTTCTGGGCTTCACGGACTATGGCGACGAGAGTAGGATTATGGGTCTTTCGACGTTCGGCTCGCCGGAATACTTGGACCGCCTCCGCAGCATCGTATCCTCGGAAAACGGGCTTCCAAAGCTGGACCTCAAGTACTTCGATCCCGCCGACGGAGTCTCTACCTCCTGGTCGGAGAAGACGCCTGACATTTCCAAGCTTTACAACGACAACTTGAACCACCTTCTGGGGCCACAACGCCAGGCCGAGGAGGAGATCACACAGCGTCATCAGAACATCGCCGCCTCGTTACAGCGCCTGACCGAAGAAAGCGTCTTTTCAATCGTCGAACAACTGTACCGTCTCTTTTCGCTCAAGAACCTGGTCTTTGCCGGGGGCTTAGCCCACAATGCGCTCCTCAACGGACGCATCTGCTCGCAAACCCCCATTGAACGCGTTTTCATCCCTCCGGGGCCGGGCAACAGCGGTCTCTGCCTTGGCTCCGCCTTGGCCTCACTCGGGGAGCACGCGCCGCGCCGGGAGATGCGACATGCGTTCTGGGGTTCGGAGTACACCACGCAACAGGTGGAGACGGCGCTCAGCGCTCATCGGGTGCCGTACGAAACGATTGAAGATCCGGTGGCCACAGCCGTCGATCTACTGGTTTCCGGAAAAACGGTGGCGTGGTTTCAGGGTCGAATGGAGTTTGGCCCTCGCAGCCTGGGGAATCGTTGCATCCTCATCAATCCGATTCTGGCGGACCCGCACACCATCAAACACAGGGACTATCTGAAACCTTTCGGCATCTCCATCCTCGAAGAGAAGGCCGGGGATTACTTCGACGGCTCACAGCCCTCCCCTTTCATGTCGTTCATGGGAGTCATTGGGAAACAGTATCGCGGGCAATTCGAGAATCTCATGCTCAACAACCACTGCCGCTACCACACCGTGGGTCGGGAAAATCCCATCTTCCACCGGCTCTTGAGCCGGTTCCACGAGGAAACGGGGATACCCTTCCTCGTCAATACGTCGCTCAATGCCGAAGGGGAGCCCATCGTAGAATCTCCGACTCAGTTGGTGACTCACCTGGACCGCATGAACCTGGACGCCGCCGTTATGGAGAAATGTCTGGTGGGCGCCCCTCGCAGCGGAGACCGGGACCCAGGCCAGAGGCCCCAAAGCAGTTGAAAGGAACCTGGTTGAGGGCTCAAGGGGCGGGGTGACAGATGGAGCAGGGACAAAGCTCTCTCAGATACTCAAAGGTGTAGATTCCAGTGGAGTGCCCATCGTTCCACCAGATGCGAAGGCCGTAGCGGCCTACCAATTGCAGAGAATTCGCTTCCACCTCGCTGGGGACTTCTTCTTCGCGAAGGATAAGCAAGCCCGTCGTCTCCTCCACACAAATCGCGCACGGGCATTTCAGCCTGAGCAACCGAACCGGGTACACGCTTTCGTGAGCGTCGCGCCAAGCGATCTTGATGTCTCGCTCGCCGGACCGACCGATCTCCCTGGGAACCGCCGAGTCTTTCACCACCATCGTTTCCAGTCCGGAGTGCGGCACCTTGGTGGCGCCCTCCGAAGGGACAGCTGGCTTACGAACTCCAAGGCCCGCAGGCCGCGGGTCCCCCAACCTCGCTAGAAGGAAACCCGGATATCCTGCTGCAGTTCGCCCGCCATGTTGTGGATGCTGATCTGGGCCGCCACCTGCTCGGCCACCTCTATGAAGGCCTGAGCCTGCGGAGAGGACGGTTCCGCCAGTACGATCGGCTTCCCCTCATCCGACTGGACGCGAATATTTCTAGAGAGCGGTACCTCCCCCAAAAAGGGCAACTGCATCTGTTGGCTGATTCTTCGGGCCCCACCAGCGCCGAAAATGTCATCTCGCTGCCCGCAACTCGGACACACGTAGTAGCTCATATTCTCCACTACACCCAGGACCGGACACTTCAGTTGCCGGAACATGGCGATAGCCTTCTGGGCCACATTGAGCGCCACGTCCTGCGGGGTGGACACGACCACGGCACCGGTCAGCGGCACCTTTTGACACAGACTGAGCTGCACGTCTCCGGTGCCCGGCGGCAGATCCACGATCAGGTAATCCAGGTCGCCCCACTGCACTCCCCCGAGGAATTGTGAGATCATCTTGTCCAACATCGGCCCCCGCCAGATGACGGCCTTCTCTTCCGGCAGGAAGAACCCCATCGAGATCACCTTGACGTCATACTGGGTCACCGGCAGCATCTGCCCCTGAGAGGCGGCAGTGGGTTTCTCGCGAATGCCCATCAGGGTCGGGATGCTCGGGCCGTAGATGTCGGCATCCAGGAGACCTACCTGGGCTCCGCTGTGTGCCAGCGCCAGGGCCAGGTTGGCACTCACAGTGGATTTGCCGACCCCGCCCTTGCCGCTGCCCACAGGAATGATGTTCTTCACACGGCCCAATACGGAATGAGAAGCTTGCGAGGACGGACGAACCTGAGCCGTCATTTCAACATTGGCTTCATCGATGCCCGGCAGGGCGAGAATGGCCTCTCGAGCCTGCTCTCGCAGCTGATCTTTCACCGGGCAGGCCGGGGTGGTCAATTCAATATTCACTGCCACTACTCCGCCACACACCTTCACGTCCTTTACGAAGCCCAGAGACACGATGTCGCGACCCAGGTCCGGATCCTGGACACTTTTCAGTGCCTCGATGATCGCTGCTTTCTCCTGCTCACCCATGCTGACACTCCTCTCTAACCGTTGCGGCAAGAACGCCGTTTTCCATCGCGGCTCAGACCAGGCCCGGGCCCGGCCACCATCCAGATCCGCTTCTCGACCGCCGGTCAAGAAGAGAACTCGACAATCTCTATAGGGCCTTGTACCACAAAATCAAGGTGGGCTGGCTCAGGATCGCAAAAGCGAGGGCTTGTAACGTCGCCGGTCGGAGGCTCCGACGCTAGCACTCCCACCCGCCGAATCCAGCGACCGCCCTTCCGCCTCACTGCCACAGGGGGGGACGCCGGTGATATTGAGTATGATGGGTCTGGTGAAGTTGGTTTTATTCGACATCGACGGCACGCTGCTCCAAACCGGCGGAGCGGGCGGCTTGGCATTGTCCAAAGCTATGCGGGAGTGCTACGGGCTGAGCGCGGGCATGCACGGCATTCAGCCCTACGGCAAAACTGATCCCCTAATCGTCCGGGAAGTGCTGAGTACCCAACTTCCGGATCGAGTCGAGTCGGAGCCAACCCCGGAGTTTTTCGCCTGCTATCTACGACATTTTCGGTTGGAAATCCGACGCTCGAAGAATTTCTCCGTTCTTCCCGGAGCCTGTCGTTTGCTGGATCGACTCCGGGACCACGAAGGGTTTCTACTCGGGATCGCGACCGGCAACATCGAGCCTGCCGCCCAGCTCAAACTCCGCCGAGCCAGAATGGAGCACTATTTCCACTTTGGTGGATTCGGATCCGACTCAGAGGACAGAACCCGCTTGATCCAGGTCGCCGTGGAGAGAGGGGCAGAACTCATCGCTCCCAAGAGGGTCAATTCCACCTGTGTCATCGGAGACACGCCTCAAGATGTCTTCCACGGAAAGCGAGCCGGAGCCCGCACCATCGGGGTGGCCAGCAGCGTTTACAACGTGGACATATTGCGATCCTCCCATCCCGACCTGACCGTCCCCTCTCTAACCGCTTTGGACCAGATCCTATCCTTCCTCGACCGTTAAGTGCTCACTTCCATAAATGCGATGACGTTTGTTGCGAACGCGACACCCCCGTCTTCGGTGTGGCTCCTCCTCCCCGATGTCCCCGCGTCGACTCGTCGTCGCGCCTGGAATCCAGGGGTGTCGCGTTCGCAACAAACGTCATCGCATTTATGGAAGTGAGCACACTAAGGGTGTCCCAAGAGACCTGCGGAAGCTGGCAGCGGAGCAGAAGAGCCGACGAACGCCGCTGCCGTTACGGGATTGGGAGGCTGGAAGCAGGTCCCCTCAAAAATGGTAACCCAGTTCCAGGAAATACTCTCGGCCACGCCCGAAAAGCCTTCGATTGCTCAGCCAGCCGTGATTGGACTTCAAGACATTGTCCATGAAATCACCCGTCCACATGTCGCCGAAAATCTGTTTGTAATGGATCCTTCTCTTCACCACTCGCAGCCGGAGCCGATTCCCATCAAGCCTGCAACTTCGATCCCCTTCACATAGTACAACCTCGTTCGACGGTAAAAGAGGGGCCCCCAAGTCGAAGAGATCTGAGCGATCCGGTGTCGGTAGAAGGGGTGTGACATTTTTCGTGACAATTCCACATTGCCAAACGCGAACGCACCAAAACCTTGCAGAAGGTGCGAATCCAGCACTCGGGGTGGCATGGACCTGGGCCCCGAACAACCGGGTAAAAACCCCCGCAGGACTCGGGCGGCACACACTCTCCTGGAGAGCACCAACACGCGCTCTTCTCCTGCCCCCTGACCAAGAATCCTATCTAGCTTGGTGGAATCATTGGAGAAGTGCAGGAGGTTTGTATGCTTACCCGTGTTTTTTTGGCTCTGTTCGCTCTTGGCACTGGTAGGGGAGCACGTTCAGGCCGGCCACCCCGAGGCTGGTTTTAACACGCTCCGGCAGCAGATCGAGAGTCTGCGCCAGGAGCTGGAAGCCGTCAGTTCCGCGTATAAGGAGCGCATCGAAACTTTAGAGGCGCGGCTGGCCCGGTTGGAGATCCGGGACCCATCCCCGGTACCAGACACTGCGGTCTCGATTCCGTCGGGACCACAGAGCAGCTCCCGCGGTGGAGAGCGCACCTTTTAGGCCCTCAATCCGGAAATCAGCGTGACCGGGGACGCTACTGCTCGCCACAGCGATGACACGGCCGACCCCGAGTTCAATCGCATGATTTTCGACGGCTTCGAGATGGCCATCCAACACCCCCTCGATCCCTATAGTCAGGCCAAGTTTTTCGTGGCCTTGGAAGACGGCGAAATCGATCTGGAGGAGGGTTGCCTCAGTTGGGAATCGTTGCCGAGGAAACTGGGTCTCAAGGCGGGGCGCTTCCACACCAACTTTGGCCGGCTGAACCGGCACCACAAGCACGCCTTGCGCTGGGTCGATCGAGACCTCCCGTCCCGGACTCTTTTCAGCGAACGTGTAGGGTATGCTGGGGAACGGAGTGTCCGTCGCCTGGCTTCCTCCCAAGCTACCCATCGCCCACACCTAATGAAGTCTACTTTGAGATCATCAACAGCGGAGACATCCTGGCCTTCTTAGTGCTTCGTCGCACCTGCAATCCAAAGGCGTCGCTCGCTCCTCGACCTCACCACCCAAGCTTGCTCAAACGTCACCGTATCTATGGTAGGGAGCCCTTTAGAACCAGACGGAGACGCCTCTAGTCTCCTGGCTCGTTCCGGCCTCGTTAAAGGCTCTAACCTTGTATACGAAGGCGCCCGAGATGTATTTTCCGACTTCGTCGTCAATCCGAACGGTATCGGCGCCCGCCATTCCAACCACCCGGAACTCATCTCCATTGCCCGAGCGCAGGATTTCGAACCCCAACTCGTTCTCGGAATGATCCGTCCAACGGAGTTCCGCGATTGCCATGGCTCCCTCGAAGCGCGTGGAAACCCTCAAGCCAGAGGGTGCCTTGGGCGCCTCCTTCTCCGGTTTCGGAGCCGAGGCCGCAAAGCTCATCATGAACAAGACCACTATCATCCGCACTAACGCTGACATCTTTGGGCCTCCTCCCGTCAATCCGGCCTATTGGTTTAAGAAGAAAATTCTAGACACAAGTTGCAGAAAACCGCCCAGGACTTCGCTTGGGGTTTTCCCTGCGGCAGAGCCTGGAATCTCAGAGAGTCGTTTCAGAACGGCACTCGAATACTGCAGCAGGGAGGTGGTGATGGGCGAATCGGAGAGAAGACTAGCCCAGTCGGCTGAGATCCAGAGAGGATTCCCACTGCTGATTGGAGGCCAGGAGTTCCTCCCAGGAGAGTTCTCTCCCTTCATAGGCCGCCTGCCTTCCGAGAATGGCGGTCAGGCAGCTCTCGACACCTTGCTGAAGCTGGTTGTGATAATTCCCACTGCTGATGCCCTTGACGAAAGCCTTCACCTTCGTCGAGGTCGCCCTCCTCAGAGGCTCCACTTCAGGCTTGCCCCCAGAAGCACCCTCCGTCTTGGCCTCCCAGGGATTCTCTCCCTTGATTCTCAACCCGCTGAAGTAGAAAGCTTCCGAGAAGCCCTTGGTGCCAAAAAAACGCTCGCAGACCTCGCCCCAGACGGGCATGAACTGGGTCGACATGAAACCGGCGTGAACTCCCTTGGGGTAGTGGTAGGTCGCCACGTAGTGATCCCAAACGTCGCCCACGTCGGTGCGTGCCTTTCGTCCTCCAGTGGCCGTGGCCTTCAGCGGATGAGCCTGGAGCACCCAGTTGAAGATATCCAAAACGTGGATGTTCTGCTCTACCAGGATGTCTCCACCCAGAACACGGTTGAAGGTCCAGTTGCGCAGCTGAGCTTCCGTTGCAGACATTCCCGGTTTCGCCTTCCGCGGAAGGTCGCCGGCCAGGTAGAACCCCTGGACACAGGTGATCTCTCCAATCGCTCCCTGGTGCAACCGCCGGGTCAACTCCGCAAAGGCCGGAGCGCTGCGGAGCTGAAAGCCCACATCGACGCTGACCCGTTCTCGAACACTCTCACCCAGTTTCGCCACCCGTTTGCATCCGGCTACGTCGGTAGCCACCGGCTTTTCCAGGTACACATGTTTCCCCTCCTGCAGAGCCGCTTCCAGATGTTCGGGATGGAAATAGGAGGGGCTGGTGATCAGCACCACGTCCACGTCGCTTTGCACCAGCTCCTGAAAGGCATGCAATCCTTGAAAGACTTTGGAAACTTTGGCACGTCCCTGGTCGGCCTGTAGACGGTCCAACCGCGTCTTCGTCTTCCTCAAACGATCCTCGAAAACGTCGGCAATAGCCGTTACCTGGGTGCGGGTGTGGCGGATGAAGTTTTCGGCAACCTGTCCCCCTCGTACCCCACAGCCCACGATTCCGAGACTCAGGTTTGTATTGGCAACGGTGCCCAGAGCGGTTCCCGATCCTCCCACCAGAAGTCCCGTTGATCCCATGGCGGCGGAACGGAAGAAGCCGCGGCGGTCCATGGAATGATGCTTTTCCTCCATCGAAGTTCACCTCCTCGGAAAGATAAACATAACCGATTCGCCCAACTCTTGGAAGTCGAGGGCCGCCACTGTTACTCTGACTTGCCATGCAATGGAAAAAGCGAATCGTAGCTTTCTCCGCACTGCTCGTCCTTCAGACTCAGTGTGCTTCTCCGGCCTACGATGTTGTGATCCGAAATGGCCTCGTTTATGACGGGACCGGCTCAGATCCGGTCCGGGTCGACCTGGCCCTACGGGGGGATTCCATCGCCAAGGTGGGGTCGGTACACGGTCGAGGGATGGTAGAAATTGACGCAGAGGGACGAGCCGTAGCGCCCGGCTTCATCAACGTTCTCAGCTGGGCCCCCGAGTCACTCATCGAGGACGGCCGCTCCCAGAGTGACATCCGCCAGGGCGTCACTCTAGAGGTGTTCGGAGAGGGCCGCTCTATGGGACCCTGGAACCCGGAAATGAAGCGAAGAGAGGAAGAACGCCAGGGCGACATCCGCTATCCGGTGACCTGGACCACACTCCGAGAATACCTCGAATTCTTGGAGGAACGTGGCGTGTCAACTAACCTCGCCTCGTTCGTCGGGGCGACTACCGTGCGCACCCACGTTTTGGGACACCAGGACCGTCAACCCACCTCCGAGGAACTCCGAAAGATGAGAGAGCTGGTCGGCCAGGCCATGCAGGAAGGAGCGCTGGGCTTGGGTTCATCTTTGATCTACGCCCCGGCTTTTTACGCCGAAACGGAAGAACTCGTTGCCCTGGCTGAGGTGGCCGGCCGCTACGGCGGGCTTTACATCTCTCACATCCGGGGGGAAGGAGACCGCCTGCTGGAGGCGACCGACGAATTCATCGCCATCGCCCGACAGGCCAGGGTTCCGGCTGAAATCTACCATCTGAAGGCGGTCGGTCGGGAGAACTGGAAAAAACTAGACACCGTAATAGAGAAGATCGAGTCGGCACGGGCAGAAGGGCTGCAGATTACGGCCGACATGTATTGCTACACCGCCGGAGCCACCGGACTGAACGCATCCATGCCACCCTGGGTACAGGAGGGTGGCATGGAGACCTGGATCGAGCGCTTGCAAGACCCGGTCGTCCGTGCCCAGGTGAAAAAGGAGATGTCCTCCTCCGGCACCGATTGGGAGAATCTCTTCCGGGCCGCCGGATCTCCCGACAAGATCTTGCTGGTGGGCTTCAAGAGCGCCGCCCTCAAACCGATGACCGGAAAGACATTGGCCCAGGTGGCGGAGGAAAGGAAACTGCTACCAGAAGAAACCGTGATGGACCTGGTAGTGGAAGACGGGAGCCGGGTTGAAGCGGTGTATTTTCTGATGTCCGAGGAGAATATTCAGAAGAAACTACGTCTTCCCTGGGGCAGCTTCTGCTCGGACGAGACTTCCTTGGCCCCGGAAGGTGTCTTTCTGAAATCCAACCCTCACCCTAGAGCCTACGGCAACTTCGCCCGGCTGCTGAGTCGCTACGTAAGGGATGAGAAGGTTCTCTCCCTGCAGGAGGCCATCCGGCGGCTGACCGCGCTGCCGGCCGGAAATCTAAAACTAGGCCGCCGCGGCGTAATCCAGAAAGGCCACTTCGCCGACCTAGTCATCTTCGATCCGGAAACGATTCAGGATCACGCCACCTACGAGCGCCCCCACCAGTATTCCACGGGAGTCACGGACGTGTTCGTGAATGGCGTGCCGGTTTTGCGGGATGGAGAACATACCGGTGCAATGCCGGGTCGGGTGGTTCGCGGCCCCGGTTGGACGGGCTCATGACACTGCCAACCGGTCATACCGAGAGCAGCCGCCGGATGGCACCAGGTGAGGCGCCGGGGCAACCCTTGCCTCCGCCGACAACCGTCTGGCGTTGATTGAGCAGCTGCCGGGTAGATGCTAGAGTCTTTGCCAATGCAGACTCCTGATTTCGAATCGCGCTGATTTTTTCCGATAATGAACGGTGAGCGAAAGGACCTGCCCTTATGAAGACGCACCCGATCAGCGAACCGTTGCCTTTCGGTTCGAAGGAACTGCGCCTTCCCGACGCCCTGCGGGGACCATTGCTGGAGCATCTCCAGGATCTACGGGCCAAATACCTGCGGAGAAGTTGGGGAAAGGCGGTTGGATTTGGGCAGCGGCCGGCCCTGATCGTGATCGATCTCGCCCGATTCTGGACCGATCGGAGCACCCAGATGGGTACCGACGTAGACTCGGTCGTGGAGGCAACCCGCCGCGTCCTGGAGGCTGCCCGTGAGGCGGAGATCCCCATCTTTTTTACCAGCCTGGCTTACGAGCCAGGAGCTCTTCGGGATCTGAAAATCGACTGGCAAGTGACCGGGGATCCCAGCCAGCTTTTTGACCTGGATCCCCGTTTGAAACGCCGCCCCACGGAACCGATTCTTTACAAGCGCTATGCTTCAGCCTTCAAGGGCACGCCTCTTCTGCAACTACTGGCCGCGCAGGGAACCGACACTCTGATTGTGACGGGCGTCAGCACCAGCCACTGCGTGTACGCCACCTGTCGAGACGCAACCGAAAGCTTCCGGGTAATCGTTCCCCGCGAAGCTGTCGGAGAACGCTGCGAGATCATGCACCGGGTCAATCTGCTCGACATCGAAATCGATTTGGGTGACGTGCCGCCCGTCAAAGAAGTGGTCCAGCAGCTGGAGAACCTGGCCGCGGTCCGGACCAGCTGACGAAAAGAACGCATGGTCGAGGCCCCCGTTTCCAAGGACGCATCTGCAATGCTCTCCGTCAGAGAGGAGCTAGCAGGCCTTGCCGGCGATCTGCAAGCCTCAGCCGAGGGAAACCTCTGATGAACCAGCGCTTTGATTCGATCTATCGCCGCTCGCTGGAGCCTGAGACCTTTTGGGCCGAAGCGGCCGAGCACGTCCACTGGTTCAAGAAGTGGGATCGCGTCCAAGACGGTTCCCAAGCTCCCTTTTGTCGCTGGTTTCCCGGCGCACGAGTCAATTCCTGCTACAACGCTCTCGACCTCCAGATCGATCGCGGCCGGGGCGAGCAGGCTGCCCTGATCTATGACAGCCCGGTAGCCGACACAAAGCGAGGTATCAGTTATCGTGAATTGAGACATCAGGTTTCCCGGTTCGCGGGCGCTCTCAGGAATCTCGGCATTGCCCGGGGAGACCGGGTCATCATCTACATGCCCATGGTTCCCGAGGCATTTGTAGCCATGCTGGCCTGCGCCCGCTTGGGCGCCATTCATTCGGTCGTCTTCGGGGGATTTGCATCCGCCGAACTGGCCTCCCGGATCGATGATGCCGGACCCAAGGTCATCGTCTCGGCCTCCTGCGGGATCGAACCCACGCGGCTAGTCGAATACCAGCCTTTGTTGGAGGAAGCTATCCAGATCTCCCGCCACAAACCCCAACATTGCGTCCTGTTGCAGCGGGAGGAACAGACTTGTCCCCTGAAACCCGGTCGCGATCTGGATTGGGATGAGATTCTGGCGGCCGGGCAACCCACCGATTGCGTGGAGGTCGACGCTACCGATCCCCTGTATATTTTGTACACTTCCGGAACCACGGGCCAACCGAAGGGTATCGTGCGGGACAACGGAGGCCACCTGGTCGCCCTGAAATGGTCCATGCAGAACATCTACAACACGAATCCGGGAGAAGTGTTCTGGGCGGCCTCGGACGTGGGATGGGTGGTGGGCCACTCCTATATCGCCTACGGTCCACTCTTTCACGGCTGCACCAGCATTGTTTACGAGGGGAAACCGGTGGGAACGCCCGATGCGGGGGCCTACTGGCGTGTTATCGAGGAACACCGGGTCCGCACCCTCTTCACGGCCCCGACCGCTATCCGGTCCATCAGGAGAGAGGATCCGGAAGGCGAACAGATCGGAAAACACGACCTCGGCCACTTTCGTTCGCTCTTCGTGGCGGGAGAGAGATGCGATCCAGACACTCTGCTGTGGGCTCGCAAGCGGCTCAAAGTGCCCGTCATCGACCATTGGTGGCAGACCGAGAGCGGCTGGCCCATGGCGGCTATCTGCCTGGGCATCGAGGCCTTACCGGTGAAGCCAGGATCCGCTGGCCGAGCCGTTCCCGGCTACCAGATTCAGGTGGTCGACTCGAAGGGTCGGGAACTCCCCCCCGACCGGCCGGGTTCGATCGTGGTTCGGCTGCCTCTACCTCCCGGAACGTTGCCAACCCTCTGGAAAGCCGACGACCGCTTTCGGGAGACTTATCTGTCACAACATCCCGGCTGCTATACGACGGGAGACGCTGGCTACATGGATGAGGAGGGCTACCTCTTCGTCATGTCTCGAACAGACGACATCATCAATGTGGCCGGACACCGTCTTTCCACGGGAGCCATGGAGGAGGTGCTGGCCAGCCAGCCGGAAATCGCCGAATGCGCGGTGTTTGGAGTGTCCGATCCCTTGAAGGGACAGCTCCCCCTAGGATTGCTGGTGCTCAAAAACGGAGTGCAGCGTTCTCCATCCAAAATCGTCCAGGACGTGATCCATCTGGTGAGGCGTCGAATTGGGCCGGTGGCCGCCTTCAAGACGGCCGTCGTGGTGGGCCGCTTGCCCAAAACGCGATCCGGCAAGATCCTGCGAGCCACCCTGCGCCAGATCGCCGATGGAAAAGACTACAGGATTCCGGCGACGATCGATGATCCCACCATCCTGGAGGAGATCCAGCAGGCCCTGCGAAAGATCGGATATCCTCGCTAGGAGCCGCTCCTAGCCGATGGGCTCCCCGTCAGCGTCGATCAGGTGGACCTCACCCAGACGCAGGCTGCGGATACCCTCTTCCACTTTTTCCCGATCTCCCACCACCACCCAGACCATGTCATCTCGACGGACGACCTGACGGGCAGCTTCAGCCAAATCCTCCAGGCTCAGAGCCCCCACCTTGTCCGAATAGGTGAGGTAATAATCGTCCGGAAGTCCGAAGCGTACCAATTCTCGGATCGCGTTACGCACCCGGGTCAAGGTCTCCCAGGATCCGGGCAGCCTCAAGACCTGGTTCTTCTGAGCCCGACCCAGCTCCTGCGCCGTGACTGGGCGGGGTCCCACAACGTCATCCAGTTCCCGGGCAATCTCCGCCAGAGCTTCTTTGGTTTTGTCCGTCTGCACCGGTGCGATCACCATGAAGGAGCGCAGACCTCGAGCTGCGGACACGTAGCTGCGGACCCCGTAGGACCAATTCTTCTCCTCTCGCAGGTTCATGTTGATACGAGACGTGAAACTGCCGCCCAGTATGTTGTTGGCGGTCTGGATGGCGGTCTCCAAGGGGTGGGTCTTGGGCGGCGCCAGACGACCGGCTAAGATCATGCTCTGAATGGCCCCGGGCCGATCCATCAAGTAGACCGTGGCAACGCCCCGATCTACCACCTTTCCCAATTCTTTTTCGGGGACGTTGCCGGAACGCCAGTGCCCAAACAATCCTTCCAGTTTGGGACGAATCTCTCCCATGGTCGCATCACCTACGACCACCAGAGTCGCATTCTCGGGACGAAACCAGGTTTCGTGGAAGCGAACGAGATCTTCCCGGGACAGGCTCTCCACCGATTCGGTAGTGCCGGAACCCGTCATCGGATTCCCGTAGGCGTGTTCCGGTCCGTAGAGAAACCGCGGCAGCACGCGTCGCGCCATCTGAATGGGAGAAGACTTTTCGGTCTCGATCGCAGCCAACTGTTGCTTTTGCAGCCGGCCAAACTCGGCTGCGGGAAACGAAGGGTTCACGATGACGTCGGCGTAGACGGCGAGAGCCTCGTCCAGACGGGCTCGCAGAGTGGAGAGGGATACGAAGGAAAGGTCCAGATTGGACCCCGCATTCAATTCGGCTCCCAGGTGCGCCAGTTGCTCGCTGACCTCTTCCGAGCTCCTCTTCGCCGTCCCCTCGTCAATCATCTTCAAGGTGAGGCTGGCGGTCCCGGCCTGGGAACCGAAATCAGCGGCATAGCCGGCGTCGACCAGGAGATCGAACTGGACGAGCGGCACCGCGTGCCTTTCGGCCAGGATGACCTTCATACCATTGGAAAGCTCAGTGCGTTGCAGCTGGGGAAACTGAACCGGCGGAGGCGAACCCGGTTCGGGTAACCGAGAACGATCGGCGCCCTCTGCACGTGCCTGGATCTGACCGAAAGGATGCACTTCCAGGATGTAGGGCCCCTCAGCCAGCCACTCGCGTGCCAACTGCCGGATCGAAACCCGAGTGGATTTCTTGATCCGCTCCAGGGTTCGCTTGTAGTAATCGGGTTGCCCGCCGTAGACCTGGCTCCTGGCCAGGACATCCGATTTGCCTCCGAAACCACCGATCCGTTCGATGCCCCGGAGGAAGCGTCCGAAATACTGGGTCTTGGCGCGATTCAACTCCGCTTCCGTAGGGCCATCGTCCAGAAAGCGCTGCAGTTCCTCCTCGACCGCCTTCTCAACCGCCTCCAGATCCTGGCCCGGCTGAGCGGTGACTTCGACGATCAACTGACCGGCGATCTCGCCCAGCCACAGGTAAGCCTCTGCCTCTGTTGCCACTTGATCTCTCTGCACCAGGCGTCGATGCAAACGGGAGGTCTTGCCATGTCCCAGCATGTCGCTCACCAGATCCAATGTGTCAGCTGCTTCCGAGCCCCATTCCGGAATGTTCCAGACTTTGTACAGACGTGCCTGAGGTACACGATCCTGCAGAATCTGCCGCCTGCTTTCCAACCTCCTGGTCACCCAGGCCCGCTGACGGCTGAGGGGTGGGCCGGGCGGGATGTCTCCGAAATATCGCTCCACCTTTTCCTTGACATCCTGAGGGTCGATATCGCCCGCCACCGTGAGCACTGCGTTGGCAGCCCCGTAAAAGGTCTCGAACCAGGCATGCACGTCCTCCAGGGTGGCGGCATTGAGGTCCTCCATCGACCCGATCGTGGTCCAAGAATAGGGATGGCCCATGGGGTAGGTGTTCTCGGCGATGATGCCAAAGGCGCGGCCGTAGGGTTGGTTCTCCCGCTGTCTCTTTTCGTTTTGAACGACGCCCCGCTGCTCATCCAGCTTCTCCTGCGTTACCACGCCCAGCAGATGCCCCATGCGGTCCGACTCCATCCATAGCGGGACGTCGATGGCCGAAGAGGGGACGTTCTGGAAATAGTTGGTTCGATCCCGATTGGTGGTGCCGTTCAGATCGGTGGCTCCCACCAGCTCGAGCGGGCGAAAATATTCATCGTCGTGGTTTTCGCTTCCGTTGAACATGAGGTGTTCGAAAAGATGAGCGAATCCGGTCTTTCCCGCTTTTTCGTTCTTGGAACCCACGTGGTACCAGACGTTGACGGCTACGATAGGAGCCTTGTGATCTTCGTGCACGATCAGGGTCAGCCCGTTTTCGAGCACAAACTTCTGGTAGGGGATGTCGATTTCGTCAAGATCCAGGTCGGTGGCGGCCATCACCGACAGGCCCATCAACAGGCCGACCGTAGCCGCTACTTTAAGTTGGTTCATGCAAGAAGGTCCTCGGCTGGACCGGCATCACCCCGGCCCAGAATCCCTTGACGGGAGAATGCGTTGTCTTTCCGTCCTCGTGTATCCCAGCCGGATGGGAGAAGGGGGGTTCCTGCGAGTAGCCGTGCCAGGAGTGGGCGCCTCTATCCCGGCAGACTGCCTCAAAAACGCCCTTCTGTCAGTCTCTCTCATCGCTGTCTCTCCGCTGATTGAGGTGTCGTTATGAAACCGTGGGAAACCCCGACCAGCATCGCCTGCTTTGAAGAGTGGATTCGCCTCGCCATGTCACGTTTGAATGCCTACGACAGAGATGATGTATTCAACCGTCGGAAACCGTGGTGGATCAATCAATACGAGTTGCCCGGATGATACCCTGGCCCCTCGAAAACTCGACGCTTCAATCAGCCGCTTGGTCCGTCTCTTCCGGCTCCTCTCCCTTCTCCTGGAAAACCTCTTCTCCGGCGGGCTCTCCTTCCCCCTCACCGGACATCCCGTCGATCCAGGCTGCTATCAACGCGATCTCGGACTCCTTCAGCACCGAACCGACCGGCATCTGGGGCTCTTTTTCTCCTCGCATGTACTGCACCATCGGGCTCTCAGCGCTCTTTCCCGGCACCAGTGCCGGCCCGTGCAACTTGCCCCCCGTCAGCATCGCATCCAGCGTCTCCAGAACCAGAGCACTCTCCGAGTAATCACTGCTGTGGCACACCACGCAGTTCTTCTCCAGGATGGGCCACACCTCTTCGAAGCTGGGGGCCGTTGACGGCTCTTCCGCCGAGGAACCCATCCCTGCGATCAGAACAATTCCGGTCAAGGACAATAGGAACAAAATGGGTAAGCGACTCACCGTGCCTCCCTGTGAAGCCTTCTCAGCGGATTGGAATTGTGAGTCCGTAAAACCATCCTAATAGCCAAAAGCATATCAGATGATGCTTGGTATAGTCAATGATTCCAAATAGTTATAGAGAGCATTTTGACCTTCAACTCGAAACGGTCGTGGCACTCTGATTAAGCTTCAAGTGTGCAGGCTGGCGTGCGCTTCAAATCCGTGCCGCATTAAGTCGCAACCCAGATGTGAATTGGATGTGAATTATGTGAACTGATTAACGCTCACAACTCAACCTTCTAGGATCGTGGCAGTTTCCTCACTCACTCTTCACCGCTGGGCAAGGAAACATGCGGGGAGCAAGGGTGGGATGCTTGGGCACCGCTAAGATGCCACAAGATATAGACGCGATCATGCCGAGGCCAGCTTTTTCCAGAGAAACCAGGGTGCATTGTGGGCGAGAAGCATGCGCCGACTTTATCTCTTGCTTCTAACATGTCTTGCGGTGCAGTTCGCCTGGGCCCAGCCGGAGATCAGGTTGGACGACGCCAGCGCAACTGCCGGTTCCCAAGTGGCCGTGCCCGTGATCGTCAGTGAGGGAGGAAGCATCACTGCTATCCAGTTCAGTATCTCCTTCCAGACCGAGGGTCTTTCTGTTGTCCAGAACGGTATTCTGGCTGGCGCTTCACTGGTTGATCACAGTGTGGGCTCCAACCAGGAAGACGGCACGCTGGTGGTGGTCATCTTTTCTGGCTCCCTTTCTCCATTGAAAGCCGGCCCCGGCATACTGGTGAATGTTTTGTTCGACGTGGCGTCCACGGCTTTGGCCGGGAGCACGATCAACCTGACCCTCTCCGATGTGCAGGCCTCCGACTCCAACCGTCTCTACGTGCCCGTAACTCCCAGGGATGGAGTTGTTTCTATCGACGGACAGGCCGGTGCACCGAGTGAAGGAGAGAACGAATTGGTCTTCGCTCAAATGGCGAACGGAGCATTCACTGGAGGGACGTTCGATGTCGTCTTGATTTTCGTGAACCGCACCGGAGCTCCCGTGGCAGCCGAGGCCCGATTCTTCAAGTCCGACGGTACTCCCTTTGTCCTCGGTCTCACTGATGGGCAGATGGACTCCCGCTTCAGCTTTTCGGTATCTGCTGGCGGTTCGGCCTTCCTGCGCACAGATGGCGAGGGAGACCTGGCAGCGGGCTATGCTCGAGTGAGCGCGACGGCTCCTCTAGGGGGGACTCTTCTTTTTTGCGGTCCGAGACTCACAAGGGATGATCCTCACCGAGGCGGGTGTGGGGGCTTCACCGCTGGCAGAACACTTCTCGATTCCAGTCCTCTTCCAAGCCGGAGCAGCCAATACAGGCATCGCGCTGGCCAACGTCTCGGAGGCAGGTGTACAGCTGCCATTGGTCCTGCAGGGCGAGGACGGAATCGAAGTGGACCGCACCGTCATCAACCTCGCGAGTGGGGAACACCTTCCGCGATTTGCCACCGAGTTCTTCTCATCCATTGCCGTTCAGAGCGACTTTCAGGGGTCCATCGAAGTGTGGGCTTCGTCCACCATCGCGGCTATCGCTCTCAAACAGCAGGGGTCACTTCTTACGACCTTTCCGGTTATCGTCTTGGATTGAATAACGCTGACCTCGATGGATTTCGACGTGGGAGTGCTGCTCGATTCGAACAAACGGTACGATGAAAGCCTCTGAGCGACGACGTCGTCGCTTCCCCTCATTCCTGCTCCTGGCCCTGACTGCCGTTGCACTCGTCTGGCTGGCTCCGTGGGTCACGGAGCCGGTGGCTCCGGGGAGGTCAACGGCCTCCGCGTCTTCCTCTCTTTGCAGCGGAGATGTGAACTTGGATGGCCTGAGGGACGTCCGCGACCTGGTCTTGATCCAGGCCCACATCCTGGGGACGAATACCCTGGGCCCGCAGGCGCTGGCCAACGCGGACGTCAACTAGGATGCCCAGGTGGATGTTCGCGACATTGTCGAGCTGCTGAGGAACAATCTTGGAAGGTCACAACTGGCCGAATGCGAGCTGGTACTAGCGGAAGGCACACCTGAGATGTGATTCATCGTTCCCAGCAGGGGACCTCGAGGCAGCCGCATCACGCTCGTCGGCGAAAATTTTAGCCCGGTGCTGGAGCGAAATCTGGTGCTGTTTTCTCGGCTTGACCGGACGAAAGCAGGGAAGGTCAGCAGCCCCACCAGGGACTCCCTTGTCGTGGTGGTTCCGGAAGATCTGGGTTCCATGGTGTATCGCGTGACGGTTGGAGTCCTGGGTCTGATGAGCAACGGTGTCGGGTTCCAGGTGAGGAATTTCGCAGCCGGCGTGGTACCGCCCCTGGAACTCTTTCCCTCGAGTTCGACGCTCTTGATGCCTCCCGGTAGTGGGAAGGAAACCCTGGTCATTGGAGCAGGGACACCTCCCTACAAGTTGAAGCCGCTGGCGGAGGACGGCCAGACGATTCTCCAGGCCAGCCTGGACGGCACCGTGGTCGATCTGACCGGCCTAGCACTGGGAGTTGCCACAGTGGAAGTCGAACACAGTGGCGATCCACCTGTCACCAGCGACTCCTTTATCAGGATTCAGGAACCGCGCCTCGAGCCTCGTTTCAACGTCCTACCCCACACTCTGCTGGCCGGCTCCATGCCGAGCTTCACCATCGTCGTGCACCACAACGTCAACGACATGCGCTTCGTCAGAACCGCGATCCGAATGGACAAGGTCGAACCCGACTTCGCCCAGCTATCGGAGGGCCAGCTGATGGGTTTGGGAAGGTCGATCTTCTTCAATACAGCCAGAGATTTCCAAACTCTGAGCATCACCGAGATCCTTTCACCTACGCAGGCAGCTTTCGAAGGACGGAGCACCCAGAACGTCACCATCCCGGGCCAGGGCGACGTTGCGGGCAGTATTCTCCAGGCAACGGGCACGCTGGAGACAAACTCCACCGTGTTGGCGTTGGAGGACTTTCCGCAGCCGCCTCAGGAGGGGGTCGTTAAGTTTACCTTTGATCAAGAGATCATTCTGGGCGACGGAGCACTCCAGCTTCCGGATGCGGTGGGCGAGTCCTTCGACCTGGTGGCGACGTCCACCTCGGTGACGGTCCTGAAGGGTGCTGACCTGCCCATGACCAAGAAATAGACTCGGAGCTTCGTTACAGTTGCACCTCCAGCAGGAGCTCCTCGGCTGGAGCGGATCCTTCCGGTAATGGGACCAGTGGGAGAGTTGTTGGAGCTCAGGGGGGCCAGTTTCGATCCGAATCCCGCGGCCAATGTGGTCACCTTCAAACGAGCCGACGGAGATCGGATTGACGGCTTGGTTGAAAGTGCTAGTCCGACCGAGCTGATGGTCCGGGTTCCGATGGAGGCGGTGACGGGCCCGGTAAGGGTAACAACCGGTGGGCCCAGCAGCAATGATCACCAGTGCTTTGTCCTCTTCAGGCCCGAGGCGGGGATCTTCTTTCCCGAGTTTTCGGCAGGCCAGTCGGTGACTCCCGTGATCCTGCTCAAACAAAGCCGAAGCGATCGTGTCCTGGGAGTCGTGCAGGATGCTATAGATCGAGCCCTTGGACATCTGCTCCCGCACGGCAGCGTCCACCACCTCGTCGGCATAGCCCAGGATGATGGGTCCGACGGCGCTGGTCCAATCCACGTATTCATTGCCATCGATATCCCAGATCCGGCAACCTTTGGCACGCTCCGCATAGATGGGACTCACGCCGAAGGCCCAGCGGCTGGGTCGGCGACTCACCAATTGGCAGCCACCCGGTATCAATCGCTGCAGCCTTTTCAAACAGCTTCAGCGAACGCTCCACCGAGCGCATCGTGGCGAATTTTTGCTGGCTCATGGGGAATACCCTTTCTCCTCTTCCCGGCCTGTTTCTTCGCTTCTCGTCGACCCGCTCATTCTAGGGTGCTGAGAACCAAAAGCTAATCCGGGCCGTCTCCCATCTTTCTTGCCGGAGCCGCCTATGATATACCGCATCCTCCGGTGGCGCGCCGGGATTTGGGCTCGCGGACCCTCTCGTTCGAAACCCAGGTTCGTCCAACCGGATCACCCCCAAGGAGCAGCCGCAGGAGAGGAGCAAGAGATGAGCGAAACGGCCGATGCAGTAGTGATCGGAGCCGGAGTCAATGGCGCTAGCATTGCTTTCAACCTGATGCGACGGGGAATGCAGAAGATGATCGTGGTGGAAAAGTATCTGTTGGCGTCGGGAGGGACGGGGAAGTCCGCTGCCGTCATCCGCCAACACTACTCCAACGAGCCACTGGTTCGAATGATGAAACGGTCCATCGAAATCTTTGTCAACTTTGCCGAGATGGTGGGAGGAAGTGCCGGGTTTCACGGAACCGGCTGGGCCTTTCTGGTTCCATCCGAAAGCGTTTCGCTGTTTCGTCAGAACCTGGCCATGCAGCAAAGGATCGGCATCCGAACCAGGGAGATCTCCAGGGAGGAACTCCTCGATATCGAACCCCGCTTCAATCTGGAAGATGTAGCCACCGTGGGTTACGAGCCCGAGTCAGGCTACGCCGATCCCACCCGCACCACGGCCAGCTACCTGCAAGCGGCCTGCCGCCGCGGAGCCAAACTTCAGCAAGGCAGCAGCGTCACCTCGATCGGGACGACGGGAAATCGCGTCACCGAAGTGGTCACCTCGAGGGGACGCATTTCCACGCCCATCGTTGTCAATGCGGCCGGGCCCTGGGCCGACCGGGTGGCCGAAATGGTGGGACTCTCCATCCCCATCGAAGTGAGTCGCGAACAGGAGATCCTGGTGGCCCCACCAGCCGACGAGAAGATGCTGAGGTTGGCCGTCTCTGACATGGCAAAAGCCATCTACTACCGTCCGGTGGGCCATCAACTTCTGGTGGGTCGCGGCTTTCCCAAGGAATACGAATATGTCAATCCGGACCGGTTCCGTGAAACCATCGACTTCGACTTCGTCGAGGAGACGAAAGGCCGTCTGAATGATCGTCTTCCTGCTTATACGGACAGCTTGGTGATCGGTGGCAAGACCGGACTGTACGACATCACGCCGGATTGGCACCCGGTTCTGGGCCCCACACCGGTGGACGGCTTCTTCGTAGCTGCCGGCTTCAGCGGACACGGATTCAAGCTGGGACCCGCCATCGGAGAATTGATGGCGGAAGAGATCGTGGATGGAAAGGCGTCCGGTGTGGACATCAGCGGCTTTAGGCTGGACCGTTTCGCAGGAAACAAGCTTTTTGTGTCGAGTTACGGCGGCAACCGGGCGTAGCGACCAACTTTGCAACTGCAGCAGCCCCACTGTCTGATGCCGACCGAGAGCGCTGACGACCTAAGGAAACGCCCGGGGTCTTGAGCAACCCGGAGTTCCAACCCGCATCCGGAAACCGGCTCTGCGGGTTGGAAGAGATGGGCGACTGGCCGAAACGGAAGACCTGCCCCATGAGCATTCGAATCGGCGTAGACGTAGGCGGCACCTTTACTGTTTGCAACCTGGGAGAGGTGCGCTCCGGCCGCACCACGTTCGAAATCATGCAGCTGGAGCAGGCTCTTCGGGCCAGCCGGGACACTTAATATCATCGTAACGATGGAAGTGAGCCAGCCAACCGGCCGTTGTGCAGCCGTTTCTGGGAGTGGCACTGCCCAGCCAGCTTCAGGTTGTGGGTGACGATGATGGCGCTCAGGTCGCGTTGGCTCCGGATTTCCAGCAAGAGATGGAAGACGGCCTCCGAGGTATGTTCGTCCAGATTACCCGTGGGCTCATCCGCCAGCAGAAGACGCGGTTCACCCACCAGAGCTCGCGCCAACGCTACCCTTTGCTGCTCGCCTCCGGAAAGCTGACCCGGACGATGCTCGGCGCGATCCGCCAATCCCACTTCCTTCAGCAGGCCCATCGCCCGGTCCGAGGCCTCCCCGCGCACCATGCCCCGTATCAGGAGCGGGAACATCACATTCTCGCGGGCCGTAAATTCGGGTAACAGGTAGTGAAATTGGAACACGAATCCGATCATACGGTTGCGAAATTGCGCCCGAGCCGGGCCCTGCAGCTGCGGGACCTCCGTCCCCTCCAGCAGAATCTGACCCGAGTCCGGCTGGTCCATTGCCCCGATCAGATGCAGCAAGGTACTCTTTCCAGAACCGCTGGCTCCGGTGACCGCCAGGATCTGTCCCCGCGCCAATTCCAGTTCCAAATCGACCAAGACTCGGAGCATTTCTTGCCCGGACGGATACGATTTGGAGAGACCTTTTACCCGGAGAAGGCTACTCATGTCGCAAAGCCTCCACCGGATCCAGTCGCGATGCCGCTCGCGCCGGGTACAGAGTGGCCAGAAAACTGATCAGGATGGCCAGACCGGAAATCAAGGCCAGATCCCCGATCTGCAGTTGAAAAGGGACGTAGGGAATGGCGTAGACCTGAGCCTCCAACTCGAAGATCCGATAGGTGTCAAAGTACCAGATCGCCACCATTCCCAACAGGTCTCCGAGGGCGGTTCCGACCGCCCCGATGATCAATCCCTGTAACACGAAAATGCGCGTCACCGTTCGGGAGGTTCCGCCCATGGAGCCGATGATGGCGATGTCCCGACTCTTCTCCATGACCATCAGGGTCAAGGTGCTCACGATGTTCAAAGAAGCTACCAGAACGATCAGTCCGATGGCGATCAACATGGCCAGCCTTTCCAGTTTGAGAGCCGAAAACAGGGGGCGGTTCAGGTCGATCCAAGTGTTGGTCGAATATTCTGGGCCGGAGGTTTCCCGGATGGCGGATGCGGTCTCGGGAGCCGCGTAGATGTCACGGATCCGAAACTCGAGAGCCTGAGCCTGGTCCGGCCTCAGACTGAAAAACCTCTGGGCGGCTTGCATTGGAATCAAGGCCCAGTTCGCGTCCACCTCCCAGAGACCGGACTGAAAGATCGCCACCACTTGAAAATACTGGGATCGAGGCATTCTCCCCAGCGGAGACAACTCGCCTTGTGTGGTGATCCCCCGGATGCGCTCGCCCACCAGCACCCCCAGGGATTCAGCCAGGTCCTTGCCGAGGATCAGGGGAGCAATGGTTGCAAGATCTTGGAAGGCCTCGAGGTCCCCTTCAATCACCTTACTGCGCAGCTGGGACAGTCCATGGAGTCCTCGAGTATCGATCCCCTTGAGAATGGCCGGATGCACACGCAGCTCACTCTGAAGCAGCGCCTGACCGTAGACGGTCGCCGACACAGAGGTCACCCCCGGCACGACCCGCAGCCGGTCCACCAGACCGGGGTAATCGGGAATGGGGACGCCGCCCATATGGAAGAGATTCACGTGAGAGGTCGCATCCAGAATCCGGACCTGAAACTCCTTCTGAAATCCGGCGTTGAGACCTAAAGCGATGTTCAAGGCCATCACCCCGGCGGCCACGCCGACCACCGAAATCAGCGTGACGATCGAAACCACGGCCTGGCCGCGCCGAGCCCGCAGATACCGCAGTGCGACGAACAGCTCGAATTTCACTCTTGGTACCCGTTAAATGAGGGAAATGGATCACTTCTGCGCCGTCACAGGTCGCAGATGGGGGAAGAGGATCACCTCGCGGATGGACGGAGAGTCCGTCAAAATCATCACCAAACGGTCAATCCCGATTCCCTCTCCTGCCGTTGGCGGCATGCCATATTGAAGAGCCCCGATATAATCCTCGTCCATCTGGTGCGCCTCAGTGTCTCCGCGTTGTCTGATTTCCAGTTGCTGTTCGAGGCGCGAGCGTTGCTCTTGCGGATCGTTCAACTCGCTGTATGCGTTGGCCACCTCCAGTCCCCCCACGAACAGTTCGAATCTCTCGGCAAAGCGCGGATCCTTGTCCTTCTGTTTGGACAGGGGAGAAAGCTCCAGAGGAAAGTCGTAGATGAAGGTCGGCTGGATCAGGTGGCCCTCTGCCACCGTCTCGAACAGCTTCTCGACCAGCTTTCCCCAACTTTCCCCGGAGCCGGCTTCCTCGACTACCTTTTGCACCAGGGAGACGACCTTTTCAGGGTCACAAAGATCCTCGGATGAAGGAGCCGGCGAATGGGGCCAGTAGTGTTGAATGGCTCCCAGCATGGAAAAACGCGAGAACTTCCTGAAGCTGATGGAATGTCCCGAGAATTGGATCTCCAGGTTCCCGGTGACTTTGCCGCAGACCTGGCGCAGTAGCTCTTCGGTCAGATCCATCAACTCCCGGTAATCGCTGTAGGCCTGGTAAAACTCCAGCATCGTGAATTCGGGGTTGTGCTGGGTTGAGATACCTTCATTACGAAAATTCCGACTGATTTCATAGACTCGATCAAACCCCCCGACCACCAACCGCTTCAGGTACAGTTCCGGCGCGATGCGTAAGTATAGAGGGATACTGAGCGCCTGGTGGAAGGTTTCAAAGGGTTGCGCCATGGCTCCCCCGGCGATGTTCTGCATCATAGGCGTTTCCACTTCCAGGTAGCCACGGGCCTCGAGAAAATCTCGAATCACCGAGATAACCTGGCTCCGACGCACGAAGATCTGGCGCACCTCGGGATTGGCGATCAGGTCCAGGTAGCGGCGCCGGTAGCGCGACTCCACATCGGTCAGACCGTGCCACTTCTCGGGCAATGGACGCAGCGACTTGGCCAGAAAATCCAACTGATCCACGAAGACCGTTAGCTCGTCCGTACGGGTACGGAACATGACACCCCGAGCGCCCACGAAATCCCCGATGTCGAGCAGCCGGTACAGGTTGTAGTTGTCCTTCCCAACCCGGTCCCTTCGCACGTAGAGCTGGATGCGCTCCCCCCCGGAATAGAGATGGGCGAATCCTGCCTTGCCATGCCCTCGCAAGGCCACCAGGCGGCCGGCGGTCCGGATCCCGGTGGCCTCTTGCTCCAGCTCCTCGGCCGATTTCTTGGAGAACAGGCGAAGCAGATCGGGAATCGAGTGGGTCAGTTCGTACTTGTTCGGGTACAGATCGTGGCCCAAATCCCGGATGCTCTCCAGCTTGCTGTGTCGCTGGCGGACGACATCGGACTCACTGTCGGCTGGAGACTTTGCAGTCTTCATCGATTTCCAAACCCTTCCGGATGGCGTCGAGAATGCCGTTTACAAATTCTGTCGAGTCCTCGCCACCGTACTTCCGGGCGACCTCAATGGCTTCGTCAATCACCACGACCCGTGGCGTGTCGAAATAGAGAAATTCGGTGACCGCCATGCGCAAGACGTTGCGATCCACGGCCGCCATGCGTTCCAGGCGCCAGTGTTCAGAACACTCCTTGATCTGTTCGTCGACCTCGCTCTTATGATCCAAAGAAGCTAGAAACAATCCCTCCGCAAATCGGCGAGTCTCCGCATCGGTGCGCCGGGACAGCCAGAAACTTTCCTGGATTTCATCCGCGCTCTGAGCGGTGATGTCTTCCTGGAACAGCATCTGCAGGGTGAATTCACGAGCTTTGCGGCGGCTTCCCATGTTCCTGAAGCGAAGGGGACCTTTAGAGGGTTCTCCACAGAGCAGCCATCTCAATGGCGCTCACGGCCGCTTCCACTCCCTTGTTGCCATGCTTGAGCCCGGCCCGGTTCAAGGCTTGCTCGGAGCTCTCGGCCGTGATGACCCCGTAGGTCACTGGGATCTTGCATCGCAGAGCCACCTCTCCGATCCCGCGAGTAACTTCGCGGGCCAAGTAGTCGTAGTGATCGGTCTCCCCCCGAATCAAGGCACCCAGGCAAACCACCGCCTGGAACTTGCCTCCGGCAGCCAGTTGCTGGGCTGCCACGGGCAGTTCAAAGCTGCCGGGAACGCGGACCACCGTAATGTCATCGGGGGCCGCTCCAGCCCGCTCGAGTACTCCCAGGGCACCCGCCAGCAAACGCTCCGTCACCATCTCGTTGAATCGACTGACCACCACTGCGATTTTCAGCCCGGTGGCGTCGAACTTGCCGCTCAGCTCTTTCACCTGATTCCCCCTCTTTCGCTCCTGTGGCGCCTCTCACCGTCCTTCGAACCGGGGGGGTCGTTTCTCTAGAAAGGCCTGAACGCCCTCCTCCCGGTCCCAGCTGGCAAAGGTCAACCCGAAGAGGACCGTTTCCAGTCCCAGCGCCTCGGACAAAGGCATCTCCCCGCCCCGATTGACGGCTTCAATGCCATAACGAACGGCCAAGGGCGCATTTTCGCAGATTCTGGCGGTCAGCCGGCGCGTTTCCGGCATCAGTTGGCCGGCCTCGACCACCCGGTTGACCAAACCGATCCGCTCAGCTCTCTTGGCCGAAACGGGATCGCCCGAGAGCAGCAGTTCCAGAGCCAGACCCTTACCCACCAAGCGGGTCAGCCTCTGGGTACCGCCATAGCCGGGTATGACCCCCAGGCCCACCTCGGGCAGACCGAATCTGGCCGTCTCGGATGCGATCCGAAGGTGACACGCCATCGCCAGCTCACACCCCCCCCCTAGACAGTAACCATTGACGGCGGCGATCACCGGTACGGGCATATTCTCGATCCGACTCAGCACCCCTTGACCCCGCACGGACATGGACTTGGCCGAGACCGGGGTCAACGCCGACAACTCCCGGATATCGGCCCCCACCACGAAGGCCCGGTCTCCCTCCCCAGTCAGGAGCACGGCCCGGATGTCCCCGTCTTCGGCCAGGTCGCTGAAGGCGGCGTCCAACTCCGATATGGTAGTGGCGTCCAGGGCATTGAGAACCTTGGGGCGACAGATCGTCAATTCCGCCACCCCACCCCTCTTCTCCAGTTTTAAGTGTTGAAAGGCCGTCATCTCGATCAATATTCCCGCTCCTTGCCCAATAGTCAATAGCCGCCACGTCGCCCCGAGGTGGCCGCGCTTCGAGCGACCCGATCCCGGCATTCCTCAGCTTGCCAGACATCCACTGGGTGGATGAGAGTATCTCAAAAGGACGCTAGGACCCAACGCAAGACGACCGGTCGAAAGTCTGCTTCTCTGAGAGAGATCCGAGCTGCAATCTGGAACTGCAGCTCGGACCATGTCTAATCAGTAGTCAAGTTTTTATCTCACCAAAGCAACTTCTGTCGAATTCCACCGATCCACCTTTTGAAGCAACCTCTGTACGCCCTTCCCCATCGTGGCCTGAGTCGGCGCCTGTCTGGGGCATCTTGACGCTTCATTTTGCCCACCCCTACAATAGCGCACCGCGAAAAACCGGCGCTTCTTGATGGAAACGGGGGCATCTCGATGACAAGATCCGCTCTAACGGTCCTGGGAGGTGGGAACACCGCCTTCGCTGCGGCCGCCAATCTCAGCTTGCGCGGCTTCGAAGTGACCCTGTGCGAGCACCCTTCATTTGCCTGGACTCTGGACCCGATTGCCGAGGGTACCATTGCACTGGACGGCGTGGCGGGCCAGGGTGCAGCTGCGATCCGCCAAATCACGACCGACTTCGAGGAGGGGTTGAGTAACGATCTGCTGCTGCTGATCGTTCCCGCCTATGCTCACAAACCCTTTGCGGAAGCCTGTGCCCCGCATTTGCGGGACGGTCACACCCTGGTCTTGATGCCGGGCACTCTGGGTACCCTCGAATTCGCCCACATCCTGTGGCCCGACGGCCGCCGCCGCCTCGAGACCCTTCTGGCTGAGACCGACACCGCACCCTACGTGTGCCGCAAGCTGCGTCCGGACGGAGCCCACATCTGGGGGGTGGTGAGCCAGCTGGGACTGGGCGTCTTCCCGGCCAACCGGACGGAAGAAGTTTCTGATCAGCTGGCCTCCGTCTTCACCCGAGATGGCTTGGGGCCCGCCTCTGGAGACAACCAACACCCATCCGCCATTGCCTCCTATTCCAACGTCGTTGAGTGCGGACTGAGCGCCATGAACCCAGTGGTTCATCCACCCGGTGTGTTGATGAATGCGGGGCGGGTCGAGTACAGCCACGGCGACTTCTACTTCTACGAAGAGGGCGTCATGCCCGGGGTTTGCAACGCCATCTACCATCTGGACCGTGAAAGACGGGCCATAGGCGAGGCGCTGGGATTCGATCTGCTTCCCGTCGATGAAGCCTTCCACCAGGCCGGATTCGGCCCCAGGGGGAACTTATGGGCCACCGTCAACGGCAGCCTTATGCTGACCCGGCTGCGGGCCCCCGGTGCCCTGGATACGCGCTGGCTGACGGAAGACGTCCCTTACGGCCTAGCCGCCTGGCGATCGTTGGCGCGGCAGTTCGGAGTGAACACCCCACTGATGGAGGGACTGGTGGAGCTGGCCTCGGCCACCCTGCGCCGTGATTTCTGGAAGTCCGCCCGCACCGTCCGGGAGCTGGGGATCGACGGGATGGGCAAAGAAGCGTTGCTGCGCTACGTCCTGACCGGGGCTCGCCAAGGCAAAGATTGAAGAAAGGCGGCACAGAATCGTTCCTGAGCCCGGGTTGTGAGAACTGAGGGGGCAACGTGGTGCCCTTTCTCATCCCATCTCTGTCAACATCTTCCTAAGCCGGACAAGGACTAGATAGGCGTGCTTTTAGAGAGTCTTCACTATTCGAAAGCCACGTTTTCCTGGAATTTCCCGACCGTTTTTCCGTATTATCCATCTAAAGAGGTGACCAGACAGGGAGAATCGAATATGGAGTGGAAAAACCTTGCTATTACTCTAGTACTGCTGGGCGGGAGCGGCTGGGCCGCCGCCCAAGACGCCCCTACTGGGGACCGCTCGCCCCGGGCCTTTGTGGCGGACCGATTCGAAAAGTCGGCCCCTCAGATCGGAGAAGCGCTGCCCGATTTGCAACTCTTTGACGCCGCTGGACAACCCTTTCGGCTCTCCAGCCTGAAGGGGAGCCACACGGTCTTGGTGCTGGGCTGCCTGACCTGACCGCCCTTCCTACGGAACGTCCCCAGTTTGGAGACGATACAGCGCGATTACGGCCCCCTAGGCGTCCAGGTCTACTACATCTACAAATCACTGGCGCATCCCGGACTCTACGGTTACGTCACTCCCTTCACCCTGCAGGAGCGCCTCCGGCACATCGAGGAGGCTCGCCAGAAACTGGGTTCGGAAATCGAATGGCTGTGCGACAACATGGACAACCAGATCCAGGCCTCTCTGGGCGGGGTGCCCAATTCGGAATTCGTGATCGATCCCGAGGGAAAGATAATCCGCCGGCAAGCCTGGAGCGATCCCACCGGCCTGCGCCGGTTCCTACAGGAGCGTGTGGGTGGTGTCGAGCAGCCGACCCAGGTGGCCGATCTCGACATGCAGATCCAGCTGGAGCCGGCCTCCGGCACGATCCCCACCGGGATCGTGCCTTCGCTACGGCTGCCGGGACGGATGGTGCCCTTACTGATCCAACCCCAGAAAGACGAAAACGATGAGACACCCTTCTACGCCAAACTGAGGGCGGAAGTCGAACCGCGTTTCTTCCGGGAGGGACAGGGCAATCTCTATCTGGGATTCCATCTGGACCGCTTGTACGCCGTACACTGGAATAACCAGACTCCCCCGCTGGAGTTTGAAGTGGAGACGCCTCCAGGCGTGGATATCACTCCCGCCCAGGGCTCGGGTCCGCGAATCGAAGCAGTAGCCGACAAAGACCCGCGCGAATTCCTCCTCCAACTCTCTTCGCAAGACTTCGAGGGGCCGCTCTCCCTGACGGTGCGTTACTTCGCCTGCGACGACGCCGACACCTTCTGCGTCCCCGTGACCCAGAGCTACCTGATCCAGCAGGAGAGAGATCCGCACGGAGGACAGAGAAGGGGCGGAGGTCCCTCCCGTGGTCGGGGCGACTTTCGCCAGCGGATCTGGGAACGGGATCGCAACGGGGACGCCCTTCTCGAGAGAAATGAGCTGCCAAGGCTCTTGCGAGACCGTTTCGATCGGCTGGACACCAATGGCGATGGTTTCCTGGACGAGGCGGAGATTGAAGCAACCTTCAGCCGGGGCGGACCGCCCGGTTTCGGCCGCCCGGGCCGCTTCATGATGCGTCTGTGGGAAAACGACTCCGACGGAGACGGAAGGATCAGTCGGGAGGAAGCTCCCGAGTTTTTGCGGGGACGATTTCCGCACCTGGACCTCGACGGCGACGGCTTCATCGATCGGGAGGAACTCGAAGAATTGGGCCGGCGGCGAGGGGCGGGGCACCGGCCACGCCGTTGAGGTGCCTCCGAGTCGGGTCATTCAGCCGCCTCACCGGGGATCGCCCGACCCCGGCGGTTGCAGTAGGGACACCGGAATTCCACCACACCCTCGGCGTACTCGGTGCCGCCCACGAAACAGTCATCGATGGGACAGCGAAGCGGCTGCCCCAGCTGGTGACGTTCCAGAAAATATTGCAGGGTCAGCGACTCCCAGCCCTGCTTCAGGTGGGTCTGGCACCAGGAGAAGCGCCGGCGGCAATCGGGACAGGAAATCCGGACCTCGGATCCCGTCCGGACCTGGTGGTCGAATTGAAACTGGAGCGTCTCGCCACAGCGGGGGCACGACGGCGACTCGCCGCCCTCGGTGGAGAAGTATTCGCGAATGATCTCGTCCCGTTCCTCCTCGGAATAGGACATCCCGCCGGATCTCGCCACCTATCCCTCTCTCAGTGCTGCAGCAGCGAACGCAGAACCCTTAGATTCTGGCGATCCTCCCGGACGGTCTTGCCCTTGGGAGTCTCGATAATCTTGGCCAGATCGGCGAAGGCCTCGTCGCGAAGAATCTGTGCGAAACTACAGCTCCCGATCTTGCCCTTCCCGATGTGCTCGTGCCGGTCGACCCGGCTGCCCAGGTCCCTCTTGCTGTCATTGAAGTGAAACAGCCTCAGTTTGTCCAACCCGATGGTCTGCCTGAGAGCGTCGCGGGTCATCTGGTACTGCTGGGCCCGCTGGAAGGAGTATCCGGCGGCGAAGATGTGGCACGTATCGACACACACGAACACCCGCTCCGGGTGGCGGCAACCACCCAGGATGTCGCGAAGATGCTCGAAGCGGTAACCGAGGCTGGTTCCCTGCCCGGCTGTCGTTTCCAGTAGAAGATTCACGGCAGCACTACTTTCCGAGTGCACGCGATTCAGGGCCTGGGCTACGCGGCCTACCCCCCACTCCTCTCCCCGACCTACGTGGGCGCCCGGATGGAGAACCAGATCCGGCACTCCCAGGCGCTCACAGCGACTCATCTCATCCTTCAGGGCAGTCAAAGAGCGTTCCCACAGAAGCGGATCCCCGCTGGCCAGATTGATGAGATAGGAGGCGTGAGCCGCCAAATAGCCCATCCCGGAAGCTCGGTAACACTCACGAAACTTCTGGACTTCCTCCTCGGATGGTGTTCTGCCCTGCCAGCGGTGCTGATTCTTGACGAAGATCTGCAGGGCGTTGCAACCCGCTTCCCGGGCTCGCTCGACGGCCGTGAAAGCGCCACCCGCGACGGACATGTGAGCGCCCAACAGATCCCCGTACGCGTCTTTTACCTCGGTCTCACCTTCCACCAGAAGGCAGAGGGTAAAACAACGGGAACGGGAACACCAGCTGGTCCGGCACCAGGATTGTCTCGAATTGATCCCGACGGCGCGGCCCCTGACAATAGGAACGATGTCGTGGCGCCGTCCATTTCTCGTCCTGATCCTGGGAACCGCCTGGGTAGGGGCGCTGTTGCTGGCCGCTCCGGCATTCTGGGACATCTTTCTGACGATCCGCCTCCTGACCAATCTGAATCAGGCCGGGGACATCTCGACAGCGAAAGGCTTACGCACGGTGGAGCTAGCCGAATCCAGGAGCGGGTCTGAGGAGACGTTGCAGGGACGCCTTTACCTTCCCGACAGCATCCGCGGTCCCGGCATTCTCTTCCTGCCGGGGCTGACCCGCCAGGGATACGATCACCCTCGTTTCACGGCAGTGGCGCGAGCACTGGCACGTACCGGATTTCCCATCCTGACGCCCGACATCCGGGTCTTGAAAGAACTTCGCTTGGAGGAGAGCAGCCTGGAGGAGACGATCTTCTGGCTGGACTGGTGGCTGCATCGCTCCCCTCAAAAGGGGAGACGGGTGGGACTCCTAGGTGTGTCGGTAGGGGGAACCCTGGGACTCAAGGCAGCAGCCAAGCGCAGCCAGCAGGTCTCGTTCGTCATCTCCATCGGGGGCTACCAGGACCTGGAGCGCTGCCGGCAACGCTGGTTCGGCGGCGGGGATTCCACCCTTCGTCACGGGGACTACCCGGTCCGCTATTATGGGAAGTGGATCTGGATGCTGACCGTCCTGGAGGCCCTGCAACCGGCCTCCAATCGAGAGCCGCTGAGGAGCATCCTGTATGCGTTGATCGAAAAGGGCCGGCTCGAGGCGGGCGGCCCGGAACTGTCCGAAGAGGGGCAGCGCTGGCTTCGGATCGCCACCCATGATTCCGTCGGAGAGTTGTTCGGGACGGCGCTGCCGCCGAATCCGGACCGCCTTCATCGGCTCTCGGCGAATCGCGAGCTGAGCCGCGTGCAGTGCCCGGTCTTCCTGGTCCACGGGCTACAGGACGAACTGATCCCCCCCTCGGAAACGCTGGAGTTGAGGGACCTCCTGGTCCGCGCCCCCACTTCGGTCCTGCTCACCCCCTTGATCAGCCATACCCATCCGCTCTGGCAGGAGTTGAACGACCTGAGGAAAGGGTGGGCCCTGCTTCGGCTGTCTTGCTTTTTGCACGGCTTTGTGAGTATTACTTCGCGGGAATCCTGATGGGAATGGGTTTCCTCTCAGGGTGAGCGGTTTGAATTCGAGAAGGAGATTCGCGCCTTCTTTCAGAGAGTGGGGAGTAGATGACATACGAGTACGACGGTCTGGGGGACTTCATCCAGCGGCTCGATCAAGAGGGGGAGTTGAAGAGGATATCGGTGCCGGTCGATCCGGTGCTGGAAGTCTCCGAAATTGCGGATCGCGTTTCCAAGCAGATGGGCCCAGCTCTGCTCTTTGAAAACGTCAAGGGATCCCCGCACCCTCTCCTGATCAATGCCTTCGGGACCTACCGGCGAATGAATCTGGCCCTGGGTGTTGACTCCTTGCAGGAGGTCTGCGCTCGCATCGAAGGCCTTCTCGAATTCAAACCGCCGGAAGGGATTCTGGACAAAATCAAGATGCTGCCCCGGCTGGCGGATCTGGCCAGCTTCATTCCCAAGACCGTTCGCTCCGGTCCCTGCCAGCAGGTCGTCAAGAAGGAGAATCTGTCCCTGCTGGAATTCCCCATCATCCAGTGCTGGCCTCAGGACGCCGGACGGTTCATTACCCTGCCCTTGGTTTTCAGCAAGAGTCCTGTTACGGAAAAACGCAATTGCGGCATCTACCGCATGCAGGTGTTCGACGAAACCACGACCGCCATGCACTGGCAGGTGCACAAACACGGAGCCCAGCATTTTCGCGACGCCCGACGAAAGTTGGCAGGCCTCGGAAAAATGGAAGTTGCGGCCGCCATCGGATCGGATCCGGTGGTGGTTTTTTCCGGCATCGCACCCCTACCGGACGATCTGGACGAGATGATGTTCGCCGGGTTCCTGCGTGGAAAACCGGTCAACATGGTGCCCTGCCAGACGGTGGACCTGGAGGTCCCGGCCAATGCGGAAATCGTGCTGGAAGGCTACGTCGATCTGGAGGATCTCAGACTGGAAGGTCCCTTCGGCGATCACACCGGCTATTATTCCCTGGCCGACCACTATCCGGCCTTTCACGTTACCTGCATTACCCACCGCGAGAATCCTGTCTACCAGACCATCATCGTCGGCAAGCCACCTCAGGAAGACTGCTACATGGGCCACGCGGTCGAAAGAATCTTCCTGCCGCTGCTGCGCAAGCAACTGCCGGAGATCATCGACATGCACATGCCATTCGAAGGCGTTTTCCACAACCTCCTTCTGGTCTCGATCCGCAAGCGCTACCCCGGACATGCGCGCAAGATCATGAGCGCCATATGGGGTCTTGGCCAGGCGATGTTCTCCAAGTGCATTGTGGTGCTGGACGAAGGCACCAACCTGCAGGATTATGGGGAAGTGGCCTGGAAAGCGCTCAACCACATCGATCCGGAACGGGACATCCAGTTCACTCTAGGTCCGGTCGACTCTCTAGATCATGCTTCGCGGCTGCCGAACTTCGGATCCAAGATGGGGGTGGATGCCACCCGTAAGTGGCCGGAAGAAGGCTTTCAGCGAGAGTGGCCCGACGAGATTGTGATGTCACCCGAGGTCAAGCGGCGGGTGGACAATCTGTGGTCCCAGTTGAGGCTCTGAGGGACCCGCAACGGGGAGGGTGGGTCAATTCGACTGACCTACAACCGACCCCCGCCCATCTTTGACACCACCTCTGCCGGCTCAGTAAAATGGGCGTTTTTTTCGCAGCGGGGACTTCGTGTTCGACAGCCTATCTTCCAAGTTACAAGGAATTCTGACCCGGCTCCGGGGTGAGGGCCGGGTCTCGGAGCACCATCTGGAGGCCTCCCTGCGCGAAATCCGGATGGCCCTTCTGGAAGCAGACGTCCATTTCAAGGTGGTCAAGCAACTGCTGGCCAGGATCCGGGAGAAGGCGCTGGGAGAAGAGGTGCTGCGGAGCCTCACTCCCGGACAACAGGTCGTCAAGATCGTGCGCGACGAGCTGGTCGAGTTGCTGGGTGGACAGGCACCCGATTTCAGGCTGCCCAAAAACCCGCCGTCGGTGGTCCTGATGGTGGGGCTTCAGGGGAGCGGAAAAACCACGACCACGGGAAAACTGGCCCTCTGGTGCCAACAGAGAGGGCATCAACCCTTGATGGTGTCGACCGACACCCAGCGGCCCGCCGCCCGGGAACAGCTTTCGACCATCGGAGGCCAGCTCGACATTGCGGTTTTCGATCCCCCAGACGGTTCGGACGCCGTGGCCGCCGTCGAACAGGCACGGCGTCATGCCCGGAACGCCGGTTTCGAGCCCCTGCTGATCGACACGGCTGGGAGGCTGCACATCGACGATGCATCGATGGCGGAACTGGTCAACATCCAGGCCACCGCCCAACCCCAAGAGGTCCTCCTGGTGGCGGATTCCATGACCGGGCAGGACGCCGTGAATTCGGCTCTGGTCTTTAGTCAGCGCTTGGATCTGACAGGAGTCATCCTCTCCAAACTGGACGGAGATGCCCGGGGCGGCGCCGCCCTCTCCATTCGAAGCGTCACCGGGCAGTCCATCAAGTTCGTGGGCCTGGGAGAGCACTACGACGCTCTCGAACTCTTCCAGCCCGATCGGATGGCGGGACGGATCCTGGGCATGGGCGACATGCTGGGGCTGATCGAAAAGGCGGAGCGGTCTCTGGATCTCGACCAAGCTCACCAGCTGGTCCAGAGAATGCAGAGCCAGGAGTTCACCCTGGAGGACTTCCGAGCCCAGTTGAACCAGATTCAACGAATGGGTTCCTGGGAGCAGATCCTGGAGATGCTGCCCGGGAAAATGGCCTCCAAGGGACTCACCCAGGTCAAAGTGGGGGAGAAGGATTGGGGCCACATGGAGGCCATCATCAACAGCATGACGCCTCGCGAAAGACTCCACTACAAGATCCTGAATGGGTCGCGCCGCAAGCGGATCGCTCGGGGGAGCGGCAGACCTGTCTCGGAGGTCAACCGCCTGATCAAGCAGTACCAGCAAGTCAAAACCATGATGGCACGAATGAATAAGGGATTTTTTGCCAGGAAGTTACGCAAGTTCAACTTCTCGGTCTAAGGCTCTTTCTGTTACACTAACTGCAAGGGAGGTCTATCAATTGCTAAGAATTAGACTGAGTCGCCACGGAGCGAAGAGAGATCCCCACTATCGAGTCGTAGTGGCCGAGAAAAAAAGTCCTCGCGATGGACGATTCGTAGAAGTGGTTGGCTTCTACAATCCGGCCATCAAACCGGTTCGCCTGCAACTCAACCTTGATCGCATCGACTACTGGGTGGGGCAGGGCGCTCAGCCTTCAGACACCGTTACGGCACTGATCAATAGGGTCAAACAGGACAGTTCCAGCTCTCTTTGACACACATACTCGATTGCAGACCGGATAGGAATTTCTCCTAGTTATTTGCCGGACTCGCAATGGTGCTGGTTGGATATATCGCATATCCGTTTCACCGGAGGAGCTCATGAAAGATCTCGTCGAAATGATTGCTCAAGCGTTGGTAGACAATCCAGATCAAGTTGTTGTGACGAAAATCGAGGGAGAACAGACTACGGTTCTAGAGCTCAGAGTGGCTCAATCCGACCTGGGCAAGGTTATCGGCAAACAGGGGAGAACCGCAAGGGCCGTTCGGACTCTTCTAGGAGCAGCCGGCATGAAGCTGCGCAAACGGTTCGTTCTGGAGATTCTAGAGTAGTTGCGGGAGTTCGTCGGCATCGCCCGGATCGTGAAGGCGCGCGGACTCAAGGGTGAGGTGAAGGCTGAGCTTCTGACCGATTTTCCGGAGAGGTTTGCGGAACGTGAGAGGCTGAGAATCCAGCGGGATGAGCGGGTCTATTGGGTCAGGCTCGACTCCTACTGGTTCCACAACCAGCAGATCATTTTGAAATTCAGCGGCCGGGACCGGCCGGAGCAGGTGGAGGAACTTATCGGAGGGGCAGTTCAGATCACGCAGGAGGAGCGAGTCGAGCTGCCTGCGGGAACCTATTATGACTCTGACCTGGCCGGCTGCACCGTTAAGGAGAATGCCCAGCTGGTCGGAACCGTGAAGGAGGTTTTCAAACCGGGTCCCGACGTCACCAATCTGGTGGTCACCGGTGTGCAGGGCGAAGAGATCATGATCCCCATGGTAGACAAATTCATCCGGGAGGTGGATATCGAGCGGCGGGTGATTCGAGTGAGCCTTCCGCCGAGCTTGAAAGATGTGGCCACTCCCCCGGCTCGGCCAAAGAAACCCAAGATTCCCCGGCCCACTCCGAAGCATGCACATTGATATCATCACCATCTTCCCTACCCTGTTCGAGCGCGTTTTCGACTTCGGGATGATCGCTCAAGGTAGAAAGAAGGGATTGTTGAAGATTGCAACGGTGGATCTTCGAGCATTTTGTGGCTCCCGAAGAACAGTGGATGATCGCCCCTACGGAGGCGGAGAAGGAATGGTGCTGAAACCGGAACCGATCTTTCGCGCCGTGGAGACCTGCAAGAAGAACCCGGCAGGAGCCTCTTCGCGAGTCGTATTGCTAACACCCAAGGGCAAGGTTTTCGATCAGAGCAAAGCCAAGGAATTGTCTTTGCAATCCCATGTCATTCTGGTCTGCGGACGCTACGAAGATGTGGATCAGAGAGTGGCCGACCATCTGGCCGACGAGGAGCTTTCGGTGGGTGATTTCATCCTCTCCGGAGGGGAATTCGCCGCCCTGATCGTGGCAGACGCGGTTTCGAGACTGGTCCCAGGAGTGGTCGGAAAAGGTGGCTCCATCCTGGAAGACTCCTTCATGGAAGGGATGCTGGATCACCCCCATTACACGCGGCCCGCCCGCTTCCGAAATTGGCGAGTGCCCAAACTGCTGCTCTCGGGAGATCATGAGAAAATTCGGGTCTGGAGGGAGCAAGCAGCCCTGGAAACGACCCGGATGCGCCGTCCCGACCTCATGGAGAAACAGCCCGCACGGGAGGATGCTGCGACCCGCAAAGCCGCCCCAGCCCGATCTTCTCGCCACTGACATTATCGAGGTGCGATATGGATATTATTCAGGAAATCGAGAAAATCTACACCGATAAGGAAGTCCCCGAGTTCACGCCCGGCGATACGATTCGCGTCAACGTCAAGATCCAAGAGGGCGAGAAGTTCCGCATCCAAGCCTTTGAAGGCGTAGTGATCTCTTTGCGCAAGCGCGGTCTGCGCTCCTCCTTCACCGTCCGTAAAGTGTCCTTCGGTTATGGCGTCGAGCGCATCTTCCCTCTTTTTTCCCCTGCCATCGAAAGCATCAAACGCATTAAGAAGGGGCGAGTCCGGCGCGCCAAGCTCTACTACCTACGAGAAAGAAAGGGGAAAGCCGCTCGGATCAAGGAGATCCGGTAGAAGTGGCGGGAGTCGCTCCCCGGAAGCGTAGGCCTACAGGGGCACAGCCCCCTTCTTCTCCAGGGGCGGATTCCGTCGCATGATCGACAAAATCCTGTTCTGGCTCTACGTCCTGTATTGCTTCGAAGCCGGAATCTTCTTGCTGGTCTTCCCCTGGATGAGAATGTGGGACCAAAATTCGCTTCTCTCCTACTATCCCTACCTGCGGGGAGTGTTCTTGAACGATTTTTTTCGGGGAGCCGTGTCCGGTTTGGGAATGGCTAATCTTATCCTCGGGTCTTGGGAACTTGCCCACTTTCACCGCTACTTTAGGAAAGCGTAACCTGCAAGCGCCGCTCCTTTACGGGATCTCGAAAAGAACGGCTTTTCCCGCGCTGGATGCGGACCGTTACCTGGAACTGCTCTTCCGAACCTCGGCCCACCTGCTGCAGTGGCGTGAGAAAGACCTGGGCGCGAGAGCTACGCTCCAGCTGGTACGCCGGGCGGTCCAGCTGGCCCGCCAATCGGGCAAACTGTTTCTGGTCAATTCCCTGGTGGAACTGGCTTTGGATGAAGGAGCCGATGGAGCCCATCTAACCTCCCAACAGGGTCTCAAAGAGGCCGACCGTCTGCGCCAGCATCGACGCCCGGATTTCGTACTCGGCCAATCGGTTCATTCCATCCAGGAAGCCGAGCGAGCCCAGAGCGGGGGCGCCGACTACGTTTTGCTGGGCCCCATCTTTGCCCCCTTGTCCAAGACCGGCCACTCGCCTCCCCTGGGTCTCTCGCGTCTGCGAGCGATTACCCAGTCCTTGCGCATTCCCGTTTTCGCTCTCGGGGGCCTGAGTCGCCGCCGGTTCGCCGAAGTCATCCAGGCCCGCGCCATCGGAGCAGCGGGAATCACCTGGCTGCAAGGGGAGATCCAATCCCTACTTCAATCAGGGAGCTGAGGAGACTGGCTCGCTTCGCACGGATGCTCGGGCTCAGCGACACTCACCGGGAGTCACCAAGGTTTGCTATCCTAGCGCTGGGGAAGTGAGGATAAAGGAGTGCTCCCATGAGACAGCGCACAACGTCTTGGTCGGCCTGGGTCCTGGTGATGGTCGCTCTAAGCGGGTTCGGCCACCCAGCACAGAGGACCCGCAAGGCCAGTATCGACGGGCTCATTTACGACCTGAAACACCCGGACTCGGACCGGCGGAAATCAGCCGCCATCCTGCTGGGGAAAAACCGCATCAAACGGGCCGTTCCCAACCTCATGACCCTCACCGCGGATCCTCTTGATCCGGTGCGCTTGGAGGCGGTTCGAGCGCTGGTGCGAATCAACGATAGCCAGTCCCTCTCCTCCTATATCCGGCTGACCGAAGATTCCGACAAGGGCATTCAGGAAAAGGCCATCGAGGGCATCATCAAGATTTACGTGGTCGAGGAGGGCGGCTTCATACGGGACGTCAGGAAGGTGGTCGCATTCGTGAATCCCTTCGGCGACGACTACAATCCAACGGTCGTGGAGCCCTACGTCCCGGTAAGTGAGGACGCCATTCAGGCCCTGGCCAGGCTGCTGGTGGACCCCGATGCGGGAAGCCGAAAGGACGCCGCCATCGCTTTGGGGGTTCTGAGAGCCAGATCGGTGCTGACCACCCTGCAGGACCGCTTGGCGGTGGAGACAGACAGCGCTACCAAAGTGGAGTTGATTCGAGCCGTCTACAAGATCGCCGATCCTGCAGCCGGGACCTCCCTGCTTCCCCTCATCCGCGACCCCGACAAGAAGGTGCACGATGAAGCCATCTTCACGCTGGGCCGGCTGCGAATCTCGGAAGCCGTTCCGCATCTGCATCCACTGTATGAATCGGGTATAGAAGAAAGAGGAAAGATTCTGGTGATCGTGCCCATCACCGGTTCGGACGACCTGCAAAGGAAAATTTTTGAAGCCCTGGCTCACATTGCCGATCCGACCTCCTACGGGCTCTTTTTCAATGCCCTGGAACACGAGGAAGATTTTTACCGCCGTTACGGGGCCGAGGGTTTGGGGCGGATCGGAAAAACCGACGCCGTCACGGCCGTCGCCCGCAAGTATTTGCGCGAGAAATCGAGTGAAGTCCGCCTGGCCATGAGCTTCGCCCAGTTCCGGCTGGGGCGGGACGAGCACCTGGTAGAACTGGTGGACAGCCTCAAAGGGGGCGACCAGGGGTTCGACTACCTCTTGGAACTGGAACCCCAGGAGATCCATCAGCTCGAACCCTTTGTCCGCACGGAAAAAAGCCGGGTCCGGGCCAGGTTGCTGCACATCGTCGGCCTGCGGGGCGATGCGTCCGCCTTGCCCCTCGTCGAAGAAATGACCGAGCACAAGCAGGCCGAAGTGGTTTCAGCGGCGAATCTGGCCATCCGGCGGATTCGCAGCCGCTATTGACCCCTTTCCTCCCGATACTACCGACAGGACGCCAGAGAGCCCTCGGGACCCATCGGTTGGGTTCCTGTAAGATCCAGTGGCCTGCCCCCCAACCACCCGGATTCTCCGAAGGAGTGAAGCCGAACCACGCTCCTCTTCGGCGCCTTGTTTTACAATGGAGCCTATGCGGGAAGCCATCGTCGGCACAGCGGGCCACATCGACCATGGTAAGACCGCCCTCATCCAAGCACTCACAGGAATCGACACGGACCGGCTGAGCGAGGAAAAACAACGCGGCATCACCATCGACATTGGGTTCGCCCATATGGATCTGCCGCCCTACCGCGTCGGGTTCGTGGACGTCCCCGGTCACAAAAAATTCGTCAAGAATATGCTGTCCGGTATTGGTGGCATCCAGCTGGTCCTCCTGGTGGTGGCCGCCGACGAGTCAGTCATGCCTCAAACCGTGGAACACTTCCACATCTGCCGCCTGCTGGAGATTCCCCGGGGCGTCATCGTCCTGACCAAGAAAGATCTGGTGGACGCAGAGCTTATGCTGCTGGTGAACGAGGAAGTTCTTGACCTGGTCCAAGGGAGTTTCCTGGAAGAATCGCCGATCGTGGCGGTCGACAGCTTATCGGGAGAGGGGCTGGAAGATTTGAAGGAAACGCTCCGTCAAGAGCTGCAACGTCTGAGCGATACGGTCTCTCACCCCTCCGACAGCTCCCGTCTTTTTCGCCTTCCGGTGGACCGCGTCTTCAGCGCCCGCGGCTTTGGAACCGTCATCACTGGGACCCTGGCGGCGGGTGAGATCGGGCGGGAAGAAAGGGTTGAAATTCTTCCGGTCCGAAAGATATCCAAGATCCGAGGCATCGAGATCTTCAACCAAAAAGCCGACCGGGCCTCGGCCGGTCAGCGAACAGCTCTCAACCTGGCCGGCGTGGAGCGCCAGGAGCTCAACCGGGGAATGATCCTGTCGCGCCCGTCCACCTTTTCACCCTCCCACATGTTCGACGTTTGGGTGGAACTCCTGGCCGACCTCTCCTTTCCTTTGCGTCAACACAGCCCGATTCGCTTTCACCAGGGAAGCGGTGAATTCCTAGGACGCATCCACCTGCTGGAAGACAAGACCCTGAAACCTGGACGACAGGCTGTGGCGCAAATTCGTCTGGATCAACCGACCGTGGGTTGCGCGGGAGATCACTTCGTGCTGCGGCGCTACTCCCCGCTGGCCACCATCGGCGGGGGCATCATCCTGGACGGTCAGCCCAATCGGCACTCTCGAAAAGACCTACCGAAGATCCTACCAGAGCTTCGACACCTATGTGAAAAATGGCAGCGCAGAGACCCAGACTTGCATCTGGCCTGGATCGAATATTTTGTCAGGGCCGCCGGCTCACAAGGCCGCACCATTGCGGAGTTGGAAGCTCGCACGGGCCTGCGCGCAGACTTCCTGCTGACGGTTTTGAAGCGCTCCGAACCGATCGTTCTGATCCCCCAGGAACCTCTGCTGGCCGTCTACCGGCCCCATTTGAAAGCTTTGACACAGCGCCTGCTCGATTTCTTGATCGACTACCATGAGCGTCACCCGCTGGCCGCGGGAGCCCCCCGGGAAGAAGTGAAGAAACGTTTTCTCCCGGCCGCCAGCCCAGCTTACTTTCAGTCCCTGATCGAGCAGCTCGAGAACGATCGACAGGTGAGAGTCGACGCCACCACCATCGCCCGGCACGGAAAGAAAATCCAACTCAACCCGGCTCAACAGAAAATCCGAGAAGCCATTCTGCGGACCGGCGATGGGACTCCGCTCGAGCCTCCCTTCCTGAAGAAACTGTGTGCAGCGCTCCCCCACTCGGCCTCGCAAATCGAAGACGTCTATTATTTCCTGCTGCGGCGGGGGGAATTGATCCGAATCAGCTCCGAGCTGGTGCTGACGAGTGCCCAGCTCGAATTCGTCCACGCACAGATACGCCAACAGCTGGATCGGGGTCACCCCTTCTCCGTCGCAGATTTCAAGCAGCTCTTCGGCATCAGCCGCAAATATGCGATTCCCCTACTCGAGTTTCTGGATCGCAACCAAGTCACTAAACGGGTGGGCGATCAACGTGTTCTCATTTGACCGGATTGGGCGAACTCTCATGTCAGTCAACCGATTCGATTGTCCCTTCAGAAGCCACTGCCACGGGGGGTTGCGCCGATGGAATTCTCTTCTGGGTATCCTCGTTCTTGGGCTGCTGACTCTGACACCCAGAGCACAGGTCAACCAGCCGGACGCCAGTGAGTTGCTGAAGCTGGCCGAAGAAACGCTGGCCGACGTCAGCCGGCTAAGGGAATTACCGGTCAAATCGCCCATAGCCAAAGGCATCAGCACACGCCAACAAATCGAGGCTTATCTGCTGGAGCGCATTGAAGAGGAATATCCGGCAGAAGAGCTGAGCATCGAACAGAAAGCGCTGGCAAAACTGGGATTGATCCCTCCCGATCTTGATCTGCTCCAGGCCCTATTGCAACTGCTGACCGAGCAGGTGGCCGGCTTCTACGACCCCAAGACCGGAAGACTGTACGTGGCCGATTGGGTACCCGCCGAGATGCAACGACCGGTTCTGGCTCACGAATTGACTCATGCCCTGCAGGATCAGCACTTTGGACTGGAAAAGTTTCTGAAGAGAATTCCCGGGAACGACGACGCCAGTCTGGCCCGAAATTCACTGATCGAGGGGGAGGGACTGGCCATCATGATGGATGTGGTCCTCGAACCTTTCGGGCAAGATTTCTTGATGATACCCGACATCGTGCAAGCCAACCGGGCTCAGCTGCAAGCCACCAGTGAGCAGTACCGGGCCTTTCGGGAAGCCCCTCGCTATCTGCGGGAAATTCTCATGTTCCCGTACACTCACGGTGCCAACTTCCTTCAGTACTTTCGCAAAAGACACTCCTGGAAGGAGGTTTCGCGCCTGTACTCGGACCTGCCGCAGTCCTCCGAGCAGATCCTGCATCCGGAGAAATACCTGGACGATCGAGACGATCCGAGTCCCCTGTCTGGGCCACCCCTGCTGGAACTCCCGGGCCTCTGGAAGTCGATCTATCAAAACGTCCTTGGCGAATTCGTCCTCTCCTTGCTTCTGCAGGAATTCCTGGATGAAACGACCGCCGCTCGGGGCTCGAGAGGCTGGGACGGCGACTCCATCGTCCTGATGGAAAGCCGGGGCGGCAAACTTGCCCTGGTTTTGAGATCCGTCTGGGACTCCGAGCAGGACGCTCGAGAGTTTTTCACGGCCTATCGCCAGCTACTGGAAAGAAAGTACCCCGACACGGATTTTTCGCCCTCCGGCGACCGGCAGACTGAAGCCAAGCTCCAGGGAGTCAGCCGCGACCACCGCATTTCGGCAATACGGCAGGGGCGCCGCGTCGAAATTATCGAGGCAGAACGAGCGCTGCACATCCAGCCATCGCGATAGCGATAGAGAAACCGGGATCCGGTGCGACTCCGTGAGGCGCGTTGACCCCTCCCTGAGATGAAGGTAGAATACAAAAGGATGTAGCCCGAAAAAAGGAGCGGGAAGCGATACATGGGTAACTTAGGGGCAACTGAACTCGTCATCATTCTGGTCATTGTGGTGGTGGTCTTTGGCGCCAGCCGTCTCCCCCAGCTAGGGAAGGGACTGGGCGAAGGAATCCGCAACTTTAAGGATTCCATCAAAAGCAACCAGGAAAACGAAACCGAAAAAGAATCCAAGTAGACCTTTTTCGCTCTTCGACATCCCCCTTCCCCGAAAAGGGTCTCACAGTACGAATCGTCTCAAGACGTGGAACCGGCGTTTCCAGTCGGAGTTGATTCCCAGGCATTGGAACGAAACCCCGCACCCTCCGACATACCTGCGGAGGGTGCCGAGGTCGGGGTGAAACTCAAACAGAGGCGCCAGCAGATACAGCCGGGGGACGTCGCTGGAGAGCTGAATTCGTGGGAAATAGCCGGTCCGTTCGAAATCCGCCCCCCCGGAGCAGATGCTCCCGAACCCGTTCCCAATAATCTAATCCTTGGAAGAAAATGGACAGGTCTTTCCTGGCTTTCAGATCGATCACCACCAACTGCCCCGCATTGGTAACCGTTAAAAGGTCCAGGATCTTCCGCTCCCCCTCCACATAGGTGGGACCCTGTGCATAAACCGGACCGGAAAGATCGGGAGCCAATCGGTGCAGCTCCTGCAGCACCACACTTGCCAACCATTTCTCCTCACCGAACCGGTATTCAAGCCAGTCCGCGTCAGGCGGAGGGAAGGACCGAAGCTGCAGAACGCGTTCCAGCAGGGTTTCGATCTGTCTGCCGCAATCCGGTGGGAGTGCTCTGGGTCGAGCCCAGTCGAAGAAATAGGCTCCTCCGATCGAATCTTGCCAAACGATAGGCAGCCCCCGGTAGGCCAACTCCCATCCCTTTCCCCGATACACCAGATCCAGGAGCGGGTGGGCGACCTAGAGGCGCTGCAACAGACGAGGCGCATCTCCCGAATATGGAAAGATGACGTAGGGAGGTCGAACCTCACTGGTCTCTGATTCCCTAGGGTCGATTTGGCGGAAAGATGATCCGGAATCGGAGGAGGCGGTTGCGAGCCGATACTTGAAACAGAGCAGGGGCAATCGGACCGCCGGTAGGATGCGGACGATCTTCCAGGCCGGAAACTGGCGACGCAAGAAGCACAGGAAATGGTGCCGGCTCTTCTCTCGATCTCCTTCGGCGTGGTCCGCCGGAAACAGCCGCAAGAGCCTGCCACTGGCCAGTTGCACACAGATTCCAGTGCTGAGAACTCAAAAACCCACGAGGCGCCTCCAGCCTCCCGCACCTCGATAGGAGGGCGGCACGAGCCGCAGTCGCTCCTTCAGGTCCGGGTGCGTTTCCAGGTAATCGCGCAGGAAATCCAATTGAGTGGAATCCAAAAATCCTCCCCTCTCTATAACGCTTCTTGGGCGGAAAAATGCGAGATCGACAGCCACAACTCGGCAGGACCGGCACTTCATGCTCCCGGCTTGGCCTCTTGTGGCGGAGACAAACCATCATTGAGAAAAAGCCGTCGAGGTTGTTATATTTAGCTCGCCGCGATCAAGCGACCCGATAGTGGAGGGGCAGAGGGTGAGAACCGGTCCCCGGAGCTGGACGGCGGTCCTGTGGATCGCTGGCTTGCTATGTCAGTTTGCCTGCGAGAACGGATCTGAGAAAACCGATCTCGATCCCATCGCCGAAGCCTCCCCGCAACGCGATGAAGGAAACGGTCCTCCGGAAGCTCAGGCGGCTGAGATCTCCCTGTCCGAGGACCCTCTGGAAGGAATGATCGAGATTCCGCAGGGCCCCTTCCTTTACGGCTGCACCGAAAAGCAATTCATGATCTACCTGAGCCGGTCCATCGTGGGCTTCCCCGGAATGCCGGAAAAACTTCGTGAGACCTTCGTGATCCCACCTCGACGGGTCGCCATACCGGCTTTTCACATCGATCAATTTGAGGTAACGAACCGTCAATATCGTACCTTTCTTCTGGCCACCCGCTACCAGCCATCCAACGCCACCAATTACCTTCTGGACTGGCCGCAACCCACCAATTATCCGGAGTGGGCCGCTACTTTCCCCGTTGCCTGGATTTCCCAGGCCGACGCCCAGGCTTACTGCCGATGGAGGGGGAGAAGATTGCCAACCGAGGAGGAGTGGGAGAAGGCGGCTCGAGGAACGGATCAGCGCCTCTTTCCCTGGGGTCCCGAGTATCCGGACCCCGCTCGCACCAACTTCGCCACTCAGAAGCCGGAGCCGGTGGGAAACCGACCGGGCGACATTTCTCCCTACGAAGTTTACGACATGGGCGGCAACGTGGCGGAGTTGACCTCAACCAGAATCGAGAAGTCCTCGGTCGCCCAAACCGCCACTCGAGGGGGATCGTTCCTAGGCTCCGCCCGCGAGACACTGGTCTATCAGCGCTCTGTGGTCCTCCTGGACACCCGATCCCAAGCCGTTGGGTTTCGATGCGTCCGAGATGCGTTTTAATGGCCCCCGATCGCAACCGATCAGCGGGTTTGCTCCACCACCCACTGCAGGTAAGGCGGATGACCCTGCTGGACGTCAATCGAGAGGATCTCAGGAACATCGTAGGGGTGTAACTGTTGCGTTCGCTGGATGAGATCAGCGACGAGATGGGCCGTGGTCTTCATTACCATCAGACACTCCTGACTCTTTTCCAAAACGCCTTCCCACTTGTAAATAGACGAGATGTTTGGAATAATGTTGACGCACGCCGCGAGTCCTTCCTCTACAAGCTGAGTGGCCAGCTCGCCGGCTGCCTCAGAGTCGTCGATGGTGGACAGGACAATTTTTACCGCACTCATTTCCGCCCTTTCTTAAATGAAAGTCAGTCGAAAAGCAAGGAGGGAGATCGGTCTGATTCTGCTTATCGTCGGCTCCCTGAGCTTGGTCTTCTTTCTAATCCTGGGAGAGCAGGGCTATCTGAAGCTGCGAGGCTACCGCCAGCAGCTGCAAGATCTGCACACGGAGAATCTCAGTCTGCGGCGCCAGCACCTGCTTTACTTGGAAAAGATCCACCGTCTCAAGAACGACCCCCTGGAAGTCGAACACGTGGCGCGAGAGCAGTTCAATTTCGCCCGGCCAGGGGACGTCATCTTGCACCTGCCGGAATAAACTCCCGGCCGCCTCTCGAACCCTCTCGCAAGAACCTCACGAACTCGTTCTTATCCCGGGTCAAGCCCGGAAAGGTGGCGATGATTTCGTCCTGAGGCGACATCAACGCGTACAGGGGCAGGGCGATGGTCCCAAAGCGCTCCCTTTCGAAACGCAGGTTCTCCCGATGCTCGGGCTGGTTTCCATCCGTGTATAGGCGCACCAGGACGTACTCTTCCAGCAACCTCCTCACCTCAGGAAGGGGGAAGATGTTGGCCTCCATCCAGCGGCAATTCGTGCAGGTGAAGCCCGTAAAATCAATGAACACCGGCTGACTCTCTTCTCTCGCTCTGCCGAGGGCCGCCTGATAGTTGGTGAGCCAGACCCCTTCTTTCTTCCCGGAGCTGGCGAGGGAGAAGACGGCCCCGTTGCCGTAATCGCGGGGGGGCAGGAAGGCATCCAGCTCACCTAGGGGAAAGCCAAAAAGCCCTCGCAACAGGTAGAAAGAGACGGCTAGAAAGAGCGTGGAAAAAAGCACCCGCACGGCTCCCACAGCCGTTTGCGGCGCCTCATGCTGGAAATGAAACTTTCCCAGAAGATAGAGGGTCAACAGAATGGCAATGGCCAGCCACACAGTAATAAACACGGGGCGGGTCAGCAGTTCCCACTGGTAGACAAGATCCACGTTGCTGACGAACTTCAAGGCCGCCGCCAGCTCCAGGAAACCCATCGTGATCTTGACCGAGTTCATCCAGTCGCCGCTCTTGGGCAACGATTGCAGCCAGGAAGGAAACAGGGCGAGCAGGAAGAACGGAGAGGAAAACACCAAGGCGAATGCACCCACCCCCATCAAGGACCACAGCCAATCTCCCTGCACCGCGGCCACCATCACCGTTCCCACGAAGGGTACGGTGCAGGTGAAGGAAGTCAGGGAGAAGGTCAACCCCATCAGCAGGATTCCCAGCACGCCGCTGGCGCGGGAGGACTTGCGATCGATGGTGTTGAGCCATTTGGAGGGCAGGCGGATCTCAAAAACACCAAACAAACTGAGGGCAAAGACCACGAAAACGGTGGCGATGACCACGTTTACGAGCGGACTGGAAGCCAGCCGACTGATGCCTCCGGCGCCCAACAAAAGAGTCATCCCGAAGCCGATCAGCGTGAATGTCAAAATGATTCCAACCGAATACAGAGCCGCTTCGCCGACCGCCTGCTTCTTGCTGATCGACTCCCGTTTCGTGAAGTAGGACACGGTAATGGGAATCATGGGAAAAACGCACGGGGTCAAAAGGGCCAGACCGCCCATGCCCATGGCCAGCCACAGATAGGGCAGGGTCGAGATGGGGAGTGGGCGCGCCCGGTCCGTCCCTTCCTGGGCAACTCCGGAATCGGAAAACGCCACCGGCCCGGAAGGAATCTCTCGTTCCGGGGCAGAGTCCGCTGCCGGAGGGACTACTTCAGAAGAGAGCGGCGGCGTTTCTGGTCGGCCAATTCCCGATTGCTGCGCTCTGGCTGGAGGCGATGAAGCGGCCAGAGCGGGTCCCGGGGCTGAGGTCACCTGAACGGCGGTCGAGACGGTTTGGGTCCGAGGGGGTAGGCAAACCGTGTCGCTGCACAGCATGAAACGCACCCTTACCTTCAATGGGTGGGCACCCGGCTGTGCAGCCGGCTCGGCTCTAACCGGTAGGGTGAAACGGACGTCTCCCTCGAAGTACTCGGTGACAATGCCGAAATTCTGATCGAACCAGCTGGTGACCGGCGACTGTTGAATCTCTCCGGCCAAAGAGAAGATGGGACCCTTTCCCAGGGTCATAGTGGTCGGAATCGGCCCTCCCGGAGGTTGCGTCATCGAGTACAGATGCCAGCCCGCCTCGATCTTGGTCTCGAGAGTGGCGGAAAAGACTTCCCCGGCCTGAACCTCTCCACCCGGACCCTGCAGTGAAAAGACGATCTCCTCGGCGTGCACCCCGGGAATGGACAGGGTCGCCAGAAATACACCTCCGCAATAGCAGAGGTAGCGGAAAAACGTTACTCCGTCCATTCGTTTGGCTTAGACGATTTGCGCAACCAAAAGTTTCTTGATCCGCCTAAAAGGCGGTACGGATTCCAGCAAAAGGATCCACGCGCCCATCAGGAGTGGACGATGCGACCGCGAACAATCGTCATACTCGGCTTCCCGTGCAGCTTCCCAGCCATGAAAGGGACTGTTGTGGCTCTTGGACCGGAACTGGGTGACGTCCACTGTGACCTCGCTGTTCGGATCGATCACCGTAACATCGGCAATGGCGCCCTCTCGCAGCGTCCCTCGACCCAACTTCAGGATCCGATTGGGATTGACACTGAAGAGTTCAACCAAGCGCCCCACCGACAGCAAGCCTCGATGCACGAGAAACTCCCAGGCTAAAGAGACGGCGGTCTCGAGCCCCACGATCCCCATGGCCGCTTCCTCCAGGGTGGTCTCCTTTTCCAATCGGGTCTGAGGCGCATGATCGCTGGCAATACAGTCGATGCTCCCGTCGACCAGCCCCTGGACCATGGCTTGCATGTCCTTCGGCGACCGCAGGGGTGGCGCCATCTTGAAATTGGTGTCGTAAGGCCGCATGTGTTGGTCACTCAGGGTGAAGTGGTGCGGCGTTACCTCGCAGGTGACGTCGATTCCACTTTCTTTGCCCTTGCGGACCCAATCCAGAGATTCTCGAGTGGAGATATGGGCGATGTGAACGCGACCTCCGCTGAGACGGCTGAGCATGACGTCTCGAGCAACCTGCAATTCCTCCGCTACGCCACTGATTCCCGGTACGCCCCATTTCGTGGAAACGGCCCCCTCGTTGACACACCACCTTCCGGAGGCCAGGCAGCGATCTTCGCAATGGTCCATGACGGGAATATCGAAAATCTTTGCGTACTCGAGAGCGCGCCGCATCACTTGATTGTTCTGCACCGGTTCGCCGTCGTCGGTGATAGCCACGACCCCGGCCCTCACCATTTCTCCGATCTCCGCTAGTTCCCGCCCTTGCAGTCCTTTGGTAATGGCTCCGGCCGGGAAGACATTGACCAATCCGGCTCTTCTGGCTCGATCCAGGATGAATCGGGTGATCGCTTCGCTGTCATTGGCGGGCTGGGTGTTGGGCATGCACATGACGCTGGTGAAGCCGCCCGCAGCAGCGGAACGGCTGCCCGTCAAGATCGTTTCCTTGTCCTCCCGTCCCGGTTCGCGGAAGTGCACGTGCATATCGATGAATCCTGGGGCGACGACTTGTCCCCGGACCTCGACGACCTCCCAACTCTTGCGGACCGCCATCGATCCGATGGCAGCTACTTTCCCCTTTTTGATGAGAAGATCCGCCTTTTTTTTCAGATCCTGGCTCGGGTCGACGATGGTTCCACCCCTCAGAAGAAGCATCACACGGCCTCCTCAGTAGCACCCAACAGGAGGTAGAGAATCGCCATCCGAACTGCCACCCCGTTGGTCACCTGTTCCAAAATAACCGAGGACTCCCCGTCGGCCAGTTCCGGATCGATCTCCACACCCCGGTTGATCGGCCCTGGATGCATCACAATGGTGTTCTTCCGGGCCCATTTCATCTTCGCCTTGTTCAGTCCGTACTGCGCGAAGTACTCCTTCACAGACGGGTAAAACACCTCCGACTGGCGTTCCAACTGGCTGCGCAAAACCATCACCACGTCGGCTCCCTCCAGCGCTTCCCGCAGCCCATAGACTACCGAAACCCCGAAGTCTTCGATCTGCAGGGGGATCAGAGTGGGGGGACCGCAAACACACACCCGGGCCCCCATCTTGGTGAGCAGCAGGCTGTTGGAGCGCGCCACCCGGCTGTGGGCGATGTCGCCCACAATCGAGACTTTGAGACCTTGCAGACCTTTCTTGTGATCCAGAATCGTCAAGGCGTCCAGCAAGGCCTGGGTGGGGTGCTCATGCATACCGTCCCCAGCGTTGACGATCGAAGCCGCCCGGCAATAAGTCGCCAAAAGATGAGGCGCCCCGGCTTCACCGTGACGGACCACAATGATGTCCGGATTCATGGACTGCAGATTGGTCGCCGTATCAATCAGCAACTCACCCTTGGTCACGCTGCTGCTCGAGACGCTGAAGTTGACGGCGTCGGCGCTGAGGCGCTTGGCCGCGATCTCAAAGGAAGAACGGGTCCGTGTGGAGGGTTCAAAAAACAGGTTGATGATGGACTTGCCGCGCAGGGTCGGCACTTTCTTGATGGGCCGAGTCGAGATTTCCTTGAAGCTGCGAGCCGTCTGGAGAATCAGCTCGATTTCCTCCACGGACAGGCTCTCGATGCCTAGCAGATGTTTGCCGCGCAGCCGCATTGTGTGCGTCTACCTTCCAACTGAGGTACCGAACCATTTCGGGAAGTGGCCAGCCCGGCCCGGCGCACTCTTGTCGCGCAAAGGGACACTCCCGATGGAGACTATTCTGAGCCGGTCTTGCGGATCAGCTCTTGCGTGGCCAAATAGACCCCTTCTTCTCCGTCCACGGAAGGAACCCGCACTTCGACCACCTCATCAGGACCGGTTTCTACTTGCAAGCCGACATAGTCAGCCTGTATCGGCAATTCCCGACGGCCACGATCCACCAGCACCGCCAATTCCACTCGTCTGGGACGACCGTAGTCGAGGACGCTGTCCAAAGCGGCGCGAGTGGTCCTGCCCGTAAAGAGCACGTCGTCCACCAGAATTACGTCTTTTCCCGAGACGTCGAAGTCCAGATGGGACGCCTCAACAACGGGCTGGTTGGCCACTAGGGAGAGATCGTCCCTGTAGAAGGTAATGTCGAGGACGCCGACCGAGAGTCGGTAACTGGACATTCTGTCGATTTTCTTGCGAAGGGCTTCCGCCAGCGGAACGCCTCGGCGACGGATTCCGACCAGCGCCGTCTGTGCCAGTTCGGGGTGTCTCTCGGTGATTTCTGCCGCGATGCGATCCAGCGCCAGATCCATTTCATCGGCGCTCATCAAGCGTTTCAAATATTCGCTCTTCATGGGCTATTTCGGGGCGCCGATGATACCACACAGAACGAATTCTGAACCAGGAATGAGGCGGACCGCGCACCGGCTATCCGGTTGTGGGTCTGTGCTACTCTCAGTGGCTGATGATCCGACTTCTCCAAGCTCCTGTGGTCCAAAACCAGAAACTGGGTCCGGATCACTTCCTGCTCGTCGTGCGGGCCCAGGAAATCGCGCTGAGAGTGCTGCCCGGGCAGTTCGTGATGGCTGCGCCCACCACCGGCTCCCTACCTCATCCCCTCTTGAAGCGAGCTCTCGCCGTCTACTCAGTGAGCCAGGAGAATGGCCAACCCAATCTGTTACACCTGCTGGTGAAAATCGTGGGTGAGGGTACCCGAGCCCTGGCTTCGCTCACCTACCAGGACAGGGTTGATCTGATCGGACCCCTGGGAAACGGCTTCGACCTTCCCAAGGCCCAGGGAAAGATTCATCTGGTGATCGCCGGCGGAGTGGGGATCGCCTCCGTCTACCTGCTGGTCGAAGCCCTGCACGAGGTGGGCGAGGAGGTTTGCCTCATCTACGGGGGCCGGTCAGCGGTTGACCTGGTGGGGCTGGAGGATTTTCAGAAGTTGGACATTCCCCTCGTGCTCACCACCGAAGACGGAAGCCTGGGCCTTAAAGGTCTGGTGACGGAAGGGCTGCGGAAAGCGATGAAAACAGTCCCCGGAGCGAAGTTGAGCCTGTTCGTCTGTGGACCCCACGCCATGATGCAGGCCATCGCGGAAATGGCGCTGGCCGCAGGAGCCCCCTGTCAGGCTGCGCTGGAAGCCCACATGGCCTGCGGTTTCGGTGTCTGCCTGGGCTGCAGCGTCCAGACCGTTGATGGTTATCGGCTGGTGTGCCGGGACGGACCCGTCTTCCCGGCTCATGAATTGGCCTGGGCGGAAAATGACTGAATCAGCGAGCGCGGACGTCTCGACCGCAGTCAAGGCGCCATGGCCGAGAAGGTAGATCTCTCCGTCGAAATTTCCGGACTTCAACTGAAGAACCCGGTTCTCACGGCATCTGGAACTTTCGGATATGGTCTGGAATTCCGGCCTTTTCTGGACCTTTCCAAGTTGGGAGGCTTTTGTACCAAGGGACTCTCACTGGAGCCCATGCCAGGCAGTCCTCCAGGCCGCATCACGGAGAGACACCCTCCGGAATGCTCAATGCCATCGGTCTGGAAAACGTGGGGGTCGAGGCCTTCATCCGCGAAAAGCTCCCTCGGCTGCGCGACTACGACACACACGTCATCGCCAATATCTTCGGCAAGACAGTCGAGGAATTCCTGGCCATCACCCAGTTGCTCAATCCCCAAGTCAAAGTCAGTGCCTTGGAACTCAACATTTCCTGCCCCAACATCCAGCAAGGCGGGGTGGAGTTCGGACACGACCCGGAACTGACGTTTGAAGTGGTCGAAGCCGTCAAATCGGTGGCTCAAAAACCCGTCTGGGTCAAACTTTCCCCTAACGTGACCGACATTCGGGTCTGCGCTCGGGCTTGCGAGGATGCCGGAGCCGACGCCATCACCCTGGTCAACACCTTCGTCGGGATGAGCATCGATGTCCATCGGCGGCGTCCCATGCTGTCAAACGATACGGGAGGGCTATCGGGACCGGCCATTCGGCCTTTGGCCGTGCGTCTGGTCCGGGAGGTCACCCAGACCGTTCAGATCCCGGTGGTCGGGATCGGCGGCATCAGCACGGCGCGCGACGCCCTGGAGTTTCTTATCGCCGGCGCTCGGGCCGTTCAGATCGGAACCGCTAATTTTTTCGATCCCCAGGTTTCGATCAGAGTGATCCGGGACCTTCGGAAGTTCTGCCAACAAAACGGGGTCACCAACATGGGGGAGATCGTCGGCAGTCTTACCGCGCGATCGACGATATGAGCGAGAACTTCATGCTAACATTGAAGTCAATGTTCAGGCCCTGGACCTTCCCAATCGTCGTCAGCGCCGTCATCTGGCTAGTTTCGCTCGCCTCGGTTCGAGCTAGCGAGGAAGCTTCTCGATGCCATGTCTTCATCGATGACGAGAACATCTGGACCCTGGAGATGGTCCAGGACAGGGATCACAGGCGCGTCCCCATCATGAACATCATCACGCTGACCCGGGGAAAATGGGAGTTCCGCCCGCCCCAGGTTCGCGTTTTCAATGCCAAGGGAAAGGAAGCTCGGGTGAAAAAATTTTCCCTGGACACCGGGGTACCCGAAGAACCGTATCGAACCGAATTCATGGCGGTTCAGGGAAATGCCTTTATCGGTCTGGATCTGGTGGGTGACTTCGAGGATTTCGGGGAACCGTCTCAGGTCACCATAGACCTGGGAAAGAACCGCTTCACCCTGCAGCCTCTGGATTGCCTGAAATACGAGGCGTTGACCGAGAAAATCAACAACATCAACATCGACAGCCCCAACATCCGGGAAGACTTCGAGGTGCTGAAGATTTCCGCGGAGGGGACCAAGAGGGCCCGGCCCCTCCAGCCCTGACCCAGGCGTGTCCGCGACGCCGCAACCCACATTCCTACGGGCATGTTGCCGAAGATCCAAGGGCCACACTCCAGATGACCGCGCCCAGAAGGCGCTCCCAAGTGGGGGTGGTGCTGGCATCTTACCAGCAATCCAAGGTCTACACTCAAGGCTCCAGCATGCATCTCGCCGACGCTTTTCACGAACGGATCTTTCTCCAGATCAGCCCACCAGTCGAATCACCACAGTCGGGCAGAATGGGACCGCGGGCGCAGGCTTCAGACAGGTACCACGATTTCCAGGGCGGGCCCCGCCTCGAAGTTCATGGGCAAGGTGCCAATGAACTCACCATCCAGCTGCACCGGAACCGTGGTCTCCCCACCCACCTCCAGATGCCGACTGCTTCGATAGATGACATCCGGGTAGGACAGGTGCCGACCCCACAAGACCCCCCACAGGTAGACGAAGAAACGGAGGCGGCAGCGGCTGGTAAACAGACACACGTCCAGGCTGTCACGGTAGAGACTGGCTTTGGGGACGATCCGGAAGCCTCCGCCGTAGCGAGGCGAGTTGGCCACCAGAGCGAAAGTCGCGCGCTGCCGCTCACCGTCGTCCAGACAGATCTCGAAACTGGGCATCGGATACCGCCACAACGCCGTCAATGCCGTCATCCCGTAGGCCGCCGCCCCAAAAGCCCGCTTTTGCCAGGCCGGCAGCTGTTGGACCACGAAGGCGTCCAATCCGATTCCCGCCATGTGGTGAAAATAGTGCCCGTTTCCTTTTCCCAGAAAGATCCGGCGGCGGCTTTTCCCCACCAGGTCGGCCGCGCGCTCCGGATCGAGAGGGATGCCCATCTCGCGCGCCAGCAAATTGACAGTTCCGGCCGGGAGCACAGCCATCGGAACTCCTGCCACAACGGCGCTTTCCAGCGCCTGACGAATGGTCCCGTCTCCCCCATAGACGATCAACAGCTGGCGATCCGTGAAATCCAGAGAGAGGGGAAAGGTGGGATCCGCGGGGGTGGAGACGGCATGGGTGCGGATGCCCCGGCAGTAGAGGCGCTCCTGGAGCATCTTGCGTCGTTTTTCCGAAAGGATCACCCGACCTGCGTAAGGGTTGTAAAGAAGAATCGCTTCAATCAATGGGTACAGCTCCGGCTGGCACACTTTCCCCGAAGTAAGCGGACCTTCAAAGCCGCCCGTGAACCTCAACCGGTCTTCTGGCCTTTGGGAGGCTGCTCAACGACGCGCCTCACGAAATCAGAGGATTGCGGGATCGAATCTAGGTGTGTCTTCAATCCATCTCGCAGCACCGCGAAGCGGTTCCACTGGTCGGCGGGAATCTTTTTCTTCGAGGGTAATGTGACCAGTTTTCGCGGGTTGATGAAGCGCCCTCTGGCATCCTGAACCCGGTAGTCGAGGTGGGGTCCCGTAGCCAGACCCGTGGCTCCGACCGTTCCAATGGCCTGTCCCTGGTAGACAGTCTTTCCTGTCCGCACGAAAATTTTGTCCAGATGAGCGTAGCTGGTCGCGTAGCGGTTGGGATGGCGAATCTTGACCAGCTTCCCGTAGCCGCCGCGCCGGCCGGCGAAAACAACCCGGCCGCTACCGGATGCCAGGACGCGGGTCCCTCGGGGCGCTCCGTAGTCAATGGCCAGGTGGGGGCGCCGTCGCTTCAGAATGGGGTGGTAGCGGGAATAGGAAAAACCGGAAGTGATCCGAGGATTGAAGCGGAAAGGAACTTGCAGAAAGGGCTTCTTGACCGCCTTTCCCTGCTCGTTGTAATACTCGCTCTTGCCGCTGTCCTCGTGGGTAACCAGAAAGCCGTAAAAACTCTTGTCGTTCCCGTCGAATCGAAAAGCCAGGATCTTGCCCGGCTTGATGGACTCACCGTTAAAATACTTCTTCTCGATCACCAGCCTGAAGGAATCCCCCGGCTGGATCGCCGTAAAATCGACGTCCCACCTCAAAACATCCACCAGAGCCGCCACTAGCCGCGTGCTCTCCCCCTGGGAGACCAGAGTGTCCCACAGCGAACTCTCAATTCTACCGTAGATTTCTTCCGTGACGAGATCGAATTCATACTGGCGACGCGTCGCCAGCCAGCGGTCACCCTCATAACCGACGACCAGATATTCCTCGTCGCTGATGTCGTACTGCAGAGCCCGGAAGGTCCCATCTGGTGACTTCTCTATGGCTATCCGATTGCCGGCCCTGACCCGATTCAGGTTGTATGTGGAGCGGCTGGCCAGCACCAGCTGGTGAATCTCCTGATAGGTAAGGTCATGGCGCAGCAAAACGTCTTGCAGGGTGGAATTCCGCGGCACCACATCCTCAAACCGCTGCACTTCGGCAACCGGATCCGGCGACTCGGATGATTCCGGTGACTCAACCAGAACTTCCGTCTCCATCTCTTCAGCAGGAGTCGCGGGAACGGAAACCGGTGAGACGGTCAAGGTGTACAACTGCACGCTCAACAAAAGGGCCATCCCTAAGCAACCCCAAATCCCCATCGTTTTCGAATTCAACGCTAACTCCCGTCAGATCTGTGCCGGCGGAGGCTGTCCCGACCAGCTATTCCACTCGATACGTTTTCTTTAGCCGCTCTGCTCTTTTTTGCTCTTCCAGACACTCTTCGACCACGGAGGGCACAAGCCCGGTCACGGAGCCTCCCAAGGCGGATATCTCTTTGACCAGGCTGGAACTCAAATAGGAATACGCTTCGGCCGACATCATAAAGATTGTTTCGATGTCTGGCCGCATCCGGCGATTCATCAAGGCCATCTGAAATTCGTAGTCGTAGTCGGTGACGGCACGAATCCCACGAAGGATGACCCTGGCCTCCTTCGCCACCGCGTAATTTACCAGGAGGCCCTGAAAACTGTCCACTTCCACGTTTTCCCAGGGTTCCGTCACCTCGCGCAAGATCTCCAATCGCTGCTCAGGGGCGAGAAGTGGTCTTTTGTCTAGGTTGACTAGAACCGCCACGATCAGGTGGTCAAACAGATTGGCGCTGCGCTGGATGATGTCCAAATGACCATTGGTGACGGGATCGAAGGAGCCGGGATAGATTGCGGTTATCCTTCCAAGCATGGGATAGCGGTTATCTTATGCACGCATTCGGGAAAACGCAATCAAAACCAGGCCCGCTCGCCTTTCCTGAAAGCAGCCGGCTAGTGGCTCTTGACCCTGACCTTTGCCCTCGCCTTTTCCAGCCTGGCTCTTGATCCATCTCGCTTTGATGAGCCAATCGTCGCGCATCGGCTGCGCCTCCCTGATCTTGCCATCCCTTGGCCATAACGTCCCATCCCTGAAAGACGCGAAGTGGTCGCCCGAAAAGGGCAAAGGCAAGGGCACGGGGCTAAACACATACCATCCTTGACACCTCCATGAGCCTCTCATAAACTCGATGGTGTCCAGTCCTCCACACGACCGTTCTTGCTCAAGAGTGGACTTTATCTACCTTTGCTCGAACGGCTCTGGCAAAAGAACCAAGCGATTTTTCGGTCGATCGTTCGCGGCGTGCTGGCCGACGGCACCTTCGTAGACGATGTCCTACAGGACGCCTTTATCCGAATTTTCGAGCGGGACAAGAAGTTTCCCAATAAGCAGGAAGCTTATAACTACCTCCAGCGGGTTGTCTTGAATACCGCCATCGATTACTACCGCTAGGTGAAGAAGGTGGGATGGCGTTCCAGTTCGATTTCCTAACTCGACAACGCTCTGGAAGAATCGTCCACCCCCCTGACCGCCCTCATTCATCAACATCGGGAATCTTGCCGCTCCACCCTTATGAGCGAGGTTCAGGAATCGATTCGACTCCTTACCAAGGAACAACGAGAGGCCATCGATCTGATCTTCAACCGCCGGGGCAAGAAACTGAAAGACATCTGCCATGAGCGGTGAATACCCTACTCGACCTTGCACTCCCGCCTACTGGCGGGGATCGATCGAATTCGACGATGACTCCAGGAGAAGGGGGTGTAGGAATTATTCGAAACGGTGAACCGGGCGATGAATTGCAACGAGCGCCCGCTACTGGAGTTCCTGCGAGCCGAACTGGACGCGAAGGAAACGGAAAAGACGGTGAAGCACATAGAGCAATGCCAGGACTGCCGAGAGCGGCTTCAGGTCATGGCGATGCTGCGGGCCCACTATCCGCAAAGCTGGAGCCGGCTCCCTAACCGGCGTCGATACTTGGTCCTGGCCGCCAGTGTTCTGGTGGCGGCTTCCGCCTTGTTCTCTTGCCACTTCTGGGTCGGGAAAGCTCCTGAGTCACAGGTTCTGGCCGCGCTGGCTACGCGGGAGAAGTATCCACTGGTTTCATTGCAGACCCGTTCCGACCCTCTCCGCGAGGAATCAGAGACCCGAATCCAGGCAGTCCGAGCCTACCTCCGAGACGACTTCGAAAAAGCAGAATTCTGGTTCGCAAGGACAACGCCCACCCCTGAGATTTTCTTCTATCGTGGCGTCAGCCTGTATTTTCTCAACCGCCTTCCGGAGGCACTGGAGCATCTCGGGCGAGCCGCCCGCGAGGATGCCAGATGGAGGGATGCCTCCCGCTGCCGGTTACCGAACTCCTCTCCCGGGTTCTGGATCCTCTGTACTTCCCCGGTTCCTCTTTGGCCCCGTCGGCTTCCGCGCGCGAACTGCAACGACTGTCCGCGCTTCTGTTTGAACCCTTGCAGCCCCACCTGGAGTCCAAGAGCGTCTTGCTGGTTCTGCACAAAGACTTGCAGGCCCTTCCCTTCGGCATGCTGCGCGATGGCGGCGGAGACTTCCTGCTGGAAAGCTACCACTTCAGCTACCTTCCTTCCATTTCCAGGGTCGAGACTTTCGCAGAGCCGCTGAGCGGGCCTCCCTTGCTGATGCTTCCCTCGGACTTCCGGTTGTCGGAAAGGCGGACCGAGAAACTTTTCTTTACCACTCACTTTCCCCAGATTTGCGTCATCAACGATTTGCGGTCCAGCCCCAAGACCGGGGCCCACTGGATCCATCTCTCCGCTCATTTCCAGCTGCACGACGACACTTGGATCGGGTCCGCACTGGCGGACGGCCGCCGAGCCATCAGTGTTTTGCAGTTTCTGAAGCACCCGATCTCGTGCACCCTGCTTTCTCTGGGGGTGTGCGATGCCGGAAACGGCTACTCTTCCGGCTCACTCTACTGGTTGGGATTTTCCGAACCCCTTCTGACCGGTGGCGTCGGCGCCCTGCTGCTCAGCCGCTGGCGCATGGACGAACTCTCTTCCAAGATTTACCGGGATTTTTACGCCCACTGCCAGCGCGGGCTCCCCATGGACGAAGCCCTGAGCCAGTCGAAACGAGCCTTCATGGCGCGATCCTTTCGGCGCGAAGGAGTGCAGATTTCGGGAGACCATCCCTTCCTCTGGGCGGGCATCCCCTACGTGGGAAAGCCCGGCACGAGGTTGTACTCGGGAACGCCATCCGAAAGCCCTCTACCTTGGTTTTATGCAAGTGCCCTCTGCTTGGTAGCGGTCTTGTGGGCGTCCCACCGACTCGCCAAAGGCTCTTCCGCCCGACTGGACCGCTAATGCTCACTCCCGTATAGCGCCTCACCTGCTCGCTTGTTCGTTCGATTCGTAGAGCGGTTGAGCTCTGATCTAAGAAAGAGGATACGGCTGTCTCCGGCTGCCAGGGAGCGGGTCGTGTGGAAGGCAGCGGGGACTAGATCGGGCGGAGACTTCTTGAAAACCTCCAGCAGAACCAGCGTGTCGGAGCCGACGAAAGGGGCCTCCAGCAGGCGTTCCAGCAACTTCCGGTAGCGGAGAAACCGATAGGGGGGTCCAGAAAGACGAAATCAAAGACGGGGGCTTGCACTCGACGAAGCAGCACGAATGCGTCCTCTGCCCTCACCTCGTAACTACCCTTCACGGCCGGGCCGTCCGAGCGCCTGCAAATGTCGAGATTGTGTCGGACGACCTCACAAACCCGGCGATCCTTTTCGTTGAAGAGAACAAAGACAGCTCCCCGGCTGAGCGCTTCCAGACCCACGGCACCGGATCCGGCAAAAGCATCCAGCCACCGGGACCCTTCCACCCGGTTTCCCAGCACGTTGAACAGACTCTCTCGCAAACGGTCGGATGTGGGACGTACGCTTCCAGGCACCCGACTCAGTCTCTTCCCCTTCCAATGCCCTGCAATGATTCGCATACGGCACCCTCGCAGCGCCCTAGTAGCCCACCTGGAAAAGTCCGAAGCGTTGCTTCCACGAATCCGCGAATTGGGCGACCTGCTCCGGACCTTGCTGATTGCTTCGAGAGACCAGCCGAGCCAGATGGGCCTGGGCCGCACTGCGGGCGTCATCCAGGAGTTGTCGGTGGCGGACGATGTTTCCGAAGCGGAAATCAGGCAATCCCCACTGGCGAGTGCCCACGAACTCTCCGGGTCCCCGGATTTCCAGGTCCATCTCGGCAATGGCGAACCCGTCGCTGGTCTTGCGCATGGTGTCGAGCCGGCGGTAGGCCTCCTGGGAGCGAACTCCGCCGGTCATCAGGATGCAGAGACCGGGATGGGAACCTCGGCCGATTCTGCCGCGCAGCTGGTGCAGTTGAGAGAGGCCGAATCGTTCCGCGTGCTCGATCACCATCAGGGTGGCATTGGGCACATCGATGCCGACTTCCACAACGGTGGTGGCCACCAGGATCTGCAGGTCGCCCCTTCGGAATCGATCCATCAAACCTTCCTTTTCTTCGGCCTTCAAACGGCCGTACAATAGGCCGATGGAGTACTCTGAAAAGACCGATTCGGCTAGCTGCTGTGCCATTTCTCTGGCCGCTCGCAGGTCCACCTTGGCCGACTCCTCGATCAGCGGATAGACGACGAAGATCTGGCGTCTCTGCTGCAATTCTCGCCGCATCATACGGTAAACCTCGGGCCGGCTCTGCTCCCGTTTGATGACCGTCTTGACGGGTTGTCTGCCCGGGGGCAGTTCATCGATCACGGAAAGGTCGAGATCTCCGTATAGCGTCAAGGCCAGGCTCCGAGGGATGGGCGTGGCCGTCATCACCAAGGTGTCCGGACGGTCCCCTTTCTCCATGAGCCGGGAACGCTGTAGAACCCCGAAACGATGCTGCTCGTCGACGACCACCAGAGCCAGCTCCTGAAAGCGGACCTGCTCCTGCAGCAGGGCATGGGTACCCACCACCAGATCCAGTTCTCCAGCCGCGATCCTTGCCAGGATCTTCTTTTTCTGCTTGGCCTTGACCCCACGGCTCAGCAAAGCGATGCGGTAGCGTGTGCCGGCTAGCGTCCGGGCCATGGTGCGATGGTGCTGCTCGGCCAGGATCTCAGTCGGGGCCATCATGGCCACTTGAAATCCGTTCTCCATGACGAGAACCATCGCCTGCAGAGCGACGATGGTCTTTCCGGAACCCACGTCACCCTGCAGCAGGCGGCTCATCACTTTGGTCCCACAAAGATCGTCGACGATCTCCTCAAGCGCCCGCTTTTGGGCTCCGGTGGGGTGAAAGGGGAGGATTCGCTTGATCACTTCCCGCAGCCGGGGAGTGATCTTCAGGGTGCGTGCCTTGGGCTCGATCTCGCGGCCTCTCTTGACGGCGAGAAGCCCCATCTGGAAGAAAAAGAACTCCTCGAAGACCAGACGTCGCTGCTCCGGCAACTGCTCTCTTTCCAGACTTTCCAGCAAGGTCTTGCGGTCGGCCCCGGCCGAGCACTCGGGAAAATGCACTTGCTGGTAGGTTTGGCCCCGATCAGGGAGTCCGTAGCAGCTGCGAACCTCCGTCGGTAACGGATCAACATCGTGGGAATTTAACTCCTGCAGCAGGCGGAAGACGATCTGGCGTAGATGCTTGCTCCCCATGCGTCCGATCTTCCGGCAAATGGGAACGATCCGACCAGTGTGGATCAATGCGTCCTCGGAGGAATCCAGAATTTCGAACTCCGGGTTGATGAGGCTGATTCCCAGCGTGTAGTCATCAACTCGACACACCCCGAAAAGCAGTACCTGCTGGCCTTTCCTGAACACTTTCTGCAAATAGGGCTGATTGAAGAATTTCACCGACAGGGTTCCGGTAGAATCACTCACGAACATTTCGAAGATACGCACCTTTTTCATGGGGGTCAGATAGCGCCCCGTGGCGGTCACCTGGCCCTGAACGACGCCTTCATCTCCCGCCCGCAGCTTGCTGATGGGCCGGAAGACGGAGCGGTCCTCATACCGGAACGGCCGGCAAAGCAGCAGATCCTCAGCCGTGCGGATGCCGGCCGCCGAAAACATCTCGGCGCGCTTCGGTCCCACTCCTCTGACGTATTGAATGGGAGTGTCGAGGTTGACCCTCATTGGCTCCAATATGGTCGGGCCAGCCCGGCTGAGTCAACCCGCCGGAGGCTGACTCCCCACGGCAACCCTCCCACCCCTCCCGTGCGGGGAACGTCCGGGCTTGAGGAGCCGTGCCAGCAAGACCTGGAGACTCCGATGGCTGGATCAGCCCCAAAGGTCCATCTGCCGATCCGTCTCGCTGTGGGCCTGTGTCGGTCGGGTTTCGAAACCGTATCGTTTCCGCAAGGTTCTCATGCGGACCGAGATCTGGTGCCGGTAGGAAGACTCCGCATAGCTGCGGCGACCGTAAAGGCGGCGGTATCTTGGGTACAGACCGGGATAGCGGCGTTTCAGGAACTCATAGAACGCCTTTCTGGAGGCGTCCCTCAAGAACAGCACGTTGGCTCCCAGATAGCTGGCTCCGTGCTGCCTGGCCGCTTTTACCACCGCTTCCAGGTCCGGCACGGCATCCGTAAGCCCCGGCAGAATCGGCATCACAAAAATTCCCGCCTCGATGCCGGCCTGCCGGAGAGCGCGCAGGGCGCGCAGCCGAGCCTGAGGAGTGGAAGCCTTCGGTTCCAGCCAACGGATCAAATCCGCATTCAGACTGATCAAGGAGAGATTGACCTGCAAGTGGTTCTTCGCGGCAACTTTCACCAGCAGAGGGATGTCCCGCTGAACCAGTGCCGATTTGGTGGTGACCGACAGGCGAAGACCCTTCATCTGGGAGAAAACTTCCAGCAAACCCCGAGTGATTCGATAGCGGCTTTCGGCTGGCTGATAAGGATCGGTGACCGTACCGATGGCGATGGGCCGAGTTCCCACCTTGTGCTGGTCGAAAGATCGCAGCAAGACCTTGGCCGCCTCCAGCTTGACGAAGATCTTCTTGTCAAACTGATCTCCTTCGAGCTGCATGAACTCGTGGGTGTAGCGCGCGTAACAGTAGGTGCAGCCGAACTCGCAGCCACGATAGGGATTGATCGTGAAGGTGTCGGGCATGCGAGCCGTGTCACAGTAGTTCAGGATCGACTTGGCAGCTAGAGGAACCAGGCGAACGTCTTTTTTCTCCCTCAGGGGACCGGTTCCCGTTTCCAGTTGAAAAAGGGTTCTCTGTGCCGTAATTTTCACCTTTTATTCACTATAGGATCCTTGGTCGTTTCCGTCAACCCCGGAGAGTCCTAGGAGTGGGGGGCCTCCGCATTTGACTCGCTACCAGTGACTCGCGAAGAGGCGTGCTGCAAGGGGCGGGTCGACGAGAAGAGACCCGAGAGGTTCTCGATCAGGCCCACCTTCCTCCAGTCGGTTGTGTGTTATATTTGACGGTGTGAGGAAGGCACACTGGGCACTTTTGACGGCAGTTCTGGTCTGCTCCTGTGGTAAGCGCTTGAACACACAGGTGAGGGACGCGGTTCGCAACTTCGACAATCTTTCTCTGCCGAAGGAGAGTGTGGAAGTAACCGACGTAAGGGTCAGCGGGGACAAGGTGGTGGCGGAGATCACGGTCAAGACAGCCATCAAAATGACCAGGCGAAACAACAAATGGGAACTGGAAGAGGTGCGGTTGGGGGACCGGCGATGGGAAAAGGCCAGTCACATTTTAACCGTTCTGGAGGGGGAACGCATCGCCACCACCCGGGAGCAGTTGAAGAAGATTCTCGCAGGCATCCACCGCTACCAAGAGAGCCAGGGAGAAGTGCCCGCAGCGGCCAATTTCGAGAAGCTGATCGACACGCTCTCCCCCACCTATCTGAAACCTGTCATCCGCATCGACGCCTGGTCCAACCGGTTTTTCTATCGAACCACGGCCGAGGGTGGCTATGACTTACGGTCGGCCGGACCGGATGGCGCTGTAGGCACTGGGGATGACCTGATCGCAGAATCACCCTGATGGCACAACGGAAAACACCCCTGCTCATCCTCACCGCCCTGATCCTCTTCGGAGTGGCTTCCCTTCCCTTCTTTAAGAGGGGAGCCCAGGCGCTTTCCTGGCAGAAGGACTACGAGCAGGCTCTGAAACATGCCCAATCCGAGAATCAGCTCCTCATCGCTTACCTCTTCACGGACTGGTGCGGGTACTGCCGGAAGATGGAAAAAAACACGTTCTCCGACGCCGACGTGATTGCCACCATGGGCCAAGAGTACACCTGGCTGCGACTCAATGCCGAAACCGATCCGGACGGCGTTCGACTGAAAGAGCGGTTCGGCATCTCCGGCTATCCCGCCGTCCTGGTTCTGGATTCGCTGGGGAGTGAAATGGACCGGATCGAAGGGTATATGCCTCCGGACCGGTTTAAGAGCGCGATCGAACTTCTGCAAGAAGCCGAAAGCCAACCGGAGTCCCACGAGGCTCGTTACGAATTGGGGGAACGGTACCTGGAACGGCAAGACTTTGCCCAGGCGAGCACCCAGTTTTCCACGGTGGTCCGGCTGGACCCAGAGAATCAATCCGGCAAAACCGACGATTCTCTCTACTATCTCGCTCTGAGCCTAGCATCTCTGGAACGAGAGGAGGAAGCCCTGCTTCAACTCGACCGGCTGGAGAGTCGATTCTCTAGCAGCGAGCTGCGACCGGACGCCATGGTGCTGCGCGGCCAAATCCATTACTACGATGGGGCGATTCAACAGGCCGAACAAGTGTTCCGCGACTACCTACGACATTATCCGGAGCACACCCTCTCGAGCCGGGTGCGCAAACTAATGGCCGAGTTGGGGCCTCAACCCATCGGTATGGCTTCCAGCCATTAGGTTTGGCTTTCCCCACAGCTCTGGATTTGAAGCGGCTGCCTTCAGTGCTCATCGAGCAGGTGCCCCAGCTTTTCCTTCTTCGTTTTCAGGTATTTCTCGGAAAGCCGGGAGGGTTTGATCACAAGAGGGACACGCTGGATGACCTCAATCCCTTCTGCCGCCAGACCTTGGATTTTCTCGGGGTTGTTGGACATGAGACGAATTCGGGTCAGGTGAAAAAACTTCAGGATCTGGGCGCAAAAAGAATAGCTTCTCTGATCCGCATCGAATCCCAGCTGTACATTGGCATCGACGGTGTCCGCTCCGCGATCCTGTAACTGGTAAGCATGCAGTTTGTTGAGAAGCCCGATGCCACGGCCTTCCTGCATCTGATAGATGAGAATCCCCCCATCAGAGGAGCCAATTTTCCGCAGCGCCTCCTCCAACTGCTCTCCACAATCACACCGGAGCGAGTGCAAGACATCTCCCGTTAAGCACTGGGAGTGAACCCGCACCAATGGAGTCGTCTCACGGCCCAAAGTGCCTTTTACGAGGGCAATCACCTGCTCCCCATCGGATTCGTTCTCAAACCCGAAAATCTGAAAGGTTCCAAATCGCGTGGGCAGCTCGGCACTAGGCACGTTCCTGCGATCCAATCCGACCGAACTCATCGCTTCAGTATAACCCATTTTCCGCCCTCAAGCTGGCGACTGGTACGAGGATAGCGCTTTTGTCTACGGCATCTACAGGGCCTTTCCCGGCGGCAGACAGCCAGGGTTTTTCTTGGCGAGAACCCTTGTGTATCGACCCACGCTGTGCTTGAATGATCCGGCTTAGTTACTCGACTTCTTTTGGGGAAAAGGAGAGACTCCATGCCTGAAACGCCGACACCGGAAACGCCAGAATCTTCTTCAAACGACACGCCGACGCCCGCCTCGCCGCCGTCGGAACCGTCTTCGAACCGCACGATTATGTTCATCCTGAGCTATCTCTGGCTTCTGGCTCTGGTCCCTCTGCTGGCTGAGACCGGAGACTCGGAAGTCCAGTGGCACGCCAAACACGGGATCGTGCTGATGGTGGGCGAGATCGTGCTGTGGATCGCACTTACCATATTGAGCCAAATTCCCGGCATCGGAATAATCTTCGGATGCGGGCTGGCGCCCCTGATCTGGCTGCTCATCCTGGTGATTCACATCATCGCCATTGTCAAAGCGGTCAACGGCGAGCGGCTCACGATTCCGGTCATCACCGAGTACGCAAACCGGTGGCACGAAGGCTAGAGACTGGACCCGCCGTGGTGGGCTTTCTGCTGCTGTTTGCGGTTTTGGTGAGCTGGACTCGAGCACCTCTTTACCTGGAAATCCAAGCCGTACGATCCTACCGGACCGTAGTATCACCTTGGATGGGGTATGTGCTGACCTGCCGCTTCCAACCCACCTGTTCAGAATACGCCTTGCAAGTCTTGCAGGAAAAGGGTTTCTGGGCAGGGAACTTGAAGATCGGACAACGACTCTTGCAATGCTCTCCGGTGGGCGTGCTCTATTCGGCAGTCCGTGTTTCAGGCGGCAAAGCTGGGGAAGGCGGTCCCAGGTGGCGCCAGCATCTTGCCAGCGATCAAACTGCAGTCGTGGTCCCGGGAGTGGCGGGCGTCCTGCCCGCCACTCCCGGCTACCGAAAGAGCCCTTAAGGGCCTCGACAGGCCCATTCGGAGAGCTCCACCACTCCGAGGCTCAGTGCCGTTTTTCGCTTGTCGCGATCCGAACCTACTGGTTACAATGGACAATGGAGGCGATGGCGGGACTTTTTGGGCTGGAGCTGGACGTCTACGGCCGCAAGTGGACGTTTGCGCTGCAGGCTCTGTTCGTCGCAGCCACCGGCTACTTGCTCTACTTCGGGCCGGGTCAACCGGATCAGGGTCCGCCCCTTTGGTTGCTGGCCCTGTTTGCAGCTGTCCATCTGCCGCTGCCTTTCCTGCCGACTCGCTACTTTCACCAACCGGGCTTTTACTTCGGTCTGGTGCTGGCCAACCTGGCCTTCCTATCCGGGTCAATCGAACTGGCCAGCCGATCGATCCTCGAATCTTACTACTGCTTTTTCCTGGCTTTTCTGGTGGCCGCCGTGAGCCAGCACCCCCGAATGGTGACGCTGAGTGCCGTGGCCTACCGGCGCCAACTTCGGCGGGCTCGCTTATGCAACCCGCGAGGCGTCCCTTATCGGTCCCTTTGCGGGGCAAGTCCTGATCCTGGCGCTCAGTGGATTCCTGATCGCCTATCTGAGTCAGGCACTGCAACGGCAGGCGCATCAGCATCTGCAAGATTCGGCTTCGGCACTAAAGCTGTTCGAACTGGTGAAAACACGCACCGCAGAGCCTTCCACGCCAGACCAGGCCCATTTGAGAATTCCCCATCAAGTTCAGACCATTCTGGGGGTGGAGTTGTGCGAACTGGCCCTCATCGAGGGGCCACACATCACACGTCGCTTCAGAAACGGTCGATCGGAGCCCGAGGACGTGGCCAAGATCAGGGTGGATCGAAGCGTTCACGCCGAGGCCATCGCTTCGGGACAGCTGTACACCTGCAGTGAGTTTGGGCGAAACGCCAATTTTTCCTCCCAGGATGACATCACCTTATACCCTTATCGCAGTTATGCAGCGATCGGCTGGAACGGCCAGGGAGCACCGGGCGGGCTTCTGTCCATTTTTCGCAAGGAGGCGCTCCCCTGGAAAGAGGGCGAGCTGGAGAAATTTCGCTTCCTGGCCGCCCTGGCCGCCCTTTCTCTGGAGCATCTCCGGACGGTCCAGAAGCTGGAATCTCAGGCCTATACGGACGGCCTGTGCGGTTTGGCCAACTATCGATACTTCCTTCATCGATTGGAAGGCGAGCTGGCGCGGGCCCAACGCAAAAACCATCCCCTGGCTCTGGCTCTGATCGACCTGGACGGCTTCAAGGAAATCAACGACACCAGCGGACACCTGATGGGGAATAAGATTCTGCAAAGGGTTGCGAACATCCTGAAGACTAACGCCCGCAAGATGGATGTAGCCGCCCGCGTGGGGGGCGACGAGTTTGCCGTCATCCTGCCCGAAACCAGTGCGCAGCAGGCTGGGGTATTTGCCGAAAGAGTGCTCCGCGAGGCATTGGCGGCCGGCACCGAATTACCGCGCTGCTCGGTCAGCATCGGGATCAGCACTTTCCCGGCCGATAGTGGCCAGCCATTGGAATTTCTGCAAAGAGCCGACCAGGCCCTGTACCAGGCGAAGGTCGAGGGTGGAGGCTGCGTCCACCACTACTACGACCTGGTGACTAAGTGCTCCCTTGGAAGGGAGCACTTAGTCACTGGGGCGACGACCAACGTTTTAGAGATGCCACTTCCAATCCCAGCAGCTCGAGGGATCGCCCCAGACTATGGGTGATGATGTCGTCGATGCTTTCCGGGCGGTGATAAAAGGAGGGGATGGGTGGAGCGATATGGGCCCCCATCTCGGCTAGTTCCACCAGTCGACGAAGATGGCCCAGATGCAGCGGTGATTCGCGCACCAGCAAAACCAGGGGCCTCTTCTCCTTGAGAGTTACGTCGGCCGCCCGAATCAGCAGGTCCTTGGTGACGGAAGCCGCAATGCACGCCACCGTGTTGATGGAACAGGGCGCCACGATCATTCCACTGGTTTGAAAGGATCCGCTGGAGATGGCGGCTGCGAAGTCATCCGGCGGGTAGCAAACCCCGGCCAGTGCCCTCACCTGATCCAGAGTGTAGTCGGTCTCAAGAGCCAGGGTGCGCTCCGCTCCGCGGGTGCAGACCAGATGGGCCTCCACCTCCGTCATCTCCCGCACCATTTCCAGAAGACGCACTCCGTAGATGGGAGCCGATGCTCCGGTGATTCCAATGACTACTCTCTTTGGATGCATAGTGAGCGGCGCGCAGATCAAGCGATTGTATGGACACGAACTCCGAATGTCAACGAAGCGAATTGCCTCACTATCAAAGTGCCAGAAAGGGGATCTTTGCCTCATATAAAAAAGTGTCCGAAATGGGATAGGAAGAGGCCCCATGAAAAGGGGTCCAAGCAAGAGGCTAACGATGTCGGAGTGACGGGTCTTGGTAAAGGCGTTTGCCAAGGAGTACCAGAGGGGGAGGAAGAAGGACAAAGGAGCGATCTTCGACGGGTTTGTGGAAGCGACGGGCTACCAGCGCCGCTATGCCGCGCGGCTGTTGCGCCATTCCGGCCGGAGGGTGTGGTTTGGCAGGGGTGTGGAGGTGGGCCTGGTGGCCCACGAGGGAGGTCGAGCGCGAGGCGACTATGCTCAGACGTTAGATCTGACGGATGTGTCGACGGGCTGGACCGAACTGGCGGCGGTGAAAAACAAAGCGCAGGTCTGGGTCTTTGAGGCCATCCAGCAGGTGCGCCAGCGTCTGCCCTTTCCCTTGTTAGGCCTGGACTAGGACAACGGATCGGAGTTCATCAACAACCATCTACGGCGTTATGTGGGTTACGCTCGCTACGACACGCCGGCCGAAGTCGAGTTGCTCAACCAGCTGTACGAGCAGCTTCGCCTGTACGTGAACTTCTTCTTGCCCTCGCAGAAGCTGCAAGAGAAGGTGCGCCGAGGCAGCCGGGTGGCCAAACGCTACTCGCCCGCAAGGACTCCCTATCAACGCGTTCTGGAGTCAGTGGAGAATCTCGGCCAGCTGGAAGCGACAACTGAGAGCGCAATACCGACAACTGAACCCAGCTCAGCTGCACCGGGAGATCGTTCGGTTGCAGGAAAAACTGTTGGATCTGACGGCGAAAAAGCGAAGCGGTCCGGCACCGTCCGCCGCCCCTACCACTACGGGTCACACTTGAGGTACTTTTTAGTTGAGGCAACAGGCGAAACGGAACAACACGAAACGGAACAACCCGTCCGTAAAGCCTGCAAAACGATTCCTTGACCCCTTTTTTCCCCAGGAGATACAATCGCGCCCGAACTTGCCATGCTGACAAGATTCATACTCATTGCGTTTCTACTAACCTACCCGGCTCTGAAGGCTGGAAGCCAATCGGAGAATCCTCTGGCGGGAGACGCCTCCGCCATTGCGGGCGGCAAGAGTCTGTATCGCTGGTATTGCTCGCCCTGTCACGGATTTGCTGGCGAGGGTGGTCTGAGAGGCCCCGACGTGGTGCGAACCAGCACCAGCCACTCCTCCACCGATCAGCAGTTGTTCGACGTGATCACGCAGGGCATCCTGGGAACCGATATGCCGCCTCACGTGCTGCCCGATCAGCAGGTATGGAAGCTGGTAGCCTACATCGGCGACGCCCGCCTGAAAAGCACCGCTCGAGACGTCTCCGGCGACTGGAGTCGGGGCAAAGAAATCTATTTTGGCAAGGGCTTTTGCAACAATTGTCACATGATCTACGGACAGGGCGGGCGGCTGGGACCGGACTTGACCGGCATCGGAGACAAACGTTCCGTGGACGACCTGATTGAATCGATCCGAAATCCCAGTTCCACTTTCCGAACGCGTTGGGTTTTGGCAATACCCTACGGTGGGTACGATCCGGTGCGCCTGACCAGGGCCGATGGTACCAAGATTACGGGCGTGGTGAAAAACGAGGACACCTTCACCATGCAGGTGATGGACCGAGCCGAGAACATCCACTCCTTCCAAAAGGGTGATCTCGAGGAGATCCAACGCCTGCCCCGCTCGCTCATGCCGCCCTACCCGCAACGCATGATCTCGGTCCAGGAGCTGGAGGACCTATTGACCTTTCTCACCCGAAGGACCGACCGCCAGCCCATGCAATGACCCCGAATCGAACAGGTGGACCCATGAAGGATCGTACCCTGCTTTCCCTATCCCTTGGGTTGCTGCTGGGCGGGTTGTGCTCCGGACCGGCAGTCCTGGCCGGCGAGGTAACCTCCGAGCGGCTGGTCGCCGCCCTGGATGAGCCCCACAACTGGCTCACCTACCGGGGAGACTACAGTGGACGAAACCACCGGCCCCTCAAACAGATTACCCGCGAAAATGTGAGCGCCCTGCGGGTGCAGTGGGTCTTCCAGACAGGCGTCTCTGGCAAGATTCAGACCGTGCCGCTGGTTGCCGACGGGATCATGTACCTGACCGCTTCTTACAACACCGGGGTACGCCCTGGACGTCCGCACCGGCCGCGTCATTTGGCGCTACCGCCGCCAACTTCCTCGCCAGAGCCTGTGCTGCGGTCCCATCAACCGTGGCTTCGCCATCCTGGGCGACAAGCTCTTCATGGCCACCCTGGATTCCCACTTGCTGGCACTGGACCGGAAGACGGGCAGCGTTCTGTGGGACGTGACTCTGGGAGACTACACCAAGGGGCTACAGCTCGACCGTGGCTCCCCTCATCGTCAAGGACAAGGTGATCGTCGGTACTTCGGGCGGAGAGTACCCGGTGCGGTGTTTTCTGGATGCCTACGATGCCGAGACGGGAAAGCGGGCCTGGCGGTTCTGGACCATCCCCGCCCCGGGCGAACCCGGGTCCGGAAGCTGGAGCGACGATTCCTGGAAAACGGGAGGCGCTCCCACCTGGATGACCGGCACCTACGATCCCCAACTCGATCTTCTGTACTGGCCCGTGGGGAACCCGAATCCAGATTTTGACGGATCAAAACGAAAGGGCGACAACCTGTATTCCAACAGCATCGTGGCGCTGGATCCGGACCACGGCAAGCTCCGCTGGTATTTCCAGTTTACTCCGCACGACCTGCACGACTGGGACGCCAACGAAACCCCCGTGTTGCTGGACCTGGAGATGGACGGCGAAGAAAGGAAGCTGCTGGTACAAGCCAACCGAAACGGCTTCTATTACGTGCTGGATCGAACCTCCGGGGACTTTCTGCGGGCCCAGCCTTTTGGACGCGTCACCTGGGCCTCTGGAATCGATCCGGACGGTCGTCCCCGGGTTCTGCCCGACACCGCTCCCACTCCCGAGGGCAATTACCAGTGTCCCGGCATTGGGGGAGCTGCCAATTGGATGGCGCCCTCCTACAACCCCGACACCGGCTTGCTCTACGTGGTCTATCTGGAGGAATGCACGACCTACTACACCTCCAAGCAGGAAATGCAGGAGGGGCATTTCTTCATGGGGAGCACCTTCCAGGTCCCGGAAGAGGAGACCTGGGGAGGGGTCAAGGCTCTCGATCCGAAGACGGGAAACATCCAGTGGGAATTCAAGTTCCACTCACCTTCCTGGGCGGGGACGCTCTCCACGGCGGGCGGATTGATCTTCGTCGGCAATGCGGAGGGCTATTTCATGGCTCTGGACGCCAAGACCGGAAAGGTGTTATGGCGATTCCAAACCGGTGGACCAATCTACACGGCTCCCATCACCTACGAGTCGGACGGCACCCAGTACCTGGCCATTTCGGGCGGCAGCTCCCTGTACACTTTTTCCTTGAAATAGACCCTGCGGCGAAGATCGATAGCGCAACGCGGTCCTCCCGGTGCCAACCGCTGAGCTACCAGTGTCTCTCTCAACGCAGATGGGACAGACGGGGCAAAACCTCTTCTGCCAGCAGGCTGACCGAGCGCTGCCACGGTTCCCGGGGCACCCATTCGTGCCCCATGGTCAGCAGCATCCCGAATCCGCCGACCGTGTGGTACAACTCTTCTAATTTCTCCGTGACATGGTCTGGGCTGCCGACGATCCACAGTTTGTCCATCAGGTAGTCGATGGTCACGTCCGAATCCGCCATATCCTGATCTTCCTTCATCAGGTGCAACATCTTGCAGCGCGGAAGGAGACGCAGGAAATAATCGTGAAAGTCCCTCGACAGAGTGCCATCCAGGGCTTCCTTACGGGCCTGCTCGGTGGTCTCTCCCACGAAGACTTCCCGGGCGATCCGCCAGTTGGAGCGGTCGGGGGTGCGGCCAGTGGTGGCGGCCCCTTCCTCGACGGCCTCCCAATGACCTACTAGGGTGGCCGGTGGCACGACGTTGATGCTCATCGGGATGTAGCCCCGTTTGCCGGCCAGCGCAAGCGTCTTCGACTTGATGGAAACACCGGCCACACCGATCGGAGGGTGTGGCTTCTGGTACGGCTTGACGAAGAGCCTCAGGCCGATCTCATCCTCGGGGTCCGGCACGGTAAAACGCCAGTACTTGCTCTCGTAGACTCCCGGTTTGGGATCGTTCCACAGCTGCAGAACCACCTCCAGGGATTCTCGAAACATGCTTCGTTGCTCTCCGGTAGCGGGATCGAAACCGAAGACCTCGAAGTCACCAGGGAATCCGCCCGAGCCAACGCCCCATTGGAAACGCCCCTTCGCCATATGATCGAGCTGAGCGATGCGGTGCGCCAGCACGAAGGGGTTGTGATTGGGCATGCAGGTCACCCCGGTCCCCAGCTTGATGTTCTTCGTCAGACCCAGGGCCTGGGCGATGATGAGATCAGGAGCCGGAATGTTTTCCCACTCAGCGGTGAAGTGCTCCCCGATCCAAACCTCTTTGTAACCCAACCGATCCAGCACGATGATCTGTTCCAGGTCGTCTTCCAGGGTTTGGGTAAAGTCCGCCCCCGGCGGGTGCAGCGGCATGGTGAAGAAACCAACCTCCATAGTGCTCCTCCCCAATATTGCGGGTCGCGATAAGGGTAGAGACTTCTCGGCTTGGGGTAAAGCGCTCGAATTGCCTCACTATCAAAGTTCCAGAAAGGGGATCTTTGCCTCATATAAAAAAGTGTCCGAAATGGGATAGGAAGAGGCTCCATGAAAAGGGGGCCAAGCAAGAGGCTAACGATGTCGGAGTGACGGGTCTTGGTGAAGGCGTTTGCCAAGGAGTACCAGAGGGGGAGGAAGAAGGACAAAGGAGCGATCTTCGACGGGTTTGTGGAGGCGACGGGCTACCAGCGCCGCTATGCCGCGCGGCTGCTGCGCCATTCCGGCCGGAGGGTGTGGGTTGGCAGGGGTGTGGTGGTGGAAGCGGATATCCGCTGTCGGGTCCCGCGTCGGAGACGGATCGACGATGGAGAAGTGCAACGGGCTTTGAAGGAGATCTGGCAGCTGCTGGACTATCTGTGTGGGAAACGACTGGTGGCCGCTTTGGAGCCGACACTGATCGCCTTGGAGAGACATGGCGAGCTGAAGCTGAGGGGGGAGGTACGGGAGGAACTGCTTCGGATCAGTGCGGGGACGATCGATCGACTGCTGGCGCCCGAGAAACGAAAGCTGCGGCTGAGGCAACGAGGGGGTACCAAGCCGGGGACGTTGCTGCGCCATCAAGTGGCCGTGCGGACGTTTGCGGATTGGGACGAGGCGCGGCAGGGGTGTGTGGGTTACGCTCGCTACGACACGCCGGCCGAAGTCGAGTTGCTCAACCAGCTGTACGAGCAGCTTCGCCTGTGCGTGAACTTCTTCTTGCCCTCGCAGAAGCTGCAAGAGAAGGTGCGCCGAGGCAGCCGGGTGGCCAAACGCTACTCGCCCGCAAGGACTCCCTATCAACGCGTTCTGGAGTCAGTGGAGAATCTCGGCCAGCTGGAAGCGACAACTGAGAGCGCAATACCGACAACTGAACCCAGCTCAGCTGCACCGGGAGATCGTTCGGTTGCAGGAAAAACTGTTGGATCTGACGGCGAAAAAGCGAAGCGGTCCGGCACCGTCCGCCGCCCCTACCACTACGGGTCACACTTGAGGTACTTTTTAGTTGAGGCAACGAATCCTCTTTTGGGCACTTTTCTACTTGAGGCAACAGGGCTCCCAGCAGCCGCCACCCGACTTCTTTCAAAAGTACAACTTGAGTCCACCAAAGATGGCATGCGGCAGGGATCCAAACTCGCTGCCAATCGCGCCCCCCGCCTGCAGGTCCTGTCCGAACCCCAGCTGGGCTCCTGCCAGGACCTCCGACTTGTTGCCGGTCGACCAACTAACGGTTGGCAGCAACAACCAGGAAGCATCGTTCCAGTTCACGATAGCAGCGTGGCTGAGCGACCACAACGGATGGAATCTCCAGCCCGCCAGGATACCACTATAGAGCTGTCCCAGAGCGTTGACCTCGCCCCGGCGAAAACGGTCGGTCTGCAGAAGCCCCACGTAATCTGCGGCTCTGCTCGCTCCATACCCGTTCCAGGACACTTCCCCAGACAACAGCAGATCAGCTGTCAACTGTCGATCCACTCCGACCGAACCCCGCCAGAAACCCTTCCGGTTGATGAGCAGGTCCCTAGGGTCACCCGATCTTGTGCGCGTGATCTCGGCTCGGATTCCCGTCCCAGCTAGATCCGCCGTAATGAACCCGCCCCCGACCGTGTCCCGGTGAAACCTGCCAGCCATCAGGCCCAGATCGAGAGGACCCAGATCAAGTCTGGCCAGAACGCCGGCAGTTCCGTCGCGTTGCCAGGAGTCCCCCAAAACGGCTCCCACCAGTTCCACTTCGGAGAGGGAGTTGACCGGCACGGTGAGGCGTACGGCGTCTACACCAGTTTTATAGTCCCGGTCCACTCTCTGGGGTTCGAAGGGGACGAACAGATCCAGAGAGGACCAAAAATAGGTCACCCCCCAGGTGATCGCTTGCCGCCCCACTTTCAACCGCACGCTCTGCCAATCGATCTCGACATTGAGCCGATCCAGTGCACCCTGAAGATAGAGGTTAGGGGTTTTTTTCAAATCCCGTTGCAGGGGCAGGAAAGGGTCCCTTTCGCTGGCCGAAAAAAGGGGGATCCCCGCCTTTGGAAAAGGAGTCAAGGCAGTAAAAACCAGGTGGGCTTCCGTGCTCAAGCGACCGTGACCGGATCCACCCGAAAGGCGGAGAATCCCAATTTCGGTATCCCTGCGGCCGGGAAACAAAGAATCTCCCAAACGCAGGAACTGATAGCCGCGGACCGAGCCGCCCCACCGCAAACTGGCGCTGCGGACCGACGGCACCAGCGTGACAGAAACCAGAATGAAGAGTACGACGGTGGGCCAAGTCTTCCCCCTGGCCGGTCCTTTGACCGTCTGACTGCCGGAGTACGGTGACCGCACTCTGCCCTTCTCCTGTTCCGGACTCCTTCCCGCTTCACGTCCATGCGCGGGATCGTACTCAGGCCGGATCGCAGAGATTCCCAACACAGGTTCGCATCATACCGCCCCGCCCCTTTCTGAGACAGACGAAAATGGGCTTTCCCCTGTACAACCATTGTGACCTGAAACCCGCACACGATTTTCATTTGACATCGGTTTCTGAGCGCCATTAGCTTGAGGACTCGTAAGTTCTCCCTTCCATAAATACGATGATGTTTGCGGAGGGGGCTTGGGAGATGAGGGCCATGAGATTGCCCCACAAGGTCGCTTTGATCACCGGAGCCAATCGAGGGATTGGGAGAGGCTGTGCTCTGGAACTGGCTCGAGAGGGAGCGGACATCGCCATCAACTACCGTCGCCATCGGGACGAAGCAAAGGAGGTCGCCGAGGCAGTTCGGTCGCTGGGACGCAAAGCCATCATCCTGCAGGGAGACGTCTCCGACCGGAATCGGGACGAAGAGTTGGTCCAGACTACCGTTGCCGAGCTGGGAAGGCTGGATATTCTGATTACCAACGCCGCCGCAAAGTGTTCGAAAACCCTTTTTAGATCTCACCGGAGAAGACCTGCAGCTCACAATGGGAGTGTCTCTCTGGGGAGTCATGCATTGCTGCCAGTTCGCGGCCCGGAAGATGCTGGCTCAGGAAGACGGGGGAAACATCGTGGTCATGAGTTCGGTTCATGCCGTCATGGCCTACAACACGGCCAAGGCGGGGATCAACCATCTGGCCAACGAGCTGGCGCCACACCGGGATCCGGGTGAACGTGATTGAGCCGGGATGGATCGACACTCCCGGTGAACGGGACTATGCGACCGAAGAGGACCTGCAGAAGCAGGGGAAGCGTCTGCCCTTGGGTCGGCTGGGAACGATTGAGGACATCGCCAAAGGGACAGCCTACCTGGGGAGCGAGGACGGAGCCTACGTCACGGGCACTGTGCTGAGAATTGACGGTGGATTCGTACTGCCCCGTCCAAGTCTCTAGGCAAGGTTCTGGTGACCGAAAAGAAGCCGGACAATCGAGCGGCTACGGATGGTGTCATGATCCAAACAAAAAAAAGAGAGTGGCCGAAGGACTTCGGAGCTGGGCTGCATTTCCAGTCTGGGGGTGAGCCTGTGGCTGGCCAGCTGTGGTGGTCCTCTTCAGAAAAACGTCACAAGGGAAGCTTCGATGAAACATCAGGAAGATGGTGCAGGGACCCATTCGCTGCGAGTTTGTCGATACCAGAAAGAGGGAGAGCCGGCGGTGGCGCTATACAGGGAGGACGGCATCGTCGATCTCGAGGCGCTCTACAGCGTCTACTCCGCCCCCAACCCAGGACTGCCTAGCGCCACCTGAAAACTGGGGAGACTCGCTGGCTTTCCTTCCCCACGGAACTCATGCGGGATTGGCTGCAGAGCTGGCGTCCTTCTATCCCACACTGGAAGTGGAGCAGCTGGCACGATTGCGCGGGGACGAAGCTTCGGTCCAGATTCTGCCCCCTCTTTCCCCACCTTCTAAATTCTTCCTGCTGGCTGGAAACTACGCCGCCCACATCGAAGAAGGGGGCGGCACGGCCGCCCAGCCCGGCAAGACCTTCCCCTATGTCTTCTGGAAACCTCCCACCACCACCATGAGGGGCTCGGGACAGCCGGTCATCCTGCCAGCCATCTCACCGGAAAGTATCGACTGGGAAATAGAACTGGCCGTAGTGATCGGGAAGCGCTGCAAGAAGGTCTCGGCCTCCCAAGCACTCGACGTGGTGGCCGGCTACACCATTGTCAACGACATTTCCAACCGACGCTTTCGACCCAATCCGGATCGGAAGGAGAGGCCCAGGGACTCGTTCTTCGACTGGCTGCACGGTAAATGGTTTGACGGTTTCGCACCCATCGGTCCCTGCATCACTTCGGCCCGGAGCATTCCGGATCCACAGGTACTGCCCCTCCAACTGAAGGTCAACGGGAAAATCCGCCAAGACTCCAACACGGCCAAGATGATCTTTCCGGTGGCCGACATCATCGCCTTCATCTCCAGCTACGTGACCCTGGAACCCGGTGATGTAATTTCGACCGGAACGCCGGCCGGCGTGGGACACCCCAAACGGGCGTTCCTGGAGGCGGGCAACCTTCTGGAGGCGGAGATCAAGGGCATAGGGATACTGCGCAATCCGGTTGTCAGCGAGCCGCCTTCTTGACCTTCTCCGTCAGGGCTTCCGACTCTCGTCCTGCACGATGCGCCCATCAACCAGCCGGACGATCCGCCGGGCTCGCTTCATGACACGAGGGTCGTGGGTCGAAAACAGGAAGGTCGTCGCATGCTCGCGGTTGAGCTGTTCCATCAGATCCAGCAGGGCCAGGGCGGTGTTGCTATCCAGATTGGCGGTGGGTTCATCGGCCAGGACCAAATCCGGTTCGGCGACCATGGCGCGGGCCACCGCCACTCGTTGCTGCTGACCTCCGGAGAGCTGGTGTGGCCGGCGGCGTCCCAGGCTGTCCAGTCCGACCTCTTTCAAAACGGTCCGAATCCGCTTCCTCCTCTCATCCTCCGGCACGCCTCTGAGCAAGAGGATGAATTCGGCATTCTCCTCCACGCTCAGAACGGGGATCAGATTGTGGGTTTGGAAGACGAAGCCAATGTGCCGAAGCCGCAGTTCGGAGCGCTCCCTCCGGCTCATCCCGCTCAGTTCGCGATCTCCCACCCAGACACGGCCCTGTGTGGGGAGGTCCAGTCCCGAACATACGTTCAGCAGCGTCGTCTTCCCTGACCCGGAGGGCCCGGCCACTGCCGCGAATTCGCCTTGACCCAGTGTCAGGTCCACCGCATCCAAGGCCCGCACTACTTCCCCACCTTGCTCGTAAAAACGGGACACATTCTCGAAGCGGACCACCGATCGATTTGGGTTCATGTCAACTCTGACTCAGCAAGTGCACATCGGGAGAGCGGGCCGCTCGCCAAGCTGGGATAATCGTCAAAATCAGGGTCAAGGCAAACACCAGAACCAGCGAACCGGTGATGCGCTGCCAGGATAGACTGGAGTACATGATCGGGTCCATGACTACGCCTGCCGCCGATAGCTCACCGGAATAGAACAGATCGAGGGGCAAGCCCGTCTTTTCCAGCCGAAGATGAACCACGTACCCGATGAGAGAACCGGCACCCACAGATAGGACCCCGATCGAGGCTCCTTCCAGCAAAACCATGACGAATCGACGAGCTGGGGTCAGGCCCAGAGCATCCAGCAGAGCAAACTCCCGCCCCCGCTCGAGAACCGACATGAAGATCGTATTCATCACCATAAACGCGATCAGCAGAAAGATGAAAAACTGAAAAACGTAGTTGCCGCCATCATCGATGCGGATGAAGTCTCGCAACTCGGGAAGTACTTCGTCCCAGCTCAAAACCTCCACTTGCGCGGGCAGATGAGCTTTCCCCAGGTCCGCCAATCGTTCGGCATCCCGGACCTGTGAGAGCAGCACCGCCAGCTGGTGGACACCTCCTCCCAAGCCCAGCAACTTCTGGGCGGTGGAAAGGGGCATCAGCAGTAGCGATTGATCCAGATCTTCCAGTCCGGATCGGATGATTCCGGTCACCCGCAACAGGAGCGACTGAATCTCCTGGGTAGAGGCGCCCTGCACCATCAACACCACCCTTCCTCCCAACCCGACGGCCAGTTTTCGAGCCACTCCCTCACCAACAACCACGGCCTGGGGATTGCTTCCCTCCAAGAACCCACCCTCTTCCACCTTTTCAGCGAAGGTGGAAACGCTTGCTTCAGCGTCCGGATCGATTCCGAAGATCTGCACCCCCGTGGATCCATCGGCCGAGGACGCCAGGCCGGAGGCAAAAACCCTCTTTACGGTCTGTTGAACCCCGAACCTTTCGGCATTCCGCTTGATCCACAACTCCGCGTTGCGCCACTGCTCTTCGCTCAGGAATCTTCCGACTCCTCCCTGTTGATGGTAGCCCCAATGAGCCACTACCACGTGACCGGATCCCATGCGGACACCGCTCTCGATCATCTGGAGATGACTCCCATCTCCCAGTCCCAGCGAGATCAGCAGAAGGCTGAGGCCCAGGGATACGGTGCTAGCGGTCAAAACGGTTCGCAGTGGCCGCCGCCACAAGTTTCTCCAGGCTATCCGCAGGATGATCCCCAACGATTACGCTCCTGGACCGGCCAGAGCCTTGACCGGACTCAGCCGGGCCGCCCGCCAGGCTGGAAACAACGTCGCCACCAGGAACGCAATGGCCAGACCCAGTGCCGAAAAGAACACCAGTTTCCAATCCCACACCGCCCGCAGGACCGGATCGATGCGGGAGTTGAGCATGGATAGTTCTCCGGTCCATCGGCTCAGATCCCATCCGTGAATGGACAGATAGGACATCAGCAATCCCCCACTCACCATCCCAGAAGCCAGTCCCATGAATCCCAAGAAGAGACTCTCCACCAGGATGCTGAGTACGATCTGGTAGGGAGCCATCCCCAGCGAGTTCAAGAGCCCGATCTCACGGGTCCGTTCGAACACCGCCATCAACATCGTGTTCAACACCCCCAAAGCGGCGAACAGCGCCACCAGGGAAATCGTAAAGACGGCCATCCCTTCCGTCAGTCCCAGATACTCCTTCAGCTGCGGCGACAGGTCCTCCCAGCTTTGGACCGACATCCCCCGAAACTGATCCTGGGGGCCCAACCGCCTGGCCAGTCCGCCGGCCAGGAGCGGATTCTCACTGCGGATCACCAACTCGTGAATCCGGTCATCCAACACCAGAAACTCCTGCAAATCACTCCTGTGAAGGAGCGCCAGGGAGCGATCATAATGGGTTAGTCCCGTGCGCAGGATACCCGTGACCCGGTACAGATCGTTGGCCAGGGTTCCATCGGCAGCCTGGGCCACGATGGCCACCTCTGAGCCACTCCTCGCTTGCAGTTCCCTGGCCAGAAGGACACCCAAAACAATGGAGCGGGATCCAGCATCCAAATCGCGATTTCCGGAAGCCAGATCCTGCAAGAGAGTTGTGACCATCCTCTCCCGCTGAGGATCGACGCCCAGAATTTCGGCGCCAACCGATCGGTCGCCCGTGGAGAGCAAACCGAAAGCATAGACCCGAGGTGTGGCCGCCAAGACCTGCTTCTGTTGGGCGAGCCAGGAGAGTAGCTCCGGCCAATCGGTTCCCCCTTCCCCTCCCAGGGTGTCATACAGGTTTCGATCCGGAAGGTAGGCCGTGTCGTGAATCTGAACATGTCCGGTGAGGAGGTCGGTTCCATTGGACAGCAATTGCCGTTTCAATCCTTCCATCAAGCCACACAAAGCGATCAAGAAGGTGAAAGCCGAGGCAATGGAGGCGATGGTGATGAAGCTGCGCCGTGAGTTTCTCCAGAGATTTCTCCAACCCAGGCGCCAGGCAATCATCGACGTTTGCGCAAGGCCGAAAGCGAAAAAGTTCGTTCCTGAATGGGGAGGTCGAATCGCACGTCCTCGTAGACCACTTCTGTGAATTCGTGCGGCTTGTCTTCTGGAGTCATACGCATGCGAGTCGGAACCAGCCGCCCACCCATGGTCCGATACTCCGAATAGGTCAAGGTCCGTTTCAGAAACCCGTCCTCGGAGTAGTACCGGGCCCACACCGGCATCAGGTCCTGTTTGCGTACTCGAAAGGAAATCCTGCCCCAGACTACCGGTGCTTGAGGGTAGGGGGTGAGTGAAAACTCGTAGACGTCGCCCCCATCCCGTTCTCCCTCGAAGGCAATCTCGATCGCGTAATCTCGTACCAGGCGGCTTTCCTTTACCAAATCGTCGTTGGTGAAATGGGACCCCATCCAGGCGGCACTCATCATGGAAGTGGGAATGCGAATCGTGCGATCGATCTTGGGCAGATAATTCCAGATGTCAGACCCGATTTTCAGGGTTGCCGTTCCTTCCTCCTTCTTCGGACTCAGGACCCGGATCAAGACCTTCTCGGTCCCCTCGGACCAGACCTCCAGGGTCATGCTTCGTTTCCAGCGTCGCGTGGCCACAGACATCTGCATCCTTCCGCGGGAGGACTCCCCGCGCAGAATCCGATCCACGCGATCGATGATTTCCCGTGCCGTCAGGTTCGCTTCTTCGGTTCCCCCGAAAGCAGGACCACCTACCGCACACCACAGGAGAAGAACGATCGAACAGCCACCTTTTCGCACGCCATAAAAGGATACCGGACAATCGATGCAGGGTCGAAAGGATTGTTCAGCAGACTGGAAACTTGTCGCGCCTTGTTTTTTGGGGGAAACTCGATGAATGTTTGCATCTTTGGTGCGAGATCGATGGGAAAGGTTGCAAAAAGAGATCCTCAGGTGCAGCGCCTGCCCGCGACTGGTGGCGCACCGGGAAAAAGTGGCCCGAGAGAAACGCCGAGCCCATCGGAACTGGATCTACTGGGGAAAGCCGGTGCCATCGTTCGGCTCGCATCGGGCGCGACTCTTGATTCTGGGCCTGGCGCCCGCCGCCCACGGGGCCAATCGAACGGGAAGAATGTTTACCGGGGACAGGAGTGGAGACCTTCTTTACGCCACGCTGGCTCGATTCGGCTTCTCCAATCAATCTACCTCCCAACATCAAGAAGACGGACTGCGGCTGCGGGACACCTATATCACCGCTACCATCCACTGCGCTCCACCCGAAAACCGACCCAGCAGGGAGGAAAAGAACTGCTGCCGGCCCTACCTGCTGCGAGAGCTGGAGTTGTTAAGGAATCTGCGGGTCGTGGTGGCTTTGGGAGGCATCGCGTTCAGCACCTACTTGAGCGCCAGACGAGAGCTGGGACAAGACCTGCCTTGTCCCCTTCCCCGATTCGGCCACGGCCACAGTCATCCATTCGAAGAGGGCACTGTCCTGATCGCCTCCTACCCCCCCAGTCAACATAATACTCTGACCGGGCGCCTCACAGAAGAAATGTTTGCCCAAGTGTTTCGGCTGGCGCGTCAATGGCTGGATGGGCTCGACATCTCTTGAATTCGTGCCGGCTGGTCAAAACAGCCCTCGATCGACTGGAGGTGCTCTTTCACCTGGCCGTCGGCAACCACGATGCTCGAGTACCTGGAAGTCTCCTTCCAGCTTGATTTTCAACCCGCAAAATCAGTACCTTGACTAGGACGATGAAGGAAATCGATCAGGCGTACCGCGTGCTCGACTTGACGCCTGGCGCAACGCTCCGGCAGGTGGTGGAGGCTCGTGATGAATTACGGACGCTGTGGGATCCGGGCCGCCTGGCGCGCCACCCCAGGCTGCACGCCAAAGCGCCCGGCAAGATTCAAAAAGTCGAGCGGGCTTATGAGATCCTGGCGGGTGAGCTGGGCCGGACGGACTCCGCCAGACCGTCGCCGGCAAGGGCTGAACAGACGCGCCTTCCGGCTCCCGCTTTACCCCACGAGACTGCATCCGAGAAGCCATCGGCCTCCCTCTTCGAT